>NZ_JADOTV010000039.1 GCF_015767245.1 Aureivirga sp. CE67
TGTTCGAATGAAAAACTACAGTAATCAAAAAGAAAGTGAGATTAGTGTTTTACAATTTATTTTAAACGATTTTAAAGATAGTGGAGCAATTATTCGTTTGGATGCTTTGCATACTCAAAAAAAACAATAGCTAGTATTGTGTCACATAATTTAAATTATGTTGCTCAAATAAAACGAAATCAAAAAACATTATTTAATGATATTTCAGATCTTATAAACCATGAAAAACCTTTAGATTCATTTTATGAAATCGAAAAAGACCATGGTAGACATTCAAAATGGTATATCTATGTTTATGATGCATTTAAAGGAAATAAAACAAAGGAATGGAAGAGCTTAAAAAAGTATATTGAAGTTCGTAAATTTTCTAGAAATGTAAAAACAAATGAAGTATCTGAAAGTATTAGGTATTATATGACAAATATGGATTCAAATAATGCTGAATTCTATCATAGGGGAATTAGAAATCATTGGAAGATTGAAAACTCTTTGCATTGGGTTAAAGATGTTTTTCATAACGAAGAAAAAATCGAATTAAAAATAGGAATGGTGCCATTAATATTGCTATTATTAGCACCATTGCTATAAATCTACAAAGATTAAATATAGGACGGTCAATTAAAGACGCAATAGGATATTGTACTTTTAATTTGAAAAAAGTAATCAAACTATTTAGAACGTGACAGCCCTGCCTCTCAAGAGGGGAACTTTTTATTCTATAAATTCTCCTTTTAATTTTGATTTCTTTTTTTCTTCTTTATTTGAAATAATCCAAAGTCCAACAAAAGTGATGAATCCGTTGATTCCTAAGATTTCTAAACCGAAAACATATCCGTTTAAAATATCCTTTGTATGATTGTGTAAAAGCATTGTTATTGTAACACTGATAATCGCAACAATCCAAACAAACTGATCTTTTATTTTTCTTTTTGTTATAATTCCAAAAGCGAACATTCCAAGAAGTGGTCCATAAGTATAAGCAGCTACTTTCAGTACATTACTAATAATATTATCTTCCAAAATATATCTGAAAACAATAATTACCAAAATCAATAAGATAGAAACTCCAATATGTACTTTTTTACGAGTAGATTTCTGATTCTCTGTTTTTTCTTTATCAAAATTTAAAAAATCAAAACAAAAAGAAGTTGTCAGAGACGTCAAAGCACTATCTGCACTTGAATAAGCTGCGGCAATTAAACCAAGAATAAAAACTACTCCTACAAAAAGACCTAAACCACCGTTTAAAGCAATTTCAGGAAAAAGTAAATCTGTTTTTGGAGTTCCGTCGACAACTGGAATTTCAATTCCCATTTGATTTGCATAAGTAAATAACATTGCTCCTAAAAAAAGAAAAATAAAATTTACCGGAATCAATACAACTCCAAGAGAAAGAACATTCCATTGTGCCTCTTTGATATTTCTACACGTCAAGTTTTTCTGCATCATATCTTGATCTAAACCTGTCATAGCAATAGCGATGAACATTCCACCAAGAATCGATTTTATCGCATGATTTTTAGATTTGATATCTTCTATAAAAAATATATTCGTATATTTTTTTAATTCTTCTGATTGAAATAAATCTACAAGCGACCAATTCATATGATCTGAAATGATAAAAATCGTAGCTATCACGGCACTTAGCATAAAGAAAGTCTGTAGAGTATCTGTCCAAACAATCGTTTTGATTCCTCCTCTAAAAGTATATACCCAAATCAATGCTATTGAAAGAATTACAGTTACTGGAAAAGGAACATTCCATTGTTCAAAAACAAATTGTTGCAAAACACTCGCTACCAGATATAATCTAAACGAAGCTCCTAAAACTCTGGAAATAAAGAAAAAGACTGCTCCTGTTTTATGACTCGTTTTCCCGAATCTATTTTCTAAATATTCATAAATAGAAGTTACTTGAAGTTTATAATAAATAGGAAGTAATACAAAAGCGATAACTATATATCCGATAAGATAACCAAAAACAGTTTGCATATAACTAAAATTGGACTCTTTTACCCAACCTGGAACCGAAATAAATGTAACCCCTGAAAGCGAAGCTCCAATCATTCCGAAAGCTACCACATACCAAGGTGATTTTTTATTTCCGGAAAAGAAAGCATTGTTCGAATCTTTTTTCCCTGTAAAATATGCAATCGTTAAAAGAACTAGAAAGTAAATTCCTATTAATGATAAAATGTATTCTGGTTTCATGTAATTCTATTTTACACAAAGAAACTAAATTTAAATAGAAATTGCTAAAACCATTTTCCATAAAAAAACCGTAATTCTAATGAAAGAATTACGGCAACTTAACTAAACAAAAAAGGTGTTAATATAATTGAACTCTCTCTACTATTGAATAATTATCTAAGGTTAATTTTACAAGGTAAATTCCATTTTCATATTCAGATAAATTCAACGTCCCACTAGTATTGAAATTTTCAATCTGTAGTAACACCAGTCCACTCGTATCAGAAATTATTACACTATTTATAATTTTCGAGTTAGATTTTATTTTCAAAATTCCATTAGAAGGATTCGGATAAATCGAAATCTTTTCTAAAATGCTTATTTCATTTACAGATAAAGCTACATCCGCTTCTAAATAATCTGGAATATCATTTTCATTTGTATCATCATCTGTTGGATCTCCATTTTCGTTATAATCTTCATCAATCGTCAAAATTCCATCTCCATCATCATCCGCATCTGCATAGTTTGGAATTCCATCTCCGTCTGTATCATCAGTTTCCAAGTTTCCATTTTCATTAACATCTTCACTTCCATTTACAATTCCATCATTATCCTCATCTTGGTCACAATCAATAGATTTTAAAGGAAATTCATAAATAGAATAACAGTTTGTCTCAGGGTTTTCTAATCTTAAATAAATAATTTCTTCAAAAATATCTACATGCGGACTTTGTAATTGATTTACCTCTGCTTCTGCATCAATCTCCATAGAATAATATTTCAACTCAAAAGGATAATCTTCTGGAATAAAATCTTCTTCTAAATAAAGATCATAAGAAGTGTAGATATCATCATTATCATCCATACAAACAGTTAATCCTGGATGCTCTATCGAAGGATTTTCACTTTTCTTTAAAGAAACTTTTATCGTAATTTCTTCTGATGCTAAAGTGATTCCTTTTACATAAATTTCTTTCAATTCATCAAATTCTAATGAAATATATTCACTGGTATATTCATTCTCATCATTATCCAAATCCTCTAAAGATTCAAATATTTGTAAACTTTGCAGATTAAATGCATCTATCAAATCTTCTTCAACCTCAATAACTGCAAAAACAGTAAGAATATCTTCACATTCAAACATTTCGTATGTGAAATCTAAAACTGAAAAATCTGCTTCTAAATAATCTGGAATCTCATTTTCATTTAAATCATCATCTGTCGGATCTCCATTTCCATTATAATCTTCGTCAATTGTTAGAATTCCATCTCCATCATCATCCAAATCTTGATAATTTGGAATTCCATCTCCGTCTGTATCATCTGTTTCCAAATTTCCATTTTCATTTATGTCTTCCTCTCCATTAGGAACTCCGTCTCCGTCTGCATCTTCTCCGCAAAAAACAGATTTCAAAGGAAAATCATAAACAGAAAAACAACCTTCTTCTCCTTCTAAGCGGATAAAAATATTAGTATCTACCGTATGAAAACTATTTGGCAATTCTGTTTCATTAGCTGAAGCATTCTGCTCTGTTTGATGAAAAGTATAAGTATATAAATCATCTGATGATAATAATGCTGATTCCACATTCAGAGGAAAAGTATTGTAATCATCTCCGTCTTCATCATCACAAATTGTAATTCCAGGATAATCGAATGTTGGTAAAGCAATAGTTTTTAATTTCACTTCATAAATACTTCCTGTTTCTTTTACATATATTGCCTCTTCTTCACTAGAAAGCACAGTAAATTCTGTATCTGTACTTATAAAATCAGTTTCATTCGAAGCATCCTCGATTGTTTCGAATAAATCAAATTCTTCTCCTAAGCTAAATTCCAAAATTGCAAAATCCTGAATCTCTTCGTAGGTGAAATTTGCTTCTTCATTTTCGCATTTAACAAAATCTGCTGTTGCTTCCAAATCTTGAGAAAAAGAGCAAAAAGAAATTAACAGAAATGAAAATAAGAGTAATTGTTTTTTCATATGTCTCAATTTTAAATTTAATTTTTTGAAAAAAAAAAGAGTCGTACGATAATAGCAAAATACGACTCATTCCCTAAATGTTTAAAAAGATGTTACTCTATATTTTTTTAAATGATGTTTAATAGATGTTATAGATGTTTTTTAAAAAAATATATTGGGTAATTATAAATGTTTAATAAAATGTTTAATAGATGTTTTTCATATTTCAAATGTATAAAATAAATCATGTGAAGTATAATACAACAAAGTGCCGTTTATAAAAAAACAACCTTATTTTTATAAAAAACAATAGAAACCAAAACCTTACAAAACCCTATAAACACAGAGTTTTTAAGATTTTTTTATTTTTTAGGTGCTTACCCTTCATAAGATTTCGGGTCGGGCTTTTCGTTTCAAGTTTTGCTATTAAAAAAAGAAATTCTAAAACATTCGTGGGCTTCTTAGGTCGCCTCCGTTATCTAAGAATTTCTAATTTTTTAAATACGCAAAAGCTTTTCTCTTCAATCCCTAAGCTAGTTTTTTTTTTGCGTTAGGGATAGTAGCGGCATCCTTTTTTGCTTCTTCATCCATATGCTTTTAGCAAAAAAGATATAGCGAATAGCCCGGCCTTTTTTCTTTGTTTTTGAGACAAAGAAAAAAGGAAACGCCCAAATGAAAAGAATTGTTCAAATCGAAAATCATTTATGTATTTTTGCAATATGAATTATTCTTCGAAAATTTTAGAAAAAGCGGTTGCAGAAGTAGCTTCTTTACCAGGAATTGGAAAACGTACAGCATTGCGTTTGGTTTTACATCTGATGAAACAACCGAAAGAACAAACACATCGTTTGACGAATGCGCTGAATACTTTGGTTTCGGATATTAAACTTTGTAAAAAATGTTTTAATATTTCGGACACAGAGATTTGTGAAATTTGTGCAAATCCGAACAGAAATAATAAAGTAATTTGTGTTGTAGAAGATATTCGTGATGTAATGGCTATTGAAAATACAGCTCAATTTAAAGGTTTGTACCATGTTTTGGGAGGAAAAATTTCTCCGATGGAAGGAATTGGCCCACATAATTTACATATTGAAGCTTTGGTCGATAAGGTTAAAAATGAGGAAATTGAAGAAATCATTTTTGCGATGAGTTCTACTATGGAAGGAGATACGACCAATTTTTATATTTTTAAACAAATTGAAAAATATAATATCAAAACTTCTACGATTGCTAGAGGAATTTCTGTTGGTGATGAACTAGAATATGCTGATGAAATCACGCTTGGAAGAAGTATTGTAAACCGAATCCCATTTGAAAAATCACTTTAAGAAATAAAAAAGCCTGTTTAATTTGATTTAAACAGGCTTTAATTTTTATCTAAAATTCGAATTATTTCTTTTCTTTTTTACCAAAAAGACCATCTAATAAATCATTTGCAGCATCTTTTACTTTATCTCCATCTGATTTTTTCTCTCCGTCTTTTTTGTTGTCTTTGTCTTTATTTTTATTTCCATTCAACACACCATCTAAAAGATCTTTTACAGCATCTTCTGCTTTGTCTTTCACTTCATCTTTTACTTTTTGCGCTTGTGCTTCAATGATTTTCTTTGTCACTTCTGTGATTGCTTTCTTTAAATCTACTTTGATTTTTGGCTTCGCAACAGGTCCTGATAAATTAACATCTACAGGAACTACCATTTTCTTTTGCTCAGCAGCAGAAAGTGTAGATAATAATTTATTGATATCTTTTCCTAAATATTTTGCAGGAAGATCCATTTTTAAATCATAATCCATATTTTGATCAAAACCATGCTCTCCAGAAAGTTTCATCGGAACATCTTTCCATTTTAAATTCATTGGTTTTAAAATCACTTTTCCGTCATTGAAAACTACATGTGCTTTTAAATCTTTTAAATCTAATTTTGAAGCATCAAAGAAATTCAAATTTTGATCCATTAAACTTAAAGCTTCCGATTTTTCTGTATCTACCTTATTAATGAATAAATTCGCTAATAAATCTCCTGAAAGTGAATTGATATTTGCAGAAAAATCTTTGTTTAATTTTCCTTTTAAATCAAAAGCAGTGCTATAATTTCCGTCAAATGCATTCGCTATTGGCATCATTTTTTGGAACATTTCTAAAGATCCAAAAGTTTTTTGAATGTCAAATTTCTTGATTCCTAAACCAAAATCAAAGAAAGGTACATTTGGTTTTGTATCTACAGATCCGTTGATTTTGATATCTCCTCCAAATAATTTTGCAGTAATTCCTTTTAAATCTGCTTTTTGATCGTCGATTACAAAAGTTCCGTCTACTTGTCTTAATTCGATATTATCGTAGTGAACTTCTCCAATTTTAGCTTTGAAAGTTGCATCTAAAAATGCAGGAATTTTCATTTCTTCACCAGTTGTAGCTGGTGTAGTTTCTGTAGTATTTTCTGCAACTTCTTCTGTTTTATTTTCTTCTGTTGTTTCCGTAGTAGCTTCTGTTTCTTCTGAAGGAACTAAGAAATCATTTACATAAAGTTTATTTGAGTTTAAAGCAAAATCTCCAATTAACTTCGCATCGTTGAATAAGAAAGCGTATAAATTGTCAATTTTTCCATAAAGTTCAATATCACTATTTCCTGTTTTAGCTTTGAATTGTTTTAACTCAATTTCTTTTGTGTTAAAAGTTAAATCGGCTGTTTCGATATAATATGGATGTGGAACAGATGCATTTGCAAACTCAAAATTAGAAAGACTTGCAGAACCTTCGTTTTTGATATTTTCATATTTACTGTTCATCACAGAATTCATATCAAAATGCGTAGAAATATTTGCTACTAAAATTCCAGCTAACTTTCCATCAAATTCTACAGGATAAGCATGCGTTAAATTATCAAGATTAATTTTTCCATCAAAAGTAGCATCAATTGTTTGATTTGTTGTTACATGATTAATGAAAGCTTTTGCTTTAAAAGCATCTTGATCAATTTTGAATTGGAAGTTTTTAACATCCACAAAAGTATCATCGATATTTCCTGTTTTGTTTCCAATTTCTGTATTTACATAAATATTTGTAATTCCTTTTGGTAAATCTGGATATTGGAACGAAGCATTATCTGTTTTTACAATTAAATCAAAAGAAGGAATTGTTTTATCATCTAAAATTCCTTTTGCATTTCCTGATAAATCTAATTTTCCATTTGCTTTTACTCCATCAAAACTAGAAGTATAAGCTGCAGGAACTAGAGAAAGTAAACTTTTAAACGCTGATTGTTTTGAAGCAAAAGTAATATCCATTTCTTGATTTTTCTCGTTCATTTGATAATACCCGTCAAACGAAAGATTTAAATCGTTGATATGTGCTAAATTTTCTTCAAAAGTAAAACGCATTTTTGCTAAATCCATATTTAACAAAGCGTCTAAACTAAATTTGATTTTATTCGCATAAGCAACATCATCCATCTTGAAAGTGAAAGCTTCGATAGACGATTTTGTATCTAATTTTGCATTATCTCCAGTATATTTTAAGTTTCCTGAATGATCAAAATTATCAATATACATTGCCATTTTCCCAACTTCATCGATATAAGTTACATTCACATCCGAAATTCTATAAGAATCTACACCAAAAGAAAAACTAGATTCCTCTTCTGATTCTTTTGGAGTTTCTGCTGGAGCTTCTTCTGATGCATTGTCGGCAACTGCAATATCATAATTACTTTTTCCATCTTTGTTTGTTTTCACCAAAACGTTTACTCCATCTACTTCAATACTTTTTACATTATAGCTTCCTCCAAAAAGATCTGTAAGATTTACTTTCAAATCTATGTTTTTTACATAAGCTAAAGTGTCTCCTTCAAATGGAGCGTAGTTTATAATCGATAATTCTTCAATACCAATAGCAGCATTTGGGAATTTTCGAATCAAACTTATATCCACATCTTTGAAGTCAACTTTTGCATTTACATACTTATTGACTTCTTCCTTTACTTTATCAATTATTTGGCTTTTGAAAATGATAGGTAAAACGAAAAGTAAACCTATTAGAACAAACAAAAAGATAAAAAATCGTTTAAAAAATTTTTTCACTTTGTAGTTTTTTTAGTTGTTATAATTAGAAAAATTTAAGAGGCTCTAATTTAAGATAAAAAAAGAAACAGAATTTAAGATTTACTTAAAATTTTGTGAAAAAATACTTCATTCTAAAAAAATGGAAAGCTTTAGATATTTCAGATTTGAAATATTTATAAATTCTAGAATTCTCATAAAAAAAGCCACTTCTGAAATACATCAAAAGCGGCCAAGTATAAAGCAGGGCTGTCACGTTCTAAATAGTTTGATTACTTTTTTCAAATTAAAAGTACAATATCCTATTGCGTCTTTAATTGACCATCCTATATTTAATCTTTGTAGATTTATAGCAATGGTGCTAAT
>NZ_JADOTV010000004.1 GCF_015767245.1 Aureivirga sp. CE67
TAAACCTGCTCGAGTTCCTGCTTTTCTTCGAGGATCTTCTATTTTTGATAAATGGTCAAATAAGGACAATAGTTCTTCTTTTTTGCGAATATAATAAATAATTAAACAAACGTGACAGCCCTGCTCTTGAGAGGGGTTAGGGGTGTGTTAATATTAAATTGCTGAAAATCACACTAAAAAATAACAAACAAACATTTAAAGAATAAATATTTGAATTAGACATAAAAAGAAAACCACAGCTAAAAACTGTGGTTTTTTTACTAACTCAATTTCAAAAATTAACTCTCACTTTTTATTTCTCTACTGGAGTAGCTGGTCTTAGCTTTTCCGCTTTTTTATGTTTGCGGATTTTCTCCATTTTTTTATGTTTTTTAATTTTTGCAGCTTTATGTTTTCTTTCTTTAAACATTTTTTTCTTTACTTTTTTCCACTGCTCGAATTGCTCTTGAGAAAGAATATCTTTCATTTCATTTTGTATAGCAATTTGTTTATCCAACTTTGTGTTGATCAATTCAAATTTTTGATCATCTGTAAGCTTGATACCTTTTGCTTTGTTTTCTTTCCACTTCGCTTTGTTTTCAGCTCTTTCGTGTGCAAGATCCGTGTTGATTTTTAATATTTTGTCTTGCTGACTTTTATTTAAGTCCAAAGCAAGAGTCATTTTTTTAGTTTTAATAATAGCTTGTTGCTCTGGAGTAAAATCCGCTTTTTTGTGTTTATGATGAGGTTTCTTGTCCTGTGCGCTTACTGTTACCGTAACAAGTAAAACGATTATTGCGATTAATTTCTTCATTTTATTCTTATTTAAAGTTTTCTGATTCTATGACCCTATGAAATTAAAAAGGTTTAAATTTGGTTTGATTTTAATATAACTTTAAGAAATCCTATAAATGAAAAAGGCATTATTTTTTTTGTTGTTTTTGGTAACTTTTTCTGTTTTTTCTCAAGAAATAAAAACAGATTTAAGTAGCCCGAGAGCCACTGTTTATAACCATTTACATTATTTACAACCAGAAAATTTTAACGAAGCACAAGCTTCAAAATCTTTTTTGTTAGAAGATTTAAAGAAGGCTGGAGAAAAAGCTGTTAAACTTCAAAAAATTATTGAAGGAAGAGGTTTGCATGTAGACATTCAGAAGATTCCGAACGATGCAAATCATAAAGATACGATTGGGTATAATGTAAAAAATTCCTACACACTTTTTCCTGTTCGAATGCCAGAAATTGGCGTAGAAAAAGTAGATGGAAAATGGTATTATTCCAAAGAAACTATCAATAGTATCGATAAATTATATGACGAAGTTTATCCATGGTATATTGCTTCTGTGCAAAAATTTATTCCTGCAAAATTCGGAAATAAAAAGATTCTTGGCTTAGAACTTTGGCAACATACAATTGGAGGAATACTAACTGTTTTTATCATTTTATTCTATTTTATTTTTAAGAGAATTGCTTATTTATTACTGAGAAAAGGACAAGTTCTTTTAGCCAAAAAAATAAAAGTGCAAGCAAATGATATCTTATTAAAGATTGCTAGAAGTTTTACTTTAATCATGATTATCATTATTTTGAAAAAAGTAATTCCTTCTATACAATTAGCTTTTTCGGTAAACTCGATTCTGTTTATGATTTTGAATATTACAGAAACAGTTTTCTGGATTTATGCTTTCCTGAAAATTGTAAAATACGGAATGTGTGTTTATGAACAAGCAACCTTAGAAAGTAAAAGTAAATTAGATGATCAGTTAGTTCCGATTTTAAATAAATTCTTAAAAGGAATTGTAATTTTTGTTGGAGGTTTAAATCTTTTAACGGTTTTTGGAATTAGTCTTACTACGGTACTTGGAGCTGCTTCTATTGGAGGTCTTGCTTTTGCATTTGCCTCTCAAGATACGGTGAAAAACCTGATAGGTACTTTTATGATTTTCTTGGATAAACCTTTCCAGATTGGTGATTGGATTGAAACAGATGGTGTTGTTGGTAGAGTAGAAGAGGTAGGTTTTCGTTCTTCAAGAATTCGTGCGGCAGATGCTTCTATATTTCAAATTCCGAATAGTAGATTATCGGAAATGATTGTGCAGAATAATAAATTATTGAAAAATTTAAGACGTTACCAAACAGAATTAGGAGTTCGATATGATACACCACCAAAATTATTAGAATCTTTTATTGAAGGAATTCGAGAAATAGCAAGAAAACAAGAAAACGTTCATGATAAATTAATCAATATTGAATTTTCAGGTTTTGGAGATTCTGCATTATTGATTTTGGTAAATGTGTATTTTCACAAAACAGATTGGGGAGAAGTAGAAGCAGAAAAACATGAGTTTCATTTAGCTATTTTGAATTTAGCAAATAACATGGGAGTAGAATTCGCATTTAACTCAACAACATTAATGATTGAACAATTTCCAGAAAAACAAAGCATGTTACCACACTACAAAAGTTTAGCTGAAGTAGAAGAAATCAAAAGAAAAACTTTAGATAAAGAATTAGTAGAATAATAAAATATATAATCAAAACCTGGCGCACTTTTGTAAAGTGTGCCCATTGTTTCTAGAATTTGTGTGGTCACGAGTTACAAACTCGCGCCAGCGATCATCAAAAATCGATAAATAAAACTAGGACTTAACAGCCCTGCCTCTTGAGAGAGGTTAGGGTGTTTTGAAATCTTAAGTTTTTAAAAATAAGAGGATAATATTTTATAAAGCACAAAAAAAAAGCTTCCAATTAGGAAGCTTTTTTATTTATAATTTTTTCAGAAATTAAACTGTAAAAAGAGCAGAAATTTTTTCTTTCTCTTCAGCAGCTAAATGTGCATCTACTAAAATTCTTCCACTGTGCTCATCGATGATGATTCTCTTTCTAGCTGCAATTTCAGCTTGACGTTGTGGTGGAATTGTAAAGAAAGATCCTGCAGAAGCTCCTCTTTCAATAGAAACTACAGCTAATCCGTTTTTCATTTTCGAACGAATTCTTTTATAAGCAGTTAAAAGCTTCTCGTCGATTAATTGGCTATACTCTTCAGATTTAGAAGCTAATACTTCTTCTTCTTTGTGAGTTTCTGCCATGATTCCATCTAATTCCGATTTTTTGTGGCTTAAATGGTCTTCTAATCTTTTAAGATCGCTTTCTGTTTTCTTAATTACTTCTTTCTTTTGTTCAATTTTCGCTTTGAACTCTTTAATTCTTTTTTGTGCTAATTCAATTTCCAATTCTTGAAACTCAGCCTCTTTAGTTAAAGAATCAAATTCGCGGTTATTACGAACATTTTTTTGTTGTTCTTTGTACTTTTTTACAAGAGCTTTCGATTCTTCAATAGCATTATTCTTATTGCTAATCTCCGTTTGGAAATCAGAAATATCTTCTTTGAATCTAGAAATTCTAGTGTTTAAACCAGTGATTTCATCTTCCAAATCTTCTATTTCTAAAGGAAGTTCTCCACGCATGTTTTTAATTTCATCAATTCTTGAATCAATTAATTGTAAATCATATAGCGCTCTTAATTTTTCCTCAACCGTTACTTCTTTCGTTTTAGCCATGTTTATATATAATAAATTGGATTTGTATTTATATCTGATAAGACAACTGCAAAATTAGGAATTTTTTTTGTAAGATATTCAACTAAAAGGTTTTTTGTGAACTGTTCACTCTCAAAATGTCCAATATCGGCAATTAAAATGCTGTTTTCGGCCTTAAAAAACTCGTGATATTTAAAATCTGCCGAAACATATGCGTCTGCTTTTGCTCTTTTTGCAGCATCTACAGCAAAACTTCCTGCTCCTCCAAGAACTGCTACTCTTTTGATTTTCTTTCCTCTAAGTTTTGTATGACGAACACAAGCAGTGTGCATTTTTTCTTTTAGATAAATCAAAAACTCCATTTCATCCATTTCTTCTTGTAATTCTCCGACCATACCCATTCCGATATGTTGGTGAAGATTTTCTAAAGAAATAATTTCATAAGCTACTTCTTCATATACATGACTTTTTTTCAAAGCTTTGATAATTTTTCCTTCCAAATGCTTTTCAAAAGTTACAGAAATCAAAGTTTCTTTCTCTGTATGTTGTTTTCCTTTCTCTCCAATCTTCGGATTTGAGTTCTCATTTCCTTTAAAAGTTCCTTCTCCATCCATGTTGAAACTACAACAATCATAATTTCCAATTGCTCCAGCTCCAGCATTAAACATCGCATTTCTTACTTTTTCTGCATTTTCAATTGGTGCATATGTTGTAAGTTTTTTGATGGTATTTTTTTGTGGAATTAAGATTTCAGGATTTTGAATTCCGATTACTTCACACATTTTTGCACTTACACCAACAAAAGAATTGTCAAGAGCTGTGTGCATAGAATAAATAGCAATATTGTTTTGAATTGCTTTAATTACCACTCTTTCTACATAATTTTTTCCGTTTAATTTTTTTAAACCAGAAAAAACAATTGGATGAAAACTAACAATTAGATTACAGTTTTTTTCAATTGCTTCGTCCACAACATCTTCTAAAGTATCCAAAGTCACTAAAACTCCAGAAACTTCGGTGTCATAAGAACCAACTAATAAACCTACATTGTCAAAACCTTCTGCGTATGGAAGAGGTGCAATTTCTTCAATAATATTCGTAATTTCTCTTATCGTCATATAACTAATTTTGAAAATCAAATGTAAACTAAAATTACAAAAGATATCTTAGAGCTTGTTTAAATTTATATCAAAAAGTTTTATACACTTCTTAAAAATTCTTTTTTATCTTTTTTTTCGACCATAGCGATGCTATGAACTCTAAAAAAGCTTTCAAAATAGTTTTTTAATAAGCTACAAAACAATTCTGATACAATTTTTAAACAAGCTCTTAACGCTTTCCGTTATTTTGGACTTATTTTTAAATGAATGATTTAAAAAAGAGGAAATTTTGAAAATATTATGAAATGCCGAAAAATGACTGTTCAAAAACAGCCATTTATTCCTAGTATTAAAAATACCAGAGCATATTAAACGTAATTTTTATTCTTCATGAATTTCTTTGTTTAAATTGTTTTGAGATTTAAGATCTAAAAGAATAATTCCGATTCTGGCAATCAAGAAAATTACCAACCCAAAAGTAGGAGCAACCAAAGAAACTTTCAGTCCGCCAGCTAAAATGGAAGTCGATACTTTTCCGACTTTGTCAATAGTGTCAAAAGCCGAAATTAGTCCTAAAAGTTGTCCAAGAAATCCCCAAACAATAGCGAAAGTTCCAAGATTTGAGATTAAACTTCTATTTTTTTGTGTTTTTCCTTTAGGATTTACAAAGCTTTTTACAATTAAAATAATAATTAAGATCAGAATAATTAAAGCTGGATACATGAAAATTGGCCCGCCTACTTCTAAAAAATTTAATATCATGACTTTTTTATTTTTTGATTTCTATTTCAAAAGTAGCTGTCAGTTTCATATTTTTTTTGAAAATGCGACCAACAACCTTTTTTCAACGGATTTTAACAGAAAAAATACTTTGAAACACAAAAACATGGAAAATACGTCAAACTGAAGAAGTTTTCTGTATTTCATCGAAAAATTTACTTTGCAAAAAATAAAATTCAGAACTTGCTAGAATGAAAATTCTAGCAAATAAATTATATTCTTCCATTTTCGGACATCTTCTTTTTTGGATAGCTGTCTATCTTTTTTATGTTTATTTTTTTAGTTACAATGCTTCGGATACAAATTATATTGTTTGGTTTTCAGGTTTTTTATTACCAATTACGATGCTGACAACTTATTTTGTGATTTACTTTTTGATTCCGAAATATTTAATCCTAAAGAAGTATTTCAAATTTGCTTTATATAGTTTATACACACTGATAATTTCTGCATATCTGATTATTTTAAGTATTTATTTTTCACTGATTTTTCTTTCTAATTTAAATATCGGAGCGATGCCACCAATGAGTAAAAATTATATTTTTATTCTGATTTTGGTTTATTTAATTGTTTTTTTCTCAAGTACATTAAAGCTTTTTCAGATTCAGTTTCAAACAACTTCTGAGCATGAAAAATTGAAATCAGAGATGTTAGAAAAAAGTCTTCATTTTAAAGAACAAGAAATGAATTATTTGAAAAAACAGATTCATCCACATTTTATGTTTAATGCTTTAAATGTGATTTATGGTTTTGCTTTAAAACAAGATTTGAAAACTCCTGAAATCATTCTGAAATTCTCAGATTTGTTGGATTACATTTTGTATCAAGTGGATCAAAAAGAAGTTTCGATAGAAAAAGAAATCAGACATATTGAAAATTATATTTTTTTAGAAAAAATGCGTTTTCAAGAGCAGTTGGAAGTTCGTTTTGAAAAAGAAATAGAAAACCCAGATTTTCCGATTCCACCTATGTTGCTTTTACCTTTTATTGAAAATAGCTTTAAGCATGGAAAGTTTGTAAACGGAATTTTAAACATAGAAATATTTTTAAAACTAAAAGAAAATAAATTGTCTTTTCAGATTCGAAATAATCGAAATGTTATACAAAATGAAACTACTGGAATTGGACTTCAAAATATTGAAAAAAGACTAGAACTTTTATACCCTAAACAACATTCTCTGGATATTTTTAAAAATGAAAATATTTTTGAGGTGAATTTAAATTTAAAAACGATTTATGAAAAAGCTTAATTGTATTATAGTTGATGACGAACCGATTGCAAGAGAAATTATTCAAACTTATTTATCGAAATTTCCAGATATAGAATTAATTGCGTCTTGTAATAGTGCGATGGAGGCTTTTCCGATTTTGCAAGAAAAAGAAATTGATTTATTGTTTTTGGATATTCAAATGCCTGAAGTTACAGGTTTGTCTTTTGCTAAACTTTTGAAAGGAAATGTAAAAATTATTTTCACAACTGCTTATAGAGAATATGCACTTGATGGTTTTGACTTGCAAGCCGTAGATTATTTGCTAAAACCAATTTCTTTTGAACGTTTTATGCAAGCAATTCAGAAAGTACAGAAAACATTTTCGGAGAAAAAATCCAATTCCGAAAAAGAAAGAAAACAAAATGTTTTGGATAATTCTATTTTTGTTCGAGTTGACAGAAAAATGCAAAAAGTAGCTTTGGATTCTATTTTATATGTAGAAAGTTTGAGTGATTATATAAAAATTCATTGTGAAAATCAGGTTTTAGTTACGAGAGATACCATGAAAAATGTAGAATCTAAACTTCCAAAACATCTTTTTTTGAAAGTCCATCGTTCCTTTATTATTTCTATTTCTAAAATTGATTCTTACACCAAAGAATATTTAGAAATTAATCAAAAAGCAATTCCAATTAGTAGAAATATGCGAAATGAGGTATTAAGTATTTTAGAGTATTAGGTTTAAATAAAGTGTTGAAATTCACAAAATATTAGAATAAGTTAAATTATTAACAAATAAAACTATATTTGCCACTGAATAATTTTAAAATATAGATTAACAATGAGTAATTTTAAAACAATTATTTTAAGTCTTACAATTGTAGCAGTTTCATTAATTTTTATGAGTAGTAAGAAAGGAACGATTACGCCAACTGTGGAGTACAAACAAATTACGGTGGTAGAATCGATTGTTCCTATGGGGTTAGGTAGATCAAGAATTATCGAACACCAAGAAATTACAGATTATACTCCTTTTACTACAAAAAGAACTTCTGACGGAAAAATCAAAAGTAGCAAGAAAAGAAAGGATGCTAAGATTGATAATTTAGACGAAACTTTATTATTAAATTTTTACAGTGGGGTAGGAATTAATTTTCAAAACATTGCTTCAAACGATGCTTTAATTTCTTCAAAAATCAATGAAATGGTAAAAGAAGGATGGGAAATTGCTTTTGTAAATAGTGGTGTAGAGAGTGATTCTGGTGATAATGACGGAAAAGGAATTTTTATCACAAGATATATTTTTAAGAGAACGATTTAATCATTTTTCATCTGATTATATTTTAAAAGTCCAAAGAGTTTATTCTTTGGGCTTTTTTGGTTTAAAATTTAAAGTTTAATTTCTTCTTTTGGTCTTATTTTTGTTTAAAAAGTCAAAAATTAACTGAAATAAAAATTAAAATGAAAATTGCACAAAAATTATTGTTTTTAATAGTAACCTCAATTTTACTTACTTCTTGTTATGCACCTCTTGCTGTGAGTAATTTGACACCTTTAGAAAAACAAGAAAAAAAATGGCATTTTGGAAAAGAAAAAGTAACTAATTCACACAGTGGAATATCTGTAGAATGTATGTTTCATAGAAGTATAGAAACAAAATTGTTTTTTGAAGTAGAAATCACGAATCAGAGCGATAGTACGATTTTGATTGATCCTTATGATTTTTATTATACTTCTTATACAAAAGATACGCTGACTTTGATACAATTTGTACATGCTAATGATCCAGAATTAGAGCTATTGAAAATTGATAAAGCACTTTCTATAAATTCAGCTAAAGCGAAAAATAATAACTCAGCAGATTTGTTGAATTCTACAATGCATTTGGCTGCTGATGTTGCAGAATTGACTTCGGATAAAAATATGTCAAGAACTAAAAGAAGTCTTTCAAACCAAAAACAAAGTATAGATAATAAACGTGTTTATTTTGCTAATAAAAATATGAGTTTAAATGATCAACGAAATTTTTGGGAAAATAATTTAATCAGAAAAACAGAGCTTCCTCCAGGATATACTTTAAAAGGTTTGGTAGTTTTTAAGAGAAGTCCGAAAGCTAAATTCTACGGATTTAATTTTAAAATAGAAGATAAAACTTATGAGTTTGATTATACACAAGAAATGATTTACCCATAAAAAAAGAAAACATAAAGCTATTTGATTTTTTGAATAGCTTTATGTTTTTATCAAATTTAAAGGTTTTTATAAGAAAGAATCTTTAAAACTTTTTTGAATTCTTATTCTTTCATTGCATTCTTCTTGATTAAGGAATCAGGGATTGAGAAAATAGGTACATCTGTGTGGTTTACCATTTGCTTAGAAATACTGCTCGAAAAGATTTTTTCAATAATATTTTTCTTGTGAGAAAGCATTGCTACAATATTGATGTTTTCTTTCTCACAATATTTTTCTAAACCTTCCTCCATATTATTAGTATCAACAGTTTTGAAAGAAACATTCGCAAAATCTGTGTAATATTCATCTTTCCAGATATTATTCATGTCTGAAACATGATATTCTTCTTTGTCCGTATTGAAATGAATACAATGTACTTCTGCTTTGAAAGCATCGGCGAAATAAACTACTTCGTCTAAGGCTAGAGTATCTTCTTCTGTGTAATTTGTTGTAAAAACAATTTTCTGAATTTTATCTAAAAGCGTCGCTTCTTCAGGAATAGAAATTACAGGAATATCTAAAATATCCATGACACCAGTAGCGTTTGAACCTAAGAAAAGTTCTTTTAATCCAGTAGCACCTTTGGTACCCATTACTACAAAATCAGCTTTTTCACCTTCGGCTACACGTTTTACAGTAGGAACAATTTCTCCTTGAATTAATAATTTTGAAATAGGAATATGCTCTTTACCGTCTTTTTTTGCTATCTCATTTAGAATTTCAATAGACTTGTCGAAAGCTTCTTTTTCTTCTCGTTTTCTTTCTTCAAAGATTCCTTGTACAGTTACTCTCAAGCTAGAACCTCTCAGGTCTGGCTGGTCATAAACGTGTAAAAGAATTATCTCACCTTGAATTCTATTTGCTAACCTTAAAGCATAGATAAAAGCATTCTCTGCTATTTTCGAAAAATCAGTAGGGAAGAGTATTTTTTTCATAATATATAGTTCTTTATTCGATTGTTTAAATATAATTAATCAAAATAAGAGAATAGCTGATTTTTGTCATGTTGTATGTTTTCTTAATAAAATGATAACAATTTTCAATGTTTTTTAATGTTTTAATTAAGGGTTTTTATGATTTATTTTAATTGTTTAAATATTGTTTAGGTGATATAGTGGAGTTTCTTTTAATCTTTTAATAGATGAATTGTAAGTGAAATTGTTTCAAAAATGATTAATATGTGACTAGATAATATTCTATAATTAAAAATATAAAGTATTGGTTTGGTTTCTTAGGTAATTGGTATTGTAACAGATATAATCGATTATTAGCGTCTTTCGTTATTCATTCGAAGACGAGCGAGGCCCTCACGCCAACTAGATATATTCCTTGAAAATAAAAGAACGCTAGCATTTTCCATTTTTAATAAATCACAACTAATTCCAAGATCTTCTATAAATTTTAAATAATATGATATAAAACTATTATCATATAAGTATAAAGCAAAAGTATCTTTCGTTGTAGTAGGTGTTGTTTCTCCTAAAATATCATCTAAATTAGTAAATCTAATTTTAGCTTTATTTAATTTAAATAATTCAGCTATTTTTAAAATTACCTGCATACTCAAATAACCAACTTCAATTGTAAAATCGATTAAAATTTCATAGGTAATTTCCTCCATAAATTCTGATGTATCAGTAAAAATAATTTTTTGACTTAATTTTTTTTTCATTTCGGAACTTAAACCTGATACTTCATTATAATTTAAAGCTTTATACTCATTTGTATTCTTATCAATTAGAATCACACCTTTATCTAAAACTCTTGAATAGTTTTCATTAATTAATGGATAAAATAATCTATGATTGTAACAAAATAAATAACTTTTAGAAATTGTTTCAAATTTCTCATAATATATGAATTCACGATTAGGAAATAAATCTCTAACTATTGAATCATATAATTTCTCTGTTTTTATTCTTTTTTTCATTCTATTGGTTTTTTTACATCATAAAGCTTAGCTGTAATAGACATATAATTGATTCTTTGTGGAAGTTTTAAATATAATCTAGCTGGTAATCCCCCGCTAGCGCTCGAATTTTTTCGAGTGTCACACAACAGTACTACATAATATTTTAAGCATAAAAAACAGTACTTAAAATTAATAAAATACTAGTTTTGTTTTCTTGAAAAGCTGGTACGGTACTCGATACAATCGAGCGCTAGCGATTATTTATTCTTGCGCCATCTGGGGAGGGGATAAATATATTGAAGTAAAGTTGTAATCAATTCCTGATACTTGCTTTTCTTTTAGATAAAGAAAAAATTTCTCAGACAAATAGAACCTATTATTATAAGATATTATATCGTTCATATTCAAATTATTTATTAAAAACAAAGGACTTTGAATTACAATTTTTTCAAGAGCTCTCAAATCTAATTTTAAATCAGTAAATGCTGCTTTATTTTTTATTGTAACTTTCTTAATATCTTTAGTTAAAATATTTTTAACAGCCCACAAAGTGAGGTTATAATCAATCTCTAATTCAGCTTTGTCAAGATTACAATAAAAATAATCAAACACAGCCTTATTATCATCGAATAATTTTACTTTCCGTATTTTAAATAGGTTTTCAACGCCGTAAGAAATAAGTATTTTATAAAAATATTCACTTATCAATAAACCTCTGCTTTTGTCAAGACCCTCAGAAACTAAATCAGTTCTAGGAACTCCTTTTTTCAATTTAAAATTTTCAACTACATCTTGTAAAACACTACTATAGTTTAGAATTTCCACCTGAGGATATTTTTCTCCGATTAACTCGACTAGTTTATAATACTTAATCATAGCAATAATATATAAATTTAAAAAGCAGCATTTTTTAGTCTAAAATGCTGCTTTTTAATTGTTTTTTGATTTATTCAATCGTAACAACTTTCAGTTTTTTGTTGTCAATTCTAGTTTTTAGCCAATCTCTAAGTTTGATTTCTTTCGTTTCTAAATTCGTTACATTTTTATGCCATTTGATAGAAATCACAGGGAAAGTATCCACATGTTGAAAGTTCGACTGAATCACTTTTGAATAAGAAATTTCATCCAAACCTTCATAGTTGATTTTCGCTTCTTTACTAATTTGACTAAAAGGAAACTCTTGTGCTCGATATACTTTAAGTTCCTTTCTCAGTTCTTTAATTTTATTTTCTTTAGCTCGAATTTCTTCATCTCTTGTAGAAATAATTTTCTGATTTTGTTTATACAAATCGGTCAAATTTTCTACCTGCTTACGAATATCCGAGTTATCTTCTCCTTGTCTAAAATTTAGCTTCACACCATGTAAACCACGATTTTCCAAAGCTTTTTCCCATCTTTCTTGCTCTTCTTCTGTGATGATTTTACCAAGAATCGCTAAGTTTATTTCTTTATTTGTGTAATCAATACTTTTTTCATCTTCTCCTAAAATATTGATTCCATCACTTTTTAATTCTTTGATAAAAGCCATCGCGCTTTGTTTGAATTTATTTTCAACTAATAATTCGTAGAACAAATAAATACTAAAAGAAAAAACCACAATTGCTACAATCGAAGCAGTTTGTGCAATCATTTTTCTCTTAGAAGAATTGAAATAACGAACTACTGGGAAATTCAAGAACTTAATCGTTACGAAAGTTGCTAAAGCAATGAAAATTGTATTAATCATGAACAAGAACATCGCTCCTCCAAAATATGCAAAATTCCAAGTTGCTAAACCATAACCTGCCGTACAAAGTGGCGGCATTAAGGCTGTAGCAATCGCGATTCCTGCAATAGTATTTGTTAACTCTTTATGTCTTGTCAATGCAATAATCAATGCCAAACCTCCGGCTATTGCAATAAATACATCACGAACATCTGGTTTTGTTCTTGCCAAAATTTCAGGAGTTTCTTCTTGGAAAATCGGGAAACTGAAAAGTAAAAATGAAGTTACCAAACTCAGTCCGATCATCACTCCCAAATTGGTCATCGAGCGTTTTAAAGTATCAATATCATTAATAGCAAGCGAAAGTCCAACTCCGACAATCGGTCCCATTAAAGGGGAAACAAGCATGGCTCCAATCACAACTGCGGTAGAACTTACGTTTAGACCAATCGAGGCAATCAGGATAGACATAATCAAAATCCAGGCTGTGTGACCTTTCATTGAAATGTTTCCTTTAATATCTTCAATGGTTCTTTCTCGGTTCGTACCTTCTCGAATGTCCAGAAGTTCTATTAAAAATTGTTTTACACTTGCCCATAAACCTTTAAAGTCGTTTTTAACATCCGAGGCAGAAACTTTTTCTTTTTCGGTCGTATTTTCATCATTATTTGTTTGACTTTCAGAGTTGGTAGTGTCTTTTGGTTTTTCGTTCTCTGCTTTATTATTTTGCTTATTGTTTTCTCCAGAATTCCCGTTATCAGGATTTTGGTTAGGATCGTCTATGTTTTGATTATCTTCCATATTACTTTTTTGCCTATGCTCTAAGGCTTTAAAAATATATATTTTTTTGTGTTATTCACATTTTTTTAAAAATAAAAGTAAAATTAGCAATGTTTTTTGATTATGGAATTCTGTTAATATTGTTTTTTTGTTTAAAAATTGAAAAGAAATGTAAAATTTATTGATTGGAAGCAAACCGAAATTCTTGCGAAAGAGATTGGAGTGGATAGCTTTTGTTTTTTCAGAAATTTAGAAAATCTTTAAAAACGGAGGCGACCTTAGAAGCCCACGGATTTTTTTAGATTTCTTTTTCTGAAAAACAAAACTAGGAACGAAAAGCTCGACCCTGTTCCCGAAGCGGAGTCGGAGGGCAGGGATTCGCCCAAATAATATTAAAAAATAAAATGCTTCCCCATTTCTGAGAAAGCATTTTAAAACTACATTAATAAACTTACTTTATGTTAAAAAATTATGATTGCAATTTGTTTATTGCTTTTTGAATTTTTTCTTTTTCTTCTTTAGAAGCGTATTTCAATGCTTTTTTATAATATTTTAAAGCATTTTTGTTGTCTTCAATTTTTGTGTATCCCCAAGCTACAGCATTATATGCACTAGCGTTTTTAGGATAATTTTTGATTCCAACTTTTAGAGCATCCATACCTTCTTTGTTGTTTTTCTTTAAAAACTCGTAGTATGCAAATCTTGTTAAATCGTTAACAGTTGCTAAAGAAAATGCTTTTTCTTTCTCTGTTTTTGCTTCTTCTGTTTTACCTAAAGTTTTTAATAATTTCGACTTTAAAAGTGTGTTCGAAAAGTTTTCTTGATTTCTGATCGATCTGTTTACCCATTCTAAAGCTTGGTCTAAATTCACATTGTTATCATAACAATATTCTGCTGCTTTATAAGGTCCAGTCCATCCCCACCAAGGTCTGCTGTTCAGTTGTTTTCTGAAAGATTCAACAGCAAGTTTGTCCGTATCTGCCTCGATTTTGAATGAAACTTCTGTAGTTTCCCAAGACATGTTTAAAACAGCGCTGTTTTTCTGAACATCTGTAAAATCATAAGTAACTTGTTCTGTAAATGGAATCTCTTTTGGACTCACTTTGAAACGAATTACATCTTTTCCTTCTTCATAAAAATAACTTCCCCATGCAGAATTTTCTTGGTTTAAAATCATTGTCCACTCATTTTCTGTAGGAATGATGTGTAGACCATATTTTCCCGCTGGAACCGTTTTTCCGTCAATTTTTACTTCTGTAGTGAAACTAATCGTTGTGTTTGCGTTAGCTCCAGCTCTCCATACTTGTCCGTAAGGGACTAATTTTCCAAAAATCTTTCTTCCTCTTACTGAAGGACGGCTATATTCTACATCAACTCCAGTAACTCCAACTGTTTGAAACACGGATGCTAACTGACTTTGTTGTGGAACTTCTACAGGAAATTCGAATTGTGCGTAAGTTTTAGCAGAACCGAAGAAAAGAAAAGCTGCTACTAAGGGTAAAAATTTAATCTTCATAATTTGGTTTTTATATTCAATTATTAGTCGATATGAGGAAGTCAAATTACAAAGAATGACTGCTAGAAATATTAATGTTTTGTTAAAATGTTAATGTTTTGATAATGAAGTTGTAATGATTGGTTCCTGTGTAGAGAATAACAAGTTCCCCTCTTGAGAGGGGCTAGGGGTGTGTTTAGTTAAAAACAAAATTCCATTCTAAAATTTGACCAAAATTATGTTCTATAAGTTAATAAAAAAAGAGCAACATTTCTGCTGCTCTTTCTGTTTTTATATTTTTTCAAAAGTTGGTCTTTCAAATTTATCCCAAAACTCTTTGTTGTATTTTATTTTTTTAAGATTTATTTCACTTCCTCTTTCCTTATTTCGATGCCTAATTTTTGTTACGTTTTCAAATTCATAATCATAAAAAGCTATTTCTGCAAAAATATTTCCAGGATGAATTTTTTCATTTATATCTTTATATTTAAAAGAGTTTTTTACAATTTTTTTATCCATTACATATTTACCTTTGACTTTTTTAAATTCTACTACCAATTTTTCTGAATCATAAAAATAGGATAGATATTCACTTTGATCTTCTAATTCAATTATGGTAGGATTATTAAATTTCCAAAAATATTCTATTCTGATAATAGCAAGATCTTTTTTATTAATAAAAATATTTCCATAAAAATTGCAGTCAACCCATTGTTCCGTATATTTTCTATTTTTTCTGTCTGTTTGAAATGAGATTTTATATATTTCTTCATTATTTATTAAAGTATCATTTTCAAGTTTTAAAGAGTATTTTTTCATTCTACTTCTTTTTAAAACTTTTGAATCTAAAGTGAAATATTGCCACAAAAAATAACTAGGAACATATTCAGGTTTTTCCTTTCCTTTATTAAAATGAAACTCTTTTATATTAATTGAAGAACGAAAAGTAGAATTAGGTTTATTTACATAAGAGTCCATTACAACTTCATAATCTATATATTTTTTTTCTTTAAATTCAGTGTAACAATGCATATAGTTTTTTACATTATGTTTTTTTGTTGCATTGTTGTAATTTATTTTTCGAAGTGCTTTTTTTAATATTTTATAAGGATTCTGTTTTGCCATAATAACAACTTCACTAAGCTGATTAGGAGCTTCTTCAAGTTTGATTTTCGCACTATTTCTAATTGCTACTTTTTTAAATTTAAAACCTGTTGCATCTACTTGAATAGAATCTGTTTTTCTTAAATAATTAGGTTTTTCTAAAGTATATTTTCCATCCTTATCACTAAAACTTACATTATTTCCTAATCGAACTTCTGCCAAAGAAATTGGTTTTTTAGATTCTTTATTCAATATTTTTCCTGAAATAAATTCAATTTCTTTTTCCAATTTAGAACTAAAAGTTTCTCTATTCGTTGTAGATTCTTTAAACACATCAAAATATAAATAACCATCAAAAGCATTTTTCAAATTACTTTTTACAAAGTGTAGATCAGATAAAAAACGAGTTTGCATCACGGTATCCATAACTTTTTGATTAGATGAAATAAAGAAGTGTTTTTTCTTCTGGTTTCTCATAAATCTCTCAAAAGATTCTGGATGCAATGGAGTAGGGAAAATAGTATCGAAAACCCTATGTTTATGCTCTTCAAAAGCAGTAACAGCAGCAAGAGAGTACGCTTTTTTTCCAAGTTTTTCTTTTACATAAGTTCCCATCGAACGAATTCCAACCAAATCAGGAACATGAGATTCTGGCATATTATTGATGAAATGCGCATTTGCTCCCCAACATATTATTTTTTCATCCGGATGTTTTTCAATGTATTCTAAAAGGTTTTCAGCCATTTTTTTGTCTCTTTGAATATCATTATTTCTAATATGAAATTCAGATCTAGATTTTTTAATTGATTTTTGATAAAAATCAAATTCCGCCAGAATACTTTCAATAGTTTGTTTCCAAATTAAATTTTCCTCGTTTTCAGGTAATTTTCCTATTTGAGAAAGAAGTTTTTCAAAAGCATTTTTAAATTCAGAATATGAAATATCTTCATCATGGTATTTATAATTTGAGGTATAAGTGTCAATTATGATTTCTAAATCATTAAAATTTAGGTTTAGCTTAAGTTTGTTTTTATTACAAAATTTAAATAAATCTTGAACCAAATATTCTGGAGTATAACTCGATGTAATTTGACAGTCAAAACCGTAAAGCTTCAAATCTTTCTTGTTTTTAGTATAGAATTTTTTAAATCCATCAAATTCTTCTACTTCTCCCCAGCAGCCAAAAAGACTTTCTTGAAAAGCATAATCTATAGATTCTCCTTTCTGAATTTGCTGTTCAGCTTTGTAAATATCATATACGCTTCCTTCAAAAGCAATCGTTTTATAACCAAGTTCTTCATACAAATATTCTGCAATTTTTGCTTTATAAATAAAAACATCTCCGTTGAAATGTGAAAATTCTCCAAGCATTACCACGTTTGCATCTTTCAATTCTTCTTTCAGAAAAGAAAAATCTTCTGCTTTCGGATTTTCTGGGATATCAATTATTTTCGGATTGAATTCTTGTGAAAATACGGAAAGAATAAAAAATAGAGATAAAAATGTAAATAGATTAATTTTTTTCATATTATGTTTTTAGGGTTCAAAAAGGTAAGAATACCTCAATGTTTAGCTAATTTTTTAGAGGCGTGAAGATATAAAAAACGAGTAATATTACAATTACTCGCTTTAAGTTTATATTTTTTCAAAAGTTGGTCTTTCAAATTTATCCCAAAACTCTTTGTTGTATTTTATTTTTTTAAGATTTATTTCATCTCCTCTTTTCATATTTAGATATTTGATTTTTGTAACGTTTTCAAATTCATAATCATAAAAAGCTATTTTAGTAACATGGTCTTTTGGATGAAGTACATTCTCTTTATCTAAATACATATAAATACCTTTTACAATTTTTTTATCCATCACATATTTATCATTTACTTTTTTAAAGGTAATTATTGCTTGTTCCGTGTCTAAAAAATAAGATAGATATTCATTTTGATCAAGTAATATATTAGGTTCTGGATCAATGGTTTTCCAAAAATATTCTACTCGAACTATAGCATAGTCTTTTTTGTTTATATATAAGTTTCCATAAAAATCACATGGAATCCATTTTTCAGTGTATTTACTGCTTTTTCTGTCAGTTTTAAAAGTGATCTTATATGTTTCTTTATTATCAATTAAAGTATCATTTTCAAGTTTTAAAGAGTATTTTTTTAATCTACTTTTTTTCAGAACTTTTGAATTTAAAGTTATATGATACCATAAAGAACTATAATCAATATATTCAGGTTTTTTCTTTCCTTCATTTAATTGGAATTCTTGAATATTAATAGCAGAACGAAAAGAAGAGTTAGGTTTATTTACATAGGAGTCAATTACAGTTTCATAATCTACAGATGTTTGTCCTTTAAAATTAGAGTGATAATGCATGTAATTTTTTACATTATATTTTTTCGTAGCGTAGTTATAATTTATTTTACGAAGTGCTTTTCTGACTATTTTATATGGACTTTTATTTGCCATAATAACTACTTCACTTAATTGATTTGGAGCTATTTTAAGTTTGATTTTTGCACTATTTCCAATTGCTGTTTTTTTAAATTTAAAACCTGAAGCATCCACTTGAATAGAATCTGTTTTTTTAAAATACTTAGGTTTTTCTAAAATATATTTTCCATCTCCATCACTAAAAGTTGCATTATTTCCTAAACGAACTTCTGCTAAAGGAATTGGTTCATTAGATTCTTCATCCAAAATTATTCCTGAAATATATTCGATTTCTTTTTCTAATTTAGAATTAAAAGTTGTTCTATAAGCTGTAGATTCTTTGAACTTATCAAAATACAAATAACCATCAAAAGCATTTTTCAAATTATTTTTTACAAAACTGGTATCAGATAAAAAACGAGTTTGTATCATGGTATCCATAACTTTTTGATTAGAAGAAATGAAAAAGTGTTTCTTCTTTTGATTTCTCATAAACCTTTCAAAAGATTCTGGATGCAGCGGTGTTGGAACAATTGTATCAAATACTCTGTGTTCATGTTCTTCAAAAGCAGTTGCTGCAGCAAGAGAATACACTTTTTTACCAAGTTTTTCTTTTACATAAGTTCCCATCGAACGAACTCCAACCAAATTAGGAACATGAGATTCTGGCATATTATTCATAAAATGTGCATTTGCTCCCCAGCATATTATTTTTTCATCTGGATGTTTTTCAATGTATTCTAAAAGGTTTTCAGCCATTTTTTTGTCTCGATAAACATCATTACTACTAAGAAAAAAAGTAGTTTTTATTTCTTTAGGAGGTTTTTGACAATCCTCAAGTTCTACGAGAATACTCTCAATGGTTTGTTTCCAAATAAAAACCTCCTCATTTTCTGATAATTTTTCTATTTGAGAAAGAAGTTTTTCAAAAGCATTTTTAAACTCAGAATAAGAAATATCTTCATTATGATATTTATAGCTTGATGTATAAATGTCAATAATAATCTCTAAATCGTTAAAATCTAGATCTAGTTTCAGTTTATTTTTTTTACAAAATTTAAATAGATCTTGAACAAAATATTCTGGAGTATAACTCGAAACAATTTGACAATCAAAACCATAAAGCTTTAAGCTTTCTTTATTTTTATCATAGAATTTTTTAAATAAATTAAACTCTTCGACTCCTCCCCAAACACCATAAAGACTTTCTTGAAAAGCATAATCTACCGATTCTCCTTTCTGAATTTGCTGTTCAGCTTTATAAATGTCATATACGCTTCCTTCAAAAGCAATCGTTTTATAGCCGAGTTCTTCATATAAATATTCTGCAATTTTTGCTTTATAAATAAAAACATCTCCGTTGAAATGTGAAAATTCTCCAAGCATTACCACGTTTGCATCTTTCAACTCTTCCTTCAGAAAAGAAAAATCTTCTGGCTTCGGATTTTCTGGGATGTCAATTATTTTCGGATTGAATTCTTGTGAGAAAACAGAAAGGATAATGAATAGAGATAGCTGTATAGATAAGTTAATTTTTTTCATATAATATTTTTTAACGATTAAAAAGATGAGAATATTATAATTTATAGCAAATTTTGATGAAGTGGAGATATAAAAAAAGAGCAACATTTCTGCTGCTCTTCCTGAATTTCAATATAAATCGACGTTATTCTTATAAAGTCTCATTTAATATTTTAGCCAAACGAATTCCTCCTTTTTGTAATTGCGTTCTTACAACTGGGAAATATTGGTACATGTACTCATATTTTAAGTTTTCTCCTTCTTTTGCAGAAGCATAAACATTTTCAGCTAATTCTTTGCTTTCATACATCCAATCGATTACAGATCCTTTTTGAATTGCATCAATTTGCTCAGAAGTCAATCTTTTTTGGTTTTTAGCCAATTCCGTATAACTCATTTGGTAGCTATCAATCATTTCTGAATCCCAAACTCTGTGTAAATTTGATTTATCCCAGAACCAATCCACTTTAATAGCATTTCCACCTCTGTCATGAGAATGTCCTACGTGTAAAGGTTGGTGTAAATCTCCAACTAAATGCACTAACATTTTTAAATGAAAAGCTTTGTCTGCTTTAGAAGCATTTTCATCTTTTAAAACTTCTACACACTTGTTGATTCCAACAACTAAATCTCCTTTCGGATTTTTCTTAGATGCTTCGTAAGTATCGCTATCATCAAAGTTTATATAATGCCAAGGCTTATAATCATCATATTTTCTGTCCGATTTGATTTCATCACTATAAGTAGAAACTAAAGCCAATCCATCACCATCCAAAATCTCTTTGATGTGTTTTTTTGTAGATTTTTTCAAATATCCTTCTGCAATCTGACCAACAGTTCTGTGCCCTGTTTGTCCCCAATAAGGCTTATAAGCCAGGAAACTAGAAATAGCAATAACTCCTAATAATCCTAAAATTGTCTTTTTAAACATGTTTTATATTATTTTTTACAAAAATAAACATAGTAGAATAAAATTATTTGTTTTTTAACATTTTTATTTTATATCTTTACGATATCAAAATGATATCAAATTAAAAGAAAAGATTATGGAACAAGAAAAAGTTATCAAACCATCGAACGGATACATGATGTTATTCGTCTTTTTAGTATTATTATTCGGAAGTGCATATGCAGCATTTAAAGTAAATCCATTTTTTGCTTTAGGAATTATCGTAGCACTTTTCATCTCAGGAGGATTTATCTTAATCAATCCAAACAATTCAAAAGTTTTACTTCTTTTCGGAAAATATGTAGGAACTGTAAAAACTAACGGATTCTATTGGGCAAACCCATTTTATTCCAAAAAAAGTATTTCACTAAGAGCAAGAAACTTCGACAGTGAAAGAGTGAAGGTAAACGACAAACTAGGAAATCCAATTATGATTAGTACCATTTTAGTTTGGCGAGTAGAAGATACTTTCAAAGCAGCTTTTGATGTAGATAATTACGAAAACTTCGTAAGAGTTCAGACAGATGCAGCCGTAAGAAAATTAGCAAGTTTATATCCGTATGACAATTTCGAAGATGACGGATTGGAAGAAGAAATCACGCTTCGTGCAAGTGTAAATGAAGTAAGTGAAACTCTAGAAAAAGCATTAGCAGAAAGACTAGCAATGGCAGGAATTCATGTGTTGGAAGCAAGAATCGGTTATTTAGCTTATGCACAAGAAATCGCAAATGCGATGTTGAAACGTCAGCAAGCTACAGCTGTGATTGCCGCTCGTCACAAAATCGTAGAAGGAGCAGTGAGCATGGTAGAAATGGCTCTAGATCATTTAAGCAAAAACGAAGTTGTAGAAATGGATGAAGAAAGAAAAGCAGCAATGGTCAGCAATCTGATGGTTGTTCTTTGTTCGGACAAAGATACTTCACCAGTAATCAATACCGGAACTTTGAACCATTAAAAAAATGTTGATTTTGTAAAGTTCCCCTCTCGAGAGGGGCTAGGGGTGTGTAAATTTTTCAGATTAGAACTCCTTTACAAAATTAAGCTAAACGTTCATTATAAATATTTGGAGCTTCCCTTTTCCTTCGTTTCAAAAAACTCAGGAAAAGGTCGGGCTTTCCGCTATATCTTTTTTGCTAATTAACTAAATGAAGAAAAGCAAAAAAGGATGCCGCTGCAATCCCTAAGCCAGAAAAAAGGAAAGTTTCAAATAAAAAGTAAAATTTAAATTAAGAAGTTTTATTGTAATTAGTTCCCCTCTCGAGTGGGGCTAGGGGTGTGTTTTAAAATAATTAAAATTCTCTCATATGATTTCAAACGTGATAATATTTAATAAATCAGAACTTAATTTAAACGATCACTTTCTAAAAAAAAGTTAATTATTATAAATAAAACGGAGTAGTATTTTGAAATCTTGGTCTAAAATGTATATTTGCGAACCTAGATATTTCTTAAGAATAATTTATCCTAAACAATTGATTATTCTGTAAAATTCTAAATAACTTTATTTATACATCAATAAAAACTTTTTAAAAAATGAAAGAATACAAGTTTATAAAACAAAAAGGTACTGCTATCAAAAAAGACGAAGATTTTGAAGCTTTGCTAAATAGTTATGCAAAAACAGGTTGGAGAGTTGTAAATGCTTTCGTACACCGAGGAAGCGTAAAAGCTATTTTAGAAAGAGACAAAAAAGAAGAATAGACTTTTTTGATAGAAGGTTCTTTTTGACAGGAAATAAACTTTGAGGATATATCATTGGATTTGTGCGATTGCTTGCATTTTCAGAAATCCAATTTTAAGCATTTTTACTTCAATTTACCGTGAATTACGAATTCACAAAAAATAAAAATCATGAATCAAAGACCTAGAATTAAAATAGAGCCTTCTCTTTTTGATAAAATTATCATTTTTTCAAGTTGGAGTATTATCATACTCCTAATTTTTTTTACTTTTCATTATTACTCAGAGTTACCTGAAAAAATTCCTACAAATTTTAATTCTACTGGGAATGCTACCGGTTATAGAGGAAAGATGACACTTTGGTATATGGTTATTGTACTAACTTTAATTAATATACTTTTTCAATCACTTTCTAGAATACCTGAAAAATTCAATTACATCGTAAAAATCACAAAAGAGAACGCAAAAAAACAATATACACTAAACATCAGGATTCTTTATATAACATCTCTTTTGGTAAGTATTTTATTCGCATATATTTTCTATCAAATAATTGCAGTTGCTCTAAACTATATTCCTAAATCATTTGAATATAGTGGCGAAATAATTGTTGGTATTTCAATTCTTTATGTAATTGCAATTATCTATTTAATAATTAAAAATAAATGATAAAATGAAAAACTCAATAATATTATTATTAGTCATGGTAGTCTTCGGAACCGCTGCTTTTGCTCAAAAGGATTTTAAAGAAATAGAACTAAATATTCCATCAAAAGTAATTGATGTACATGGATCGTTATTATACAATCCTGAAAATCAAAATATGCCTTTAGCAATTATGATTCAAGGTTCTGGACCAATGGATAGAAATGCAAATAGTTCTGTAGTAAATGTTCATTCAAATGCTGGTAAATATTTAGCAGAAGATTTGGCAAAGCAAAATATCGCAACATATCGATATGACAAAAGTGCCATTACAGATTTAACAGAAAAGAAAATAGATTATACTACTTATACTTTTGATGAATTTATAACAGATGCAAAAAATGTTGTTGCTTATTTTAAGAAGAACTATAAGTTTTCAAAAATATACATTATTGGTCACAGTCAAGGAAGTTTGGTTGGAATGTTAGCTTCGGATAAAGATGTTGACGGATTTATTTCTATTGCAGGAGCTGCGGATTCAATAGATATAGTTTTGACAGAACAAATTTCTTCACAAGCTCCAGTTTTTAGAGAGATTTTGGTTACTTCATTTGAAAAATTAAAAAAAGGAGAAAAAGTAACAGAATATCCACCTGCTTTGGCTTCTATTTTTAATCCATCAGTTCAAGGATTTTTAGCAAGTTATGCAAAGTATAATCCAACAGAAGAAATTAAAAAAGTAAAAGTTCCAATCTTATTAATTAATGGAACAAAAGATATACAAGTTGATGAAAAACAAGCTGAAAAATTACACAAAGCTGCACCAGAATCAAAAATTGTAATTATCGAAAACATGAATCATTTGTTTAAAGACATAAAAGGAGATAGAGCTGAAAACTTAGCTTCATACAAGAAAGAAAATCCAGATCCAAACTCAAAACAGTTAGCAGAAGAAATAATCAAATTTATTCATGATACTGAATAAAATATTTTTATTGAAGTTAGATGCTCCCCTCTCGAGAGGGGCTAGAGGTGTGTATTTAAATAAAAATTCGCTCTTATATTTTCATCGTAATAATTGATTAGTCTTTAAAAGATTTATCTCTTATAAATTTCGAATAAGAAAAATATTAGAATTACTAAAAATCGCTTATATATTTAGTAGAATACTGACTATATTCGCACTCTAAAAATCTTATGCAATTATGGCAAAGAAAAAAGCGTTTGCGCTGCGTATTGATGAGGAAATGTTGAAAGCAGTAGAGAAGTGGGCAGCAGATGAGTTTCGTTCTACAAACGGGCAAATTGAATGGATGCTAAATAAATGTTTGAAAGAAGCGAAACGACTGAAACCTAAAAAGGAAGACAACACAACAAACAACGAATAAAATGAAATTTAAAATCGCTTTCACAGATATTGATGGAACTCTTTTAAACAAAGAAAGAGAAATAGATATTGTGACCAAAGAACAAGTAAAACGTATTTCTCCAGAGATTCCTTTTATTTTGATTTCTTCGAGAATGCCTAGTGCTATGTATCATCTTCAAAGAGATCTAGAAATCGAAGGTTTACCGATTATTTGTTATAACGGAGGTTTGATTTTAGTAGATAATAAACCAATTCATAGTACAGAAATTCCTATTGAATTGCATAAAGTTATTTCGAATATTGCTAAAGAAACTCCTTTTCATATCAGTTTATATAATAATGATGATTGGTATGTTCCTTCAATGGACTTTTGGGCAAAAAGAGAAGAAAATAATACGAAAGTTACTCCAACTGTTGCAGAAACAGATGCAGTAATTGAAAAATGGGAGCAAGAAGAAAAAGGTGCGCATAAAATTATGTGTATGGGAGAAGAAGAAGCAATTGATGTTATTTTCAATTTTTTAAAAGAAAACCATTCTGATGTTCTTCATTTATATCGTTCTAAACCAACTTATCTGGAAATTGCGAACAAAGAAATTTCTAAACTAACAGCTATTAAAACACTTTTAAAACATAGTTATCCTGAGTTTTCTTTAGAAGAAAGCATTGCTTTTGGAGATAATTATAACGACATGGAAATGTTAGAAGCTGTAGGATTTGGAGTTGCTGTACAAAATGCAAAACCAGAAGTTTTAGAAATAGCAGATGCTGTGGTAGACACAAACCATAATCATGGTGTAGCACAGGCTATTGAGAAATTTTTATAGAAAATATTTAAAAAAAAAAGCTAGGAGCTTATCTATAAAAAAAATCTTAGTTTTAATACAAAAAGAGGTTATTTCAATAATAAGAGATACCCTCTTTTTTTTATTCCTTCTTGAGAATGACTAGAGGTGTGTTATTTATATGTTACTGACTTTTAAGTTTAAAAAAATGCTTTACTATTGTTTATAGATGAATACTAAATGAATTGTTAAAGTGATATTATTTTATCCGTTTTATAATATAATATTAACTAATATATTATTTTTTAACAATATATGTTTAATTTTATTTGTTATTATTATTGTGTCGAATTCAATTGCTTTTAAAAGTGAAAATTATTTTAGAATAAATCTAGAGTATTCTAAAAAGAGAAAATTTGCAAATTTTTTAAATTAAGTAGTAAAACTCGAAGACTACTTTAAAGAAAAAGAGAGTTTCAATTTTACAAAAATTAAAACAAATTATGAAAAAAATACTTTTTAGTATTGCTTTTTTAGCATTAGGATTTACAAGTTTTGCAAATAGTGAAATTTCAAATAAACAATTTTCGAATATAGAAGTAAGTGAGTTTTTTAAACTAAGAACTTGGACTGGAACTGTAATAATTGCAGGTCATGAAGTTTCAGGTACTTTTACTTCAGAAGACGGTATTCATATGATATTTGAAGGTACTATTGATGGTGATCCTGTTCGTTATGGAGGAACTATAAGTGGTTTTCCTGATGCAGTAGGTGCTTATTGTAATATAAACCCTGAAAATGTTAAAGATGTTATTCGTATTATTGGGGAAAGCCATTTAAATGATTTTCAAGAAGAATTAGGAACGTTTCTAAAAGATAAACTATAGAATTTTAATTTATTTAGACCTATTACATTTTAGTATGTAATAGGTTTTTTTATAAAAAACATATATACGATGAAAAAACTTACATTATTAATTTTAGTATTAAATATTTCAATAGCTTTTGCTCAAAATAAAGTTTACCGATTTGAATATAAACAAAAGATAGAAGGAGGAACAGATGAAACATGTGAGACAGGACAGGCATTTATAGATGTGATGAACGAAGCAATGTTAAAAAAGATGGTATGTATATATTATAGTGATAAAGATTTTAACTATGCGGATTCATGGGATGATATAGAAAGTACGAATCCTTTTATTAAAATTGAAATTCAAAATGGTTCAAATAAACACGAAGAATATCCAAGAACTTCAGAAATGGTTTATATTGATTATAATAAAAATATAAAATTTTTAGAGTTGGATGAGAAAAAAGCATATACTAATAAACCTTTTGTGTTTTTAAAAGATAAAGAGTATAGTGGGGTAATAAATGGATATAAAGTATCTAAATATGTTTCTTCTGATGGAATAATAGAAGTTTTTACTTCAAAAGAGTTACCATGGAATATTCAACCTACAATATTTTTAAGAAATTATTTTAAGGAAGGTATTGTAAAAATTAACACTTCTGAAATCGGTTTAAGTTGGATTATTGAAGATGTAAAAGAAGTAGAAAATACAGAAGATTTTGAAAATAAAAAACAACAATTACTAAGACAATCAAAAATCGCTAAAGTAGAAACCTTAAAAAGTTTATTATATAAAGATGAAAATGATCCTAAACCAGTTTTTGAAAAACTTTAGAATTATAAAAACAAAAAACAGCGTTTCAATTTAACTGAAACGCTGTTTTTTTATTTTAAATAATTTTAAACTAATATTACTTTATCTGTTTTATGATGTAATATTAACTAATATGTTGTTTTTTAACAATATATGTTTAATTTTATTTGCTATTATTATTGTATCGAATTCAATTGCTTTTAAAAGTGAAAATTAAATAACGAATTATGAATAAAACAATCATCATTGGATTAATTATTATTTTAATTTTTTCAATAAATACAAGTGCTCAAAACAAAGTATATACTTTTTCTTATAATAAAACACTGATAGTTCCAGATGAAGCCCTTGAAGGACAATGTGCTAATAAAGAAGCTTTAATTAAGGGATTTCAAGAAATTATAAAAGATTATACTTTCAAATTTTTGGCAGATAATGAAATGGTATGTACTGATGGAGTGGAAAATATATTTTCTGATTCAAATAATAATTTTTTAAACAATTCAACCGAGTCAATACCAGTTAAGGAGGATGAAAGAGTATACAAAGATCATTTAGGTGGCTATTTAGATTTAAAAAATCAAAAAAAATATCTTGAGAAAAATTCAAATTCAGCTATTACTTATAAAGAAATAATTTTTATAAAAGACGAAAATTTTAAGGAAAAAGTTAAAGGTTATCAAGTGACAAAATATGTTTCTTCGAAAGGAGATATAACAGTGTATACATCAAAGGAAATACCTTGGTATATACAACCAAACTTATTTCTGAAAAATTATTTTAATGAGGGAATTGTTAAAATTGAATCAACTAAAGTTAGTATGGGTTGGGATTTGATTGAGTATAAGGAGTTAAAGAACACAAAGCAATTTCTAAAAAATAAAAAGGAAATTCTAAATAAAAATAATATATCAACCAATTTATTTAAACATATATTACTAAAAACAGACGATGAATTATAAAAATATATAAACAGCGTTTCAATTATACTGAAACGCTGTTTTTTTTATTAATAAGAGATACTAAATCAATTCATCTTCCTCAGTTAATTGATAACCAATTTCAATAGCCCATTTTCCATCTACATCACTAGAAAATTGCCAATTCATTACACCACCAATTCCGAATGATTCTTTTAAAGGATTTACAATTTCTGAAACAATCGTTTCTGCAGGTAAATATCCAGAACCAGCATCTTTTTCTGTTACAGGAAATCCAAGAACGTGTTTTTCAGCACTCATTCCAGCAAGTGAATTAAATTCAGAATACGTTTCGATAATTTTTGCAGGATTGCTACTCCATGGTGTATTATTGTAATATTGCACATTTACAAAATCAATCGCATGACCAGCTTTTTCCATCACAGCAACATAACCATCAATTTCAGTTCCTTTTCTAAAATAAGGAGGTTGAGGTGCGTGCGCAATTTCTTTATCCGAATCCATACGTTTTTTCAACTCTAAAGTTAAATCAATTAAAAACTGACGACCATCATAAGTTGCAGTATTTTTAAAAGCTGAAGTATCTTCAAAATCTAGATCAATTCCATCTAAATTATTTTCATTCATAAAACCTACAAGTAACTCTGCCATTTCAGCTTCTTTACCTACAATTCCTTTATAAGCATCCGAGTGCATAGCTCCTCCACCAAAAGAAATCATTACTTTTTTTCCTGCATTTTGTAAGTCCTTGATTGCTTCTTTAGTAGAATTCGTAAAAGTAGGTGGAATGTTTTTTAAAGCAGTTCCTCCATCCAATACTAATTCCATCGGACTTGCTTCTTTTGTAAATAAAAATGCAATAATAATATGAGTATATGGTAAAGAAATCGCTTCTTTTAACGCTATTTGATTACCACAATAATAGCTTATAAATCTTGATGTGTTTTGCATAACAAATCTTTTGTTTTTGTTAATTCTTTTTTGATATGCTAAAATAATGTTTTTAATTTTGATTAAGATATGTGTTGTAAAATTAATTTTTTAATTAAATTACATTATTATTTTACAGTAGTTTAACTCTGTATAGTGTTAAAAGCCTAAAAGTAACTTTACATTTATCTTATAAGAAATTGCAATTTTTGATCTATTAAGTGGGAAATCTCGAAAATCACTTGAAAATAAAAGAGAGGTAATTTTAACATAATTAAAAACATGAAAAAAATTTTATTCATTACAGCTATTTTAGCTTCAACTTTTTACACATTCGCTTCAACTGAAAACTTGAACAAGTTTCAAAATTCATTAACTAAATTTGCAACTGATCCAATAGCTGTTGATTATATCATAGGAACAGATAGCGGAGATGTTCGTGTAGAAGGGATGTTATTTGAATATGGAGGAATTATTTATTTTAAAGGAACTGTTGGTGGTGAACCTTTCCAATATGCAGGCTCTGCAGGAGGTTTTGATAATGCAACTGCCAATCACTGTTCAAGACTTCAAGAGATATTAATCAAACTTCTTATTGTTGATGAAGAATCTCAAAATCAATTTTATGATGATTTTGTAGAGAATCTAAATTCAAGTCTTTTGAGATAAACAAAATATAAATGGAAGGTGGGAGTTATCGAATATAATTCCCATCTTTTTTTCAAAAAAATGATCAGATTTCAAAGCGAATTAAAATAAAATCTATTCACAAGTATAACCACCATCTATAGTCATCAAAGACCCAGTAATAAAATCAGATTTATCAGAAAGCAAATAAGAAACTAAAGAAGCGATTTCTTCTGGTTTAGCCATTCGTTTTATAAGTTGCGCATTTTCTAGAAAAGAAACTTTTTCTTGTTTATCTTTTTCATTGATACAATATTTTTTTAAAAACTTGTCTACAAGAGGCGTATTCGTGGTTCCAGGACAAACCGCATTTACTTGAATATTAAAAGGAGCACAATCTATCGCAGTACTTTTAGTTAATTGCCCTACAGCACCTTTTGTTGCACCATAAATAGCAGAATTAGCTTTTCCAATAAAACATTGCTCAGAACCATTTAAAACAATTTTTCCAAACTTCTGTTTTTTCATAAATGGAAGTACAGATTTCAATAAATAAAAAGTTCCACAAAAATTGACAGATAATACTTTATGAAAATCTTCCAGCGTAGTTTCTTCTAGATTAGACATTAGATGAATCCCCGCATTGCTAAACACAGCATCTATTCGATTTTCATTTTCAATAATTTCTCCAATAGCATTTTTTACATTTTCATAGTTCGAAATATCACAAAAAACATATTCAGAATAAGAATGCTTTTGTTCTAAAATATCCAAATTATAAACTTTCCAATTTTCTTTATGAAGTGTTTTACAAACTGCTTCACCAATTCCATTCGTTCCTCCAGATACGATCACTATTTTTTGTAATTCCATATGATTTACTTTTAATCAATAAATTACAAAAAAAAATCCCATGAAAATAATTCACAGGATTCTATATTTCTTAAAAATAGTTTCTAAATTAATACCAGCGTTTCTTCTTTTTTCTAGAAGCTTCTGATTTTCTATTTTTTCTATGTTTACTATTCGATTTTTTGGTATGAACCTGAGGTTTTAAATCCGGATCTAATGGAAAAGGATGCTCATTATCCACCGGGATTTTTTTCCCAATCAATGTTTCAATAGTTGCAACATATTCTTTCTCATCTTCACAACAGAAAGAATAAGATTCTCCATTAATTCCAGCTCTACCAGTTCTTCCAATTCGATGTACATAAGTTTCTGCAATATTCGGAAGGTCAAAATTAATCACAGCATCTACTGCCGAAATATCAATTCCTCTTGCAGCTACATCCGTTGCGATTAAAATTCTAGCATCTCCATTTTTAAAACGATTCAAAGCTTTTTGTCTTGCATTCTGAGATTTATTCCCATGCAAACAAGTAACATTAAATCCTTTTTTAGTCAATGATTTTTCCAGTTTATCCGCTCCAAACTTAGTTCTTCTAAAAATAATCGTACTTCCTTTACATTCTCTTTCTAATAAATGAACACAAAGCGCTACTTTTTCACTTTTAGGAACATACATTAGCTTCTGAACAATCGTATCTGCGGTGCTTGAAGTTTTTGCAATAGTCACACGAGTAGGTTGAAACATAATCGTTTTAGCTAATTCCTCAATTGCATCAGGCATTGTAGCAGAAAACAACAAAGTCTGTCTATCTTTTGGACACAATCTTTCAATTTTTCGAATATCATTGATGAATCCCATGTCTAACATCAAATCTGCTTCATCCAAAACAAGTTGCTCTACTTTATCCAAACGGAAAACATCTTGTTTATGCAAATCCAACAATCTACCAGGAGTTGCAATCAAAATATCCACACCTCTTTCTAAAATCTCTTGCTGAGGTACTGCAGAAACTCCACCAAAAATAGCTGTAGAAACCAAATTTGTATATTTCCCATATTGCTTGAAGTTTTCCTGTACCTGAATTGCCAATTCTCTAGTCGGATTCACCACCAAAGCACGGATTTTCTTTCCTTTTTTCGGAGCATCCTGTCTATCAAACAACATTCTCAAAATCGGAAGAGCAAACGAAGCCGTTTTTCCAGTTCCAGTTTGCGCTGTCACAATCACATCATTTTGCTCAATAATTTGCGGAATTACTTTATGTTGTACCTCTGTCGGAGTCGTATAATTCTTCTCCGTAATCGCTCTTAAAATAGGTTTGTTAAGTTTTAAATCTTTAAACTGCATCTTTCATTTTTACTAAACCACAAAAGTACTCTATTTAAAGTGAATAAAATCATAATATTTAAATAGTTTCCAATTTCACATAATAGAATTACCTCAATTCATTTTGTATAATTTTTAAATGAAAACTCTGGCGCACTTTTGTAAAGTGTGTTCATTAGACATTATCATGTTTGGTTTTGTATAAAACATATAGATTATTAAGTTCCCCTCTTTAGAGGGGCTAGGGGTGTGTTTAAAATAATATAAAACGATCTTATAAGATTTTAATCGTGATAATCTTTATTGTAAAAATAAAATTCAAAATATTCTAAATATAATAAGGAGCTTCCCATTTTTCTTCGTTTCTAAAAACTCAGAAAAAGGTCGGGTTTTTCGTTTTTAGTTTTGTTTTTCCAAAAAAGTTTTTCTAAAGAAATCCGTGGGCTTCTAAGGTCGCCTCCGTTTTCTAAGAAAAAACTAATTTTTGCAAAAACAAAAGCTAACCACTTCAATCCCTAAGCCAGAAAAAACAGAAAACAAAAAAGCACTAACAGATTGTTGGTGCTTTTCAGTTTTATATAAATTCAGATATATTCTCAGTTATAATGTCTTTGAAAGATAGAAATCAATACTTCAGTCGGAACAATTTTATCCTCATATCGATGCATTGTTTCTAAAACTTTATCCGTCGCTATAGGACTTAATCCCATTTTCAGACCAATATTTCGAATCATTTCCAATTCTTTAGATTTATTCGTATCATCAATATTCATCAATAAAACCAAACGGTGAAACTGAACAATACGATCACTTTCTTCTTTCGGAATCTCAATAGAAACTTTTTTTACTAATAAAGAATTTAATTCGGGCTTTTCCACGCCTAGTTGTTCAGCAATATTTACAATAAAATTATATTCTTCTGCATTAAGTGGCGCATCACTTTTTGCAAACTGTATCAATTGAGAGAGTAAACTAAGTTTTTCAGCGTGTGACTGCATATTTCATCAAGGTTTTAGCACTTAAAGATAAAAAAAAATACTGATTCGATAATAAGGAAGAATCAATTTAAGATTAATTTAATCAAAAGCTACCTAAAAAATAAATATTTATTAAAGTAAACGAAGAAATAAAAGAAAATAAGTGTAAAAAATAAAAAGCAATAACGGACTGTTATTGCTTTTCTATTTGTAGATTATTAAAAAATTCAAATGAAAAATTTTTCAACTTTTTTAAAAAGATATATGAAAAAAAAAGCTTCACGAAAAAGTGAAGCTTAGTGACCGGGCTGGGGCTCGAACCCAGGACCCTCTCCTTAAAAGGGAGATGCTCTACCAACTGAGCTACCCGGTCATTAAAATTTGTTTTGTGGTGAGAGGAGGATTCGAACCTCCGAAGCTTGCGCAGCAGATTTACAGTCTGCCCTCGTTGGCCACTTGAGTATCTCACCGATATTTTCATAAAAATAAATTTGTGACCGGGCTGGGGCTCGAACCCAGGACCCTCTCCTTAAAAGGGAGATGCTCTACCAACTGAGCTACCCGGTCATAATTTTGTTTGTGGTGAGAGGAGGATTCGAACCTCCGAAGCTTGCGCAGCAGATTTACAGTCTGCCCTCGTTGGCCACTTGAGTATCTCACCAAGATTTTTATGAAAATAAATTTGTGACCGGGCTGGGGCTCGAACCCAGGACCCTCTCCTTAAAAGGGAGATGCTCTACCAACTGAGCTACCCGGTCATTAATTCGCTACTGTTATTCCTTGTTAGCGGCTGCAAATATATGAGCTTATTTTTAAACTAACAAAACAATTTCTAAAAAAAATGTAAAGTTTTTTTTAGAAAACTAAATATCAAATATTTAAAAAATGAAAAAAAATAAACTTTTTTTAAAGTTGCTAATTTTTTATTTAAAATGGAAGTTTCGATGTGTAAAAACTTACTTAAAAATCGCGATTTTAAGGTGGGAATTTGAAGTGTTTTTGAGAAGATTTTCTTTTTGAAAGGGGATTTTAACATTTTTGAACCTGAATTTTTATAATTGATTGTAGAGTTTGGTAGGTTTTAAGAATGAAAATACTTGAAGATTCTTTGAAAGTTTATTGATAATAGAGTTTTTCTTAGATGCAAATGGATTTAGAATTCGAGATTTTAAGGTGAAATTTTGAAGATGTCTCTAGATTGAAGTCATTTTTTTCTTGTGGATGCTTATTCATGAATTACAAATTTATTCCTGTTAACCTTAAAAATTGATAAATAATAATAGAACTTAATAATTATACATCTCAATAGAAGAATTTATTTATTGTTTAAGTTTTTTACTTAATTACATTTGTAAATTAATTTTAAACTTTATTTGTTGAACTAGTATTTTTTTCGGCTTAGGGATTGTAGTGGCATCCTTTTGCGGAGGTACGGAGCAAAAGATATAATGGAAAGCCCGACCCGTAGGGGAAGCTCCAAATAATATTGTAGTTGGTAATAAATTTAGAGGATAGTGGAGCAGTTCTGAGAAATAAAAAAAGCTATGAAAGAATCATAGCTTTGTGTTTTATTTTTCGTTTAGTAGTGCTTTTCGTACTTTTTTGAATAGGTTGGACGAATAAACAAAATCGGTGATTACTTTATTATCGGTTCTGAAAATGTCTTCGTGAGTTCCTTCCCATGCTTTGAATCCATCTTTTAGGAAAATAATTTTTTCTCCAATTTCCATCACAGAGTTCATATCATGTGTGTTGATGATGGTAATCATTTGGTATTCGTCTGTGATTTCTTGAATCAAATTATCGATAAGAATCGAAGTGGTTGGATCTAGTCCTGAATTTGGTTCATCACAAAAAAGATAACGTGGATTCATCACAATCGCTCTTGCAATGGCAACACGTTTTTGCATTCCTCCTGAAAGTTGTGCAGGGAATTTATTATTTACGTTTTCAAGGTTTACTCTTTTTAATACAAAATTTACACGATCTCTCATTTCGTCCAATGGTTGATTTGTAAACATTTTAAGTGGAAACATTACATTTGATTCGATTGTTTCGGAATCAAAAAGTGCACTTCCTTGAAAAACCATTCCCATTTCTTTTCGTAGGTTTCTCTTTTCTTTTATGGATAAGTCGGAATAAATTCTTCCGTCATATGCGATGGTTCCTTTTTCTGGTTCATGTAGTCCTAATAAAGATTTCAGGAATACTGTTTTTCCAGATCCACTCTGTCCAATGATAAGATTGGTTTTACCTTCTTCAAAAGTTGCTGAAATACCTTTTAGAACAGGTGTACCGTTGAATTCTTTATATAAATCTTTTACTTCTATCATTTATCCTAAAAGCATTTGAGTTAAGAAATAGTTTAATAAAATAATTACAACACTTGTCCATACTACAGCTCTTGTACTTGCTCTACCAACTTCGATAGATCCTCCTTTTACGAAATATCCATGATAAGCTGGGATTGTTGCGATGGCAAATGCGAAAACAGTAGATTTTATCATTGCGTAGGTAATTAAGAAAGGGTTGAAATCTTCTTGAATACCTATTACGAAATCTTCAGTATAAAATAAATCTGTTAGTAAACCTGCAGCCCAACCTCCAAAAATACCAAGTGTCATTGAAAATAGAACTAGAATTGGGTAGAAAAATAGTGCAGCAATAATTTTTGGTAACACTAAATAGTTTAAAGAATTTACTCCCATCACTTCTAGCGCATCGATTTGTTCTGTTACACGCATTGTTCCGATACTAGAGGTAATATAAGAACCTACTTTTCCAGCTAAGATTACAGAAGTAAACGTAGGTGCGAATTCTAGAATTACGGATCGTTTTGTGGCAAATCCGATTAGATATTTTGGGATAAAGGGACTGTCAACATTTAAAGCAGTTTGAATAGCTACAACTCCTCCAATAAAAAAGGAGATAAATGTTATTATTCCGATTGACTTTAACCCTAAATCTTCGATTTCCTTAAAAAGGGTTTCTCTGAAGACAGACCATTTTTGAGGTTTTCTGAATGTCTGCTTCAACATTAAGTAATACTTTCCTATATGCTCGATATAATTCATCTCAGCTATTTTTGCGCTAAAATATTAATAAATGGTAAAATACGGCATTTTATATTAAAAATTAAACTTTTAAGAAACAAAAAGTAGTAATTTTGACCATTATAAATTTAAGATTTTATCATGAGAAAGTTTTTATTTTTATTTTTTGCAGGGCTTTTTTTAACACAAGCACAAGTAAATGAGCAAACTACTGCAAAAAATCATGAGAATAAACCAAAATTGGTTGTTGGAATTGTTGTAGATCAAATGCGTTATGATTATTTAACTCGCTTCTACAGTAAATATGGAGAAGGTGGTTTTAAAAGAATCATGAATGATGGTTTCAACATGAAAAATGCACATTATAACTACATTCCGACATATACGGCAGTTGGACATACGTCAATTTATGCTGGAACGACACCTACAAATCATGGAATTATTTCTAATTCTTGGTATGATAAATATGCTAAAGAAGGTATTTATTGTGTAGATGATTCAAACTATAATACAGTTGGAACAAATTCTGACGAAGGGAAAAAATCTCCTCACAGATTACAAACTACAACTGTTACGGATCAAGTTCATTTAGGACAAAATAATAATGGAAAAGTAATTAGTGTTGCTATTAAAGATCGTTCGGCGATTTTACCTGGGGGACACACAGCAAACGGAGCTTTCTGGTTTGATGGTGGAGATCAAGGGAAATGGGTAACAAGTACTTTTTATATGGATAAGCTTCCTTCTTGGGTAGCGAAATACAATACTTCAGGAGATGTGGATAAATTAATGAGCAAACCTTGGGAAACTTATTATCCAATTGAAACTTACACAGAAAGTATTGCAGATGATAATCCTTATGAAAGAAAATTTAAAGGAGAAGAAAAACCAACTTTTCCACATGATGTTCCTAATTTAAGAAAGACAAACAAAAATTATAGTCTGATAAAAGCAATTCCTGCTGGAAATACTATGACTAAAAACTTTGCAGAAGCTGCGATTCTTGGAGAGAATTTAGGAAAAAGCGAATTTGTAGATTTCTTAGCAGTGAGTTTTTCTAGTACAGATTATGTTGGACATCAGTTTGGTGTAGATTCAAAAGAGATTGAAGATACTTACATTCGTTTGGATAAAGATTTAGAAGAATTTTTTAATTTCTTAGATAAAGAAGTAGGAAAAGGAAATTATACTTTATTCTTAACTGCGGATCATGCTGCGGTGCAAGTTCCTTCTTACTTAAATTCTTTAAAAATTCCTGGAGGATATTTTGATGATGAAGTTTTTGCAAATTATGTAAACGATATCACGGAGAATTATTTTGGATCAAGAGAAATAGTAGAGAATATTTCTAATTTCCAGATTTTCTTAAATGCTGAAGAAGTAAGAGAATTAAAATTAAACAAAGCTTATGTACAACAAGTAATTGCTGATGAAATTATCAACTTCAAAGGAGTTTATAAATCAGTGACTGCACAAGCTTTACAAAGTTCTAGTTTTGATTATGGAATTTTAGATTTATTACAAAAAGGATATAATCAAAAGTTTTCTGGAGATATTTTATTTGTTCCAACTCCAGCAACAATTAGCTATCCAAAACACGGATCTACACATGGATCAGGTTATAGTTATGATACACACGTTCCAATGATTTTCTACGGAGTAGGTATTAACCAAGGAACTTCTATGAATTATTATCCAATTATTGATATTGCTCCAACAATTTCTACATTAATCGGAGTGGAATATCCAAATGGAAATACGGGACAACCAATTTCTGAAGTTTTAGAATAATATAAGAATTGATATAAAACAAAAAAGCTGTCGTAATTGACAGCTTTTTTTATGAATTATTTTTTGTTTTCATATTTAGTTTATTCATTTTACTCATTTCTTTTATATTTTTTAATTTGGAATTCGTGAATCTCATACTTCGATTTGTTCTTGATAAAAAAACGAACCAAAAAAATCAAGACTTTATTTTTAAAATCAAAAATCTACGAAATTTGAAAAAGACGAAAAAACTCGCTGTCGCTCAAACAGCTTTTCATCTATTTTTTTCAAAATTCTTGATTTTTACAATTTTAAAAATAGGTCAATAAATTTCTCGTAAATGAGTTTAAAATTAGATTTTAAAGGAAAAATTTATTGTTCTCTAGAAGAGGAATCAAGTGTTTTGCGTTTTTCTTTGTCGCTACTTTTTTAAGTAATTCCAAATGACCTTTATGATGTGTATCTGTTCCTGCAAAATTGTACATTCCTTCTTTTAAAAGTTTCTTTGCAGTGATTGTTACATTAGAACCATATTGTGGTGTTAGTGAAAGTAAATTCAATTGAAATTTACATCCAAGCTGTTTTAATTTTATATACATTCCATAGTTGTCATGATAATAAGCATATCGTTCAGGATGTGCTAAAACAGGAATATAACCAGCCATTTTTATTTCAAAAATAATATCTAAAAGATTAATAGGAGGATTCATATAAGAAAGCTCCACCAAAATATAATTATCTTTCAGCGTCAAAATTTCTTTTTTGTCTAAAAGTTCTAAAAACTGATCATCTAACATGTATTCAGCCGCAGCTCGAATTTTTACATCGATATTATTATGGATCAATTCTTGTTGTACTTCTTTTAATTTTCTCAGAATAATATCCGGATTATTCTTCCAAACATCTCCTAAAATATGTGGTGTTGTAATGATGTTTTTAATTCCATAAGAAGCCATTTTTTCAATTAAATTTAAGGAATCTTCCATGTCCTTTGCGCCATCATCTATACCTGGTAACAAATGAGAGTGAATATCAACATACTCATTTGGGAAAAAATCTTTTGGATCTAATTCTTTATTTAAAAACCACATTTTGTCTAAAAATTTAAAAACGAAGCGAAACTAATTAATAAAATGCACTTTTTGAGAAAAAATTGTATTAAATTGGAAAAGCTATTTCTTTCGTAGTAATTTTTGAAAAAAATAGATTGAGATTTTTAAAAAAAAGTTAGATTGCAAATTCAATTTTAGAACAAAAAAATGAAAAATATAGTAGTTACAGGAGCGAGTAGAGGAATTGGTTTTGAGCTAATTCAGTTATTTGCAGCAGAAGGAAACAAAGTTTTGGCTTTGTCAAGAAATATTTCTCCAATAGAAAAATTAGAAAACGAAAATATACAAGCAATTTCTGTAGATCTGACAAATGAAGCAGATATTCACACAGTTCATGATTATATCCAAAACAATTGGGAAAAAGTAGATATTCTAGTAAATAATGCTGGAAGTTTGGTAAACAAACCATTTTTAGAAATTACACAAGAAGATTTCTTAAAAGTGTATCAAGTAAATGTTTTTGGAGTTGCTAAAATGACACAATTGATGATTCCTTTTATGAAAGAAGGAAGTCATGTAGTGAATATCAGTAGTATGGGAGGAATTCAAGGAAGTATGAAATTCCCAGGATTGGCAGCTTATAGTTCAGCTAAAGGAGCAGTAATTACTTTGACAGAACTTTTAGCAGAAGAATACAAAGATTCAGGAATTTCATTTAATGTTTTAGCTTTAGGAGCTGTACAGACAGAAATGTTAGAAGAAGCTTTTCCAGGATATCAAGCGCCAGTAAATGCTTTAGAAATGGCAACTTATATCAAGAATTTTGCAGAAAATAGTGGAAAATTCTATAATGGGAAAGTTTTACAAGTTTCAGCTTCAACGCCATAGCTTTGGAAAATATTGAAGTTTTAAAAGAATTTATACCAGAGGGTGCTTTTTCAGAAATAAAAAATCTTTTGAAAAAGTACCCTATTTCTATTGAAATTGTGAAACAACGAAAAACACGTCATGGTGATTTTCGGAGAATGCCAAATGGAAAAGTAAAAATCACGATTAACAATAGTTTAAATAAATATCAATTTCTTCTTACTTTGGTTCATGAAATTGCGCATTTTGTGGTGTTTTTAAATTATAAAAATGTAAAACCACACGGAAAAGAGTGGAAACAAACTTTTCAACATTTGATGCTTCCTTTTTTAAAACCAGAGATTTATCCAGATACAATTCTTTCTCCTTTGGCCAATTATCTTAAAAATCCGAAGGCGAGTACAGACTCTGATATTAATTTATCTTTAGCTTTAAAGAATAAAACTAAAAACTCCGAAAAGAATTTTATCTTTGAGCTTTCGTTTGGAAGTGAATTTCTTTATCAAAATCGAAATTTTATTGTAGAGAATAAAAAAAGAAAACGACTAGTATGTTTAGAAATTCAGACGCAAAAGCGATTTTTATTTAATCCATTAGTAGAAGTAGAGTTTATAAAATAAGCTTTTTGTAAGTTTTTTTATAAAATTGAAGATAAAATACAACGATATGCAAAGTAACTATTACGCTATTATTATGGCAGGTGGAATTGGTTCACGATTTTGGCCAGTGAGTACAAAAAAGTTTCCAAAACAATTCCACGATATGTTAGGAACAGGAGAGACGTTGATTCAGAAGACTTTTTCGAGATTGGAAAAGTTGATCCCAGCAGAAAATATTTTGATTTCAACAAATGAGGAGTACAAAGATTTAGTTCTTGAGCAGTTGCCAAAAATAGACGAAACACAATTGATTTTAGAGCCAACAATGCGAAATACGGCACCATGTATTTTGTATGCAGCAAAGAAGGTTTATGCTAAAAACCAAGATGCTGTAATGTTAGTTGCTCCTTCAGATCATTGGATTGAAGATGAAGATACTTTTATTAAATCAATTGAAACTTCTTTTAAAGCTACTGAAAAATCGGATATTTTGATGACTTTAGGAATCCAACCTTCCTATCCAAACACAGGATATGGTTATATTCAATTTAACGAAGAGGAGGCAGAAATAAAGAAAGTAAAACAATTTACAGAAAAGCCAAATCTAGAAAAAGCAAAAGAATTTTTAGCAAGTGGTGAATATCTTTGGAATGCAGGAATTTTCATCTGGAGTGCAGCACATATTCTAAACTCTTTTGAGAAGTTTTTACCAGAAATGTCAGCACTTTTTGCAAAAGGAAATGAAGCTTATAATACAGAAAATGAAACTACTTTTATTGAAGAAAACTATCCTTTAGCAGAAAATATTTCTATTGATTTCGGAATCATGGAAAAAGCACAAAATGTGTATGTTTTACCAGTTGATTTCGGATGGAATGATCTTGGAACTTGGGGGTCTATTTACAATAAATTACCAAAAGATTCGCAAGAAAATGCTGTAGTAGGAGATAAGACAGTTTGTATTGATTCGAAGAAAAATATCATTCGATCTTCTGGAGAAAAGCGAATTGTAGTTTGTGGTTTAGAAGATTTTATCGTTGTTGAAGATAAGGATACAATCTTAATTTGTCCGAAAGATAAAGAGCAAGAAATTAAAAATATTAGTGCTGAGGTAAACGAGAAGTTTCCTTTGAACTAAAATATTTTACATAAAAAAAACAAAAACCCGAGATTGTAATAATCTTGGGTTTTTTCATAAACAAACTTAAATGCAAAAAACTCTTTTATATGATTCTTAAAAGAGAATTACTTTATTTTCCAAGAATAAGTTAGGTTGAAACCATTTGCATTATATGAAGGATTTTTCTCCCACCAGTCGTTGTTCGATTGGTGAAATTGTCCATAACTTAATCGCCATTTACTTCCTTTTTTTGAAGTGTACTCCAATCCTAAATGACTAGAATGTGTAAAGGTGAAATTTGTTCCATTATGTGGAAATTTTGAAAACCCTTGATAAAAACCTGTTCCATATTCCAAATAAGGACTCAAACGTTTTTTACCAAAAATATGCCATCTGAAATAAGGTTGTAAACCCACTCCAAATCCTGTTTTTTGTGTTTTGCTTAAATAATTTCTTTCATCAAACCATTGTTGGAAACTTACTTCTAGCGCTACTGCAAACCATGGAGAAATTCTTCTTTCTACTCCAAAATGTTCTTTTATAACCGTTTTATATTCCCCAATAGCGTAACTTCCCCTTACTTGCCAATAATCTCCTTGTTTTTCAGATTTGAAAACAAATTTTGCCAAAATATAGGAAACAGTAGCTGCTCCAGCAACACGAAGAAATATTTTTTCATTTGTTAATGTAATTCCTCCGCCATGATGTAAACCAGGAATTTCTGGCCATTCTTTTGCTTCTTTATAAGCTATTACCTTTGAATCTGTTTTTTGTGAAAATACTTTTGTATTTGTAAGTAAAATCAAAGCGAAAATCAGAAGGTTTTGAATTTTATATTTTTGAAATAAATTCATGTTTTTTTAGTTTAAATTTTTGCTGATAAATTATTTACCAATAAAATATCCGATAGAAAATGTGAAGTAATTATTCGAAATATTTTGATCAATTGCGTTGATAACCACTTTCGAATTTGGCATAAAATGGTAACTAAAACTCAAGCGAACTTGATCATATTCAATTCCTGTTTTTAGCATTCCTCCCCAAGTAGGGTCAAAAGAAAAAGGCTTGTCTTCCCAAATAATATCTCTGGAATAATTATTTACGATATCAGAAGAAATATCTGCAAGCTCATAATAACCAAAACCAGCTTCTATAAAAGGAAAAAGCTTTTCGGTTTCAAAAAGATAATATTGTGCAGTTGCGGTGTAGTTTAAGTTCAACCTAGAACTTCCTGTAATATAATTTCCTTCTGCATTTTTAATTTTTTTAGCTAAACCAGCACCTTCAATTCTCGCACCGATTTTCAATTTGTCAGAAATAGTATATTTTATTTCACTTCCAACGATTACATCTGTTTTTCCATGTGGAAATATTAAACCAAAATCTACTCCAAGACGAAATTTTTTCAAGATTTGCGCAGAACTATCTGTGAAAGAAAATAGAAGTATGATTGTACAAAAACTCGTAAGAATAGATTGTTTGGTTTTAAGTCTTTTTAATTTCATTTAATTTCTTCGTTTTGTTCTTTGGCAAAAGAAGAAAATGAAAAGGAAATAAAAATTGACCTGAAGTCAAGTAATCGGCTTTTTCATTAAAAACCCTAGATTAAACGATCTTTTTTCGGATTCTACTTAATGTTTCTGGACGAATATTGAAATAGTTTGCAATCTTGTTTAAAGGAATGTTTTTTAAAATTTCTGGATTGCTTTTTACCATTTCTAAGTACATTTCTTCTTTAGATTTTAAAAGTAAATCTCGTTCGCGATTGTATTTTTTTACATAATAATTTTCCACTTCTTTTCGGCCAATTTTATTAGCTAAAATAGATCTCTCACAGATTTTTTGATAATCGGAATAATTTAATTCTTCATAAACACAGTCAGTAATCGCAGTTCCTTGAATCTCTGAAGGAGTTTTTGTTAATATTGAAGCAAAAGAACAGAAGAAGTTTCCTTTGAAGATGAAACTCAAAGTTTTTTCAATTTCACCAAAACCTATAGAAGTTTCAATAATTCCTTGGTTTAAGAAATAAATTTTATCACCAATCTTACTATACGGATAAATGATTGTTCCTTTTTTTACTGTTTTTTGTACAATGTCAAATGGAATTTTGTCTTGATCAAATCGTTTGTCGTAGTGTTCTTTTATATAATCACTTAAAGTTATCATATAGTAAATTTTATCTGTCAAATTTTAAATTATAAACCCAGAAAAATATTCTTTTTTGAGTTTGAGATTCTGAAAAAATGTTAAAACAAAGAAAAATTATTTTTGTTCCGTTTTGTTTTAATTTTCGCAAATATATCTCAAAATAGCGTACAGACTAAAAAGACAACAACGAATTAACATTTAAAAAAATCTAAAAAGAAAACAGTAAAACCTCTACTTATTCTAAATTTTTGAAAATACTTAAAGTAAAGTTTTAAATCTTATTAAAGCTTTGGTTTTATGATAAATATCATTGGGATACTAAAATAAAATGCTAATTTTTGTAACTTATTGCTAATAAAATTAGTTGTTTTATTAGTGGTTTTTTTGTTAAAATTAAATAGGTAGGCGATGTTGAAGGATTTGAGAGGAAACTTATTTGGAGGAATTACAGCAGGGATTGTTGCGATGCCTCTTGCTCTAGCTTTTGGAGAGCAATCAGGATTAGGACCACAAGCAGGATTAATTGGAGCATTAATGATTGGTTTTTTTGCTGCACTTTTAGGAGGAACAGCAACACAAATTAGTGGGCCAACAGCACCAATGACTTCTTTAGCCATTGTACTAATTGCAACTTTTAGTGCGATGGAAGGAGGAATTTTATTAACACTTTTTACATTTTTTGTAGCGGGGATTATTCAGATTTTAATGGGAGTATTCGGAATCGGAAAGTATGTGAAATACATTCCGTATCCCGCACTTTCTGGGTTTATGACAGCAATTGGAGTTTTGATTATTTTAGGTCAAATTTACCCGATTTCTGGACTAAAATCACCAGCAGGAGCTTTGAATCAAGTTCTGGAATTTCCCACATTATTTGATACTTTAGATATTTATGAACTTGGGATAGGAATTGCAACTATTGCTGTGATTTATCTTTTTCCGAAAATAACGAAAGCAGTTCCTAGTACATTAGTTGCTTTGATTGTAGTTTCTGCAATAGTTTATTTTTTACCTTTTAAAGATCGAGTTTTATTTATTAATTCTATCGAATCTCATATTCCAACACCACAATTAACACAGATTCCGCCTTTAAATAAAGAAACGATTCTTCTAGTACTAGAATATGGAGGAATGTTAGCAGCACTTGGAGCCATTGATTCTTTGTTGACTTCAGTAATTGCAGATAATATTACCAAAACAAAACATAACAGTAAACGAGAATTAATCGGGCAGGGAATCGGAAATGCTATTTCAGGAATTTTCGGAGGATTGCCAGGAGCTGGAGCTACGATTCGTACAGTTGTAAATATAAATTCTGGAGGAACAACAAGACTTTCAGGAGTTGTTCATGCAATTGTTTTGTTGTTAATTCTTTTGATTTTTGGAGAATATGTTTCGTTTATTCCTAAATCTGTATTGGCAGGTATTTTATTTACAGTAGGTATCGGAGTGATAGATTATAAAGGTTTAAGACATTTAAGACATGTGCCAAGAGCAGAAGCTTTTGTTTTGATTTTGGTATTGATTCTTGCTGTTTTCATGGGATTGGTAGAAGCAATTGTCGTAGGTGTAGTGTTGTCATCTTTATTATTTATGCGTCAAGCAGAGGAGATTGGAGTCGCAAAAACCGAAGTTACAAGTTTGGAAAACTTCAAAAAAGAAATGCCTTGGATGGATGAAAAAGATTTGTTTAAAGATATCCCAGAAGATGCAGTTTATGTGAAGCATTTATATGGTTTTTTATTCTTCGGTATTTCTTCAGAATTTCAAAAAATGATTAAAAATCTGCCTGATGTAAAAATTGTAATTATTCGTTTTGAGCGAGTTCCATATATAGATCAAACAGGATTGTATGCTTTGGAAGATTCTATTTTAGATTTAGAAAGAAGAGGAATTGAAGTTTATCTGACAGGAGTAAAAGGGCAACCACTTTCGATGTTGAAAGCTTTAAAAGTTGTACCAGAATTGATTGGAACTGGGCATATTTTTAAGAACATTGAGGATTGTGCGATTCACGTTTCTAATGTTTTAGAGAAAAGTCAAAAAAAGGAATAGAAAATAAGATCCTTTGTATAAAAAATAAAAAGTCTAGAGTTTTTAATGCTAGACTTTTTTCATGTTAATTCGAAATATAATTTATCTATGAAAAATCTTTTAATACATACCTGAAATTAATGTTGCAATAGCAATTATAATCCAAATAATAGTTACCAGCCAATAAGTGATAGGTTCATATTTTCTATAAATTGGTCTGAATGTCCACGTTACACCAATATATAAATCGTAAAGTTGCCAAAGAATTAAACCTATTCCAACATAAAACCAAATACTCATCTTTTTCTTTTTTAATTGTTAAACATATATTTTATTCTCTCTAAAATACCAAGGTTTTCATACCAAAACCACCAAAGTCCATCTTCCAATTCTTTTGGAGTCATTTGCTTAGGCTGAAAAACAGCATGACTCCCTTCATAAAGTGACCAATCTTTTGTAATGATTCTATTTTCTTTATCCAATCTTTCGAAAGTCTCCGAACCAGGGAAAGGAATCATTAAATGTGGATAAGCTTTATCCACTTCAATATCTTTTACAAAATCAAGAGTTTCTTGAAAGATATTCGTGTCATGCGCATCAAAACCAAAAAGAAAATCACCAACTACTTCAATTCCGTAACTTTTAATTATTTGTACGTATTCTTTAATTTTATTTGGCTTTACGAAAGCTTTTCCTTGTTCTTTTAAAGCAGTTTCAGAAGGAGTTTCGATACCAAAAAGAAGTGATTTTACTCCAGCTTTTTGTGCTGCTGCAAGTAATTTTTCGTCACGTGCAATCATTATTGTTGTTTCTCCAAAGAAATTCATATTCAGAGGAGCTAATGCTTCAAAAAGTTCGATTGTATATTCTTTATTTTGTGTCAAATTATCAGAATGAAGCTCTACCCATTCAACACCAAGTTCTTTTAGAGCTCTAACTTCATTTACAATAGCATCAATAGGTCTTAGTTGAAATTTTTTGAAAAATTTGTGTACCAAACAAAAATCACATTTAAAAGGGCAACCTCGTGAAACAACAACAGACCATGTGTAATCATACTTTTCAGGAGTCAGGATATGAGTAGGGTAGGGCTTAAGATCTTTCAAATCGAAAGCTGTTTTTCTCTGATAAGATTTTTTTAGAAATCCATTACAATAATCTTCTAATAATTCTTCCCAAATTCCTTCAATTTCACCAATAAGAATTGTATCCGCATATTCTTTTGCTTCTTCAGGCATAAAATGCGTGTGTAATCCACCTAAAACAATAGTTTTTCCTTTTTTGCTAAACTTTTCAGCAATTTCATATGCACGATAAGCATCCGGAGTGGACATAAAAATAGCAACAATATCTGCTGTAGAATCAAAATCTGTTTTCATTCCAATAGTTTCATCACACATTTCAATTTCTACATAATCTGGTGTTGTTGCAGCAGCTGAAAAAATATTTTGTGGTGGTCCACCAGTTTCAGCTTTATACTTAGAGTATTCGCTACCAGCAGAAGCTTTAATCAAATATACTTTCATCATTCTTAGGTTTTAAAATTAAAAGAATTGAAAAAGGGTTTTCGAATACTATTTTAGATTATGAACTCATTTAAACTTTTTAATTCAAAATTCGTTTTAAGCATGTTCATTACTGGTTTGTAAAAATTTTTAACCATAGCTAAGGCTATGCTGAAAAATTATTCCTACACCATTAATAAACATCAGATAAAACTCTTTGTTTTGACAAAAAAGTCTAATTGAGTTCTATTGTAGAAATAATGGGGAAAGCATAAAATATAAATTACCTCTACCAAAATTAATCATTAAAAATAGTATTCTAATCACCTTTAACTTTTAGTTAATAATGTAGGATAAAGAAGTTTTAAAGGAATACGAATGAGAAAGGTACTCGGTTTTGTAAATCGTTCTTTAAACCTACATGACAAAATTCTTTGTTTTGAGGCTTTATTTCTTTGATTTAAATCAAAAAATGGTTTTTTGAGTTGAATTTTCACGAAAATGAGCTTTTTTGACCTAAATCAAAAAGCAGGAAATGAGATGTGATTTTGATTTAAGTCAAAAGTCTTTAATGTGTAATGTAAGAGCTTTGCTGTATCAATTAATTAAAACTTTGAGGTATGAAAAAATTAGTGATTATTACATTGACATTAATGATGAGTTTATCGGCTTTTGCTCAAGATCATAAGAAAATTGTTGGAATTTCTGGAGCTATTCCTTTAGGAAATACAAGTGATGTTTCGAAAGTTGGATTTGGAGTTGATTTGGGATATTTAATTGAAGCTTCTGATAGGTTTGAAGTAGGATTTGTATCAGGTATATCTTTTTTCAAAGGGAAAGAAGTCGATTATATAGAAGAGTCACAAACTAAAAAGTTTAAATATTCAGATGCAAAATATATTTCTTTGGCTGGTGTATTTAGATATAATCTTTTGGACAATGTTTATATAGGAACAGATTTGGGCTATGCTATTGGAATTGGTAAAGATGTGAAAAACGGACTGTATTACAGACCAAGATTAGGTTTGAAACTAACTGAATTTGTTGGTTTGAATGCTTCATATACTGGTTTAAATGTCAAAGGAGGAACTTGGAAATCTATGAATTTAGGAGTTGAGTTTTCATTATAACAGTTTTTATAATTTTTTAAGATCTAAGGTGTAGCTACATCTTAGATCTTCTATGTTTTTAAAGGTATAATATTATGAGTTATTCAATAAAATCAATTTTTAAAAGATATAAGTGGAAGATTTCGATTACTTTTTTTCTTTTAACAACAGAAAATATTTTAAAAATTATTCAACCATTTGTTTTAGGAATTGCAATTAATGATTTGATCCAAAAGAAAAATAATGGAATATTGTTGTTCTGCCTTTTATATGGTTTGAGTTTTATTACAGGTGTCATACGAAGATATTACGATACTAGAGCTTACACTTTTATTTATACAAATATTGCAACAGAAATAGCTGAGAAACAACATGAAAATAACGTTTCAGTTTCGTCTATTTCTGCAAGAAGTTCTTTGGTGAAAGAACTAGTTGATTTTTTTGAACACGATGTAACTCAGATATTTTCTTCTGTTATCAGTGTTGTTGGAGCGCTTTTTATGTTGACATTTTTTAGTTGGTCAATTTTTTGGATTTCTATAGGGGTGATTTTCTTAATATTTCTGATTTATAGTTTTAGTAATAACACGATTTATAAATACAATTTAGGTTTAAATGATGAACTTGAGCATCGAATTAATATTTTAGAAAGTAAAAAAACGACAAATACCTACAATCATTTTAATAATATCTCGAAATGGCTTGTGAAACTTTCAGATTTAGAAACATTGAATTTTGGAATTATTGAAGTCATTTTATTCGGTTTAGTAATTTTTAGTTTATATATCGCAGCTGGAACTATGACTGCAACAGCAGGAGGGATTTTTTCTATTGTCACCTATGTGATTGAGTTTTCTACTGGTATTTATATGTTACCTTTTGTTTTTCAACAATTAATTAGGTTAAAAGAAATAAGTAGTAGAATACAAAAAGTCTAAAAATATTAAACGCTGTTTTTATGAGAAAACAGCGTTTTGATTATTTATGTCTTAGTACTTTAATTTTATTTCAAGCTATAATAGTAATTAAGGACTGCTATTGCATCTAAAGGTTTTTTACAGTTTAATTTGTTCTCTTTAATATATTTTTTTAAACTATTTTTTTTATCAGAATAAAGTTTTAAAATTTTAGAATTTGAAAGTTTTGTTCTAACATACTTTTCATTGTGTAGCACATAATATTTTACATATTTCTTTAATACAACTCCACTTTCAGCGGGTCTTGCTCCTGAGTAACCTCTTGCAGCGCTTTTTTTAATTGTAGTTTTGACTTTATATATTTCCTTTACAAGTTTAGGCTTTTCTACATTTGGTTCAAAAGTTTCAAAAAATACAGCATTAATACTATTTGGTTTTTCAAAATAAGACTTATCTATTTTTAGAAAATCTCTTGGGGTATTATTTTTTGAATCAAAAATTCTAAAACCTCTAATTGTTGAGTTATCTAGTTGGTAAAACATACCATCAACCTCTTCATTGTCGTCGTCATAGCTAACTAGATTGATTGTTCCGTTTTCAAGATTATAATGCATACGATCTTTAGAGATAATTGTGTTATCATCAATTTCAATGTGACCAATGGACCAATTTTTTTTTAGAAATGGATTTAATTCTTTTGAACGTGTAATTTCTTGAACAGCTCTAGCGCTCCCTGTTTCATTAAAAGTTAATTGTTGTGATTGAATATTTTTCATTGTACCAGGAGACACTTGTCCGAACGATGTTGAAAAATTAAAAGATGCGGCTAGCGCCATTGAGAAAAGTAAATGGTTTTTCATAATTTATCATTTTTAAGATTTTTTGAAATAATTTTAGGTAAATTTAGTTAAAAAATGTTAAAAAAATAATAATGATTTACATTTAGCTAATTTATTTTAATAGTATTATGCATAAATAATTATATATTTTTATGAAAAGTCGTGTAATATAAAATAAATGTAATGATATAAAAAAAGCAACCATATGAGGTTACTTTTAAGTTTTTTTGAAAAAGATTATTCTTTTTTATATCGTTTTAGTTCTAATAAAATAGTGTCACTATTAAGTTCAGGAACGGAACCATCATAGTATAATTTCATTTTAACATCAGTCAGTTCCTGAATTTCTAATTTTAAGTCAGGAGTATTTTCTCCCATTTTAGAAATAATGTATTTACCTTCAACTTTCCATGTTCCAATTTCTTCCTCGCGTTCAATTTTACAATCTTTCATAACAATACTTTTAAACGTACCATCTGAAAGATATTCTGTTAATTCTTCTTGACATTTTTTATTAGGAAGATCTGTTTGTGGTTTTCCATTAAATTCAGCATGATTAATTGTCCAAACCCCAATGATTTTAGATTTGTCAATTTTACTTTCTTCAATTTTTGTAAATGCTGCAAAAACTAGACTTAATACTAGAATTACTAATAAGGTTTTTTTCATATTTGTCTTTTATTTAAAAAACCCTGAAAATATTATTTTTCAGGGTTTTGTTTTTTTTGATTTATTCTGCTCTTTCGTAGGTAATAATTGTCTCAATACTATTTATTATATGAACATCATTAATATTTTCATCTTGTTCAATTACAGTTTGAAGTTTCAATGTAGTATCTGTAAGTTCAACAATAGTTGCCGCTCCTTCTGAACTATTAGTTGTTCCGTCTCCAGTTCCACCTTCTCCAATCATATATAAAGTATTTTCATCATCATAATACCAAGTTCCTGAAGATTCAAAAGTAGTTGGTGAAGTCTGTATGTCTTCAAGCCCATTACTATAATTAGTAGTTAATTTAGTAACAACAGTTCCTGAAGTTTCAAATTCTTTAGGATTGTCCGTTAAGTTTAAAACTACATTTGTTTCTAAAGTTTCTCCAACATAAGTATAAGAAGTAGTAATTCCATTTGCAGTTGTAGAACCTTCTCCTGTGTAGTCTTGACTAAGCATATTCCAAGTACCAGTTAATAAAGCTTCATCTACTTCATTCTGTTCATTTTGTTCATTGTTATCACCATTTTGGTCATTGTTGTCATTTTGCTCTTGATTGTTGTTCTCAACATTGATTCCATCATCATCAGAGTTACAAGAAACTAAAGATATAACAGAGAATACAGCAATGATAATACTAATTTTTTTCATTTCATTAAATTTTTGTTATTAAAATATTACAATATTAATAAAATTTAATAAAATGATGAAATAAAAAAACCGATGTTTTATTTAAAACATCGGTCTATATAATTCAAAAAACTACTAAAATTATTTTTCTTCTTTTTTAGGTAAATCTAGAATTACAGGATTTTTTACTGTTTCTTTTGTTACAGCTAAATCGATTACTTCTTTCATTTCTTTCACATAGTGGAAAGTTAAGCCTTTTAAATATTCAGCTTTAATTTCCTGGATATCTTTTCTGTTTGCATCCGAAAGAATAATTTCTTTAATATTTGCTCTCTTCGCTGCAAGAATTTTCTCCTTAATTCCACCAACAGGAAGTACTTTTCCTCTTAAAGTAATTTCTCCTGTCATTGCAACATGAGCTTTTACTTTTTTCTGTGTAAATACAGAAACTAAAGAAGTTAACATTGTAATTCCGGCACTTGGTCCATCTTTTGGAGTTGCACCTTCAGGAACGTGAATATGCACTTTATAATTATCAAAAACTCTGTGATCAATTCCGAAATCTGCTGCATTTGCTTTGATATATTCCATCGCAATTGTTGCAGATTCTTTCATTACTTTACCTAAGTTTCCAGTAATTGTTAATCCACCTTTTCCTTTAGAAAGAATAGATTCGATGAATAAAATATCTCCTCCAACGCTTGTCCATGCTAAACCTGTAACAACTCCAGCAACATCATTATTCTCGTATTTATCTCTATCTAAATGAGAAACTCCAAGAACATCTGAAACATCTTGATTTGTTACTTTGATATTGTATTCGTCTTCCATTGCGATTGATTTCGCTGCATGACGAACCATTTTTGCTATTTGCTTTTCTAAAGTACGAACTCCAGATTCTCTAGTATATCCAGAAACAATTTTTTCTAATTGTGGTTTTGCGATTTTTAATTGATCTGCGTTTAAACCGTGTTCTTTTAATTGTTTCGGTAATAAATGCTTTTTCGCAATTTCTACCTTTTCTTCAACAGTATATCCAGTTACATTAATTATCTCCATTCTATCACGAAGTGGAGCAGGAATTGCACCTAGATTATTTGCTGTTGCAATGAAAAGAACTTTTGATAAATCATAACCAACTTCTAAGAAATTATCATAGAAAGTTGTGTTTTGCTCAGGATCTAAAACTTCCAACATTGCAGAAGAAGGATCTCCTTGGTTTGCTGAAGCCAATTTATCAATCTCATCTAAAACAAAAACAGGATTTGAAGTTCCTCCTTTTTTGATTCCTTGGATAATTCTTCCTGGCATCGCTCCAATATATGTTTTTCTGTGTCCACGGATTTCTGCTTCGTCACGTAAACCACCTAAAGACATACGAACATATTTTCTACCAACTGCTTCTGCAATAGATTTTCCAAGAGAAGTTTTTCCAACTCCAGGAGGTCCATATAAACAAATAATTGGCGATTTCATATCTCCTTTTAGTTTTAATACAGCTAAATACTCGATGATTCTTTCTTTAACTTTATCTAAACCAAAATGATCTCTATCTAAAATCTTTTGTGCTTTCTTTAAATCAAATTTATCTTGAGAATATTCTCCCCAAGGTAATTCTAACATTAAATCTAAATAATTTCTTTGCACAGAATATTCAGCCATTTGAGGATTCATTCTTTGAAGTCTTCCAATTTCTTTTTCAAAAATTTTCTTTACTTCATCAGACCATTTTTTTCCTTTGGCCTTCATTTTCATTTCCTCAATCTCTTCTTCAAAAGATACTCCACCTAATTCTTCTTGAATTGTCTTCAATTGTTGGTGTAAGTAATATTCTCTTTGTTGCTGATCCATATCCGTACGAGTTTTCGATTGGATATCATTTCGCAACTCAAGCCTTTGAAGCTCTAAGTCCATTCTACTTAAAGTTTGAAGAGCTCTATCTTTTAAGTTGTCAATCTTTAATAAATTTTGTTTTTCTTCAACATTTAAATTCATGTTTGAAGAAACAAAATTGATTAAGAAAGAATTACTTTCAATATTTTTTATTGCAAAACTAGCTTCAGAAGGTAAATTCGGGTTTTCACGAATAATCTTTAAAGCTAATTCACGGATCGATTCGATAATTGCATCAAATTCTTTATCCTCTGTTTCTGGACGATGCTCTGGAACTGGAACTGCTGTAGCTTTCATAAAAGGTTCTTCTTGGATGATTTCCTTTACTTCAAACCTCTTTTTTCCTTGAATAATTACAGTCGTATTTCCGTCAGGCATTTTAAGAACTCTTAAAATTCGAGCAACTGTACCTACTGTATGAATATCTTCTAATGTTGGATTTTCAACATTCTCATTTTTCTGTGCTACAACACCAATTACCTTATTACCTTTATTCGCTTCTTTGATTAAAGCAATCGACTTATCTCTTCCTGCTGTAATAGGAATTACAACACCAGGGAAAAGAACAGTGTTTCTTAATGGTAAAATCGGTAAAACTTCAGGAAGTTCCTCATTATTAATCCTTTCTTCGTCCTCTGGAGTCATTAATGGAATTAATTCAGCATCTTCATCAAATATATTTTCTAATGACATTTTGTCAAGTCTTATAAATTTAGAATCACTCATAGTGTATTTTTAGTCATTTTGTCATGTAAACATTTTAACTTTCTTGCTTAAATACAAGAAAATCAGATTAAAAAAACACTGATTTTTAAATATTTACATATATTCTACAAGAATTATAGTAGTATTAAGTCAATTGTTATGCCATTGTATTTTGGCGTTTTAGACTATTATCCCGTAAAGTTATTCATTTAGAAATAAAATAAATTTGATTTTCTATTATTTTATGAAAACATTATATCGTAAAAATATGATTTACAGTAGATAAGATTAAAATATTTAATTTTTCATAATTAATTTTCAATTCATTTAAAAAGAGGAAGTTGTAAAGATGATTTTTGTTTAAAAAGTATATTGTATCTTTGCAAAATTATGGATACGAAGACGAAAGAGTTAATCGAAATAGGTAAAATGTTACCTATGATGGAAGAATTTTATACAATTCAGGGAGAAGGTTTTTATACAGGAACCGCAGCATATTTTGTAAGAATTGGAGGTTGTGATGTAGGATGTCATTGGTGTGATGTAAAAGAAAGTTGGAATGCAGAACTTCATCCGCCTACGCTTGTAGATTCTATTGTAAAAAACTGCGAAAACAATTCAGATACTGTTGTAATTACAGGAGGAGAACCATTAATGTGGGATTTAACTTATTTCACTGAAAGTTTACAAGAAAGAAAGATTCGTACACATATTGAAACTTCAGGAGCTTATCCTTTAACAGGTGTTTGGGATTGGATTTGTCTTTCTCCAAAGAAAACAAAATTACCTTTAGATGAAGTTGCAGAAAAAGCACATGAATTAAAAGTAATTATCTATAATAATAGTGATTTCAAATTCGCTGAAGAACAAGCAAAAAGAGTTTCAAAAGATTGTAGATTATATTTGCAAGCAGAGTGGAGTAATCGAGAAAAAATGACTCCAAAAATTATAGATTATGTAATGAAGAATCCGAAATGGAAAATTTCCTTACAAACTCATAAATATTTAAACATTCCTTAACCTTTTTACATTTTTTTTATATATTGCAGCATCATTAATACAAAATTAATAATTTACTCTTATGAAAAAAATATTACTTTTATTTGTATTTGCATGTTTCACGATGTTGCAAGCAAATGCTCAAAAATCAAGCTCTTTTGATCAAGATATTCAAAGCTTGTTAGAATTAAATAAAGGAACTGATTTTTACAAAAATGGAATCGAGTCTTTAAAGAAAGTTGCAAAAGATAAAGCAGATTTTGCTTCAGTACAAAAAGATTTAATGAGTCATAAAAACGAAATCATGTCTACAATGAAGAAATATGTAAAATCTACATTTTCTCATCAAGATGTGAAGGATATGATTAAAAACATTAAATCTGGAGAAAAATTATCTCAGAATTCAACAGATTTTTCTAGAAGATGGAGAGCAATTAAAGGAAACTTTGATAGAGCTGTTAAGAAAGCTTACCAACAATATATCCAATAAGAAAAACTTATTTTTAAAAAGGGCTTAATTGAAATTTTCAATTAAGCCCTTTTTTTTATTCTATTTTTTTTGTACTTTAAATAAAGTATTAACAATCATATAAGTATAAAAAAAGATTTTTTTTGAATAGTTTGTAATTTTTGAAAATGATTACGTCTATCCTAAAAATTAAAATTTATTACTATTAATTGATAAAATATGAATAAGTACATATCATTATTATTTAGAATTGTTGTTGCAGTTATTTTAGTTCAAACTTTAAGATTCAAATTTGCTGCGCATCCAGATAGTATCTACATTTTTGAAAAAGTAGGTCTTGGAGCTCCAGGGAGAATTGGAACAGGTATTGCAGAACTTATAGCAGCAATTTTAATTTTGATTCCAAGAACAGTTTGGTTAGGTTCTTTGATGACAGTAGGAATTATCGGAGGAGCAATTTTATTTCATCTAACAATTTTAGGAATCGAAATCAATGGGGATGGAGGAACTGTATTTTATCTTGCTTTAGTAAGTTTTATTTTAAGCCTTATTCTTCTATGGAATGAAAGGAAAAAGATACCAATCATTGGTAAGAAATTTTAACATATCTATAAGAATAAAATAATTTTTTATTGCTCATATTTGGTTGTTTTAATTTATTTATTAACTAATTAACAAATTTTTAAACTTATGGGAAGACCAGCTACTAAACCAGGGAAACTTAGAGACGGATTTTATATTGAAGTAAGAAACAGAGGTGAGAAAACAGGAATTAAGTTAAGAAGAGAAACCAAAAAAGCCATGATGGCGGCAATTGAGCAATATGGTAGAATTAAAGAAATCGTAATCCTGGGGGAGTCTAAAAATGGTAAGTGGATTGATAATCAGAATAAAGTTTATAGTATATCCTAATTTACTTAATTATGACTCCAAAGAAAAACCCAAATTTTACTGAAAAGTATATTAAAAGCGTCTAAAATTACACTCAAAGTATTTTAGACGCTTTCTTATTTTAATTTATTTTTTCTAAAAATTCATCTTCTGTTAAGATTTCCACCGTTCCTAAAGCTTCTGCTTTTTTCAATTTTGATCCAGCTTTTTCTCCAACAACTAAGAAATTTAATTTAGAACTAACTCCACTAACTGTTTTACCTCCAAATTTCTCCACCATTTCTTTTGCTTCATCACGTGTGAATTTTGTCAATTTTCCAGTGAATAAAAATGTTTTTCCTTCTAAAAGATTATTTTCTACAACATTTTCAGTAGCATCCATTTCTAATTGCACACCTACTTGACGAAGTTTCTCTATAATTTCTAGATTTCTTTCTTCGGCAAAATAAGCAATAACACTGTCTGCGATTTTATCTCCAATTTCATCAACGTTGACAAGTTCATCTCTTGTAGCTTTTGCTAAATTGTCAATTGATAAATAATGTTTGGCTAATTTTTTAGCAACGGTTTCTCCTACAAAACGAATTCCTAAACCAAATAAAACTTTCTCAAAAGGAGCTTTTTTAGAAGCTTCAATTCCGTTTACAATATTTTTCGCAGATTTTTCCGCCATTCTTTCTAATGGCATGATTTCCTCCACTTTTAAATCATATAAATCCGCATAGGTTTTTACTAAGTCTTCTTTGACAAAAAGCGCAACTGTTTCTCCTCCAATTCCATCAATATTCAATGCTTTTCTAGAAATATAATGTTGAATTCTTCCAACAATTTGTGGAGGACACCCTAATTCGTTTGGACAATAGTGTTTTGCATCTCCTTCTTTACGAACTAATTCTGTATCACATTCTGGGCAATTTGTAATATACTTTACAACTTCTGCATCTTCTTTTCTTTTCGTTGTGTCTACACCAACAATTTTTGGAATAATTTCTCCTCCTTTTTCTACAAATACGGTGTCTTTTAGATGTAAGTCTAATTTCTCCATCTGATCCGCATTATGCAGAGAAGCTCTTTTTACAGTAGTTCCTGCTAATTGTACAGGTTTTAGATTTGCAACAGGAGTTATTGCACCAGTTCTTCCAACTTGATAAGTTACTTCTTCTAAAATAGTACTTTCTTGTTCAGCTTTGAATTTATAAGCAATTGCCCAACGTGGGAATTTTGAAGTAAATCCTAATTCATTTTGAAGTTCTAAACTATTTACTTTGATTACAACTCCATCTGTTTCGTAAGGTAAATCATGTCTTTTTGTGTCCCATTTTTCTACGAAAGCTAAAACTTCATCAACATTTTTACAAACTTCGATTGTTTCAGGAACTTTAAAACCTACTTTTTTAGCTGCTTCTAAAATTTCAAAATGTGTTTTATATTTATCTTGATCAGCAACAACTTGGTATAATAAACAATCCAAAGGACGTTTTGCTGTTTCTGAACTATCTTGAAGTTTTAAACTTCCACTTGCAGTATTTCTTGGGTTTGCATAAGGATCTTCACCTGCTTCAATTCTTTCTTTATTCATTTTTTCAAAACCATCAAATGGTAGGATGATTTCTCCACGAATATCGAAGTTTTCTAAAAATTCTGAAGTTTTAATTTTTAAAGGAAGTGACTTAATCGTTTTTACGTTTGTAGAAACATTATCTCCTTGAAAACCATCTCCTCTTGTTACAGCTGTTTCGAAGTTTCCATTTTCGAAAGTTAAATTAATGGAAGCACCATCATATTTTAATTCACAAGTATATTCAATATTCTCTGCACCTGTTAATTTATGTAATCGCTTTTCCCAGTCTAAAACATCTTCTTTTGAATACGAATTATCCAAAGAATACATTCTTTGTTTGTGTGTAATTGTTTCGAAGTTTTTTGTGATTTGTCCTCCAACTCTCTGGCTTGGCGAATTTGGATCGAAATATTCTGGGTTTTCAGCTTCTAATTTTTCCAGTTCTTTTAGTTTGATATCAAAATCATAATCTGAAATTTCTGGAGTATCTAAAACATAATATTTATAATTATGTTCGTTTAATTCTTTTCTTAACGTCTCTATTCTTTCTTGAATTTCCTTGCTCATAATTTTTGTGTGTGAAAGGATAAAAATAAGAAACTTCTTGATATTTGAACTAAAGATTCTAGGTTTAATATTTTCTAAATTTTTGATGGATTTTTTTTGCGAAAGGGATTGTAGTGGAAAGCTTTTCTTTTGAAAAAATTAGAAATTCTTTGCAAACGGAGGCGACCTTAGAAGCCAACGTATTGCTTAGAAGTTCTTTTTTTGAAAATGAAAACTTGAAATGGAAAGCCCGACCTTTTTCTGAGTTTTTTGTAAACGAAGAAAAATGGTTTCGCCCAAATTTTAATGTGAGGGAAAATTTGTTGATAAAAAAATCCTTCAATTCTATGTTTAACCAATTAAAACATAAAAAAGAAGGATTAGACAAGTGTTGAAATTATATGAATAAAACAAGAAATCAGAAAGGAAAAATTTGAGAACTAAAGTGAACTTCAATCAAAGGGATTCGATTGAAGTTCGAACGCTATGCAAGTAAATTGTAGAGTCTGTTTAAATTTATATCAAAACAATTTATATGCTTCTTAAAAGCTCTTTTTTGTATTTTTTCTCCTCCATAGCGATGCTATGTACTCCAAAAAATACTTCAAAATAGCATTTTAATAAACTATAAAATAAATTCCGATACAATTTTAAACAGACTCATTATGAAAAAAATTTAATCTCTTGTTTCTTCAAAAATTCAAAACTCTTATTGTAAAACATGTGTAATATTTCTTGTTTCTGTTACCCTAAAATATCCTAAAGGTCTATTTTCTGGATTTGTTTGATTGTAACAATTTCCGTTTACACCAGCTGGATTTCCTGCAAAAGGATTTCCATTATCAGCTTGTTCTAAAAGTAAATTCATGAAATCGTAATATTGTTTTGAAATGTTTAAAAGCTTAACTTCTAACACATCTCCAATTTCAGAATCTTCAAACGAAACGCTTACATCTAATTGATTTCCTTTTGAAAAATCATTATCAAAAACACTAATATCTTTTAATGGCTTAGCACTTGTTTTTGATTCCAAATAATAGAAATAATCTTTATCTCCTGGGTCTGTAAAATATATTTTTAAACCAAGTTCATCTTGTAAAAAACCTGCATCATCTACTTGTTCTACTTTATCAATAGGAACTGTTGGAGCTAAAGTTTCTTCAGCGATATAATCCTCGTCTTTATAAGTAATGTGTAGCGTGTATTTTTCATTATATTTTGGTAGGAAATTCGTACAGATATAATTTCCTGTCCCAGGCTCTTCAATGAATTCAAAAGTATTTCCGCTTTCATCATTAACAGTTACAATCGCTCCATCTGCATTTGGTACACTTTCGTCATAATAAGGCGCTGTTGTTGTCAATTTAATTGTCTGAATTTCTCCGCTAGTACCAGCTTCCCAATCTAGAGCAGCATCAATTACTAAAACTGGAGGACTTACTGGTAAATCAAGTTCTACAACTTCTTCACAAGCTAAAAATGTTACAGAAATAATAGATAAAAATATATAAATCAGTTTTTTCATTTTTTAAAATTTAAAATTATAAGTAACAGATGGTACAATTCCGAAAATAGATAGCTTTACAGATTCATTTCTTAATGTTTCGTCATTTTGTTGGAATGAAATTGAATTTGCATTTTGTCTTCCATATAAATTATAGATACTAAATACCCATTCTGTTTGCCATTTTCTACCCTTGTTTTTTCTTGGTTTTAAAGTAGCTGAAACATCTAAATGGTGATAACTTGGTAATCTATTACTATTTCTATCCGCATAATTTGGAACTGTAATTCCTTGATATTCATATTGTGCATCAGGATAGGTTACTGGTCTTCCTGTTTGGAAAGCAAAACTTCCGCTAAAGCTCCATTTATCGTTGTATTGATAAGAAGCTGTCATACTAAAATCGTGTGTTTTATCGTATGGAGCATCGTACCATTCTCCATTATTAATTCCTGGCTCATTTGCATTTCTTCCAGGGATTCTCTGTTCCGCTTTAGATAAAGTATAAGCTAAAAGTCCTGTCCATTTTCCAACATTTTTTTGAGCTAAAATTTCTAAACCATAAGCTCTTCCTTCACCAAAAAGGATTTGAGTTTCAATTTGATTTTGCGCAATTAAATCTGCTCCGTCTATGTAATCAATTCTATTTTTTAAATCTTTATAAAAAGCACCAACTTCTAGAGAATAAGCACCATCTTTAAAATTTTGCTGATATTCTACACTATATTGATCTACTTTTTGAGGATCGATAAAAGTACCACTCGGAGCCCAAACATCTAATGGAGTAGGGGAGCTTGCATTTGAAATCAAATGAACATATTGGTACATTCTATTATATCCAGCTTTGATAGATCTGTCTTCTGCAAAATTATAAGAGATTGCTGCTCTAGGTTCTGGATTTGAAAAAGACTTAATCACACCAGAATATTTGATCAATTGATCTTCTTGCCCTGGTTTGTAGATTCCTTGTATAGGATCGTAAACAACAGGCATGTTATTTACATAAGTGTATTGCTCTTGACTTCCGATTCTTTGGAAAAAGCTATAACGTAATCCATATTCTACTTTTACTTTTGGTAATAATTGTTGTTCAATAGAAAGATAAGCAGCTTGTTCGTAAGCATATTTTTCGTCAAGTTTTCTACTATTAATAGAAGATTCAGCATTTAATGGTTCTATTTCTCCAGGATTAAACCAATAATAACCACCATTTGCTCCAAATCTTAATTTGAAATTTTCGCTAGCATTGTATAAGAAATCATATTTTGCATGTGTATTATTTGTAGAAGATTTCCATTTAAACTCCGCAATATCAATTTCTAAATTATATGCATAAGAAGTATAATGAACAGAAAAATCAGCACTTAATTTATCATTCCAATTTTGTTTCCAGTTTAAATTCCCTAATTGATTTCCGTATGTATTATTAAAACTTCCACTTAAATCAATAACATCTCTACCAAAATATCCTGAAAGAGAAAGGTGATGTTTGTCGTTGATTTTATAATTTAATTTTGTGTTTAAATCATAGAAATAAGCAATGTTGTCTTGGTTAGCAAGCTTTAAAAATAAATGTGCATAACTTGCTCTTCCTCCAACCATGAAGTTTAACCTCTTTTGTTTGTCAACAGGACCAAAAAGAGTTAGTTTACTAGAAATTGTTCCGATACTTCCTGTTCCATGAATTTTATCAGAAGTTCCATTTTTTTGATAAACATCTAAAACTGAAGAAACTTTTCCTCCAAATTTCGACGGTATTCCGCCTTTATATAGTTTAATACTATTAACCACATCTGCATTAAATACAGAGAAAAACCCAAATAAATGTGAATCACTATATACAGGTGTTCCGTCTAATAAAATTAAATTTTGATCTGCAGCACCTCCACGAACATTGAATCCTGAACTTCCTTCACCATTATTACTTACACCTGGTAAAAATTGAATCGATTTGATAATATCTGGTTCTCCACCAACAGAAGGAATTTTTTTAATTGTAGAAGCTTTAATACTATAAACACCAAGAGCTGGCTTTTTTACATCTGTTGTAGTTACTCCTTTACTAACAATTTCAACTTCATCAAGACTTTCCACTTCAGGAGTTAATTTGAAGTCTAAATAAGTATTTGAAGAGAAATTAATAGTTTTTGAAACAGTTTGATATCCTAAATATTGAATTTCTAATTTATGATTCCCAGTTGGAATATTAATTTTGAAATTTCCGTCATCATCTGTGGTAGTTCCCAATTTTAACTCTGGAAAACTAACACTTACAGCAAATAATTTTTCATTTGTTTTTTCATCACTTACATTTCCAGAAAAGGTGATTTTCTTTTGAGAAAAAACACTAAAACTTACTAACACAAAAAAGATAGGAATTATTACTTTTTGAATTTTCTTCTTATTCATCAGTTTTTAAATAATTTTTAATTTTTGATAATTTCATTTTTTAAAGGTTTCATTCTATTAACGATTCTCATTAAGTTTTGTAAATCATATAGTGGGTTTAATTTATACTTACTTATTTCCTCTGTTTAATATTAAGATGCATGAATTGAATTTTACCCCTACTCATTTTTCAAAAAAAAATAAAAATTTAAAAAAAGAGGTCGATAGGACCTCTTAATTCATTTATATTCTTGTGTTTAAATTTTATAATATTTTTAATTTTTTTCTGAAACACCCGCAGATTCGAAACTTGCCATTCTATTAAAAAAAGCAATACTTGTTCTTATAATCGGTACAGAAAGTGCTGCTCCAGTTCCTTCTCCAAGTCTTAATCCTAAGTTTAATAATGGTTTTTGGTTTAAAAAAGCCAACATTTTTTCATGTCCTTTTTCTTCAGAATTATGAGTAAAAATACAGTAGTCTAAAATATTTGAATCTATTTTTGCAGCAATTAATAAGGCTGAAGTACAAATAAAGCCGTCTATCAAAATGGTCATTTTTTGTTTTGCAGCTTCTAACATTGCGCCACACATCATTGTAATTTCAAAACCGCCAACAGTTTGTAAAATTTGAAGAGGATTTTCAATTTCCCCATGAAATGAAATTACTTCTTTCAGCGCATTTGTTTTCTTCAAAATTCCTTCAGAAGGTAACCCAGTTCCAGCTCCAACACATTTCTCGATGGAAGTTTTGGTTACATAATGCATAATTAAAGAAGCCGCAGAAGTATTTCCAATTCCCATTTCTCCAAAACCAATTGTGTTTGTTCCTTCTTTTTTTTGTTTTAAAACTAATTCGCTACCCAAAGAAATTGCTTTCTGACATTCTTCATTTGTCATCGCAACTCCTTTTTGATAATTTTTAGTTCCAAAGGCAATTTTAGCATTGATTAGTTCAGAGTGATTTTCAAAATCATGATTTACACCAGCATCCACAATTTTTAAATCCACATTATTTTCTTCACAAAAAACATTAATAGCAGCTCCTTTATTCAAGAAATTATAAACCATTTGCGTAGTAACTTCTTGTGGAAAAGGATTTACAATATTTTCTTTCGCAATACCATGATCTCCAGCAAAAACCAAAATAGCTGGTTTTTCTATTTTTGGCTCTAAAGTCTGTTGGATTTTAGCAATCTTAAAAGCTATATCTTCCAGTTTTCCTAGAGCTCCAAGAGGTTTTGTTTTTGTATCTATTTTATGTTGAATATCTTTATCTAAATCCGTGTTTAGTTTTTCAATACCAAAATTCATGTTCTATAAATTATAATTTTTCGAGAACGAATATATTGTTTTAGCTAGTAAAAAAAGATTAAATTTTTACTTTTAACGAATTGAACTCATTTAAACTTTTTAACTCAAAATTCGTTTCAAGCATGTTCATTACTGGCTTGTGAAAAATTTTAACCATAGCTAAGGCTATGCTGAAATTTTTTCTCTTCACCATCAATAAACATCAGATAAAACTCTTAGTTTTGGCAAAAAAGTTTAAACGAGTTCATTGAAAATTCTACTTTTCTTTTTATTATCTATTCAAAAAAGGATCTTTATTTTTTATTAAAATTTCAATTAGTTCCAAATGTTTTTCATCTTGATATAAGCCTACAATTTCATCTTTATAACAAAATTTGACGAAATCTTCAATCTTATTTTCAGGAATTCCAATTCTATCTGTAAAGAATGTTTTTCCATACCTTTTCAACATTTCACTTGGTAAGTTTTTGGTTAGTTCTTCATATTCTCTTGCTCTTAGATATTCTTTTTCTCTCACTCTTTGTTTAAGATCACTTGGTCCTAATACCTTAACTATTGGAGCTGCAATAAAAGCAGCCATTCCTATGACATCTCCACCAATGTTATTTCCTGGAACGGTGTTAACTATAGGAGCTCCAGAGTTTTTATCGTTTAAATCATAACCAAAATTACCATATGCAGCAGTAAAATCTAAAGCGTCAGGATTTATCTTGGATAAATCACTCTCAGGAACTTTTTCGGAGTCGAAACTTAAAGTACCAGTAAGATCATGACTTTTAATTTCTACTTCTTCTAATTCAATTCTATTTTCTAAATCAATAAAATGAACTTGATAAGTATTGAAATCATCTGGGATTTTTATTTCTTTTTGTTCAAAATTTACAGCAGAAATTATTAAAATATCCCCCACATTACAAAGAATCTGAAAATATCCTTTTTCATCAGAAATAGTTACTGTGTTTTTATTTTTATTCACAATATGAATGTTTGCAACACTTTCACCTTCGTTTAAAAGATAAGCTTTATAATAATCACCTTGAACTAAAATTGAGTTTTGCTGTGCGAATGCATTTGTAACTCCTAAAAAGAGGAACAAAAAAAGTAATTTTATTTTCATATTTATTTTTTGATAATTTATTGTAAAAAATTTAACTAAATAGTTTAAAACAAATAAACTAATTAAAGCAAAGCTAGTTTACATCTCAATATGTAAAATTTTGTTAAAGATTTGAATTGCTTAAATTTGTTCAAAATCAATTTTTGATGAAAAATATTATCATAGCAAGTACATCTACAGTACACGGACAATCTTATTTAGAATATATTTTACCAACTCTTAAAGAATTTTATAAAGGAATCGAAGAAATTGTTTTCGTTCCATATGCAAGACCGGGCGGAATTACACATGACGAATACACTGAAATTGCTAGTAAAGGTTTTGCAACTATCGGTATCAAAGTAAAAGGACTACATACTTTTGAAAATCCGATAGATGCGATTGAAAATGCAAAAGGAATCTTCACTGGAGGAGGTAATACTTTTGTTTTAGTAAATGCTTTGTATGAAAATAATATTATCGAAGCACTTCAAAATGCTGTAAATGGTGGAACACCTTATTTAGGAACAAGTGCGGGAAGTAATATTTGTGGGCAAACAATTAATAATACTAACGATATGCCAATTGTTTATCCGCCAAGTTTTAAAACTTTAGGATTTATTAATTTTAATGTAAACCCGCATTATTTAGACCCAATTCCAGATTCTACACATATGGGAGAAACTCGTGAAACAAGAATTAAAGAATTCCATACATACAATTCATTACCAGTTTTAGGACTTCGAGAAGGAAGTTGGTTAGAGGTGAAAGGAGAAGAAATCATCCTTCGAGGGGAACATTCCGCAAGATTATTTTTACAAGGAGAAGAGCCTAAAGAATTAAATACAAATACACTAGTTAGTTTATAATTGAAGTAGGTTGAGTATTCAACCTACTTTCTTATTTTCTTTAAAAAAAGCTCCAATTTTATTTGCAATTTTTACAGATTTTAAATCTATATATTTTGTGAAAAAGGCCGCTAAAATAAAAGTTGTAGCGATCGTTACAAGTGAGCAAATCAACATATTTTCGATATAACCTACTTTGTCTTTTAAAAATAAAAACAACCAACTTGTAAGCGAACATAGAATCGGAATATGGATTAGATAAAGACTAAATGATATTTTTCCTAACCATAGAAAAAAGGGATTAATAAATAATTTTTGAATAGATTTAGTTCTCATCAAAATTAAAATTAATAAGATACTTGTAAGGAAATTAAAAAATGGTTTAAAATGGAAAATTCCAGATAAAAACACGACTACCATAAAGAAACTTATGTTAATCAATTTTTTAGACAAAACATTTTTCCAAACATTTTCGATAAACGTATTTTTAACAAAAGAATTATTATCAAAATCTGATAACATAAATCCTATCATAAATGTTCCAAGCCAGTAAATCTTAAGAGGAATAGATAGAAGAAAGAATAAGATGTAAATATAATGTCTTAATTTATGCTTTGAGAATACTGCAAAAATAAAGAAACAAGCGAAAGATCCATATAATTCAGGGTTCATGGTCCATAAAACGCCATTATAACTGGAAGAATATTTAAAATCAAAAAAAGTATTCCAAATTCCATCTTTTAGCATCAAAATAAAATTTGGTTCAAAATTATATAAGTCAAACAGCCAATCGTTTCTACTATATTCAATTTCAAAATAAGTTGCTAATTCATTATTAAACATTAATCCAAAACTTAATAGAATGAAAGCAAAAATGATGGAGGAAAAAGCAGGAATCATTAAACGAAAATACCTCTTCATAAAACTTGAGATTAAATAATTTTGATCTCTTAATTGAAAAAGTTTAATTGAAATAACGTAACCACTCATCACCCAAAATAAATGAACTGCTAGATTGCCGTTAGTGAAAAAATGAAAAAAAGGATGGATAAAGTATTTGGAAAAAGGTATGTCTACAAAATTTAAAAGAAGATTTTTATAAATTTCTACATTAAACATCTCTTTAAGATGAGAAATTAGAACAATAAAAGCAGCAATTCCTCTAAAACCTTCAAGATATAATATTTTTTTATTCATTGATTTTCATTTGATTCGGCAAATTTAACAAAAAGACAACGTTTTTTTAGGAAAAAATATTACACTAATTTATTAAAAAGTCTTGCAGATATTAAAAATGATTGTATATTTGCACTCGGCAAGTCCTACACAACTAGCTCCCTTTGAATCCCCCAGGGCGGGAACGCAGCAAGGGTATTAGGTTGAGCAGTGTGATGTAGGTCGCTTGCCGTTTTTTTGTTTATATACTTCACATAAGCTATGGCAAAAACAGTCTTAATCACAGGAGGATCTTCAGGAATTGGAAAGTCAATCGGAGAATACTTATCCTCAAAAAACTACAAAGTTTACGGTACCAGCAGAAATCCAAAACAAGAAAAATTTAACGACAATTTTCATTTAGTAGCATTAGATGTATCTGATGTTGATTCTATTGAAAAAGCAGTAAATTTTATTGTGGAAAAAGAAGGTAAAATCGATATCTTAGTAAATAATGCGGGAATTGGAATAACAGGACCTGTAGAAGAAACACCAATGGAAGAAATCAAAAAAGCATTTGATACTAATTTCTTTGGTTTGTTGAATGTTTGCAAAGGAGTTTTACCAACAATGCGTAAACAAAGAGATGGAATTATCATCAATGTAAGTTCTATCGCTGGATATATGGGACTTCCATATCGTGGCGTGTATTCTGCAACAAAAGGAGCAGTTTCACTAATTACGGAAGCGATGAGCATGGAAGTAAAACAATTTGGAATCAAAATGGTAGATGTTGCTCCAGGTGATTTTGTCACAAATATTGCAGCAGGAAGATATCATACTCCAGTATTTAAAGGTTCGGATTACGAAGAAAAATACGGAGAAGTACTTCGCCAAATTGATGAAGAAGTAGACACTGGATCAGATCCAATTTTGATGGCAAAAGCAGTGCATCATATTATTGAAAACAAGAATCCTAAAATTCATTATAAAGTAGGTGTTTTTATGCAGAAATTTTCTATCGTATTGAAGAGAATTTTACCAGACAGAATGTATGAAAAATTACTAATGAATCATTATAAATTGTAATTTTACAAAAATTTAAAAACAACACAAATGAAATTTTTTATTGACACAGCAAACTTAGAGCAAATTAAAGAAGCGCAAGCTCTAGGAATTTTAGATGGTGTAACAACAAACCCATCATTAATGGCTAAAGAAGGAATCACGGGGCAAGATAATATCTTAAAACACTATGTGGATATTTGTAACCTAGTGGATGGAGATGTAAGTGCGGAAGTTATTTCTACAGATTTCGAAGGAATGATTAAAGAAGGAGAGGCTTTAGCTGCTTTACACCCTCAGATTGTTGTGAAAGTTCCTATGATTAAAGAAGGAATCAAAGCAATAAAATATTTTTCTGACAAAGGAATCCGTACAAATTGTACTTTAATTTTCTCTGCAGGACAAGCACTTTTAGCTGCAAAAGCTGGAGCTACTTATGTTTCTCCATTCATCGGAAGATTAGATGATATTTCTACAGATGGATTAAACTTAATCCAAGAAATTCGTATGATTTTTGATAACTACGGATTTGATACTGAAATCTTAGCTGCTTCTGTTCGTCACACAATGCACATTATTGATTGTGCTAAGATTGGAGCAGACGTAATGACTGGGCCATTAAGTGCTATCGAAGGATTATTAAAGCACCCTTTAACAGATATCGGTTTAGCAAAATTCTTAGAAGATTACAAAAAAGGAAACTAAAATCCTTTTCTGATATAAAATTTAAAAGCTCTGATTTTTTCAGAGCTTTTTTTATGTTTTGAACTTTTATAATAGGTGTTTATGTCTAAAGAAATTTAACATTTTATCGTCTTAAATTTCTCTAAATTTGCAGTCTCTTAATTATTTATAAAAGATGAAAATCAAAACAACATTTTTACTAAGCTTCTTTGCGATTACTTTTTCTTTTTTCGCATGTAGCAAAGACGACTCAAGCCCTTCGAGTCAGAATCCAGATCCAAAACCACCTTATGAGAAACAACATGTTATTTTAGTTTCTGTAGATGGATTTAGATTTGATTATACAGATAAAATTAATACACCAAATTTTGATAGAATTGTAAATGAAGGAATGAAAGCAGAAAGATTAATTCCTGTTTTTCCTTCAAAAACTTTCCCAAATCACTTATCATTAGTGACAGGTCAGCATCCAGAAAATCATGGAATTATTATGAATACTTTTTATGATGAAAATGGAGATAAGTACAGTATTTCTTCAGATGCTGTAAAAGATCCAAAATGGTATCTTGGAGAACCAATTTGGGTAACAGCTGAAAAGCAAAATGTAAAGGCAGCTACTTATTTTTGGCCAGGTTCAGAAGCTCCAATTCAAGGAGTTCGTCCTTCTATTTGGAAAGAATATAATGGAAATATCGCAAATACTACAAGAGTTGATACAGCTTTAGATTGGTTAGATTTACCAGAAGAAGAGCGTCCACAATTTATAAGTTTATATTTCAGTATTGTAGATAGTGCAGGACATAAATATGGGCCAAATTCAGATGAAGTTAAAAATACAATTAGCCAAATTGATTTTCTTTTAGGAAGATTATACGATGGAATAAAAGAACATGAATTAGCAGAAAATGTACAGCTTATCATTGTGTCAGATCATGGAATGTCTGAATTGTCAAGAGATAGAGCGGTTTTCTATGATGATTATATTGATACGGATGAGGTTTCTTTTAATAGTAATTATACACCAGTTGGAACAATTACAGTAAATGATCCAGCTAAAAAAATGGAGATTTATAATCAGTTAAAAGATGCAAATCCTCATATGGATGTTTATTTAAAAGAGGAAGTTCCAGAAAGATTACATTATTCAAATCATCCTTATATCGCAGATATTATTACTGTAGCAGAAGAAGGTTGGACAATGTCAACAAGAAGTTTTTTTGAAAATAATCCTAATAGTGCAAACGGAACAGGAACGCATGGATATGATCCTTTCAAAGGGGAAGATATGCATGGAATTTTCATAGCGAACGGAACGAAATTTAAAAAAGAAAATATAGATTCTTTTAATACTGTTGATTTGTATGAATTAATGTGTTCAATTATCGGAATTGAACCGTCATCAAACGATGGAGATAAAGAAAAAGCTTTAGAAGTTTTAAAATAATATTTTTTAAAATGTGAATTTAAAAGACTATCTATTTTTAGATAGTCTTTTTTTGTTTTATAAAATACTGATAGATAGTGTTAGTACAATATTTGTCATAATAAGTTTTATAATTTTTATTTTTTTGGCACATGAATTGTAAATGCTGATTCAAAATTTAATTATAAATCAAAATTATTTAAATTATTATGAAAAAAGTATTACTAGGAGTATTAGCATTAGGTTTATCATTTACTTCATGTTCAAGCGATGACGATAATGGATCAGTAGCTACTGTAGTAGGAAAATGGGATCCAGATTATAATATTGTCAATGGTGTTAAGTTTCTTGATCCAGATCAGGATTGTGATAATCTTTATATTGAGTTTTTAAATAATGGAAACATTGTATCTCATGATTATACAGATTGTGAATTAGAAGAATCTTATGAAGAAGGAACTTGGAAAGTTGATGGTAATACGCTTTCTCTATCTTATGTTTATGGAGAAGATGTAGAAACTGATGTGTTTGAGATTCGAAAATTGACAAATTCTGAAATAGAATTGTTTATTAAAGCAGATTTTGATGAAAATGGAGTAGAGGATGAAATCGGATCTCACTTAACTAGAGTTAACTAATTAGTAAATCTTCAAAAAATGAAAAAGGTAAGTTGAAAAACTTACCTTTTTTTATTCTGATTCAATGCTTTTATAAGCTTTGATAATTTCTTTTACTAATTTATGACGAACAACGTCTTTATCATCTAAAAATAGCATCCCAATTCCTTTTACATCTTTCAGACTCAGTAATGCTTCTTTTAATCCAGAAACTTGTTTTCTAGGTAAATCAATCTGTCCTGGATCTCCTGTAATGATGAACTTTGCATTTTTTCCCATACGTGTCAAAAACATTTTCATCTGCGCATGTGTTGTATTTTGAGCTTCATCTAAAATTACAAAAGCATTATCCAAAGTACGCCCACGCATAAATGCTAGTGGTGCAATCTGAATGACACCTTTTTCAATATAAGAGTCTAATTTTTCAAACGGAATCATATCACGTAGCGCATCATATAGTGGTTGCATATACGGATCTAATTTCTCTTTTAAATCTCCAGGAAGGAAACCTAAATTTTCTCCAGATTCTACAGCAGGTCTCGTTAAAATGATTCTACGAACCGTTTTTTCTTTTAAAGCTCTTACAGCTAAAGCTACTGCAGTGTACGTTTTTCCAGTTCCAGCAGGACCTGTAGCAAATAACATATCATTCTTTTCCATCAATTTTACCATCAAACGCTGATTTTCTGTTTGTGGCTTGATTTGATTTCCTCCAACGCCATGTACAAGAACTTCACTACGAAGTTGCATATTTTTTTGCTCTTTCCCTGTAGAAGTTAGAATTCTTTCAATACTATTTTCATCAAGTTTATTATACTTGTTCAAGTATTTGACTAGCATAGAGATACGTTTTTCAAATTCATCAAGTATCTCAGGAGAACCATAAGCTTTTAACTTATTACCTCTAGCAATTATTTTAAGTTTTGGAAAATATGTCTTTAATATGGTAACGTTTGAATTTTCCGCACCATATAAGTCCATAGGGTTAATTTCCAAAAGTTCTATTATTCTTTCGTTCAAATGTTAATAATTTTAAGTTATTAATCTAAAATTCAGCTTAAAAGTACTAAATTATAATATATAATTATATACCTTTGCGCTTGGATTATCAATTTAATAACAAAACAAAGTAATAATCAATTATTTATAAGTCAAAAATTGTCAATGTCCCTAATTACACTTACTACAGATTTTGGAATAAAAGACCATTTTGTTGGAGCTTTAAAAGGAATGATATTTAAACAATTACCTGATGTAAATATCGTGGATATTTCACACCATATATCTCCTTTTAATATTACAGAAGCGTCCTATGTTGTGAAGAATGCTTATAAAAGCTTTCCGGAAGGAAGTGTGCACATGATTGGAGTGGACTGTGAACCAAATCCTGAAAATAAACATATAGCTTTAAAACTAGACGGGCATTATTTTGTTTGTCCAGATAATGGAGTGATTTCTATGATTGTTTCTGATATTAAACCAGAGCAAATTGTAGAAATTAATGTTCCTGAGTTTCAAAAAACTTCTAATCATATGTTGACAGACTTTGTACAAGTTGCTTGTCATATTTTAAGAGGAGGAAAGTTAGAAGTAGTTGGGAAACCATTGGAGAATTACAAAGAATTGACAGAGCTACAACCTGTAGTTCAGAAAGGAAATAATCAAATTACTGGAAGTGTTATTTATATTGATAATTACGGAAATGTAGTGACAAATATTAGTAGAAAACTTTTCGAGAAAATCGGAAATGGAAGACTATATGAGATTGTTGCAAAGAAATATAAGTTTAAAAAAATCTTTGAAAAATATAGTGATATTGTTGATTTTTCTCTTCCTGCAGAACAACAATATAAAGACGGAAGTCGATTAGCGATATTTAATTCTGGAAATTTCTTGGAACTTGCCATCTATAAAAGTAATTTAGCGACCGTCGGAGGAGCAAACAGTCTTTTAGGGCTGCGATACCGAGATCATATAGTCGTTAATTTTTTAGAAGAATAAAGCATGTTTGTACGTATTGTCAAAATGACTTTTCAAGAAGATAAAATTGAAGAATTTTTATCAAGATTTGAAAAAAATAGAAATAAAATACGAAATTCAGAAGGTTGTCGTTTTTTAGAATTGTATAGAGATAAGAAAAATCCAAATATATTTTTTACTTATAGCTATTGGGAAAGTGAGTTTTATTTAGACCAATATCGAAATTCAGAGCTTTTCAAAGGAGTTTGGGCAGGAGTAAAACCTCTTTTTGATGCCAAACCTGAAGCTTGGAGCGTTGATAAAGTTTTTAGTTCAGAACCTATTTTTGTTTAATAAATATTTTTAATTTTCTATGGTTGCAATTTTAAAAAAGGAAATAAATTCTTTTTTTTCTAGCCCAATAGGATACCTCGTTATTGCGATATATTTAATAATGAGCGGTCTTTTTCTTTGGGTGTTTAACGATAATTTTAATATCCTAAATGCAGGATTTGCAGATTTGACCAGCTATTTTTTCTTAGCACCTTGGTTTTTAATATTTTTAATTCCTGCAATAACAATGCGAAGCTTTTCAGATGAGTATAACGCTGGAACAATTGAGATTTTAAAAACGAAACCAATTTCAGATTGGGGAATTATTTTAGGGAAATATCTAGCATCGCTTATTTTAATTATTACTGCAATTCTTCCAACAATTGTATATGTATACAGTATTTATGAATTAAGTAATCCTATTGGAAATATCGATTTCGGAAGTATTATCGGATCTTATATTGGACTTCTGTTTTTAGCAAGTTCTTTTTCTGCAATAGGTATTTATACTTCTACTTTAACAAAAAATCAAATTGTTTCTTTTATAATAAGTATTTTCATTTCGTTCTTTTTGTTTTATGGTTTCGAAGGATTAGCAAATTATAATCTTTTTGGAAATATGGATTATGTGATCCAGCAAATTGGAATGAATGAGCACTTTAAGAGCATTAGTCGTGGTGTGATTGATTCTCGTGATTTGATTTATTTTATCAGTATCACACTTTTCTTTTTAGTATTAACAAACTTTAGATTGAAAAATGAATAAGAAACAAACCCCTATAAAAATTGTCATTCTATTAGTTGCTGTTATTCTTATCAATGTTGTAGGAAGTAAAATTCATGAAAGATGGGATTTGACACATGATAAAAGATACACACTTTCAGAAGCATCAGAAAATATAATTGCTGAGGTAAAAGAACCAATTCAAATCAATGTTTACTTACAAGGAGATTTTCCTGCGGAGTTTAAAAGATTACAGATTGAAACAAAACAACTTCTGGAAGAGTTAAAATCTGAAAACTCTAACATTCATTTTCGTTTTGTAAATCCAACAGGGCATGAAAAAGATTTGATTGCAAAAGGATTGGAACCAAGTAATCTTCAAGTGCAGGAAGACGGAAAAATGACTCAGGCTATTATTTTTCCTTGGGCAATTGTAAAGTTTGGAAACAAATCGGAGAATGTAAATTTATTACAAACTGCAATTATCAATGCAGAAGAAGATCAGATAGAAAATTCAATTCAGGCTTTGGAATATAATTTTATGAATGCAATTCATAGAATAATAAATACGAAAGTAAAGAAAATTGCCATTTTAAAAGGGAATGGAGAATTGGATGATGTTTACATTGCAGATATGCTTCGAAAAGTAAAAAACTATTATCATTTAGGAGTTTTTACTCTAGATTCAGTTCAAGCAAATCCGCAAAAAACCGCAAAAGATATTCAAGGGTACGATTTAGCAATTATTGCAAAACCATCAGAGAAATTTACAGAAGCCGAAAAATATACAATGGATCAATACATCATGAATGGTGGAAACACATTGTGGATGGTTGATAATGCTTATGCGGAATTGGATAGTTTAATGCAAACAGGAGAATCGATGCTTTATCCAAGAGATTTAGGGTTAACGGATTTATTTTTCAATTACGGAGTTCGAATCAACGCAGATGTTGTAAAAGATCTTTATGGTTCAAAAATATTATTACAGACAGGAACTAAAGGAGGGCAACCTCAGTTTAGTCAGTTTCCTTGGAAATACCATCCTTTGGTGCTTCCAAACGGAGATAATCCAATTTCTAAGAATACAGAACCAGTTCGCCTACGTTTTCCAAATAGTATGGATACTTTGAAAAATGGAATTTCTAAAAGAGTTTTATTACAAAGTTCGAAGCTTTCAAAGATTGTAGGTTTACCAAAGATTATTTCTTTAACTGAACTTTCTAAAAAACCAAATCCAAAACAATTTGAAGGTGAAAAATCTAAAATATTTGGAGTTTTATTAGAAGGAGAGTTTAAATCTGCTTATGCAGATAGAGTAAAACCTTTCTCGTTCGAAAATGCAAAAGATAAGGGAGTAAATTCTAAAATGGTTGTAATCTCGGATGGTGATTTTATTCGAAACCAAGTACGAAATAACCAGCCTACACCATTAGAAGTAGATAAATGGACGAAAGAACGTTTTGGAAATAAAGAGTTTTTGATGAATTCGATTAATTATCTTTTAGATGATTCTGGATTGATAAATATTCGTTCGAAAACAATAGATTTAAAACTCTTAGATAAAGAAAAAGCTTTTAAAGAAAGATCAAAATGGCAAATTATAAATATTGTATTGCCACTTGTTTTACTAGCCATTTTCGGTTTCCTTTTCTATTTTATTCGAAAGAAAAAATATCAATAAAAAATACCAAAGCACTTCAAAAAGAAGTGCTTTTTTGTTTTAAAAAAGATGTTTATTTCATTTCTAAATTTGTAGAACGATCTTATATATTGTTAAATAGTTCTATCCAAATTTTATCATCATCCGTTTTATGAATGATAAAATAGTTTACATGTTTTATAGTTTTCCCATCTTTTATACTTGAAATATAAAGTAAAGGCGATTTATTTAGCTGAAAGAAATCTAAAGTCGTTAGATATCGTTTAAAAAAGTAGTGACTCCTGGTGTATAATTTTTTCCATTTAATTCTAAGTAAACTATGTCAGATTTTATTTTAAATGCTTTTAGTTGTCCGAACATTTCTAAAGAAATTTCAGGATCCCCTTCTCCATAAAACTCAAAGGATGTTTCACCATAAATATAATGAATAGAGTGATTAGGTTTTTCTCCATAATTTGATCCTATAACATCCCAACTCTCTTCAGTCTCATCAGGATTTTCTAATAGTTCAACAATATTTGTAGTGGTAACATTATGAATTTTGTGTTGCCTATTAAGTTTAATATTGTTATAATCACAATGGTTTTGTGCAAATGTTGTAAAAGTGCTTACGACTAGTGTTAGTGTAAAAAGTATTTTTTTATTTATTTAAATTATAGTTTTTGTTATAGTTAAAATAAATCTTTTTTTATGTAAATAGTTGTATTTTAAACCGATGGAAGAGCTCTATTAATAAATAGATAGGATTGTGAATAAATGGTATATTAAGGCAATAAAATATAATACCTTATATATTACTTATATTATCAATATTAGAAAAATAATTCACCTTATAATATAAAAAAAGCCTACTTAATTAAGTAGGCTTTTCAATTTGTATAAATTAAAATTAATAATCTAAAGTTCTTATATAAGCTAATTTCTTTTTCCAAATAGCTAAATAATCTTCTTGTTTTGCAATGTTTCTTCTAACATTTTTGATTAATGGATTATCTTCAGAAGCATTTGAAATAAAATTGATATTATTATCTAATTGTTGAATTTCCTTCACAATTTCATCAATTTTCTTTCTGATGAACATTATTTCATTATTAAGTTTTCTAGTGTCATTTTGTTCTAAATAACTATCCACCATATTCTTAAACTTAACCATTTCAAATTCATTTCTATCTTCAGAAATTTCGTTGAATACTTTATCTAAAAGCTTGTTAAATTTAATATCAATATGACGTAAGTTTTGAGGAACTCTTCCAAATTGACGCCAATCATTAATGATTTCTTTAGCTCTATTTAAATCAATTTTTTCTGAAGAAGTAACTTCCTCTTTAATTTTCTCTAAATATTCTTTCTTTTGGTTAAAAACTTCTAATTGCTTCTTGTTATCCTCATCCTGATTATCTCTTAATCTATCAAAGAAATGGTTACAGGCATTTTTAAAATCTTTCCAGATTTTGTCAGATTGACTTCTTGGTACGTGTCCGATTTTCTTCCAATCCATTTGGATTTTCTTCATCTTCTCCGTTGTAGATTGCCACTCTTCGCTATCTTTTAACGACTCTGCTAAAGCAATTAATTCTAATTTTTTAGCCAAGTTGTTTTGTTGCTCCGATTTTACATTTTTGTAGAATGCATTCTTTGCATGGTTAAAAGATTTTGTAGCTGTTTTGAAAAGATTCCAGATTTCTTCATTTCTAGCTTTAGGTACATTTCCAATTTTAAAGAAATCCTCTCTTAAACTCTCTAATTTTTTGATATTTTCTTGCCAATCAGAGTGCGAAGTAGGTTTTTCTTCTGCTAGAAGTTTAATATCGTTAATTACAGCAAGTTTCTTTTCAATATTTTGCTCAAAAGACTCTTTTAAGTTTTTATAATACTCGTGTCTTTTATCATGAATTGCTTTTGTGATATCACTAAATTCTTGCCAGATTTCTTCTCTGTGCTCTCTAGAAACAGGTCCAATATCTTCTTTCCAAATTCTGTGAAGATCTTGTAAGTTTTTAAACGCTTCGTTAATATCTTCTAGCTGAGAAAGCTCTCTAGCTCTTTCAATTAATTTCCTTTTTTCATCAAGGTTGTGTTTAAAGTCTAAATCTCTTAAGTCATTTGAGATGTGAAGTAAATCGTAGAAACGCTCTACATGGAAGTGGTAAGTTTGCCAAGTATTGTTATACTTATCTTTTGGTACAGGTCCAATTGCTTTCCATTTTTCTTGAATCTTCTGGAAATCGTTAAACATGTTTTTCTCACCATGTGCTTCTTCTACTAAGTTTTTCAACTCTTCGATAGTCTCCAAGCGAAGCTTTAAATTATCATTTAATCTTTTCTCGATCGCTTGATAATGAGCATCTCTTTTTTCTCTATAGCTCCCATAAGCTACATTGAAATTCATCTTGATAGGACTAGAATAATGGAAATCAATAATGTTTCCACCTTCAGCAAGAAACTCCTCTTTTTTCTTCTCAACTAAAGCATTAAATTTAGAATTAAACGAATTTTTAATTGCATTTACGTGCTTACTAATCAATTGAACAGGATGATTTTTGACAAGCTCTTCTAATGCCGAAACAAGTTCTTCTTGTGACATTGCATCGTAATCTTGCATTTCGATTTCTTGCTTTTCTTCAGTATCCTGAGATTCTTCAGCCAAGTTTTGGCTTATTTCTTCTACTGCAGCATTTGTTTCCGCTTCTGCTTCTGACACTTTTTCTTCTACTTGTTCGTTATTCATCATAGTATTTTCCTGTTCTTTTTCGTTAGAAGTATTTTCTACTTCGTTTGATAAGTTTTCATTTTTTTCGTCTAACATCTTTTATAATGTTTAAGTTCCTTACTGTAATATTGTTTGAAAGATAACAATAGCACCGAAATTAACAAAAATATCTTACATCAGAAGATTTTTTTTGAAATTATCTTTTTTTTGAAGAATGCTAAATAATCTCTCTTACAAGTATTGTTTTTTGTTTATGTTTTAAAGAATGAAGCGTTAATTTACTGATTCCAAATCTCCCACGATTTTTCAGCTTGTAAAATCAACATATCATGTCCGTTTTTTATAATTGAATTCTTTGATTTTCCTTCTTTTAAAAAGGCAGTTTCTTCTGGATTGTAGACCAAATCATATAATAAGTGATTTTCTGTCAGGTATTTATAAGGTAAATTCGGTTTTTCTTCAATGTTTGGAAAAGTTCCAATTGGAGTACAATTTATAATTATTTCGAATTCTTCCATAATTTTTTGGTCAATCTCTTCATAAATAAAATTGTTCTCAGATTTATTTCTAGAAACAAATTTGTGAGAAATTCCCATTTTATTCAAAGCAAAAACTACAGCCTTCGAAGCTCCACCAGTACCAAGAATCAAAGCTTTTTTCTGATTTTTAATTAAAGGTTTTATAGAATTTTCAAACCCATATGCATCTGTGTTAAAACCAAATAATTTTCCATCTTTGACTTTAATTGTATTTACAGCACCAATTTCTTTCGAAACTTCATCTAAAGCATCCAAATATGGAATTATTTCTTGTTTGTAAGGAATTGTCACATTACAACCTACTAACTTTTTATTTTCTTCTATTATGGAAGGAAAAAGTTCAATTTGCTCAATATCAAAATTTCTATAAGAGAAATCATTTTCCAAATGTAGCTTTTCAAATTTCTCCTTAAAATATCCTCTTGAAAATGAATAAGAAATATTTCTTCCTACTAAACCTAACAATTTCATTTATTTCGTTTTTCTATTTCCTAAATAATCAATTAAAAGTACCACACCGATTCCTACTAAAATATAGAAAATTGCAAGCCAAGTTTGTCCTTCTCCCAAGTTCGGTAAAAAACGCTCATAATTTTCTACAACATAATTTCCTTTAGCATCAATCATTGGTTCTCCGTTCTGAGTTCTATAAATCTCATTTTTCCATGGCCAAACAATTCCAAGCGAACCAGTAATAAATCCTATAATCACAGAAATAACGATTCCGTGCCAACGTTTTAAAACATAACCTAAAATATGAGAAAGAGAAACCAAACCAAAAGCAGAACCAGCGGTGAACATTCCAGCAATTTTTAAATATTTAATTAAATGAGGATCATTAAAAGCTTCCCAATTTGCTGTAAATACTGCCGAAATAGCTTTAGACAAGGCATTTACAGAATCTACTAAAAGAAGTACATAATTTCCTAAAAGAATTAAAATAAAAGAACCTGAAAGTCCAGGAAGTGTCATCCCAGAAACTCCAATAATACCACAGAAAAATACAAACCAAAGATTGTCATTTTCCTTTGCTGGGTTCATAAAACTAATTGCAATACCAATTCCAACTCCAATTAACATCGAAATAATATTGACGACATTCCAATCCTTAAAACCTTTACTTATGTAAATTATAGAACCGATAATTAAACCAAAAAACCAGCTCCAAACATATAGTTCGAAATGTGTGATAAAATAATCTAAAACCAGAGAGACACTGAAGTAACTAAAAGTACTTCCTCCCATGATTAATAAAAGGAAAGGTGCATTTATATATTGAAAAAAGCTCTTAAACCTTCTACTTAGAAGTAATTTAAGAGCTTTTCCGTTAAATTTTTTGAATGAATATATTAGTTCTTCATAAAAGCCAAGCACAAATGAAACTGTTCCCCCAGAAACTCCAGGAACTTTGTTTGCTGCTCCCATTGATAATCCTTTTATGAATAATCCGAAATAGTCTAAAAATTTTCGTTCTTTTCTAGCCATGATTACGCTGCTGTTGCTTCTTTTTTAACTGAAATTCTTTCTAAAAGAAGAATTACTAAAAACCCGACGAAAGCCAAACCGATTGCAAACAGCAACTGATTGTCACCTTCAAAATGGAAAGGAGAAATACTTTCTTCCAAAAATGGAACTTTTTCACCTTTAGAGTTCTCTCTCCAAGATAATACTTTTTTCCAAGGCCAAATTTTATTTAACGAACCAATAATAAAACCAGTTAAGATTGCTAAAGTTGCATTTCTTTGATGGTTAAAACACCATTTTAAAACTCTTGAAAAAGTTAGTAAACCAAAAATTGCACCAGATCCTACGATTGCTATAATTTTAAGATTTCTTTCATGAATTGCTTCTAATATAGGTTTGTAAGCTCCAAGAAGAACTAAAATAAAAGAACCAGAAATACCTGGAAGAATCATAGCGCAAATAGCCAAAGCTCCTGCAAAGAATAAAAATATTGTAGAATGCGCATCACTTGCTACAGGTTCTAATGTTGTAATAAAATACGCCAAAAACCCACTGATAAGTGCTAGAGGAATAGTTACAGCATTCCATTTTTTTACTTGTTTTCCTACAAAAAGAATACTTGCAAGTACTAATCCGAAAAAGAAAGACCAAACTAAAACGGGTTTATTTTCTAAAAGCCATGAAATTGTTTTAGCCAAAGAAACCACACTAATTCCAATTCCTAATAAAAGCGCAACTAAGAAATTTCCGTTCACGGCTTTCCAAGCACTTTTGATTCCTTCTTCTTTTAATGTTTTTAAAAGATTTAGATTTATACTATTTATAGATGAAAGAAGTTCTTCGTAAATTCCTGAAATAAAAGCAATTGTTCCTCCTGAAACTCCAGGAACTACATCTGAAGCTCCCATTGCAATTCCTTTAAGAGAAATAATTACATATTGTAAAAAAGTCCTGTTTTGCATGTATTTATTAATTGTTACGGACAAATGTACTATTTTCTAGGTACAATAAATACGGATAAGAAATTAAAAATGTTATAGATTTTTAAAAACAAAAAGAATCTTCTTTAGGATTCATAATATTATAACTACCACAATTAAAATCTTTCTTATCTTTGCCGACTATGAAGTTTGATTTAAAAATTAAAGATCCGTTAAGTAAGGCAAGAGCAGGAGTTGTAACTACTGATCATGGTGAAATAGAAACACCTATTTTTATGCCTGTAGGAACAGTAGGTACCGTAAAAGGAGTACATCAAAGAGAATTAAAAGATGATATCAATCCTGATATTATTCTTGGAAATACATATCATTTATATTTACGTCCAAAAACTGATATTTTAGAGCAAGCAGGAGGTTTGCATAAATTTATGGGTTGGGATAGAAATATTTTGACAGATAGTGGAGGATTTCAAGTATATTCTTTATCTGGAAGAAGAAAAATTAATGAAGAAGGTGTGAAGTTTAAGAGTCACATTGATGGATCTTATCATTTCTTTTCTCCTGAGAGTGTAATGGAAGTTCAGCGTTCTATCGGAGCAGATATTATTATGGCTTTTGACGAATGTACACCTTATCCTTGTGATTATAATTATGCAAAACGTTCAATGCATATGACACATCGTTGGTTAAAAAGATGTATCAATCACTTGGAGAAAGTTCCGCCAAAATATGATTATAATCAAACACTTTTTCCAATTGTTCAAGGAAGTACTTTTAAAGACTTAAGAAAACGATCTGCAGAGTTTATTGCTTCTGTAGAGGCAGAAGGAAATGCAATTGGAGGATTGTCAGTAGGAGAGCCAGCTGAAGAATTATATGAAATGACAGATATCGTTTGTGGTATTCTTCCAGAAGACAAGCCAAGATATTTAATGGGAGTTGGAACGCCAATCAATATTTTAGAAAATATTGCGTTAGGAGTGGATATGTTTGATTGTGTAATGCCAACTAGAAACGCTAGAAATGGTATGTTATTTACAGCACACGGAACAATTAATATCAAAAATAAGAAGTGGGAAAATGATTTTTCTCCAATTGATGATATGGGAATTACGTATGTAGATACACAATATTCGAAAGCATATTTACGTCATCTATTTGTTGCAAATGAATTATTAGGAAAACAAATTGCAACTATTCATAATTTAGGTTTCTATCTTTGGTTAGTAAGAGAAGCTAGAAAACATATTATTGCTGGTGACTTTACGACTTGGAAAAATAGAATGGTTCAACAAATGAATAAACGATTATAGTTAGGTGAAAATACTTGATAAATATATATTAAAGAGATATCTAGGGTCTTTTATCTTTACACTTTTGATTTTAATTCCAATTGCAATTGCGATTGATATTTCACAAAAAGTAGATAAATTTTTACGCTGGCCAGAGTTAACAACAATGCAGATAATAGAGGAATATTATTTGAATTTCACTATTTATTATGCAAATACTTTTATGCCACTGGCACTGTTTATTTCTATTATATTTTTCACCTCAAAACTAGCAGCAAATACAGAAATTATTGCTATAAATAGTGCAAAAATATCTTTTACTCGTATGCTTCGTCCATATATGATTGGGGCAACGATTGTGACAATTTTTGCACTATCTATGAATCATTATATAGTACCGAAAAGTAGAAAAGTTTTCGAAGAATTTAATGATAAATATATGCGTAGTAAAAAGAAACGCGCAGGAGCTGATTATGTAAGAAATGGAACACTTCAACTATCAGACGGAGATTACGTATTTATCAAAAATTTTAATTTAAAAAATAATAGAGGGCAAAGTTTTACATTTGAACATTTTGATGGTCATAAATTAAAATATAAAATTTTTGCTGATGCTATTCGTTGGAATACAAAAGATAGTACTTATGAGCTAACAAATTATCGAAAAAGAACACTTTTAGCAAAAAAAGATCTTATTGAAGTAAAGAAAAAGTTTGATACAGTTTTTGATTTCAAACCTTCAGATTTATTAGTAATGGATTATATTTCCATGGAAAAATCAACACCAGACTTGGTAGATTTTATTGATAAGTCAAAAGCAAGAGGAGTGAAGAACTTAAATACACATTTAGTAGAGTTATATAAACGAACTAGTTTACCATTGTCATCTTATATATTGACAATTATTGCAGTAGCACTTTCTTCTAGAAAGAAAAGAGGAGGAACAGGAGTGAATCTTGCAATTGGTATTTCGTTAATGTTTACCTATGTATTCTTTATCAGAATTGCAGAAGTATTAGGTTCTGTTTCTGGTGCAAATTCTTTATTATATGTTTGGTTCCCAAATATTGTTTTTGGAGCCGTAGCAATATACCTTTATATCAATGCCAAAAAGTAACTTAAAACATTTTCTTCACCTTCATTTAATTGTTTTTATTTGGGGATTTACAGCTTTATTAGGTGATTTAATAAGTTTAGAAGCACTGCCATTAGTATGGTTTCGAATGTTTCTAGCTGTAGGATTTATTTATATATATTTTTTATATAAGAAGAAAAAAATTGCGATTGATAAAAAAGCTTGGATTAAATTTTTAATTGGGGGAATTATTATTGCCCTTCATTGGATTACTTTCTTCCATGCTATAAAGGTTTCAAATATTTCAGTTGTATTAGTTACACTTAGTACCGGAGCATTTTTTGCCTCTATTTTAGAACCCATTTTTTTTAAGAGAAAAATACAACCCTTAGAATTATTCTTCGGATCGGTTGTGATTTTGGGTCTGTATGTGATTTTTAATTTAGATACAGATTATACTTTAGGAATTATTTACGCTTTGATTTCTGCATTTCTTTCCGCTTTGTTTTCAGTAATAAATGGTTTATACGTTAAAAAATACGAACCATCGATCATTTCTTTCTATCAATTATTGTTAGGAGTAGGGTTTGTAACCATATTTCTAGGTGTTACAGGTGGATTTCATTCAGAATTTTTTGCATTAGAAGTATCAGATTGGATATATTTGTTCATTCTAAGTAGTGTATGTACTGCTTATGCATTTATCGGATCTGTAAAAGTGATGCAATTTTTAACTCCTTACACAGTAATGCTAACTATTAATTTAGAACCTGTATATGGAATTATATTAGCTGTATTAGTTTTTCCAGAAAAAGAAAAAATGGACGCTTCGTTTTATATTGGAGCAGCAATTATTATATTAGTCGTTTTATTAAACGGAATTATTAAGAATCGAAAAGAAAAGGCGATACAAAAAAAGCAAATAAGTTTATGATACTTTTTCAAAGTTGCTATATTTGTATTTCCACTCAAATATTATAGTATGGAATATTTAGATTTTGAATTACCTATAAAAGAACTTGAAGATCAATTAGAAAAGTGCGTTGTTATTGGAGAAGAAAGCAATGTAGATGTTTCTGAAACATGTAAAAATATTGAAGAAAAACTACAAAAAACTCGTGAAGAGATTTATAAAGACTTGACTCCTTGGCAAAAAGTTCAATTATCACGTCATCCTAATAGACCATATACATTAAACTACATTAATGCATTTGCAGGAGATACTTTCATGGAACTTCACGGAGATAGAAATGTAAGTGATGACAAAGCAATGGTAGGTGGTTTAGGTAAAATTGGGGACCAGAGCTTCATGTTCATAGGACAACAAAAAGGACACAACACAAAAACTCGTCAATATAGAAACTTCGGGATGGCAAATCCGGAAGGATACCGTAAAGCTTTACGTTTAATGAAAATGGCTGAAAAGTTCGGTATTCCTGTAGTAACATTCTTAGATACACCTGGAGCATTCCCAGGATTAGAAGCCGAAGAAAGAGGACAAGGAGAAGCTATTGCAAGAAATATTTTCGAAATGGCTCGTTTAAAAACTCCTATTATTTCAATCGTTATTGGAGAAGGAGCTTCAGGAGGAGCAATCGGAATTGGAGTTGGAGATAGAGTTTACATGATGGAAAATACTTGGTATACAGTAATTTCTCCAGAATCATGTTCTTCAATCTTATGGAGAAGCTGGGAGCACAAAGAAAAAGCTGCTGAAGCATTAAAATTAACTGCTGAAGATATGCTTGATCTTAAGATTATTGACGGAATCATTAAAGAACCAGTTGGAGGAGCTCACTACAATAGAGAAGAAGCTTACAACGCAGTTCAAGAGCAAATCTTAAAAGCATTTGATGAGTTAAAAGATTTATCTGATGAAGAGTTAGTAGCTCAAAGAATGGATAAATACTCTAAAATGGGAGTTTACGAAGAATAAGATTTTTCAAAAATATAGAACAAAAAAATCGCACTTAGTAAAGTGCGATTTTTTTATATTATAATTTCTGATTTTAAACGAAATAATTAATCTCTTTGATTAACAGTATACGTTCTCCATTTTTCTAAACATTGCTGAATATCTTCTGGAATTTCAGAATTAAATTGCATTTTTTCTCCAGTAACTGGATGAATAAAACCTAAAGTTTTTGCATGTAGCGCTTGTCTTGGTAAAACTTTGAAACAGTTTTCTACAAATTGTTTGTATTTTGTAAAAGTTGTTCCTTTTAAGATAGCATCTCCACCATATCTTTCATCATTAAATAATGTATGTCCAATATGCTTCATATGCGCTCTAATTTGATGCGTTCTACCAGTTTCTAGTCTACATTCAACAAGTGTCACATAAGTTAATCTTTCAAGAACTTTATAATGTGTAACAGCTGGTTTTCCAAATTCTCCATCAGGGAAAACAGACATTTGAAGTCTATTTTTTAAACTTCTTCCGATATGTCCTTCAATAGTTCCAGAATCTTCTTCAATATTTCCCCAAACTAAAGCATAGTACAATCTTTCTGTTGATTTATCAAAAAATTGTTTTGCCAAATGAGTCATTGCAGATTCTGTTTTTGCAACTACTAATAATCCACTTGTATCTTTATCAATACGGTGAACTAAACCAGGACGTTCATTACTATTTGTTGGTAAGTTTTCAATATGATGAATTAAACCATTAACTAAAGTTCCGCTGTAGTTTCCATGTCCCGGGTGTACAACCATTCCTGCTGGTTTGTTTACAACTAATAAACTATCATCTTCAAAAACAATATCAATAGGAATGTCTTCTGCTACTAATAAATTCTCATGTGGAGGATGCTCTAAAACAACTCTTACAACATCATGAGGTTTTACTTTATAATTTGATTTAACAGCAATTTCATTCACTAAAATGTTTCCAGATTTTGCTGCTTGTTGAATTTTATTTCTTGTAGCATTTTCAATAAAATTCATTAAAAATTTATCTACACGTAAAGGCTCTTGCCCATCTGACGCTACAAATCTATAATGTTCGTATAACTCTTCGTTATCTATTTCTTCTACTATACTCATTTTTTACTGCACTTCATTTTCATTTCCCTCAGAATCTGTGTCAGAGTTTTGTTTTACCTCTTGCTCACTAGATTTTCCATTTCCTTTTCCGTCTCCTAATTTCAACTCAATTACAGAGTTTTTAGGTAACAAATCTCCAACATTAATTGGCTTTCCATCATAATAAACCCCTCTTACAACATCTTTTGCAATATCGTAAACATACACAGGTTTATTTCCTACTTGCAATCCTCTAGCTTTTAAAAGAGCCAAAGCATTTCTCTTTGAAATTCCAACAATCGGAGGTAATTCCACATTTCTATACCCTGAAGGATTTACTGTCAGATATATTTGTCTGTTTTCTTTTACATTGTCATAAGCTTCAGGCGTTTGCTCAATGATAGAATATGGAGGATATTTTGGATTAAAGTTCGCTGTATCACGAATCTTAAATCTTAAATTTCTTTCTGTTAATAATTTTTCAGCTTCCTCTAACGACTTCTTTTCAAGATTTGGTACCTGAATTTTTTGATCATGATTTGTAGTGAAATCTAACCACTTCAAAACGATGAAAATTAATAAAATAACCCCCACAATTGCGATTGCAAGGTGTTTAAAAAAAGTTTTTGATTTTAAAAAATTTACTAAACTCATATAAATTTTATTTTCAGCAAAGATATAAAACGTATTTTTATGCATTGAATTATTTTAAAAAATTCTGAAATACAATGCAAAAGAACAACAAAATAAGTGTTGGGATCCTTATGGGAGGGTATTCTTCTGAATATCAGATCTCTTTAAAAAGTGGTAATGTTGTTTATGAACATTTAGATAAAGAAAAATTTAACGTTTATAAAGTTCATATTTTAAAAGAAAAATGGGTTGCTGTCATAGATTCGGAAGAATATCCGATAGATCGAACAGATTTTTCGTTTGAAATGAACGGTGAAAAAATAAATTTTGATATAGTTTTCAATGCAATTCATGGAACTCCAGGAGAAGACGGAAAGATTTTGGCATATTTAGAACTTTTAAATATTCCTCATACTTCTGCTCCTTTTTACCAGATGGCATTGACTTTTAATAAACGAGATACACTTGCAGTATTAAAAGCACACGGAATTAAAACTGCGACTTCTTGTTATATTTATGAAAATGAAAATTATTCTATTGATGAAATTTTAGAAACTGTTGGTTTACCTTGTTTTGTGAAGCCAAATAGAGCTGGTTCTAGTTTTGGAATTTCGAAAGTGAATAAAAAAGAAGAAATGCAGAAAGCTTTAGAAGTTGCTTTTAAAGAAGATCATGAAGTAATTGTTGAAGCATTTTTGGACGGACCTGAAGTTTCTGTTGGAGTAATTGAATATAAAGGAGAAGTAAAAGTATTGCCTTTTACAGAAATTGTTTCAGAAAATGATTTCTTTGATTATGAAGCAAAATATTTAGGAAAATCTCAGGAGATAACTCCGGCAAGAATTTCGAAAGAAATAGAAGCTGTAACTTCTGAAATTGCCAAAAAAGCTTATCAGATATTGAATATGAAAGGATTTTCTCGTTCGGAATTTATTATTGTAAACGATGAACCTTTCTTTTTAGAAATGAATACAGTTCCAGGTTTGACAGCAGAAAGTATCTTGCCACAACAAGCAAATTGTGCAGGAATTTCGTTGAAAGAATTATTTGGAAATGCTATTGAAATGAATTTAAACCCTAAGAAATGAGAAAAGCAATCTTCCCAGGATCATTTGATCCAATTACCGTAGGACACATTGATGTTATTGAAAGAGCAATTCCGCTTTTTGATGAGATAATTATTGCTATCGGAACGAATTCTACAAAAAAATACATGTTTTCTCTTGAAGAAAGAAAAATGTTTATTGAAGAAGCTTTTAAAAATGCTCCGAGTGTAAAAGTGAAAACTTATGAAGGTTTGACAATAGATTTTTGCAAAGAAGAAAATGCAGAATTTTTATTGAGAGGTTTAAGAAATCCTGCTGATTTTGAGTTTGAAAAAGGAATTGCACAAACAAATAGAAAGCTTTCAGGAATTGAAACAGTGTTTTTATTGACTAGTGCGGAAACTTCTTTTATCAGTTCAAGTATTGTAAGAGATTTAATCAAAAATGGAGGAGATGTAAAATTGTTTACTCCAGAAATTATTTCAAAAACACTGAAAGAGAAGAAAAATATTTAACAAATTAAAAGCTTTTTAGAAGTATTATTTTTTCTTATCTTTTATAACCTTAAAAGAATGTAACCATGAAAATCGTAATATCTCCAGCAAAGTCTTTGGATTTTGAAACAGAAACACCATCGGATTTCTATTCAGATCCAATTTTTATACAAAAATCAGAAAGAATCCAGAATACTTTAAAACAAAAAAGTCCGAAGGAACTTTCAGATTTAATGAATATATCTGCCAATTTAGCAAACCTAAATTGGCAAAGAAATCAAGATTGGTCTTATCCTTTTACATTAGAAAATTCTCGTCAAGCTCTTTATGCTTTTAAAGGAGATGTGTATCAAGGATTGGATGCATATACTATTGCAACTACCAAAATTCCGATGCTTCAAGATAAAGTAAGAATTCTTTCTGGGCTTTATGGAATTTTAAAACCTTTTGATTTAATCCAGCCATATCGTTTGGAAATGGGAACAAAATTAGAAGTGGGAACGCATAAGAATTTATATGATTTTTGGGGAAATTATATCACAGAATCTTTAAATCATGAATTAAATGATGGAGATGTGTTGATAAATTTGGCAAGTAATGAATATTTTAAAGCGATTAAACCAAAAGAATTAAAAGCAGAAATCATTACTCCAGTTTTTAAAGATTATAAAAACGGAAAGCTTAAAGTGATTAGTTTTAATGCTAAAAAAGCTAGAGGAATGATGGTGAGATATATTATTGAAAATCATGTAGAACAACCTTGTGATTTGAAAAACTTCACAGAAGGAGGTTATGCTTATGATGAAAATTTATCTTCAGACAAAGAATTTGTTTTTACAAAATAAATTAAAGAAAAAGCGAAGGCAAAGTATATTTCTACTCAAGTTATTGATGACTTCTACTTCGCTCAGTCTTTAAAAAAATTATAGAAATTGTGCGAATTTGATTTGCTTTAATTCAAATTCGTACAGTTTTTCATCTTCTTTTTCCAATTGTAGAATTCCATCTTCAGAAACTCCAACAATTTTACCCATAAAACGCTCTTCATTTGAAATAAACATGGAAGGTTTTTGATATCTGAATAATAAGTTCAAATAATCGTTGGTAATTTGTTCTTCTTCTTGATTATAGATTTGTTGTATTCTTTTCTCTATATTTTCTACTATTTTTTCAAGCAAAACATCTTTATCTATTTTCTCTTTTTTTAATAAAATACTCAGAGAAGAAGCGTGTTTTAAATCAGAATCAAAGACTTTTTGGTTGACATTTAAACCAATTCCGATAATACTAGAATGAATTTTTCCTTTTCTGAAAATATTTTCAATTAGAATTCCTGCTATTTTCTTATTCTGTGACAAAATGTCGTTTGGCCATTTGATGGAATTTTTAAGTCCAAAATACTGTGAAATTGTGTCAGAAACTGCCAAAGAAACTGCTTTACTAATGACAAAAAGATGTTTAATATTTAACTCGGAAAAATCAACGTATGTGCTAAAAGTCAAGTTTTTACCCTCTTCTACTTCCCATGTAGTGCCCATTTGCCCTTTACCTGCGTACTGATGCTCTGCTACAACGGTTGTGAAATTTTTCAAATTATCCGACTGACACAAATTTTTTAGAAAAATGTTAGTAGAATCGATGGCATTAAGTTTGATTATATTCATAACTTTACATTCATATTAACTAAGTTATTAACTTAGGGTGAAATACTCATAAAAAAACAATAACTTTGCAAAAAAACTAAATAATTTTTAATGGTTAAAGATAATATTAGTACGGACGAACTTATTGCTGTGATTTTAAAAGGAATCGAAGAAGTTAAAGGAGAAGATATTCAAATACTAGATTTACGTGACATCGAAAATACAGTATGCGATTACTTTATCATCTGTAGTGGAACTTCTAATACACATGTAAGCGCACTTTCTGGTTCAATACAAAAAATGGTAAGTAAAGAGTTAAAAGACAAACCATGGCACGTGGAGGGAGAAAATAATGCAGAATGGATTTTGATGGACTATGTAAACCTAGCTGTACATATATTCCAAAAGCAAACAAGAGAATTCTATGATTTAGAGAATTTATGGGGTGATGCAAAAATCACAAAAATCTCTACAGATTACTAGAATTTGATTATTTTTAAGTAACACAATGAAATTTGTATAAATGAACCAAGATAAAAATCAAAAAAAAGATAATAATCCATTTAACAATAAAGGAAAAGGTGGTGGTTCAAAATTTAATTATTTTTGGATTTACGGTATTCTTTTCGCTTTACTGATTGGATATCAATTGCTAAACGGTAACGGAGCATACTCTTCTAAAGAGTTGACTTATAATGAATTTTCTGAGATTTTAAAAGATAATGATATCAAAACGATTCTTATCGTAAATAAAAATGAAGCAGAAATTTTTATTAAAGAAGATGCTCTTAAAAAAGATAAGTATAAAGATGTAAAATCGGACAACTTCTTCAGTAAGAATGCTCCAGTTTATACATTTAACATTGGAGACTTACAAAATTTTGAGAAGCATATAGCAGAGGAAAAAAAGGCTCATAACCTTGAGTTTGATGTTAGAAACGAACCAAGAACAAGTATTTTTGATACGCTTATAACATTATTACCTTTCATTTTCATTATTGGACTTTGGATTTTCTTCATGAGAAGAATGTCTGGAGGTGGTGGAGGAGGCCCAGGTGGTCAAATTTTCAATATTGGAAAATCGAAGGCAAAACTTTTTGATAATGACCAAAAAGTAAAAGTAAACTTTAAAGATGTTGCTGGGTTAGAAGGAGCAAAAGAGGAAGTAACAGAGATTGTAGATTTCCTTAAAAATCCTAAAAAATATACTTCATTAGGAGGTAAAATTCCAAAAGGAGCATTATTAGTAGGACCTCCAGGAACAGGTAAAACATTATTAGCAAAAGCAGTTGCTGGTGAGGCAGGAGTACCATTCTTCTCTCTTTCAGGATCTGATTTCGTAGAAATGTTTGTTGGAGTTGGAGCATCTCGTGTTAGAGATTTATTTAAACAAGCACAACAAAAATCACCTTCTATTATTTTCATCGATGAGATTGATGCAATTGGTAGAGCTAGAGGGAAAAATAATTTTACAGGAGGAAATGACGAACGTGAGAATACATTAAACCAGTTATTAACTGAAATGGATGGTTTCGGAACAGATACTAACGTAATTGTTATTGCTGCAACAAACCGTGCAGATGTATTGGATAAAGCGTTAATGCGTGCTGGACGTTTTGATCGTCAAATCTATGTGGATTTACCAGATTTAAATGAGCGAAAGCAAATATTCAAAGTTCACATTAAGCCATTAAAAATGGATTCAGATGTGGATATTGATTTCTTATCACAACAAACTCCAGGATTCTCAGGAGCTGATATTGCAAACTTATGTAATGAAGCTGCTTTGATTGCTGCAAGAAATGGTAAGAAAGCTGTTCATCATCAAGATTTCATGAGTGCTGTTGATAGAATTATTGGTGGTCTTGAGAAGAAGAATAAAATTATTACACCTCTTGAGAAAAGAACAATTGCTTTCCACGAAGCTGGTCACGCTACTGCAAGTTGGTTATTAAGACATGCTGCACCTTTAGTAAAAGTAACAATTGTACCTAGAGGGCAATCTTTAGGAGCTGCTTGGTATCTTCCAGAAGAGAGAATGATTGTGAAAACAGACCAAATGCTAGACGAAATGTGTGCTGCATTGGCTGGTAGAGCTGCTGAGAAAATCATTTTTAATGAAATTTCAACTGGTGCATTAAGCGATTTAGAAAAAGTAACAAAACAAGCAAAATCAATGGTAAGTATCTATGGTTTAAATGATACTATTGGAAATATTACTTACTATGATTCTTCTGGTCAGAGTGAATTCTCTAAACCTTATAGTGAGCAAACAGCTCAGAAAATTGATGAAGAGATTTCTAAAATTGTAGAATCTCAATATCAGAGAGCAATCCAAATTTTAACAGATAACAAAGATAAATTAACATCTTTAGCTGAAAAGTTATTAGAAAAAGAAGTAATTTATAAGGACGATTTGGTACACATTTTTGGAAAAAGACCATTCGAAGACAAAGCAGAAGAAATTATCGAGAGTTCATCTAACGAAATAGAAAACAATTCTACTTCTGAGGATGAGAAATCAGAATAGTTTGAACATTATTTTTGAATAAATTCAATCACTTATTACATAATGAATTTTTTTAAAAAATTATTTAATACAAAAGAATCATCATCAAAGGAAAATTTTTCAGAAGAACCTGAAGAAAAATTATCCTTGGATGATTTTTTTGTTAAAAATTTTATTGAAAAAGGTGGAAAGTTTATATACTGTACACACGCAAATGAAGTTCGTGAGAACTTGGGAAATATTTTAGCAGAAAATAATTGGGAGAGAATAACTTGTATGGATAACCATTTGGTATCCCTTATTCCAGAAAAAGAAATAAATTTTGAATATCATAAAGACTCACCTATCTTTACAGCTTGTGAGCAATTAATTGCACATGATGGTAGTATTCTTTTATCTTCAAATCAATTGAAGGATAATAAAATAGATCAACTACCAAATAATTTTATCGTCTATGCAAGAACTAGTCAAATAGTACAGAATAGCGGTGAAAGCTTAACAAGTATCAAAAACAAATATAAAAACAACATCCCTTCAAACATTAGTGCTATAAAAAATTATAAGCCTATTGATGTAAATGAAGACGATTTAACAAGAAGTAATAACTCTAAGAATCTTTATTTGTTATTATTTGAAGACCTTTAATTTATGAATAATATGATAACACGAGCTATTTCAGGGCTCGTTTTTGTAGTTCTTTTAATTTCACTGATTTTATTAAATAGATATACGCTTTTTGGACTTTTATTGGTTTTAATGCTTTTTTGTATCTATGAATTTAAGAATCTTGTTAAACTAAAAAATAATTGGATTTATGTTTCTTCAATATCTCTTTTATTGACTGTAAGTTCTCCAATTATCAATTTTGAGAAAAGTGAAACTATCTTCAGATCTATTTTCTTTATTTCTTTATTTATACCACTACTTCAGCATTTATTTTCAGAAAAAAACATTCAAGATGTTCTTGGTAAATATTTTTTAACCATTGTTTATATTGCAATTCCATTTTGTAGTTTAATGTTGATTCCTTTTGTGAATCTTGGTATTGATTCTAATGAAACATTTATTCCAGAGTTAGTTTTAGGATTATTTATTCTTATTTGGTCAAATGATACTTTTGCTTATTTGGTTGGAAGAACTTTTGGTAAACATAAATTATTCGAAAGAGTTTCGCCAAAGAAAACAATCGAAGGATTTTTAGGAGGATTTATATTTACAATTATTGCAGGAATAATATTATCATATTCATTTGATACTATTAATGTTTTTCACTGGATTGTAATTTCAATCATAACTAGTTTTACAGGAGTTTTAGGAGATTTAATAGAATCTAAGTTTAAAAGAGAAGCAAATATCAAGGATAGTTCTAATTTTATTCCAGGGCATGGAGGCTTTTTAGATCGTCTTGATAGTATCATATTTACTGCTCCATTTATTTATATTTACTTACAAATATTTTAAAAAATGTTTCATAAAGAAGGATATACAACAATAGTAATCTCCATGTTTATTATTGGGATTTCTATATTGGCATTAGATAAATTTGTTACAAATGAAATAGTAAACCGTATTATTTCTTTTTGTCTACTAGTAGTTTTTTTACTTATTTTATTTATTTACAAAATACCTAAAAGAAGATTTAGACGAGATGACACCACTGTTTTAGCTCCTTTTGATGGAAAAGTTGTGAAAATTTCTGAAAATGAATATTCAGAAGAACTAGGAGAGAAAGTTAATAAGATTACAATTCAAAGAGGTTTTTGGGATTATAGAATGATTTTATATCCAATATCTGGAGAAATTGAAGAAAATCAAAATGAAAAAGGAAAAATAGGGTTGAAAATCAATAATATAAATATAATCATAGATAATGAACAAGATGTAATTTTTTATGATAATGTAGGAAAAAACATCAAACAAGGAGAGGATGCTGGTTTTATAAAAAAATGTAGAAAAATTGATATTTATTTACCGTTAAATTCAAAAATTAATGTACATTTATATAGTAAAATAAAAGGAGGTCAAGACTCTATTGCTTCATTATCAATATAGTAAAAAATGTAAAAATGACAGATTTAGATAGAAGATTTAATGAGGCATACAAAATAGCAAGTGAGACAAAATCAAAATTACCTGCTGATGTAATGTTAGAGTTCTATGCATATTATAAACAAGCTACGGAAGGAGACGCAGGAACAGAAGAGGAGGTTATGACAAAGGGAGTGAGAAATGCTTTTAAGTTTAATGCTTGGCTTCAATTAAAGACCATTAGCAAGGAAGAGGCTAAAATTGGTTACATTAATTTAGTTGAAAAGTATATAACAAAAATTAAATAACAATGAACAAAAAAGTACTCTTGAATTTACTACTAGTTGTAGTAACTCTTTTTTTCGCCTCATGTGAAGAGGAAAATACATCACAAGAAAATTCAAAACAAATTTCTCATCGTGAAGATGGTGAATTTTTACAACCAAGGATTACAAATATAACTTGGACAGCTTTTAAAACAGAAGAAAATATTCCATTATCTGGAATTTTTAAAAAAAGTTGTATTTCTAATTCAAATACTGTGACTGACATAAAAAGTGCAGTAAATGGTTCAAAATTTAGTGTTCCAGTATCTAGTTTATTTACAGATCATGAAGTTCGTGATTTTAGAATTGTAAATTATTTCTTCAAAATGCTTGATGATACAGAAGCTTTAAGTGGATATATTTATCTTGATGATGACACTACTGGTTTTATTGAATTAAAAGCAAATGGTGTTACAAAAGATTTACCATTTACATACGAAATTCAAGATTCTAAATTTAAATTGACAGCGATGATGAATGTATCAGATTGGGGAATGAAATCTTCACTTGATTACTTTATCAGTAGAACTTACCGTGAGCATAGCAAATATGGTGTTAGTGGTGTTGATGAAGAAGTAGAAGTAGAAGTAGAGATTACAGCAGATCCAGGTGTTCCTCAAGATGAGGATGAAGATGACTGTAATACTCAAGAAGAAGGGGAAGGAAATTAAATCTTAAACAATAATTTTTAAAATAATCAAAATGAAAAAACGAATACTAATCGGTTGTCTTTTTGCTGCTACATTAACTTCATTTGTTGCTTGTAAAAACGAAGTAACAAAAAAAGTTGAAGGAGAAAACACAGAACAAAGAGAAGAATCAAATGTTCAACTAGATCCTTCGAAAACTAAAATTACTTGGACAGCTTATAAGACTACAGAAAAAAAACCTGTTTCAGGAACATTTAAAGAAATTACGATTAGTAATAACAATAAAGCAACAAATGTTCGTGAAGCTTTAAATGGTGCTCATTTTAGTATTCCGGTGAGTAGTATTTATAGTAAAGATAGTATACGTGATAGTAAATTACAGAAATTCTTTTTCAATGTAATGGAAAATACAGAATTATTAAGTGGAGATATCACTGTAGAAAATGATTCAATGGGTTACATTGCTTTAAAAATGAATGGGATGTCTGAAAAATTACCATTTCATTATGTTGCAGAAAATAAAGATAATGCTGAATTACATGCGACATTAGATTTAAATAAATGGAATGCTCAAGCTGCTGTTGAAGCTTTAAATAAAGCTTGTTTTGATTTACATAAAGGTGCAGACGGAGTTAGTAAAACTTGGTCTGAAGTAACAATCAAAGCTTCAACATCAATTAAATAGAACTTATAAAATTTAAGGATAAAAAAAGAGGATTAAATTATTTTTAATCCTCTTTTTGCTTTTTATTGTTTGGTAAGCTTAAATATATCAGTATGATCACCATTAGCATCATCTGTAAATTTCCCTGGATGCTTGTCTACATTAAAGAAAAATTCTAGTTTAATTTCATTGTCAGAAACAAATTCTACTAAACCAAATACTTTCATTTCACTTCCTTCGATTGTAGCACTTAAATCAATCCAATGTGGATTTTTTTCATCATCAACAACAAAAGTAAATTCTGGAAAATCTGGTAGAATCTTTACTTTATTATCTTGTGTAAATTCAAATTCAGTTGGTAAATTATTTTTATCTTTTCCTGCCCATTTTCCTACTATTTTTGATTGAGAAAATGCAGATATTCCCATTAGAAAGAATAGAAATACAAATAAATTTTTTGTCATGTGTTAGTAATTTTAGGTAGCCAAAAATATTTATTAGATAAAAAATAAAGAATGATAAATATCAATGTAAAACTCAAAAAAAATACATATGTTAACATAAATGTTTAATAATTAACTTGAAAAAGATGTTAATATTAAGTATTGTGTAAGATATTGTTTTAAAAAATGTTTTTATCTTATTCTAAGATTGTTTTAGATGAAGATTTTTCTGTTTAACAAATAGACGGATTTTTATTTAAAATTTATTTATACTATTTTGATTACATTTGCTTCTTATTTATAGAAACATGTTGATAGAAGATAGATTTGTACAGAGTATTAGAGTAGGTGTGGAGGATTTAGACGATTTGAATCACGTGAATAATGTTAGATATGTAAAATGGATGCAAGACGTTGCAATTGCACATTGGGATTATCTAGTTGCTATTAATAACTTTAAATCAGAATATATTTGGGTGGTGATGAATCATTCTATCGATTATAAAAGAGCAGCTTTTTTGGGTGATGAAATTTCATTAGAAACACATATCGAAGGTTTTGATAAATTTACATGCTATCGAATCATTGAAATTAAGAATGCTAAAACAGGAAAACTAATCACAAAATCAAAATCAAAATGGTGTCTTATTGATCCTGAAACACACAGACCAATGATGATTCCTAGTGAAATCAAGAATATTATTTTAGAAGAAAATGCAGTTTATTCGTAATTAGTTTTTAAAGTTATATTCGTTTATTAATATTATTTAAACTACCTGTTTTTCTTTTTTTAATTCTTCCAAAGCTTGTTTTGCTTCTGCAACTAAGTTTTCATTCAATTTTTGTTCAATTTCTTCTAAACTTAAATTTTGAAAATTAGATTTGAATCGGTTTACTTGTTTCTTCGTGTAATTTGATTTCACTTCCTCCTTTTCTTTTTTAGAAATTTCAAATAATTTCATGAATTTCTCATGCTTTTTATAGAATAGTATAATCAAAAATAAGAAGGAAACGAAGTTGAAATTAAATCCATTAAAGCTTAAATGCAAGTCAAATATTCCTGTAAAAGATATTAAACCAAAAGAAGAAAGTAATAGAACTATTCCAAGAGCCAGATAAGATTTTTCAGGTTTGAAAAAAATGAAAAAATAAATTACTACAAAAAAAATTAAAGGGATAACAATATTAAAAAGATATGTTTTCTGGTACCCTCCTAAAAGAAAGAAAAATAAGAATATTCCAAATAAAATATTGGTTAAAATAAATTCTGATTTGATTGTTTTGTTTATTGATTTAAGGTTCAAGGTTAGGTTGTATTTTTTAGTTTTTAAATGTATCTCAGATTTATGTTATTTTAAATCCAAACGATTTTTTGAATAAGTTTTAATTTTCATTTCTTCCCAATCAATTCCAATTAGAGAATCCCAAAAAACATCTGAATTTGGAACAAAAGAAAAAGAAACAAAAATATCTTCATTCTGTTTATTCACAGGAACTGTTATTAATCTATTATATGTAAAATCATTTATTAAAGAATCGACTGGCTGATGATTTTTTAGTAAATAAAATCGAAAACTATAGTTTTTTTCATATCTAGGAAAGTAAGTTAAAATTGAAATAGTGTCTTTACCTTTTACAGCTCTTGAGTGAAAACTGATATAATTAGAATCAAATGAAAGTTTTTTTGCTGTTTTTGTCATGTAAAGAGAGTCTTTTTCAAACTGCATAGAATTCTTTTGAAATAGATCATTTTTACTCATTACAATATAATTTTCTTCCGAATTAATTTTATCTGATTTATTATAAATAGCAATAAAATCTTCATCTAAAGGATTTTGATAATGGGCATATTTCTCCCTATAAATTGTATCAATTAAAACCTGATTTTCATTAAAAACTAACAAAGTATCTAAACCATTTGTATTAAAATATTTTGAAACATATGATTCTTCTAAATTTGTGATAATTTCCTCATCAACTACAGTAATATCTGATGAAATTTTAGCTACATTAGAACAAACTTTCTTTACAATCGAATCAGGAATTGATTCTTTAAAAAATAAAGAAACTGATAATTTATTTTGTACCCTAGATGAGTTTAATTTATTGATATAGATTTTAGAATCTAATTTTTCTTTAGGAATTTGAACTTTTTTTATTTCAGATATCTTTTCTTTTTCAGCAGAATTTATGTGTTTTTTTATTTGCTCTTTAACTTCTTTTTTTTCTTCAGTTTTACATGAAAAAAATACTATTGAAATTAAAATAATACTTAATTTCAATAAATGATTTTTGTTTATTCTTTTTGGTAGCATAATTATAGGGTTGAAAACTTTTTATATTTTTATTTGATTTTAAAGAAGTGAAAACATTTTCCAATAATAATTTGATGTTCAATATCTGTACTTAGATTCACATTAACTAAATATCGTATCTTAAAATCACGAACTCCTATTTTATATTTTTCATTTAACTCTTTAAACTTTTCTATAATTTCTTTATTACAATTGTATTCATTGAAAAAAGAATCTAATTCAGAATTTTCTATAGAAATAATTTCATCTCCTTCAGCAAAATGAACCATATTAATAATTCCTAAATTTTCATTTGAATCACTCTTAAACTCATACCTTTTTCTAAACTCATTATAAATATCTGTTTCATTTAACCATGTTTTTTTGGTAAATAAAGTGTAGATTTCATTTTTAAATTCTGATTGTTCTTCTTCAGAAATAGGGTAATTTTTATTTAAGTCTTCTACAGTTATTGAAGGAATATCTTTTTCAATAAAATAAATTGAATAGGAATCATTTGATATATTTTTGAATTCTTCAATAATTTTATCATCACATACAGATTTTTTAGGTAAGTAACCTTCAGTAAAACTACATGAGATTAAACAAAATATTAGAATAAAATAATAAATAATCTTTTTCATATTTTTTTAAACTAATTATTTCTTCTCCGCTTTCAGCATTCGATCATTCTGAAAAATATCTTTATGAAGTTCCACATTTTTAAATCCTAATTTTTCAACCAATTTAATTGTTTCTTTTCCTAAATATTGATTGATTTCGTAGTATAAAAATCCATTTTCTTTCAAATTATCTTTTGCTAATTCTGCAATTTTTCTATAAAAAATCAAAGGATCATCATCTGAAACAAACAAAGCTAAATGTGGTTCGTACTCTAAAACATTCTTTTTAATTTCCACTTTTTCAAGATTTCGAACATAAGGTGGATTACTGATGATAATGTCAAAATCAGTATCTAATTTTTCTGTTTCTAAAATATTTACTTTCTGAAAATGTACAGTTACTTCATTTCTTTCTGCATTTTTCTTCGCCATTTTTAAAGCTTCTTCCGAAATATCATAAGCATGAATTTCTGCATTTGGAAGATTTTTCGCTAAAGAAATTGGAATACAACCAGTTCCTGTTCCGATGTCTAAAATTTTTAGTTTTTTCGTAGAATCTTGAAAATCATTTAAAATCCATTGTACTAATTCTTCTGTTTCTGGACGAGGAATCAAAGTGTTTTCATTCACAAAAAAATCTAAACCAAAAAAAGAAGTTTCTCCAATAATATATTGTACAGGAAATTCAGTTTTCAGTTTTTCAATACTTTCTTTAAATAGATTTAATTTTTCTTTTGCAATTTCAAAATTTGGATCTAGAGCAATGTCAATTCTACGAAGTTGTAAAAAATGTTCTGTCAATAAATAAAAAAAGGATTGTATTTCTGTTTCTGGATAAACAGATTTTAATTCATCAAAAAAATATTTTTTAAAAACAGAAATCTCCATACTTAATTGTATTTTTATTTAAAGGACAAAATTAGTTTTAATATTTGAATATTCTGAGAGAATAAAGAGAAAATCGATTAAAATAGATCTTATCTAAAACATCTAATTGTAACTCAGAATAAGAAATATTTATAGAAAAAAATAATTTTATTGTTTTTCATAATATAAGTACTTTTACGCCGTGAAAAATCAAGAGAAATATATCAGACGCTGCATAGAGCTTGCGAAAAATGGTTTAGGAAAAACATATCCAAATCCAATGGTTGGAAGTGTTATTGTACATAATGGAAGAATTATAGGAGAAGGCTGGCACAAAAAAGCAGGGCAACCACACGCAGAAGTAAATGCTGTGAACTCTGTAAAGGAAGAATATAGACATCTTCTGAAAGATTCTACGATTTTTGTGAGCTTAGAGCCTTGTTCTCATTTTGGAAAAACGCCACCTTGTGCGAATTTAATTGTCAATCATGGAATAAAAAAAGTGGTGATTGGAATTATTGATTCTAATAGTTTGGTAAGTGGAAGAGGAGTTTCGATTTTAGAAGAAAATGGCCATGAAGTTGAATTTGGTTCTTTACAAGAAGAATGTTATGATTTGAACAAGCGATTTTTCACGTTTCAAAATAAAAAACGTCCATACATTATTTTAAAATGGGCTGCTTCAGAAGATGGATTTTTAGACCAAAACAGAGAAGTTAATTCGAAAGAAGAAGCAAAACCAAATTGGATTACAAATGCTTATTCTCGTCAGCTAGTTCACAAATGGCGAACAGAAGAACAAGCGATTTTAGTTGGAACAACAACAGTTTTGAAAGATAATCCTTCTTTAACTTCTAGAGATTGGAAAGGAAATAATCCAGTTCGTGTGGTTTTAGATAGAAGTTTGAAAATTCCACAGGATTATCAGGTTTATAACCGAGAAGTGAAAACAATTATTTTGACTGAAAAAGAAAAAGAATCGGATGAAATACTTTGTTTTGAAAAAATAGATTTTGATCAACCAATTGCAAAACAAATTTGCGATATTTTATATAAGCACAATTTACAATCCTTAATTGTAGAAGGAGGAAAACGAACTTTAGAAACTTTTGCAAAAGAAAATCTTTGGGATGAAACAAGAATTTTTCATGGGGAAGTACAGTTTTTTGATGGTGTAAAAGAAATTGAAATTAAAGGAAAATTGATGGAGGAGAGAATGATTGATGAAGATAACCTTAAAATTTATTATAATAAATGATACACTTATTACTTAGTATTATTCTTAGCAGTTTTTTGTTTGTAATTTTTAAATATTTTGAAAAATTCAGAATTGATAATTTACAAGCAATTGTTGTAAACTATTTTGTTGCATTTTCGATTGGATATGCAACAACAACAGAAAATGTACATTTTACAGAAATTCCTGCGCAACCTTGGTTTTATGGTGTATTGTTTTTAGGTTTTCTGTTTATTTTCTTATTTAATGTAATGGCATTAACTGCTCAAAAAGCTGGGATGTCAGTGGTTTCTGTAGCAGGAAAAATGAGTGTTGTGATTCCAATTACTTTTGGAATTATTGTTTACAATGAATCTTATGGAGTTGTAAAAATTCTAGGAATTTTACTGGCATTACTTTCGGTGTATCTGACTTCTAGAAAAGATAGTTCTGATTTTGATCAAAAATATCTTTATTTACCAATAATTCTTTTTGTTGGTTCCGGAATTTTAGATACAACAATTAAATATGTAGAAAATAATTATGTTTCAGATGGTGGATTAGAGCTATATTCCGCTTCGATATTTTTAGTAGCAGGAATGCTTGGTGTTTTACTTCTATCTATTTTGTTTATTATGGGTAAAGTAAAGTTTCAATTCAAAAATATTATTGGAGGAATTGTACTAGGAATACCAAACTATTATACGATTTTCTATCTTTTAAAAGCTTTAGAAATGGACCATATGGAAACTTCTACTATTTTTACAGTCAATAATGTTGCTACGGTTTCCTTTTCAACACTTCTTGGAATTATGATTTTTAAAGAAAGATTGAACAAAAGAAATTGGATTGGAGTAGTACTTTCCATTATTGCAATTATTTTAGTTACCCTATAAATCTGAGTTAAAAAATTGGAAATAAAAGATACTTATAAAACAATAGAAGGACCTTCAGAAGAAACATTGTTTAAAGATAGAGGAAGTAAATTTTTCGGTTATGCTTTCCCTGTTTCAAATGAAGATGAAATAAAAGAACATCTGCATAGATTAAAAAAAGAACATCATACTGCAAGACATTGGTGTTATGCTTGGCAACTAGGTACGGATAAAATTCGTTTTCGTGCAAATGATGACGGAGAACCGAGTAATAGTGCAGGACAACCAATTTATGGACAAATTCTTTCAAAAGAAATTACAAATGTTTTGATAGTAGTTGTTCGATACTTTGGAGGAACAAAATTAGGAGTTGGAGGATTGATTAATGCTTATCGAACAGGTGCGCAAATGGCTTTAGATGCTTCTTCGATTGTAGAAAGAACGATTGATGTTCATTTTCAACTGACTTTTGATTACCCACATATGAACAAAGTAATGCGAGTAATTAAAGACAGAAAACTCGACATTGTAAATCAAAAAATGGAGTTACAATGTGAGTACATAATTTCTGTTCGAAAAAAAGATGCTGAAAATGTTAAAATTCAGTTTGAAGAGCTAAGATGTTTAAAAATTATTGAGATTTAATTAAAAAAAATTTTTAACTTTATTTAAGAAATAATTAGGAGCTTTTATTGGTCTATTTTTTTTCATATCGATGAAAACTAAAGTAGTACTTCCCGTTGTTAAAAGTTCTTCATTTTCGTTAAATATTTCATACTGAAAAACGATCTTAGCAGTAGGTAATTTCTCTAAAGTTGTTTTTACAGTAAGAAGATCATCATATCTTGCCGGCTTAAGATATTTTACATTTAAATCAAGAACAGGAAGCATTACCCCAGATTCTTCCATGGCTTTGTAGGATATACCTATGTTACGAAGCCATTCGATTCTACCTGTTTCGAAGTATTCGGCGTAATTGCCGTAATATACGTAGCTCATTTGATCCGTTTCGCCATAGCGAACGCGAATCTGTGTTTGATGTGTTATCATGTTTGTTTCAAATATGAGTGGTTTTAGAGAAGTCTAAACTTCCAACAAATGTAATTAGCTTTATTGAAAATTTAGTTATTAAATGAAATGATTTTTTTTGTGATAGAAAGAAATAATTTAAATTTTTAAAACCAAGATTTGATTTAGAATTTAGTTCGAGTAAAAAATAATATATGACATTGAATTTTTAGAAAGTAATTGTCCAAAATTATCGGATATTTTATTGTTAGAAATTCTATACTCCAAAGTTTATTTTTGAAAAAAAAAGATTACGAAAAATTTTAATTAGAGGTTTAAATTATCTTCCAAAATTATACCGAAAAAAATACGTTTAGTAAGTGAAAAAGATACGCAAGTTAATTGCTACAAGTTTTTTAGGCTTCAGTATCAGTTTACGGAAAAAAAAAATAAGAAGCAATAGCAATTCAATTTTTTTATCCTAAAATATATTAGCACTTTTGTAGCCTTAAATCTTTGATAAAAACTTTATTAAGTTGCAATTAAATTTAACTCAAAATACCAGTACAGATAGAATGACTAAAACTGCATCTTCAGTTTGGGAAAAGTGTTTGTCTTTTATTAAAGATAATATTAAACCTCAAGCCTATAAAACATGGTTTGAGCCCATAAAACCTATGAAACTTTCTGGAGTAGCCTTGACAATTCAGGTACCTAGTAAGTTTTTCTATGAATGGTTGGAAGAGCATTATATAAAATTATTGAGAGTAGCTCTTGTAAAGGAGCTTGGGAGAGATGCGAAATTGGTGTATGATGTTAAAATGGAAAATGTATACAGTAGTAATAATCCACATACTGTAAAAATTCCGAGTTCAAACAGAAATCCTTTAAATAGACAACAAGGAGTTACAGTTCCTTTAGAAGTAACTAGAGGAGGAGGGAACATAGCAGCCAATAATTCTATGGGAGATAAAAGAGAATTGAAAAATCCTTTTATTATTCCAGGAATTCAGAAAGTAAAAATTGAATCGCAACTTAATCCTAATTACAATTTCGATTGTTTTATAGAAGGAGAGTCAAATAGATTAGCAAGATCTGCAGGTTTAGCTGTTTCAAACAAACCTGGAGGAACGTCATTTAACCCACTTTTAGTTTATGGAGGTGTAGGTTTAGGAAAGACACATTTAGTTCATGCAATAGGAGTTGATATCAAAGACAAATATCCTGACAAGACAGTTCTTTACTTATCTTCAGAAAAATTTACACAACAATATATTGATTCTGTAAAAGGAAATACAAGAAATGATTTTATTCATTTCTATCAAATGATTGATGTATTGATTATTGATGATGTACAATTTTTATCTGGTAAGACAGGAACGCAGGATGTATTCTTTCATATTTTTAATCATCTTCACCAAAATGGAAAACAAGTAATTCTTACTTCTGATAAAGCGCCAGTAGATATGCAAGATATCGAACAGAGACTTTTGTCTAGGTTTAAATGGGGATTATCAGCAGAATTACAAGTTCCAAATTTTGAAACTCGTATTTCAATTCTTCAAAACAAATTATTTAGAGATGGAGTTGAAATGCCTATCGAAGTTATTGAATACGTTGCAAAGCATGTAAAATCTAATGTACGTGAGTTGGAAGGAGTATTAATCTCAATGATTGCTCAAGCTTCTTTTAACAAAAAAGAATTTTCTTTATCACTTGCTAAAAGTGTTGTAGAAAAATTTGTAAGAAGTACAAAAAGAGAAATTTCCATAGAATATATTCAGAAAATTGTTTCGAATTATTTTGATATTGATGTAGCTACTTTACAATCAAAAACAAGAAAAAGACAAATAGTTCAAGCAAGACAATTAGCAATGTATTTTGCAAAAAGATTGACTAAATCTTCTTTAGCAAGTATCGGAGCTCAAATAGGAAAACGTGATCATGCAACTGTATTACATGCTTGTAAAACTGTTGATAACTTGATAGATACGGATAAGCAATTCAAGAAATACGTGGATGAGCTTACTAAGAAACTTTCATATTAAATTAATACATGATTCGAATATTAATGGTTTGCTTAGGGAACATTTGTAGATCCCCTTTAGCACATGGAATTTTAGAATCCAAAGTTGATAGCTCTAAAATTTTTGTTGATTCAGCAGGAACAAGTGGTTATCATTCTGGAGAATTACCAGATTCTAGATCTATTGATGTTGCCAACAAGAACGGGATTGATATTACTGAGCAAAGATCTAGAAAATTTAGAGAAGAAGATTTTGAAAAGTTTGATATTATTTATGTAATGGATAAATCAAATTATCAAAATGTAATTTCTTTAGCAAATACAAAAAGTCAAGTTGATAAAGTTCGTTTGATTTTAAATGAACTTTATCCTAATGAAAATAAAGAAGTTCCAGACCCTTATTATGGAGGAGCTTCAGGTTTTGATGATGTTTTTGAAATGTTGGATAAATCTTGTGATGTAATTATTTCTAAATTAGAAAACAATGAATAATATTGGTAAACTTTATTTAATTCCTACAACTTTAGGAGAAACAGAACCGTTGGAAGTTTTACCACTTTCTGTGAAAAAAGTTGTTTCTATGATAGATCATTTTATTGTAGAAAATGAGAAAACTTCAAGAAAGTTTATCAAAAAAATTACACCGAGTAAATCACAACCATCCTTAGTGATGATGTCTTTAGGAAAATATGCAGATCCTCTAGAAGTACAACATTATTTAGATGTTTGTATGGAAGGAAAATCTGTAGGTTTAATTTCTGAAGCGGGAGTTCCTGCAATTGCAGATCCTGGAGCTGAGGTAGTAAAGCTTGCACATCAAAAAGGAATTCAAGTAGTTCCTTTAGTTGGTCCTTCATCGATTATTATGTCTATGATGGGATCAGGAATGAATGGACAAAGTTTTGCTTTTAATGGTTATTTACCAATTGATAAATCAGAAAGAAAGAAGAAAATTAAACAATTAGAAAAACTTTCTTTTGATCACGATCAATCGCAGATTTTTATTGAAACTCCTTATCGTAATGACAAAATGTTAGCTGACTTGAAAGAAATTTTATCACCAAAAACTAGATTATGTGTCGCTTGTGATATTACGCTTCCTTCAGAATACATTAAAACATTTACGGTGAAGGAATGGAAATCAAAAACACCAGATTTACATAAAAGACCAGCAATTTTCATTATTCATAAAGAAAATACTTTTTAAAAAATACAAAAGCCAACTAATTTAAGTTGGCTTTTTTTATGAATTTTATTTTTTATCAAGTTTGATCGAAACAGAATTGATACAATATCTAGTTCTAGTTTCAGTAGGACCATCATCGAAAACATGTCCTAGATGTCCTCCACAATTTGCGCAAAGAACTTCTATTCGATACATTCCATGTGATCTATCTTTTTTATATTCAATTGCACCTTCAATCGATTCGTCAAAAGAAGGCCAACCACAATTGGAAGCAAATTTATGTCCTGATTCAAATAATTTTGAATGACAACCAGCACAACAATAGATTCCGTCTTCAAAAGACAGATTGTATTCTCCAGTATTAGGATATTCCGTTCCTTTTTCTCTTAAAATTCGATATTCTTCAGGAGAAAGAATTTTTTTCCATTCTTCTTCTGATTTTCCTTTTGGGTAATTTTCCATTATTTTTTTTCTAAAATAGATTCATCATCTTTTGGTATAAATTGCAGAGCAGCCGAATTGATACAATATCTAATACCTGTAGTGTTTATTGGTCCATCATCAAATACATGACCTAAATGTCCACCACAAGTTGCACAAAGAACTTCATCTCTACTTAAACCATAACTATTATCCTTGGCAATATAAATATCTTTTCGAATTGCTGTATCAAAAGCTGGCCATCCACTTCCTGAATCATATTTATGTTCTGACAGAAATAACTTTGTACTATCTGCAGCACAAACATAGACTCCATCTTTATAGAACTTATCATACTTATTGTTAAAAGGTTTTTCTGTCCCTTTTTGTCTTAACACAAAATATTGTTCAGGAGTTAGTATTTTTTTCCATTCTGCATCGGTTCTTTCTAAAGGGAATTTAGGTTTTGCTTCTTCCTCTTTTTTCTGCTGTGCATTTCCCGAGCAGCCTACTAACATAATCATTGCAAAAAGAACTACTATTTTTCTCATCTCTAAATATTTTAATGTTTTATGAAGTTAGTAAGTTCTTTTTGTATTTATATTTAAAATCTTACTAATCTTCTACTATAAATTTGCTAATTCTTTCAATAACTTGTTTATCTCTTAAGATTTTTCGGTGACCTAGGTTGTTTGTTATTAAAAGTTCTCCATTTTCCAAATTCTGTCGAATGCTATGAGCACAACTTACAGGAACATCATTATCTTCTGTATCATGAACAACTAATGTTGGTATTTTTACAGACTTGGCAGAAACACTACTTGAAAAATCATCTAAGTTTAGGTTGAACTTTTTATCAATTGCTTTTTTCATCAGTGGAGCAATTTTCTTTTTTAGTTTTAATTTATCGATAAACATTTCAATGATATCCGAAATTACATCTCCACTTCCAACAGTAACAAGTTTTTTAATATTCAATCCTTGTTTAACATTATTTAAAAGAGCCATTCCTCCTAAAGAGTGACCAACAGCAGCATCAAAAGGTCCGAATTTTTGTTTCATAAAAGCAATTACATCGATGAACTCTTTCATCATTGTGCTTTTTCCTGGAGATTTTCCGTGTGCAGGAGCATCAAAAGTATATACCATATAGCCTTTTTCTAAAAGTTTATCCGCTACAGCATATAGCTGTGTTCCTCTTCCTGACCAACCATGAACCAAAAGCGCTCTTTTTTTTGAATATCCATAAGTATAAACAGCAACTTCTTTGTTTAAGCCTGGCACCATAATTGTCTCCATTTTTGCACTTTTTCGCATCATTTTCTCTCTGTCAGGAGTTTTGAAGCGAATAGGAGTGAAAAATATTTTTATAGCGAAGTTTACTGCTGCTTTTGTAGAAATAAACTGTAAAAATTTTCCAGTATTTGTAATACTTTTTGGGATATCAAAAACGTTTTTGGATTGATTCTCAACTTTTGTCTCCATTCTTCTATCTAAAATTATTTTAAAACGTAAAGATAGAATTTGTAGATTTAATCTTTTAAAAATTATAGTAAATAATGATGAAGAAAAAAATCTTTGTTTCCATGGCAGCCGTTGGTTTAGCTATTGGATGTTCTACAGTACCGATTACAAATAGGTCAAGAGTAAATTTCGTGAGTGATGCGAAAGTTTTGCCAATGAGTTTTCAACAGTATGATGAATTTTTAGCAAATAATCCTAAATCTAAGGATGTTGCTAAAACAAATGAAATTAAAGAAGTAGGAAGAAGGATTTCTGAAGCAGTAGATAAGTTTATGCGAGCGAATAATATGGCTTCTGAAGCAGATAGTTATCGTTGGGAATTTAATCTTATCGAAGATCAAACAATTAATGCTTGGTGTATGCCAGGTGGAAAAGTTGTATTCTATACAGGAATTTTACCAATTGCTGAAAATACAGATGGAATTGCAGCAATTATGGGGCATGAAGTTGCACATGCTTTTGCAAAACACGGACAAGAAAGAATGACTACAGGACAGTTGCAACAATATGGAGGGTTAGCTGTAGCTTTTGCAACTTCTGGAGAAAGTCAGAAAAAGCAAGAAATGTGGAATATGGCTTATGGAGTAGGTTCTCAATTAGGTGTTTTAAAATATAGTAGAGTACACGAAGATGAAGCGGATAAACTAGGAATGGTTTTTATGATTATGGCAGGGTATGAGCCAGAAGAAGCTGTGCAGGTTTGGGTTCGTATGAAAGAAAAAACAGGAGGAAGTAGTACGCCAGAGTTTATGAGTACGCATCCTTCAAATGATTCTCGAATTAAAGCTTTGCAAGCATATCTTCCAGAAGCAAAACGTTTGGCAGCTCAGTATAAATAATATTATAAACATAGAGTTAAAAAAGAGGTCTTAATTTAAGGTCTCTTTTTTTGTTTTATGAAAAATATGTTTTTAAATAGGTGTTAAAACTATAAGATTTATTCTAGATATTCAGAAAGAAAGAATATAAATTGTAAGTAAATATGGAATAAATTCGTTTTATGTTTAAAGTTTTTATAACTTTAAAACGAGTCGAAAGATTGTTTTTAAAACAAAGCAATTTTAATAGCGTAAAATCTCATTTTTACTTAGAAAATAACTAGAAAATCAGAATATCATAAATGAATTATTTAGCACATACTTTTTTATCTTTTAACAATGAAAATATTTGTATTGGAAATTTTATAGCAGATGCTGTAAAGGGAAAACAGTATTTGGATTTTGAAGAAGAAATTCAGTTAGGAATATTGTTGCATAGAGCTATTGACGAGTTCACTGATGCGAATCCGATATTTAAAAGAAGTAAAAAAAGATTAGATGAAAAGTATAGGCATTATGCTGGAGTAATTATTGATATTTTTTATGATCATTTTTTGGCAAAAAACTGGGAATCTTATTCCTCTATAAAATTGAATGATTATTCACAAAGAGTTTATGATTTATTAGAAAAAAATAAAGAAATTTTACCAGAAAAAGCGCAGCAGTTTTTAGTTTATTTAAAACGAGAAGATATGTTGTTTAATTATCAAAATGTAGATAGTATTGAAAAAGTGCTGATTGGGATGAGTAAGCGTACCAAGCATGATTCTTTAATGGAAGAAGCTATCCAGGATTTAAAAGATAATTATTCTAGTTTTGAAAATGATTTTCATGAGTTTATGACAGATGTAATCCCTTTTTCTAGAGATCGACTGAAATTAATCAAACAGCAACAAAAATTATTAGAATTATAAGAGAAGCCAATCGAAAGATTGGTTTTTTGTTTCCAAAAAGAAGTGAAGTATAGAAACAAAAAATGGCAAGCTATTTACATCACACTGCTACAACCTAATACCCTTGCTGTCTTCCGACCCTGGGGGATTCAAAGGGAGCTAGTTGTGTAAGACTTGCCGCTGCAAATATACGTAGGTTTTCGTTTTTTGCAAGAGTTTTTGCAATAAATTTTAATTTTTCTTTGAGGTTTTGTTTTAAGTTGTTTAAAGTTAGTTTCTTAAAGCTTACATTTTTTTTGTTTTGAAATTAAAATAATATTATTGAAAAAGAATTTGTGGAAGATTTTTAATAAATCCTTTAAATAAAAAAAATAATAATTGAAAAAAAGTATCTTTGCTATCTTTAAATAAAAGATAAAGAATAATGAATAAAGTAATTAAGAAAAAAGGAGTCACTTTTGGTATTATATTAGGAGCTTGCCTATCCTTGTTAACAATTTATAGCTACACAATAAATATTGGGTTATTAGTATCTCAATGGTTGTTTTTATTAACATTTGCAATTGTTTTAGTTGTAGGAATTTTAGCTATTGCATCAACAATTAAAGGGTTAGAAGGATTTATCACATTCAAACAAGCTTTTTCATCTTATTTTATAACAATTGTGATTGGTTTTCTTATTCATATTTTAACTATTTCTTTAGTAGCTAAAATATTTCCAGAAAAAGAAATGGAGGTTATTGAATTGAGAATTTCTAGTTTAGATAAAATCAAAGAAGATAATTTAGCAAATCAAGCAAAGGCTTTGGAAACTGCAAAATCTGACGAAGAGAAAGAGCAAATTAAAGAAAGTTTCGGAAAACAGAGAACTGAAATAGAAACAATGAAAAAGAATAGTAGAAAAAGCCCTGGATTTAAAACATACATTCAAGCTTATGCTTCTTATTTAACTATATATTCTATTTTAGGATTGTTATTATCATTGATTTTAAGAAGAAAAAGACCTGAATTAAACTAATTTTCTATTTATGAATTTATCAATCGTTATTCCACTTCTTAATGAAGACGAATCTTTAAAGGAATTACATGATTGGATTGTGAAAGTAATGCAAGCCAATCAATATTCGTATGAAATTATCTTCATAGATGATGGAAGTACGGATGATTCTTGGGAAGTGATTACGAAGCTTAAAGAAAAAAATCCGAATGTGAGAGCAATTCGCTTTTTACGAAATTTCGGAAAATCTCAAGCTTTGCATGCAGCGTTTAAAGAAACAAGAGGAGATGTGATCATTACTATGGATGCAGATCTTCAAGATAGTCCAGATGAGATTCCAGAACTTTATGATATGATTGTAAAAGATGGGTATGATTTAGTTTCTGGGTGGAAGAAAAAACGTTATGATTCAGTTATTCGAAAAAATTTACCATCTAAGTTATTTAATTGGGCAGCAAGAAAGACTTCAGGAGTACAATTAAATGATTTTAATTGTGGATTGAAATCATATCATAAAGATGTAGTGAAAAATGTTGAGGTTTATGGAGAGATGCATCGATATGTCCCTGTACTTGCCAAAAATGCTGGTTTTTCTAAAATAGGAGAAAAGGTGGTAATTCATCAAGCTAGAAAATACGGAGTTTCTAAATTTGGAATAGATCGTTTTATCAATGGTTTTCTAGATTTAATCTCTATTTGGTTTTTAGCACGCTTTGGAAAAAGACCAATGCATCTTTTTGGATTGATGGGAACAATTATGTTTATTGTAGGTTTGTTTGCAGCAGGTTTTATAGGAGCATTGAAGCTTTATAAACTATTTATAGGAGAAAAAGCAATTCTTATCACTGAGAATCCTTGGTTCTATATTGCATTAACTACAATGATTATAGGAACACAGTTATTCTTAGCAGGATTTATTGGAGAATTAGTGGTGAGAAATAAACCACATGAAACAAGATATAAGATTAAAGAAGTTATTTAATAATAACGTTTAATTAATATTTAAACCGTCTTTTGATTTATTCATAATCAAAAGACGGTTTTTTTATTGTTTTATGTAAGGTTTTCTTGTGTTTTACAACTTTAAGTTATGAAAATGATATTTTAATATAAATAATATTTGTTAAAATATAATAAATAGACATGTATTGTAGTTAATATAGTATTATAACATGTAAAAAAATGTTAAAAAAATAAAAATAACTTTTATTATAAAATATTTTATTCTATATTTGGAATAGAAGAAGAGTAAAAAAAAAGAAATTTTAAAATTGAAATGATAAGACATAAAGCTTCAAGTGTCTTTAAATAAATTGAAGTATAACCAAAAAATTAATATTTTAATTATGAAAAAATTACAAAAATTATCAGGAGCTAAAACGTTAAACAAAAACGCTCAAAAGCAAATTAATGGTGGGAACTCTAACAGATGTATTGGAGGATGGTGTCCATCAACTGGAAATTGTGCACCATGTTTTGGTGAAGATCCAATCGGATAGTATAATTTAAAATATTAAACAAAATCTCTTACTGAAAAGTAAGAGATTTTTTAATTATATAATATTGTTAAAAATACAGTATTGATTTAAGATTAAAACTAAAAAACAATAAATAATGTATTTAAAATGTTAAAATAATTGTTTTTTAATCTTTTTGTTTATATGTTTGTCAATATAAAATTGATTAGAATATCTAATTGCTATAAGACATAAAACACTTCAGGTGTCTTAAAATAAATTGAAGTGAATTTCAAACTATATTTTAATTATGAAAAAATTACAAAAATTATCAGGAGCTAAGACGTTAAACAAAAATGCTCAAAAAGAAATTAATGGTGGGAACTCAAACTACTGTACAGGAGGATGGTGTCCTTCTACTGGAAGATGTTCACCTTGTTTTGGAGAAGACCCAATCGGATAACATAAAATTATTCAATATCCCTTGCTTTTAGTAAGGGATATTTTATTTAACAGTTATATCTAAAATTAAATTGAAAAAATACAAAAATTAGCAGGAGCTAAGACTTTAAGTTGAGATGCTAAGAAAAAAATCGGTGGAGGTTAAACTACAATTTGTAGAAATGGTAAATGTCCTAATGGAGAATGTCAACCATGTTACCTAATGCCAATTGAAGATGTATTCGATTAGTAAAATTTAACTCATTTTTTTATTTCTGAAGGAATTATAAGAGTTCTTAGAAAGAAATGAAATTTGAATTTTAGAGCCTTTTCAAAATTAGAATAAGATATTTTTTTACTTAAGTTTAAATTATTATAATTTTATTTCAAATAGAATTGTATAATTTGCAAATATGTAAAATAGTATGATATTTTAACTTTGGTAAGGCTCTGTGTGATTATTATATACTATATTTTTCAATAATATTTTATTTATTAACAAACAATTTATTTTTAATATAGAAGTGCAAAATGGAAGAAAATATTTTTAATTTGATTTATAAATTTTTAGAAATTTATGACATAAAAGTAGATAAAGAGGAAGTAAAGATGCAATTAATGACACATCCTGACTATCCTTCTTTGTTTTCAATTACAGATTTATTTAATCATTTTAAGATAGAATCCAGTGCTTTTGAAGTTCCTGTGGAGCCAGAAACTCTTGATTATTTTGAAGATTCATTTTTAGCTCAGTTTAACAAAGGTCAAGATAAAATAATTGTACTTGTTAAAATAGAAAATGATGATTGGGAAGTATCAACAGATGGGAAAAAATTTAAAAAAATAACTAAAGAAGTATTCCTAAAAATGTGGACAGGTATCTGTTTATTAATAGAGAAACCTGAATCTTTAGATATTTCTTCAAATAAAAAAAGTCTATTACCACTTTCTATAGCTTCTATTTTAATTCCTTTAGTATTAGTTTTTTCTTTTGGATTTAATTCAGGAATAGAATTTATAAATTTTGCTTTATTACTTCTCGGAACTACACTTTCTGTGCTGATCGTTTTTCAAGAGTTGGAAATCAATTCTTACTTGGGAGATAAAATTTGTAATTCAGAAGATAATGTAGGTTGTAATTCTATTATTAAATCAAATTCAAAATTATTAGGTTTAAAATTAAGTGATCTTACTATTTTATTTTTCTCATCGTATTCACTTTTTTGGATAGCAACGTCTTTTTTAGGTTTTGCTAATTATACTTTTCCACTAATTGTTGCTTTTTTAGGAATTCCTATTTCTCTTTATTCTCTATATGTTCAAAAGTTTGTTTTAAAAGATTGGTGTAAACTGTGTTTAGGAACTGTTGCAATATTATTTGCTCAAGCAGGATTATTTTATTTCATGTTTGGTGAATTTGTTTTTAATAAAGAATTCTTTACATCAACATTAATCTTCGGAGTTTTCGGAATTATAAGTGCGGGAATCTGGTTTCCATTGAAAAAATTAATCAAGGACAAACAAGAATTGAAAAAAGCTTATATCTCAAATGCTAGATTTAAAAGAGATCATGAGGTATTTGATACTATATTTAAGCGTGAAGACGAATTACCAAAAGAAAATATTTCTAATGAAATTGTTTTAGGAAACCCAAATGGTTCTTTTGAGATTATGATGGTTACACATCCATTGTGTAAATATTGTAAGGAAAAACACGAGATTTTAGATAAAATTCTAGAACTAGATAATGAAAACATCAAAATCATTTTAAGATTTAATTCCTCAGCAGAATCTTTAACGCATGTCAGAGATATTATTCCTTTGAGATTGTTAGAAATTTATCATGAGCAACCAAATGATATAATGGAAGCGTTACATGATATTTTTGGTTATGATCATGAGCAAAATTATTGGGTTGAGAAATGGAATAAACCATCAAAACCTCAATATTTACAAGTTTTAAAAGATGAAAAAGCTTGGTGTGATCAAAATGAGATCAACTTTACACCACTTCCAGTTATAAATGGTAGAAAATTTCCTGAAAAATATGAATTTGAAGATATGTTGTACTTCATTGATGAAATGATTGAAGAAAGAGAAAATGAAGTTTCGCAATTATTATTTGTTTCTTAAATTTTTGAAATAATTTTAATAAGTGTGAAAAAATAATAAATTTGTTCTTATATAAAGTTAATTTATATTTTAAAGATAATAAATAAGATTTTTGAAAAGATTTCCCCATTATACACAAGCTGAAAGAAAAGATTGTGGACCTACTTGTTTAAAGATTATCGGAAAACATTATGGTAAAACAATCCAGATTGAAAAACTTAGAGAATTAGCCAAAACAAATCGTGGAGATGGAAGTTTGTTATTTGGTTTAAGTGATGCAGCAGAAAAAATTGGTTTTAAAAGTACAGTTTATCAGCTTGATTTTAATACTTTACTAGATGCACCTTTCCCTTTTATTGTTCATTGGGATAAGAAACATTATGTTGTAGTTTATGACATAAAGAAAAAAAGAAATGGTTATAAAATTTACATTTCCGATCCAGCTATTGGAAAATATACAGTAACAGAAAAGGAATTTATTAATCATTGGATTGATAGACATGCGGATGAAAATACAGAAGACGGAATTTTACTTTTAATAGAGCCTTCGGAAGAATTTTATAAAATGAATTCGGAATATGAAAAAAGAAGTAAATCCGATTTTTCATTTGTTACTAGATATTTCTTCAGATATAAAAAATATTTATTTCAGTTACTTCTTGGGTTGATGGTAGCGAGTATTCTACAAATAATCCTTCCTTTTTTAACGCAAAGTATTGTAGATATTGGAATTCAAAACCAAGATATTAGTTTTGTATATTTAATGTTGATGGCTCAATTAGCAATCTTTTTAGGAAGAAGCTCAATTGAAATAATACGAAGCTGGCTTTTATTAAATATTGGTTCCAGAATTAATATTTCTATGATTTCGGACTTTATTTATAAATTAATGAAGCTTCCGATTTCTTATTTCCAAAAAGCTGCAATTGGAGATATGATTATGAAAATTAATGATCATGAAAGAATCAAAAAGTTAATTACAACTTCATTTTTAGATGTAATTCTTTCTATTTTCAATTTGTTAATCTTCGGATTTATTCTAGCATTTTTTAACTGGAAGATTTTTACAATATTCTTAATAGGAAGTATTTTCTATTTCCTATGGATTACTTTTTTCCTAAAACGAAGAAAAAAATTAGATTATCTACTTTTTGCTCAAAGAAGTAGTGAACAAGATAAAGTTCATGAACTTTTATACGGAATGCAAGAAATAAAACTTCACAATGCAGAAACAAAAATGCGTTGGAAGTGGGAATTTCAACAAGCAATTCTTTATAAAACAGCCATGAAAAGTTTGGTTTTAGAACAAACACAAAGTACTGGTTCTTCTTTTATAAATGAATTAAAAAACCTTTTGATTACGGTAGTTTCTGCTGCATTGGTGATTGAAGGAGAATTAACGCTGGGAACAATGTTGGCAATTGCAAGTATTGTTGGTCAATTAAATGTTCCTGTTTTAAATCTGATTAATTTTATAAAAGATGCTCAAGATGCAAAGATTGCAATGGAACGACTTTTGGAAATTCACAATACGCCAAATGAAACTCCAGATAACATGGAGCGAAATTTAGAGCTTCCAGAAAAAACAGATATCACGCTGAATAATATTACTTTTCAATATCCGAATAGTTATGATCCTGTAATTGAAAATTTGAACCTAAACATTCCTGCGAATAAAATTACTGCAATTGTAGGAACGAGTGGAAGTGGAAAAACAACATTATTGAAACTACTTTTGAGTTTTTATAAAGTAAATAAAGGAAAGATTAAAGTTGGAGACATTGATTTAGAAAATATTGATCCGAAAGTTTGGAGAGAAAACTGTGGAGTTGTAATGCAAGAAGGTTTTGTTTTTGATGAATCGATTGCCAAAAATATTGCGATTGGAGAAAATTATATTGATAAAAAACGATTAATTGAAGCTGTTACAGTTGCAAATATTCGAGAGTATATCGAAAGTCTTCCGTTAAATTATAACACCACTTTAGGTAGAGAAGGAGGAAGTTTGAGTACAGGACAAAAACAACGATTATTGATTGCGAGAGCTGTTTATAAAAATCCAAAAATCTTATTTTTCGATGAGGCAACTTCTGCTTTAGATGCAAATAATGAGCGAATTATTATGGATAATCTAAATCGTTTTTTTACAAATAAAACGGTAATTGTGATTGCACACAGGCTTAGTACGGTTAAAAATGCAGATCAGATTGTGGTTCTTGAAAAAGGAAAGATTGTAGAAGTAGGAACGCATGATGAGTTAGTTTATGCAGAAGGAAATTATTATCATTTAGTTAAAAATCAATTAGAGTTAGGAAGTTAAATGCCATTACAAGAAGACGACATAGAGTTAAGAAGCGAAGAAATTCGTGAGATATTAGAAGATGTTCCACATGCTTTTCTTAGGTGGGGAAATTCTATTTTATTTATTACAGTGTTTCTTTTGTTGGCACTGACTTGGTTTATAAAATATCCAGATAAAATTGCTGGAGAAGCAACGCTTACAACGGAAATTCCACCAGAGAAAATTTACACAAAAATTACGTCGAATATTGATACGATTTTTGTTTCTAATAATAGCGAAGTTCAGAAAAATAGTGTGCTTGCTGTTTTAGAAAATAGTGGAGATTATCATGATATTTTTAAACTTAAAAAAATAGTAGATACTGTAAAATCGAACAAAGCACATTTTTATTTTCCTTTTGAAAGATTAGATCCAATGTTGTTGGGTGAAGTAAATAATGCTTTCGAGGTTTTTGAAACGAATTATACTAATTATATTCTTCATCAAAAATTACATCCTTATGAAGGTGATTTTCTTGCCATAAAAGAAGAGATTTTTCAAGCAAATCAACAGTTGAACACTTTTTACACACAAAAAGAATTGCAACAAAAAGAGTTGAATTTTCAGAAAAAAGAATTGGAAAGAAATAAAAAACTTCATGATAAAGGAATTATTTCTACACAAGAATATGAGAAAAAACAATTGGAGTTTTTAAATTTTGAAAAGCAGTTTAAATCAATAAATAACGACATTTCAGCTGTAAAACAAAGATTGGCTACTATTGATAAAAACTCAAAATCTACTGAAATTCGTAAAATTCAAGATGATACGCAGCTGCGTAAAAAAGTTGTACAATCTTTCAATAATTTAAAAAGAGCAATTAAAGATTGGGAACTAAAATATGTGTTGAAATCTTCGATTCACGGACAAGTTTCTTTTTTAAATATTTGGCATGAAAATCAGAATTTAAAACAAGGAGATTTGGTTTTCCATATTTTACCAATCGAAAAATCTGTGTATATCAGTAAGATTCAGATTCCAAGAAGAAATTCTGGTAAAATTAGAATTGGTCAGAAGGTTTTGATGAAATTGGATAATTTTCCTTATAACGAATTTGGAATGTTGATCGGAAATGTACAATCGATTTCTAAAATTCCGGATAACTCTGGGAATTACCATATTGATGTAGTTATTGCTAATGATAAACTGATTACAAACTATAAAAAAGAGATTCCTTTTCAGCAAGAAATGAAAGGAACTGCGGAAATTATTACAGATGATTTACGTCTTTTAGAAAGAGTTTTTTATCAGTTCAAAAAATTAACATCGAATAACAATATTTAAGCTTATTCAGTTTAAGTATTGTTTATTTTTCAAAATCATACTACATTTGCGTGCTTTTATTTTTGAATAAACAATGAAATCACAAATAGCAGGAATTTTTTTTTACATACTTTATTTTGTCGCAATGGTTCGACCAATTGTGCCTGTATTGGAGTATCATGTAAATAAAGATTATATTGTTTCTGTTTTGTGTGAAAACCGAAATAAGCCAGCTTTGGCTTGTAATGGAAAATGTTATTTGAAAAAGCAGATGCACAAAGCTTATCATGTAGATCATGATGAAGATAATCATAATCATGATCACACAGGGTTACCTGAAATTGATATGTCAAAGTATCCTGTAAGTCTTCTAGATTTTGCTATAATTCAAATAAAAAGACCTAAAACATCTCTTGAAAACCCCAGTTTCGCAAGAGAACTAGCCTATTTTAATCTCATTTACGATTTAGACAAACCACCAATTTCTTAATATAGATTTATTTTCAAGATTAAACATTATCACGATTGATTTTGTATAATAGCATTCAGTTTATCAAGTTCCCCTCTTGAGAGGGGTTAGGGGTGTGTTTTTTATGAAACAAAATTCCCTCATAAGATTTTAATCGTGATAATGACTATTATAAATTAGAAGTATTTTCCTATTTCTAAGAATAGTTATGCCTTGAAATTAACATCTATAATCTACAAAATGGGAAGTTTACAAGTGAATTAAATTTAATATTACAATTATTTACAGACTTACAAATTCCCCTCTCGAGAGAGGCTAGAGGTGTGTAATTCAATAAATAACCTACTTTGTAAAAAGACAAATTTCCCAAACAACTACAAAGAAATTTTAATTAAAAAACAATAAAACCATATTGATTTTTTTAAAGTGAAAATTAATTGCTGTCGCGAGTTTGTAACTCGTGACTATACTAATATGAATGTATTTTATAAAAGTATTCTAGATTATTTTTCTGAAAATCGATAACGGTTATAAATATTGAAAACAAAAAGATTTTCAATACGTCAAATCGTACTCAAAAATGAGAAATACAATTTTATCTCTAGTAACAATTTTACTAATGGGATTAACAACATATGCCCAAAATATCACTGTAAAAGGAAAAGTAACAAATGAAAAAAATGGAAATCCTTTACTTGGTGTTACACTGATTGTCGAAAATTCTGAAGAATGGACAACAACTGATGAACAAGGAGAATTCACACTTGAAAATGTAAAAGAAAAGCAATTTGTAGAAGTTTCTATGATTGGATTTATTTCTAAAAAAGTACAAATTACAGGTGAAGTTTTAGAAATAAAATTAAAAGAATCTACGCTAGAATTAGAAACTGTTGTTGTTTCTGCTTCAAGAACCACACAAAATAGAAAAGAAGTTCCGATTGCAATTTCTGCGATTTCGGCAAAAACAATCGAAGAAGAAGAACCGAATACTGCCGATCAAGTATTAAATCAGGTTGCTGGAGTAAACATGGTTGATTTAGGAAACGAACAACACATGATGTCGATTCGTCAACCAATTTCTACAAAAAGTTTGTTTTTATACTTAGAAGATGGAATTCCAATTCGTCCGACTGGGGTTTTCAATCATAATGCACTTTTAGAAATGAATCTTGCAGCAACAAGACAAATCGAAGTAATTCGAGGACCATATTCATCATTATATGGAAGTGAAGCAGTTGGTGGAGCGATTAATTTTTTAACAGCAAATCCAACAAAAGATTTATCTGGAGCAATTTCAGTTCGTGGGAACTCTAACGGATATGAAAGAGCAGATGTAAATATTTCTAAAACTTTTGGAAAAACTGGAGTTTATTTAGGAGGATATAGAGCTCGAATTACCGATGGTTATAGAGAATATGGAGATTTTAATAAGACTGCTTTATCAGGAAAAATCAATCATGAATTTTCAGAGAAATTAAAATGGACAACTACTTTTTCGCATATCAAATATCGTAGTGATATGAGTGGAAGTATCGGTGAAGATAAGTTTTATGACAAAGATTTTTCTTCAAATCACACATTTACTTTTCGTGATGTGTTAGCTTTTCGTCTTCGTTCTACTTTGTCAAATCTGTGGAATGAAAACAATTTAACTTCTTTCACTTTTGTTTATAGAGATAATTCGATTCAGCAAAATCCTTCTTATAGAATTGATAATGGAGCGGAAAATGATTCTTATACTTTTGGAGAATTAAATGAAAACCGTTTTAATAGTTATGGAGCAATTGTACAACACAATTTGAGCATTCCTTCAGCTAGATTAAAATTCAATATTGGAGCGAGTTTAGATTTTAGTCCAAATACTTTTAAAGCAGAAGAAATTGAAGTTTACAGAAATGCAGAAGGACAATTTGCATCGTATACACAGACTGGAAATTTCCGTTCAAATTATGCCGTAGATTTAATCAATATTGGTAGTTATCTGACTGTAGAATACGCACTTTTAGAGAATTTAATTATCAATGGAGGTCTTCGTTTTGATTCTTTTAATTATGATTTTACAAATAGATTAGAAGATGCCGCAAACTTCAAAGCGCCAAATACTGTAACAACTTTTAATACTCTAACACCAAGAATTGGTTCAGTTCTGAATTTGAAAAATAATTTAAATATTTATGGAAACTTCAGTAAAGGATTTGTTCCGCCAAGTGTTGGAGAATTATACAAAAGATCTTTTGTGCCAGAATTAGATCCAGCGAAATTTACGAACTACGAAATTGGTTTTTGGAAAACATTTTTCAATGAAAAAGTTTATATCGATATCGCTGCTTATTATTTAAAAGGAAAAGATGAAATCGTTTCTGTAACTGTAAAAGATGGAGATAAAAAGCTTTTTGAGAATAGAAATGCAGGAGAAACGAAACATTATGGTTTAGAATATTCTTTCCGTTTTGCACCAACCAAACAAGTACATTTCAGAACAAGTGGAGCTTTTTCACAACATGAATTTGTAGATTATGTGACACAGATTCAAAATGGAGCTCCAGCAAAAGATTATAGTGGGAAAATAATGCCAACAGCTCCAAGCTGGGTTTCTAATACGGAGATTGCTTATACTCCAAATTACTTAGAAGGTTTTCGTATTGCAATGGAGTGGCAACACATCAATCATTATTATACAGATGAAGCAAATACAAACGAATATGCAGGATATGATTTATTCAACTTGAGAACAAGTTATAAATTCAAAAATGTAAAAGTTTGGGCAAACTTCATCAATGTATTTGACAAATTATATTCTACAAGAACTTCAACAAGATGGGGAAGAACTTCTTTCACACCAGGAGCTCCATCAACAGTTGATTTAGGAATAAAATACCAATTTTAATTTTAAAAAATAGACTGAGCGAAGCGAAGTCAGAATCACTCATTCCCCTCCTTATAAAAGGTGGGGCTAGGGGTGGTATAAAAACTAAAAACATGTTCAGAAAAACAATCCTAATAACCATCTTTTCCTTACTAATTATTTCTTGTACAGAAAAGAAAAAATCAGTTGTGAAAACATCTGATTTTGAAGTGAAAGTTTTAGAAAAAGAAATTATTTCTAAAAATAAGTACAATGCTTCCGGACCTTATTTTTCTAAGAAAGGAAGTGAAATAACTTTAAATTGGTCAGAAGAAATTGATTCCAATTATACTACAATTTTAAAATATAAAAATATAAATCAACCAAAAATCAAAACCGTTCTTCCATCAAAAGGAATGCAATCTCATGGGGAGAGTATGGCGAAAATAATCCAAGATACTTTTGGAAATACAATTGCAATTTTTCGAATCAAGGCTGCTACTAAAAAGAATAAATATGGAGGTTTTATTTATTATTCGATTTCCAAAGATCAAGGGGAAACTTGGACAGAGAAGCAAAAATTAGTGAAAGATGAAACTTCTGGAAGTCAGAGTTTTTATGACGTAGCACTTTTAGGTTCTGGGAATGTTGGAATTATTTGGTTAGACAATCGAAAACCAAAAGAAATCAAGCAGGGAAGTAGTTTGTATTTTGCTAAAACAAATCAGAATGGAGAATTTACAAATGAAAAAGTGCTTTCTACAGGAACTTGCCAATGTTGTAGAACGGATTTGTTTGTCAATAAAAATGGGAAAATCGACATTGCTTTTCGAAATATTGTAGCAGAAAAATATCGTGATATTTACAATATTACTTCTGAAGATCATGGCGAAAACTTTTCTGTTGCAAAACGAATTTCTCCAGATAATTGGAAATTAAAAGGTTGTCCACACACTGGTCCTTCGATTGCTTTTAATGGGAAAACTACAGGGATCATTTGGTACACGGCAGCAGATGGAAAGCAAGGAGTGAATTTTGTAGAAAAAGTAAATGAATCTTTTGATTTTTCGCAATCCAACCTTCTAACTTCTATTGCAAAACATCCACAAATGATTGCTGATAATTTCGGAAATTATTTTGCAACCTATGAAGAAATCACGGAAGATGGACAACAAAGAATAGTTTTACACATCATTTATAACAATGGAAAAATGGAAATTATCCCAATTTCTGATGCTAAAGGTTTAAATCGTTATCCTGTAATCACCAAAAAAACAGACAAAGATTTAATGATCGCTTGGATTAAAGATTTTGAGGAGGTTTCTAAGATTATAAAAGTGGATGTGGAGTTGAGATAAATTAATTTGGGACTTTCCCTAACGGGTCGGGCTTTTCGTTTCAAGTTTTTTGTTTAAAAAAAAGAATTTCTAAGCAATCCGTGGGCTTCTTAGGTCGCCTCCTTTTGCTAAGAAATTCTAATTTTTTAATTCAAAAAAGCTTTCCACTACAATCCCTAAGCTTTTTTATTTCTTTTTTTAAATCTAATTTCTCTACTAAAAAGAATTAATAATAGAATGAGAACAAGTAAACCAATATTGATGAGAATTTTTTCGTTGGATTCATCAACCTGCTTTCTCCATAATTCCATTAAATTATTTATAGCTTCCGAATCTTCGATTTTAAATTCAGTTCTATATTTTTCACGCATTAAATGACTAGATTTTATTCTAGTGATGTTTAAATTTAAAATATTATAGATGATTGTAATTGCAGTAACAATTATAGAATAGTCATAAACTATTTGGATGTGATTCTTCATGTTATTTTTTCGTGAAGATAAGAAAGAACATCCATTAATAAAACTGCAAAAAAACAAAAGCACACTAAGTAAAGTGTGCTTGCAAAATTTTGAATAAAAAATATATTATAAGTTATAAAAATTAACAAGGGACAAAGAAGTCAACAATTACTTTTCCTTGCGAATCTTCAAAGAAAATGATATGACTATCATAAACTGTATCGCCATCTCTTATGTATAATCTCCACAAATTATTTTCATCATCTCTTTCAACTTTCAATTTTTTAAGTACTTCTGAAATAGGTGTGATTTTCGTTCGAACTTCAAAATCTCCAAATTTTAAACGAAGATCATGACCTTTAATTTGAAAAGAAGAAAGAGTTAAGATTCCCTCATTATTATTACTGAAAATAAATTCATGATTTGTATAAGAATAAGTAGTGTAAAGTTCATCATCAAAACTACCAATCTCTTTCGATATTTTATCTGGTTTTCCAAGTCTTTTTATAACTTGTTCTGGAATTACTTCATGTAAAGTTTCATTAAATATTTTAAAATCTTGATAAGGAATGCTATGTTCAAAATATTTGTTTTGAGAGTAGCAAAATAAAACTGTCATTAGAAAAACAGTAAGTAATATTGACTTTTTCATAAAATTTGAAATTTAGATGTGTTAATGTAGTGATTTTTAGGATGAAATATGTAGTTGTTGAATTATTTTTTTAATGAAAATTTAAAACATTAGTAGCTGAAAATCAATATCGATATTCTCAACAAAATAATATTCGAATGATTAATTAAAATAACGAAAAACAACCTGGTGACTGAACGTAGTCGAAGTCCAAAAAATCAAAAGTCAAGAAAGAAAAATTAAACAAGCTTTTACTTTATGTTAAAATATTTCTTAGTTTTAAATTTGACGGTTTAATAAAGAAAAACAGAAATTATGAAAGTAACATACTTAGGGCACGCATCCTTATCTATAGAAACAAACGGAAAACATATCATTGTAGATCCATTTATTACTGCAAATGAATTAGCAAAAGATATTGACATAAATACTTTAGAAGCAGATTATATTTTAATCACACACGCACACCAAGATCACATTTTAGATGTAGAAGCAATTGCAAAAAGAACAGGAGCTAAGGTGGTTTCAAATTTTGAAATTGTAAATCATTTTGGACAAAAAGGAATTGAAGGACATCCAATGAATCATGGAGGATCTTGGGAATTTGATTTTGGAAAAGTGACTTATACAAATGCAGTGCACACAAGTTCTTTCCCTGACGGAAGCTATGGAGGGCAACCAGGAGGATTTATTATTTCAAATGATGATGCAACAATTTACATCGCTGGAGATACAGCATTGACAATGGATATGAAATTAATTCCGATGCGTCATGAGTTGGATTTAGCAATTTTACCAATAGGAGATAATTTTACAATGGGAGTAGAAGATGCGATTATTGCAGCAGATTTCTTAGAGTGTACAAATATTCTTGGTTATCATTATGATACTTTTGGTTATATCGAAATTGATCATGATGCAGCAGTACGAAAATTTATCGATGCACACAGAGATCTACATTTGCTAAAAATCGGAGAAGATTTAGAAGTGAAAAAAGGATAAAATAAAACATAAAAAAAGCCGACTCAAAGTCGGCTTTTCTAATATTATCCTCTAATTAATTTCTTGTATTTGATACGTTTTGGCATTAAATCACCACCAAGACGTTTTTTCTTGTTTTCTTCATATTCTGTGAAACTTCCTTCGAAGAAATAAACTTGAGAATCTCCTTCAAAAGCAAGAATATGCGTACAAATTCTATCTAAGAACCAACGATCGTGAGAAATCACTACCGCACATCCAGCAAAGTTTTCTAAACCTTCCTCTAATGCACGAAGTGTATTTACATCTAAATCATTCGTAGGCTCATCCAGTAAAAGAACGTTTCCTTCCTCACGAAGCGTCATCGCAAGGTGAAGTCTGTTTCTTTCTCCTCCAGAAAGTGTACTTACTTTTTTGTTTTGCTCAGAACCAGAGAAATTAAAACGAGAAAGATAAGCTCTAGAGTTTACCATTTTTCCTCCCATCATAATTTGCTCTTGCTCATCAGAGAAGTTTTGCCAAATTGTTTTCTCAGGATCAATATTAGCGTGTTTCTGATCTACATAAGCTAATTTTGCAGTTTCTCCAAGATTGAAAGTACCTTTGTCTGGAGTTTCTTCTCCCATAATCATTTTGAAAATCGTCGTTTTACCAGCACCATTTGGTCCAACAATACCAACGATTCCCGCTTGTGGAAGCATGAAGTTTAAATCTTCATATAATAATTTATCTCCAAATGCTTTAGAAACACCAGTAGCTTCAATTACATTTGTTCCTAAACGAGGTCCGTTCGGGATGTAAAGCTCTAATTTTTCTTCAACTTGTTTTTGATCTTGGTTTAATAATTTATCATAGTTCTTTAAACGAGCTTTTGATTTAGATTGACGTCCTTTCGCACCTTGACGAACCCATTCTAACTCTCGTTCTAAAGTTTTTTGACGTTTAGAAGCAGTTTTTTCTTCTTTAGCCAAACGTTGTCCTTTTTGATCTAACCAAGAAGAATAGTTTCCTTTCCATGGAATTCCTTCTCCACGATCTAATTCAAGAATCCATCCTGCAACGTTGTCTAAGAAATAACGGTCGTGCGTTACAGCAATTACAGTTCCTTTATATTGTGCTAAATGTTGCTCTAACCAGTGTACAGATTCTGCATCTAAGTGGTTGGTAGGCTCATCTAAAAGTAATACATCAGGTTGTTTTAAAAGTAAACGACAAAGTGCAACACGTCTTCTTTCTCCTCCTGATAAGTTTTTAATTAAAGCATCACCATCTGGAGTACGTAGTGCATCCATAGCGATTTCTAATTTTGTATCTAATTCCCAAGCACCTAAAGCATCAATTTTATCTTGAAGTTCTGCTTGCTGAGCCATTAATTTATCCATTTTATCGGCATCAGAATAAACTTCTTCTAAACCGAACATGTCATTAATTTTATTATACTCATCTAAAACAGCAACTGTTTCTGCAACACCTTCCTTAACAATATCCATTACTGTTTTTTCTTCGTCAAGTTGTGGCTCTTGCTCTAAGTACCCTACTGAATAATCTTGCGAGAAAACAACATCTCCTTGATAGTTTTTGTCTAATCCTGCAATGATTTTTAATAAAGTAGATTTACCAGATCCATTTAAACCTAAAATACCAATTTTAGCTCCGTAGAAGAAACTCAAATAGATATTTTTCAAAACTTGTTTGTTTGTCGAAGCATAAGTTTTACTTACACCTGACATTGAAAAAATAATTTTTTTATCGTCTGACATGATTTGTTATATTTTAATATGGCAAATATCGTAAAAAGAATTTTGTTTTTTAAGAAACCTTAGAATATAAAAGAGTATTTCTTTAAATTTAAAGTGTAGAAGAAGTGTTTTTTCTACTTTTTTTTAAAATATAAAATACCGAAAGAATGAGCGAAGAATTTGTCCTATTATATAAAGAGATTTTTTTTACAGTTTTATTGCTAATTTTTCTTGGAACAGTAAGGGTTTTTCTAAGAAGAATTTTAACTTCTTTTATGGAGAAAAAATCCATTGACCCAAACCGTAAGAAAATAATATTAAACATACTTTATATTTTTTTATATAGTATCGTCGGAATTATTTTATTCATCATTTGGGGAGTTAACTTAAAAGAATTTACGCTGTTTATTTCATCTATTTTAGCAGTGTTAGGTGTAGGTTTTGTAGCACAATGGTCCGTACTTTCAAATTTAACTTCAAGTGTGATTTTATTTTTCTATCATCCTGTGCGAATTGGAGATCGTGTTAGAATTCTCGATAAAGATTTTGAACTAAAAGGAGAAGTTGTGGATTTGACAGGTTTTTTCTTTTTTCTAAAAACAGATAATGGCGAAGATATTTCTTTTTCAAATACCATTATTTTACAAAAAGGAATTGAAATTATAAGTTCAACAAATGAAGAAAAAATAGAAGAGGAAGGAAAAGAAGAGTTAAAAACAGAAAATAACACAGAAAATGAGGCTTCAGAAGCGTAGTAAAATGTTATTTTTTTGCTAAAGTTTCAAGAGGAATTAAGAATTTAAAAAACCTAAATCAAATCAATTTAGGTTTTTTTAGTTTATAAATTCCCCTCTTGAGAGGGGCTAGGGGTGTGTTATAATTTATATAAAACAAACCCTTAAGAATTTTAAAATAATAATATTTCTTATTCAGAAACTTTAAATCGAGCCTTAGCCCCAACAGTTTCATCTACAAAATCATTTTGTAAATATTTTAAATATCCAGCAATAGCAATCATTCCTGCATTGTCTGTTGTAAATTCAAACTTAGGAATATAAGTAGACCATCCCCAGTCAGATTCAGCTTGTTTTAATCGTTTGCGAATTTCTGAATTAGCAGAAACTCCACCAGCAATAGCAACGTGATTGATACCAGTTTCTTTCACTGCATTTTTGATTTTATCCATCAAAATATTGATAATTGTATACTGAATAGAAGCACAAATATCATATAAGTTTTCTTCGATAAAATTCGGGTTTTCTTTTACATTTTTTTGAATAAAGTAAAGAATACCAGTTTTTAAACCACTAAAACTAAACTCTAAATCTCCAACTTTTGGTTTGGTAAATCTAAATGCTTTAGGATTTCCTTGTTGCGCATATTTATCAATTAATGGTCCTCCGGGATAAGGTAAACCTAAAATTTTTGCAGATTTATCAAAAGCTTCTCCAACCGCATCATCAATCGTTTCACCAAGTACTTCCATATTGAAATAATCCGTAACTTTAACTATCTGTGTGTGTCCTCCACTTATAGTCAAACAAAGAAAAGGGAAAGGTGGTTTTTTCTGAGCATCATCCTCAATAAAATGTGCTAAAATATGTGCTTGCATGTGATTTACAGCAATCAAGGGAACATTCAGAGAAAGTGCCAAAGATTTAGCAAAAGATGTTCCAACAAGAAGTGAACCCATTAATCCAGGTCCTCTTGTAAAAGCTATGGCTTTTACATCTTTTTTGTCGATATTTGCCTTATGAAGTGCTTGCTGAACTACAGGAACAATATTTTGTTGATGTGCTCTAGACGCAAGTTCAGGAACAACACCACCATAAGCTGCGTGAATTTCCTGATTTGCGATAACATTTGAAAGTATTTTTCCGTTATGTATCACAGACGCACTTGTATCATCGCAAGATGATTCAATACCGAGTATGTAAATAGAATTGTCAATCATTTAATATAATTTCAGCCTTTCGCTAATTATATTGCAAATTTAAAGCTTATCAAACGATTAAAAAAAATACTATTACGTTTTTTAAAAGGACTTATCCTTTTTCTTTTGCTTTTGAGTATTTTATTAGCAATTCCTGCTGTGCAGACTTTCCTGGGAAAAAAAGCTTCAAATTTTCTAGATTCCAAATATGGAGTTAGTATTGTTATAGAAAAAATAGATTTATCACTTTTAGGGAGTGTAAAATTCAAAAATATACAAATAGATGATCATCATCAAGATACACTGATTCATGTTTCAGAGTTGAAAACTACAGTGATGAGTTATCGAAATATTCTGAATAGTAAGTTAAATTTTGAAGAAGTAGATTTAAGTGGCGCATATTTTTATATGACAACATATAAAGGAGAATCAGAATCAAATTTGCAGAAATTTGTAGATGCTTTCAGTTCGGATAAGCCAAAAGATTCGACTTCTCAATTTGAACTTTCGTTTACCAATATTTCACTTTATAACGGAAATGTTCGTATTCAAGATTTAAATTCAGAAAATAAACCTTTGACTTTTAATAAAATTACGGGAGATATCAATGATTTTAAAGTAGAAGGTTCTAATGTTTATGGTAATTTGAGAAATGTTGCAGTGTATGAAAATGATCGATTGGATGTGAAAAATCTGACGACAGATTTTACTTACACCAATGAAAATATGCTATTTGAAAATACGACGATTGCTACAGAAACTTCCGATATTCATACAGATATTATTTTTTCTTATAAAAAAGAGGATTTAAAAGATTTTGTCAATAAAGTAAACATCAAAGCAGATGTGATGAATTCGAATCTTTCGTTGATTGATTTAAATAAACTTTATGGAGAATTAGGTAAAGATGATAACATTCATTTTTCTTCAAAATTAAATGGAACTCTAAATAATTTGTTTGCTACTAAACTGATTTTAAATTCGGATAGAGGAACTATAATTGATGGAGATTTTCATTTTAAAGGAATTTTTAACAAAGAAAGAAACTTTAAGATTATTGCAGATATGAAGCATGTTGCTTCGAATTACGATAATTTGAAAAACCTTTTACCACAAATTCTTGGAGAAAAATTACCTACAGTTTTTCAGGATTTAGGATTTTTTGAAGTAAATGGGGAAGCAGATATTACGAGAGAATACATAGGTCTTGATATTGTATTACAAACAGAAATTGGAGAAATTGATTCTGAATTGATGATTTCAAATATCAGACATATTGATGATGCTTCTTATAAAGGTAGAATTAAGGTTAAAGATTTTGAACTTGGAAAAGTAGTTAATGATCCAAAAATTGGTCAAATTTCTTTAGATGCAGATGTAGACGGAAAAGGATTTACGATTGAAGATTTAGACACTTCTATTGAAGGGAAAATTACAAAACACGAATATCTTGGTTATATGTATCAAAATATCAAGATTGATGGAGAGTTTAAAAAACGTGTTTTTATTGGAAAATTAAATGTGAATGATCCTAATTTTAAAATGAAGTTTAATGGTCAGGCAGATTTGTCTTTAAAAGTTTATAAATACGATTTTAAAGCAGAAGTAGAGCATGCGGATTTTAATAAATTACATCTTTTTACAAGAGATTCTATTTCAGAAATTCGTGGAGATATCGCAATAAATGTAGAAGGGAATTCTGTTGAAAATATGCAAGGAACGGTGAGGTTTACCAATTCTTTCTATAAAAGTAGTTATGATTCTTATACGTTTAAAGATTTTGAGGTTTCTTCTACACTTCAAGATAGTACAAGGACGATTACGATTAATTCTCCAGATATTATTGATGGTAGAATGAAAGGTCATTATTTTTTCAAAGATTTACCTCATTTATTGATTAATACTTTGGGAAGTAAATACACAAATTTCAAACCTTATGATGTAAAAAAAGGACAATATTTAGATTTTAATTTTAATATTCATAGTCAGATTGTTGAGGTATTTTTTCCTAAAATTAAAATTGCACCAAAAACAGTTTTAAAAGGAACTATTGATGAAGATAAAGATTTAATTCAACTTTCGTTAGATTCTCCAAGTCTGGATATTTATGATAATTTGATTACTTCCGTCAGGTTTCAATTAGATAGTAATAATCCGCTTTATAATACACAATTGGCTGTAAAAAGCGTGGATTCCAAGTATTACGACATTTCAAATTTAAACCTAGTAAATAAAATATTAAATGATACTTTATTTTTTAGAACAGGATTTAAGGGAGGGAAAAATAATACAGAGAAGTATAATTTATCTTTCTATCATACGATAGATGAAAACAATAATTCGGTAATAGGTTTTGAAAAATCGAATTTCAAGTTTAACGATCGAAAATGGTTAATCAATCCAAATTCGGATAAAGAAAATAAAGTGATTTTTGATTTGGCAATGGAAACTTTTGATTTTAAGAAGTTTCAAATTGAATCTGGAAATCAGTTGTTAGAATTTTTTGGACAAATAAAAGATTCAAAAGAACAAGACTTGAATTTTAATTTTAATAATGTTCATCTGGAAAATATTACTCCAAAGTCTAAATTCATGAAGTTAGCAGGAGTATTGAATGGAGAAGTTTCTTATAAAAAATCGAACAAAGAAATTATCCCTCAAGCAGATATTACTATTGATAATTTTGAGATAAATGATACAATTCAAGGAAATGTAAATGTAAATATTACAGGACAGAATTCATTTAAGAAATACGAAGTTAATGCAAAAATTGATGCTGGAGGATATGATAGTTTCAGTGCGAGAGGACATCTGGATTTTGAACCAGAAAAGCCAGAAATTGATTTGAATTTACAGCTGAATAAATTTAATCTGATTGCTTTAAAGCCTTTTGGAAATAAAATTATTTCAAATATTAGAGGAGAAGCATATACAAATCTAGAAATCCACGGACCTTTAGAAAATCCAGATATTAATGGAGGATTATTTTTAGATAAAGCTGGAGCAAAAATGGAATATCTCGGTGTTGATTATGATTTTCAAGGAACATCGGTAATTGAGTTTTATAATCAAACGATAGATATTCAAGATGTAAGATTAAAAGATACCAAAAAAGGAACGAAAGGAGAATTATACGGAACGGTAAGTCATCAAAAATTTAAAGATTGGGATTTGAATTTACATATACAAACTCCAAACTTATTAGTTTTAGATACGAAACCACAAGAAGATAGTAGATATTACGGAACTGGTTATTTGGATGGGAATGCTCAGATTGTAGGAAAAGTTGATAACCTTGAGATTAATGTAAATGGAAAAACGATGCCAGGAACGAATTTCGTAATTCCAGTAAGTGATGTGAAAACTGTAAGTGCTTCTAATTTATTAGTGTTTACTACGGATGAAGAATCTAATAAATCTGCAGAAAAACAAAATGAAATTTTAATTGAAAGTTTAAAAGGAACTTCGCTGAATTTTAATTTAGAAATTACAAAAGATGCTGAGGTAGAAATGATTTTAGATCAATCTTCTGGAAGTACTTTAAAAGGAAGTGGAACAGGGAATCTTCAAATTGAAATCAATACTAATGGTAAATTCAATATGTATGGAGATTTTACTGTAGAAAAAGGAGTTTATAATTTAATTTATGGAGGAGTAATCAATAAACCGTTTGAGGTGCAAAAAGGAGGAACGATTTCATGGAGTGGAAATCCTTTAGATGCAGAAATTAATATTGAAGCAATTTATCGAGTACTTGCAAATCCGCAGCCGCTTCTTGAAAATATTAATACAGCCAGAAAAGTTCCGATTGATTTGATAACAAGATTCTCTGGAAAATTATTTGATTCTACAAAAGAGTTTGATATTCAAATTCCGAATTCAAGTTCGGTTGTTTCTTCTGAGTTAGCTTTTAAATTGAATGATAATGACCCAAATAATAAGCTACGACAGTTTATCTCGTTATTGATTACAGGAAGTTTCTTTGATGAAGATAATTTTGGGGTAAATGGAACATTGACATCTACAGGTTATGATATTTTATCAAGTATTTTAACCAATATTTTAAATAATGGAGATGAGAAAGTAAAAATCGGAATTGAATATACAGCTGGAGACGACACAGGAGATATTGATCGAATTATTGAAGATCAGTTAGGTATTTCTCTTCAAACACAAATTAATGATAAAATTATTATTAATGGTAAAGTTGGGGTTCCTGTAGAATCTAGAAGAGAAACGACTGTAATTGGTGAGCTAAAAGTAGAATTTCTTTTAAATGAAGATGGAAGTTTTAGAGCTACAGTTTTCAATAGGCAAAATGAAATTCAATACGAAGAAGAAGAAGGTTATACGCAAGGAGCAGGATTGACTTATACGGTAGATTTTAATACAGGAAGAGAATTATTAAAGAAATTGAAATTGGCCAAAGCAAAGGATTCTACAAAACAGAAAAAGAAAAAGAAGAAAAAGAAGAAGAAAAAAGATAAAAATAAACCAGTAGATCCGGATTTACATAATAATCCTATTTTGAATTTTGAATAAATGATAGAAAAAAGATTATTTGTTTTTGATAATTTTTAAATTGTTAAAAAAATAGATATTAAGAATAAAAAATCGTAAATTATACAATAGAAACACACTTAGAAATTAAGTGTGTTTTTTTATTTATCGGGAAATGTAATGATAAGGTGTTGAATATAAATAAAAATAGTTCGATTATTATGACTAAATTAAATGACGTTGGGGGTTTAGCAAAAATATTTCTACTTATAAGTATATTTTTGTTACAAAGTTGTACTAGTGACGATTCTTTAGAAGATTCGATTTTAGGAAAATGGGAACTTTATAAAACAAGTGTAAATGGATATGAAACTTCTCCAAATTGCCAAGAGTTGAATCAATTAAATTTTTCTAAAAATAAAACAGTTTATGTAACAGAATTTGTAAGCATAAACGGTGTATGTGAAGAAAATGAAGTAATTGAAAGTAATTGGCTAGATCATGGAGATTCTTATTATTCTCTTGGTTTTGTGGATGCTTCAGGACAAAGTGTTTTCGTAAATTTTGATACGATAGACTATTTTAGTTATGCTGTAAATGTCGTGAATGACGAAGGAGAGTTTACTTATACGTATTACTACAGAAGAAATTAATTTTAGACTAAAACTAAAAAGAAGAATATGGAAATAGCAGTAATTGCACATGACGGAAAGAAAGCAGAAATGATACAGTTTTTGATGAATCATAAAGAAATAATTCTAAAAAACGATGTTCATTTAATAGCGACAGGAACTACAGGATCTAAAGCAATTCAAGCTGGATTTTCAAATGTAACAAGGTTTTTATCAGGACCAAGAGGTGGAGATGCACAGATTGCAGGAAGAGTAGCAGAAGGAAAAACAAAGTTGGTTTTCTTTTTTAGAGATCCGCTAGCAAAACATCCGCATGAGCCAGATATCTCAATGCTTATGCGACTTTGTGATGTACACGATGTTCCTTTAGCAACAAATCTTTCTACGGCAAATTTGATTATGAAAGCAGTTTTTGGAGAGAAAATATCATAAAACAAAACAGGTTATCTTTTTACGGATAACCTGTTTCTTTTTATGCTTGAAATTTATTTTTCAATTTCTCTTAAATTCTCCATCTTTTTTGCTTCTAAGAAAGCATCAATTCCTTCGAAGTGTTCCTTGATTTGCTGGTTTCCAAATTCGAAAACTTTATCAGCTAATCCGCTTAAGAAATCACGATCATGTGAAACTAAAATCAAAGTTCCATCAAAATCTAATAAAGCTTGTTTTAAAATATCTTTTGTTCTTAAATCTAAATGGTTTGTTGGCTCATCCAGAATTAAAAGATTTACGGGTTCTAATAATAATTTTAATAAAGCTAAACGAGTTTTTTCTCCTCCAGAAAGAACTTTTACTTTTTTCTGAGAATCATCTCCTCCAAACATGAAAGCTCCAAGTAAATTCTTAATTTGATTTCTGATATCTCCTTCAGCAATCTGATCAATAGTTTGGAAAATTGTTAAACTTTCATCTAAAAGTGAAGCTTGATTTTGTGCAAAATATCCAACTTTTACATTATGACCAATTTCAAGATTTCCTTCTACAGGAATTTCATTCATGATGGCTTTTACCAAAGTAGATTTTCCAGCTCCATTTTTTCCTACAAACGCAACTTTTTGTCCTCTTTCGATTGCCATTGAAGCATCTGAGAAAACTAAATAATCATCATATGTTTTTGCAACATCCGAAGCAGTAACAGGGTATTTTCCTGAACGTGGAGCGGGAGGAAACTTTAATTTTAAAGCGGAAGTATCTACTTCATCCACTTCAATAATATCCAATTTCTCTAACATTTTTACTCTGGACTGTACTTGTAGCGTTTTAGAATACGTCCCTTTAAATCGATCGATGAAAGTTTGTGTTTCAGCAATAAATTTTTGTTGCTCTTCGTAAGCTTTTTGTTGTTGCTCTCTTCTTTCTTTTCTAAGTTCTAAATAATGTGTGTAATTTACTTTATAATCGTAAATTCTACCCATTGTCACCTCAATTGTTCTGTTTGTAATATTATCTACGAAAGCTCTATCGTGCGAAATTACAATTACAGCATTTGCTTGATGCAGTAAGAAATCTTCTAACCAATGAACAGATTCGATATCTAAGTGGTTTGTTGGCTCATCCATCAAGATTAAATCTGGTTTTTGAAGAAGAATTTTCGCCAATTCAATACGCATTCTCCATCCTCCACTAAATTCACTTGTAGGTTTGTCGTAATCTTCTCTTTCGAAACCTAAACCAGCTAAAGCTTTTTCTACTTCAGCATCATAATTTATTTCTTCAATCGCATAAAACTTTTCACTTAAATCAGAAACACGCTCAATTACTTTCATGTAACTATCCGACTCATAATCTGTTCTAGTTTCTAGTTCTTTGTTCAAAGATTCAATTTCATCACGCATAGCAAAAATAGAAGCAAAAGCTTTAGCAGCTTCTTCTCTCACTGTACAATTATCTTCTGTTAAAAGATGCTGAGGTAAATATGCAATTACAGTATCTTTTGGATAGGAAACATTTCCTTTTGTAGGTTTTTGTATTCCAGCAATAATTTTCATTAAAGTGGATTTTCCAGCTCCATTTTTCCCCATAAGAGCTATTTTATCATTAGGGTTAACTACAAATGAAACATTACTAAAAAGCGTAGTTCCACTAAATTCTACTGCAAGAGCATCAATTGAAATCATTCTTAGAATTTTAAAATTTTTTGCAAATATAGACAAAAGGAAACGGAAGCAGAAAACTCTCTTTTTATTTTGAAATAATTAAGTAAAAAAGAAAAATATATGTTAAAATCTATAATTATTCACAGTATCATTTTTAATTCAAAATCAAAATTGGTAATTTTAGTAAAGTTCTTAAAAATCAGTCATATATGGAGAGTTTTTTTAAAAACTGGTGGATGGTGACGTTGAGAGGATTGATTCTGATTTTGTTTGGAATGTTTGCAGTAGCAAATCCCCAAGAAGCAGTTTTAGTTTTAGTGCTTTATGCTGGTTTGGTAGCTTTAACATCGGGAATTTTTTTAATCGTGATGTCCTTATCAAACACAAGAAGAAAATATTGGACTTGGACACTTTTTATAAGTATCGTCGATATTTTATTCGGAGTCATGGTGCTAGCTTATCCTTACGCAACCACAGTTGCAACAGCCTCATTATTTACAGTTTTTATCGGAGTATGGGCGCTTTTCGGAGCGATAACATTAATATGGAATGCGTTTCGTTTTCGGAAAGAAAGTAAGTTCAATTGGCTGATTATGTTTCTAGGTGGAGTTTTAACTTGTTTTGTAGCAATTGTTATCATTACAAATCCACTGAAAGAATCTTTGACAATTACGGTTCTAATCGGAGCATTTGCAATCATTTTCGGTTTTGCAAATATGATTTGGGGATTAGAACTTAAGAAAATGAAAGATGATCATAAACATCATTCATAGTAAAATTTGAGAGTAATTTTTTTTTCATAATAAGGGTGTTTTCTCTTCGGAGGAACATCCTTTTTTTTGGACTAAAAATAAAAAAAGCACAGTTTTAATTCTGTGCTTTTAAATTATATTCTTTTCCAAGTTTCAACATTAAGTCGTAAGCTTGTTCATATTCGTTTTGAATTTCGCCTTCTAGAATGGCTTCTTTGATTCTATCTTTAATCAGACCAATTTCTCTACAAGGTTTTAATTTGAAAGTTTCCATAATTAATTCTCCAGAGATAGGAGGTTGGAAATTACGAACACGATCTCTTTCTTCTACTTCTTTGATTTTATCACGAACAATCTTGAAGTTATTATGATATTTCTTGAACTTCTTTGGGTTTTTAGTGGTGATATCTGCTTCACATAAAATCATTAAGCTATCAATATCTTCTCCAGCATCAAAAACCAATCTACGAATTGCAGAATCTGTAACTTCTTGTGCTAATACAATTGGTCTAGAACTTAGCATCACTAATTTCTGTACCAATTTCATTTTATTGTTCAATGGCATACGAAGTCTTTTGAATAATTTGTAAACCATTTTTGAACCAACAAACTCATGACCATGGAAAGTCCATCCAACTTTTTTGCTGAATTTTTTCGTAGGAGCTTTTCCAATATCATGAAGTAAAGCAGCCCAACGAAGCCATAAATCATCCGTGTTTTCAGAAATATTATCCACAACTTCTAATGTGTGATAAAAATTATCTTTATGTTTTTGTCCTTCCACATCTTCCACACCTTGAAGTGCTGTAAGTTCTGGCATAAAACGTTCTAAAAGTTTTGTTTTATATAAAAGCACAAAACCAGTCGAAGGAACAGGAGAAAGCATGATTTTGTTGATTTCTACAACAATTCTTTCTCTTGTAATAATATCAATTCTCTCAGCGTTTCTTGTGATTGCTTCTAGAGATTTTTCTTCAATTGTAAAACCTAATTGTGTAGCAAAACGAATAGCACGCATCATTCGTAAAGGATCATCAGAATAAGTAATATCTGGATCTAAAGGTGTACGAATTATCTTTGATTCTAAATCGCTGATTCCGTTGAACGGATCTAATAAATCTCCAAAATTAGCTTCATTTAAGCTTAAAGCTAAAGCATTTATCGTAAAATCTCTTCTGTTCTGATCATCTTGCAACGATCCAGATTCTACTTTCGGATTTCTACTATCTTCTGTGTATGACTCTTTTCTAGCACCAACAAACTCAATTTCCATGTCCTGAAAACGAAGCATAGCAGTTCCGTAAGTTTTAAAAACTTGAACTTTAGGTTTGTTTGGTAGTAAAGAAGCAACTTTTTTAGCTAATTCGATTCCGCTTCCAACCGCTACAACATCAATATCTTTAGCATTTCCTCTTTTTAAAATAAAATCACGAACAAAACCTCCAATCACAAAAGTATCCACTTTTAGTTCTTCGGCAGCCTGTGTAATGTATTTAAAAACAGGAGCTTTTAAAGCTTCTTTATAATTTTTAATATCTTCCATTTAGTGTTATTCTCGTATTACGATAATTTCCTCACCACTTATTTTTATGATTTTAGAGGCAACTGTGGAAATTTTTTCACGGTGCAAATTTACTATATAGTCAACGTTATCCAAAATTGCATTGGAAATTTCTTTAAAAGAAGTTGGAGAAGGTTCTCCACTCAAATTTGCAGAGGTAGAAACAATTGGCTTTTTATAAGTGCGAATTAACTCTTTACAAAATTCATTATCTACCACACGAATTGCAATTGTTCCGTCTGAAGAAACTACGTTTTTAGCCAAATTTTTAGCTCCTTCATAAATGATTGTTGTAGGTCTCGTTTGGTTTTTAATTATTTCAATAGCTTTTTCAGGAACGTATTCTACATAATTCTTCAACATTTCAACATCCGAAACCAAAATAATCATACTTTTTGTAGCAACACGATTTTTGATTTCATAAATACGTTGTACAGCTTTTTCGCAAGTAGCATCACATCCAATTCCCCAAATTGTGTCTGTTGGGTAAAGAATTACTTTATCTTTTTCAATAGCTTCAATTGTATTTTGAATTTCTTGCTTCATTTTTCCTTTCAATTTAGATTAATCTAATTTTTCACCATTTTGCATTCGCCACATTTTAAGATACACTAAAAAATCGTGAAATGCAGCCATTGAACAAACTACTACACCAATTTTTCCATCTAGAATTCCAAGCTTCATAATATATCTTTGGAAAAACTTAAATCCAGGTTTTATTAGAAGTTCAAACAAACCAGCTTTTTTTCCTTTTTTAAATTTAATTAAAGCTTTTTGCGTACTGTATTTCTGAAATTTTTCGAAATAAGTTTTAAAATCTTTGTATGTATAATGTTCTAATTTTTGTTTTAAAACCCCAATTTTTTCGGTAGTTTCAATTTCTTCATGAACTAATTTGTCATTGTATTTACAATGCTTTCTATCAAAAAGACGAATTACTTTATCATTTTGCCAACCAGAATATTGCACTTTACAATCCATCAAATAATTGATTCTTTTAATCCAAAAAGCTTTTTCTTTTATTTCATTTTGGTTTAAAATAGATTTAATTTCTGATTTTAAATCTTCAGGAATTCTTTCATCTGCATCCACAATTAAAACCCAATCATTTTTCAATTGTTCTAAGCCCCAATTTTTCTGAGCAGCATGATAATCAAATTTTCGATACAAGACTTTAGCTCCCATTTCTTCTGCTATTTCTGTAGTTTTATCAGTACTATAGGAATCTAAAACTACAATTTCATCAGCAAAATCAATAGAAGAAAGAAGAGGTTTCATATGTTCTTCTTCATTTTTTGTAATGATAAGAACGGATAATTTATTAGACATTATTTTTCGTTTATTAATGAAACTAAATAATCTTTAACTCGGTTTACAGTAATTCGGATATCAAATTCCTCAACAATCATTTGTTTTCCGTTTTGGCTAAATTCTTTATAGGTTTTTGGATTTTCTTTTAAAGAAATGATTTTATCACAAACTGCATTTACATCATTTTCTTCCGTTAAATATCCGTTTACATTATCTTTCACCAATTCAGGATTACTGCTTACATCAAAAGCAACAACAGGTTTTTCGCAAAGCATAGATTCCGCAATTACATAACCAAATCCTTCCCAAAAAGAAGAAAGCATAAAAACGTCAATTGAGCTATAAAGATCTTTTGGATTTTTGATAAAACCAGCAAAAACTACTTTGTCAGTAACATCTAATTTTTGTGTTTTTTCTTGAAGTTCTTTTAAAAGTTTTCCACTTCCTCCAATTACCAATTTAAAATTGAATTGACGGTTTTTCAATTCTCTCGCAACATCAATTAGAAAAGATTGATTTTTTTGATAAACCAAACGACCTAAATTTCCTATTACAAATTCATCAGAATCCGTTTTAGAATATACAGGTTCGAAAGAAGTTTCTAAGAAAGTTTTTGTTTCAATTCCGTTTGGAATTACTGTGATTTTTTCTAAAGGAAACATGTCTGCATTGTTTTGAACAATGGTTTTTTTCGTAGCATGAGAATTTGCTAAAATCGATGTTAACACATTACCAAAAAAGTATCTATTTATAAAAGTATTTTTAATCGGAATAGCACTTCCTCTTCTATAAATAATATGATTAATTCCTGCTTTTTTTGCTGCCAATCCAGCAAATTTCATGTCTTCAGAAGAATTCATGATAATAGCAGATAATTGATGTTTTTCAAAAAGTTTAGCTGCTTTAGAAACCTTTAAAGGATTTAAATAACTTAAATTCTCTACTTTAATTGTTTCAACAGGAACCGTAGTTTTTTGTAGTCTTTTATGAAGAGCACTTTGATCTCTAACAATTACAAGAACTGGAAAGTTATTTTTATGTAATTCTAATGCAATATCAAAATGCCATTTTTCTCCACCACCCCAAGCTTTCGTCGAATTAAAAAAACAGATTGTTTTCATCTTTTATTTTAGTTTTTGATACACATTAAACAAATTTTTCGCTACTTCTTCGTCATTGAATTTTTGTACAAATACATGACTTTTTTCTACAATTTCTTTTCTTTTTTCTTCATTGTTCCATAAATCTAAAACAGTATCTTTCATCTGAGTTTCACTTGTAGGGTCAATTAAAATAGAATGTGGACCTGCAGCTTCAGGAAGACAGCTTACATTACTCGTAATTACTGGAGTTTTGCTATAAAGGGCTTCGATAACCGGAATTCCAAATCCTTCGAAAATACTCGGATAGACAAAAATTGTTGCCATTTGATACAATCCTGCAATCGTTCTTAAAGTCAAATCTTTTAAGAAAATAACTTGATTTTGCATATTGTTTTCTTCGATAAAAGAAACAACTTTATCATAATAAGCAGTTTGTTTTCCTACCACAACCAAAGGAATATCTGTTCCTTTAAGAGCTTTTACAACGGTAAGAAGATTTTTTCTTTCTTCAATTGTTCCAACAGAAAGTACAAACTGTTCTGGAAGATTGTATGTTTTTCGAATTTCAGATGTTTCTTCCTCCGAAAATTCTTCTTTGAAAACATTACTACAACCTTGATACACAATTTCGATTTTCTCTTCTGGAATACCAAAATAATGCATAATATCTTGTTTTGTTTGTTCACTAATAGCAATTACAATATCTGCATTTTCAGCAGCATATTTGAATTTTTTATAGTGAATTTTTCTGTCAAAATATTTGTATAAGTGAGGATAACGAATGAAAATTAAGTCATGAATTGTAACAACAGATTTGATAGAAGTTTTCTCTAAACCTTTAGGAATTTCATTGGAAAGTCCATGGAAAATTTCGATTCCATCTTTCTGAAGTTGTTTCACAATTGGACCTTGACGCCAAACAGAAGAAAGTTTTTTCCAAATAGGAGCTTCCGGAAACTTCACTTCCGTATTTGTTTTATTTTGTTTAAAACGTTTAACTCTTCCTTCTTTCGGATTATAAAGTACATATTGATTATCTGAATAGAATTCACTCAAAATCCTTACAGCATCTCTACTATAGTTTCCTAGTCCAGTTGCATTATGAAAAATGCGTTTTGCATCAAAGCCTATTTTCATATAATTATCCTTTTGAATATTGAAGTTTTATGCTTCAATTTTTTCGAAATTTCTGTATTTAAATGCTTTAGAAAGTAATCTTTCTAGTCTAACTTGCGTGTTTTTACGCTGCTTAATGATTGGGATTTCAATTAAATTAATTTCTTTAAACTTTTCAATTGTAGCATTAAGATCTAAATTGCTTAACGCAACATTTGTGAAAAATCCACTAATCATTTCATTCCATTCTGATTTATTTCCCCAATAATGTCCTATTTGTTCTTCGGCTGGCGTCAGACCGCAAATTTCTTTTGTTGCAACTGAAAAAGAAAATTGTTCAATCAATCTTCTAGTAACACCAGCAGCACACATTTCATCACAAAGACTTAAAGATTTTTCAACAATCTCACGATTTTTCCCTTTTGGAACACCAATAGTTCCTGCATTCCACATTTCGCTTTTACCATCAATCGTAATTCCTGCAAAAGTTTTGTTTTTCATCTGTTTCAACATCATTTTTTCTGTTTTTGTTGTCAAATCAGATAAAGCACCTTCTTTTTTGTGCATGATTCCTTGATTGTTGTCTAAAAGATCTTTCAATTTAGAAATTGATTTATATTTAAAAGTATCTGAATCTAAATAAAGAATGTGACTATTTGGATCTAAATTCACCAAATGTTCAACAGCTTTAATTTTTACTCTCCAGAAGAACTGATGTTCTCCTTCCCATTCCGTAAGAGTTTCTTTTGTGATTTTAATACATTGAACTCTATCTCCGAAGAATTCATAAAAATCAGGTCTGTCAGTGAACATATAAATTTTATCAACGATTCCTTCATTTTTAGAAAGAAAAGATAAAATTGCAAAGCAAGCTTGTGCATGATTCTTTAGATTGTCTCCAAAGGTTAAAAACATTAAATTCATGGTTAGTCAGTCTGTGAGGTTAGTTTAAAAAAACAGGCTTGAGTGGTCAGCTCAAACCTGTCATATGATTTTTAGTTTATACAGCTACATCATACTCACGAAGAGCATCATTTAGCGAAGTTTTTTTGTTTGTTGACTCTTTACGAGTTCCGATAATTAAAGCACAAGGAACGTTGTATTCTCCTGCAGCAAATTTCTTAGTGTAACTTCCAGGAATTACCACAGATCTTGGAGGAACATATCCTTTTCTTTCTACTGGCTCGTCTCCTGTAACGTCAATAATTTTTGTACTAGCAGTTAATACTACATTTGCTCCTAAAACAGCTTCTTTTCCAACACGAACTCCTTCAACAACGATACATCTAGATCCGATAAAAGCATCATCTTCAATGATTACTGGAGCAGCTTGTAAAGGCTCTAAAACTCCACCAATTCCAACTCCACCACTCAAGTGAACGTTTTTACCAATCTGCGCACAACTTCCTACAGTTGCCCAAGTATCTACCATTGTTCCTTCAGAAACATATGCTCCGATATTTACATAACTTGGCATTAAGATAGTACCAGAAGAAATATAAGCTCCATGTCTTGCAACAGCATTAGGAACTACACGAATTCCTTTTTCTTTATAGTTAGTTTTTAAAGGAATTTTATCGTGATATTCGAAAATTCCAGCTTCTAAAGTTTCCATTTTTTGAATTGGGAAATAAAGAACTACAGCTTTTTTTACCCATTCATTCACTTGCCAATCATCACCATTTGGTTCCGCAACTCTTAATTCTCCGCTATCTAATAAATCAATAACTTTTCTGATAGCATCTTGAGTCTCAGTAGAACTTAATAATTCTCTGTTATCCCAAGCATTTTCAATAATGTTCTGTAAGTTTTTCATCAGTTATATTAATTTGAAGCAAAGATAAAAAAAATGAGTTGTAATAGTAGAGAAGTCAAGGAAAAGCAACAAATTGATTAATTTGTAAAATAATATATTTTTTAAGTTAAATTATTTAGTCTTTTTTATGTATTGAATGGAAAGCTTCTCTTGTCAAATCTTTTCTACTTTTTCCAAAAGTTTTAAAATCCAAACTATCATTTGCCTGAATATTTGTAGCAAAATAATAGATGTCATTTTTGTCTGAAATAGAACCTACATACCAACCATTATAAATATTATTATGATGTGATAATCCAGTTTTTGCTTTTATTGTGGAAGCTATATCTGAATTAGATACTTGCATAATAGCATTTAATTGGTCAAAAGTTTTTTCTGAAATAGGTAGTTTTTTTTCGAATAAACGAGATAAAAACTCAATTTGCTCCATTTGTGAAATCTTAGAATTACCTACTAACCAAAAATTGGTAAGATTTTCTTCAGAAACATCCATTCCTGGATAATTTATTTTTTTCAAATATTGATTCATTCTTTTTTCTCCAATTCTTCCTGCAACTTCTTGATAACACGGAACACAAGAAACCTGAAAAGCTTCTTTTAAAGTCAAATCTTTTTCCCAAGATTTGAATCTTCTTTTCTCTCCATTCCATTTAAAAACAGTGGTGTCAGAGATTACTCCAGTTTCTAAACCAATGATTGTGTTTGGAATTTTGAAAGTAGAAGCAGGGAGATGTTTTTTCTTCGTCCACTTAAAATTATTGGAATAAAAATTAACAGAATTCGGATGGTAAAATAAAACCGAACCTTCAAGATGAAGAGAATCTAAAGTATTTTCAATAGTAGTATTTGAAATGGGATTGTAAATGTTTTTTTGTTTAATAGTTTCGTTTGTTTTATTTTTTTTAGGAGTTTCACAACTTAATAAAATTAAATAAATTAAGAATAAATAATAAAAAGTATTTTTCATTTGGTTGGTTTTTTAAGGATTTAAACGAATCAAAATTAAATAATTTAATTGTTGGTAAATCGGTTTGAATAAACTTTTTTGTTAAGAATTATTCCTTTGATGGTTATTTTATTTTTAAGTCATAATTTGCGGCTCAATTATTGAAAATAATTCTCCAAACTATAATTTTAATGAAACTTAAGAAAGCAAAACTTATTCGAAAATCGCATCGTTATTTAGGACTCTTTTTAGGAGTTCAATTTTTATTTTGGACTATAAGCGGACTTTATTTTAGTTGGACAGATATCGATGAAATTCATGGAGATCAATTCAAAAAAGAAAATGTAGAAAAAACGTCTTTTCAGGATTTAATCTCTTTTGAAGATTTAAACATAAATAATGGAATTAAATCTGTTGAGATTATCGAAATTGACCAGAAACCATATTATTGGATTAATAATAAGCAACTTTTTAATGCTGAAAATGGAAAAATAAAATCAGGTATCTCTGAAGAAGAAGCTATAAAAGTTGCAAATAGTCGTATTATAGAATCTTTAGAAATAAAAGAAGTAAATGAATTGACAGAAGTTGGGAAACATCATGAATTTCGTGGTAGAAAACTTCCTGTATTTGCAATTTCTTACAAAGGTAAAGATAACGTGACTGCATATGTTTCAAAAATAAATGGAAAATTTCTTGGTGTACGCCATGATAATTGGCGAGTCTTTGATTTTTTATGGATGACACATACCATGGATTTTGAAGGAAGAGATAATTTCAATACCCTAACACTTCGAATATTTTCTTTATTCGGGCTTTTTACAGTAATAAGTGGTTTTTGGCTTTGGTTTATATCATCTCCGACTATTAGAAGATTTAAGAAAAACAGAAACTAAATATTTTTGAGGAGAAGAAAAATAATAAAAATAAAAAAAGCATCTGACAATCGAGTAAGATGCTTTTTTCGCTGTATCAAATAAATATTAATGAATTATAATTTTTGAATGTATAGATTTACCATTCGATAAATTCACTTTTAAGAGATAAATTCCAGAATCAAAAGATCTGACATCATAAGTTGTTTCTGAAATAGGTTGTTCTATCGTTTTTGTATGAATTAGTTTTCCTTTCAAATCGTAAAATTCGAAATTGGCTAAAGAATTATTTGCTTTAATTTGAATAAAATTCTTTGTAGGGTTAGGAAATATTTTTACTAATTCCTCAATATGTTCATGTTTTATAGGTTCTTCTACATTTAGAGGTAAGAACTCAGGTTTTGTAATGTAAAGTTCTGTTCCATTTTCAATTGTAGAAGCTGCAATATAAAGATTGTATTTTGTTTTTCCTAAATCTTCTATTTTAATTGAATTATTTGTATACTCATTATTAGTAACAATAGGAGTTCTTCCATCAAGAAAATCTTCTTCACTATTATAAAACCACACTTTGTCAGGGTAATTTTCGTTTATATAAACTAGATAATCTTCCAAGCATAAAATACTTTTGATGTCATTCGCTTCATTTTCTACAATATCTAATAGTTCTACACCTTCATCGTCCACTTTCCAAATTTCTTTCGTATGATCTTCATTTGGACCTATTGTAAAAAATATACTTTCTCCACATTCTATAATAGAAGTAATTTTCTCCAATTCTGAATCTATGATTTCAAAATTTAAATGTGTTCCTTCTTCTGTTCCATTTGTTTCATAAAGTTGAATAATGTCATTTGAATAATCAATAATTGAGAAATGTAATTTATTATCAGAACTTATTAGAGACTGTTTGATTCCTGAAAAACCTGTATCAAATGTATGAATCAAATGTTTTGCTTCATTTTCCCAAGAATAGATATGTCCTAAAAAACTAGAACCTACTTCGTTTTGAAAAAGTAATAATTTGTCATCCAAAGCTCGTAAGTTTTTATTATTTACATCGTTTGAAAGTTCCACTGTACCAGCCGTAGTTCCGTCGCTTTTCCAAAGAGAATTTAAACCTCCGTATTTTGATAAAAAGTAAATTTGATCTTCAAAAACTGTAATGTCAAATGGATTGGTATTTTCTGAAATGTCAATGGTTGAAACTGCATAAGTTCCTTGTTCTGTACCATCCGTTTTCCAAAGTTGTTTTCCGTTTTCTCCATCTGTTGCAGTAAAATAAAGCGCATTGTTCCAATAAGTAAATTGTTCTTGATCTTCTTCAATAATCATAGAAGAACCATTTTCAGGATGGATATCCTTTAGTATTTCTGAAGTATTTGTCGAAAGGTTCGTTTTCCAAACTTCTTTTCCGTAGTCTTCGTGATTTTTTACAAAGAAATATTCATCATTAAGTTTTACACTATTTTTTTCAATAAAAATCGAAGCTTCTTCAAGACTAGTTTCTGTTTCTCCACATGAAAAAATATCTTGTAATAAATGTCCATAATGATAACCTTCGAAATAAATTTTATCATCAGTGCTTATTAAAAACTCCGGGTCGCTTCCAGCAGCAACAGAGGTTTCTATACTTAATTTTGTCCCGAAAATAGTTCCGTCTGTTTCCCATATTTCGATTCCAGATTCGTATGTATAAGCATTAAAAAGAGTTTTTCCTTCAAAAGTAAAAAACTTGGTTCCTGTTACAGCTTTAAGATGACTTGCAAATTCATAAGTTCCTGTAGTAGTCCCATCAGTAGTCCAAAGAGTTTTTGCAACATTGCTTTCTGGAGAGTTTTTAGAAAAGAAAAATAATTTATTGTTTAATTCATCTACATGAAACCTATCAATATATATCCCTTTTCCTTCTTCAGGATTTATGTCTTTTACTAATTGTGTTCCGCTTTCAGTTCCGTTTGTTTTCCAGATTTCTTTTCCATGCTCACCATCATCCATATAGAAAAATACTTGATTGTTGAACTCTGTCATTTCTACCTCCAAAGAATCATAAGTTAATGTACCTACTTCATCATTTTCAAAAGTGTAGATATTTTGAGATTCTTCTCCGTTTTCACTGATTTTCCAAAGTTGGATTTCGTTATTTCTTGCCTGAAGAAAAATTAAATCTTCATTTAGAAGTGTACCATTTAAAATACTTGGAGTATATTGAATATTTCCGTCAAAATCTTTAACTAAAGTTGTTCCAGCAGTTGTACCATCACTTTTCCAGATTTCTCTTTTAGAAGTTTCATTTTTTCCTACAAAATAAAAATAATCTTCTCCTTTAATCACATTCATATATTGATACTCATACGATTCTGAATTTGCCCAGGAGTAAACAGCTGCGGTTCCAAGCTCTGTTCCGTCTGTTTTCCATAAGCTATAACCAATCCCGTCCAAGAGTCCAGTGAAAAAATACAATTCACCATTAAATATGAATTTATTATAGCTTTGCTGATCAGTGATTTTATAAGTTACTTCAGAGATTCCGTTGGTAGCCCAAGTTCCGTCTTCTTGTGAGAAAATAATTCTGTTATTGAAAGCAATTAAATCCTGATGTTGACCTAAAAAGATATTATCATCAACATCTGTAACGATTTCGGTTCCTTCACTAGTTCCGTCGCTTTTATAGAGACAATAATCAAGGTTTTCATTTCGTCCTACAAAAAAAAGCGTATTATCAAGCATTGTTAAGTTATTTGGTTTAGATCCATCACTGTCAGGGATGATATCTTTGACCAATCGAGTTCCTTCTACTGTTCCGTCCGAAAACCAAAGTTCTCTAGAATTGCTAGTATGTCCGCTTGGGTAGGGACCATGATAGCCTGAAAAGTAAAAACCATTATTACATTTTGTAATGTGTAGTGGATAAAGTCCAGCTCCTTTGTTAATTTCAATGAGTGTTGCAGTAAGTTCTTGTGCATTACTATATAATGTTAAAAAAAGAAGCAGAAATAAAGTTAGGGGGGAATGATATTTCATACTTTATTATTTGTAAATTTATTGTAAATGTATGAAATAGAAGTTAAAATAAATAAGAATAATTTTAAATAAAAGTTAAAAAATGTCTTAAAACATATAAAACGTTTATTAAAAACAATCTACATGTTAATAAATAATTACCTTTTAGGTTGATTTTTATTTTGATCAAATATTTCTTGATAAATTTTAATTATTATACTAGTTTTTACAAAAAAAAGCACCCTACAAAAAGTAAGATGCTTTTTAAATAAATTCGTAAAATATTTTTTTGGAGTAATTATCAATCAGGGTCAATATTTATTACATCACAAATTCCATTTTACTTTTTCACACTAAAAACTAGAATCAAAGGCAAATGAATTAGATTCCGGTATAATTACTTGGCGTAATTACTTTTAATTCGTTTTTTATTTCGTCTGAAACTTCTAAAGTATCGATAAAGTTCGCAATAGAAGTTTGGTTGATTGTTTCGTTTGTTCTTGTCAATCCTTTTAGAGCTTCGTAAGGGTTTGGATATCCTTCTCTTCTCAAGATTGTTTGAATCGCTTCAGCAACAACAGCCCAATTATTTTCTAAATCTTGTGCAAACTTCGCTTCATTGATTAATAATTTATTTAATCCTTTTAAAGTTGCAGCAAATCCGATCATTGTGTGTGCCAAAGGAACTCCAATATTACGTAAAACTGTAGAATCCGTTAAATCTCTTTGTAATCTAGAAATTGGAAGTTTTGCAGCCAAATGCTCAAAGATTGCGTTTGCAATTCCCATATTTCCTTCCGAGTTTTCAAAATCAATTGGGTTTACTTTATGTGGCATTGCAGAAGAACCAACTTCTCCAGCTTTGATTTTTTGCTTGAAATAATCATTAGAAATATACGTCCAGATATCTCTGTCTAAATCAATGAAAATCGTGTTGATACGTTTTAAAGCATCAAAAGTAGCAGCAATATGATCGTAATGTTCGATTTGTGTTGTTGGGAAAGAGTGGTGTAAGTCTAAAATATCTTCTACGAAATGCGTTCCGAAAGCTTTCCAGTCTGTTGTAGGATATGCAACTTTGTGTGCATTGTAGTTTCCTGTTGCTCCACCAAATTTTGCAGCAAAAGGAATCGTCATCAACTGCGCCATTTGCTCTTGAATACGAACGATGAAAACCTCAAATTCTTTTCCAACACGCGTTGGAGAAGCTGGTTGTCCGTGTGTTCTTGCAAGCATCGGGATGTCTGCCCACTCATCAGCAAGTTCTTGTAATTTTGCTAAAACATCGTTTAATGCAGGAATATAATCTTGCTCGATAGCATCTTTTAAAGAAAGCGGAATTGCCGTATTGTTGATATCCTGAGAAGTCAATCCGAAGTGGATAAACTCTTTATATTTTTGTAAGTTTAAAGCATCAAACTTTTCTTTGATAAAATACTCAACTGCTTTTACATCGTGGTTTGTTACACTCTCGATGTCTTTGATTTTTTGTGCATCTTCTGCAGTAAAGTTTTTATAAATCTCTCTTAAATCGAAAAATAAAGAAGCGTCAAAATCTTCTAATTGTGGTAAAGGAATTTCGCAAAGCGCGATAAAATATTCGATTTCTACTTTTACTCTGTATTTGATTAAAGCTTCTTCCGAAAAATAGTTTGCTAAGTTTTCTACTTTTCCTCTATATCTACCATCAATTGGCGAGATTGCGTTTAGTTTTGTAAGTGTCATTTTTCTGTTGTTGTGTTGAAAAGCAACAAAAATAATTATTTCTGTTAAAGTGGGGTGGGTTTATTGGATTTATTTAGTTAAGTTTTCCTGGGTTTAGGTATTCGAAATTATAAACTATGGAATTAAAACTATTTTCCTTTGATTTATCATAAAATTTTTTAAACTCAAGAAACTTATTGTCATGTTTCATTAAATGACTCTTGTTATTCAAATATCTTTCAAAATCGAGTAAGTCTACGAAGACTGTTTTTAAAATATCATTTTTTAGATGATAAGTTTGTTTATTTGAAGTTTTAATTATTAGAAATTCTAAAAATTCTGTAGTTACGTTTTTTGGTGTTTGAAAAAATTCCTTAAAGATAAAAGGTTTTAATTTTGAATAAATTATATTTTCTTTATTTGTGAAAAGATTAATTAAATCAAAAAAATCTTGATTTAATTTATTTTCTGCATATGATCTTCTAATATGTGCTAATCTCAATTCAATTGTTTGCTCTTCAGATAATATATTTGAATATTTATTATTATCAATATATTTTAAAATTTTACTGTTGATATTATAAGGCATATCATACCTTTTAAAATACTTTTTAATAAAAGTAGAATAATTTTCTGTTGAAGAAAATAAACTAGAGATATCTTCATTATAATTTATTTTTTCAACAAAAGAATTTATTACTTTTTCTTCTTTTATACATAAATAATGAAACCCCCTAATTAAATGTTCAAAATCATCTAAAGTTTTATACTTGTAATCATTAAAATGTTTGATAATATTATTCAATTGTCCATCATTTAACCAATTTTGAATATAAAATTCAACATTTTTACTCTTGAATTCCATATGAAATTGTTCCTTTGATAAAGAATATATTTTTTGATTACTTGAAATATATTTAAATAATATTTCACTTCTATTTATACTATTTAAATTTTCTTTATTTAGATGATTCTCATCTGGAAATATTCTGAATAATAAATTTTTAATTAATATTTTGTTTTTTTCGATATTTAACCTTTCATCTAATATACTTTGTTTATCTAATGATGAAAATGAATTTGTTTTATCATCTAGAAAAACATATTCAGATTTATTATGAGTATTTAATGTTAGTAAAGGGAATGGATGTGAAAATATTTCATTATAAATTTGTAAATATTTTATTTTCAGTAGAGATATATTTAAGATATCTATAATAAAAATTTCAGTTTTAAATTTTTCGTAAATAATAATAAATGTATTTAAAAACCTCGAAGCATCTCTTAAATTATTTAAATACCCAGAATAAAACGTTCTTGATATATTATTTTCTGTTCTTACTGCAGATGTCTGTAAAGAATAATTATTTAAATCATTATCATCTTGAATTAAAGGAAGTAAGTGTTTGTTTAAAAATAATTGAATTTTCTTGATATCAAACTTCGGCAAAGGAACTTCCAACTGAAAAATCTTCTCCAAATAATTTTCATGTTTGTCATTAATTTCTTTTACAGCTTTTAAAACATATTCCTTATCATAAGCAACAATAAAAAAAGTATTTCCAAAGTTTGCGGTATTTCTGATGATTCTTAAAACTTCTACAACTTCTGCTTTATCCAAACGATCTAAATCATCTATAAAAATGAATATTTTTTTGTTTAAATCTTTAATGATTGTGTTGATGTTGTCAAACTCCTCTTTTGCAGTTTTTGTAGGAAATAATAAAGTTTGAAGTGGTTTTGCAAAACTTTTTATGGATTTATGTTTACTATCTACAAGAAGCTGTAAATATTTATTGATGTCATGAGAAAGTTTGGAATGATAAGGTTTTAATTCTTTACTAAGTGTTTTAAAGAAATCTTGTGTGATAAATTCGGTCCCGTTATGCAGCCAAGGATTAAATTCAACAATAATTGCATCTTTTTCATTTTCTAGTTTCTCTTGAATCATATTTAAAAAAGAAGATTTTCCGGAACCCCATTCTGCAACAACTCCAACAGCAAAAGAACTATTTTCTGTTTTTGTATGAATTAATTTTTCTGCTATTTGTTTTGCGAAATCTTTTCTCCCTAAATCATCATCTTTTTCATTTTTAATTGGATTATCAGAGTAAAAGCCTTGATTATTTTCTTCAATTACTGTATGAAGTTTTCCTCCAAAAGAATCAATTATCTTTTTATAATTATTTGCGATGAAACCAATAAATCCAACTCCAAAAATGAGAAATAAAATATCAAAATATACAAGAGATTCAAAACCATGCGTATTTTCAAAAGCCCAAAAATCTCCATGAAATCTTTCATAAAAAAGAATAGAAAGCAAAACTAAACTAATCCAAAAAGCATCTTTAGAATATTTATAGCCACGAGAAATTTTTAGATAAAAAGAAAGAAGAATAAAAAGAATAATAGCTATGAAAACACCATCAATCCAATAAGAATTCTCAATTTTATCAATAAAACCTAAAACAATATTTTTGTACCAAAACTCAAAAATTGGTTCTCGCAACACTATATATAATCCAGTGAAAATAAAAAGAAACTTATATTCTAAACAAAAATCATATAACCTTTTTGTATAACTATCCTGACTCATAGAAATCTAAAATTTTAACAAATATAAATAGATTATTTGCGAATATGTTTAAATATATAGTGTAAAAATCGGTATTGATAAAAAAATATGTAAATTATTTATATCTTTACATTGCTATTTAAATAACCTCAAACAAAAAATATGAAAAAACAATTACTTTTTGCAATGATGCTTATGGTATCATTTTTCAGTTTTAGTCAATACAAGCCACTATTAGAAGAAGGAAAAGTCTGGATTTATTGTTCAGAAGGTTCAAGTTGGGGATTTGAAGAAGGTTCTGAAAATATTTTAACATTTTATGGTAGAAGTATAAAAGTGTTTTTAGAAGGCTTTGAAGAATTAGATGGAGTTACCTATCATAAGCTTTATAGGCAGAAATTCTTTCAAGACAAACTTGAAGTTGATTATGATTTAAGCCAAGAAGAAATAGATGAAGCACTTGCGCAATTACCTATTACCTATGAAAACTTATCAGGAGGTGAAATTATAGAACTTATGGAAAATGCTGAAGAGCCAGAGCTGATAGGATATCTTAGAGAAGATGTTGCAGAAAAGAAAGTTTATACAAGGGCTTTTGTACAATATGATAATGAGAGTGAGCAAACATTATCAGAAGAATATGTTCTTTATGATTTTAATATGGAAGCAGGATCTGTTTTTTATCCACTATATTATTGTCCAGATGGAGTAGACGCAATTGAAGGAGGAGGTATTATTGATGACTATGAAACCATTATAGAAGCGAAAAATATCGTAAATATTAATGGTCAAGATTTGATTGAATATAGTAATATAAATTGTTCGGAAATTTCTGGTGCTTTTGGAGGAGTGAAATTTATAGAAGGAATAGGAAGTACAAATAGTTTATTACCTTCACTTCCTTTTGAATCTTATACATTTCGAAAAGATAATTCAGTTTTGGAAACATTTGGAGAGATATTTACCTGTAATGAAGGAAGGTTGTCTTTGGTTATAGAAAACGGCGAAGCATTTTATAATCCTTCAGGTTTTACTTATGTTAATTATATTCTAAGTACGGAAGATATAGAGTTAGAGCTTGATAATATTGAAGTTTCTCCAATTCCAGCTTCAGATTATGTTCAAGTAAAAGCTTTTCAACAAAATTTATCTTTTGAATTATTTGATATTAATGGAAGAAAATTAAAAGTATTTAGAGAAAAATCGAATTCGGATTATTCTTTGAATATTTCACATCTTGAAAAAGGAGTTTATTTCTTGAAAATAACGAATGATGATAATACTTCAATTACTAAAAAAATAATGAAACAATAATAATTCGAAAAGAGCTGATCATTTGATTAGCTCTTTTTTTAACACTAAAAAAACAAAAAAATATGAAAAAACAACTACTTTTTGCAATGATGCTTATGGTATCATTTTTTGGTTTTAGTCAATACAAACCACTATTAGAAGAAGGAAAAGTATGGGTCTATTGTATAAAAGATGTAGATCAGGTGCCTCCAGCAGATGATTTTGATGGTCCAATATATAATCATTATGGTGAATGTTTTAAAGTCTATGCAGATGGCGTGGAAGAATTAGATGGAGTAGAGTATCGAAAAATTTATATGGAGCTTTTTTATCAAGAATCAGTAACTGTAGATTATAATCAGACAGATGAAGAGGTGGAAGAGGCGCTTGCACAATTGCCTGTAACTTATGAAGATTTGGCTTATTCGGAAGTTATAGAAATAATGGAAAATGCTGAAGATCCAGTATTAATTGGTTATATGAGAGAAGATACTACAGAAAAGAAAGTGTTTTCAAAAGTATTTATTAAAGATGAAGATGATGCTGTTGTGCTTTCAGAAGAAAATATGATCTATGATTTTAGTTTAAATGAGCAAGATGTTTTTGAATATAAATCTTATTGTCAAGACGGAGAATTATCTGTTGATATGTCTGAGTTAATTGGGATTACTGAAGAAAATATTAAACTTATAGATAAATCAACAGTAGAGATTAATGGAGAAGAATTGATCCATTTTAACGAGTTTAGAACTGAAGAAGGAAATAAGGAATTTTTGAATTCGAAAAATCTAGATATAGAGATTATAGAAAGTATAGGAAGTGATAATAATTTAATGCATCCATTTTCTTTCGATTTTTCATTTGTCAGATTAAATACACAGGAAAATGGGTTTGAAAGATGTAATTTTGGAAAACTTATGTTCGTTTCAAAAGACGATGAGGTGATTTATAATCCATCAGAATTTGATTATAATAATTTAATTTTAAGTACAGAAGATGTGCAGTTAGAATTAGAAAGTATTGAAGTTTCTCCAATTCCAGCTTCAGATTATGTTCAAGTAAAAGCTTTTCAACAAAATTTATCTTTTGAATTATTTGATATCAACGGAAGAAAATTAAAAGTATTTAGCGAAAATTCGAATTCGGATTATTCTCTAAACATTTCACATCTTGAAAAAGGAGTTTATTTCTTGAAAATAACGAATGATGATAATACTTCAATTACTAAAAAAATAATGAAACAATAATAATTCGAAAAGAGCTGATCATTTGATTAGCTCTTTTTTTTGATAAAAAATAATATGAAAAAACTAGTGCTTTTTATTTCGATATTTATGCTGTCTTATTTTAGTTATGGCCAATATAAACCATTACTAGAAGAAGATAAAGTCTGGGTATATTGTGAAGAAAGATTGGATGTTTATTATTCAGGTGAAGGTACGGAACCACATAAATCTTTTTACGGTAAATGTTTTAAAATATATTTGGATGGAAAGGTGGAATTGGATGGAAATGAATATTATCAAGTGTTTATGCAAGTTTTTTATGAAGAAGGTGTTTATATAGATTATAATCTTTCAGAAGAAGAAATTGCAGCAGGGTTGGCACAATTACCTGTGACTTATGAAGATTTAGAAAGCTCGGAGATTTTAGAAATTATGGAAAATGCAGAGGAACCTATCCATATTGGACTTATTCGTGAAGATGTAGAAGATAAAAGAGTTTTTTCAAGAGTATATACTAAAGATGAAAATCAGGATACTTTTTTGACTTCAGAACTTTTGATTTATAATTTTAATTTGAATGAATTGGAGGTTTTTGAAAATAATTTCTATTGTCAAAATGGAGAGCTTTCTGTAGATATGTCTTTTCTAGTAGGTATGGAGTATGATGAGAATTTAAGAGCTGTAAACAAAGAAACGATTACTATCAATGGAGAAGAATTAATCCATTTTGAAAAATTTGAAACAGTAGATGGCGTAGAGCTTTTGAATTCTAAAGGAGAAAATATTTCCTTTATTGAAGGATTTGGTAGTGATAATAATTTACTGCATCCATTTTCATATGAATTTTTTTATTTGAGTAAGGATACAGAAAACGAATCTCGAAGAAATGAAAGTGAGAGATGTAATTTTGGAAAGTTAATGTTTGTTTCAGAAAGCGGAGAAGTTGTTTATAATCCATCAGAATTTGCACATAATAACTATATTCTAAATATAGAAAATCAAGAAGTGTTTTTGAAAAATATTGAAATTTATCCAATTCCAACTTCTGATTATCTACGAATAAAAGCAGTGCAACAAAACTTATCTTTCGAATTATTTGACACCAACGGAAGAAAATTAAAACTATTTAGCGAAAAATCAAATTCGGATTATTCTTTAAATATCTCACATCTTGAAAAAGGAGTTTATTTCTTAAAAATCACAAATGAAAATAATATTTCCATAACTAAGAAAGTAATGAAGCAGTAAAACAGATTTGTGAATTTTCTACAAAATCGAAGATTTTCAAAAGTCTTTCATAATGAGTATAGTATTTTAATTACGTTAATAAATTCCGAATCCTTGTAGGAATTTTAGTAATTAAAATACGGTTTTTTGACCTTGTTGTCAAAAAAACACCTTTTATGAAAGTGTCCTTTTTTGGTTCGTTTTTTGGACAAGCAAAAAATGAACAAGAACGTGAATCTGATTTGAAAATTGGCTGTGTTTTCGAAAATTTAATTAGAATTTGATAATCCTGCTCTTGAGAGGATTTAGTGATGTATTTAATATACAACGCAATATTTTTAGAAGTTTAAAAGATGTATTTTAATTAATCTCATTATAACAATAAACTCTAACACCGCCTTTCCAGGTTTCTAAAACTTTAATATCTCGCATATTCTGATATGGATTTGTTATTTCTAAAGGATTTTGTTCTAAAATCACATAATCAGCAAACTTTCCATTTTCTAAAGAACCAACCCAATGATCAGCATGACATTGCCAAGCAGCATCGATAGTAACAGCTCGTAGAGCACATTCTGGAGAAATTCTTTCTTTTGGATTTAAAACATTGCTTTCAGAAATCTGTGGAGAATTCGGACTTGCTTCCATAATTCTTGTAATCGCTTGTTCCATTAATCGTAAACCTCCGATTGGAGTTACGCCAAAATCACTATGAAGTGAGATTTTTAGAAAATAATTCAAAGCGGAACGACATAAATCTAAAGTTTCCGCTTTTTCTTTAAAAATAGCATTTCTAAAAACAAATCCCCAGTAGCCAACATGTCCAATTAGAAAACTTGGAGAAAGATTTAAAGCGTGCATTCTCTGTAATTGATTTTGATTTAAGAGAGAACAATGTTCGATTCTATTTCGAAAATCTTCTGGATTTTTATCCACTAGAGCGAATTCATAAGCGTCAATTGTTTGTTTTAAAGCTTTATTTCCGTTTGCATGAATCATCATAGACCAGTTTTGATCCAAACAACTTTTGACTATCTGATGAAATGTAGGAACATCAAAATTAAACTTTCCGAAATTATTTTCTGGTTCACAACAAAAAGTTTCGGATTGAAACCCAGTTAACCCTTGATTTGCTCCATCAGAGATTAGTTTAATATTCGCAATATAACCATCGTAATAATTTGTAATAGGTTCAAATTCTCCCATTTTCTCAATGTCTTCAAGCGTAAAACAGACTTTAGCTCCACCAAAACGAACAGGGATTTCATTTTTTTCTAAATAATCACTTAAAAACAAAACAGAAATATCCTGTAAAGCTGCATCGTATAAAAATGTAACTCCTTTTCGTGCTGCTTCTTCAAAAGTTTTGGAAACATATTTTGAAACATTTTCAGCAGCGAATAATACTTGACTTTCAGGAATTGCTGGAATTAACCATTTCATTTGTTCAGGTTCTTGAAGCAAACCATTTGATTTTTCTTCAAATACTTCGTAATTAGGATAGTTTGTTTTAAAATCTTCATTAACACTATTTGCATTGTAAACATTTTTTAATCCCAAAGTATTTAAATAAATAGTATGCATGGAAGCTGCGATTAGTGCAATTGGGATTTCAGAATCAATCTCGTCAAGTCGGTGATGATTAAAAGATTCTAATTTTGTCAAACTTCCTGGAGTTTGTATCACTTGAAAAGGCATCAAAGACGGGTCTACTTCTTTTCCTAAAAACCATAATTGTTTTTCATCAGAATCTATTTTCTCGATATTTTTAATTTCTTCTTGAATAGTTTCTTTTAAATATTCAAAATCATATTTCGGAATGAGTCTTTGATTTTGAATCCTAGAAAGGTTTTTCCATGTTCCTAAAAAAGCACTTGGAATGATGTGCATATGCGGTTCTACAAAACCAGGTAAAATAGTTTGCTTTTCTTTTAATTCGATGATTTTAAAACTGAAATTTTGATTTTTTAAAGTGTTTAAAACAAATTTTTCAGTTCCGCTACAAAAAACTTTTCCTTTATGAAAAGCAATTGCTTCTACTTTTTGTGTCGTTCTATTTAGGATTGGAATTATTGTAGAATTTTCGCTTTTTGACACATAAACCAAACTAGGTATTTTATGCTCTCTTTTTGGATTAATAATTTCAGCATGGGGCGTTAGGTTTTCAATCATTTTTTGTGTAATCGGATTATGACATCCGCAATGAATACAATCGTGCGTATTTTCTTTTTTCATTTTATTAAATTTGTTTAAAAATTAATTTGAAAAACCATTAAAACCACCAGAAATCGTATTGATTATAGGTCTATCTTTAAAGCTAGTGTTGGTATCATAAGTCAAACTCCCATTAGTTTCTATTTTATAACTATCAATTCTTTCATTCAAAGGATCAATTACATACAGATAATGATCGGTAACAACTAAATCAAGAAAAATATAATATCGAATTGTGTCTTCTCCTTGTATAACAGTGTTTCTCGAAGGTGGGGGAGTCGATTCTGTAACTAGCGGGACTTCTTGTGTGAAGTTTTGAATATTAAATTTAAAAATTTTCCCTTCTGGAGTATTACTCCCATAGAGATAGTTTTTGAGTCGATCTGTTTTAAACCAACAAAGTCCTCGAACTTCAGTATTTTCTTCAGATAATAATATAAGTTTATTGTTTTCATTAATTCTGTAAATACCAACACTTCCAAGCCTAGCTCTTGTGATTGCTACTACATCTTCTGTGATAAAAATAGATCCAAAAGGACGAAGTGCATCATTTTCTTCAATAGAGGTGAATTCTCCGTTTTCATCTAAACTTATAATATATGCTTTGTCAGAAAGTGTTGTCACAATAAGTTTTGTAGCAGAATCATTTATAGAAACATTTACATAACCAATTGCAGAACTATCAAATTGGTGTTTTGCATTCGGAATTGGAGTTAATCCTCCATTTTCATCTATTTTAAAACCTTGTAAGCCACCGAAAAGATGTAGGATATAAACTACGTTTTTAGCACTTGCAATAGAGTTTGGATATTCGAAATCGGTATTTTGTTTTGTTATGAATTCTAATTTGTCGGGATGAATTTTAAAAACAGAAAAAGAAGAATCGAAATTATTTACATTTAATACGAATTTATTATTTTGAGCGAAATTTACAGAGCCTTGCGAACCATTTGGATCTGCGGTTACCCCAAATTCTCTAAACGGATCCAAATTTCCTCCACTTCCTTTTGTACCGTAGCTACCAACAATTTCTAATTTTGAATTCAGGTTTCTATTAAAATAAATAAGTTGATTTTCATCGTTTAAATTATTTAGCATAAAAAAAGCGTCTGAAACGGTTTCATTATTCGTGTGGTTATCATCATCTGAAGAACAGGAAATATTTAAAAAAAAAATTAGTAGAAATAGATAGCAAGGTTTTCTCATAATTTTAAAATTTTAATACTCTGAAAATCCATTAAATCCTCCTGAAATCGTATTTACAATTGGCCAATCACTATAGCCTTTATTTTCGTCTAAAGTCAATGTTCCGTCTCCATGAACAATGTAAGCGTCAATTCTTTCATTTAAAGGATCGATAGCATAAATGCATTCCTTAGAATAAACTAAATCTAGATATAAATAGGGTAAGGTGAAATCTCCTTGCGTCACAGAATTTCTCGATGGAGGAGGAGTAGATTTATAAACTTGTGGAAGTTCATTTTGAAAATTACTTAAATCATAACTATAAACGGCTCCTTGCGGAGTATTTGTTACATATGCAAAACGTTTGTCGTCACTAACACGAAGCCAACAATGACCTCCAGAACCTGAAAGATTTTCACTAAATAAAACTAATTCATTTTCTGAGTTGATATTATAAATTCTAACACTTCCTTCAAAACCATTAGAAATAGCAATGTTTTGATCATCAATAAATGCTGAGCCATATGGCCCGATGTTTTCATCGTAACTTGTTTCGGTAATGGAAGAAAAACCACCAAATTCATCTAATTGAATTACAAAAGCTTTGTTTCTAACAGAAGTTACTACTAAAGTTGATGCAGAAAAATTAATAGAAACATTTACAAAAGGAGTTAGACTACTATCAAATTGATGATTTGCATTTCCGATAGGAGAAACTTTACCTTCCTCATTTAATCGAAAACCTTGTAATCCGCCATCTAGATGTAAAACATAGACAAAACCATTTCTAGTAGCCATTGCATTTGGATAATCAAAATTTGTAAATTGTTTATCTACAAATTCTAATTTATCAGGAAGAATTTTCATTACAGAAAAAGAAGGATCGTTATTATTTACATTTAAAACAAACTTTTTGTCTTCTGTGAATGCTACAGCATCTTGAGAAGTATTTGGATCCGAAACATTTCCAAATCCAGAAACAAGAAAAAGATTTTCTCCTTTTCCAGTAGTCGGATAGCTCCCGATCATTTTTAAAGCATCGTTATTGTCTTTTCTGAGATAAATTAATTGGTTTCCAGCGTTGAGGTTGTTTAAAACAAAGAAGGCGCTTGAAATTTTTTCGTTATCAGGTGGGGTGTCACAACAGTCATCATCATTATTACAAGCAAGAAGTGTAAAAATAATTAATAAGTATAAAAATGAGTTTTTTGGTTTCATTTCAAAATAATTTAATTTTTCACTTATATTAAATTACAATTATTTTGTTGAATATTAAATAGTTGTGTGATTTGTCTTAATAAATTATTACATTTAGGGGAAAAATTAAAAAAACGACAAATAATGGAAGAAAATTCAAATGTAAAAAAAGAAATTGCTTATGAAAATGCTGAATTCAAGCCTTGGGGAATCGATTTAAAACAATATACAATGTTTATGCATTTAGCTCTTTTAACAGGGCTTGTAATTCCTTTTGGAGGTTACATTCTACCTTTAGTAATGTGGCTAACAAATAAAGAAGGAGATGCAATCATTGATGAGCATGGAAAAAACATTGCAAATTTTATGATAAGTATGGTTATCTATGGCTTTGTAGGTTTTATGTTGAGCATTGTATTTATAGGTATCTTCTTGTTGATGGCACTTGGGATTATTGCAATTGTTTTACCAATTATCGGAGCTGTAAGAGCTTCAGAAGGAAAGGTTTATAAATATCCTTTAACAATTCAGTTTTTAAAATAAAGATATTTGTTAAGAAAGAATCCTTAATATTCTGTACTAAATACAGGACGTACAAAAAATCCTTAAAATTAAATTTTAGGGATTTTTGTTTTTATAAAGCGTTTTAAATAGACTCAAAAAAAACACTTTACAAAAGTGGTTATAAAAAGAAATCTGATAAAATAGTTGAAAAGAAAGTGGCGAGAACGAGATTTGAACTCGTGACCTCCGGGTTATGAATCCGACGCTCTAACCAACTGAGCTACCTCGCCGTTTAAGATGTAAATATTTGTTCTATGAACATTGTTGTGGCGAGAACGAGATTTGAACTCGTGACCTCCGGGTTATGAATCCGACGCTCTAACCAACTGAGCTACCTCGCCATATTAAGATGAATATATTTTTTTGAAAATGTTGTGGCGAGAACGAGATTTGAACTCGTGACCTCCGGGTTATGAATCCGACGCTCTAACCAACTGAGCTACCTCGCCATTTAAAAAAAAATATTATTTTTGAGAACTTTTGTGGCGAGAACGAGATTTGAACTCGTGACCTCCGGGTTATGAATCCGACGCTCTAACCAACTGAGCTACCTCGCCATGAAATCGGGTGCAAATATAAAATAAAAATCTTTTGAAACAAGCAATTTTAGTGGATTTTTTTGATTTTGCATTATTATTAATTTTTGTATATTGTATTAAACAACTTTTGAAAAATGTCAAACAAAATAAAATATCAATTAGAATTTCCTGTAAAAGCCTCACCTCAATTATTATACGAATATTTCACGTCGCCATCTGGTTTGTCTGAGTGGTTTGCAGATAACGTAAATTCGAGAGGAGAGAAATACACTTTTATTTGGGATGATTCTGAAGAAGAAGCGAAATTATTAGTGGAAAGATCTAATGAAAAGGCAAAATATAAATGGTTAGAAGACGAAGGAACGGATTATTATTTTGAATTTAAAATTCAGGTAGATGAAATTACAAAAGATGTTTCTTTAATTATTACTGATTTTGCTGAAGAAGATGAGATGGAAGAAGCTAAAATGCTTTGGGAGAATCAAATAGATTCTTTAAGGCAAGTGCTAGGAGCATAATTATATATCTAAATAAAAAAAGTAAAGAGATTGTTCAAATATTTGGACAATCTCTTTTTGCATCAAAAGTAAATTTTCGGGGTTAGATTTTGATGAGTTTTTGTAAAAGGTTTTTTTATTTAAAAAATGTTTAATAGTGTTTATATTAAAACAATCAAAGCACAGAAAACCCTACTAAAACAAAAGGGATTTTTGCTTTTTTATTGTAAAAACTTCTTTTTTAAGTGTTTATAAGTATGTTTTAATCTGCAATAAAATTTACAGATTTAGGATATTTTACCATATACTTGAAAGGAGTCGTTTTTTCTTCTTTCGAATTTAATTGAAATTCCCATTTTACTTTCCCTGTTTCTGTATCTAATTTTCCAGTATTTTCTTCATCAATTTCTACAGTAATATCAGAAATAGTAGCTACAGGAATTTGATCTAAAATTGCAATTTGAATTGGAGTCGCTTTTTTATTTCGCACTTTAATTTCCCAGCCAACGTGTTCTCTAATTTTACTAGATAAAAATTTCTTTTTCGAAAAATCTTTAATTCGTTCTCTAGTAACCACTACATTTTTATCCATTCCAAGTGATAATTTTAATTTTTCAGCAGTACTTTTTGAATCTAAAATAGTTTTCCCGATAAAAGTTCCTTCAAAATAAATGTTTGCTTCTCCGCTCAAAAGATTTAATTTTTCCCAGTCTTTTAAGTAAGCCATTAAATAAACATCTGTTTCAATTTTTGGAATAGCGATATATTTATATTCTGTTGGAATTTCTAAATGATCAATGGTAATTGTTTTTTTCTGATTTGTAGACTTAATAGAATATGCAACCGAAATTTCAAAATTTACAGAAGTTTGATTTTCCTTTTGATTGGTAGGAATATAATTTTTATGATGTTTCAATTTTTTCCTAGAATTTAATCTTCTTTCTTCTGCTTTAGTTGTAATAACAACAACACCATTAGAAGCTCTTGCCCCATAAATTGCTGCTGCTCCAGCATCTTTTAAAACACTCATAGATGCAATCTCATTATCATTCAGAAATTTAATTTCATCTGCACTTTTTGGAACACCATCTACGATATATAAAGGTTCTTGTCCTGAAGATATAGAACCAACACCACGAATTCTTACATAACCAGATTGACCAGCTTGTCCATTTGCAGTTGTCACATTAATACCAGCAGCTTTTCCTTGAAGCGCATTCGCAATATTTGTAACAGATTCTTTGTTATAAGTAGGAGGAGTTGAATAATAATTTAAATAATAGGTTTTTAGTTCTGGAGCAATTCCAGATTTTTTAGGATTTGCATTCGAAAGAGTAATCTTTACATTTTCCCAATCTACTTTTGTGTTTTGTTTAATATTTGCTTTGTAAATCAGATTTATTGGCTCTGCAACATTTTTTGATCGAATATCATAAGAAGGAAACCAACTTACATTTTCTACAAAATAAGAAATAAGGAATTTTCCATTTGTTGGTTTATCACAAGTTACTTTTACTAAAATTTCTCCACTCTCTTCAATGTCTTTTCCTCGAATTTCATTTAATTCTTTTTGAAATGCTGATTTTTCAATATTGAATGCTGTTACTTTTTTGCGTCTTTTTATTTGCTCTAATTTTATAGAAGTCATCTTTTCTTTGTAAAAATCAGAAGTAGCTTTTAAATTCTCTAGGCTTAGTTCTTCATTTTTTCCACCTATATTTTGGTTTGTTTCTAAGAAAGTAAGTTGTTTTTGTAGAATTTGGATATGTGTGTTTTCTAATTCAATTTCTGCATCAAAATCTTTAATTTTTGATTCTAAAGAAATTATTTCTTCATCTTTTTTTAATTTGTTTAAATGATCATTTTGATGATTTACAGAAAGAATCATTCCATCAAAATCTCCTTTTACCTGAACACTTTTTCCATCGATATAAGGGGATAATTGATGAAATTTTAAAATAGTTTCTCCTTTTGGAAGTGAAATAGTTTTGAATCTTGAAATTTGAGCTCCGTCCAAAAATACGGTAACTTCATCTACTTTTGAGTCAATTTTTTTCTCTGTTTCTTTTTGCGCAAAAGTTATTTGAATACAAAGAAGTAGTAGTAAGAATAATATTTTTTTCATTTGGTTAATTTTTGTTTTAGAGAATAGATTTTTCTTTTTAACATATTTTTCTCCAAATAATCAAAAACTAAGCCAATAAAATAATAAAGCTCTATTTATTTTTTGTTAAACAGAGCTTTAAAGATGATATTAGAAATAATAAAGTGTTTTTTAATAATAAACAGCAACTTCCTCTAAAGGTTTCCTTTCAATATTTGGAACATAAACTTCTTCAGCTTCATATCCTATTGGTAAAAGTAAAAATGGTTTTTCATTACTTGGTCTATCTAAGATTTTAGTTAAGAAATTCATTGGGCTAGGAGTGTGCGTAAGAGTAACCAATCCGGCATTATGAATTGCAGAAATTAAAAATCCACAAGCCAAACCAACAGATTCGTTTACATAATAATTTTGCAATTTTTCTCCATCCTCGCCAAACTCGAAAGTTCTTTTACAAACAATAATCAAATATGGAGCAGTTTCCAGAAAAGGCTTGTTCGGATCCGTTCCAAGTGGAGCCAAATCTTTTCGCCACTGATCGCTCATTCTGCTAGAATATGTTTTTCTTTCTTCTTCTTCAGCAGCTTCTCTAATTTGCTTTTTAATCTCCGGATTTGAAACAACACAAAAAGTCCAAGGTTGTTTGTGCGCACCAGAAGGAGCTGTAGAAGCAGCTTTCAAAATATGATCAATAACTTCTCTCGGAACAGGTTTGTCAGAAAAATGACGCACCGAACGTCTTTCGTCCATCCATTCAAAAAAAGATTTACTTCTTTCTTTCATTTCTTCCTCGCTATAATGTGTGTGTTTATAGCGAATATGCTCAAATCCTTCTACAAGAATACTGTCTTTTGTTATCATAAAATGTTTTTTTGGTTTGTTGTCCTTAAATGTAAGGTTTTTTTAGTTTTCGTGTTTTTGAGTATTTATAATTGAAAGCGAAAGAATAATATTAAAGTGAAGGATTTTGTTAAGAAAAATTTATAATTATGAAATAAGTTTAAGCAAAATTTTAAAAGAATTTGATTGATAAAAGGTATAAATTGTATTGTAAAACAATAAAGAATGGATAATTTAATCAAAGCCTATAATTCCTACAGTTATTGCGAAAAGCAACCATTATTTGTTGCGTTTTATAATAAGATTCCTTCAAATTTGGTTACTAATATTTTCTTAGAAGAATCAAAAGAAAATATGGAAAAGGTTCTTGAAATATTTGATACCAAAGATTTGGTTGTTGTAGCTAAAAATTGGAAAACGAAAGATGATCAGGATGCAAAACTGAATGAAGATTATGTGTATGAATATTTATTTAAAGGAAAATCTAAGCAAATATTAGTAGAAATACGTTTGTACAATACATTGTTAGAAGTAGAGTTTTATTATGATTGTGAAGATAAGGAGTTGGAAAATTGGGTTTTGAATAGTAACCATAAACTTCGAACTTTATTAAGTGAAAAAACGAAACCAACTTTTAGAGTTTTAATTAAGAAAAAAGAAGAATTTGAAACAAAAAAAGTGAAAACTGAAGATATTGTTTTAGATATTGAGAAAAATTATAATGATGATTTTATAGAAGTTGATCATACAATTCAAGATGCTTTGCAAGAAGAAAAATCAGGATTAGTTTTGTTGCACGGACTTCCAGGGACAGGAAAAACAACTTATATCAAAAGTTTGATTTCGAATTATAAAAAGACTAAATTTATTTTTATTCAAAATGAATTTGTAAACGAATTATTCAATCCAAATTTTATCTCTTTTCTCATCGAAAATAAAAATGCTGTTTTGATTATTGAAGATGCTGAAAAGGTAATCATGAAAAGACAACAAACAGGAGAAAATTCGGTCGTTTCAACAATTTTACAATTAACAGATGGTTTGTTCAGTGATTATTTAAACATAAAAATCATATGTACTTTCAACTCCAATTTGAACACTATTGATGAAGCACTTTTAAGAAAAGGAAGAATGATTGCTTATTATAATTTTAAAAAATTAACTCTTGATAAAACCAATAAATTATTAGCAGAAACGAGTTCCGGGGCTACAATGGAAGAACTAACTTTAGCAGAAATCTATAATATTGATAAAAATAATTATAGGCAAGAGCAAAAAAGAAAGATTGGTTTTAATTAAGAGCCTGTTTAAATTCTGATATAATTTTAAACAAACTCAAAAAGAAATAAAAAAAACAGGATTTTTAAATAAAAGTAAAATCCTGTTTTTGGTTAATTATTTGAGGTTGTATTTTTAATTTACAGAACTTAATTCTCCTTTTTTATAAGTTTCCGTTTGCTTTAAGTTCCCATCATCGGTGTACACGTTTAAAGTCCCATTTCCATTCACTAAAGTTCCTTTATCTAAAAGATTTCCGTTAATATCATATAATTGATAAACGTCCATTAGTTTGTTGTCTTTAAAAAGTTTTACAGCTTTTAATTTTCCATTTTTAAAATAATCTTTTTGTTCTCCATTTCGCTCATTATCTTCAAAATTTCCAATACTCATCAACTCTCCAGTAGGATAAAAAGCTTCCCATTTTCCTTTACGTTCTCCATTTTTAAAGTTTTGTGTATAGTTTAATTTTCCATCATTAAAATAATATTTCCAGTTCAGATTCTTTCCATCTTCTTTATAAATACCTTCGCTAATAAGAACTCCTTTTTTATTGAAAGATTTCCATAAACCAACTTTTAAACCTTTAGAAAAAGAACCATTATGCATTAGCTGACCGTTTTTATGAAAAGTTTTAAATTCGCCAATTTTTAAACCTTTTTCATAATTTCCAGTTTCAGAAAGTTGCTCGTTTTCATAAAAAATCTTCCAAGTTCCTGTAGCTTTTCCTTTTTCTCTTTTTCCAGATGCTTTTAATTTTCCATTGGTATGATAGTATAACCAATTCCCTTCTGCCATACCTTTATGATATTTTCCAATTCTGGCTAACTGACCATTAGAGTGGAATTCTTTGAATTCTCCTTCTGCATATCCTTCTTCATAGTATCCAATTTTAGAAATATTTCCATTTTCATGATATTCTTTAAACTCACCCTGTGCATAACCATCTTGTTTGTTACCAACTTGTGCAAGTTTTCCGTTTTCATAAAATTCTTTGTATTCAGTCTGTCCAAAAATAATGGAAATGTTCGCAATTAAAGCAAACAGAAATAATTTTTGAGGGCTCATTTTTAATATTTGATTAAGATTTTTAGTTAATTCAAAATTAGATTTATCCTGCTTTTAGGTGTAAAGTGTAGTCTATGATTTTATTACGAAATCTTTACTAAAAACCGTTGAATATTAATTTAATTTTAAGGTTTGTTTTTTTATGAAAAACGAGTTTGATAAAATAATGAGAAGAATCTTTTTAAGAATCTTATTTTAAATAAGTTGAAGTGATTTTATTATAAAATATAAAAAAATAATTTGTTTCATAATTAACGATAATATAAAAAACTGTTAAAAAATAGGTCTTTGGTTTGATATTTGATATTTTTGCGGTTAATAAATTTAAGATATATTATTTTTTGTAAGATTTTAAATTTTTTATAAAAAATGATTTTTTATTAATAATCCCAAAAATAAATAATGAAAAAACTATTGTTTATGTTTTTTATCTGTGCTTTTTTTAGTGTAAATGCACAAGTGAAATTCAATGTAGAAGCCCATATGGGGTATGCTTTTAATCATGAAATAAAAGTAGCTGAAGAAAAAGTAGAGTCAAATACTGTTGTAATGACACAATTTGGAGCAAATGTTCAAATACCAATTTATAAAGGAATTTATGGAGAAACAGGGCTTTATGGTAAAGTATATTTTGCCAAAGGAGAGGTGCGAAATTCAGAATTTACTTCAACAACATTAAGGTTTGATATCCCAGTACTTGTTGGTTATCATTTTTTAGATAAATATAGAATTGCTTCAGGAATTTCTGTTAGTAATAATAGAGATTTTGAAGATTTTAATATTAGTAAACAAGATAATTTAAGAATCAATTATCTATTAAAAGGAGGATATGCTTTTAATAAAAAATGGCAATTAGTTGCATTGTTTCAACGTAACTTAAGAACTTCTCCAGATTTATACTTATTGAACGAGCCAAAGTCAACAGTTTCTTTAGGTGTTTCTTATACTCTTAATTAAAAAAATACAAAATGAAAAAAATATTTAGTACCCTATTTATTGCAATTCTTCTTGTTTCTTGTAGTGAATTTGAAGAAGATTTAAAGTTTGATACACCATCTTATAAACAATTGACCGTAGAAAATGTTGAAACAGATTTACCTGTTATCAATATTACAGCGGATGAAGATGAAGTAGCAGAAATGCTTAAAAATTATAGAGATGAAATAGAAATCGAAGCACATTTTGATTTATATAGAAATAAAGAATTGAAAATTGATAATGAACTTATAGAGCTAGAGGTTAAAGGAGGAAGGTCAGCAACTTTTGCTTTAAAATCTTTAGGAATTAAGTTTGATGATTCAGTAGATAATGATGAAAGACAATTGATTAACCCTGAAAAAGTAAAATCAAATCATTCTATTGAGAAAGTAAAATCGATTCGTTTAAGAAATTCTGGAAACGATTTTTATGATACAATGCTAAAAGATGCTTCTTATACGGAGTTGGCTATTAGTTTAGATTTAGATTTCGAATTGACTTATTATGAGCCAGCTTATGTTTTCCTTAATAAAGAATACTATGGAATGTTGAATATTCGTACAGAATCAAATTCACATGGAGTTTCTAAATTATTTGGAAAAAAGAAGAAAAACGTAACAATGGTGAAAATCAATTCTCCTGGAGAAATCGAGATTAAAGATGGAGATGAGGCAAGAGTTTATAGTTTATTAGATAAAATTGAGCAAAAAGATATTACTGGATTAAAAGAAGAAATTGATATCTCAAGTTTTATTGATTATATGGCTTTTGAATCTTTAATTGATAATTTTGATTGGCCAAATAACAATGTTCGTTTTTATGCGATTGATGAAGGGAAATTTCGTTTTGTTTTATATGATTTAGATTATGTAAACGAAATTGATGTAGAAGATGATCCAATGGAAACTATCAATAATGGAAATTCAAGCGCAATGATTGATTTGTTTAATGTTTTATACACAGATCAAGAATTTAAAACTGCTTATGATGCTAGAATTCGTGAAATCTTTAAAGATTCTAGATTTTCAAGAGAAGCTTTTTCTGCTATTATCCATAAAAACATGGAAGCAATCGAAAAGGATATTCCTGCTCACTTAGAAAAATATAACAATCCTGAAACGTTAATCGAGTGGTATCAAAATGTTGATAATTTAAAAGCTGGGTACAACGATAGATTTGAAGCTTTAAAAGAATATTTAAATTAATATTTTAAAGCATAAAATAAGAAACCCGAACTAATTAACTTAGCTCGGGTTTTTTATTTTTATTCATCATCAGATTCAGATTCCTCTTCTTCTATTTCAGATTCTTCATCGTCAGATTCCTCTTCAGAACTTTCTTCTTCTACATACTTCTCTTCAACAATTTCTTCAGAATTTTCATCTTCGTATTCTTCTTCTACATATTCATCACTTTCTTCATATTCTTCAATAGCATCTTCTGCAAACTCATCTCTACTATATCCTTCAGCTTCCATTCTTTCTAAAACTCTTTCTACATTTTTATAATACCCAACAGCACTTTCATGGTTGTTTGGAACTTTCATATATCCATCTTTGTAATTTCTTAAAGCTTTTTTAAGCATATTTTTCTTTTCATAATAAAGACCTATATAATAGTTTCCTAGTGGAGACTCTTCATAAAGTTTCATTAGCATTTTACCAAAATCTTTTAGGTAAGCACCATCTTCTTTCTCGATAATAATTTTTTCAATCGCATAAATATCTTTCTCACGAATTTTTAAATCCGAACCAAATAAATAATCAATTTCAACATATTTAGTTTCTAGGTATGCGATAGCTTCTGCAGGAGATAAATTCTTTACCCTTTCTCCAAACTCATTTTCAGAAACCTCAGAATAAATGTCGAAAATAAAAGATAATGCTTGCGGAATTGCTTGTCCTTGAGAAGTTGTAGTGGTTATTCCTTCAAAAAATTGATTTTTAAAACTAAATTTTTTGTTTTCATTTTCAGCAAGAAGGTTGGCTACTTGTGCAATTTGTGTTTGTTTTTGATTGGATTCATAATCTCCGGAACAAACATAATAAAAGGTTTGTTCTTTTATAGATTCTGCTTTACTTGCAATATATCCTGGCATCTCAGGAGCATAATCAGGATTGATGCAAATAAATGCATTAAAACCTGGTTTATCTTCAATTAAAAAGAAGTTCATAAAGTTACCCGTTAAGTTATGACCAATAATTGTTTTAAAAGGTGAAACTCTATAATTTAATTCTAAGTGGTCTAATAATTCTCCTCTTATAAATCTATAAAAATTATCTCCATCATTTGTTGGTAAATTATTTGAAAACTCATAAGAACAATCAATTTTTCTTTGCGTAGAATTACTTTGATCTACACCAACAATGATTTGCTCTGGTGCTTTATCAGAAAAAGCAAACATTTTAGCATTTCCTACATAAGTATCAAAAAGTAATTGACTATCTAATACAACGGTTAAAGGGTAGGAGCGCAAAGAGTCTGTCGCATATGAATTAGGTACATATATTTTTAATTTTCTATTAGCACTTAATTCATAAGATTCTATGGTTTCTTCAATAATTTCTTGAGAATAACTCAAAAAACTAAAAAAGGATAGGAACAGAAATAATATTTTTTTCATAATAAATATAATAGGAGTTTAAGCCTCGAAAATACTAAAAAAATGTGAAAGCAAAATAACAGTAAAAATGAAAAATAGGTTATGGTTTTTTCGAACTAGCATTCTTTTGAAGAAAAATAAAAAGATGTTTGGTGTTATAATTGGTTAAAAAGTAAAATTACAGTTAGGAAGAATATTTATAAGTAAGGAAATAATCCATAATTACTAATAGGTTTTTACGTTATATATTGTGAATGGAATCAGTATGAAAAATTCTTTTTAAAAATACGCAATAATACTGCTTGTTAAAAAAATTATATATCTACAATAAACTATATTTTTAAAATTCTTTAAATCTTAAAAAGTGTTAAAAAAATAAAAGAAAATCAAAAAAAGGATATTTTGATTATGTGTTTTTCTAAAAAAACGGAAAATATAAATAAAAACCTAAAAAAATAGATTTAGAAAATTGCTTTATTTTTTTATATTTGGAATTAGATAGACCCGAAATATAAACTCTTTTTTGTCAAAAAATAACACAATTTGATAGAAAACTAAATCAATCATCCTTTATGAATAAAGAAGATTTTGATACCTTAATTGAATATAAAAAACATCCAACAATAAAAAAATTGGAGGTTAGTTCAGATGGTACTTCATTATTATTTGATGGAAAACCGCTGAGGATATTCAAGTACGAAAAAAAAGATAGACCAATGAGAATGGTAAGTGTGAATCGAAAATCATACACTGTAGCAAAATTGGTTTGCGAAGCCTGGAATGGACTTCCAGAAGACGAAAAAATGATTGCTAAACATAAGTATTGTTTTACTGATGATCATTATAGAAATTTATATTGGGGAAAAAGGGGGGAGAATAAACTGGTAAGAAGTAAGCTAAGTAAAATTTCTACAGATGATATTCCAGTAATCATTGAAAGAATCAAAAACGGAGATACTCTCAAGAAAATTGCTGCTGATTACGGAACTTCAGATACCAGTATAGGAAGGGTAAAAAGAAGATATCTAAAATAAAAACTTAAAAAAACATATTTCGATTTAGAAATATGTTTTTTTCTTTTAAGACTTTATAGGTTTTATTTTTGTTGAATTTTTCTCAATTTTTTTATTGAATAAAACGAATCAGTTTCGGATATAAAATAGGTTTTTCTCTGTTTTTGGTTAAAAAAGCAAATGTTAAAGAAAGAATTATGTTTAAAACATAAATAGAAATAACTAATAATATGAATTCAAACCAATTTCCGTTAAAAGTTGTGAAGGAGAAAATAAAACTGAAAAGTAAAACAGTACTTATCAGAGTTAAATTGATTTGAAAATTTAACAAGTTTGCACCAACTTTATTTAGATTGATGATTTTGTCTCTTTTATAGATCCATAAAATTAAAGGAAGAATGATATTCCCAATAGGAATAAATAAAAAAGACAAAACAGAAAGATGAAGTAATACAAGATAATTACGGTCTTCAGTTTTTCCGTGATCTAAAATATTTTCGATATTGATTTCTAAAGCATCACAAATCATTTGTAATGTTTTATTTCTAGGCTCCGTTTCGTTACTTTCAATTCTTTGAATGGTTCTCAAATTTACCTTCGCTTCTTCAGCCAAATCTTCTTGAGACATTCCTTTTCTCTTACGAGCTTCTTTGATTTTTTGTCCGATTTCTTTCATAATGGATTTTCTTTAAAATTTATGAAACAAAATTACTTCGAAGATACAATTTTGATAACGGTTTTCTTATGACATTTCTACGACATTTGTGTCTTTTCCTTTAGAATCAGGTGTTTTGAGCATTTTTTTTAATCTAAAATAAAAATTGATTCTGAAAAAAACGATTTTCCAGAATCAATAAAACAGTAATTATAACAATTGTATTCCATAATTTTTTACTTCATTTTTTACGCTTTCTGACCAAATTCCAACTTGTACTTCTCCGATATGTTTTTTCCTCAACAAGAACATACAAAGTCTAGATTGTCCAATTCCTCCACCAATACTTTGAGGCAATTTATCTTCCAATAATATTTTATGGAAAAATAATTCTTTTCTATAAGAATTTTCCGTTTTATCTAATTGATATTCTAAAGCTTTTTTATCCACTCGAATTCCCATAGAAGAAAGTTCAAAACTAGATTGTAATTCTGGGTGCCAAACTAAAATATCTCCGTTCAATCCAAAAAATCCATCTTCAGTTTTCGTACTCCAATCATCATAATCTGGCGCTCGTCCATCGTGTTTTTCTCCGTGACTTAATTCATGTCCAATTCCCATTAAAAATACTGCTCCAAATTTCTCAGTGATTTTGTTTTCTCTTTCTTTTGGACCTAAAGTTGGATACATTTGTAGTAATTCTTCACTCTGAATAAAAGTAATTTTTTGCGGAAGAATAGGAGTGATGTCTTCATATTCAGTATGAATTTTCTGCTCTGTTTCTCTTAGAGCTTGATAGATTTTCTCTACTTCCTCTTTCAAATATGAAAGTTTTCTTTTCGATTCACAAATGCGTTTTTCCCAATCCCACTGATCCACATAAATTGAATGAATTTTACTATAATCTTCATCAGGACGAATTGCACGCATATCTGTAATAATTCCTTGTTTCTTTTCTACTTCTAGTTCTTTTAAACGAAGTCTTTTCCACTTCGCAAGCGAGTTTACAATCACAGCTTTTCTATCATCAAGAGATTTAATTGGAAAATCAACAGTTCTTTCATATCCGTTCAAATCATCGTTGATTCCTGTTCCTTTCATCACTGCAATTGGTGCAGAAACTCTTGTTAAACTTAATTGTTTTTTTAGTTTCGTTTCAAATGTTTGCTTTACAAAAACTAAAGCTTCTTCTGTTTTTAAAATTTCTGATTTCATTTTTTATAAATATTTAGATTGTTAAATTTTAGACATAAAAAAAGCCCGCTCGAGAGCAGGCTTCACTTAAATTATACGCAATAAGTTATGAACCTACCCAGGAGGAGATTTATAATTATTGTTATTATTATTTAAGTTTAAAATTGGCATTTGATTATAATTGAAAAATTATTGTAAAAAAAAAGTCTTCCTAAAAATTGGAAGACTTCTTATAGATATTGTTTAATATTTTCTTACCTACACAATCTTCCTACTTCCGAATAAATAATTATTCGAATTATAAAAGAAGTTAATATTGTTTAGGTTTTTGATCATTATTTCTCGTTTGTTATGCGACAAATATAAATGAATTATTTAGAAAAAAAAGTGTGAGTTTTAGTTTTAACATTTTTAGGTTTTCCAATTAATTAGAATAATAAGCAACTCGATCCAAAATATTATTCAGAATTGAAGAAGCTGTATCTCCTTCATTTTTATACTCTTCAAGGTTGTAAGTATGAATGTCAGTTCCATTCGAATTTTCATCAACTAAATAACCATAAGATAACTCAGGTTGCTCTTGATATAGAATTAAAAAAGATTGGTTTTCTTTCAAATCGGCTAAAAATGCAGAATAATCCTTTCTGTTTTCATACATTTTTAAATTATCCTCTAAAGAAGTAATTTTAATTTTTGGCGAACCAAAACCGAATTTTTTATGACTAAATTCAATCTGAAATCCACTACATTTTTTATAAATATTTTTCAAATCCTTAGGTAGAGAATGACCAATTAATTTCTCCAATTTTTCAATTTTTTCTTCACTTGCTGGCGGATTTATTGTTGCACTAACATTATAACTACAGTCTGGATTGTTTTTGCTTTTTTCTACAAGAGAAACGATTTTTTCAATTATTTCCATATTATTTTTTATTTATAAATTCCTTTGTTTTTAAATCTTTCAATTAAATTTGATTTATAATCAACAGCTTTTTTGGCATAACTTTTTCCATACTTTTCTTGAGTAAATTGTTTTTCACTTGACTTCACTTTTTTGAAAGTATGATTTTCCAAAATATATAATTCATATGAAACATGAACTCCTTCGTTCTCTGAAGAATATAAAGTTGTCATTCGATTTTCTTTGTTTATATAAGCATTTTGATGCTCATAAATATTGTTGTAAGTCAACCAAATTGTGTTTTCAGAAATCTGTCCATTTTTTATTTTCCCAAGATATATATTTGGAGAATCTTCCAATTCACCATATAATTCTTCTGGTGTATTTGTAAGAAAAATCACAAACGAATCATTTTCTTTTGTAGTTAATTTATAAATTGGATTTACAAACGTTTGTTCTTCAAATATAGTTGGTAAAAACTGTCTAAATTCAAGATTATTAATTTTATAATACTTTGAAAAATCATCAATAATTAATTTTTTTGGAAGTTGAATTTCTTCTAATTTTTCAAGAATAAGGTCAATATTTCCTTTAGTTTCTTCTTCTTTTTTTAGTTCAATTTCTTTTTCTATTTTTTTTGTCTTTTCTACCTTTTCCTTTTTTTCTTTTGATTGAAGATTTTCTTTTTCCTTAGAATTATTATTACAACTACTTAAGAGTATTCCAAATAATAATAAAATGAGAAAAGGTTTTCTTTTAAGGCTAGTTATTTTTTTCATTATTAGATTTTTATTGGAGCCCTAAAATAAAAAATCCATAAGATTTAACTTATGGATTTTGAAATTTTATTTTTGATTTTTTATGTCTTTTTCTTCGTTTCTCATTCGAATTCGTTTGTAGAGCTTTATTCCCATCATAATAATTACAGAGAATAATACAATTCCAATTACTCCCCAAACCCAGCTAATTGCATTTTTTAGAACCACTAAAAATACTACTGCGAAAAGGATAATTGTTGAAACTTCATTCCAAATACGAAGTTGATTCGACGAATATTTGATTTCATCTTTTTGTAATTGCTTATAAATTTTATGACAAGCAAAATGATAAACATAAAGGAAAAACACAAAAACTAATTTGATCCACATCCATTTTTGTGTCAACCAAGCAGGATTTAGATATAAAAGAATTCCCGCCAAAATTAAAGTAATAATCGCCGAAGGCCATGTGATGATATACCAAAGTCGATAACTCATCAATTTATATTGATCTTGTAAAATGCTTCTTTTTGGCTCTTCCATATTTTTCGTTTCCGCATGATAAATAAACAAACGAACAATGTAGAATAATCCAGCAAACCAGGTTACAATAAATATGATATGCAGTGCTTTTACATCTAAATACATAATTCTTAATTTTTAGAAATCCAGTTATCAATCCATTTATTCATTACAGCAACCCAATCATCATTATCATTCAAACATGGGATGTGCATAAATTCTTTTCCTCCAGCTTCAAAGAATTCCTCTTTTCCTTCCATCGCAATTTCCTCTAATGTTTCCAAACAATCGGCAACGAAAGCAGGCGTCATTACAGCGATTTTCGTTTTTCCTTCTTCAGCCAATCTTTCTATTTCTTTATCTGTATAAGGTTGTAACCAAGGATCTCTTCCTAATCTTGATTGGAAAGCATCGCTATAAGTTCCTTCTTTTAATCCTAATTTTTGCGCAACCAATTTTGTAGTTTCAAAACACTGATGTCTGTAACAGTATTTGTGAGCTTCTGATTTTTGATTACAACAAGAACCATCAATTTTACAATGTGATTTTGTTGGATCTGTTTTTAAAATATGACGCTCTGGAACACCGTGGTAAGAAAAAAGAATATGATCAAACTCTTCATAATAAAGTTTGTCAGCAACAGTTTTGCTTAAAACATCAATATATTCTTCTTTGTTATAAAAGGATTCTAAGAAATCTACTTTTACAGAAGAAAAATGTTTTTTCTGAACTTCTTTTACTTTTTCTTCCACAGTTAAAGTAGTAGACATTGCATAATGTGGATAAAGTGGAACTGCTAAAATTTCAGTCACACCCTGATCTACTAATTCTTGCATTCCTTTCTGAATAGACATCGTTCCGTAACGCATACCTAAAGCAACAGGAATAGAACAGTTTTTCGCTACTTTTTCTTTAAACCTTTCAGAAAGAACAATTAGTGGAGATCCTTCATCCCACCAAATTTTCTTATAAGCAGCAGCAGATTTTTTAGGTCTTGTATTTAAAATAATTCCTTTTACCAATAAAGTTCTTTGAAAAACAGGAATATCAATAACATATTTATCCATTAAAAATTCTCCCAAATATCTTCTCACATCTTTAGGCGATGTGCTATCTGGAGAACCTAAATTTATTAGTAGTACACCTTTCATAGTGTTTGCGTTTGTTTTTGGTTTATTCGATTAAAATTTCTCTAAAAAGAGAGTTTAAATAAAGTATCAAAAGTACTACATAATTCAATAAGTAACACAAAATTTATAGTTCCCCTCTTGAGAGGGGTTAGGGGTGTGTGAAAATTCTGATAATTTTTTCTTATGAATTAAATAGATCTATTTTGTCTTAATAAATAATGATTAATTAATCTTGTTTCATAAATTGTTTTGGAGTAATCCCAAATTTCTTTTTGAAAGCAGCAATAAAATGACTCGAAGTACTATAACCAACTTGTAGTGCAATTTCGTTTACATTCATATTACTTTCCGACAAAAGTTTTTTGGAATGTTCCATTTTATAATTCAATAAAAAAGTAAAAACTGGAAGTCCGTAAAATTCTTTGAATCCCATTTTTAATTTTTTAATGTTCAGACCAACCATTTTTGCCAATTCTTCCAAAGAAGGAGGATTTGCCATATTTTCGATAATAATATCTTTGGCTTTCTTGATTTGAGCCACTGTTTCTTCATTTGCCATAAAAGGACAACGTTCCGCATCACTTTCTTCAGACATATTAAAATATAAACTTAAAAGTTCATAAATTTTACCTCTTATATATAAAGAATGTAAAGTTCCATGAAGTTTTGTGACAGAAAGCTGGTGAATTACAGTTTGAATTAAAGGATTGGTAGCCTTTGTTTCAATAATTGGTTTTCCACTTTTGAAATCATCAAAATTAATAATGTAATTTTGCTCTGAAGAAAATAAAGAATGTAGATAATTTACAGAAATTAAAACAGTAATTATTTGAGAATTTGGTTGTAATTCGAATAAAAGCGGCATGTTTTCTTGTTCAAAATAAACCATTCCAGCCTCTTTTGGTTCTAAATTAATGCGACAATGTTCCATCTGGAAAGCAACTTTACTCTCCTGATGCAAACAAAAATATAATTGCAAACAACTTTTTGGCAAAACATATTGATAATGTTTTACTTCGTTTGTATTGTTTTCTAAAGATAAAACCGAAAATTTCTCAGAATCATCTAATAAAAAACAAGAACTTTTGTCGATATTTTTATATTTTCCTTCTTGAACTTTCATGTATAATTTACTGTATTGTTACCAATTATTAAGGCAAAATTACAATAAAAAATAATATGAATATGCAAGGTTTTTAAATCTTTTGTAGGTTGAATGATTTTTTGTAATTTGAAGAGTGAATTAATTGAAAATGCTTTAAACAGTTGATTTTGAGTGGTGTTTGTGTTATTTAAAATCATTATAAATTAATCGAAATCACCGATGTAGTAATTTAAAGTTCTTTTAGCGACGTTTTTATTGTTAAATAGGTGGTACTTTTGTCGATACTTATTGGAAGGAGTAATAAGTTTATGCGTATTGAAGATATGACAAGGAAATTATATAATATAGGGCTAAGTTACAAAAAAGCTGACGTTCAGACTAGAGGTGCTTTTAGTATCTCAAAACCAAATCAAACTGCTTTATTAGAATCAGCAAAGGAAAAAGGAATTGACGGAATCTTCGTTATTTCTACTTGTAATAGAACAGAAATTACAGGATTTGCAAAACACCCATTTGAATTAATCCAACTTTTATGTGAGTTTTCAGAAGGATCTGTAGAGGATTTTGCAAAGTTTTCTAATGTCTATAAAGATGGTGAAGCTATCGATCATTTATTCCGTATCGGAACAGGATTGGATAGTCAGATTCTTGGAGATTATGAGATTGTTTCACAATTAAAACAATCATTCATGACTGCAAAAGAGGTTGGAACTACAAATGCTTATTTAGAAAGATTGCTGAATTCTGTTTTACAAGCAAGCAAGAATGTAAAGAATAATACGCAAATTAGCTCTGGAACTACATCTGTTGCATATGCTGCTGTTCAGTATATTTTAGAGAATGTAGAAAATCTTGCAAACAAAAATATTACTGTTTTTGGTTTAGGTGATATGGGGAAAAGTACTTGTAAAAATATTTTAGAGTATACCTTAAACCGTAAAATCAAATTAATCAACAGAACAGAATCTAAAACGGAAGCTTTCGTTGCAGAACACCCTGAGATTTCTAAAGGAAATTACCACGATTTAGCGGAAGATATCAAGGATACAGATATTTTAATTGTTTCTACAGGAGCAGATAAACCAACTATTACAAAACAACATTTAGAAGGTCATAAAGAAATGTTGGTAATGGATTTATCAATGCCAGAAAACGTAGATATTTCTGTAAAAGAATTAGAAAATATTACATTAATCAATGTAGATGAGCTTTCCAAAATTACAGATAGAACGATTGAAAAAAGAAGAAAAGATATTCCTGTTGCAGAAGGGATTATTGAAGAGCATAAAACAGAATTTTTAAATTGGTTAGAGCATAGAAAATTTACACCAGCTGTTAATGCTTTAAAAGAGTCTTTAAGATCTATTCAAAATGATGAATTAGATTTTCAAAGTAAAAAATTGAAAGATCTTAATTTAGAACACGCAGAAATAATTACTTCACGCCTTATTCAAAAAATAACTACACAGTTTGTAAAACATCTAAAAGACGAAGATACTTCAATGGATATGAGTATAGATGTGATGCAAAAAGTGTTTAACTTTAATACGATTAGTATTGATGAAAAATAAAATCCGAATTGGAACTAGAGCAAGTGAGTTAGCTTTATGGCAAGCGCATTTGGTAGAAAATAAATTAAACGAATTAGGATACAAAACAGAAATTGTAGAAGTTTCTTCAACAGGAGATGAGGTTTTAGATAAACCTTTACATGAAATCGGAGGAATGGGACTTTTTACAAGAACTTTGGATAATGCAATGTTAAGAGGAGAAATCGATATTGCTGTGCATTCTCTAAAAGATGTTCCTACGGATTTGCCAGAAAAAATTGTGCAAGCAGCAGTTTTGGAAAGAGCAAATATTTTAGATGTTTTAGTATATAAAAATAACACAGAGTTTTTAGAAGAAAATTCTGCTACAATTGCAACTGGAAGCTTGAGAAGAAGAGCACAATGGTTGCATAAATATCCAAATCATACAATTACTGGTTTAAGAGGAAATGTAAATACTCGTTTACAAAAACTAGAAGATAATGATTGGAATGGAGCAATTTTCGCAGCAGCAGGTTTAGAAAGAATTAATCTTTTACCAGAAAATCACCAATATTTAGATTGGATGATTCCTGCGCCAGCACAAGGAGCTATTATGGTTACAGCTTTAGAAGCTGATGAAGCTGTATTGGAAGCTTGTGAGAAATTAAATCATAGAAATACAGAAATTGCTGTTTTTGTAGAGCGTCAATTCATGAAAGTTTTAGAAGGTGGTTGTACTGCGCCAATTGGTGGAAATGCAACAATCGAAAACGAAGAAATTCATTTTGTAGGAGTTTTAAGCGCTATTGATGGTTCAAGAGAAATTAGAGTAGAGAAAAAAGGAATGATTTCTGACTTTGAAAATTTCGGAGGAACTTGTGCTAAAGAGCTTCTTGCAGATGGAGGAAAAGAATTGATGATTGAAATCAAAGCAGAAATGAAAAAATAAATGCCGAAATGAAATCTCCTTTCCAAATAATTTCTACAAAATTGTTGACTACAAACCAAAAGCAACTTTTTGAAAACGTAGAAATGGAAGATTATTCTTTTATTCGAGTGGAAGTGAAAGGAGATTTTAATTCGGATTCTCTAACAGATACCTTAATTTTTACAAGTCAAAATGCTGTAAAAGCTGTTTTGCAAAAAAAAGAAGAAATACATTTTGAAACTAAAAATGTGTTTTGTGTTGGAGAAAAAACGAGAGCTTTACTTCAAAAACAAAATATCGAAGTAAAAGCCATGTTTTTCGGAGCAAAAGAATTAGCAGATTATTTGGTGGAAGAAGTGAAACCAACAGAAGTTACTTTCTTTTGTGGAAATCTAAGAAGACAAGAACTTCCTAAGATTTTAGAGGAAAACGAAATCGAAGTAAATGAGGAAATTGTTTACGAAACTATTTTAGAAAAAATAAAGCTAAATACAGCATTTGATGCTGTACTTTTTTTTAGCCCTTCTGCAATAAAAAGTTATATTTTAGCTGAAAATAAGATAAATATACCCGTATTTTGTATTGGAAATACAACTGCTGTTGCAGCAACATTTTATTTTGACGAAATTTACGTTGCACAAAAACCAACAGTGGAAGAGGTTATTAAACTAACGAACGCACATTTTAGCCATGTTAAATAGAACAAGACGTTTAAGAAAGACAGAAAACATTCGCCGTTTGGTAAGAGAGAATTCTCTTTCAGTGAATGATTTGATTTACCCTTTATTTATTGAAGAAGGAGAGAATATTGAAACTGAAATTCCTTCCATGCCAGGAATTAAACGTTTTTCATTAGATACTTTACACAAAGAGTTGGATGAAGTTGTTGATTTAAAAATTCCAGCAGTTTTACTTTTCGGAATTCCTGCAAACAAAGATTGTGAAGGAACAGAAACTTGGAATGATGATGGAATCATGCAACAAGCAATTCGTTATATCAAGAAAAATTATCCAAGCTTATATGTAATTACAGATGTTTGTTTTTGCGAATATACAGATCATGGACATTGTGGAATTATTCACGATAATGATGTGGATAATGATGAAACTTTAGTAAATCTTGCAAAACAAGTAATTTCTCATGCAAAAGCTGGTGTAGACATGGTAGCACCTTCTGGAATGATGGATGGGACAATTCAAACAATTCGTGAAGCTTTAGATAATACAGGTTTTTACCAAATTCCAATTATGGGATACTCTGTAAAATACGCTTCTGCTTTTTACGGGCCTTTCCGTGATGCGGCTGATTCTGCACCAAGTTTTGGAGATAGAAGAACGTATCAAATGGATCCATCAAATAGAGATGAAGGTTTAAGAGAAGCAACTTTCGATGATGAAGAAGGAGCAGATATTTTGATGGTAAAACCAGCTTTATCTTATTTAGATATTATTAGAGATTTAAAAAATAATTTTGATAGACCAATAGCTTGCTATAATGTAAGTGGAGAATATGCAATGGTGAAAGCTGCTGCTGAAAAAGGTTGGATTGATGGAGAACGAGTGATGATGGAATCTTTACTTTCTATGAAGAGAGCGGGAGCAGACATAATCATTACTTATTTTGCAAAAGAAGTAGCAAAATTATTAAAAGACCAATAGTCACTTTAAAACTATTCCAAATGACATTCGAAAAATCAGAAATATTATACAATAAAGGTTTAGTGCATTTAGTAGGTGCGGTAAACTCTCCAGTTAGAGCATTTCAATCTGTTGGAGGAAATCCATTATTTATTAAAAAAGCAAAAGGATCAAAAATCAAAGATGTTGATGGAAATTCTTATGTAGATTACGTTCTTTCTTACGGACCAATGATTTTAGGTCACCGTCATAAGAAAGTTGAAAAAGCAATCAAAAAAGCTTTAAAAAATGGATATTCATTCGGAGCAACTTCTGAAGGAGAATTAAAATTAGCAAAGATTATTTGTAAAGCTTTTCCAGGAATGGATAAAGTTCGTTTTGTAAACTCTGGAACAGAAGCAGTTTTAAGTGCAATTCGTTTAGCAAGAGCTTATACAGGAAAAAATAAAATTATCAAGTTCTCTGGATGTTACCACGGACATTCTGATGCTTTATTAGTTGCAGCAGGTTCTGGTTTAGCAACTTTAAGTTTACCAGGAAGTAAAGGTGTTCCAGAAAAAGCAGTTGAAAATACTTTAATTGCAGAATATAATAATTTAGAAAGTGTAAAGAAACACTTCGAAGATTCAGATGATATTGCTGGAGTTATTTTAGAGCCAGTTGCAGGAAATATGGGAGTTGTAGTTCCTCAAGATGGATTTTTACAAGAATTAAAAGCTTATTTAGAATCAAAAGGAGCCTTATTAATTGTAGATGAGGTAATGACAGGATTCCGTTCTAAGTTTGGTGGAGCTCAAGAAGTTTTAGGAGTGGAAGCTGATATTACTTGTTTAGGAAAAGTAATTGGTGGAGGTTTCCCTGTTGGAGCTTATGGAGCTAGAAATGAAATCATGGAAATGGTTGCGCCACTTGGAGGAATGTACCAAGCAGGAACACTTTCTGGAAATCCAATTGCAATGGCTGCAGGAATTTCTACTTTATCACAATTAAAGAAAGAAAACCCATATAAAGGATTTGATATTTTAGCAGAGAAAATTGAGAAGATTTTACTAGGAGCTGCAAAAATTCATAATGTACCTTTAACTGTAAACAGATTTGGATCGATGATTAATCCTTTCTTTACAGATGTAAAAGTTACAGATTTCCCTTCTGCACAAACAAGTGATACGGAAAGTTTTGGTGTTTTCTTCTGGGAATTAATCAAACAAGGATTATTTATTCCACCATCGCAATTTGAAGCTTGGTTCTTATCTACTGCTTTATCTGAAAAAGATTTAGAAAAAACTTCTAAAGCAATTCATAAAGCAATGGAAAAAGTAGCAGAATTTCAAAAGTCAAAAGCGGAGTAAAAAACAAAAGGGATAGGTTTTAAACACACCCCTAACCTCTCTCAAGAGGGGAATTTTAAATTATTAATTAAAAAACAATCGAAGAAATTCGAACTAGATATATGTTGAAGAACGATTTATTTTTAAGAGCACTAAAAGGAGAAGAAGTAGAACGTCCTCCAGTGTGGATGATGCGTCAAGCTGGACGTTACCTTCCAGATTTTATGAAGTTGAAAGAGAAGTATGACTTTTTTACTCGTTGTCGTACTCCTGAATTAGCAGCAGAAATTACTGTGATGCCAATTCACCAAGTAGGAACGGATGCTGCAATTTTATTCTCGGATATTTTAGTAGTGCCACAAGCGATGAATATTGAAGTGGAAATGAAGCCAAATTTTGGACCTTATTTACCAAATCCAATTCGTACGCAAAAAGATGTGGATAATGTAATTGTTCCTGATCCAAATGTTGCTTTAGATTATGTAATGGATGGAATCAAGATGACAAAAGAAATGTTGAATGATGAGGTTCCATTAATTGGTTTTGCTGGTTCTCCATGGACAATTCTTTGTTATGCTGTGCAAGGTCAAGGTTCGAAAAACTTTGATAAAGCAAAAGAATTCTGTTATACAAATCCTGTTGCAGCACACCAATTATTACAAAAAATCACAGATACAACAATTGCTTATTTAAAAGCAAAAGTAGTTGCTGGAGTAAATGCTGTACAAGTTTTTGATAGCTGGGGAGGAATGTTATCACCAGTAGATTATCAAGAGTTTTCTTGGAAATATATCCAACAAATCATCGACGCTTTAAAAGACGAAACAGAAGTGATCGCTTTCGGAAAAGGATGTTGGTTTGCTTTAGAAGAAATGTCAAAATCTGGAGCTGCTGCTTTAGGAGTTGATTGGACAATCACACCAGAAAATGCACGAAAATTAACTGGAGGAAATATTACTTTACAAGGAAACTTTGATCCTTCAAGATTATTAACGCCAATTCCTGAGTTAAAGAAAATGGTAACTGAAATGATTGATGGATTCGGAAAAGACAGATATGTTGCGAATCTTGGTCACGGAATTTTACCAAATATTCCTGTAGATAATGCTAAAGCATTTGTTGATGCAGTAAAAGAATATGGTCAATAAGACTTAAGATATTATAAAATGAAAAATCCTCTTTTTTAGAAGAGGATTTTTTTTATGAATTTATTTCTACGTTTTTTTGTCTTAAAATTAAATTGAAAATGTGTTCTTGTTGAATTGGGAAAATTAGTTCTGTTGGGATTTTTAAAATTTCCTTTTTATATTTTATAACCAATTTTTCTTTTTTACTTTTTACCAATATTATAGAATAAATTATGATATTAAAGAGAAATAAAGCCACTAAAGGATCTTTTTTAATTGAAAAATTTGTTAAAGCTAATAAAGTTATTGATATTAAATAGAAAGGTTTAAGAAGTTTAAAATTGTATTTTTTTTCAATTGTAACATAATTAATATCTTCTAATTTTATGATGGTTTTCTTTTCATCTAAAATTACAAGAAAATCGTTTTCAATTTCAAAGCGAATTAGAGCCATTTTTTTATTTTTAATTTTGCTCTAATATACTTATAATTTTCTTTTTCCCAATCTCACTCAAACTACCAAATTTCATCTTAGCAGAAAAAGGAATAGATTTTACAGCTTCACAATCATTTAAACAAAGCCAAACTTTACCAATTTCTTCTTTATTTTTGTCAAAAAAACGAATGATGTATTCTGCATCTGGAATTTTCCATGAAGTTTTTTCAAAACTAAAATTTTCTGGATTATTAAAGAATTGGATGATTTCCTCTTGTTGTTTTTTATCTAAAGTTTCTGCTGTAAATCGACTTATAACAGGTGTGTTTTTATAGATTTTTATTTTTGAAATTTCTTTTCCAGGAAAATCAAATTTTGGATTGTTGAATTCCTTTTTATAGTTTTCCTCAATTGTATTTCTTGGCTTTGCAAGTTTTATTTGCTCCGTTTTGTCTAATTTATCTAAAAGTAATCTATCTCCGATATCCCAATAAACTAGATAAACAGATCCTAAGCAAAGTGCAAATACAATTAATAAGGTTTTGATAAATTTCATGTGATTGATTTTGAGACTGCGAAAATAATGAAATTTTATTCAAAAAAGGAGGGAAGAAGTGATGGAGTAGCGTATTTATTAATTAAAATATAACAGAATCGAAGTCAAATAGAAATAGGTTTCATTTAACTTCGATTTTGTATTATTTTTTAAGCATTAATTCAAACGATAATTAATTCCAAATTGTACTAAAAAATGTAAATCTTCTCCTGCAATATCCCAGTTATAGCTAGTTTTGATAGAAGAAATAGGATCTGCCCATTGAAGTGATGGAGAAAGTTGTAAAGATAATTTTTGATTTAGCTTAAAATCAATAATTCCTCCAAGAGATAAACTTGCGTAATTTTTCTCAATGATATTTTCAGTATTCGTTAGGTGTAAATATTTTTGAAGTCTTTCTTTTGTATAACCTAAACCGAAATTATAACCAAAATTCCATTTCTTATTTTGATTCAAATGTTCTAAAAGTAAAAATGAACTGAAAGAACTTATGTTTCCGTCTATTGTAGACATAAACTGTGTCCAGTCATCTCCTTTTATGTCTGAATTCAAATATTGAAGCTTAAGTTTTAAACCAAAATAAGAGCCTTTTTTTTTATAACTAATTTCAGAATACAAACTAATGTTTCGAGTATAGTCAAGGTTTACAGAAGAATCGTTACTTTCTACTAAATAGAAAGCTCCTGTACCGAAACCAGTTCCAAAATTAATTTCTTGAGATTGCAAATTACTTATCATACCAATAAATAATATGCATAGAAAAAGTATTTTTTTCATGCGAATTTTAAATAAAGATTAAACAATTTTTTTCATGCTTGCTAATATATAAAAAATAAAAAAAAGCACATTTTGATCAAAATGTGCTTTTTGTAAATTATGAACTCATTTAAACTTATTGACTCAAAATTCGTTTCAAGCATGTTCATTATTGGTTTGTGAAAAATTTTAACCATAGCTTAGGCTATGCTGAAAATTTTTCCCTTCACCATCAATAAACATCAGATGAAACTCCATGTTTTGGCAAAAAAGTTTAAACGAGTTCTATGTTTAGTTTCTTAATTACTACTTAAAAATTGCTGATTTGCATTTTTAAATTTATGATCTGCATAATCTAGATTATTAACCATTTCTACATAGAAATTAATTATTTTATCTTTTAAGTTTGGATAAGCTTTTATAGCATCTTTTCCTTCAGAATCACAAACGATGATGGAACTTGTATAAAAATTAGGACTATCTGTTCCGAAAGCCAAAATAGAAAAACGTTTATCCATATTCGGGAATAATTTCACATTATACCACTGATAAACTGAAGTGTTTTTTAGCTTAAAATTATTATTCCATTTTCCAAATGTATCAAAAACTCCTTTTTTAGAAAAAAGCGCTAATTGCACATTATTATCAAATGAAAACTTTAATTCGGTAAATTTCCCGGAGAGAAATTGATTGTAAATGGGCGTTTGTTTGACTAAAATATCATTTTCAGATAATTTTAATTTTGGTTTAGAATCTGGCGCATGGGTTGCACATGAAATAATTGTAATTGATATTACAATTAATGACATAATTCTTTTCATAGGTCTTAAAAATAAGGTTAGCAAAATTGGACATAAATGTAACAATTACTTTTGGAAAAACCCTACTATTTTGGTTATGAAAACTTTAATAATTGATTCATTTTCTTCGATTAAAACTTCATCATTCAGGTAAATTTCATTTCCAATAGTTTTAAATGCATGAAAAAATAATCGAACACGAGTTTCATTGCTTCCATAATCAGATATGTCCTCCCGAAGAGAAGTGCTTTTACAATGAATATTTTTTTCAGAATGTGTGATTTCAATAAGCTCTGTTAAATTATCATATTTGTCTTTTCTTGTATAAGAAAAACTATTTTCATTTTCAGTCTTTAAATCAAAATCAATATGTTGAGCAATTATTGGGACTATTTCTTTAAATTCTTCTAAATCGATCTGAATTTTTCTTTTCTCTTTATATTTTGGAGTCCATGCCATTATTGGTTTCGCAAGGGATTGAAATTTTCCCTCAATTTCAATAAAATCTTCTCTCATTTTGATGTTTTTATTCAAATTTAGAAAAATGATTTATAATAAATTAAAAATAAGTACTTTCGCATCCATTTTTTTAAAAAAGAAATAAACGTAAATTAAGGATTGCTAAAAAGCTTATTGTATCATGAAAAATAACCAAATCTCTAGTTCTATTTTTGCTTCAGAATTTATTACAAAATATGTAGCGAAAAATTATCATTTTATTGAAAAATCAGATACGTCGATTTTAAAAACAGGAATTAGTCATAATTATTTGATTTCTGAAGAGAATCAGAAATATGTTTTCCGAGTATATTTTAAAGATTGGAGAACGAGAGAAGAGATTGAAGAAGAAATTAAACTTTTGAATTATTTGCATCAAAATGGAATTTCGGTATCGTTTCCTTTAAAAGATACTGATGGAAATTATATTCAAGAAGTGGAAGCTCCAGAAGGAAAGCGTTTTGCTGTTTTGTTTTCTTATGCAGACGGAGATTTTGTAAGAAATCCGGATGAGAAAGATTGTTTTGAGTTTGGGAAAACAATAGCTAAAATGCATCAATTGTTGGAAAATCAATCGTTGAAAAGAATTAATTATAATGCGGAATCTTTGATTGGTTGGGCTTATGAAAAATCTAAAGAAATGTTTTCCGAAGAAATTTCAAGTATGCAATATTTCAAGAGAGCAAAAGAAAAAGTGGAAATAGCTTTTGATAAAGCAGATAAAACACAATTGAAAAAAGGTGTTGTTCATTTAGATTTATGGTATCAGAATATGAAAAAAGATAATGGAAAATTTACTTTTTTTGATTTTGATAATTGTGGAAATGGATTTCTTTTTCTCGATTTGTCTTATGCTTTGATGTTGCTTTTTAAAAACGAACCAAACAAAGAACTTTTTGTTATTTTGAGAGAAGCTTTTTATGAAGGTTATGAATCTATTTTACCAATAACTAACGAAGAAAAACATTTAATTCCCTACGGAGGACTAGCAATTTGGCTACATTATACAGGAATTCATGTAGTGCGTTTTGATGATTTTACAAACCATTTTTTAAGTGAAGAATTTCTTTCTTTTTGGATTCAAATTGTAGATCAATGGATGCGATTTAATGAAATAGAAATTTAATTATAACCATTGTAAGCAAAAGCTTTGTATTTCAAAAGTGCAACGAATACAACACCTCCGAAAGCATTTCCGATGATAGTAGTAATTAGAAACGAAAGATATTTGTAAATCGTGATATCTTTTGTTGAAAGAAATCCAGAGAAAATTTCAATATTTCCAACAATACTATGATGTAAACCAGTGGCACCAATCACAGCTGTAATTATGTAAATGATTAGAATTCGGCTAATGGTGCTGTCTGAGGAGGTAAGTAGCCAAGATAAAAGTCCCATCAACCAACCAGCTAAAATAGAACTCACGAAAATTGTAGATAATTTATAATTAGAAACATGTTCGGCAATGAAAATAATTGTTTCTTTATTGAATAAATCGAGTTTTGGACCAAACCAAATTGCAATTCCGCTCATGATAAAACCACCAAGAAGGTTTCCTAAAATTACAATTAACCAGATTTTTATAAGTTCTCTAACTTTAAATTTTTTGTTTAAAACAGGAAGACTTAAAAGAGAGGTTTGTTCTGTAAAAAGCATCGATTTTCCTAAAATTACTAGAATAAATCCGATTGGATAAAACATGGCATTGATTTTCCAGAGAACTTTATCCGAAAAATAAGTGTAGAAAAAATGCGTCATGGAACATAATAAAACATAGCTAAAACCGATTTCTAAACCAGCAGAAAGAGAACTCAGAAAAATACTCGTATTGTTTTTATCATAAATAATTAAAGCTTCAGAAACTTGCTCTTTAATGATATCCGAATGCGATTTTTGTGAGCTATCAATAGTTGTTTTTTTACTTTCTTTTTTCGCCATTTTAAAGATACTTTCCTTTCTATCTTTAAGTTAGTGAAATATTTTTTGCAAAAAATAAGGAATGAAAAAACTGAGAATATTTTAACAGAATCGTAGGATTGGATTTTTTAAAAAGTTGAAGGATTTAAGCATTCCATCTCCAATTAATTGCGTCTACATGATTTGTTTCAAAACTTTCTAATAGTCTTAAAATTTCATCTTGATCGTCGATAGCTTTTTTGGGAATAATTATATGTTTGTGATTAAATAAATTGATGAAATAATGATCAAGAGTTTCTACAATTTCCACCATCTGAGAACTGTGAATTTTTTGATTTTCAAAATAAATTTCCTTTTCATTTATTTCTAAACTAACTTTTAGAGGGAATTTGGTTTCTAGTTCTTCAATTTCTTTTTCGATATGAATCTGACTACGAAGTTTTGAATAATCTGGATAAAACAAAAACCAAACAAATGCGATAATTACGAGCGTAACTACAAGAATTGGTTTTTTAAGTTCTACCATAGAATATCCTGCAAAAACAATATACACTAAAGGAATTGCAATTCTGGATAGAAATCTGTTTTTTTCTTGTGTATTTGATTTTGAACAAGCATACATGTAATATGCTAAGAAGTCCGTTTTATGCAGTTCATATTCTAAAATCATCAGAATTAAGATTTGCTTAAATTTAAGGATTTCTGTGTCGTTTTTGCTTAAAATTTGTTTAAAAAAATAAATTTAACGCTTGTAATTGCTTAGAAATGATTTATTTTAGAACCCAAACTTTAAACCCTAAAAAATGAAATTGCTTAGATATTTACTTGTCTTGTTATGTCCTTTTTTTGTTTTCTCACAAGATTATGAGAAAGTACACAAAGATTTAAAAGAATTAACAACCTTTAATTTGAGAGATTTTTCTAAAATTTCTTTATTTAAAATTGAAATAAAAGACACTTTTTTAAAAAACCAGCCTGTTTATGAAAGGTATGTTGTAGGTTGGGTTTTGTCTGAAAATGAAAAAGAATATGAAATTCAAAGAGCTTTGGGTGAAATTAGAAAAATAAATAAAAAAAAGCTTGTAGAAATAATAGATTTTGAACCATCTGAAGCTTCTAAAGAAATGGATGCGTTTAATAGTATTTTCAGTAGATTTCTTTTTTTTAAAAGCAGGTAAGGAAAAAGAAAAACAAGCATTTTGGATTAATGAATACGAAGGAAGAGAAAATGTAGGTTTAAGTACAGTAGCTTTTTGGTTTTTAGAAAATGAGAAAGGAAATTTAATTGAAAAATATATTTTTGAAATCGAAAATAACAGAGAGGTAGTAATAAAATCTTTTGCAAATTTTTATTACAATGAAATGTTAGTTGAATTTTCCTATAGAAATAATTATGAGAAAGCTATTGAAATAGGAAATCATTTATTGAAACCAATTTTTAAAGATTTTATATATCGAGCTGAAGTATTGAAACTTAAAAATCAATTAGAACAAAGAAAAGATATAGATTTTAAAACATTAAAACTTCCAAGGATTCAAGAATGGGAAGAAATCAAAAAGAATTTAAACCGTAAAGAGCAAATTGCTTTTCTTTTTGAGCGTTTAAAATTGCTAAATATTGTGCAACAAGGACAACCGATGGATCTGATTTTAGAGGATAAACAATATGATTTTGATTCGTTCCATAATAAATATGAATTAATTCACCCTTATGTTCTTTTAAAGGAGATGAAACTAACGAAAAAAGAAGTATTACTTTATTTGGATTTATTTTTATCAGAAGAATATTTTTTGGCTTTTTCTTATTGGAGAGATTTTTCTGAGCAGAGACAGATTCATAAAATAAGAGAATTAGTGAATGAAATTTTCAAAGAAATAATACATGTAGATATTTTAACTCTAGAAGGGTTTTATGAATTAAATAAATCACAACAAAAAAAGGTTGTAGAAAAATGGAGAAAAATACTTGAAAAAGATGATGAACAATCGGAAAAAGATTTTTATAAGAGTATTTTGTTGGATATTAAACATTGGGATTCTTATCGTAGCATTTTAAATAAATTAATAGAATTAGGAGAAAATAAATATGTACTTCAGAATGTAAGAAATATTATTTCAGAAGGAAAATATGATTTTAAACATAGAAGATATGGAGTACTAGAACCTAAAGAGGAACTTTTTGAAATAATGTATAAAATTGGTGAAAAAGAAGATATTGATTTTCTTAAAAAATATATTTCAGATGAAAGTAAATTTGTAAAGATTTGGGTTGCATTGTTTTTATTAGAAAATGATAAAGATAGTTATGATATTTCTATGAAAACCATCTCAGAAATTTATGAAAATGGAGATGGAACTTATTATGAACCAAAAACTTTTGATGCACTAGTTTTAATAGATGACCATAAATCAAAAGAGATTTTAAATAAATTATTTGAAAAAAAACACTTTATGGATTACTTTCTATATGGTAGTTATTCTAAGTTGTTAAAGTATTTTTTAGAATCTGGAAATGAGAAGCTTTATGCTTTGTTTTTTGAGGAATTAGATTTAAAAAAAGAAGACTTTATTGAAGAACCATATACTAAAAGTTATTATTCACCTCTTGCAATCAAAGAAAATGTTCTACGTTTAGTTGGATCTATTCAAAGTTATGAAGATTTAAAATATGATTGGGAATGGACAGAAGATCAAAAAATAGAAGCAGGAAAGAAATTAAAAAAATGGTTGGAAGGACAATATGAAATATTCAAAAAAGGAGGGAAGCTTGATTTTGATTTTTCTCAAATAAATAATTAAGAATATAAAAAAACCAGAGAAATTAATCTCTGGTTTTTCTGTATAAATCAATTTGAAAAATATTATTTAATAATAAGTTTTTCTCTGAAGTTTTTACCGTTTTTAGTTGAAGCTAAAACAGAATACATTCCACTAGAAAGTTCAGAAAGATCTAAAGATTTAATCTGATCTCCATTTTGTTTGAAAACAATTTTTCCAGTAACATCGTAAATAATAACATTAGAGATAATTTGGTTTGTTTTAAATAACACAACATCATTTGCTGGGTTAGGATACAATCCAAAATTATTTTTGTCATAATCTGTGATGCTCAATTCTGTAACAACATTCATGATAAATTGACAAGAATTTGTATTTCCGAATCCATCTTCAATGTTTACCGTAATTGTATGCAAACCTACTTCTAATTCTGTTCCGATTTCAGGAGATTGTGTAAATGTTACATCATCACAAGCATCTAAAATTTGAACTAAAGATGAAATATCCTCTAAAGTATGGATTCCGTTTTCAGCTAATTTGTCTTGAGTTTCAGGACAAATAATTAATGGAGCAACATCATCCATGATTTCGATCTTGAAAGTACATTCAGAAGTGTTTCCGTTTCCATCATCATATGTAATAACTACATCCGTATTTTCTGTAATTATAGTTCCTGCAGCAGGAATTTGTGTTGCTGTAATTGTAGTACTACAATTATCTGTTACTTGAATATCTGTTGTGTAATCTAATAAAGTGTACTCACAAGCAGTTCCTAAATTAATTTCTGTACCATTAAAACAATTTTGAATAATTGGAGCTTCTGTATCTTCAATAATAATTGTTTGTGTTGTAGTAGAAATATTTTCGCTAGAATCTTCAAATGACCATGTAATTACATAAATTCCAGGCTCATTAAAAGTTAAACTTTCTTGATCATGAGTTGTTGTTACAACACCTCCACATAAATCTGGTGCATAAGGAACATTTGTTACAGTGTATTCACATTGTGCATAAGTATCAGGAATTGTTGGAGCAATAGGAGCTTCTGTATCTGAAACAATAATAGTTTGCGTTGTAGTTGAAATATTTCCACTTTCATCTTCAAAAGTCCAAATAATATCATGAACTCCAGATTCGAAAATATTTAAGTTACTAGTTGTAGAACCATTAATTTCTCCAGAACAGTTATCCTGAGCAACAGGTACATCGATACTTACACCACAACTTACATAAGCAGTTTCTAAAGTAGGAATAACTGGAGCATCTGTATCTTCAATTACGATTGTTTGTGTTGCTTGTGTAGAATTTCCACTAGCATCTGTAAATGTCCAAGTAATAGTATATTCTCCAGTTCCAATAAATTCAGTATCATCAGATGTTGTTCCTGAAATTGTTCCAGAACAGTTATCAGTTGTAGTTGGAGGAGTTTCTGCACTATAAGAACAATCTGTTCCAATTGTCAATAAAGTAGGAGTGATTGGCGCTTCATTATCTTCAATATTTACAGTTTGTGTAGATTGTACCGAATTTCCAGCTTCATCTGTAAAAGTCCAAACAACTTCATAAGATCCTGCTAAAATATATTCTGTAGGGTTTGAAGTAGTTCCAGTTACAGTTCCAAAACAACTCATTGTTGTTGGGTTTTCTTCAAAAGTATAAGAACAATCCGTATTGATAGTATCTAATACTGGCGCAACTAATTCATTTCCTAAAATAATAATAGTTTGATTTGCTTGTACTGAATTTCCATTTCCATCATTGAAATTCCAAACAATTGTGTATTCACCTTCTTCTGAATAAGAAACTGGGCTTGTAGTTGTAGCTACAATAGTTCCAGCACATAAATTATTTATAGTTGGAATTTCAGTTACAGTATAAGAACAGTTTTCAGTAACTGTTGCTAAAGTTGGAGCAACTAATTCTTCTCCATTTACAATAACTTCCTGAACAGCTTTTGTACTATTTCCATTTCCGTCATTAAAAATCCATGTGATTGTATATTCACCAGGTTCAGTAAATTCTAATGAATCAGATGTAGTTCCGTTTACAAGAATACTACAATTATCAGGAGTTGAAGGAATATCTGTAACTGTAATTTCACAGTTGGCAATAATTGGATTTAAAGTGATCGCTTCTGGAGCAGTTGTATCTTGAATAATTACAGTTTGTGTAGATTGAACAGAATTACCATCTTCACCTTCAAATGTCCAAACAACATCGAAACTACCAATTTCATTGTATTCTGTAGGATTTGTCGTAGTTCCAGTAATTGTTCCAAAACAAGCATCTTCAATTGTTGGAGCATTTTCAAAAGCAAAAGAACATTCAGCTTCTATAGTTTCTAAAGCTGGTGCTGCCATTTCTCCTGTACTATTTGTAATTTCTAAAAGTTGAGGTACTAAAATGATATTTCCGTTACCATCATTAAACTTCCATAAAACAGTGTATTCTCCTACAGTATCGTAAGATGTTGGAGTGTCTGTTGTTGCAGTAATTTCTCCAGCACAGTTATCTGTAGTAGTTGGGAAGTTTTCAAAAGTATATCCGCAAGCAGCTGTGATTTTCTCTAAAGTAGGAGTAACAGGATCAATGTTATCTTCAATAGTTAAAGACTGATTTATATTTACAACATTTCCATTACCATCATCAAATTTCCAAGTAATTGTATAACTTCCTTGGATATCATATGATAATTGGTTTTCAGTAGTAGCGGTAACCTCTCCAGCACAATTGTCTGTTGCTATTGGAGCTTCAAAAGTATAAGCACAATCTGTGACAATTGGTTCTAAAGTTGGAACAATAGGATCTTCATTATCTTCAATTGTTACTGTTTGGTTTACATTAATTGAATTCCCATTACCATCCTCAAATTTCCATGTAATTGTATATTCTCCAACTTCTGAATAAGTTGTTGGGTTTACAGTTGTTGCAGTAATTTCTCCAGCACAGTTATCTGTAGTAGTTGGGAAATTTTCAAAAGTATAAGAACAAATTGTTGTAATTGGGCCTAAAGTTGGAGTTACAGGTTTTGTGATATCTTGAACAAAAATTTGTTGTGCAATTTCAATAATATTTCCTGTATTTTCTTCAAAATTCCAATTGATAGTATATTCTCCAATAGAAGTGAAGTTTGTATCATCTGTTGTTGTTCCAGTGATTGTTTCTCCCGCTAAAGTTGTAATTGTCGGAGGAGTCGTATAATTATAAGAACATTCTGTAATAATTGGATCTAAATTATATTCAGGAATTTCAACATTCAATGCGTTTTTATAAACATTTGTATAAGGAGTAGTTTCACTATTAATATATGTACTCCCTACAACTATTAAATCTTGAGTAGTATTTCCATCAATATCTAAAACTATTAATTTACCATTATTAACTTCTTGTAATTGAGAGCTTGAAGCATGATAGAATTTTCCATCAATATTTGCATATAATTTAGTTGTATTTAAGTTAAAATATCCTCCAGAACTTGCATATCCAGAAACAATTAAATCTAAATCACCATCATTATCAAAATCTGCTAAATCAGAATCTCCACGACCTATGTCAATAATATGTAATTCTTGATCTTCTGTTAGATTTCCACTTCCATCATTTTTTAAGACAATAGTTTGATTATAATATGTCTCAGAGTTTGTTCCAAAAAATAGTACATCTTGATCATTATCTCCATCAATGTCTCCAATTGAAATATTTGCACCAATTAGTGGTGTCCAACTATTGCTTTCAGTGAAATTTTCAGATCCATCATTTAAATAAAGTTTTGTTACTTTAACGGTTTTTTGATCAACAATTTGATCTGTTTGTCCAACAATAAAAACATCTTTATCACCATCTTGGTCAATATCATAAAAAGCTAATTCACCATCACCAACATTTGGTAAGTTTGTGTTATCTAGAGCAACAAAGTTTCCAGAATCATCCTGAATGTATAAACCAGTGAAATTTGTATTGCTATAGAAATTAAATTTCCCAGATAATGCAATATCTAGTTTGTTATCTCCATCAATATCTACAAACTCAGCACTTCCTTTATAAACTTCAGTAAAATCTGTATCACTTTCATATTCCGTAAAAACTCCATTTCCGTCATTTACATAAACTTCAGTAGTGACTAAATTTCCAAGTCCATGTCCAGAAATTAATAAATCTAAATCACCATCTTGATCAAAATCTCCAAAATCAGCATCACCAGTATATACAGGTGTGATATTATTTTGTGTAGATTCTGTAAAGTTTCCATTTCCATCATTTAAGTAAATTTTCGAAACTTTAGAATCATCAGCTAATATTCCTGACAAAAACACATCTTGATCTCCATCTCCGTCAACATCACCATTGGCAAGAATACCTTCTGAAACATCTACTAAAGTAGTTTCGATATCTTCTAAAGTGATTTGTGTAACAGGAGTCACATTTGGAGAAATATTTTCAACATCTAAAGTTGCTCTTCCTCCAGTAGCTTCCCAGAAATTATAGTTTCCAGAAATTCCATTATCAGAATTTCTACCAAAACGCTCTACTTGACTATCGAAAGATTCCCATTCTGCATCTGTAAGTTCAGTATCTGTTAATACAACAGTAAGTAAACGAAATTCTTTTTGAGAGTTTACATGGTTAGGAATTCTTTCTCCGTTATCAGCAACGATAGATGCTCCACTAAATGTTTGTCTATTTTGTGCAGTAAAAGTAGTAGTTGACTGTGTATAAGAAACATTTGAAATATCAGTGAAAACATCAAACTCTTCAACTTCTGAAGAAGGGATTAATCCCATGAAATAAAGTTCTAAATTAGTATAAGGAACAGAATTTCCTCCATTAGCATTTCCTCCAAAATTGCCAACAGAATAAGAGTTTCCTCCATTTTCTACTAAAGTACTTTGGTCAAATCCTCCAAGTTGTCCTTTATTATTTCCACCAGCATATCCCCAGTGTCCTCCAACTTCCGTAGGAATTAAGAAATTTGCCCAATTATGCATTAATTCATGAAGTGCAGGACCATTTTGAACTCCTGTTTTCAGGCTTAATTGCATGATTGCTTGAAGCTTTCCGTTTGAACCATAATTTGAACCGAAATCGTATTGGTTCATTCCTAAATTTTGAATCGAATTCGAAACTCCAATCAGTTTTCCGTAATATCCAATGTTTGCAGGAACATCTTCTTCATTCAAGACTAAAAAGATAAAATCGAATTCATCTTCAAATTCTTGATAAAGCTCTTGAGTTAATGCGTATCTTTTATCATTGTCTCCAAAATCATCATTTGTTATCCAACTTTGATAATCGGAAGAAGACATCTGTAAAGAAGCAACTCTGTTGTTTGGGTGTACGACAATTGTATTTGTCTGTGCTTGAGTAAAATAAACAAGAAAGAGAAATAATGTGAGGGTTATTTTTTTCATAAAAAATAGTTAAATTGTAATTTTATTTACAAATAAAGTAAAAAAGTGTAAATAAATTAACTTAAAACACTTAATATTTTATGAAAAAATCAAATAAAACTATTTGCTCAATTTTTCTATTAAATCGGAATTTATAATTCCAGACGGATAATCTGAATTAGCTAAAAATAACATCGTTTTTGCAATGCTACTCGCTTTTATTGCTCGATATTTTTTCCATTTTCCTTGCATTAAAAAATGAAACAATGGAAAAACTTTCATCCCAAAACCTTCCATAAAACGACTTTCATTTCTATTTCCAAGAATAAGAGAAGGTCTTAATATATACGTGTTTTTGATGCTTTGTTCTAAGACTAATTTTTCCATATCGCCTTTAGTTTTATTATAAAAAATAGAACTTTTAGAATTTGCACCTAAAGCAGAGATTACCATAAAAGTTTCAATGTTATTTTCTTTGCAAAGACTAGCAGCGTTCCACGGAATTCCTAAATCAATATTTTTATATATTTCTTTATTAGGAGTTTTTTTAGCAGTTGTTCCAATACAACAATAAACTTCATCAGCTTTAAATTTTTCTTTTTGCGCTTTCAAATCAAAAAGATCACAAACAATTTCTTCTAACTTCGGATGTTTTTGGTTTAAAGATTTTCTTCCAAAAGAAATGATTTTTTCATATCTATAATCTTCCAAAAGTAAATTTAATAATAAACCTCCTGTCAGACCTGATGCGCCAAGAATTATTGCTGTTTTTTTCATCAAATAAATATTTTTCTATTACTCGTTAAATTATGATTTTTTAACAAATATTATAGAGTTTTATTTTAATTATTTTTTGTTATTGCAAGAATGTTTTAAGTATTTGAATCTTCCATTTTTAGTAAATTTAAAAGAATAATTAAAGAATACTATCATGAAGATGATATGTAGCTTTTATTTTTTAGGAGATAAATAAACTAAGTTTGTAATAAACATTATCACGTTTAAAATATTATGAGGGAATTTTGTTTCATTTAAAACACACCCTAGCCCCCTCTCAAGAGAGGAACTTGATAATCTGTATGCTATTATACAAAATCAAACGTGATAATGTTTAATAAAGTTTCAGAGAATATTTTTCTAAAGAAATAATAATTGAAAAAAAATACAGTTTTCATTTTTAAATACGGATTTTTTCAGAAGATGAGCTAAGTGTTTAAAATTAAATGTTAAGATAAATATTTAAAACGTTATATATTGAAAAATCATTTTAATAATCCATTATAATTAATTATTTTTGCCGAATGCGAAAAATCAAAAAAATATCATTCATTGTTATCTCTACATTAGTTTTAAGTTCATGTGGTAGATATTCAAAAGTTTTAAATAAAGGAACAGCAGAAGAACGTTATAAACTTGCAACAGAATTATATGATGCAGGAAAATATAACAAAGCTGTAGATTTGTTCGAGAAAGTTATCACACCATATCAAGGAAAACCTCAAATGGAGCGTATCCAATATATGGTTGCTCAATCTTATTTCAATTTGAAAGATTATATTCTTTCTTCTTATTATTTTGATAAGTTCGCTAAAAATTTCCCAACAAGTTCTAAGAAAGAAGAAGCAATGTATATGTCAGCTTATAGTGATTATTTAGCTTCACCAAAATATAGCTTAGATCAATCAGATACGGAAAAAGCAATCACGAAGATGCAGGTGTTTATTGATTCTTATCCAAATTCAGACAGAATTGCTGATGCAAATAAGATTAGTAAAGAATTAAGGCATAAACTTGAAAAGAAATCATTTGAAATTGCAAAGCAATATTATAAATTAGAGGATTATAAAGCAGCAATTGTTTCATTTGATAATTTTCTTTCAGATAATTTAGGTTCTTCATTTAAAGAAGAAGTATTATTTTTAAGATTGAAAGCCTCTCATGATTTAGCGATGGAGAGTGTTCAAAAGAAAAAAGGAGAAAGATTGAACGATGCTGTTAAAGCATTTGAAAAATTAGAAAGAGCTTTCAGTGATTCTCAATATTTAGAGGAAGCTAAAAAATTATTAATAAAGATAAATAAAGAATTAGATTTAATTACTCAATTAGAAAATAAATAGAAAGATGGACTACAAGAATACAAACGCAGCGGATACTACTATCACTTATGATAGAGAAGCAATTGAAGCCCCAACTAACAACATTTATGAGGCTATTTCTATCTTGGCTAGAAGAGCAGACCAAATCAATGGAGATTTAAAGAAGGAGCTAATTGATAAATTAGATGAATTTGCTACGCATACAGAAAGTTTAGATGAAGTTTTCGAAAACAAGGAGCAAATTGAAGTTTCTAAATTCTACGAAAAATTACCAAAACCAACTGCAATTGCATTAGAAGAATGGTTTGAGAATAGAATTTATTTCAGAAACCCAAACGAAACAAAAAAATAATAAATGACAGTTTTACGTGGTAAAAAAATCCTTTTAGGAATTACTGCAGGAATTGCTGCCTATAAAACGGCTCATTTAGTTAGACAATTTATAAAAGCAGGTGCGCATGTCAAAGTAGTCATGACACCTGCTTCTAAAGATTTTGTCACGCCTCTTACACTATCTACACTTTCCAAAAATCCAGTTTACTCTACTTTTTACGATAAAGATTCAGAAGAAAATGAAATCTGGAATAACCATGTGGAATTAGGTTTATGGGCAGATTATATGGTAATTGCTCCTGCTACAGCCAACACACTTTCGAAAATGTGTCACGGAACCTGTGATAACTTACTTTTGGCAACATATCTTTCAGCAAAATGTCCAGTATATTTTGCACCAGCAATGGATTTAGATATGTACAAACACGGTTCGACAAAAGAAAATATAGACAAACTTATTTCATTCGGAAATATCTGTATTCCAGCAGAAAGTGGTGAATTAGCAAGTGGATTGGTAGGTGAAGGAAGAATGGCTGAACCAGAGACCATTGTAGAATTCATTGAAAAAGATATACTTGATAAATTACCTTTAAAAAACAAAAAAGTTTTAATTACTGCAGGACCAACATACGAAGCAATAGATCCTGTTCGTTTTATTGGTAATCATTCTTCGGGTAAAATGGGATTTGAGCTTGCAAAAACTGCAGCTTCTCTAGGAGCAAAAGTTTATTTGATTGCAGGTCCTTCCGCCGAAGTTGTTCAGAATAAGTTAATTGAGAGAATAGATGTTTTTTGTGCAGAAGATATGTACAATGCAGCAATGAAACATTTTGATTCCGTAGATATTGCAATCCTTTCTGCAGCAGTGGCTGATTATAAGCCAAAACATGTTGCAACACAAAAAATTAAAAAGAAAGACGCGGAATTTGTAATTGAATTAGAAAAAACTAAGGATGTTTTAGCATCTCTAGGAGCGATAAAGAAAGATCAGTTCTTGGTTGGTTTTGCACTAGAAACTAATGATGAATTGGAAAATGCAAAAGGGAAATTAAAGAGAAAAAACTTAGACATGATAGTCTTAAACTCTTTAAATGATAAAGGCGCAGGATTCAAAAATGCAACAAACAAAGTCTCAATTATTGATAAATTCGAAAATATTTCAGAATTTGGCCTAAAATCTAAATCTGAAGTAGCGATAGATATTTTTAATGAAATAATGAAGAAAAAATAATTGATGAATAAACTACTTTTATTTACAGCAGCTTTTTTTGTGTTCTTAAGTATAAATGCACAGGAATTAAATTGTATTGTTAATGTAAACTCAGATCAGATTCCAGGTTCAAATAAACAAGTTTTCAAAAGTTTAGAAACTAATCTTACGGAGTTTATCAATCAAAAACAATGGACAAACAAGACTTTCAAAAAACATGAAAAGATCCAATGTGCCATTACAATTATTATTAAAGAACAATTAGCTTCAAACGAATTTTCTGGAAGTATTCAAATTCAGTCTTCAAGGCCTGTATATGATTCTTCTTATTTGAGTCCAGTTTTAAATCATAAAGATGATGATTTTAGTTTTAAATACTCAGAGTTTGAAGTTTTACAATTCAATCCAAACAGTTTTGATTCGAATTTAGTTTCTGTTATTGCTTATTACGCATATGTAATTTTAGGAATGGATGCTGATACTTTTAAACAAAATGGAGGGAAAGAATATTTTAAAAGTGCGCAAAATGTTGCTAACTTAGCACAACAAAGTAGTTATCCAGGATGGAGTCCGCTTGAAAATGGAATTACGAGATATAGAATTATTAATGATTTTACTTCTACATCTTATATTTCGTTTAAAAATGCTTTGTACAGATATCATTTGAAAGGATTAGATATGATGGCTAAAAATAAAAATACGGCCAAGAAAAATATCAAATCTGCGATTATGAAATTAAAAAATATTCATTCTTCAAGACCAAATACGGCAGTGATTAGAATGTTTTTTGATGCAAAAGCAGACGAAATTTCAAATGTGTTTTCAGGAGGTCCAAATACGGATGTTGTTGATTTAAAAGAATTATTAGGGAAAATGTCTCCTACGAATTCTAAAAAATGGGATAAAATAAAATAGTTTCAACTATCTAATATTTTTATTGTGTTAAATTCACTTTTTATCAAAAATTACGCATTAATTGAACAATTAAACGTAGATTTTAGAGAAGGATTTTCCATTATTACTGGTGAAACAGGAGCAGGAAAATCTATCTTACTTGGAGCTCTTGGCCTTGTTTTAGGTAAAAGAGCAGATTTGTCTATTCTGAAAGACAAAGAAAAGAAATGTGTTATTGAAGCTGAATTTGCTATTAAAAATTACGATTTAAGAGATTTCTTTGAAGATAATGATTTAGATTTTGAAGAAAATACGATCATTCGAAGAGAAATTCTTCCAAGCGGAAAATCTCGATCTTATATAAATGATACACCTGCGAAACTGAATATTTTAAATTCTCTTAGTGAAAAATTAATTGATATTCATTCGCAGTACCAAACTTTAGAACTTTCCAATACCGATTTTCAATTCAAAATAATTGATGCTTTATCTTCAAATCAAGATATTGTTTTGGAGTATAGATCGAATTTGAGAAAATACCAAAGTTTGACAAGAAAACTAGCAGAATTAGAAACTTTTGATAGAGAATCGAAACTGCAGTTTGATTATAATTTACACTTACTTCAAGAATTACAAAAAGCAGAATTAATTGAAGATGAGCAAGAAGAAATCGAACAGAAAATAGATAAACTAAATAATGTAGAATCTATTAAGTTACATATTGCTCAGACGATTGAAACAGGTTCTAATGAAGAAATTGGAATTCAAAGTTTACTTTCTGAATGTAATTCTAATTTGATGAAAATTGCTGATTTTTCTGAGGAATACAAAGATATTCAAGAAAGGTTGGAAAGTATTTCTATCGAATTTAACGATATTATTCAAGATTTAGAAGGTTTTCAAGACGATGTAGAATTTGAACCATCAGAATTGGAAAACTTGAATGATCGTTTACAGATAATTTATTCTTTACAGAAAAAACATCATGTAGATTCTATTTCTGATTTATTAAAAATTCAAGAAGATTTAGAACAAAAAGTACAAGCAGCAAGTAATTCTTCGGAGAATATTTCTTTGTTAAAAGAAGAAATTGAGGCGATGGAAAATATCTTAGATAACTTGGCTGGAAATCTACATGAGAAAAGAAAAAATACTTTACAAGAGTTAAAAGATAAGCTAGAGGCAAAACTTGCTACGCTTGGAATGGTAAATGCTCGTTTTAAAATTAATATCACACTTTCGGATAATTATACTGAAAATGGGAAAGATATTTTAAAATTACTTTTTTCTGCAAATAAAGGTGAAAATTATGGTGAGTTGAAAAAAGTAGCTTCAGGAGGAGAAATGTCTAGAATCATGCTTTCTGTAAAAGCTATTTTATCAAACTACACAAAACTTCCTACGATTATTTTTGATGAAATTGATACTGGAGTTTCTGGTGAAGTTTCTAATAAAATGGGAGAAATTATGGAGCATATGAGTGAAAATATGCAGGTTATTACAATTAGTCACTTGCCACAAATTGCTGCAAAAGGAAGACAACACTATAAAGTTTATAAAGAAGATGTGGCGGAAGAAACATATTCTAGACTAAAAGAGTTGACAAAAAAAGAAAGAATACAAGAAATAGCAGAAATGCTTGGCGGAAAAGATTTATCTGCTTCTGCGGTAGCACATGCTAAAAAATTACTTAAATAGTTAATATTCTAGTTTTTAATAGATTAAATTATTTTAATTAAGAAATAAAATTAAAATATTAAAACACTTGTTAAGTAAAACTAAATAAATTTATATTTTTGTTCTATCAGAAATAGAATGAAAGAATTTTAAAATAAAGAACACTATGTATAACCTACTTAAAGGAAAAAAAGGAATTATATTCGGAGCTTTAGATGAGAACTCTATTGCTTGGAAAGTGGCAGAGCGTGCTCACGAAGAAGGTGCAGAGTTTGTTTTAACAAATGCTCCTATTGCAATGAGAATGGGAACAATCAACCAATTGGCTGAAAAAACAAATTCTCAAATAATTCCTGCAGATGCGACTTCAGTAGAGGATTTAGAGAAGTTAGTAGAGCAATCAATGGAAATCTTAGGAGGAAAAATTGATTTCGTATTACACTCTATCGGAATGTCTGTAAACGTAAGAAAAGGAAGACATTATACAGATGAGAATTATGATTTCACTCACAAAGGATTTGATGTGTCAGCATTATCATTCCACAAAGTAATGAGTGTTTTATATAAGAAGAACGCAATGAACGAGTGGGGATCTATCGTAGCATTAAGTTACATGGCTGCGCAAAGAGTATTCCCAGATTACAACGATATGGCGGATAACAAAGCTTATTTAGAGTCAATCGCTCGTAGCTTTGGATATTTCTTCGGAAAAGAACAAAAAGTAAGAGTAAACACAATTTCTCAATCTCCAACTCCAACAACTGCTGGAAAAGGAGTGAAAGGATTTGATGGATTTATTAGTTATGCAGATAAAATGTCTCCATTAGGAAATGCTTCTGCTGCTGATTGTGCGGAGTATACAATTAGTATGTTCTCTGATTTAACGAAGAAAGTTACTTTACAAAACTTATTCCACGATGGAGGATTCTCAAATATGGGAGTAAGTCAACAAGTAATGGAAGCTTTCGTAGAGAGTGAAGAAAAATAAAACAAAGTATTGTTTTTAAAATATTAAAGAGTAATCTGAAAAGGTTACTCTTTTTTTATACAATGAATTTAAGTGTATTTGTTATTTATTTGAAATTAGTTTTAAAATAGAATTTATAATAAACCGATAATTGAAATTTAAGGATAATTATTAGAGGAAGGTGTGTCAGATTCTTAAATTTAAAAGAAGATAATATTCGTTAAAAAACAAGAATAAAAAAAAGCGTCACTTCCGAAGAAATGACGCTCTAAAATATTTAAGGATTTAGAAAATTATTATTTTCCTTCTTCCATTTTCTTTTTTAAATCAGCTAATCCAGAGATATCTCCTAAAGTAGTTTTTTCTACTGAATCAGACTTAGCTTTTGCGTTAGAAATGTTTTTCTTCTCCTCTTCTTTGAAGATAGCAGTGTGAGAAACAACAATTCTTCTGAACTCTTTGTTAAACTCGATAACTTTGAAATCAACAACGTCACCTTTGTTTAATTTAGATCCGTCTTCTTTTTCCATGTGACGTCCAGGTACGAATGCCTCAACTTCATCATCAAATAAAACGATTCCTCCTTTGTCAGTCTTTTCTTTAACTGTACCAGAGTGAACAGAGTTTAAAGTATACTTAGCTTCGTGAACATCCCAAGGATTTTCTAAAGTTTGCTTGTGACCTAAGTTTAATTTACGTCCTTCAGCATCTAATTCAAGAACTACAACTTCTAATTTATCTCCAACTTTCACAACCTCAGATGGGTGCTTGATTTTCTTAGTCCAAGATAAGTCAGAAATGTATACTAATCCGTCGATTCCTTCTTCTAATTCTACGAATACTCCGAAGTTAGTATAGTTTCTTACAGTTCCCATGTGCTTAGATCCTACTGGGAATCTCTCAGCGATGTTAGTCCATGGGTCTGGGTGTAATTGCTTGATACCTAAAGACATTTTTCTTTCTTCTCTGTCTAAAGTTAAGATTACTGCCTCAACTTCGTCTCCGATGCTTACGAAATCTTGAGCAGAACGTAAGTGCGTAGACCATGACATTTCAGAAACGTGGATTAATCCTTCAACACCTTTAGCCACTTCGATAAATGCACCGTAATCAGCGATTACAACTACTTTACCTTTTACTTTATCACCAACTTTTAATTCAGCGTCTAAAGCTTCCCATGGGTGAGCGTTTAATTGTTTTAATCCTAATTGGATTCTTGTCTTCTCATCATCGAAGTCTAAGATTACAACGTTTAATTTTTGATCTAACTCAACAACTTCAGATGGGTGGCTGATTCTAGACCAAGATAAGTCAGTAATGTGGATTAATCCATCAACACCTCCTAAATCAACGAATACTCCGTATGATGTAATATTCTTAACAACTCCTTCAAGAACTTGTCCTTTTTCAAGACCAGAGATAATCTCTTTCTTTTGAAGTTCGATATCAGCTTCGATAAGAGCTTTGTGAGAAACAACAACGTTTTTGAATTCGTGGTTAATTTTAACAACTTTGAATTCCATTGTTTTTTCAACGTACTGATCGTAATCACGGATTGGTTTAACGTCGATTTGAGATCCTGGTAAGAATGCCTCAATTCCAAATACGTCAACAATCATTCCTCCTCTAGTTCTGCATTTAACGAATCCGTTAACTACTTCACCAGTTTCGTGAGCTGCGATTACTCTATCCCATGCTTTGATTACACGAGCTTTTTTGTGAGAAAGTACTAATTGTCCAGTGCTATCTTCTCTTCTGTCAACTAATACTTCTACTTTATCACCAACTGCTAAGTTAGGATTGTAACGGAATTCGTTTAATGAAATAACTCCTTCAGATTTAGAGTTGATATCAATAATTGCTTCACGATCCGTTTTTCTAACTACAGTTCCTTCGATTACTTCGTGCTCGTTTACGAACCCTAAAGTTCCATCTAAAGCATCTTCGAAAGCTTTTAATTTATCTTCGTCTACTGCTTCAATTCCTTCTTCGTATTTGTGCCAATCGAAGTTTTCTAAAAATTCCTGTGGGTTAACTGGAGCGTTTTGCTCTTCCGCTACGTTTTTTGTTTCTTCAGACATAATGTTCTGATTTAACTTTGTATCTTCTTATTATTCAGATTTCTACTACGAAAATAACTTGAAGAGAGGTTTATAATAAAATAATAAAAATAATTCCTTTGAAATCTTTCTCGTAAAAAGGAGTGCAAATGTACAAATAATCTATAAAACAAACAATAAGATTTTTAGCTATTTGATTGAAAACTAAAATGTTTAATATATGGTTAACAATTTTTTCTATCTAAAATAATCGAATCTTTGCATGAAAAATTCATTTTAAATCATATAAAATTATTTAAATAATTGTAAATCAAATAATTAGGTTTTATATTAGCGTTTTGGACGAAATGCTATAAAATGAAAAATAATATTAACATATCTTTTATAATAGGTATTGTGAATTTAGTTTTGATGCTGTCAACTTCACTTTTTATCTATTTAAATATTATCGAAACTCGTGTAGTTTTGGTAAAATTGCTCGTAGTCCCCATCATAATTTCTTTTCTTTTATCTGTTTTAGGCTTTTTTTATTTGTTTAAAGTTGTAAATATTACTATTAATTTAAAAAAATGGATTGCTTTTATCATTCATCTTGTAATGAGTATCACTTCTCTTATTTTAGTAAGCTTAATTCTTAAAGCTTCTTTTTAAAATCTCCCACACAACGCCCTCACTTTTTTAATTTTTATTTAAGACCATTCTTTTTGAAAATAAACTAACTTCAAATGATATATAATATTTTGAGGATGGATAAGGAAAGTAAAACTTTAGCGATAATAACCTATATAACTATTTTTGGAACATTAATAGCTTTAATTATTAATTGGAGAAAGAGAAATTCGTTTGTTTCTTTTCATATTCGACAAATGGTAGGCTTGGTATTTTTTCTTTTTGTTTTGGAATTTATAAATGGAATTTTTCCGCTTGGTTTTGTCAATATATTTTTTCGCTCTCTTTTATTTGTTTTATGGGTAATAGGTTTATTTCGAGCCATTAATTTATCTACAAAACCGATACCTATTATTGGAGACTTTTTTCAACGTTGGTTTGTCAATTTGTAAAAAAAGACTTATTAGTATTGATAACATAAAAAATTAACTATTTTAGCTGAAAAAATAGTTAAAATGTCAAGAAAATTATTGTTTATTCTGCTTATTTTTTCAAATTTTTTATATTCATTTGAAGGCGGAAAAGAAAGGAAAATCAATGCTACGATACATAGTGTTGACGAGAAAATTGTTGTAGAAAAGTATAATTATTACACTTACAAAATTGATTTAGATGTTACAATTCATAATAAAGATGGATTTGAATCTTTGATTTCACTTTTTAGTGGTTATTATGATAATGACAGAAAAATCAAAAAATTAAAGGTTTCCGTATTAAATACTAATGGAGATGTAGTTCAGAAAATTTCGAAAAGTAATTTTAAAGATTATAGTGCTGTTTCTCACGGAACTTTATATTCAGATTCTAGAGTGAAAAGTTTTGAATATACACCTGCTTCATTTCCGATCAGATTAAAATTGGAAAAAGTTATTGGGTCAAGTGAAACTTTTGCAATTCCTAGTTGGAGACCAATTCGAAGATCTAAAGTTTTGGTTAAAAAAAGTCTTTATTCTTTAGAATATTCAGAAGATATTAAACTTCAAAAGCAATCGAAGAATTTTGAGGATTTCCAGATTGAAGATCTTTCAAAAGGAAATGTTTTGAAGATGAAATTAGTTGATGGTTATATTAATGCTGAAAATTATTTAGGGGTAAGTTCAAGAAGAATTTTGCCAGAATTAAATATCAATATTAATCCTTTTCATATTTCTGGTTATAAAGGAAATTATAATAACTGGAAGGAGTTTGGGAAGTTTATGTATGAAAATATTTTAAAAGATAGGCAAGAGGTAACAGATGAAACACGAGCTGAAATTTTAAAATTGACAAAAAATATTACAGACCCTATTGAAAAAGCTAAAATTGTTTATGAATATGTGCAAAATAAAACGAGATACATCAGTGTGCAGGTAGGAATTGGTGGATTTCAGCCAATAAAAGCAAAAGATGTAGACAAAGTAAAATATGGAGATTGTAAAGGATTGTCAAATTATACGATGTCTTTATTGGATATTGTAGATGTTCCGGCTTATTATGCACACGTGGAAGCAGGAGCAGAAAAAGTAGATTTTGACAAAGAATTTGCTGATTTTAAACAAGGAAATCATGTGATTTTATATTTACCAATTTCAGAAGAAGGTATTTGGTTAGAATGTACGAGTAATACAAATCCTTTCGGATATTTAGGTGATTTTACGGATGATAGAGATGTGACCGTTATGTTTCCAGAAGGTGGAAAAATCATGCATACTACTTCTTATTTGAATGAACAAAATAAATTGATTTCGAAAGCAAAAATAAGTTTAGAGGTAAATGGTGATTTGAATAGTCAATTAGAAATTATTTCTACCGGAAATACTTATGGTGATCATTATTATTTAGAAAATGCAGATGAAAATGAACTAGAAATATATTATAACAAAAGATATTTTAGAGATTTAAATAATGTTCATTATAAGGAGATAAAATTTGAAAATGATAAAGAAAGAGTTGTTTTTAAAGAAAGTTTAGATTTAAAAGTAAATAAATATCTGACAAAATTAGGCCAAGATTATGCTTTTACTTTGAATCCATTTTCTAAGTCTTTTTCTAAACTACCAAGAAATAATGATCGAAAATCACCAATTATAATTGAAAGAGGATTTGTGGAAGAATGTGAATTTATTGTTGATTTACCAGAAGGTTACCAATTGAGCGGGACGATGTTTGAACCAGAAAATTACGAATGTGAAATGGGGTCTTACGCAATGAAAATTGAGATAATTAATGAAAGACAAATAAAATATCTTAGAACTTATTCTTTAAACAAAGGAGAATATTCTAAAGATAAATATGGAGAATTAAGAAAATTTTTAAGAAAGGTTAGAAAAGCCGATAATTCACAAATAGTTTTAAAAAAAATATAAATTATGAAAAATGAGTTTATGAAAAGTATTTTTATACTTCTAATTATTTCTTCATTTACTTCTTATGCCCAAAATTTTAAGTTTGGAAAAGTGTCAAAAGAAGAATTGCTTGAAAAAGAACATCCACTTGAAAAAGGAGCAGATGCAGCTTTTTTATATAAAGAGAGAGAATTGTTCTATTATTATAACAGTATCGAAGGACTTATGATTGAGGATCGGTACAGATTTAGAATTAAAATTTATTCAAAAGATGGATATGATTGGGCTAAATTACCTATTTTACTTCATCAGAAAGATTCGGATAAAAGAGAGAAATTAATAGGTATTAAAGTTGTTACTTATAATTTAGAAGGAGATGAAATTGTAAAAACAAAAATGAAAAGTGATGGTGTTTTCGAAGAGGAAATTAGAGATGGAGTAAGAAAGAAAACATTGACTTTTCCAGAAGTGAAAGAAGGAAGTGTTATTGAGGTGAGATATAAAATTACATCACCTTATTTTGAATATATAAGAGAGTCAAGTATTCAAGAAATGATTCCTGTGAATGCTTTAAATCATGAGATTAGAATTCCTGGATTAATTAATTTTAAACTTCATCATGGAGGAATTCATCCTTTTAAAGTAGAGCAAGATCTTGAAAATGCTGATATTGGAGGATCTTTATATCAAACAGATGTTTATAAAGTAAGAGAAGAAAATATTCCATCTTTAAAAAATGAGCCTTGGTGTGGAAATTTAGAAGATTACCGTTCGAAAATTGCATTTGAAATAAGATCCTTTACTCCACAAGGAGGAAAAGTGAAAATATTTTCAAATACTTGGAAATCTGTAAGTAAAACTATTTTTGACAATGCAAGATTTGGTGGGCAGTTAGATAAAACGAATTTTTACCAAGAAGATTTGGCACAGATTACAAATAATTCTTCTTCAGATTTAGAAAAAGCGGTTAGGATTTATCAAAAAGTAAAATCGAAAGTAAGATGGAATGAGAACTTTGGAAAATATGCAGAAAATGGTGTAAGAAAAGCTTATAAAGATGGAGTAGGGAATGCTGCAGATATTAATTTGTTGTTAGTTTCAATGATGAGAAGTGCTGGTTTAGAAGTACACCCTGTACTAATAAGTACAAGAACTCACGGAAAAACAATTTATCCAACAATTAACGGATTTAATTATGTTATTGGGTATTATAGAGATAAAGATGGAAGTCAATTTTTATTAGATGCAACAGATCCATTAATTGGATTTGGAACTTTACCACAAAGAACGCTGAATTGGACAGGTCAAATGATTATTGATAGAGCTAATATCATGACAGTGAATTTACCTATTGATAATATTTCAACCTTTCAAAGAACAGCATCTATAAAATTTAATGAAGATGGAACGATGAAAGGAAATGTGTCTACTAGTATGGAAGATCGTTATGCTTACTATTACAGAAGAAAAAACGGAGCTTTGAGTAAGGATGAAATCATGGATCAATTAGAAGAAAACAATGAAAATATTGAAGTCTTAAATTGTAGAGTTTCTAATGTGAAAAAATTATTGAAACCTGTAAAAGAATTATACCAGTTTGAAAGTGATAGAGGGTTTCAGAAGATAGGGGAAGATTATTATTTAGATCCAATGTTATTTTGGGGAGAAACTAAAAGTGATTTTACAGCTGAAAAGAGATTATTACCGATTGATTATGTTACAGCTTGGAATGAATCCAATATTATTGAATATAATATTCCTGAAGGATATGTTTTAAAATCAAAGCCAGAACCAGTTAATATTATTTTACCAAATGATATAGGATTTTTTACTTTTAAAGTTGAAGAAAAAGGTTCTAAAATTGTCGTAGTTTCAGCTGTAGAAATAAACAGAGGATTGTTTTCAAGTGATTATTATCTTAGTTTAAAAGATCTTTTTGATAAAGTAATTGAGAAACATGCTGAGAAGTTAGTGTTTACAAAACAATAATTACTATTCTTAAAATTATAATATAAGGTTACTATTTATATAGTAGCCTTTTTTGTTTTAAAAAGAAAAACTGTAATCATTTTTATGAAATAGTAGATGCGTTTTTATAAAAAACAAGTTTTATTTTAGTTTTAAACCTATATAATATGTTAAAATATTGATGTTTTTACTACATTTGATGAAATTACTTATTATATGATGAAAATCATAAACTTAAAAACTTACATCTATGAATAATTTATTTAAATACTTTACCTCTATAGTATTTATCTATGTCTTACTCTGTTCATCAGTATCACATGCACAATTAACCTATAATTTGATAGGTGACGCAACTGATGAAGGAGATGATTGCTTTATTATTACTCCAGATCTAAATGGTCAATCTGGAGCTGTATGGTATGAAAATGAAATAGATTTTAATCAGGATTTTACAATTTTGTATAATTCTAATTTTGGGGTAAATGATAGTTGGGGAGCTGATGGAATGGCTCTGATTTTTAAAACAACTTCAACTCCTGAGATAGGAAATCTAGGAGGTGGAATTGGTTACCAAGGTATCGATGATTCAATTGTAGTAGAATTTGATACTTGGCATAACGGAGGTGCAGGAGATCCATCTTACGATCATATATCCATATTGAAAAATGGAAGTAACAATCATAATTTAGATGGAAATGATGCGGCTAATACAGAAGGGAATTTAGCAGGGCCTGTTCAAGCTAGTTTTTATGATGAAAATATTGAAGATGGAGAAGATCATTTGATAAAAATTGATTGGGATGCTTCAAGTCAAAAATTGAGTGTTTATTTTGATTGTAAATTGCGAACATTTTATTCAGGAGATGTCATAAATGACATTTTTGGAGGAAATAATATTGGATATTTTGGTTTTACAGGTTCTACTGGAGGAGCTTCAAATCTTCATCAAATTTGTTTTCAATATTTATCTTTTGTTGAATTAGCGGATATTGAAGATAAAGTAATCTGTGAAGGAGAAACTGTGGATGATGTAGATGTAACATTTACAGGAGCATTTTCTTATGAATGGTCACCAGCAGCAGGAGTTTCAGATATTACAATTCCAGATCCAGTTTTTTCGCCTACAGTAACAACTACTTATGAAGTAGAAATATATGATGATTGTGGAGATAAATATGAAAATACTTTTACAATTGAGGTAACATCTCCTCCTGTATTTACAGAACCTGTTGATCAAACTATTTGTCAAGGAGATTTATTTGATTTAAATACGGTATCTACTACGATTTTAGCAGATATGTCAACATTGATATCTTATTATAATGATGCTGCATTTACAGATGAAATAACAGATCTAACGAATTTTTCTCCAAATACTACACAAACGGTTTACATCAAATTAGGTGGTGGAGAATGTGGTGATTCTACTCAATTTGAAATGACAGTTATAGAGTCTCCAGCATTAACTACTCCAGATCCTATTTCATTTTGTTCTTTTACCGGAACAGAGATTTATGATTTAGACTCTTTAGTTTCAACAATTACTTCAGATACAACTGTTGATGTGAAGTTTTATTCAGATGCAACTTTTACAACTGAAATTATTGATTTAACAAATTATACTGTTTCTAGTACACATTCAGTTTATGTTTTAGCAACAAATACAACAGGTTGTACTTCTTCAACTTCTGTTGAATTTATTATGAATTTAATTCCTGTAGTAACTACACCAGCTGATATAGTTCAGTGTGCAGATAATACAACTTTTGATTTAACAACACAAGATGATGCTATTACAACTGAAACAGGTGTAGCTATAGTTTATTATGATGGAGCGGGAGTAGAAATTACAAATGCAGATTCCTATACTGGTACAAATGGTGAGATTATAACTGCAACAGTTACAAATACAACTTCTAATTGTGAAGATTCTGTAACTTTTGAGTTAATTTTAAATCCACTGCCAGTTGTGACTCCTACATATACGATTTATGATTGTGATTTAGATGAAGATGGGTTAATTACTTGGGATTTAACTTTACAAAATTCGAATCTAGATAATAGTGGAACTTATACAGTTACTTATTATTCAGATGCAGGTTTAGCGTCAGAAATTACAAATTCAGATACTTTTATTTCAGGAGATACAACAGTTTATTATCAATTGGAAGATAATGTAACAGGGTGTTTAAATTCGGGAATGTTTAATGTTGAAATTGGAGATCAGCCAACAGTAGATCAAACTTTTCAATATGAACTTTGTGATGATTTAGTTGCAGATGGAATTCGTTCTTTTGATTTGACAACTTTAGATGCACAAATTTTAGGTTCCAATACAAATACATCTATTTCTTATTATGAAGTGTTGGATTTTGCTCCAGGAGCAGACTTACCAACCAGTCCTGCAATTGCAAATCCAGCAGATTATGTTTCTGATTCAAAAACTATTTATGCTTATTTATATAATAATGATAGTTTATGTTGGGTAACTACTGAAATTGAATTGGTTGTTGGTGAAATTCCAGTTATTAGTACAGATATTGATCATCTTGAAGTATGTGATGATGACTATGACGGATTTAGTTTATTTAATTTATCAATAAAAGAAACAGAGATTTTAACACCAACAGTTGATCCTGATACTGCTACTGTGGAATATTATAATACACAAGATGATGCGGAAGCAGGTACAAACCAGATCGTAGCACCAAATATTGTAAACTACCAAAATGCGACACAAAATGTTCACCAAGTTTGGGTGAAAGTTTATTATGCATTAGGAGAATGTGCAGCATATACAAGTTTTTATGTAATTGTGCATCCAAAACCATTAATCAATGAGGTGAATAATATTGAAATGTGTGATGATGGAGATGGTTCTGTAGCTTTTGACTTAACAAATACACAGACAACAGAGGAAATTTTAAATGGTCAAAATGGAATTAGCATTACTTATTTCACAGATTTAAACGAAGCAAACCAAGCAGTAATTGATGAAGCAAACGGAAACGTAGGATCTTTTGCTTATATCGCAACGCCAGATAATTTTGAAAATACAGTAACACCAGTTCAGACAATTTATGCAGTACTGAAAAATGATGTTACAGGATGTGGAACGGTAACACCTTTTAATATTGAAGTATTACCACAACCAGAATTTCCAGACGAACTACAGACTTTAGAAGTTTGTGAGGATGATATCAATGACGGAATCACGACCGTTTATTTAACAGATGCAGATGCTTATTATAATGCATCTACACCAGGATTTATCGTAACTTATCACCATACCGAAGCAGACGCATTTGATGGATTGAATGCAATCGCATCCCCTTATATTAACAATGCAACACCAGATAATTTCACAGTTTGGGTACGTTTAGAAAATAATGTGACACACTGTTTTGATATCACGACTTTAGAGGTGATTATCCACGAATCACCAGCTTCAACGATTCCAACACCATTAGAGGTTTGTGATGATAATAATGATGGATTTGCAGAGTTCAATTTAACTTTAAAAGATACAGAAATCACCTATGCTTTAGGGCAAGTAACAGTGACGTATTTTGAAGAATTAATCGATGCGCAAGAAGAAATTTATGACAATGCAATTTCAAATTCGACAGCTTATCCAAATGTAGATATCAACAACCAAGTTGTATATGCTTTAGTTAAAAATACAATCACAGGATGTACAGACATCGTAGCTTTAGAATTAATTGTAAATCCAACACCAACAGCAATCGTTCCAGAAGCAATTGAGCTTTGTGATGATGAAGTAGTGGATGGAATGACAACTTTTGATTTAACCGTAAGAGAAGGAGAGATTGTAGCAGAAACAGGAATTTCATTTGAATATTACTACACAGAAGCAGCAGCGATTTCAGGAGATGTAACGAATACAGCACAAGGAGTTGGATATATTTTAAACCCAACAGCTTTTGTAAATGAAACGAATCCACAAACAGTTTGGGTACGTGCAGAATATGCAGCTACAGATTGTGCGAAGGTAGTTCCATTAGAATTAATCGTAAATGCAATACCAGTATTAGTACAACCAACACCATTAGAATTCTGTGATGAAGATGTGGATGGAGATGACACGAATGGAGTTGTTCAAGGATTCTTATTATACGAAAAAGATGCAGAGATTTTAAATGGAGGAACAGGAGAAGTTGTGTATCACGAAGGAGCGATTGATGGTCCAGTGATTAACAAATTAGTTCCTTAT
>NZ_JADOTV010000040.1 GCF_015767245.1 Aureivirga sp. CE67
CAATTCTTCATAGTATCTTTTAATTTCGTTTTTTTGAGTGATTTCATGATGTATTTTGATTTTTGGCGAAACAAAAATATCATTTTTTTGGAATCACTCTTTTTTTATGAAAAAGCCGTGAATCCATTTATATAGAAGAACCAAACTTAATTGAGAGTAATTATGGAATATTTTATAAAAATACTTGGAAGCCTTTTAATGGTAATACAGAAACAATAAGAGAAAATCCAAAATTAACATACAAGAGTAAAGTTAGGAATGGAATAGAATATTATACTGAAATATACGATGAGAATTCTGTTTTATTTGAGATAATTGAGAATGGAATTCAAATAGAAATTAAAGATTCTAAAACAAAAAGTAAATTCAATGAATCTGAAAGCTTCACAAACACGGTTAATTTAAATATTAAAAAAATATTGAATAGTTTTCATAAAAATTTTGAAACTGGAGAAAAAATAAAACTAAATGGTGTAGTGAAATATGATTTTGAAAAAGTATTTTATTTAAATGGAGTAAAAGTAAAAATCGAGTCTTACTATGATGAAGAATGTAAAATTTTAAAAGAAAGGCATGAGATTTTTAGCACTCAAATTGGTAGTTTGGATTTGAATGAAATATCATTAAGTTATAATGGGAAATATGAATATTGGACTAAAGATGGAGAATTGTCAGAATCTGGAGTTTATAAAATGGGAAATAAAGTAGAATAAGAATTACACACAACAAAGAACTGATAAAAAATCAATCTTATAATTTATCCAAGCATATTTAAATAATATTTTGATATGCTTTTTTATTTTCAACTACTTAAAAAACTAGTTTTCATCAGCTTTTAAATCTTTAACTTTTTTACTTGTTAAAAATATTAGATTCTTCTATATTTGATTTTCTGACAACGTGGAAAACAAAACTTTTTAAATATTTTAGAATCAAATTGCTCATTATTGAGAAAACAAAACTTATTAGCTACATCAATAAAAATGAATAATAAAAAGGCTTTAATAATAATTGATATGCAAAAAGGTTCCTTCTATCAAGGTGTAGAAAGATATGATGCAAAAGGAGTAGTAGAAAGAATCAATAAGATTTCAAGTACTTTTCGTAATTTAAATTATCCTGTTATTTTTATTCAACATGACGGAACTGGAACTGGTGAATTTAAAAAAAATACTCATGAATGGGAAATCTTGGATGAATTGGAAATTAAAGTTTCTGATTTTAAAATTGATAAATATGCTAATGATGTTTTCTATAAATCAAAACTTGATGAAACCTTAAAAATAAAGAATATCAAAGAGTTATTTTTCACAGGATGTGCAACAGATTTTTGCGTAGATTCAACAATTCAATCTGCAATAACAAAAGAGTATAATGTAACAGTTGTTGAAGATGGACACACTACAGGAAATAGATTTCAATTAAATGCAAAAACAATTATTGAATATTATAATTGGAAATGGAAAAATATGATTCCTATCAAAAGAGAAATATCTGTTAAAAAAACAACAGAAATAATAAAAAATATTGATACGGTTGATAACATGGTGTAAATTTCACTTTCTATCACAAGCGAAATACAAGAACACAGATAACAACAAACCTTTATAATACATAAAATATTTAACCATAGCCTAATACTACTTATTTCTTATAATGAAGAAAGACAACTCTTAGATTATTCTTAACAAAGAGCAAGTAAATTTGTAGAGTGGTAATAATAATACGGCCAAACTAAACTCCACAATATTGTGAAGTTAGATATAGCCGATAAATTTTTAATCAAAGTTAAATGGTTATTTTGATCAATACATCTTGAAACTATCATCTCTGATAAATTACATATCAAGCCCCATACTATTATCAAGTGTAGTTCCAGAAATACTAAAACTAAGTTCATCTCCATCAGGATCATACACAAACATTGACGGATAAGTATTGTCATTACCCCACTGAACCCATGCCTTCATTTTAACTATACTACCAGTCTCAAGGCTAGGAATTTTATCTTTTATATCCATTGTTCTAGTTTTTCCTAATGAGAAATTTTCATGATTAGGAATATCTCCTTTTTGATTTCCATCATCATCAAAATAGATACAGTGAATGTCACAAACAAAACCTCCTTGATTCTTTAACTTGAATGATTTTACTCTTCTTAATGCCATAATATAATATTTTAAGTTACCTACTCTATTTAGTGGCTTTTCGGATTCCGCCATTGTAATTAAAAACTAATTATAACTAGACAATCGAATATTTTATTTTTGATTACAATGTAAAGTTGAAAAAAGAAAAAATCGAATTTTAGAAAAATGTCATCAGTGCTAATTTTTTGTATGTGAAACTACAAATTTGAGGTATAAGAGAAAATAGGCACTATAAACATTGTTTAATGTTTCAAATAAATTTTGCACTTTTATCTAAAATAGTGATAAAACAAAGCGATAGAAGTTTTTAATTTTCACTTTCATATTTATAGACAAAATCATATATCAGATGAAATTAGAATCAAATAATTATTTAACCAAGCTGGTGAAAAACTTGAACTTAAATAATTGGGATGAGTTAACATCCTATATTAGAAAATTACCTTATGGACGAAACAAAAATAGATTTGATTTTAGTCTTGTTTTAAAAGAGAAAAAAGGAAGTTGTAGTTCTAAACATGCTGTTCTGAAAAAAATTGCACAAGAAAATAATTTAGATGAAATAAAACAGATTCTAGGAATTTATAAAATGAATAACATAAATACTCCTGGGATTGGCGAAATAAAAATAAACTCTAAAATAAATTATATTCCAGAAGCACATTGCTACCTTGAAATTAACGGTGAAAAATTTGACTTCACAAGTGAACATTCTAATTATTCAAAAATAGAAAATGATATATTAAAAGAAATTGAAATTCAACCAGAAGATGTAATTGAAAATAAAATAAACTTACATAAGAAATATATTCAGAATTGGATTAAAGAGTTTGAAATACAAGAAAATTTTGAGGAGATTTGTAATAAAAGAGAAAATTGTATTAAAAAATTAACTGAAAAGAAGTCATTATACGACAAAAAATAAATTATAATTCAAGAGAAATAATCATGGAGTTTATATATTATTTACCAAAACTTGTTAAAAATATTAGATTCTTCTATATTTGAACAACTGCTGTTATGAATAATCAACTTTCACAAAAATATTATGATTACAGATAATTTAGAAAAAGCGGAATTCCTCTTATAGATTTAATTCATTTTACTTAGGAACATAATGAAAAAAATCAATTACAATTAGAAATAAAAAAATTAAATGAAAATAATAATTACAATACTTTTGATATTTATCAGCCTTTTAGGTATCTGGTGTTTAATATTGGGATTTGGGTTAATGGATCATAATAATGAAAATGGCAGAACTTATTTCATCGGTGGTTCAATTTTACTTGGTATGGGTTTAAATGGTCTTGTGCAATATTTTAAAAAATGAATTTAAACATACAACTAACAAAAGAAGAAGCAATTGTCTTTTTTGAATTTCTTAGCAGATTTAATGAAAAAGACAATTCTAATATCTTTGAAGACCAATCAGAACAAAAAGTTCTTTGGGATATTGAATGTATTTTAGAAAAAAAATTGAATGAACCTTTTCAATCAGATTATGAAGAAATTGTAAAAAAAGCGAGAGTAATTGTTAGAAGAGATATTGTATAAAATTAAAAAGAAAAAACAAGAAATAAAAAGCCGATTGTTCTTGAGTTTCCTAATGAAAACAAATATTCATATGAAAATATTGAGAAATTATTTGAGATAGAAAATCTAAAATAAAAAAGGCTATAACAAAGAACTGAGTTAAAACTCAAGCAAAATAGTCTTAAATTTTATACAATATTAATCCAAGCATATTTAAATAATATTTTGATATGCTTTTTTATTTTCAGCTACTTAAAAAACTAGTATTCATCAGCTTTTTAAATCTTTAACTTTTTTACTTGTTAAAAATATTAGATTCTTCTATATTTAGCCATCTGCTGCTATGAAAATTCAATATTTACAGAAACTTCTTAGTTAGAGATATAATAGAAATAACAGGGAATTCTTGTTATAGTAATGTTGGTTGCAATTAAAATTAATAAATGAGAAGAATTAAAATTATTAAAGATTTAATGAGTCAAAATTTTCCAGATTCCATAGTTGAGGCTTTCTTATCATATGATTTAAAAAAGGAAGATTTAGAATTCATAAAAGATATTTCTAAAGGAATTTTACTTGAATTTCCTAAAAGAGCCTTTGATTGTTGCATGTTAAGTGCTGTATTAGGAGCAGTAATAAATGATAAATCAAATATACCAGTATCTGTTTTTGTTGGTCATCTTGATTACAATTCAAAACGTATGTTTAATTGTACTACATCAATACCATATTCAAAAAGTGAATTGAAAATTAATGAAACTTGGGAGGGTCATTGTTGGGTTGAACTAAATGGTTTTATTATTGATTTATCTATTTTTAGAACAATATATTTAGGAAATGTTTCTGTTGAATTAAAAAATGATATAATTCAAAATTTTGGGGAAAATAGAGGGATTTTAGCAGGAACTCCATTAGATATGGAAAAATTAGGATTTAATTATACTCCATGCTATATCTTAAATCAAGATCAAATAACTGGGTTAGTAAAAGGAGCAAATGAAATAATAAAAGCCACCAACAAAGGTAAATTTCACTTTTCATCTTAAGTGTAATACAAAAAGTGAATCTTACTCTAATCCGTTAAACTCAATTGCTAGAATACAGAAACCAAATCAAAATAAAATCGTGAAAGAACTTTTCGAAGAATTCATAAAAACATTCATCAAAGCTGATAAACAAGAACGATTACTAGGGTTCTTAAAGAAAGAAAAGAACTGGCGGAAGCTTGAAAATGAATTTCATACATCTGCAATTTTTAAGAATAATGTTCTTATCAATATCAAACCAAGTGAACAACACTCGGAACCGATTTATTCTACTATGAAAAAAATGGGAGCAGAAGATGAATGCTATTCCCTCATGGATTTTCTCAGGAATGAACAATATGATTGGAATCTCAAAAACAAACTTGATAACTCTGTTGGCTTTCTGATTGAAACTGTGATCTACTGTCCAAACTCACGAATTGGATATTTTGAAGGAGGACATGCTACAGAAAGATATTTGCTGAGGGAAAAATAACTGAGTACAGCACAAAAAACTTAAGAGAAAATAAAGATGAAAGTATATTAAAAATATATACTTTATTACCAAGAAAAAAACATTTATAAAACCATTAAATGAAAAAAATCAACCTTATAATATTAACCCTTATTTTTTTAACCTTTGGATGTAGTAAACAGAAAATGGAAAGTGATTCTCTCTTAATCGGAGATTGGGGTAAAATTGAGATAGATCAAAATGACGATTTTCATCGGTTGCCAATTTTCAGACCATTTGGTATTAGCTTTTCTGAAAAGGAAATTGAATTATATAATGGTTTTGTTCAGATCAAAAGAGATTCTATATCGGGTAAACGAATAAATGACTACAAAGGACTTTATACTAGCTATAATATAAGAAAAGAGAGCATTTTTATCAAAGACCCTTTTAGCCAAAATTGGGAATTTAAATGGACTATTAATCAAATATCTAAAGACACTTTGGTATTAGAGAGAAGCGACTCGACTTTCATTAAACTAAAGAAAATTAAACCTAATGAAAACATCAATTTTGATCAGATTGTTTTTTCTCGTTCAGGTTGTTTTGGGTCTTGTCCAATAATTGATATTTCAATAAATAAAAATGGTGAGGTGTATTTTCAAGGCGAAAGATACGTAAGCCCTTTAGGCTTTTATAAGTCAAAAATCGATAGTACTCAAATAAGCCAAATTTTCTCAAAATTTGGTAGAGCAAATATTGATAGTCTATCAAATGGATATACAATCGGACGCCCAGATAATGAAAGTGTAACAACTACTTTCATAAAGAATGGACAAATTTTAAAAACTATTGACGATTATGGAAGAGCTGGACCAAAAGAATTGATTTGGGCTTACGTTCCTATTGAAAATCTTTACACTCATATTGACCTAGACAGTTTAGCATTTGATGAACCCTTTTATCCAAAGCTACACTATTACGCATTTGAAAAAGATTCATTGATTTTGAGACTTGATAAATCGGAAAGTTTTTATTTATGGACTGAACTTCAAAAATCAAAAACTTCAAATTCAGATTTCAAACCGTTGTATTCAATGGGGTTTGGTGAGAATTTTACATATTGGGGATCAGACCCAAATGAAAAAAGAAAACATAAATATCAAATAGAGAAAATTGAATCTGATGGTAGAAAATTTAAATTCTATTTTAAAGACCAAGATTCTAAAACTTATGATTTAGGATATAACTTTATCGAAAAAAACTTTAAAGACTCTGACTTTAAAGAGAAAACAAAATATGATTAAAAACTAGCAGTTACAAAGCCTATGTGTGATTCGGACAGAAGTTGAAAACGAAAGTTCTATGCTTCTACTCTGCATTTCACATGACTAAACTGCTGTAAATAAAAATATATGAAAAGAATTTACTTACTATTTTGCATTATAATATTAATGAGTTGTCAATCTAATTTTGAAGATTCTGACTTGCATCTATATAAATGTATAAATGAAAAATTGAATGAGCATAGAGATTTATATAAAGAAGAAAAGAATATTGATTTTAAACTAATAATGAATGATTTTGAAAACTCTTTATTAGAAAATGAATTACTTAAAGGGAATACTAAAAAATCATATATTAATCTTATAACTGAAATAAATTCAAATCAAATAAAGAGAAAGAAACTAATCCATGAATGTGAATTATTTTCAGGAAAATTGCATAGTTTAAAAATTTCCAGCAATGATTTTATCATAAACACTTCAATATTAAAATCTTGTCCAAACGAACTTTATACACTTGAGAAATATGACTTTATAGAAAATCAAATTTTAATTTATAATCATTTTGAATCAGGAAAACTGTATAATTTAAAGGATTTTAATAACTATTTAAATTCATTGACAAATAAAGAATTTGAGTTCTACAAACCAATAATTGAATATTTAATCTATTGGATCATTTTACATCAAGAAAATATAGATTCTGTTTAAAAATGAAATAATTATGAATGAGATAAAATAAGACATTTAAGAGTTAATTGATTTGAATTAAAGCAAATAAATTATTTAAAAAATGGAAAAGATAAAAAGTGAAGGAATGAAAATTTCTATGAAAACATATCAATTATTTTGCAAATATGGAAGTGAACTATTATGGGTGACAGATCCTATAAGAAATCCTAGACCAAAGGAAATAAGTAAAGAAATTGACGAAAAATTAATTATTTTAGCAAAACTTGATGAAAATTTAGAGCTCTTATGTTCAGATTATTACAGTGAGTTTCTTAAAAAAGAATATAAAGCCAATGTTGAAGAATTAAAGAAATATGTAAGTGAGGAAGTTTTTAAAGTAATTGAGAAAAAATATAAAAAACATTAAAAAAAGTATTGAAAATTGATTCAACGATTTTTGATTTAAAGACTAATATTACATAATTAAAAATTAAAATATGAAAAAAACATTTATTGCAATAGTTCTTTCATTAGTTAGTGTAAGTTTATTTGCTCAAGAAAAATATTTTAAAAATGTAAGTGAGACTCAAGAATTTTCTAAAAAGATTGTAGATTTATTTGAGAAAGATAAAATACCTGAGCTTTTTAGCCAGTTAACAACTTACTGGCCAATGCCTTTAAATGAAATTCTTGCGCTAGAAGATAAAACAATCAAATATATAAATGTGATTAAAAGTCGATATGGTGAACCAATAGGTAGCTTGAAGGTAAAAAACAAAACTATTTCTGATATTGCAATTCAAGAGACCTATTTAGTGAGATATGAGAAAACAGCGTTAAGAGTAATTTTCATTTATTATAAAAACAATAATGGATGGATTATTAATGGATTTAAATGGGATGATTTATTAAAAGAAGAGTTTTAATACAAAGCTGCATACAACAAAGAACAAAAATAAAACCAACAGAAACTATCTTATAGTAAACATTATCACGATTGATTTTGTAAGGGACTTCTGAGTGTAACTCTGAAATTATGTATTCCGACAGCAATTTTCATAATTTTCTCTCTTTTTTCAAAGTATTTTATTCGAATTTTCTCTTT
>NZ_JADOTV010000042.1 GCF_015767245.1 Aureivirga sp. CE67
TTCCAAAATCAATTCCAGTATCTGTAACAGAAATATTACTTAAAGTCACATTTCCATTATTTGAAACAACAACCGTATATGTGATTATATCTCCTGCATTTAAAACACCATCTGCTCCTAAATCTAAAACATCATTTGTTGTAATCTCAATACTTCCATTTTGGTTTAAAGTAGTAACTGTCGGATCTTCCGTTTCTGTTGTCCCATCCTCTGGATCATCTGATAAAGTATCTTCAATAATCGTTACACCATCAGGTAAAGTTGAAGTTACAGAAGACTGCACTGTATAATTTCCAGCATCAATATCTGCTTGCGTAATTATGTAAGTTCCAGTAAATGTTTCTGAAGTTCCTACTGCTAAATTAGCAACTGTCGTAGGATTCATTCCAAAATCAATTCCAGTATCTGTAACAGAAATATTACTTAAAGTCACATTTCCATTATTTGAAACTACAACTGTATAAGTGATTACATCTCCTGCATTTAAAACGCCATCCGCTCCTAAATCTAAAGCATCGTTTGTTGTAATTTCGATACTTCCGTTTTGGTTTAAAGTAGTAACTGTCGGATCTTCCGTTTCTGTTGTCGCATCTTCCGGATCATCAGAAAGTGTATCTTCAATAACTGTGACACCATCAGGTAAAGTTGAAGTTACAGAAGATTGCACTGTATAATTTCCAGCATCAATATCTGCTTGCGTAAGCACGTAAATTCCTGTAAATGTTTCTGAAGTTCCTACTGCTAAAGAAGCAACTGTTGTAGGATTCATTCCAAAATCAATTCCAGTATCTGTAACAGAAATATCACTTAAAGTCACATTTCCATTATTTGAAACAACAACTGTATAAGTGATTATATCTCCTGCATTTAAAACACCATCTGTTCCTAAATCTAAAACATCATTTGTTGTGATCTCAATACTTCCGTTTTGGTTTAAAGTAGTAACTGTCGGATCTTCCGTTTCTGTTGTTGCATCTTCTGGATCATCAGAAAGTGTATCTTCAATAACTGTGACACCATCAGGTAAAGTTGAAGTTACAGAAGATTGCACTGTATAATTTCCAGCATCAATATCTGCTTGCGTAATTATGTAAGTTCCTGTAAATGTTTCTGAAGTACCAACTGCTAAAGTACCAACTGTTGTAGGATTCGTTCCAAAGTCAATTCCTGTATCTGTAACAGAAATATCACTTAAAGTCACATTTCCATTATTTGAAACAACAACTGTATAAGTAATTATATCTCCTGCATTTAAAACGCCATCTGCTCCTAAATCTAAAACATCATTTGTTGTAATCTCAATATTTCCGCTTTGGTTTAAAGTAGTAACTGTCGGATCTTCCGTTTCTGTTGTCCCATCCTCTGGATCATCTGATAAAGTATCTTCAATAACTGTGACACCATCAGGTAAAGTTGAAGTTACAGAAGACTGCACTGTATAATTTCCTGCATCAATATCCGCTTGTGTAAGTACATAAGTTCCCGTAAATGTTTCTAAAGTACCAACTGCTAAAGTACCAACTGTTGTAGGATTCATTCCAAAGTCAATTCCTGTATCTGTTACTGAAATATCACTTAAAGTCACATTTCCATTATTTGAAACAACAACTGTATAAGTAATTATATCTCCTGCATTTAAAACACCATCTGTTCCTAAATCTAAAACATCATTTGTTGTAATCTCAATATTTCCGCTTTGGTTTAAAGTAGTAACTGTCGGATCTTCCGTTTCTGTTGTCACATCTTCTGGATCATCAGAAAGTGTATCTTCAATAACTGTGACACCATCAGGTAAAGTTGAAGTTACAGAAGATTGCACTGTATAATTTCCAGCATCAATATCTGCTTGCGTAAGCACGTAAATTCCTGTAAATGTTTCTGAAGTTCCTACTGCTAAAGAAGCAACTGTTGTAGGATTCATTCCAAAATCAATTCCAGTATCTGTAACAGAAATATCACTTAAAGTCACATTTCCATTATTTGAAATAACAACCGTATATGTGATTATATCTCCTGCATTTAAAACTCCATCCGCTCCTAAATCTAAAACATCATTTGTTGTGATTTCAATACTTCCGTTTTGGTTTAAAGTAGTAACTGTCGGATCTTCCGTTTCTGTTGTTGCATCTTCTGGATCATCAGAAAGTGTATCTTCAATAACTGTGACACCATCAGGTAAAGTTGAAGTTACAGAAGATTGTACTGTATAATTTCCAGTATCAATATCTGCTTGCGTAAGCACATAAGTTCCTGTAAATGTTTCTGAAGTACCAACTGCTAAAGTACCAACTGTTGTAGGATTCGTTCCAAAGTCAATTCCAGTATCTGTTACTGAAATATCACTTAATGTTACATTTCCATTATTTGAAACAACAAGCGTATAAGTGATTATATCTCCTGCATTTAAAACGCCATCCGCTCCTAAATCTAAAACATCGTTTGTTGTAATCTCAATACTTCCATTTTGGTTTAAAGTAGTAACTGTCGGATCTTCCGTTTCTGTTGTCGCATCTTCCGGATCATCTGAAAGTGTATCTTCAATAACCGTGACACCATCAGGTAAAGTTGAAGTTACAGAGGATTGTACTGTATAGTTTCCAGTATCAATATCTGCTTGCGTAAGCACATAAGTTCCTGTAAATGTTTCTGAAGTTCCTACTGCTAAATCTGAAATAGTCGTTGGATTCATTCCAAAGTCAATTCCTGTATCTGTAACAGAAATATCACTTAAAGTCACATTTCCATTATTTGAAATAACAACCGTATATGTGATTATATCTCCTGCATTTAAAACTCCATCCGCTCCTAAATCTAAAACATCATTTGTTGTGATTTCAATACTTCCGTTTTGGTTTAAAGTAGTAACTGTCGGATCTTCCGTTTCTGTTGTTGCATCTTCTGGATCATCAGAAAGTGTATCTTCAATAACTGTGACACCATCAGGTAAAGTTGAAGTTACAGAAGATTGC
>NZ_JADOTV010000043.1 GCF_015767245.1 Aureivirga sp. CE67
ATCTACAATCGAAACATTATCTAAAGTGACATTTCCAGTATTGCTTACTAAAACAGTATAAATAACTTCACTTCCTACTGATAAGTTTGAAACATCACTCGTTACTGTTTTCACTACTTCAATTGAAGGATCTTCTGAAATCGTAACTTCGGTTGGATCGTCTTCCGTGTTTCCATCCGCATCATCATTATCATCCGATACATCTTCTACAGTGGTATCTTCTGGAGAATCTCCACTTGCAAAAACACTATTCGCAAATCCTCCATTGTCAATATCCGATTGCGTTACGGTATAAGAAACGGTATAAGTAGCAACTTCTCCTACTTGCAAGATTCCTTCTAAACTTCCCATAGAAGAAGAATCAAAAATACTTGCTAATGTTTGTGGATTCGAAGTTCCATCTAATTCCGTTAAAGTATCTACAATCGAAACATTATCTAAAGTAACATTTCCGGTATTGCTTACTAAAACTGTATAAGTAACGACATCTCCTACTTCGATATTTGAAACATCACTTATCACTGTTTTTACAACTTCTATCGAAGGATCTTCTGAAATTGTAACTTCGGTCGGATCGTCTTCCGTATTTCCATCCGTATCATCATTATCATCCGAAACATCTTCCACAGTAGTATCTTCTGGAGAATCTCCACTTGCAAAAACACTATTCGCAAATCCTCCATTGTCAATATCTAATTGCGTCACGGTATAAGAAACTGTATAAGTAGCAACTTCTCCTACTTGCAAGATTCCTTCTAAACTTCCCATGGAAGAAGAATCAAAAATACTTGCTAATGTTTGTGGATTCGAAGTTCCATCTAATTCGGTTAAAGTATCTACAATCGAAACATCATCTAAAGTAACATTTCCAGTATTGCTTACTAAAACTGTATAAGTAACTTCACTTCCTACTGCTAGGTTTGAAACATCACTTGTTACTGTTTTCACTACTTCAATTGAAGGATCTTCTGAAATCGTAACTTCGGTTGGATCGTCTTCCGTATTTCCATCCGCATCATCATTATCATCCGAAACATCTTCAACCGTCGTATCTTCTGGAGAATCTCCACTTGCAAAAACACTATTCGCAAATCCTCCATTGTCAATATCTGATTGGCTTACGGTATAAGAAACGGTATAAGTAGCAACTTCGCCTACTTGCAAGATTCCTTCTAAACTTCCTATGGAAGAAGAGTCAAAAACACTTGCTAAAGTTTGTGGATTCGAAGTTCCATCTAATTCGGTTAAAGTATCGACAATCGAAACATTGTCTAAAGTAACATTTCCAGTATTACTAACTAAAACTGTATAAGTAACGACATCTCCAACTGCTAGGTTTGAAACATCACTCCTTACCGTTTTCACTACTTCAATCGAAGGATCTTCTGAAATTGTAACTTCGGTTGGATCATCTTCTGTATTTCCATCCGCATCATCATTATCATCCGAAACATCTTCCACAGTAGTATCTTCTGGAGAATCTCCACTTGCAAAAACACTATTCGCAAATCCTCCATTGTCAATATCTAATTGCGTCACGGTATAAGAAACCGTATAAGTAGCAACTTCTCCTACTTGCAAGATTCCTTCTAAACTTCCCATAGAAGAAGAATCAAAAATACTTGCTAATGTTTGTGGATTCGAAGTACCATCTAATTCCGTTAAAGTATCGACAATCGAAACATTATCTAAAGTAACATTTCCGATATTGCTTACTAAAATGCTATAAGTAACGACATCTCCTACTGCTAAGTTTGAAACATCACTTGTTACTGTTTTTATAACTTCAATTGAAGGATCTTCTGAAATCGTAACTTCGGTTGGATCGTCTTCCGTATTTCCATCCGCATCATCATTATCATCCGAAATATCTTCAACCGTAGTATCTTCTGGAGAATCTCCACTTGCAAAAACACTATTTGCAAATCCTCCATTATCAATATCTGATTGTGTTACAGTATAAGAAACGGTATAAGTAGCAACTTCTCCTACTTGCAAGATTCCTTCTAAACTTCCCATTGAAGAAGAATCAAAAATACTTGCTAATGTTTGTGGATTCGAAGTTCCATCTAATTCCGTTAAAGTATCGACAATCGAAACATTATCTAAAGTAACATTTCCGGTATTGCTTACTAAAACAGTATAAGTAACTTCACTTCCTACTGCTAGGTTTGAAACATCACTTGTTACTGTTTTTACTACTTCAATTGAAGGATCTTCTGAAATCGTAACTTCGGTTGGGTCATCTTCCGTATTTCCATCTGTATCATCATTATCATCAGAAGTGTCTTCAACTTTTGTGTTTTCTGGAGAATCTCCACTTGCAAAAACACTATTCGCAAATCCTCCATTATCAATATCCGATTGAGTTACGGTATAAGAAACGGTATAAGTAGCAACTTCTCCTACTTGTAAGATTCCTTCTAAACTTCCCATAGAAGAAGAATCAAAAATACTTGCTAAAGTTTGTGGATTCGAAGTTCCATCCAATTCCGTTAAAGTATCGACTATCGAAACATTATCTAAAGTAACATTTCCGGTATTGCTTACTAAAACAGTATAAGTAACAACATCTCCAACTGCTAGGTTTGAAACATCACTCGTTACTGTTTTCACTACTTCTATCGAAGGATCTTCTGAAATCGTAATTTCTGTCGGATCGTCTTCCGTGTTTCCATCCGTATCATCATTA
>NZ_JADOTV010000044.1 GCF_015767245.1 Aureivirga sp. CE67
TTGTGTGTGCCCTGCATGAGCAGGTGCACACCAACCGCAAGGTTTGAATAAATTCCAAAAATGCAAATTCTTGAATAGAAAACCAAGTGTTAGGTGTGCAATTATTTTCCAGAAGGTGTAAGTCCTTTATACACAAGGGTAACGCCTTGAAGTATTAGTACGTGACAAGCTGGTTAGAAGTGATTCTAGCAGTGAAGGAAGTCAAACGGCAAAATTCGGTACTGACGAACAGGAAATACATAAGAGGCTTTTAAAACTGGGTAAGTAGACACATAACTATGACGCCCAAAACCTTTTCGAAGGATAGCTTTAGAAGTAGATGTATCAGGAATTGAAGGAAGGAAAATGCTCTTACCAGGGGAGGTCTCTAGAATCACGAGTTGGTTGTATAGAGAAGTCAGCAGACGTCATAGTAGTTGGTTTTCTGATAAAATCAATGAAGGACAGAACAATAATGGTTCTTAATATATGAAGGAGTTTTGGAGTAAAAAGACTGTAAGTCTTGCTTTAAAATAGCCTTCAAATAAGCGGAACAGCTAAGAAATGTAATATGATAAATGAAGTAATTAACAATGAAAACCTAAGAAAAGCTTACAAGAAAGTTGTTGCCAATAAAGGTGCTGCTGGTGTAGATGGAAAATCTGTATCCGAACTATTACCTTTATTACAAGAAAACCAAGTAGCTTATCTTTTTGCTATTCGAAAAGGAAAATATCAGGTTTCGCCAATTCTAGGTGTTGAAATTCCAAAATCCAAAGATAAAACTAGATTATTAGGAATTCCTACAGTGGTAGATCGTTTATTTCAACAAGCGATACAACAAGTATTGCAACCTATTTTTGAACGAGATTTTCAAGAGAATAGTTTTGGTTTTCGACCTAAACGAAACGCACATCAAGCTTTAGCAAAGGCGAATGAATTTATTAATCAAGGATTTCATGATATTGTGGACATTGATTTAAAATCCTTTTTCGACAATGTAGAACATACTATTCTGTTGGATTTGATCTACAAGAAAATCAAATGCCCGCTACTCATGAAATGGATTCGTAAATTTATAAGAGCTCCAATACAAATCAAAGGCAAACTCGTCAAACGTAGAAAAGGTGTTCCACAAGGTTCGCCTTTAAGTCCATTATTATCTAATATTTTGCTCAATGAATTGGATAAAGAATTGGAGAAACGTGGATTACGATACGTTCGTTATGCAGATGATTTTAGTATTTATGTGAAAAGTAAACAAGCGGCGAAACGTGTAGGAAATGGAATTTATTTATTCTTGAAAAAGAAACTCAAACTTCCGATTAATAAAGAGAAAAGTGGGATTCGAAGACCTCGAAGTTTTACAATGCTCGGTTTTGCTTTTACGTCCATTTATAAAAAGGGAACAAAAGGAAAATACCAAGCGGTGGTTGCGAAAAGTTCGTGGAAAAAGTTCAAATACGAACTGAAACAAATTACTCGAAAGACAAATCCTGTAAGCTTTGAAGAACGTATCAAACACTTAAATCTCTGTATACGTGGTTGGGTAAATTACTTCAAACCTGCATCTATTTTTGTCAAGTTAAAGAAACTTGATGAATGGGTCAGGAATCGCCTTAGATATTGTATTTGGCATCATTGGAAGAAACCAGAACGAAAAAGAAAGAATCTGATTCGTTTAGGTGTTCGTCAAGGAATGGCTTATGCTTGGAGTAGAACCAATATGGGTGGATGGGCTGTAGCTCAAAGTTCTATTTTGGGAACTACGATTACCAAAGTCAGGTTAGCTCAAAAAGGCTATATCGAAATGGCAACCTATTACAAGAAATAGTTTCATTATTGAACCGCCGTATACGAGACCCGTACGTACGGTGGTGTGAGAGGTGCAACGTGAATTTATTGTTCACGTCCACCTACTCGATT
>NZ_JADOTV010000045.1 GCF_015767245.1 Aureivirga sp. CE67
TCTTTCCATCCCGAACAGAGAAGTTAAGCCTACCAGCGCAGATGGTACTGCCTTTGGTGGGAGAGTATGTCATCGCCTTTCTTTGAATCCTGATTCTTTTTTTGAATCAGGATTTTTTTTGCTCTAAACTTTCCTTTGGGGAAAGTTCATAGTGTTGTACACTATGCTGGTTTATGTCGTCCTTTTGGGACTTTTTTTGTTTTATTTACTTTTTATTGATCATTTCATTTTACATCATTTTATATGTAATATTTATTTTTTATAAATAAACATTATCACGATTGATTTTGTAATGCACTCCTGAGTGTAACTCTAAAATTATGTAATTCGACAGTAATTTTCATGACTTTTCTCTTTTTTCAAAGTATTTTATTCGAATTTTCTCTTTGATTATTTTTAGTCTTTTTGCATTAGTAAAAGAATGCTCAATTCTTACTCTCATACTTATAATGATTATATTTATATGTTTTTGAAATAGTATCAAAGGCTTTAATTTTGTGCTTTGATAAGTTACGGTAATATTTTCGAAATCTTTTTTCAATTCCTTGAAAACCTAATTCGAAAGTATATGTATTTTATCTATATTGATAGAAAGATCATCCCAAATTTTTTATCATGAACTGTTCCAAAATAAGCTGAACTTAAAAAATGAATATATCCTTTTTTGTTTTCAATTGCTAAATACTTCATCGTATGAATTTTCTTTTTGCCACTATATTCTTCTTTTTGATTAGTTAAGTTTGTTTTGAACTTGATTTTCAACAACATCAACTAACAGATAATCCTCCGAATCCTCCAGATGGTTATATATTTCTCCAAACTGAAGAAGTACTTTTAATTATTTCAAAGAATTTAGAACAGGATCTGTTAATAAGTGAAAACCTACTTATTTTAGATTGGAATAACTCAAATAAATCTTCTAGAAGTACTTGTAGCGGATTATGCTTAAGATACATTAAATAGAATTTTAACTTTAAATAGCTTCCTTTTAAACTTACGTTTTTTCGTTCTTTATACGAAAGGGGATTTACGTAATTTTTCTTTCAAGGTATAATGTATTATTTTTTTAGTTACATATTTTTCAAATACAGGTAATAATATTTCTATTTCTTTTGTATTTAGACTTAATAATGAATTAAATTTATTCAAGACTTTGGGGGTAGGATTATTTTTTGGTAGAAACAAAACTATAACCTTTTGAAGTCTTTTTTATATCATACAATTTTAATCGTGATAATGTCTAATATTTAAAAGAACAAAAAGTCCTAACGGGACGACACCTCCCAACATAGTACATCGTCCTATTAAAATAATCCAAAACAAAACGGTGGTTGAGCGTAGTCGAAACCCAAAAACTCCCCTCCTTTAAAAGGAGGTGCAGGGGGTGGTTAAATTTTTATCCACCCAACCCACTGAAAACCAAACCTTCTCCAAAAACAATCAAAAATAAATGCAAAAACTTTGCAAAAAGGCTTGCAGGAACGAATAATTCACGTACATTTGCATCCGCTAAAACAAACAAAGGTAACGGCGTTTGTAGCAGCAAAAAGTTCTAAAACAAGGTTGAAAAAATAATTTTTAAAAAAG
>NZ_JADOTV010000046.1 GCF_015767245.1 Aureivirga sp. CE67
TCATAATCGATCCGTCTACTAATAAAGCATCCGTCATATCATTCACATCTACAACCATATGTCCGTCTCCATCATCTTCACAGAAATAATAAGTATCATCTATTAAATTATCTGAAAACTCTGGTAATGGATTCACTATTAATTCTAATGGAATCACTACATAACATCCTTCTGTTTCTCCTGGATTGATTGTGTAAACATTTGTTGCTTTCACATAAATCGTTTTACTATCCGAAACATAAGCTGTTAAATCTGCTGTTGCAATTTGCGTTGTCAATGCTTCATCTTCGAAATATTCTAAGCTGATTCCTGCTGGGTTTTGACCACTTAAAATCTCTGCTTCTTTTTCTGTAATATCGAAAATCGCTGTTCCATCTGTATCATCATCACAAACTTCTAATGCTGTTGGCTCCATATCTACTTTTGGTAGTGGCTCCACAATTAATGTCAATGTGGAAATCGCATAACATCCTGTTGTTTGATTTTCTACTCTAACATATAATTCTTGTGCATTGATAATGGTATTCACATAGTTTGTAAAGTCTGGAATATCCGTGATATCTCCTTCTGCATTGGCTAAAGAAGTGTGATATGTTACTACCATTCCTAATTGTCCTGCTAAATAATGTGTATCATTTTGTGTTAAATCAAAAGATGCAAAGCCATCAAAATCATCATCACAAACTTCATGAGGAATAGAAGCATTTCCGATATGTGGAATATCTTCAATGATTAATTCGAAACTCTCAATGATATAACATCCTGCACTATTCTCTACTCGTACCCAAATCGTTTGTTGATCTGCAACAGTGTTTAAGAATGGAGAATCCATATCAATTGGATTATTGATAGCTTCCGCATCTGCCTCTGATAAATACATCGAGATTGTTAAATCTGGCTGTGAAGCTAAAATTCCATCTCTTACAGTATCTAAGTAGAAAATTGCAAATCCGTTGTTATCCTCGTCCTCACAAAGAACATAATCCTCGATTGAATCAATCTCTGGTTTTTCTGATAATTCTAATTCTAATGGACGAACAATATAACATCCTGTATCTTCATTTTCTACACGAACATAAATCGTTGATGCTACTGAATAGTATGAATCTGCTAATTCTTGTTGCCCTGAATGTGCATTTTGCTCTGTGATGTGGTACGTAATTGTATACTCTTCAAATGGATCAAAAATTTCTGTTGCTTCGTTTAAGTCAAAGAAAGCATGACCATCATAATCATCATCACAAGCT
>NZ_JADOTV010000047.1 GCF_015767245.1 Aureivirga sp. CE67
CACGGCTTTTTCATAAAAATAAATTTGATTTAAAAATCTTATTCAACTCATCTTTATTATAAGCTAACTTTGTTCTTATTTGCTTAAAATTCAATTTTTCTTTTGATCTTTGTAGTAAATTAATGACTTGAGTCAGCATTACAGCAAAACATCGCTGAAGATTTATATTAAAACTTTTAAAAGAGTCTTCACCAAAAGTTTTATCTCTGACATAATTTTTAGCTTCTACTTTCCAGTGATTTCTGCATGCTTTGAATAATTCAAAAATATTTTGTTTTGAATTATTGGTATTGCTAATATAGAAAGAAGTCTCTTTAGTACTTTGATTTGTTTTCAATTTTAAAGTATCTCTTTCAACAACGATAAAAGTATAAATACCAGTGTCTTTCCATTTTTCACTTAAACATTCAGAATTGATTGTGTATGATTTATAAGTTCTTTTTTCGATCCTACCATGTTCTTTGTTGATTTCTGATTTCGTATAATGATGTGGTAGATGTTGACTAATATGCTCTAACTCTTCTAATAAATATTTTTGATTTGATTTTACTTGAGAAAGATAAGTACCTTTTCTACTTTGAATTGCTGTTAACAAAGGAATTGTTGTATGTAAAGCATCCAATGTAAATCCTTTATTTGAAATATTTTGTTGATTTTCAAAATATGATTTTACCACTGTTTTCTCAGATTCTTTCTTTCCTGAATAAAAACCAATAACTTCAGTCTGTTCATCATCATGAGAAACTTTGGTAACAATATTTTCTCCTCTTTTTTCTCCTAATACACCATCAATGCTTCCACGAAGCTCCTTCCCATCAATTGATGACCAATACTTCCCTTCTTGCATTATTGTTTTTCTGAAATAATTAAAATTAATCTCTGAAAACTCAGTATAATCAAAAGCTATTAGAATTCTCCTTAATTGAGAATAGCTAACACATTTTTCAAAAGAAAACTCCTCTAGATCTTTAATCAAATCAGAGTGACTGTGAATCATAATTCTATGAATATCAGATAATGTTAAATGACCTGTGCTACGAATAAAAGCAGTAAAAAAACTCAGAATCACAAAAGGTAAAGAATGACGTTTCCCACGATTATCTCGGAAATCAGATAGTTTTATTTGCAATTCTTCATAGTATCTTTTAATTTCGTTTTTTTGAGTGATTTCATGATGTATTTTGATTTTTGGCGAAACAAAAATATCATTTTTTTGGAATCACTCTTTTTTTATGAAAAAGCCGTG
>NZ_JADOTV010000048.1 GCF_015767245.1 Aureivirga sp. CE67
TCCTCCTCCTAATACATTACGAATCAATAATACATAATCTCCTCCAGGAACATCTGTAAACACTGGTGCTGTTTGCCAAGTATTTCCTTCATCAATTGAGAATTCATACTCTCCTAAAGTTAACCCTGTTGTGTTAATTGCTACTGTGTTACTTCCAAATCCTTCTACATATCCTGAAACTACAATATCAGCTTCTGTAATATTTGCAATATAAGATCCAATCACTTCAATTGTTTGTGGCTCGCTCTCACAAGCATTTTGTCCTGTAGTACTGATTGCTTTCACTGTATAAGTTCCTGGCTCTGTAATAGTGATTGTCTCTCCTGTTTGTCCTAAAACTTCTCCGTTGAAAGTCCACTCATAGATATAATCTCCTTCTGGATTGTAAACACTAATCTCACTCTCAATCTGTGGATCATTTGCTGAAACGATTTCTTTTAAACAAATAATCTCTTCTGCATTGCTTTCAAATACTGGAATCTCTTCCACTTCTATTTCAAACGATGTTACTACCTCACATCCTGTTAAAGTATTCCTAACATTTGCCCAGATTGTCGTTGCACTACTCTCATATTCTGAAGAAGCAATCGCATTTTCCTTTGCTGTAGCATCTGCTTCTGATAAATAATAAGTAGTTTCAATATCTGCTGATGGTGTTACTAATAAATTCACATTGGTAGCAAAATCAAAAGTTGCTACACCATCAAATCCACACTCGATATATGTTACTGTGTCCGTTAAAATCTCTGGATAAGATCCTACACTTACTGTAAACATTAACACAGACACACATCCTGTTTCTGTATTCTCCGCACGGATGTATAATACTGTTCCTGCTGTTGTAATATTGATTGGGTTTACAATATAGTTTTGTGAATTCGCTTGCGCTTCCGACTCTGAATAGTAATATTTAACACTCATAATCGATCCGTCTACTAATAAAGCATCCGTCATATCATTCACATCTACAACCATATGTCCGTCTCCATCATCTTCACAGAAATAATAAGTATCATCTATTAAATTATCTGAAAACTCTG
>NZ_JADOTV010000005.1 GCF_015767245.1 Aureivirga sp. CE67
CTTTCCGTTTTAGCGGTTGCAAATGTAATAACTTTTTTTATTCTGACAAGTCTTTTTCAAAACTTTTTTAAAAATTATTTTTTCAACCTTGTTTTAGAACTTTTTGCTGCTACAAACGCCGTTGCCTTTGTTTGTTTTAGCGGATGCAAATGTACGTGAATTATTCGTTCCTGCAAGCCTTTTTGAAAAGTTTTTGCATTTATTTTTGATTGTTTTTGGAGAGGGTTTGGTTTTCAGTGGGTTGGGTGTGAAAAAATTTAACCACCCCCTACCCCTCCTTTAAAAGGAGGGGAGTTTTTGTGGGTATATTCGCAATGCGAATATATTATATTGTATTTGTAAGTGCGTTAGGGATTGGAGTGGTTAGCTTTTGTTTTTCAAAAATTAGAAGTTCTTGGGAAACGGAGGCGACCTAAGAAGCCAACGGATGATCTAGAAATTCTTTTTTTGAAGAACAAAACTAAAAACGGAAAGCCCGACCCGGAGTTTTGACGGAGGGGAACGCTATAATGTTAACTTGTATATATTGCTATTTCTTCTATCGTATTTCGTGAACTCAATCTAATTGCAAATGCAGTTGAGTCATATGATTCGTGAAAAATTATTATTGTATCTCCTTTAAACTTTTGACCAAAAAAAGATTCTAATTCTTTTCTATCTACCTTTTGAAACATTTTAAATTCTCTTCCTTTAAATTTTAATTTAGTTCCATAATGTTGTAATGAAAAAGAAATAATATGTATTTTATCTTCATTTTGTGGTATTTCATCTAGAGAAAAATTTTCTGAACATGAAGGGACTGTAAAAAAGATATCATTTCCATAAGTTATGCTTGTCCAATCGATAGTTGAATCGTTATAGATAAAAATAAAACCATCATCATAATTATTATGTATGATACCTTTGCAACCTCCTAAATAGTTTTTAAGATCTTTTATTTTTAGCTGATCAAAACTTATTTCTTGATTTTTGATTGTAAAAACGATATCCTTATCTGTGTAGGTTTTATTTTGTGCAAAATTGATTGTACAATTTAGTAATAGGAGTAATAAAGCAATTTTTTTCATGTTCGTTTAAGTTATAATTTGATTTTTCGTAAAAGTAATTTTTAATTAAATCTTTATCAATAACCTTAAACCGTTATTTTTTTATCGAAAAATAGAAAAATCTATTTTGGAAGTTATTTTCTGCAACTTTTGCTCTTTCTCTACTTTGAAATTTTCGAAATCGAAATCTTTTAGTTTTGATTGTTTTATTGAAGTAAATAAATCCTTTTTTTGAAGATAAGTTGCTAGGTATTCTTGTTCTTTTTGATTTGGTGTTGGAATTAGAATCGCATTTTTGTTTAGTTTGTATAAATCCATAATAGAGCTATAGCCTGCTCTACATATGATAAGGTTACTATGATTGAGTTCTTTTTCTAGTTCTTTGGTTAGTAGAAAATCTTTGATTTTAAAATTTGATAAAATTTGTGTTGTTTGATTTTCTTTTGTAATAATTCCTCTAATCATTAAAACCTGCTTTTTTGTGTTTTGAAACTTCTCTTTTAAAATTTCCTCTAAATAAGTTCTTTGTGGTTCTGGTCCTGAAAGAATAATCAGAATATCGTTTTGAGTTGGTATGTCTTGTTTTTGAAATCGACTTAAAGTTCCAATAAATTTTTGGTTAAGATTTCTATAAGAAAAACTCAATTTTCCGGAAATCCTTGTTTTCTCATCATCTGGAATCCAACATTCGTTGAACTTTTTTATGATGTTTTGATGAAAAAATGTTGTGATTGGAGTAGTAATCCCAGAAAAGACGGTAGTTTGGTGAGTGATGTAAACTGAAGGAGTCGAAGAATGACAAACTCCGAAACGATTATCAGAAATAATTCCTTGAATATTTTCTTTCTGAATAATTTCTTCTACTAGTTTTTTTTCTTGCTGGACAGCTTTCCAAATATGTGGTGCTTTTAATAGAAGATGTAAATTGAAAAAAAAACTGTTTTTGGAATAAGTTATATTATATGAAGGAAGTTTGTATGATTTTAGGTTTGGAAATTCTTTTTGAAGAAGTTTTAGCGCATTTCCGTCGCTAGCAATAATTGGTTCGAAATTATTTTTAAGAAGTTGATTGATAATTGGGACACACCGAGAAGCGTGTCCCAATCCCCAATTTAATGGAGCAATCAATATTTTCTTATAAGTCAAAACCTATATCTTTTCTATAATAAACTCCATCAAAGCTGATTTCTTTCGCATTTTCGTACGACTTTTCTAAAGCTTCTTTGAAATCATTTCCATAGGCAGAAACAGCGATTACACGTCCTCCATTTGTAAGAACTTTATCACCATCTAATTTTGTTCCTGCGTGGAAAGCCATACAATATCTTGTATTTTCTAATCCTGAGATTTCTTTTCCTTTTTCGTAAGCTTCTGGATATCCTCCTGAAACTAACATTACTGTAGTTGCACTTTTTGGTACAAATTCGATTGTAGCTGTATCTAAAGTTCCTTCTCCTGTTTTTTCTAATAATTCCACGAAATCAGATTGAATTCTTGGCATTACAACTTCTGTTTCTGGATCTCCCATTCTACAGTTGTACTCAATTACTTTTGGCTCATCTCCTACTTTAATTAAACCAAAGAAAACAAAACCTTTATATGGAAGATTATCTTTTTGAAGACCTTCGATTGTTGGTTTGATTACTTGATTCTCTACTTTTTCTAAGAAAGCATCATCTGCAAAAGGTACAGGAGAAACAGCTCCCATTCCACCAGTATTTAATCCAGTATCTCCTTCACCAATTCTTTTATAATCCTTAGCATTTGGAAGTGTTACATAGTTTTTTCCATCTGTAAGAACGAAACAACTCATTTCGATTCCGTCTAAAAACTCTTCGATTACAACTTTTGCACTTGCATCTCCGAATTTTTGGTTCGAAAGCATTTCTTTTAATTCTTTCTTAGCTTCGTCTAAATCATTTAAGATCAAAACACCTTTTCCTGCAGCTAAACCATCTGCTTTTAAAACATAAGGAGCTTTTAAAGTTTCTAAGAATTTATAACCATCTTCTAAAGTTTCTGCTGTGAAGCTTTCGTAAGCAGCTGTTGGAATATTATGACGCATCATAAATTCTTTCGCAAACTCTTTACTACCTTCTAATTGTGCAGCTTCTTTTTGAGGTCCGATTACTTTTACATCTTTCAATTCTTCATCAGCTAAAAAGAAATCGTGAACTCCAGCAACTAAAGGAGCTTCTGGACCAACTACTACTAAAGAAATATTGTTTTCTAAAACTAATTCTTTTACTGCTTGAAAATCTTCTGGATTGATAGCGATGTTTTTTCCAAGTTTTGCAGTTCCTGCATTTCCTGGAGCAATAAATAACTCTTCTACTTTTGGACTTTGCATGATTTTCCATGCAATTGCGTGTTCTCTTCCTCCAGAACCTAAGATTAAAATATTCATTGTTGTGTTGTTTTGTGTTGTTGTTTTAGTATGCTTTGTCTTCGCCTTCAATTGCATTTGTAACTGTCAGCAAAATTATTTTTAAATCTAATAAAAAAGACCAATTTTCAATATAAAAAATATCTAAACGAACACGATTATCAATATCATGTTTTGTTTCAATCTCTCCTCGATATCCTTTTACTTGTGCAAGTCCTGTAATTCCTGGTTTTACGAAATGACGAACCATATATTTATTTACAGTCTTACTATATTCTTTGGTTTGTCGTACCATATGTGGTCTTGGCCCGACAATACTCATATCTCCTTTAAGTACATTAAAAAACTGTGGAAGTTCATCAATACTTGTTTTACGCATAAAACTTCCAATTTTTGTGATTCTTGCATCACCACGAGTTGCTTGTTTTTTGTCTGAATCGTTATTTACTTTCATCGAACGAAATTTGTAACATTCGAAAGTAGATCCATTCAGTCCATCACGAGTTTGTTTGAAAAATACTTTTCCTTTAGATTCTAACTTAATCAGAATTGCAAAAATTGGTATTAACCAAGAAAGTACAAAAACAATTACTCCAAGCGAAAATAATATATCAAATAAACGTTTTAAACCTTTATTAAATGAATTATCAAAAGGAAGGATTCTTCTAGAAAGAATTGGGATATAATCGTAATATTCTAAAACTGTTTTATGCAGCATTTTGGTTGCATCTGGAACGAATTTCACCAAAACTAGATTGTTATCTCCAAAATCGACAATTTTTTCAGCCATTTTTGTACTCAGGCTTGAAATAGAACAATAGATTTCATCAATTTTATTATCTAAAACATAATCAAAACAATCTTCTACTTTACCTAAATACTTATTTCTACATTCTTTATTTGTCTCTGAGAAAAAACCTTGGTATTTATATCCGTATTCTGCATTTTTATTGAAAAAGTTTCTCAATAAATCTACGCTTTGATTTTCTCCAATAATCACAACTTTTCGAATATTTCCTCCTTCAATTCTATATTTTTTTAATGCGAAAATATATAAATAACTAAAAATAAATTGAATTGAAAAAGTAAGAAGTAAAACATTGATATTTCTATCTACATCAATAAATTTATTCGTTACTCCAAAATAAGCGAAAAATAAAAAACTAAACACGAAGGCATGTTTCAAAAAGTTGAACATGATTATCGATAATTTAGAATATCTTCTAATCCTATAAGTATTAAAAATTAATGATGTATACAGCCAACCTATATTATAGACTAATATAGATTCTAAATTCCAGTAGTTATTTTTAATCAAAAAATAAAAAATTCCATTTAAAATAAATAAATGGCTAATGATTAAAATAGGTATTATAAATATGGAATATCTTTTGTTCAAAATTAGCTGTTAGTTTTCTTAATTTTTAAATCCATTTGCAAAAGTACTGAAAAGCTGATTTTATATGTGCCATGAAAAGCGATAAATTTTTAGAAGATGCTCTTTCGTAATAATGATAAATTGGTGTATCTGGACTAAACATCACAGTATAGCCATGTTTGTAAACTTCTTTACAAATATCAATATCTTCTAAATACATAAAATATCTTGGATCAAAACCTTTCAATTCTTTAAAAACTGGTGTTTTGAATAATTGAAAGCAACCTAAAACATAATCCACTTGTGATATTTTATCGATATCTTGATCTAAATATTCTTCACTTTCAATTCTTTTTTTAAAAAACTTCTTGAATGGTCCAGATCTACGAATGATTAAATCAAAAACTGTAGGAAATTTTCTGATAGAAGGTTGTAATTCTCCATTTGGATACAAAACTTTTGGTCCTAACACTCCTGCTTTTTCATTTTGAATTAATTTTTCAATCATCTTTTCTAATTGAATTGCATCAAAATAAACATCTGGATTTAAAATAATGTGAAAGTCAGAATTAAGTTTATCTAGGATATAATTGTGCCCATTACCAAAACCTAAATTTTGCCCTGTATATATATAATCGATTTTTGGATGATTAAATTTACCTTCAAAAATTTTTGTAGGAGAATTATCTACTAGATATAAAATAGAAGCATTCTCTACATTAAGAAAACTTTGAATTGCTTTGTTTAACTTCTCTAGGTTATTATTGTATAATACAATTGTAGCAGAAACGCTATAATTTTGATTCATTTTGGTTTGATTTGATAAAAAGTGAGCTGAAAAATGCATAAAACACTACTCCATGATTCCTTACTAATACATTTTCTACAAGAAAACTTGTTGCTACCATTATTAAAAAGCATGCAAATAAAACATTCTGACTTGAGAATGCCAACTTGAATTGAAAAATTAGAGCTATTATAAATAAGAATAAACCTATAACTCCAGTAATTAAAGCATAATGAAAATAATTATTATGTGTATTATAGGATGCTCCATGGAATACTTTTGAATTAATTTTTTTCTTATAACATTCATTTAACTTTTCTTGTGCATCCCCGATACCAACACCAAACAACCAATTTTCTGAGAACACATCAGAAAAACATTTCATAATACCAAATCGAATATTAATCGAATTATGCGTATTTCCAACAGGTGGTTCGAACTTTGTAACTTTTATTTCATCTACAAATCTTACTTTCAAAAAAGGAATCTTAAATATTGCAACAACAGAAATTGTTAAAAAAGCTATAACACCAACAAGCTTCATTTTCCATCCTTTGATTTTTGAAAACAAAAAATATAACATTGCGAAACCAAAAGCGATAATCGATATTTTGGCTGAAGATGCAATTGATACAAATAACAAAAGTGCAATTGATATAAAAAGTAATAATTTCTGATATAGTTTTGTATCTCTATAATTTTCGAACAAATAATGAACTGAAATCATTACTGCAAAAAGTAACCAAAGAGAAAGATAACTTGGATGAAATTTCATATAATCAAGTTTATATATCAGTTCTCTAAAAGGTAAATTATAGAATTGTGCATTTCCAATTTTATTAAATAACCCGTGTGAATAAAATTGTGAAAGTATATAAATAGCTTGTAAAGAACAGGAAATAACAAAAGAAAAAGTAATATATTTCAAATGTTTTCTAGAAATATTACCTCCAAAAAGAAATAAAATTAAAGGAAAAAGTAATATAGGAACGCTTGTTTTTAATTCAGAAAATCCTTCTTTAATATCTGAAGAATAAGAAAGGCTTAAAATTGAATATAAAAAATATCCAGTTACTATAAATAAATTACGAACATCTAGCTTTTGAATTTTTTGCTTTGAATAAATAAAACACCCGAGAGTGACAGCAGAAAAAACAATAATAGAAATAGACGATAATGCATTTTTATAAAATGGAAAAAAAGCGACTACTATTAAACTTATAATGTCGAATCTTTTTTCTGAAATTAGCTCTTTCATTTAAAAATTTTACTGAATCAAATGGTTTAATAAATTATCCCAACCTACAACATGAGGATTAACGATTTTTTTCGCATTATGTTTTGTAAAATTTAGTTTTTTTGCAACAAAATTTTCCAAATGATTTTTTAATTCTTCTGCCTTATAAGGATCAAAAAAAACTACTTTATCATAATCCCCTAGCGTTTCGTGGGCATATGGAAGATCTGCAAGGAAAATAGGTTTATCATACTCTTTAAATTCAGTAATAGGTAAACCCCAAGATTCTAGTCTAGATGGAAAAATTAAAGCGTCTGACTCTTCATATAATTCAAAAACTCTTTCTCTAGGTTGTAAACCAATAAACTGTAAACCTTTTAAATGTTTATATTTTTCTACAACAAAACTAGCATAAGAATTTAAAGAAGCATCAATCGTTAATTTTATTTCTATTTTATCTTGAAACTCTTTATCTAATTTTTCGAAAGCTTCACAAATAATCTCAAAATTTTTAAATGACCTTGGGAAACTAGGATAAAATAATTGTACTTTATCATTCTTTTGTTTTTTAACTTCCTCCGAAATTTCTTTCTTTTTAAACTCAATAGAAGGATATGCTACCACAACATTTTCCAGACCCCATTTTTTATGAAATTCTTTACGTAACCAATCTTGTTGAACGATTACATTTGTATTTTTCTTGATATTAATTCCATACAAATAAATATAAAATAAAGAAAAAATTGCTGTTGTTTTCCCGTATTTCCAATCGTTTTTGGTTGGTTTAAAAAAAGGAGCAGAATTATGACAGTAAACAAATTGCTTTTCACAAAATACATTAGGTGTCATATCATGCATCGAAAACCAATATTTAGGCTTAAGTTCTTTAGAAAGTTTTTTAAAATACGAATATTCGTATTTCATTCTCTTTAGCCAACTACTCTTTGAATCTTCAAATTCAATATAAGTAACATTTGGAGTTGAATACAAGGTTTTCTTATGTACTAGAGCGATAATTTCATATTTATCTGCATAAATATGAGATATTCTGTCTAAGAAATCTTGCATTACTGAAAGGGGGCCTCCTTCGGTAAAATTAATACCTGATACAACAATTTTATTTGTAAATGTCATTATATATTTGTGGGTCTTTTTGTAAAATAAGTAGTTTTAAATTCTTTCCCAAGAATTTGTTTTATCATTAAACTTTTTTAATGCTCTAGCTGGTGTCCCGGCAATTATTAAATTCTCTTCAAATTTCCCTGAAACTACCGAATTTGCACCAATGATACAGCCATCACCAATAATTGTACCAGGAAGTATAGATACATTTTCAGAAATCCAGACATTCTTACCTATGATTACTTCTTTGGGAATTGCTTTTCTATCTTTTGGAGAAATTAAAGGAGAATCTTGATTATCTCCAATATATGTTCCATGATTATGGTCAATAATTAACACATTACTAGCTACTAAAGTATTAGCTCCAATAGATATTTTATTTAATACTCCAATATGAACATTATTATTTAAAGTAATATTATCTCCAAAAATTAATTCTGGTTTTCCATCAAAATCTACATTATGTCTTACAAAATTTTTATCTAAAACCTCCAAACGTAGCATATTACCAGAAGAAAAATTCTGTCCAAACTTTATGTGTTTTTTTCCAATAATATATGCAGGTTGTCTTATCATTCTTACAGAAGAAGGAAAAAATATTTTCGTTAATAGCATATCTCTCAACATTCTAAAAACATCTAGCATATAATAATTTTTAAATAACCTTATTAATTCTTTCATGTACCTATTTCTATTCTAAAAGCAAATATAACATATTAACTAAGCTTATTAAATTTATAAATCAATCTTATTGAAAAAATAAAACAATTGTCAGTTTGTTTTACTTCAAAAAGTATATTTTTGTTTAAAGTCATCATTATAACTACATATAAATTCATAGTAAAAAACAAATGTTAAACATAACTAGAAAAGAATTAAGTATTCTAATTTGTAAAAGGTTAGAAGAAGAAAAAGAGGTTTCAATAAATAAATTTAATCAATCAAAAGATAAAATTGGATATTTTTTTGTTGATGATTTATTACCAAAACATATCGTAGATGCAATTTATCAATCTTTTCCTAAAACAAATAATATGATTTTAAGAAAAAGCTTAAGAGAATATAAATATATTGCAGCTCAAATGGATAATTATCACCCAATATTAGAAGAAGTAATTTACGCCTTTCAAGAACCTAATGTTGTTAAAATAGTTTCTGAAATATGTGATTTAGATGATATTCATCCTGATGAAAACCTTTATGCAGGTGGACTTTCTTCTATGGGACATAAAAACTTCTTAAATCCACACTTAGATAATTCACATGATAAAGATCGAAATATGTGGAGAGTTTTAAATTTACTTTTCTATGTAACACCTGACTGGAAAGATGAAAACGGTGGACATTTGGAAGTTTGGCCTGATGGAATGAATAATCCTCAAACAACTATTTACAGTAGATATAATCGTTTAGCAATTATGGCAACTCATGATCAATCATGGCATTCAGTATGCCCTGTAAATGCTGATAAAGCAAGATCATGTGTTTCTAACTATTATTTTTCTTCGAAACCATTTAGGGAAACAGATAGTTTTCATGTAACAAAATTTAGAGGAAGACCTGAAGAAATTGTAAAGGATCAAATTCTTAAAGTAGATGCAGCAATTAGGTCTGGAGTAAGAAAAGTTTTTAAAAAGGGAGTCAGAGAAAATCCACATGTTTATAAAAAAGAAGAATAGAATTAAATATTTTATTTAAAACCAAAAGAGCATCGTAAACTTCAATCAATCTACAATGCTCTTTTTAAATCTTATTTTCTTCTAAATTCTTTTATAAACTAAAAGAAACCCCAATAGCACCATTAGATCCTAATTCTGTATAGACTGCAATAGAATTTGTTATCGCATACCTTGCGGCAATATGAAATCCAATATTAAAAGTTTCCGAACCTATTGCCCCTAATTCTGCTCCAGTATATAAATCCCACTGTCTAGGAATTTCCAAATAACTTGCGAAGTGAAAATCTCCTCTGGCATAAATATAAAAGTCTTCACTATATTTTCCTCCTGTAATTAGAGAAACTCCAGCTCCAATAGAAAAAGGCTCACTTATTCCATAATCATAAGTCAATTTTAAAGAATTTCTATTTCCTAAAGGATTAACTCCTGCAGATATCTTTTGGTCTCCTTGTCCTTTATATGCTGTTTGAGAAAATGCTGTAACCGAAACGAGCATCACCAATAATAGAATAAATTTCCTCATATATATAATTTCAGATTAAATATTAAATAATATAACTATTTTGAAATTTTGTAAACGCAAATATTAGTCCATTTATTTCGATAGATTTTAAAATATAAGCAAAATAATCTTCTTTTTATATTAATTCTTTGTAAATCATATCGTAAGATTTCTCTTTTAATATTTTTTTATCTTTATGTTCTAAATTTGTAGTTTTTATAAATGGTAAAATTTTCACTCTTAACTTACCAGGTTTTCCACTAAAGAAAGTATATGAAAAACGTTTTTTACAATCTAAAAATACCATCGGAACAATAGAAACATGATGATCTATGGCGATATTAAAAGCTCCATTTTTAAAAGGTGCCAAAACAACACTTTCATCATCAGGAACCATTCCTTCAGGAAAAATACAAATACTTCTTCCCATTTTTATTTTATTCTGCGCATCTTCAAAAGCTTTCTTTCTACTTTTCATACTTGAACGATCCACTAAAATATTCGTTCTTCTATAGAAATATCCGAAAATTGGATATTTAGCCAGTTCTGCTTTACCAATAAAAACAAAAGGATTTGGAACAATAGAAAGCATCAACATAATATCTATTATAGAGGTATGATTTGCTATGAAAATATAACTTTGTTTTTTATCTAGTTTTAATTTCTTATTCAGTTTTACTCGAAACCCCATTAAAAATAAAATCATTCGAGCCCAAGACTTCGCTATTTTGAAAAAAGCAGGATAAAAAGATTCTTTTGATGTTGTTATAATTAATAAAGGTAAAGCAATAATAATGGTCAACATAAAAATAGTGTAGAACCAAATTCTCCAAATTGCAATTAGCATTTTTTTTAAAAAACTCATTTTTTTAATATAAATAATTAGAGTTATTAACTTAAACAATCAATAACTTCTTCTTTTTAAACTCTCAAATTTAGAATTAATTTTTAATTCCTAACACAATTCTATGTTTTAGAAAAAATCAAAACTAAAATTTTGAATCATTATTTTAGTTTTTGAAAATAAAAAAGGTTACCCTAATGGATAACCTTTTCATTCTTTATTTCTTTTTATCTCGATTTTCTTCCAATTCTTTCAAAAATTCTTCCATAATCGGTTTAATAGTACTTTCTGGAATATCTTCAATTTTCATAAAAATTAATCCATCGATTGCATTATTAAACTTCGGATCTACATTGAAAGCAACCAATCTTGCATTTTGTTTGATATATTTTTTAATCAAAACAGGCATTCTTAAGTTTCCTGGTTCAATTTCATCAATAATTTTATCAAACTTATTCAAATCTGCTTTCGTTACATCAAAAATGAAATCTTTATCTGTATCTTTTAGCTTTACTTTATATTCTTTTTTCGGACGAATATATTGTGCTAAATATGGATCGTAATAATGAGATTTCATAAACTCAATCATCAATGATTTGGAAAAATCTGAAAACTGATTACTAATACTTACTCCTCCAGTTAGATATTTTAACTCCGGGTACCTAATCGTAACATGAATAATTCCTTTCCAAAGTAAAAATAAAGGCATTGGCTTTAATTGATACTCTTTAGAAACAAATGCTCGCCCCAACTCGATTGTTTTCTCAAACATTTTATGCAGTTCAGAATCAAATTTGAAAAGAGAATTCACATAAAATCCTTCCACTCCATATTTTTTATAAATATCTGAACCTAATCCCATTCTATAAGCTCCAACAATCTTGTTGTTTTCATTATCCCAAAGAAATAGATGCCTGTAATATTTATCATATTTATCTAAATCTATTTCTTCATTAGTCCCTTCTCCTACTTCACGAAAAGTCATTTCTCGAAGACGACCAATTTCATGTAAAATACTAGGAATATCCGAAGCTTCTGCAAAGAAAATTTCATAATCTTTGGTTTTCATCATTCTAGCATCTTTCTTTCTTAGCTTTTCAACTTCCTTGATGATTGCCTTATCTCCTTTTCCTTTTACAATTTCTTTCGGTGTTTTATTTAATTTTAAATTATTTGGTGTTAATAATTTCGAAGAATCTTCCACATAAGGATTTGCCAACATATAAGTTTTTCTTCGAAGAAAGTCACTTAAATTTTCTAAGTCTTTATATTGATCAAGATCTTTTACAGGAATCGGATTCCCGATTCTTACTTTAATCTTTTTATCTTTTTGTTTTAAAAGTTCTGAAGGAAGTTTTGCAGTTCTTAAAGTTCCGTTGATTTTTGAAAGAAGATAAAATAATCGACTATTTTTCGCATGAAAATAAATAGGAATTACAGGAACTTTTGCTTTTTGAATTAAACGTACTGCTCCAGGCTCCCAAGGTCTATCTACCAACAGATTTTCATCTTTTTGTGTAGAAACTTCTCCTGCCGGAAAAATTCCCATAGGCTTACCTTCTCTTATATGCATCAATGCATTTTTGATTCCTGCCACACTTGATTTTGCATCTTTATGATTTTCAAATGGATTTACAGGCATCACATAAGATTTCATCGGTTGAATTCTATGTAACAAAAAGTTGGCAATTACCTTATAATCTGGTCTCTTCTCTGCAAGAATTTTTAATAATAATATTCCATCAATTCCACCTAAAGGATGATTTGAAACTGTGATAAAAGGACCATCTTTAGGAATCCTTTTTAAATCTTCTTCTGGAATTTCAAAATCAATCTCTAAATCTTCTAATATCGCAGTAAAAAACTCTAAATCTTTTAGATGCTTATTTTTATTATAAATCTTATTAATTGTAGAAATTCTTAGAACTTCCATTAATGACCACCCTATAAAATTTCCAAATATTCCGAATTTGTCTAGGTTAATGGCTTTCGCCATTTCTTTAGGTGTTATTAAACTCATTTATATTCTTTAAATATTCTAATTTAATATAAAACAATATACAAACTATTTATTTAACAATAATTTGCAACGTTTTTTTACTCATTTGCTTCAATAAAACAGTATTTTCTTTTTCAATTGTTTCAATAGAATTTTGTGTGAAATGTCTTATAGTAAATAGACTCACATTTTCATTATATGTTACATTGTATTTTAGCTGCAAATCACTTAATAATTCTTCAAAATTTTCAAAAGAATCTTCTAAACAAACGGAAAAACTAAGCGCTGAGTTTTGAATTAAATTTACTTTTACTTTGTGTTTGTGAAACAAATGAAAAACTTCTCCTATAGACTCTTCTACCATGAAAGAAAAATCTGTTTTAGAAATAGAAACTAAATATTGTTTTTTCTTCAATATAAAGCAAGGAATTTTTGGCACAATATCCGTGCCTTTTCTTACAATTGTTCCTTTTTTTTCTAAATTAATGAAAGATCTAACATGAAGTGGAATTAATTTATTTTCTAAAGGCTTTAAAGTCTTTGGGTGAATCACAGAAGCTCCATAAAAAGCCATCTCGATTGCTTCCTTATAAGAGATTGATTCTAATAAACTTGTCTCTTCAAAATATTGTGGATTTGCATTTAAAACTCCTTCCACATCTTTCCAAATTGTCACACTATCCGCATCCATGCAATATGCAAAAATGGCAGCCGTATAATCTGAACCTTCTCGTCCAAGTGAAGTTGTAATATTACTATCTGTTCCTCCAATAAAACCTTGTGCGATATTCAGGCTTTTTCTGTCAATATCTTGAATGTTTTTTTGTGTCAATTTAAAATCCACTTTCGCATCACGATAATACATATCTGTTTTGATATAATTTCTTACATCCAACCAATTATTATCTACCCCAATTTCATTCAAATAAAAACTTACAATTTTTGTAGAAAGCAGTTCTCCAAAACAAATAATTTGATCATAAATAAAATCATAATCCTTACTTGTATTGTTACCCATAAAAATTCCTAAAGAACCAAAAAGGCAATTTACTTCAAACAAAACATCTTTAGAATCTTCAAAAAGATCTTCGATAATTGTAGCATGATATTGATATACAAAATCAATCGCATCTTTCAACGAAGGTTTTTGATAATAATAGCTGTCAATAATATTTTCGAAAGCATTTGTCATTTTTCCCATTGCAGAAATCACTATTAGCGTGTTTTCATATCCTTCATGTTGTAAAATTCTACCGACATTTCGCACAGAATCAGCATCTTTTACAGAAGCGCCTCCAAATTTATAAACCTTCATGTTTCAGAAACTTTAAGTAAATATTAAAATTAATTATCAAAATAATTTTTCAAACCATTCTCGTCCATCTGTACTGTTTTCCAATCATCAAAAACAGTTGCTCCACTTTTTTCGTAAAAGTCAATTGCATTTTGATTCCAATCTAAAACAACCCATTCTACACGACGAACTCCTTCATTTTTGGCATATTCAAGTACTTTATTGTAAAGTTTTTTTCCTACACCAAATTTTCTTTTTGACTCACGAACAATCAAATCTTCCAAATGAATTGTCTTTCCTTTCCAAGTAGAATATCTAGGATAAAAAAGTGCTGCACCGATAATATCATCACCTTCTAAAGCAACGAAAGTATTAAACAATGGATTTTCAGAAAAACCATCTTTTACTAGATCTTCAGCAGTAATTACAACCGCTTCAGGTTCTTTTTCAAAAACTGCCAATTCTCTAATAAGCTCTAAAACAGCTGGCATATCTTCTTTTTGTCCTTCTCGAATGATTATTTGCATCTAAAATTATTTTTTTCGCAAATTTAAGCGATATTTGTACACAACACACAATATGAACCGTATATAATGAAGAAAAAGCATATTACCTTAGGAGAATTTATCATTGAAAACCAAAAACATTTCAAATATACTTCTGGTGAACTTTCTAGATTAATCAATTCTATTCGTCTAGCTGCAAAAGTAGTAAATCATGAAGTAAACAAAGCAGGTTTAGTTGATATATTAGGAGCTGCAGGGGAAGTAAACGTTCAAGGAGAAGCACAACAAAAGTTGGATGTTTATGCAAATGATGTATTCATGCAAACACTTGTTAATAGAGAAATTGTTTGCGGAATTGCTAGTGAAGAAGAAGATGATTTCGTAGTAATTGAAGGAAAAGAAAATACGAATGAGAATAAATATGTTGTATTAATTGATCCTTTAGATGGTTCTTCTAATATTGATGTAAATGTTTCTGTAGGAACAATTTTCTCTATTTACAGAAGAGTAACTCCAGTAGGAACTCCTGTAACAAAAGAAGATTTCTTGCAAAAAGGAAACGAACAAGTTGCTGCCGGATACGTTGTTTATGGTACTTCTACTATGTTAGTTTATACGACAGGACACGGAGTAAACGGATTTACATTAAATCCTGCAATCGGAACTTTCTATCTTTCTCACCCAAATATGCAATTTCCAGAAAATGGAAATATCTATTCTATCAATGAAGGAAATTATAAGCAATTTGGACAAGGAGTAAAAGAATATTTGAAATATTGTCATTTAGATAATCCAGCTGAAAATACTCCTTATACTGCAAGGTATATCGGATCTTTAGTTTCGGATTTCCATAGAAACATGATCAAAGGAGGAATTTATATTTACCCTACAAGTACGAAAGCTCCACAAGGAAAACTACGTTTACTATACGAATGTAATCCAATTGCTTTCTTAGCAGAACAAGCAAACGGAAAAGCAACAGATGGATACAGAAGAATTATGGATATTCAACCTACGGAATTACACCAAAGAGTTCCAATTTTCTGTGGAAGTAAAAACATGGTGACAAAAGCAGAAGAGTTTATGGCACAATTTCCTGATGAAGCGAATTATTAGAGCTTAAGTTCATTCAAAATATTTAAAAGCTATCCTTAATTAGGATAGCTTTTTTCAATTCTAAAACTACCTTAACGTGTAGCATAAATATTACACCCCTAGTTTATATTTGAAATAGCAATCATAATTAATCAAAACCATGTATATCAAATATATTAAAAACACAAAAAAATCTCAGTGGGGCTGGGGAGGTTCAATTACTTCAAAAATCACAATCGAAGACGATTATATTTATTTCAACAACAATGCTCTAAATATTAATTTCTTGACAGAAGCTAGTATTGAAGAAAAAGTATTTTGGATTTCTAATAACTATTACATTCTTACTTTAGTTTCAAACGGAAATACCTATCATATTTCTTGTACAAGAAAACTAATTAAAAAACTAAAAGAAAAAACAAATCTAACTTATTCTGGTAAATCACTTAATATCTTAAATAATATATTATATACAGGAGTTCTTATATTAGGGCTTTATAGTATTTACAAAATCATTATGCCTCTTTTATAATTTATTGGAGAGTTTAAAAAATCACAAATATCTCTTTTAAATTTTTAAAAACGATTTTTTCTACCCAAAATAAATCTTCAAAAATTATCACTTTTTTACAGGTTTTACCTCTACTCTGTCAAACTTTTATTAAAAATAAAACAAGTATATTCTTAAAGAATTAATTAATTCTATATTTATTTGGTATAAAATTTGAATTTAAATACGCAAAACAGAGAGATATGAAACCTATAAAATACTTTTTCGGACTTTTATTCATCTTAGTAACAGCCAGTTCTTGTTATGTAGATGATGATTTTTACAGAGATGGACCAAACCCAGGAATTACACTAGATGAACTTCTAAACACTTATTCTATCTGGTATGTAGACTACGATAGAACTGAAGGACCTGATAATATTCCTTTCCTTTCCAAAGCTTTTACAATTTCTTTTAGAGACGGAAGACTTTATGCAAACAACAATTTAGTAGGAATTGGACAAACAGGAAATGGTCTTGGTGTACAGATAGGATATTACGATGCTTTTGGAGAAACATTAGAAGTTTTTCATGATTTAGATGGAAGATACGATTTCTATGTAGACCAATTAGCAAACAACAGAATCCGATTAGTAAGTAAAAACTACGATGTTTCCTACTATTTAATAGGTTACCACCGAAGTGATTTCGATTTCGATCGATTATTTTACGACAATATAGAATACTTTTTACAAGAATATAGAGCCTGGGAAAAGACCTATACTTCACAGGTTGGTGCCTTAAATGAGTTTGATAATGAGAACTTTTTAAGATTTACACCTGAAAATTTAACAACTTTTTATTCTTCACAAGACCCGATTGGTACGGATATTGATTTAATACAATGGGATTACGAAGGAGATTATGAAGTCTTTGATGTTCAAGGATATGAAAATCTCAAAATCCTACGTTTGGATTACGATTTCTTTAATAATGATGAAGAATTTGAGTTGACAGTTATAAACGATGCCACCATTTCTCTTTATCATGTAGAATCTGGAACAACATATCATTTCCAAGGAAGACAATTTACACCTTTCTTAAGAAAAAAATCAGATTCCACAGACGATAATCAAGGTCGCGAACGTTATAAAATAGAAAGAAAGATAAAAACTCGAAAGAGTTCTGAAAAATAAAGTTTGGTTAGTTGATTTTTGGTTGGTTATGTGGAAAACATAACCATTGAAGAGGTTATCTCAAGATGAGATAGCCTCTTTTATTATTACCACTATTTTAACGCTATTTTCAATTTCTTCAAGTTTTATTATTCGTATTTTTAGAATATGGAATCGGATAAGGCACTTTTTAATAGAAAAGAAGAAAATGTAAATATTCTCACACATGCCATCGGAGTTGTGTTGAGTATCCTTGCAATTTATTATCTCTACGAAAAAGCCAAAACCCATCCAGAACCAATTTATACCACAGCCTCTCTAGTTTACGGTTTCAGTCTTCTGATTCTCTACATTGCTTCCACTTCATTTCATGCAGCAACCAACAGAGTTTTAAAACTACAACTAAACGTATTCGATCATTCTGCAATTTTCGTACTCATCGCAGGAACGTACACACCTTATTGTCTTCTAAGTTTGCCAAAAAGAGATGGAATCTGGTTATTAATTTTTATCTGGATTGTAGCAATTCTCGGAATTACCATGAAAATTCTCACAAAACTGAGAAACAAAAAAAGATACGAAAACCTATCCACGATGATTTATGTAGTAGCAGGCTGGTTTTTCCTTGTAGAATTTCATCCACTCACACATTCTATACATGAAATAGGGCTTTTCTGGCTAATCCTCGGAGGCGTTTTCTACACAATCGGAGCAGTTTTCTATTCCTTACGAAAACTCCCTTATAACCACGGAGTCTTCCACGTTTTTGTTCTTCTCGGAAGTGCCTCACATTTTATCAGCATCTACAAATACGTATTATAATTTTTTGGGCGCGTCCCTTTCTTTTCGCTCCGTTGCACTTCGCTCAGCGTTCGGGTCGGGCTATCCGCTATATCTTTTTTGCTAAAGCAACTTTATGAAGAAAAGCAAAAAAGGATGCCGCTGCTATCCCTCGCGCATTTCGTCATTTCAAAAATCAAATCGTAATTGCCTATTTTTCGGTGGTTCTTTTTTCTCCGTATTCAAATTTGATAAACTAATCCCAAGCAAACGAACCGAATTCAGAATTTCATTCTGATACAAAAGCATTTTCGTCAACTCCAAGATTTCTTCTTCAGTCGCAATAAAATGATCCAAAGTTTTACTTCTAGTCTGTACCGAAAAATCACTGTATTTTATTTTCAACGTAATCGTTTTCCCTTTCGTCTTCGATTTTTCAATTCTTCGAATCAATTCTTTAGCAATTTTCTCCAATTTTTCCATCATAAAAATTTCCGAAGTCAGATTTTCAGAATAGGTATGTTCCACAGCAATGGACTTCCGAATACGATTTGGTTTTACAGCACTATTCTGAATTCCACGAACAATTAAATAATAATGTTTCCCAGAATTCTTAAAATGTTTTTCCAAAAAATCAAGAGATTTATTTTTCAAATCTTTCCCCGTAAATATTCCAAGACTATACATTTTCTTTGCAGTAACTTTTCCTATTCCAAAGAATTTCTCGATAGGAAGCTCTTCCAAAAAAGCATCAACTTCTTCTGGTGGAATAGTTTTTTGTCCATTCGGTTTATTAATATCCGAAGCTATTTTAGCCAAAAATTTATTGATCGAAATTCCCGCCGAAGCATTCAATCCAGTTTTTTCTTTTATCTCTTCTCGGATTTTTCGAGCAATCGAGCTTGCAGAACTTAAACCTTTCTTATTTTCTGTAACATCAATAAAAGCTTCGTCTAAAGATAGAGGTTCTACCAAATCCGAATATTCAAAAAAAATCTTCCGAATCTCCTTCGAAATTTCTTGATATCTAGAGAAACGAGGTTTTACAAAAATCAAATCTGGACAAAGTTCTTTTGCCAAAGCTCCAGAAATTGCAGAACGAACACCAAATTTTCGTGCTTCATAACTTGCAGCAGCAACCACACCACGAATTCCTCCTCCTCCAACAGCAATAGGTTTTCCACTCAAATCAGGAAAATCCAATTGTTCTACAGAAGCGTAAAAGGCATCCATATCTATATGAATGATTTTTTTTATGTGTTTTTCTACTTCCAAATCTTTCTTTTTTCAAAGGTATTTCAGAATATGGAATTTATCAAATCAAAAGAAATGGAAACCGAAATCGGAAAACATTAATTATTTATATCCAACGATGATATGAGAAGGTTGTCGTTCTAAAAAATAATCCCAATACCCATCTGGACATTTTTCAATTCCTACAGGATCCACTTCTACTGGATGCCAATGAATTTTCGAAAATCCAGCTTCTTTAAAAGCCCACTCGTAAGTTTCAGGAGAAAAATAAATACATCGCAAAGAAATTGGAGCTTCACTAAAATCATTTGCATTCATATTATCATACAAATCCAATCTATAAGTACTTCCTTCCAAACAAGGTTCTTCAAAAAACAAACGATAACCATATTTTCTAGTATTTTTTGGTTCACTTTTCGTAGAAAATGGATTAATTGTATAAGCTACAAATTGTCCTCCTTTTTTCAGATTATTATAGATCACTTTACAAAAAGCCAAAAGCTCTTCTTTATTTCTTGCATAGTAAAGAAGATAAACTGCAAGCACTAAATCAAAATCTTCTAAATAACCAATATCAGCAGCATTTTTCACATGAAACTCACACCCTAATGAATGTTCTTTTTCAGTTTCTTTAGCTTCCTGAATCATTTTTTCAGAAATATCATAACCAACGGTTTTTTTCGCTTCTTTTTGCATGCACAATCTAGAAATATTTCCATTTCCACAAGCCAAATCCAAAACACTAGCATTTTGAAGATGTTCTATGTATTTGAATACGCTATATTGTTTTGCATATACCGCACTTACATTTTCTGAAATACTTTTATAATTCTGATGAAAATTGTTGTAATCATTTGGATTCTCTTTCATAATGAAGATTTTATCAATTAAATATATACCAATCAGTTATACATGTTATTTCGTAATATAATTTACAAGAAAGTTACTATTTAATTTTCTCAAAAATGATTTATCGATTTTAATATATCAATAATAAGACCTACAAAAAATATGTCTTTTTTATTGATTTCTTTATTTAAATTTGTTATGTTTGAGATTAAATGAAATAAAAACCCCAACTTTTAACATTAAAAATAACTTAATATTCATTTAAATATAAAATTAACATTTTAAGCTCCTTTTTATTATTTAGCAATTAATCTTAAAATGTTTCTTTACTCATAAATGTTAATTAAAAAACAATATGTGTATTTACTATATCATAAAATTAAAATAATGGTTTTATTATGTTAAAAAAATAATATAACTATATATTTGTATATATATAATAATTACTGAAATCAATTACTTACTATTCAAGCCATGAGAAAAAAACTACTATTAGCTAGTGTTACTAGTGTAGCATTAGCGGTGGGTTTTGTTTCTTTTGATGACATGAATGTTGATTTAAAACAGAAACATTCATCATATTTAAAAAACAGCCCCCACAAAAAAACTTTACAACTTTCTAAACAAGAAAGAAAAGAAAATCAACTGCCCCCAAACAAGTATTATGAGAGAGAATGGGAATTAACTTTCAACCCTGAAATTGGAAGACCTACTCCTGAAAATGTAATTGCAGCCCAAAGAGAATTAAAGAATAATTTAGCAAGAATCCCTGGTGAATCTAATGATAATAGCTGGGAATTTGTAGGACCAAATAATGTTGGTGGTAGAACAAGAGCTTTATTATTCGATCCAAACGATGCTTCTGGAGAAACTGTTTTTTCAGGTAGTGTTAGTGGTGGATTATGGAAAAACACTAATATTTCTAATCCAAACTCTTCTTGGGAAAAGGTAGAAGGAGTTCCTCATAATTTAAATGTTTCTTGTATTATTTCTGACCCTACAAATCCACAAATTATGTATTTGGGTACAGGAGAACAATATACAAATGGTGCTGCTACTGGAGATGGAATGTATAAATCAACAGATGGAGGTAATAATTGGGAATCATTAGATTTTAATATTGAATATGATGATCAATTAATTAATGAAGAATTCTTTTTTAAATCAGGATTTAATTTTATTACAAAAATAACTCCTAGAGTTGTAAATAATTCTCTAGAATTATATGTAGGTGTTGGAGGTGTTTTTGCTTCAGCTTCTGGAAATGAGCAAATTGATTATTTAGGGATTTTAAATACGGGTTTATATAAATCCGTAGATGAAGGGGTTACATGGGAAAGAATAGAATCTGAAATCATGAAACAGAATTTCGGTTCGGATGAAGTATATTTTATTCCAAATGATATTGAAATTGCGACAGATAATTCCATTTGGATTTCTACTATGAATGTTCCTGGAGTAAATGCAGGAGCAGGAAAAGTATTTAACTCAGTAGATGGAGAAAATTGGGAGTTAAAAACCTTATTACCAAATGCAAATAGAGTAGAATTAGCAGTATCTAGTTCTAATCCTGGAATGTTAGTGGCACTTACTGAAAACATGAATAATATTAATCCTGTTTCATTATATAAAACAAATAATAAATTCAGTACTATTACACCTTTACCTCTTCCTCATGATGCAGATACGGGAATTGCTGATAATGACTTTACAAGAAATCAAGCATTCTATAATTTAATGTTAGAATTAGATCCAAATAATGATAATATCGTTTATGTTGGAGGTATTGATTTATTTAGAGCGTCTGATGGAGTAGTTTCTTCAAGTTCTTGGAGACAAATTTCTAAATGGTCCAATAATAATAATTTGTTTGGTTTAGATTGTTCTCTTGTTCATGCAGATCAACATGCTATGGTATTCCACCCAACAAACTCAAATAAAGCTTTATTTGGAAATGATGGAGGAGTATATTATGCAAATAATTTACAAAATGCAGAAAACTCTGAAACAATTTCAGAAAGAAATAAAGGATATAATACAACGCAATTCTATCATGGTTCTATTAGTCAAGTAGAAAATGAAGAAGGTGAATTTTTTGTTGTTGGAGGTACACAAGATAATGGAACGCATGTAGTTTCTTATCCAAACCAACAATCAACAAGAATCAGAGGTGGAGATGGAGCTTTTTGTGAAATTCATGAAAGCGATACGTATCTTATCGATTCTTATGTTTATAATTCTTACAGATATGTAGATATTGAAAATGAAAGTGAATATTATTTAGAATCAAATAATAATGGAGATTTTATCAATGCTGCTGCTCTAGATCATAATTTAGATATTCTTTATGCAAATGGTTCTTTTCAGAATCCACAAAATGGAGATTATTCTTATTTAATTTATAGATATCAATTAGGTGTTTCTTCTGCTCAAAGATCAGAGATTTTCTCTTATTTTATAACGGGTGCACCAACAACATTTAAAGTTTCTCCATATACAGAGGATAGTTCTTTATTATTAGTAGGAACAGAAGATGGAAAAATTATTAGAATTCCTGAAGCGAATCTGCCAGAACCAAATTCTACAGTTATTGGAGATTTCTTAGGTAGTATTTCTGATATTGAATTTGGTAAAGATGAAAATCATATTTTAGTTACGATTCACAATTATGGTGTAGATAACATTTTCTATACTTCTAACGGAGGAGAAACTTGGGAGAATAAAGAAGGAACTGGACTTCCTGATATTCCTGTAAAATGTATTTTACAAAACCCTCTTCCTGATACTACAACAGATACACAAACTTTAGAAAACGAAGTCATCATCGGAACGGAACTTGGAGTATGGAAAACAACAAATTTCCTATCTGAAAACCCAACTTGGTCACATTCTTATAATGGAATGAGCGATGTTAAGGTTGTAGATTTAGATTTAAGAAAATCAGATAGTAAAGTTTTAGCTACTACTCATGGTGCAGGTATGTTTGTTGGAGAATTCATCACAGATAATCCTATTATTATTGGAATTGATGAGGATAAATATTCATCTTCAGAGATTTCAGTTTATCCTAACCCAACAGTAGATTTTATTAATATAAAATCAAAAGTAAACTTTACAAAAGCAATTGTAAATGTATTTGATTTACAAGGAAAGTTAGTTTTAACAAAAGAATTAAAAGGAAATAGTTCTTCTATTGATATTCAAAATTTAGAACCAGGAACTTATATTTTAAATCTAAATAACAATGGCAAAACTTTTGAACAAAAAATAATTAAAAACTAATAGAAACTTTTAATAGGTTTTAATATTAAAGTTATTTGAGAGCTAGTGATAATCTAATATCACTAGCTCTTTTTTTATGAAAATGTATAAATCCTTAGTTTGTTTCTATATGGTAAATAACAAGCTTCCATTCGTAATATTATTGAATAAAAAAAGAGGTAACAATTATACTGTTACCTCTTCTATTTTATAAAACCTAAATTGTTATTTCAACCTAGAAAGCTTATGCGATTTCTAATGTAAAAGAAAATTCCGATCCTTGACCATATTCACTTTCGATGAAAATCGATTCGTTATGAGCTTCCAAGATATGTTTAACGATTGATAAACCTAAACCAGAACCTCCTTGATCTCTAGATCTACTTTTATCTACTCTATAGAATCTTTCGAACAAACGTCCGATATCTTCTTGTTTGATACCTTCACCGTCATCCGTTACTTTTACAAGAAGCTTATTTTCTTTATAAGATTCTATACTAACAGTGATTGTTCCGTCCATTTTTCCATATTTGATTGAGTTTACAATCAAATTAGTTAAAACTTGTTCGATTCTCTCCACGTCTCCTTTTACAAGGATTGGAACATCGTAATTTTTGTCAAATCTTAACAAGATATTTTTTCTTTTTGCTTTCATTTCAAAAAGATCAAATACATCTTGTACTAATTCAACACAGTTAAATGTAGAAATACTTAAGTTCAAATCGCTTGATTCTAATTTTGAAATCATATCAAGATCTTTAACGATCGAAACTAATCTTTCTACACCTTTATTTGCTCTTTCAAGATATTTATCACGAATATCTACATCTTCTAGACCACCTTCTAGTAAAGTTAAAATATAACCTTGTACTGTAAAAAGAGGTGTTTTTAATTCATGTGAGATATTCCCTAGAAATTCTCTTCTATAAGATTCTCTTTCATTCAGAGTTTCAATTTCTAATCTTTTTCCTTCTGCAAATTTCTGAACTTTTAAAGAAAGTGTTTCCATGTCTGTTGTAATAGAATCTCTTTTTAAATCATTAATATCTAACAAAGAGACATTGTCATAAATTTTTTCGACTCTTCTGTATATAAATCTTTCTACTCTATATTGAATAATAATAAATGTGAATATGAATATTAAAACAAGGAAAGTAAATAAAAACAAAAAGTTTATTTCCTTATAGAATATAAATAGACATATACTTATTAAACCTGTTGCGAAACAACTTAATAGTAGAGAAGACCAAAAAGCGAATGTATACGTTTTTTTAAATTTCATCCATTACAAACTTATAACCAACTCCTTTGACTGTCTTGAAGTAATTATCTCCAATTTTCTCACGAAGTTTACGAATATGCACATCAATAGTTCTTCCTCCTACTACTACTTCATTCCCCCAAACACTATCTAGAATAAGATCTCTTTTGAAAACTTTTCCAGGTTTTGATGCTAATAAAGAAAATAATTCAAACTCTTTTCTTGGTAGAGAAAAACGTTCACCATCTTTAATAATTACATACTCATCTCTATCGATGATAATATCTCCAACCGTGATTTGTTCTGCAGAGCTTTCTTCTTTGATTCTACGTAAAAGTGCTTTTACTTTTCCAATTAATACTTTTGGTTTAATTGGTTTCGTGATGTAATCATCAGCACCTGCATCAAATCCTGCTACTTGAGAATAATCTTCTCCTCTTGCCGTGAAGAAAACAACAATAACATCTTCCAAACCAGGAGTTTCTCTAATCTTTTCACAAGCCTCGATCCCGTCCATTTCTGGCATCATGATATCTAATAAAATTAAATGTGGTTTAATTTTTTTCGCCTGTGCAATAGCTTCTTTTCCGTTAGAAGCAGTATAGATGTTGTATCCTTCATTTGATAAATTGTAACCAACTATTTCTAAAATATCTGGTTCGTCATCTACTAGTAAGATTTTTATATCCTTTTTTTTCATCTGTTATTTGTTCCTTTTTTGCCAAAAGTAAAGATAATAATTTATAAAAAATTGGTTGTTAACGATGATTTAACTTGGTAACATTATAATAACACTGAAGTTAACTAATGTTAAAATTAGACTCCTCTTTAAGTTAAATTTTTAGTTTTTTTTTGCATCTAATATTACAAAACACAACACAACACCTAAATTATTTTTAAAAATGAAAAAATTTCTTTTCGTATTTATTTCATTATTATCCATTTCCGCATTTGCTCAGAAAGCAACAATTATCGGAACTGTCTTAGATAAAGACATGAATAATGAGCCTATGGCATTTGCTGATGTAACGATCCAAGGAACTACAATTGGATCTTCTACAGACATCGATGGTCATTATACATTACAAGTTGATCCTGGAACTTATACTGTCGTATTTAGTTTTATGGGTTATGAAACAATCAAGGAATCAGTTTCTATCAGTGCTGGAGAAACTAAAAGAATTGATAAGACTATGGCCTCAAGTGAAGGAATCACTTTAACAGAAATTGAAATTCAAGGAACTAGAAAGAAAGAAACAGAACAAGCTTTATTAAATGCTCAAAAAGAATCTGTAACAATTGTACAGGCAATTGGTTCTCAGGAGTTAAGCAGAAAAGCAGTTTCTGATGCATCTGGAGCAGTAGCGAAAGTAACAGGTATTTCTAAACAAGAAGGATCTGGAAACATCTTCGTACGTGGTTTAGGAGATCGTTATAATGTTACTACTTTAAACGGTTTACCATTACCATCAAATAACCCATCTAGAAAAAACATTGATTTAAACTTATTCTCTACAGATGTAATTCAATATATCGGAATTAGTAAAATCTTCAACCCTAAAAACTATGGAGATTTTGGTGGAGCAGATATTAACATTCAATCAAAAATTCATTCAGGAAAACCATCTTTCGAAGTAGGAATTACTTCTAGAGCTAACAGTAATGCTCTTTCTCAAGATAATTTTTATTTACAAGATGGACCAAATTATTCTGGATTCTATACAAATGATTACCCTTCAGATCCTTTAAACGGATACAACTTTGACACAAAATTAAACAGAGTATCTAAAGGATTTCCTGTTGGATTTGGTTTAGCTCTTAATGGAGGAAGAAGTTTTGAAGTTGGAGAAGATGGAAAATTAAACTTATTTGCTACAGGATCTTTCGATAATGGATTTAAATATAGAGAAGGAGTTACAAGAGGAGCTGTTACAAAACAGAGTGTTGCTAAAAGAGATTTAACAAACGAATCTTATAAGTATACTACGAATGCTACATTAATGGCAAACTTAGAATACAGAATTAATAATCAAAATAATATTGCTTTTAATACTTTATATATTAATTCTACAGAGCAAAAATTAGATGAGTATGAAGGTGTAATTAATATTTATGATAATGCACCAAAAGGAGGAGGATACATCAGTAGAGAATCTTTCGAAAGAACTCAAATTTTTGTAAACCAATTATTAGGTGAGCACAAATTAACTGATAGATTAACTGTAAACTGGGGAGGTGGATTTAACAATGTAAACAACACACTTCCGGACAGACGTCAAAACATGTTAGTACCTATCAGAAATAACGATTTAACAAAATTAACTTTCTCTGATATTTCACCATCAGACAACAATAGATTCTACCAAACTTTAAAAGAAGATGAATTTGCTGCTAACATTTCTGCAGATTATAAATTTGGAAAAGGAGAAGGAGAAGATGAGGATACTTACAGATTTAAATTCTCAGCTGGATATAGTGGAAGATTCAAGAAAGTAAACTTTGAAGTAACTCAGTTTAACTTCAAAATCAACGAATATTTAGAAGTTGATAAGCATAATTTAGATGCTTATTTTACACAAGAAAACTTTGATAAAGGATATTTTGATATCAAAACATTTAGAGGAGGAGCTACAAATGCAAATGCATTAAAGCCTCAAACTTATGATGGAGATCAAATTATCAACGCAGGATTTGCATCTTTAGAAGCAAAACTTACTTCAAAATTAACTGCAATGGTTGGTGCAAGATTTGAGCAAGTAACTCAAGAAATCAACTGGAATACACAAATTCAACCAGCAGGAGGAAATAGTAAATTTGATAAAACAGAAATTTTACCAAGTTTATCTGCAAAATATGCAATTAGCGAGAAACAAAACTTAAAGTTTGGAGCTAGTAAAACTTATACATTACCACAGTTTAAAGAAAGAGCTCCTTTCTTATTCGAAGAAATTGGACAATCTTCAATTGGTAACCCTTACTTATATCCATCTTCAAACTATAATGTGGATTTAAAATGGGAATTCTTCCCAGCAAGCTCAGAAGTATTAGCTGTAACTGCTTTCGGAAAATTAATCCAAGATCCAATTAACCAAGTAACTGTAGCATCTGCAACAAATGATTTATCATATTTCAATACAGGAGATGAAGCTAATGTTTATGGAATTGAGTTAGAGTTTAGAAAGAAATTATTCAAATCAAGTGAAGACGCTGAATTCAATTCAGATTTAACTTTCGGATTAAACGTTTCATATTTAAATTCAAACCAAGAATTTGATAAAGAAAAAATTCAAGAAGAAAACAACAACAAGTCTGTAAACTTTACAAATAATGATGGGCAACTTACTGGAGCTTCTGATTTATTAGGAAACGTAGACCTTTCTTACTTCAAAGAATTTTCAGAAAATAAAAATATTCAGTTAACTGTTGTTGGAGCTTATTTCTCAGATAGAGTTTATGCTATCGGAACAAACGGAGTAGGAAATGCAGTAGATAAGAGTTTTGTTACTTTAGATTTTGTAGCTAAATCAAAATTATCTGAAAAATTATCTATTGGATTATCAGTTAAAAACATTTTAAACCCAACAATTGAAAGAGTACAAGAAACTCAAAATGTTGTGTTACAATCATACAAAAAAGGAGTTAATTCAAGTATATCTTTAAAATATCAGTTTTAATAACATTAAGCAGACTTTCTTAACATACGTTTAATGTTACCATAAACACAAGAAAATAATGAAGTTATTTCTTTGAGGTATTAAAAAATAAACTAAAAAAGTAATTAAAAAACCAAACAATGAAAAAAATTTTCCTAACAATCACAGCGGTAGTAGCAATGTTAGCAACAAGCTGTAGTAGTGACGATGATAACAATACAACTATTACACCACCTGTAACTGTTGATCCAGATAACTTCCAAGGAACGTTTGATGAGGATGTAACTTTAGATGCTTCTTTAACTTACAACTTATCTGGTCCAATCATCATGAAAGATGGAACTACTTTAACTATTCCTGCAGGAACTGTTATCGAAGCAACTGGAACAACTTCTTCTTACATTGCAATCTCTCAAGGTGCAAAAATTAATGTAAACGGAACTGCTGATAATCCTGTTGTAATGACTTCTGGTGAAGCTACTCAGTCAGCTGGAGATTGGGGAGGATTAGTAATCTGTGGTAAAGCTCCAATTAACAATACTGTTGATGGTGGAACTGCTATCTCTGAAGTTGGAGATTTAACTTATGGTGGATCTGATTCTAATGATAACTCAGGATCTATCAAATATTTAAGAGTTGAGTACACTGGTGCTACTTTCAACGGATCTAAAGAATTTAACGGAGTTTCTTTCTTCGGTGTTGGAGCAGGAACAACTGCTGATTACATCCAATCTTACAAAGGAGGAGATGATGGAATCGAGTTCTTCGGAGGAACTGTAAACGGAAGTCACTTAGTTACTATTGATCACGCTGATGATTCAATTGACTTCGCTGATGGATGGTCAGGAACTGGAGAGTACTGGTACATCAAAGATGGTGATAAAGCAGGAATCGAAGGATCAAACAACGGAGATGATGCTGGAAAAACTCCATTAACAACTGCAAACGTTTCTAAAGTATCTATCGTAAATGTTGGTAGATCTAAGAACGAAGGTGGTATCTTCGTAAAAGAAGGAGGAGGAGAATGGACTATGTCTGATATCTTCATCAGTGATTCTGAAACTGGAATCTTCATGAAAGGAACTGAGGATGATCCTGTATCTAACCAACAAATTGCTGATGATAAAATTAACTTTACAAACGTAAAATTAATGAACATTAATGAGCAAACTAACTATACTGGAACTGCAGATTTCATCTCTGAAGCTGAAACTACAGGTGCTGGTGCAGGAGCTGATTTACCAGCTTGGGCTCAAGGATGGACTAAAGAATAATATTTCGATATAAGAATAATATATTATTAAGATTAGGTGTTTAAAAAGGGTAGTGTTAATTCACTACCCTTTTTGCTTTTATTAAGCAAAAATTAGTACAAAAAGAAAATGATTTTCCTTACTTTTGCCGCACTCAAATTTTTTAGATAATAGAAATACTATGGGAGTTATCAAAGTAAGAAATATCCGTGTATACGCTTATCATGGATGCCTAATAGAAGAAGGAAAGATTGGTTCAGATTATAGAGTTGATGTAACTGTAAAAGCAGATTTATCAAAATCAGCTAAAACGGATGAGTTAGCAGACACTGTAGATTATGTTTTTATCAATCGAGTGGTGAGAGAAGAAATGGAAATTCGTTCAAAACTTCTTGAAGAAGTGGTAGATAGAATTATCAATAGAATTTTGAAAGAAGAAAAATTGGTAAAAAAAGCAACAGTTGCAGTTTCTAAGATTAATCCACCAATTGGAGGAAATGTTGCAATGGTAACTGTAGAAAGAACAAAAAATAGAAAACATATTGAAAAAAATTTGTAAAAAATAAAATTTTACATATATTTGCAATCCAACAAAACAAGGTGTCGTGGCCGAGTGGCTAGGCAGTGGTCTGCAAAACCATGTACAGCGGTTCGAATCCGCTCGACACCTCGAAAAACAAACCGTTTCAATCTTTTTTGAAGCGGTTTTTTTGTTTTCTTTAACAATTTATTTCTATAATTTCTGCATATTTGTACTACTTAAAAACTAGTATGAAAATATATCCATTAGAAACAGGTAATTTTAAATTAGATGGAGGAGCAATGTTTGGTGTTGTTCCAAAAACACTTTGGCAAAGAACAAACCCTGCAGATGCTAACAACTTGATTAATTTGAGCATGCGTTGTATGCTTATTGAAGATGGTGATAGATTGATTCTTATCGATACTGGTATTGGAAACAAACAGTCAGATAAATTTTTCGGTTATTACTATCTATATGGAGATTTTTCTCTAGATTCTTCTTTAGCAAAATATGGATTTCATAGAGATGATATTACAGATGTTTTCTTAACACATTTACATTTTGATCATTGTGGAGGAAGTATTCAATGGAATAAAGATCGAACTTTTTTAGAACCAGCTTTTAAAAATGCGAAGTTTTGGTCAAATGAAAATCATTGGGATTGGGCTGTAAATCCTAACCCAAGAGAAAAAGCTTCTTTCCTGAAAGAAAATATTAATCCAATGCAAGAAAGTGGGCAATTAAATTTTGTGAATATTCCAGAAACAGATTTTCTACAAAATTCACCACTAGGATTTGATATTTTAATGGTAAATGGACATACAGAAAAGCAAATGATTCCACATATTCAATATAAAGGAAAGACAATTGTGTTTATGGCAGACTTATTGCCTACAACAGGACACATTCCGCTTCCTTACGTAATGGGATATGATACAAGACCTCTTTTAACAATGGATGAAAAATCTAAATTCTTAAATAGGGCTGCAGAAGAAGAATTTGTATTATTTTTAGAGCACGATTCTGTAAATGAGCTTTGTACAGTTCAAAAAACAGAAAAAGGTGTTCGTTTAAAAGAAACATTTAAATTTAACGAAGTATTTAATTAACAACTAAGTCAATAAACAATGAGAGTATTAAAACCACTTTATGTATCAGCATTTGTTGGAGCTTTATTAGCAAGCTGTGGAGCGCCAAAAACGTTGACTACTGCTGAAGCTTTACAAAAAGCAAACTTAAAAACATCAACAGAAAATGTTGTAGCTAAAAAAGCACCGATGACGGATGCTGAAATTAGAGGATGGCAACATGCTGATATTTATAAAGATTCTGTACCAGGAATTAGTTTATATCAAGCATACGATTTCTTAAAAGGTAAAAAAGCTTCTCCGATTGTAGTTGGAGTTATTGATTCTGGAACAGATATCGAGCACAAAGATTTAGTTGATATTGTGTGGACAAATCCAGCTGAGACTTTAAACGGAAAAGATGATAACGGAAATGGATACATTGATGATATCCACGGATGGAACTTCTTAGGAGGTGATGGTGTAAATACTCCAGAGCAATTAGAGTTAACTCGTATAGTAGCTAAAGGTGATAAGAAATTTGCAGGAAAATCTGCTGCAGATATCAAACCAGAAGACAAAAAAGAGTACGATTACTACATCGCAGCAAAAGCTGATTACGACAAAAAAATTAAAGAAACTAAAGAGACTGCTATGCAGCAGATGGCTTTCGTAAACCAAGCAGAGGCTGCATGGGAAAACTTAGCAAAAGCTATCGGAAAAGAAGATTTCACTTTAGAAGATTTAAAAGCTCTTGAAACTGAAGATGCTGAATTACAAAATCAAGCAGGTTTCATTGGTAATTTATTACAACAAGGTTTTGACAAAAAACGTTTAAACAGATATAAAGAATATTTCTCTAAGCAAGTAAATGTTGATAAAGAGCCTCATTATAACTTAGCATTCGAAGGAAGAATGACTAAAGATAACCCAGAGGATATCAATGATACAGTTTATGGAAACAATAAAGTAATTGGTTCTAAAGATGATGAGATCCACGGAACTCACGTATCTGGAATTATCGCTTCAATCATCGAAGGAGGATTAAAAGAAGATGGTACTTACAGAAAAGACCAAAAAGAAAACATGGAGAACATCAAAATCATGGCAGTTCGTGCAATTCCTGATGGAGATGAGAGAGATAAAGATGTTGCTTTAGCTATTCGTTATGCAGTAGATAATGGAGCTAAAGTAATCAACATGAGTTTTGGTAAAGCTTATTCTCCAAATGCAGAATGGGTTTATGATGCATTCAAATATGCAGCTGAAAAAGATGTATTATTAGTACATGCAGCAGGAAACTCTTCTTTAGATTTAGATGTTGCTAACAATTTCCCAACAGATTCTTACAACAAAGCTGATAAGTATGTAAACAATGTTATTACAGTTGGAGCAATGTCTCGTAACTTTAATGATCATTTACCAGCTTCTTTCTCTAACTACGGACAAAAAATGGTTGACGTTTTCGCTCCAGGATTAGAGATTTACGCTACTTTCCCTAAAGATACTTATGAGTCTATCCAAGGAACTTCAATGGCTGCTCCAGAGGTTGCAGGTGTTGCTGCTTTAGTTAGAGCTTACTACCCAGAATTAACTGCTCCTCAGGTAAAAGAGATCATCATGAAGTCTGGAATTGAGTTCCATAAAGATGTTATCGTACCAGGATCTCAAGCTACAAAGAAAAACTTTGATGAGATGTCTATTTCTGGACGTATCTTAAATGCTTACAATGCATTAAAATTAGCTGATGCAATGGCTAACAGAAAAAAATAATTAGTTATTTTTAAAAATATAGAAAGAGTATTTTCACTACGAGAATACTCTTTTTTTTGATATTTTTTAAAACTAAAATCATAATTATACTTTTTTCTAGTTATTTAAAATAAATTCTATCTAAAATAAAAATTAATAAAAATGAAAAAAAACAACTTATTGACACTTTTGTTTTTAGCACTTTCTACAGTTGTGTTTGGACAAAAAGACTGTGAATACTGGCAGCAGCATGTAGACTATACAATGGATATTGATGTAGATCATGAAAAATTCCAATATAAAGGAAAACAAAAACTAGTATACACAAATAATTCACCAGATGCATTAGATCAGGTTTTCTATCATTTATATTTCAATGCTTTCCAACCAGGAAGTGAAATGGATTTAAGACTTCAAAATATTGAAGATCCTGATAAAAGAATGATGCAAGAAGTTGAGGAAAATGGACAAAAAGTTTTAAAAAGTAGAATTTCTTTATTGAACGAAGATCAAATTGGTTTTATCAAAGTAAATTCTTTAACAATGAATGGAAAAGCAGTAAATCATAAAACTGTTGGAACTGTTCTACAAGTAACATTAAACGAAGCTATTCAACCTGGAACTTCTGTAACTTTTGAAATGGAGTTTGATGCTCAAATCCCAGAACAAATCAGAAGATCTGGTAGAAATAGTAAAGAAGGAGTAGCTTTTTCAATGACGCAATGGTATCCTAAAATGGCTGAATATGACTTTGAAGGATGGCATGCAGATCCATATATTGGAAGAGAATTCTTTGGTGTTTGGGGAAATTTTGATGTAACACTTCATTTAAATAGTCAATACATCATCGGAGGAACTGGAGTTTTACAGAATGCTAATGAGATTGGATATGGGTATGAAGATAAAGGTGTGAAAGTAAAAAAGCACAAAAAGAAAAAGAAATTATCTTGGAATTTCAAAGCTGAAAATGTTCATGATTTTGCTTGGGCTGCAGATAAGGATTATACACATGAAAAATTAGTGACAGAAGATGGAATTGTTCTTCACTTCTTATTTAAATCCACTATGGAACCAAAATTTGTAAAAAGCTGGATGAGATTACCTCAAAAAACAGCTGATATGATGAAGTTTTTTGGAGAAAAAGTTGGAAAATATCCTTACCCACAATATACAGTAGTTCAAGGTGGTGACGGTGGAATGGAGTATGCACAATGTACTTTAATCACTGGAGAAAGATCTTATGGTAGTTTAGTTGGAGTAACAGCACATGAGTTAGCACATTCTTGGTTCCAACATTTATTAGGAACAAACGAGAGTAAATATCCTTGGATGGATGAAGGGTTTACAACATACATTTCTACTTTATACGAAAATATGGAATTCAAAAAATCAGATGATGAAGCATTTCAAAATGCTTATGGAGGATATATGTATTTAGTAAGATCTGGTAAACAAGAAGCTCTATCTACACATGGAGATCGTTATAGTACTAATTTAGCTTACGGTATTGGTAGTTATACAATGGGGTCTCTTTTCTTAGCAGAATTAGAATATATCATTGGAGAAGAAAATTTAGATAAGACTTTAAAAGAGTATTATAATCAATGGAAGTTCAAACACCCAAATCCAAATGATTTTAAAAGAGTTGCAGAAAAAGTTTCTGGAATTCAATTAGATTGGTTCTTAAATGAATGGACACAAACTACACATACAATCGATTATAGCATTAAATCTGTAAACGGAACTGAAATTACTTTAGAAAGAGTTGGTGCTATGCCAATGCCTATTGATATTGCAGTAGTTTATGAAGATGGAACTTCTGAAAACTTCAATATTCCATTAAGAATGATGCTTGGATCAAAACCAACAGGTGCAAAAGTTTTAGAAGCTTGGGCTTGGGCTATTCCAACTTATACTTTTAATGTTTCTAAACCTGTAAAAGAAGTTATTATTGATCCTGCATTTAGATTAGCAGATGTTAATAGAAATACTCTGATTTATAAGAAGTAATATTTTAGAAATAATCAAAAAAATAGGCTATCTCAAATTTGAGATAGCCTATTTTTTTATTGTATAATTTAAAAAACTAATTAGATACTAGCTTTCATAAATTCTCTGTTCATTCTTGCAATGTTCTCTAAAGAAATTCCTTTTGGACACTCTACCTCACAAGCTCCTGTGTTAGTACAGTTTCCGAATCCTTCTTCGTCCATTTGTTTAATCATGTTACTAACACGCTCAGCAGCCTCAACTTGCCCTTGTGGTAATAAAGCATACTGAGATACTTTAGCTCCAACGAAAAGCATTGCAGAAGCATTTTTACAAGTTGCAACACAAGCTCCACATCCGATACAAGTTGCAGCATCCATAGATAAATCTGCATCTTCTTTAGCAATTGGAATTGCATTTGCATCCTGAGTGTTTCCTGATGTATTAACTGAGATATAACCTCCAGCTTGTTGAATTCTTTCAAAAGCAGTACGATCTACTACTAAATCTTTAATTACAGGGAAAGCTTTTGCTCTCCAAGGCTCGATATAAATAGTATCTCCATCATTAAACATTCTCATGTGTAACTGACAAGTCGTTACTCCTCTATCTGGACCATGAGCTTCTCCGTTAATAAACATAGAACACATACCACAAATTCCCTCACGACAATCGTGATCAAATGCAACTGGTTCTTCTCCTTTATTAACTAATTGCTCGTTTAATACATCCATCATTTCAAGGAAAGACATATGTTCCGAAATATCAGTCACTTTATATTCTACCATTTGACCCTCAACTTGAGAGTTTTTTTGGCGCCATATTTTTAGTGTAAGATTCATAATAATACTATTTATATGAACGAGTTTTTAATTCAATATCTTTAAATTCTAATTGCTCTTTGTGAAGTACAGCCTCGCTTGGTTGTCCAGTGTATTCCCATGCAGCAGCGTATGCGAAGTTTACATCATCACGTTTTGCTTCTCCATCTTCAGTCACATATTCTTCACGGAAATGACCTCCACAAGATTCTTTACGCTCATAAGCATCACGAGCAAATAATTCTCCTAATTCTAAGAAGTCAGCAACTCTTCCTGCTTTTTCTAACTCAGGATTCATTTCATGACCATCTCCAGGTACTTTCACGTTTTTCCAGAAATCTTCTCTTAATTCTTTGATTTCTTTCATCGCTTCTTGTAATCCTTTCTCATTACGAGCCATCCCTACTTTATCCCACATGATTTTTCCTAATTTCTTGTGGTAATAATCTACTGAATGTGCTCCGTCATTATTTAAGAAGAAATCAATTCTATCACGAACTTCTTTCTCTGCTTCTTCGAATTCTTTAGTTTGCGTTGAGATTTCTCCAGTACGAATATCGTCTGATAAGTAATCTCCAATTGTATAAGGAAGTACGAAATATCCATCAGCTAAACCTTGCATTAAGGCAGAAGCCCCAAGACGGTTTGCTCCGTGATCAGAGAAGTTTGCTTCTCCAATTGCGTATAATCCCTCTACACTTGTCATTAAGTTATAATCTACCCAAAGTCCTCCCATTGTATAGTGAGTTGCAGGATAAATCATCATTGGAGTTTTGTATGGGTTATCATCTACAATTTTCTCATACATTTGGAATAAGTTACCGTATTTTTCTTCTACGATTTTTGTTCCTAATTCTACGATTTTAGCATGAGTTGGATTGTGAATACCATGGATGTTTGCTTGTTCTTTTCCATAACGCTCAATAGCAGATTGGAAATCTAAGTAAACAGCCTCTCCAGTTTTATTTACTCCATAACCAGCATCACAACGTTCTTTTGCTGCTCTTGAGGCAACATCACGAGGTACTAAGTTTCCGAATGCTGGATATCTTCTTTCTAAGTAATAATCTCTATCTCCTTCTGCAATTTCTGTTGGTTTTAATCTACCTTCACGAATTGCATGAACATCTTCCATTTTCTTTGGAACCCAAATTCTACCATCATTACGTAATGACTCAGACATTAACGTTAATTTTGATTGGTAATCTCCTGATCTAGGAATACAAGTTGGGTGAATTTGTGTAAAACATGGGTTTGCGAAGTAAGCTCCTTTTTTGTGAGCTTTCCAAGCTGCAGTAGCATTAGATCCCATTGCGTTTGTTGATAAGAAATAAACATTTCCATATCCTCCTGATGCAATAACAACAGCGTGTGCAGAATGTCTTTCGATTTCTCCAGTTACAAGATTTCTTGCAATAATTCCACGAGCTTTTCCATCTACGATTACAACATCTAACATTTCATGTCTGTTGTGCATCTCGATTTTACCACGAGCAATCTGACGGTTCATTGCAGAATAAGCTCCTAATAATAACTGTTGCCCAGTTTGTCCTTTTGCGTAGAAAGTTCTTGATACTAATACTCCTCCGAAAGATCTGTTATCTAATAATCCTCCATAATCACGAGCAAATGGTACACCTTGTGCCACACATTGGTCAATAATGTTTGCAGAAACTTCCGCTAAACGATAAACGTTAGCTTCACGAGAACGGTAATCTCCTCCTTTTACAGTATCGTAAAATAATCTGTAGCTAGAATCTCCATCTCCTTGATAGTTTTTTGCTGCATTGATTCCTCCTTGTGCTGCAATTGAGTGTGCTCTACGTGGTGAATCCTGATAAGCAAATGCTTTTACATTGTATCCTAATTCAGCTAAAGTTGCAGAAGCAGAACCTCCGGCCAAACCAGTTCCAATTACAATAACATCAATATTTCTTTTATTGGCAGGATTTACCAAATCGATCTTATCTTTATAGTGTGTCCATTTATCTTTCAATGGTACACCAGTAGGTACTTTTGAATTTAACTTTGTCATACCTTTTCGTTATAGAGAATTAATATAATGAAATACTGCAATAAACATGTATCCTACAGGAACTGCAATTGCGTATATTGTTCCAAGTTTCTTGATAGCTGGCGTATATTTTCTATTGTTAAAACCAACTGATTGGAAAGCTGATTGAAATCCGTGTAATAAGTGTAATGCTAAGAAAGCAAAAGCTACAACGTAAATTAATACGAACACTGGATTAGCAAATTTAGCCACTACCATTTCATATGCATCTAAATGCGTATGATCAATGTAATGTGCTTTGATTGTTGGGAAAAAGAAGTCAACCATGTGTAAACAGATGAATAATAAAATCATCACACCTGTAATAATCATGTTTCTTGACATCCAAGAAGCATTAGCTGCTGCATTGTTTTTTGCATACTTTCCACCTCTTGCTCCTTTATTTTTTGCATCTAAATACATTCCCATAATCAAATGATAAATGATACCAAAGAAAAGTACTGGTTGCAAAGCGTATTGAACAAATGGGTTTGTTCCCATGAAATCTGACGCACCATTAAATGCCTCTTTGTTAAATACCGATAAAAAGTTAATTAAGAAGTGTTGTAGTAAGAAAAACAACAGAAAAAAACCAGAAAGTGCCATTAACACTTTTCGTCCTACTGAAGAAGAATAAAATCTGCTCATTTTTGTTTATTATGTTTTTACAAGAAACAAAGATAAGATATATACATGGCTATTTATAGCAATTTTCAGATTTTACACTTATTTAGAATCATTTTAAAAAAGATAAATTCATCAATTTTTCATAGTTTAAACTAATTTAAAATATTGTTTTACACATTTTTTAGCACTTACTTTATAAAATTCCTATTAAAATCAAGAAAAATCATTTTTATAAAGAAAGTGCTTTTAAAATTTTATGTGTTTTATATTAAAAAATAGTCTAATGCTTTTATATTTTAATTAAAAATGAATAATAACTTCAAATTTAAATATTCATTATTTCCATTCCAATAATTGCATCTTCCCGTCTTCTAAGACTCCGTAAGTAAAATAAGAAACCCAATCTCCTGTATTTATGTAGGTTGAATCTTCTTTCAACTTAATTTCCATTGGAAAATGACGATGTCCGAAAACAAAATAATCATAATGTTTTGTCTCCAATTTTCGCTTACAATATTGCACCAACCATTCTTTGTCTTCTCCCAAAAATTTTACATCTTCATCTCCTGAGATTAATTTATTTTTCACTGAAAGATATTGTGCCAAACGAACGCCAATATCTGGATGCAACCAACGATAAAGCCATTTTGAAAAAGGATTTGTAAACACTTTTTTCATTCTTTTATAACCTTTATCACCTGGTCCTAAACCATCTCCATGTCCGATTAAAAATTTCTTCCCTTGAAGTGTAAATTCTTTTTTCTCATGATATACTGGGATATTTAATTCCTTCTCAAAATAATCTCCCATCCACAAATCATGATTTCCAACAAAGAAATATACTGGAATTCCACTATCAGTGATTTCTGCAAGTTTTCCTAAAGTTCTAACAAAACCTTTTGGAACCACCGTTTTATATTCGAACCAAAAATCAAATAAATCTCCTAGTAAAAATATCGCTTCCGCATCTTGTTTTACTGTATCCAACCATTTGACAAATTTTTCTTCTCTTACTTTACTCAACTCTGGAGTTGGTGCTCCCAAATGTTGATCCGAAGCAAAATATATCTTCTTATTCGTCATTCTTCTCCTTTTGTAATTCCAACACTTTATCGATCATTTTGTCCGAATCTTCTTGTACTTTATAGTAACCTATATCGTCAAATAAGTTTTGTGCAATCAATGCTTTCAAATAACGATGAATTACTTTTTTCTCTTGTGTAGAAATATTTTTTTCTAAAGAAAACTTTTTTAAATATTGGTTTAAAATTTTATTATCTCTATCAAATTCTTTCACAAAAGTATCTACATCCCATTTGCTTAAATCTGCTCGATTATTATCTACATATTCAAATACAAAATTGTTTAAATCTGAAACAAAAACACCATGAACAGAAGTAGTAGTATCGATTGGAACAAAAACATCTGGAACGATTCCTCCTCCTCCATAAACTACTTTTCCTTTTGGAGTTGTAAATCGAAGAGAATCCACAGTTTTGATACTATCTGCACTCAATAACTCTCCACTTTCTACTCTTTTCAGATAATCTTCGTAGTAAGTTTCTGTTTTTTCTCCATAAGGTCTTTGAATCGATCTTCCTGTTGGTGTGTAGTATCTTGAAGTTGTCAAACGAACCGCAGAACCATCTCCAAGATTCATTTCTTGTTGTACTAATCCTTTACCAAAAGATCTTCTTCCAACAATAGTTCCTTTGTCATTATCTTGTAATGCTCCAGCAACAATCTCACTTGCAGAAGCAGAGTTTTCATTGATTAAAACATATAAATTTCCATCTTCAAAAGCTCCTTTTTTCTTCGCAAAAGATTTATTAATTGCTCCTTTTTTATTTTTAGTATAAACGATTAGTTTTCCTTTTTCTAAAAATTCATCAATAATTTGATTTGCAATATGAAGATATCCACCAGAATTATCTCTAAGATCTAAAACCATCGTGTTCATTCCTTTTGATTTTAAATCATCTAAAGCATTTTTAAACTCATCATAAGTTGTGTTTGCAAAACGCTCCATTTTGATATAACCTGTAGTATCATTCAACATATAAGCTACTGGAATACTTTTGATACTTACTTTTCCTCTCGTTACAGGAATATTCAATTTCTCTCCTGTTGATTTTCTATAAACCAACAAATCAATTTCTGAATCTGGAATTCCTTTTAAAGACTTCATCACATCCAAACTAGAAAATTGTCTTCCGAAAAGTGTATCCTTATTTGCCATCAAGAAACGATCTCCCGCCAAAATACCAGCTTTTTCACTTGGTCCATCTTCAATAGTTCTTACCACCATCAAAGTATCTTTATACATTCTGAACTGAATACCAACTCCAACAAAGTTTCCTTGCATTCTTTCTGTAACTTGCTCTAAGTTTTCTTTCGGAATATATACCGAGTGTGGATCTAATTTTTCAAGCATATTTTCGATAGCTTCATCCAAAAGGCTATCTGTATCTACCTCATCGACATATTCGTATTGAATATAATCTATCAGACGCTTGATTTTCTCTTCACTTCCAGTTGTTGAAGCAGAAAATACAATGGCATTATTTTTATAATTAAATGTACTTCCTATCAGAATTCCGAATGCAATTCCAAGTCCGATAAAAAGAGGTAAATTGATTTTATTTTTCATTGTTTAAACTTCTAAATGAATCAGTTCGACTCCTGCTTTTTCAAGAAACTTTACTCCAGCATCATCTTTATATTGTTCCTTATAAATCACTCTCGTGATTCCTGCCTGATGTATTAATTTACTACATTCTTTACACGGAGATAATGTGATATAAAGCGTTGCTCCTTTACAAGATTGTGTAGAACCTGCTACTTTTAAAATCGCATTTGCTTCAGCGTGTAATACATACCATTTGGTATTTCCTTCTTCGTCTTCGCAACAATTTTCAAAATTGGTTGGTGTACCATTGTACCCATCCGAAATAATCATTCTATCTTTTACTATTAACGCTCCTACTTCCTTTCTTTCACAGTGAGATAATTTCCCCCATTCCGTCGCCATTCGCATGTAAGCTTCGTGATATCGTAATTGTTTTTGCGTCATTTTCTTATAGTAATTTACTTATTTTATTTCTCTTTTACCAAATTTTATTTTCCATCAAGATTGGAAAAACTACTCCTGCCACCATAGACGAAGTAATCAGAATCCACTCTCTTTTCGGAAGTTTTGCATATCTTGATAATGCTGCTTCGATACTGAAAATTGCGAAAATTATAATGATTTGCGCAAATTCTATTCCAAGTGCAAACTCTAATAACGGTACAAATTTGTTTTCCGTACTTCCAATCAACATTTTAAAATAACTTGAAAAACCTAATCCGTGAATTAATCCAAAGAAAAAGGCAAAAATTAAATTCAAGTTTTCTTTCACAAATGATTTTTCTTTTCTCTTTTGTGTAATATTAAAAATACAAGTGATTAAAATCGTAACTGGAATCAAAAACTCAATAACTTCAGAAGGAAAAGCAACTACTTGATATGCTGCTAAAAGTAAAGTAACTGTGTGTCCAACCGTAAAAAGTGTAATCAGACTCACTGCTTTTTTCCATTCTTTAAAACTATAAATTACTGCTAATGCTATTAAGAATAAAACATGATCGTAAGCATTTATATCTAAAACATGATTTATTCCTTCATTAAGAAAAAATATAAAATCGTTCATTTCTGTGTGTATTTAATCGAAAATCAAAGGTAGTAGTTTTTTTAATTAGAATTACAGTTTTTCAGACAAGGCTTCAAAGCTTTTAAAAATACAAATGATATCCTCTTTTTTATTTTGGGCGAATCTTTTTCCTTTAAGAAATAAAGGAAAAAAGTCGGGCTTTTCTTTCCAAGTTTTCTCTTTCAAAAAAAGTTTTTCTAAACAATACGTGGGCTTCTTAGGTCGCCTACGCTTGTTAAGAAAAATTATTTTTTTTCAAAAGAAAAGCTTTCCACTACAATCCCTTTCGCAAAAAACAAAAAACCTAATTCTAAGCAATTATAGAATTAGGTTTTCATTTTATATCTTTAAAAATATTTTATTCCTGATCTGAAGCAAACCACTCCGCATGCGAAGTTCCTGTTTCTTGTAATCTTAAAGAATGAAGTTTAATGTTTTCTGGTAATTTTGCATTAATAATTGCTGCAAAATCAATCAACATCATCTCACTAGTTGGTTGATAATCTACCAAACGAACATCGTGTCCTCTAGCTTTTAACTCATTTGCAAGTTCAATATGTGGGGTATTTTTATTAAAAACAGTTGCATGATCGAATTTGTCCACAATTTCTTGCTTCACGATTCTTTTCAAATCTCCAAAATCGATTACCATTCCACATTTCACATTATCCATATCTGTAATTGGTTTTCCAATCACTGTTACAGATAATTTGTAGCTATGTCCATGTACATTCTTACACTTTCCATCATAACCAAATAAAGCGTGTCCCGCTTCAAAATCAAACTGCTTTGTAATTCGAATTGTACTCATAATTATTTATCTAAGTCTTTTATTTTCTTCATTCTATAATAAATGATGTATGCAAAGATAATCAATATTACCAAAGGAATAAATGATCCTATTGTTGCTCCAATCTCATAATCAGAATTTGGTGCATCTTTTATTTTTTGCTTTATATCTGGAACTTCTTGTATTAATGCGATGCTTGTTGCTAACATGTTTTATTTTTTAAATTTAGAAAGTGCTTCTTTCGTGAAATTAGAAAGGACTAATTTACCACTTATTTCTGCTCTTTCCGCTAATAAAGTATCCCAATTTTCTGTATTTTTCCAAAGTACTTTTTTCAAGTCTGCTAAAGCTTCTGGATTGTAGTTTGCAAAACGCTCTGCAAATTTTTGTACAGAAATATCCATTGTTTCAATAGACTCAAAAACTTCTTGAAATAATCCTTTTTCTGCTGCCCATTTTGCATTTCTCCAGTTTGTTGCATCTAAAGATAATTCTGAAGTTGCTGCCAATCCGATTTTTCTCTCCACAGCTGGCTCGATTACAAAAGGTCCAATTCCAATCGTAATTTCTGAAAGTTTTATAGAAGCTGCATCTGTTGCAAAAGCATAATCACAAGCAGCAGCCAATCCAACTCCTCCACCTACGGTTTTCCCTTGAATTCTTCCGATGATAATTTTAGAACATTTACGCATTGCATTAATTACATTCGCAAATCCCATGAAGAATTTCCCTCCATCTTCTAAATTATCAATTGCTAAAAGCTCATCAAAAGAGGCTCCAGCACAAAAAGCTTTTTCTTTCGCACTTTTTAAAACAATTACATTGATTTCTTCATTTTTATCTAATTGATTAAATGTTTCTGCCAATTCTGCTAGTAAATAACTTGGAAAAGAATTACTCGCTGGGTGAAAAAATGTAACTGTTGCTATTTTATTTTCAATATTCGTTTCAATCGTTCCTTGATTCATTAGTTGGTTATTTTTTGGGTTAAAATTTTTGTTTTGAATTTCCAGATTAAAATTCCTGCTCTAAACAACATCCAAACCGTGAAAGCTAGCCAAATTCCGTACAATTCATAATGGAAATAATCTCCCAAAAGAAGTGTAGGAACAAAACCGATAAAAGTTGCAATAATCAACGTATTTCTCAAAGTTGTAGCATCTGCCATTCCTTTAAAAATTCCATCAAAAACAAAAGCAATTGCATTCAATGGTTGCATTAAAATCACAATCCAAAAAACATCATAAAACAATTTTAAGACATCTTGTTCATCGGTAAACATTTCACCAATTGGTTTGTAAAGAGCGAAAAATAGAACTGCTAAAATAATAGAAATAACAATAGCATATTTACTTATAATTCTACTTAATTCTGCTAATCCATTATAATTTCCTTGTCCAAGTAATTTTCCAGAAACAATATTCCCAACACTGGAATAACCATCGATAAAAAAGGCGAAAAATAACCAAATCTGAAAAGCAATTGTTTGCGCTGCAATATGTGCTTCTCCATAGCTTGTCGCATAAGCATTTGCCATATAAAGTGCAATATTCAGAGATAAAGCTCTCAAGAATAAATTGATGGTGATGATTACAATTTGTTTTACTTCTTTGTGTAAAGGAAAAATTAGTTTCAATCTAAAAGGAGTTTTCCAAAGCATAAAAACAAATGCCAAAACAGACATTGTAATTTGTGCAATTACACTCGCAATTGCAGCTCCTTCAATGTGCATTGGTTCAATAAATCCTTCTACACCAAAAACCAATAAATAATCCAAACCTACATTCAAAACAGCTCCAATAATACTGATTACCATTGGCCAAAATGTATTCTGTAATCCTCTAAAAACTCCAAAAATGGAGAAAGTTAGAAGCGTAAAAGGCAAACCAATTGCCCGAATATTATAATATTGAATGGTATAGTTTAAAAGCAATCCATCGGCATTGTACATCTTAAAAATGGATTCTGCAAAAGTGATGGAAATGACATAAACGATTAAACTTAAAATCAGATTTATCGATAAAACTTGTGCTGGAAGAATATGAATATCTTCTATTTTTTCTGCACCATAATATCTTGCAATCGTTGCAGAAATTGCAGAACGAGATTGTGCTAAAATCCAGATTAGAGCAGAAATCAATGAACCTGCAATTCCTACAGCAGCCAAAGATTCGGTTGGATTTATTTTGATGTTTCCAACGATTGCTGTGTCTGTAATAGATAAAAGAGGTTCGACAATCCCAGCAATAATTGCAGGAATTGCTAAAGCATTTATTTGTTTAAATGTAATAACAGGTTTTCTTGTTGTCATGGAATGACTTTTTGAAAAGAGAATTAACCATTCAAAATTTCTAAACTTTCTTCTAACTTTTCTTCATTAAAACCTAGTGTAAGTTCAGTTGAAACTAAATGATTTTTGAAATTAGAGTTTAAAGAATGTAAAGACTTATCATCATCAAGGATTAAAAAATTCTCTATATTATTTTCTTTAATAAATTGTTCGATTTCTTCTTTTCGAGATTTACAATTTGGATATTCAGGTACAAAACCTTGAATTGTTTGTACAATATTTCTATGCGCAAAAATTGCATTAAATTCTTCTAAAGTTCTTACAGTTCTTCTAGTAGAACTTAACCAAATTTCAAAAGGATGATATTGTAAAAGTTGATTTAAATTTTGAACACATTTAGAATTAAATCTAGAATAATTATCTGAATCCATTTCATCTTGTTTCCAAGGAGGTGTTGTAATTAAAACTCCATCTAAATCTAAAATCAAAATTTTACACTCCATTAATTTTTGAATTATTTATCTCGATTAAAATCTGTGCAAATTTCGGAAATTGTTGTTGAAATTGGCTCAAAATCAAAGGATAATTCTTGTTTTATTTTATCGGAGTTGTAATACGTTTTAGAATGTGCAGATTTTACAGATTGTTCTGTCAGAAGTGGTGTTCCGTTTGTAAAGAAACATCTAATTTTATCTAAAACTGCTAAAAGTTTCATGCTTCCTTCTGAAACTTTTTTGGAAGGTTTTTTCTTTTGAAAATTTCCAGCAATGGAAAAGAACAAGTCTTTGAAAGAAATATTTTCAGAAACTAAAACGAATCTTTCATCTTTAATATCTGATTTCATCAACTGAATCATTGCTTTTACGGTGTCTTTCACACCAACAAATCCAGTAATTCCTTCTGTGTAATATGGAAAACCTTTATGAAATTTAGAGAAAATATCTCCTGTTCCGTTTTTCCAAAAACCAGCTCCTAGAATTACTCCCGGATTTACGATTACGGCGTTTAATCCCTCTTGTGTTCCTCGCCAAACTTCCATTTCGGCTCCGTATTTGGAAATTGCATAACCATAATTTTTTTCTTCAGGATTCCAATCACAAGATTCGTCTAAAAATTCTTGGTTTACTTTTTTGCTTAAAGTTGCTACAGAACTTACATAACATAGCTTTTCTACATTAAAATCAATACAGAAATTCACAATATTCATCGTTCCTTGAATATTAACTTGACGCATTTTTTTATAATCTTTCGGGTTGAAAGAAACTAATGCTGCGGCGTGATAAACTTGTGTGATTTTGTGTTTTTGAAAAAGTTCTTCTAAAGAAATAGTGTCTTCGATATCTGCTTTTTCCCAAATGATTTTTTTGAAAAGTTGGTTGGTGTTTTCAGTGTAGTAAGAAAATACGTTTTCTACAGCTTTTAATTTTGATTCGCTTCTGTAAATCGCAATTATTTGCTCGTTTTCTAGCGCTAAATGATATAATAAATGCGCTCCAACCATTCCTGTGCCTCCTGTAACTAAAATCATGCAACGAAAGTAAAGAATTATTCTAGAATGATACTTATAATATAAATGGATTTTTATCTTTGCTATACAATTTAAGAAACTTTATTGGTTTTTGGTTCTATTTCGTTGAAATGAATGCGTTAGGGATTGTAGTGGAAAGCTTTTGTTTTTGAAAAAATTAGATTTTCTTGGGAAACGGAGGCGACCTTAGAAGCCCACGGATGACCTAGAAATTCTTTTTTGAAAAAACGAAACTTGTAACGAAAAGCCCGACCTGTAGCTGGAACATAGAGGAAGCGAAAGGGAACGCCCAAATATTGTTTTTTGGATTTATGATTTTATTTTTAGAGGTTTTTACACACCCCTAGCCCCTCTCAAGAGGGGAATTTGAAATAAAATTTTTACTAATTTTTGAATTTAATTTTTATATAAATATGAATACTAACTTTGTTGAAGAATTACGTTGGAGGGGAATGTTGCACGACATCATGCCTGGAACGGAAGAGCTTTTGACTAAAGAAGTAACTACAGGTTATATTGGTTTTGATCCTACTGCGGAATCATTGCATATCGGAAGTTTGATTCCGATTATCATTTTGATGCATTTCCAGAAGGCAGGACATAAACCTTTAGCTTTAGTTGGAGGAGCGACTGGGATGATTGGTGACCCTTCAGGGAAGTCTAATGAGAGAAACTTATTGGACGAAGAAACATTGAATCGTAATGTTGCAGGTTTAAAGAGAACTTTAGAGCGCTTTTTAGATTTTGATGGTGATGCAGAAAATGCTGCGGAGCTTGTAAACAATTATGATTGGATGAAAGACATCTCACTTATTGATTTTGTTAGAGATGTTGGAAAACATTTAACTGTAAACTACATGATGGCAAAGGATTCGGTAAAGAAACGTTTGGGTTCTGAGTCGAATGTGGGAATGTCATTTACAGAATTTACTTATCAGTTATTCCAAGGTTACGACTTCTATCATTTATATAAAAATAAAAACTGTTTGCTTCAGATGGGTGGTTCTGATCAGTGGGGAAATATTACTACTGGAACGGAATTAGTTCGTAGAAAAGCACAAGGAAAAGCGTATGCATTAACTTGTCCTTTAATCACGAAAGCAGATGGAACAAAGTTCGGAAAATCAGAAGGAGGAAATGTTTGGTTAGATAAAGAATTGACTTCACCTTATAAATTCTATCAATTCTGGTTTAATGCTTCTGATGAGGATGCGGAAAACTACATCAAGAAATTTACTTTCTTAGATAAAGAAATAATTGATGCTTTAATTGCAGAGCATAAAGAAGCGCCTCACATGCGTATTTTACAAAAACGTGTTGGAGAGGAAGTAACTTGTATGGTGCACTCTAGAGAAGATTATGAGAATGCTTTAAAAGCTTCTGGAATCTTATTTGGAAAAGCAACTGCGGAAGAATTAAATGCTCTTGGTGAGCAAACTTTCTTAGATGTTTTCGGAGGAGTTCCGCAAGCAGAAGTTTCCAGAGATGCTATCGAAGCTGGAATTGATATTGTTGCTGCATTTGCAGAAAACGGATTCTTAAAGTCAAACGGAGAAGTTCGTAGAGCTTTAAAAGAGAATTCTATTTCAATCAATAAAGAAAAAGTAAAAGATGATTTTGTTGTTGGAACAAAAGATTTGATTGCTGATAAATATGTGCTTTTACAAAGAGGTAAGAAAAATTACTTCTTGTTGAAAGTAGTATAAATAATAGTTTAATAGATGTTAAAAAGGTTTTCTCAGTTTCTGAGAGAGCCTTTTTTTTATTCCAAAAAAAAGAGACTGAATTTGATAATTCAGTCTCTTTTTAATTTTATATAAGTTTTATTCTTATTTCTTACCTTCAGTAGCAGCTTCTTCTACTTCTTCCGTTCCTTGAATTTTAGCTACAATTTTAGCTTCTAATTCCTCAGCTAATTCAGGATTGTCTTTGATGATGTTTTTCACTGCATCACGTCCTTGTCCTAATTTAGAATCTCCGTAACTGAACCAAGAACCACTTTTCTTGATAATTCCGTACTCAACTCCTAAATCTAAGATTTCTCCTACTTTAGAAACTCCTTCTCCATACATAATATCAAATTCTGCAGTTTGGAAAGGTGGTGCTACTTTATTCTTAACAACTTTTACTTTCGTGCTGTTTCCGATTACTTTATCTCCATCTTTGATTTGCGTTCTTCTACGAATATCAATTCTTACAGATGCGTAGAACTTTAATGCGTTACCTCCTGTTGTAGTTTCAGGATTCCCGAACATTACACCAATCTTCTCACGTAACTGATTAATGAAAATAACCGTACAGTTTGTTTTATTAATAGAACCTGTTAACTTTCTTAAAGCTTGAGACATTAAACGAGCTTGTAATCCCATTTTAGAATCTCCCATTTCTCCTTCGATCTCACTTTTTGGTGTAAGTGCAGCAACTGAATCAATTACTACGATATCAAAAGCACCAGAACGAATTAAGTTATCAGCAATCTCTAAAGCTTGCTCTCCATTGTCTGGTTGAGAAATGATAAGGTTATCGATGTCTACTCCTAATTTTTCAGCATAAAAACGATCAAAAGCATGCTCTGCATCAATAAATGCGGCAATACCTCCAGCTTTTTGAGCTTCTGCAATAGCATGAATTGTCAAAGTCGTCTTTCCTGAAGATTCAGGTCCGTAAATTTCGATAATTCTTCCTTTTGGATATCCTCCAACTCCTAATGCCAAATCAACTCCTAAAGATCCTGATGGAATTACATCAACATCTTGCACAGCAACATCACCAAGCTTCATAACAGAACCTTTTCCGTATGTTTTGTCTAGTTTGTCAAGTGTTAATTGTAATGCTTTTAATTTTGCTTCTTTTTCTTTTTCTACGTCTTTTGTCGCCATAAGCTTAAAAATATATTTTTTTAAATATTGAGAAGCTAAAGTACAAAAAAACTAATGAAAAATAGCATCAATTTTATCATTAAAACCTATTTCATGATGGAAAAAAATTATACTTAAAGTCTTTCAAAATAAATTGTTTGAAAATGAGATATTTAAGTTTCACTTTTCAAAAAACACACATAAACACTTTAAAATCAACAGTTAATTTAACTTTGTAATTATTTGTAACTACCAACAATTAATAACAATCAAGTATTTATTAGAATAAATTATTATTCTGTTCTGAATAAAAAATAGTCCTTGCGAATTTGCCCATGTTTAATCTTAAAATTTAAAACATGGAAACAACTATTTTAGTAGAAAAAGAAACTTCTAACACCTATTTAGGGCATCCAAAAGGATTGTTCTATTTATTCTTTGCAGAGCTCTGGGAACGATTTTCTTTCTATGGAATGAAAGCTTTGTTAATGTTATACATGACACAAAAATTAATTTTCTCAGATCATAATGCTTTCGGAGTTTTTGCAGCATATATGTCTTTAGTTTATGTTACGCCACTTTTCGGAGGAATGATTGCCGATAAAATCATCGGATATCGAAAAGCAATTATGCTTGGAGGAGTTTTAATGGCAATCGGACATTTTCTTTTGAGTTTTGAAACACCAATTTTCTTTTACGCCTCTTTAGCAATTATCATTGTAGGAAATGGTTTTTTTAAGCCTAATATTTCTTCATTTGTTGGTTTATTATATCCTGTTGGAGATAAAAGAAGAGATTCTGGTTTTACTATTTTTTATTTAGGTGTAAATGTTGGAGGAGCTATCGCGCCGCTTATTTGTTCTTGGCTTGCTATTTCTTACGGATGGCATTATGGTTTCGCAATGGCAGGAATCGGAATGTTATTTGGGCTTTTTATGTTTTATAGAGGAATGAAAGTTGGCGTTTTTGGCGAAAAAGGAAAAATTCCAAAAAAAGAAGTTTATAATCAAAAAAGATTCGGAATCAAGCAAGGGAAATTAATCAACATTCTTTCCTTTTTAGTAGTTCCAATTTTTGCTGTATTAATTGTTTTTCATCAATACGAACATTATTTGGTAGGAATCGTTTTTCTATTAATAGCTACTATTTTATTCTTCATCTACAGAAAAGTTAGTAAAGAAGAAAAAAGAAGACTTCTGGCTGTTGTTTATTTTGTTTTGTTAGGAAGTTTATTCTGGGCAATTTTCGAACAAGCAGGAAGTTCTGTAACACTTTTTGCAAGTAGAAATGTGAATCTAATAGGAATCAATGCTGCACAGACAAATAGTATCAATTCTGGATTTATTATGTTATTGGCAATTCCTTTTTCTTGGTTATGGACTTATCTAGATAGAAAAAAAATAAATCCAAATGCTGCGGTAAAATTTGGAATCGGAATGTTTTTATTAGGACTTGGTTTTTTAATTTTTGGTATCTCAGGTCATTTTTCAGATGCTTTTGCTAGAACTCCTATGATTTTCCTTTTCATCGGATATTTTGTGCTTACAGTGGGGGAATTATTTCTTTCTCCAATTGGTTTATCTAAAATGGAAGCATTGTCTCCAGCAAAAATGGTTGCATTCATTATCGGAATTTGGTATTCGGCTTCTTTTTTCGGTCATTTTTTTGCAGGAAAAATAGCACAACTTACAACAAAAGTAGAAACTTCATCAGAGTCTAGTTGGTTGGATTCTATTGTTCATTTTTTTACAGGAATTTCTAATGAGAATTTCCTTAATGAAAACTTCCAACAGCTTTATGGTTATGTTTCTACTTTTGCAAGTTTTGGTTTACTTTCTATTGTAATCGGAATAGTAGCCATACTTATTTCTCCTTGGATTAAAAAATTAATGGTTTAAGAATTGGCCTAAACAAAAAAGCTCATTTTAATTAAAAAATGAGCTTTCTCTATATCTAAAATATTTTGTTTAAAATTCTCTGAAACTTTCCGATTGTACCCAACCTTCACTTCCATTTGCTATCTTGATTTTACTCCAACCATCTTCCATAGAATCGATCACTAAAACTTTCGTTCCTTCATGCAAATCATACAGTGTTTCACTATTCATTTTTGGTGATTCTTTCACAGGAATCTTTTCTGAGAAAATGATCGCTTCTTTTGTTTTTGTAATTAAACTATGATTTTTAATCGCAAAAAAGAAACTTATTCCAAAAACGATAAAAGCAAAAATAGAAACATTGAAAAACAATAATTTCTTTTTAGAAGTATAAGAAAAATAATAAATCAAAAAGAAAATTGCACAAACAAAAGCGCCAACTACAGCAATCCATGCCCATTGGTTATAATTGAACTTCATGATAAAATTATCCGAAATATTTTCCAAAACAGAGTTCGGAACTTCTTCAATTTTATCCAAAGCCAATCTGTTTGCAAAAACTAAATTGTTTTTCGCTTCTTTATTATTCGGATTTACTTTTAAAGCTTTCTCATAATAATAAATCGAAGGCGCAATTTGGTTCAATTTATAATACGTATTTCCCATATTGAAATACAAAACATCCGAGATATAATCTTCGCTTTCTATCTCTTTATATTTCTTTATTGCTTCGTTGTATTTATCTGCTTTGTAAAGAGAATTTGCTTGCTCAAAAAGCGTTTTTGGATTTTGATTTTGAGCACTTGCAAAAGAAAAAATACAGATACATAAAAATAAAATTAGTTTTCTCATCTCTTAAAGTGCTTTATCAAGTTTAATAATTAAATCTTTCGCTTTGTCAAATTCTTTTTGCATCATCACATTTGTTGTAGGTGTAAATCTTGCAAAATCACAATCGTCTAATACCGTAATAAATTCTTGAATCACGACAGCATCTACATCTTTAGATCTTAAAATATCCGCGATTTTCTCTTTACTGATATCTGTAGTTTCAATCTTCAATTTGGCTTTTAAGAAATTATGTAAAGCCTTTTCAAGTGCCACATAAAATTCTTCTTTTTTACCTAATTGCTTCTTAGCATCTGATAAATATTTCTTAGCTAATTTATTCGCTCTACGTAAACGTTTTCCTTCTACATCAGCATCTCTAGCTTGTTTTCTATTTCCAATGATGATTCCAACAGGAATAGCCAATAATGGAATTATAATTAAAATGTAATATAAAGTTGAGTTGTAGAAATCAGAAGTATCTTCTTTAAAGAACTTCGTTTTTGTCTCAATATCTTTAAAATTATTATCATTATTTGCTAAAATATCTTTCTTTGTTTCAACAGGTTTTTCTTCTTGTGCTTTTGGTGTTCCTCCTAAAGATTCGATGAAAATTGGTGCTGCTGTAATCGTATGATATTTTTTGTCTTTTGGATTAAAATACGAGAAAGATGTCTCTGAAATTTTATACTTTCCTTTATATTCTGGAACTACAACATAAGTATCCGAAACTCTTCCTGAAAGTGTATTCCCTGATGGTCTTACTTTATCAGCTCGAGTAGGTGTATAAACTTCTAACTCTTCTGAAGTTGTAATTTTTGGTAATTCAAACAGATTTAAATTTCCTTTTCCAGTTACTTGTACTTTAATTTCCGCAGAAGAATTCTCTTTTAATCGAGTTCTGTTTGCAGTCATTTTATACGTAAAATCTCCTACTGCTCCTGTAAAATTCTCTGGCTGTCCTTCTACTGGCAGTTCTTGAACATTGATCAATCTTTTCTTTGTAGTCAATTCTTTTGCAATATTTCTTGTAATCATATTACCAAAAAAATCTCCTCTACCTGTAGGAACTCCAACTGTTACTCCCATTTTAAAAGGATCAATATATAATTTCCCTGATTTCTGTGGAATCAAAAGATCTTTCTTTACAATCAAATATCTATAGCGCTCACCATTATACATTGTTTCTTGTACACGTTGGTTTTTAAGCTCGATATTCTGGTGCCAAAATCCATTAAATTGCTGTGAAGGCCTTTCTCTTAAATTATTTGCTATGATTTTTTCACTAACCAAGATTTTATATACAACCGTAATTGCTTCTCCAATATAGGGCTTCGTATTCGAAACCTCAGCAACTAGATGAATATTCTGATCTGCGATATAATCCGGATTATTAGGATCTGCTGGAACCTCAACTTCTTTTGTAACTGAAATTTTTACAGGTTTTGTTTTCAACAAATTCCCATTGTATTCAATCGTTGCACTTCCAACCGTAAGATTTCCCATCTTTTTAGGTTGTAGTGTATAAATATATCTTTGCGAAAAAGTGACTTTTCCATTCATCCAAGTTTGATTTACAGATTGACTTGGACCACTTATCACAGTAAAATTTGCAAAACTTGGTGGTGTAAAATTATCTGCTCCTTGAACATTAATATCAAACTCGATTCTAAAACGTTGGTTTAATCCTAATTTATTTTTACTCACACTAGCTTTGAAAGCTGCTTGTTGTGCAAAAATTAATTGTACTGCAAAAAAGAAAAATATTAATAAGTTCTTTGTTTTAAAATTCATTTGATTACCAGTCTTTTTCTTGATTAGATTTTTGACCTTTTGCTTTTTGTGCATTTATTTTTTTCTGAGTTTTATTCTCTTGATTATTCATCGCATCTAAAAGCTGTTTCATTTGTTGTGGAGAAAGTTTTCCTTTTTGCTGTTTAGGTTCTCCTTGCTTCTCCTGGTCTTTATTATCCTTATTGTCTTTGTTATCTTTATTTTGCTCGTCTTTATCTTCTTCGTCCTCTCCGTCTTTCTTGTCTTTGTCTTTATCCTCGTTTTTGTCCTTCTCGTCTTTCTTGTCTTCTTCGTCCTTTTTATTCTCGTCCTTATTGTCTTTTTTGTCTTCGTTTTTATCCTTCTCGTTTTCCTTGTTCTGATCTTTTTCGTTCTCCTTATCTTTATTCTGATCCTTGTTTTGATCTTTATTTTGATCTTGAGGCGGATTATCTTTTAAGAATTTTTGAGCTAAAGCTAAATTATAACGAGTTTCTTCATCTTTTGGATTATTACGAAGAGAATTCTTGAAAGCTTCCACTGCTTTTTGATAATCTTTTTCTACCATAAAAGCATTTCCAATATTATGGAAAGAAGCTGCTTTTTCCATTTTGTTATCAGACATTTTGTTGAAAGATTTGAATTGAGCAATTGCTTCTTTCATTCTTCCTTGTCCTAAAATAGCATCTCCAAGATTATACACAGCCTTTTTGTTTAAAGGATTTTTCACCAAAGCTTCTTTGTATTTTACTTCGGCTTCTGCATATTTCTTTTCTTCGAATAAATCATTTCCTTCTTTTACGAAAGCATCTGATTCTAATCTCATTTTTTTCAAATCTTCTTGTGAAAAAACAAAACTAGAAATCAAACAAATTATATATAGTATAGCTTTATTTTTCATTGAATAAATTTAATTTTTGAATCCACTTCGTTTTCTTTTCAAACAATAATAAATCGATAATTAACAGAATTAACCCAATTCCTAAAAACCATTGAAATTGTGATTTATAATCTGAAAACTGTTTTGATTCAAATTCATTTTTATCTGCTTTTACCAAAATATCTTGAATTGCATCTACAGTATTTTTTGTACTATTTCCATTCAGATATTCTCCATTTCCTTCCTCTGCAATTTGCATCAACATTTTAGGATCCATCTTCGTATTTACAACATTTCCTTCACGATCCCTTTTGTACTCTACGACTCTTCCATTATGCTTCAAAGGAATTGGACCTCCTTTTTCTGTTCCAACACTAATTGTATAAATCTTGATTCCGTCTTTTGCAGCTTTAGCAACAATAGAATTATCTACTCCTTGATGATCTTCACCATCCGAAATAAGAATCAAGAATTTATTCGTTTGTTCATCATTATTATAATACGTTTCTGCTAATTGTAAAGCATCATTAATAGAAGTTCCTTGCGAAGAAACTAAATTTGGATCTGCATTTTGTAAAAATATTTTTGCAGCTCCATGATCTGTTGTAATTGGTAAAAGAGGATAAGCATTTCCTGCATAAGCGATAATTCCAATTCTATCACTTCCTAATTTATCAATTACTTTATCAATAATTTGTTTTGCTTTCTGAAGTCTACTTGGCGCAATATCTTCTGCCAACATACTCTTTGAGATATCCAAAGCAAAAACAATATCTACTCCTTGTCTTTTTATCGTCTCTAATTTGGTTCCCATCTTAGGGTTTACCAAAGCAATTACTAAAAATGCTAATCCTAAAGAAAGTACTACAATTTTTAAAATAGATTTAAATGTAGATTTTTCTGGACTCAATTTTTTGATCAAAAAAGAATCAGCAAATTTCTTTTGTGTACGTTTTTTCCACCAATACATCCCTAAAAATGTAACGATTAGTATTGGTATCACTATAAGTGCTATAAAATATTTTGGTTCTTCTAATTGATACATTTTTAAATAAAACTTTTATAAACTGTAAATCGCAACAACATTTCTATAAATATCAAAATTCCTGCTAAAATCACTAAGAATCGATATTTTTCATCATAATTATAATACTTGAATTCTTCAATTTCTGTTTTTTCAAGTTTATTAATCTCGTCATAAATAGCTTGTAATTTGCTATTGTTTGTTGCTCTAAAATATACTCCTCCTGTTTCCTTTGCGATGTATTTCAAAAGTGTTTCATCAATTTCTACAGGAGCATTTCTATACATAAATCTTCCATTTGCAGTTTTCGCATATGGAAATGGCGCCATTCCATTCGTACCGATTCCGATAGTATAAACTTTGATTCCATAATTCACTGCAAGTTCTGTTGCTGTTTTTGGATCTACAAATCCTGCATTATTTACACCATCTGTAAGTAAAATAATTACTTTACTTTTTGCCTTACTATCTTTCAGTCGATTTACTGCCGAACCAAGTCCCATTCCAATGGCTGTTCCATCATCAATTTGTCCCCAAGTAATATTTTCAATCGAATTTTTTACAATTCCTTTATCACTTGTAATTGGAGTTTGTGTATAACTTTCTCCAGCATAAACAACAATTCCGATTCGATCATTCGGGCGTTCTGAAACAAAGTTAATTGCCACTTTCTTTAAAGCTTCCAAACGATTTGGCTTTAAATCTTTTGCCAACATACTTCCAGAAACATCCATTGCCATTACAATATCAATTCCTTTGTTCACTTTTCTTTTAGTACTAACATCTACCGTTCTTGGTCTTGCTAATGCTACAATCAAAAATGCAATTGCTATTAATCTTAAAATAAATAATAGCGGATATAATTTAGTCAACCACGAAGACTCTAATTGAAATCCTTTTAAAGATCCCATTTTCAAAGTGGCTCTTTCTTTTTTTCTTGTAAAAATTTTCCATACCAAAAGAAGTGGAATTATGATTAAAAACCACAAATAGGATGGATTCATAAACTCAAAATTTTCAAACATAATTTTATTCTTCGTCTTTTTCTAATTGAATAGAGTTTATAATTCTTTCTGAGATATCTTCTCCATAAACATCCGAGTCTAAATAACTAATCTGAACAATTTGAACTCCATGTTTACTTCCAAAAATTGCTAAATCTAAATATCTATCGTAAACTTCTTTAGATTCTGGATCTTCAAACGAGAAATAAGCTTTTACCAACATACACTCATTTCCGTTAATTGTTTTAATATCGCTATCAATTTTCTTAAAGCTTGCTCCTTCTTTCTTTAATCTTTCGATTGCAGAATTTTTCGCTGCTTCTAATTCGAAGTTTGGTAATTCTTGTTTGAAAGAAGTTGTATTTACTGCAATCTCGAATCCGCTAGAAGAAACATTTGAGAAAACACCAACTTCCATTTGCTCTTTGATTTGCGGAGGAAGCACAATATCTTCAGCTTTCAAGATTACAGGAGTTTCAATAGAAACCGATGGATATCCATAAGAAGATCGATTCCATTCTTTCTCTGTATACTGTAAACTTTCGTTTCTAAAAACAGTATCAATTACATATTTAGGTCCAAAATAAACCATAGAACCAACTGTAAGAACAATAATCGTTGCAACTGTAACAGAAACTGCAATTGCCATTCTTCTGTTTCCTTTTTTCTTTGCAATCATCTCTGGAGTTTCCTCTATAATAGGATTTCCATTTTCGTCCAGTTTTGGTTTATGAACAATAGATTGAATTTCTTTTACTACATTTTCTGCTGTGTTTTTATCCACAGACATTTCTTCTTGTAAAGGTCTAGATTTGGCAAATTTTACTAAATCTGCATTTTGTAAAAACTTACGTAAACCTTCAATAGTTTCTTTCGGAATTCCTAAGTTCTCCGACTTATTGTGTAAAGAAAGTAATGTAATCAACTCATCCGAAGTAACCTCCAGCGTTGGAATTTTCACATCACGTCCAATATAATTTCTCACAATTTCCGTAAGCATACTATAGTATTCCTTTGCTTCTTCTTGCGTATTTACTTTAGAAACATCCAATACTTTCAGTTTTTCAATTGCTTCTTCTAATGGAGGCAATACAATTTCTGAATATTTCTCTTTTCTTCTTTTTCTTGTAGAAATAATAAATAATGCAATCAAAATAATAACCATTACTCCAACAATCCACCAGATGTAATTGTTATTTGGAACATCTACTTCTTCTTGGAAGAATATTCCTTTGCTAGGATACAATTTTTGTTTCGTAGTATCCACAGCAACAGTTGCTACCTCAATAAAAAGTGAATCTGTATAAAATGGTTTATTATTTAAAAGAATTTTTTGTCTTGGAATCACATATCTTCCGCTATCAAAACTTGTCAAAAGATATTTTTTCACCAATCTTTCATTAATTGTATCCACATCAAAAGACTCTAAGACCTCTACTTTATTCAAATTTTCTAAAGTAGCAGGAAAATCAGCCTTTTCAGATGCTTCTACAGAAACTTCATAGTGAAATTGTTCTCCAATACGAATATTTTCAGTATCTGTTTTTGTCTCAATCTTATAGTCTTGTTGCGAAAAACCAACAAAACAAACTAAGAATAAAGCAATATGTAGTAAATATTTTTTCAAAATATTATGCTCCTTTTTGTTTAAAATAACCTAATAACTTTGTTACATAACTTTCGTCAATACGAGTACTAATCGTACCAGCTCCACTTCTACTAAATGATTTATCATAATAATCAATCATCTTTAAATAATGTGCTTTGTATTGCGTTCGAACTCTTTTAGAAGATGTATTCACCATCATTGTTTCTCCTGTTTCTGCATCTAACATCGGAACAATTCCAAGATTCGGTATTTCCATTTCTTTTTTGTCATATACTCGAATTCCGGTTACATCGTGTTTTTTCCCAACAATTTTTAGTGTTTGATAATAATCTTCATCCATAAAATCAGATAAAACAAAAACAATAGCTTTTTTCTTCATCACATTAGATAAATACTTTAAAGCTCCTGAAATATCTGTTTTTTTACTTTTTGGTTGAAATTCTATCAACTCACGAATAATTCTCAAAACGTGCGTTTTTCCTTTTTTTGGTGGAATAAAAAGCTCTATTTCATCCGAAAAAAGAATTAGTCCAACTTTATCATTATTCTGTGTTGCAGAAAAAGATAAAGTCGCAGCAATTTCTGTAATCGTATCTTTTTTAAATTGTTTGGTTGTCCCAAAAAGTTCCGAACCACTGACATCGACCATCAACATCATGGTAAGTTCTCTCTCTTCTTCAAAAACTTTGATATAAGGTTCGTTGTATCGAGCAGTCACATTCCAGTCGATTGCTCTTACATCATCTCCAAATTGGTATTTTCGAACCTCGCTAAAAGTCATACCTCTTCCCTTGAATGAACTATGATATTCTCCAGAAAAAATATGATCTGATAGACGACGTGTTTTTATTTCAATTTTACGTACTTTTTTAAGTATTTCTTTCGTATCCATTGTTTTTAGTTTTAAGTAAAGAAAGGAGAATCAAATTCTCCTATCATGATTTATTTTACATTAAAACATATTCTATGGCACTTCTACTTCATTGATAATTTTATTGATAATATCAACTGAAGTTACATTTTCTGCTTCTGCTTCATAAGTAATTCCGATTCTGTGACGTAATACATCAATCACTACAGCACGAACATCTTCAGGAATTACATATCCTCTTCTCTTGATGAATGCATAACATTTTGCAGCAGTTGCTAAACTAATAGATCCACGAGGAGAAGCTCCGAAACTAATTAAAGAAGATAAATCTCCTAAATTGTATTTTTCTGGATAACGAGTCGCAAATATGATATCAAGTATATATTTCTCGATTTTTTCATCCATATATACTTCTTTGATTGCTTTTCTTGCATTATTGATTTGATCTAAAGAAACCACTGGGTTTACTTTTTCAAAAGAACCTTTAAGATTACTTCTCATAATCAATTGTTCTTCTTCTAATTTAGGATAATCAATAACTGTTTTCAACATAAAACGATCCACCTGTGCTTCTGGTAAAGGATACGTTCCTTCTTGCTCCACAGGATTCTGTGTTGCCATTACTAAGAAAGGCTCGTCTAATTTGAAAGTTTCATCACCAATCGTAATCTGGCGCTCTTGCATTGCTTCTAAAAGTGCAGATTGTACTTTAGCTGGTGCACGGTTGATCTCATCCGCTAAAACGAAATTTGCGAAAATTGGTCCTTTTTTAATAGAGAAATCATTCTCTTTCATGTTGTAAATCATGGTACCAACAACATCCGCAGGTAATAAATCAGGAGTAAACTGAACTCTACTAAAAGAACCATGTACTGCTTTTGATAAAGTGTTAATCGCTAATGTTTTTGCAAGTCCTGGAACCCCTTCTAAAAGAATGTGTCCGTTACCTAACAAACCAATAAGTAATCGTTCAATCATATATTTTTGACCTACAATTACCTTGTTCATTTCCATTATTAGCATATCAACAAATGCACTTTCCTTCTCGATTTTCTCGTTAATTGCTTTAATATCAACAGATGCAGTAGTGTTTTCTTCCATTATTTTTTTCAATTATTTAATGCGTGAATTTACATTGCTTTATTTATGAATGCAAATAGCATAAAAAAAAATATTTTCCTTGTTAAAGAACGGTTAAAATTTTTTAACTAAAATTAAACTTAGATTAGTATTATTTCTTTTTTTTAACTATTTAAGTAGTAAAATTATAAAAAAATAGCAAGATTAAAATTATATATTCAATTTTAATTCAAGCATTTTTTTAAACTTTTTTCAAAAATTTTCTAGATTTTATTCACTTATAATAAAGAATGTTTCTAGAAATTAAAAAAGCAATGTCTTAGAATTAAAACATTGCTTTTTATTAAATATACTGTAAATCAATTTTTTATTACAAATTATGGCGCAGGATTTGGCTGCGAAGTATGTATTTTTTCGATCTCATTTAATAATTCTTCCGAAAGTTCTACATCCACACTTTCAATATTTTCCTTTAACTGCAACATTTTTGTAGCTCCAATAATCGTACTTGTCACAAAAGGTTGTTGTCTAATGAATGCTAAAGAAAGTTGTGCTAAAGAAATTCCGAAGTCATTTCCTAAAGAAGCATACTTTTTTACCACTTCTGAAACTTCCAAATTACTATATCTTTTCATTTGTGGATACAAAGTCAATCTTGCATCATCAGGTTGCTCTTGTAAATATTTCCCAGACAAAATTCCGAAAGCTAAAGGAGAATAAGCCAAAAGTCCGATATCTTCTCGGTGAGAAATTTCTGCCAAACCTGTTTCAAAAGTTCTATTCAACAAAGAATACGGATTTTGAATCGTGATAGGTTTTTCCCAATCATTTTTTCTAGCTTCTTCACAAAAACGCATCAATCCCCAAGGTGTTTCATTCGAAACTCCAAAATGACGAATTTTCCCTTCTTTTTTAAAACCCTCTAAAGTTTCGATGATTTGTGCAAAATTATCTTCCCAAAGATCTGTAGCGTCTTGTTTAAAACCTCTTTTCCCAAAAAAGTTCGTTTTTCTCTCTGGCCAGTGCAATTGATAAATATCCAAATAATCCGTTTGTAGTCTTTCTAAACTTTGTTCTAAAGCTTTATTTAAATTCTCTTTAGAAAAACTCAAATCCGGACGGATGTAATCTAAACTTCTGTTTGGTCCTGCAATTTTGGAAGCTAAAACAACTTTCGAACGATTTTCTTTCAACCAAGTTCCTAAAATTCGCTCTGTTTCTCCATAAGTTTCCGCTTTAGTTGGAACTGCATATACTTCTGCAGTATCGATAAAGTTTACTCCTTTATCTAAAGAATAATTCAATTGCTGATGTGCTTCCTCAAGCGTGTTTTGTTCTCCAAAAGTCATCGTTCCTAAACAAATCTGACTTACTTCTATTTCTGTGTTTGGTAATTTTTTATATTTCATTTCCTAGTTTTCGATATTTTGATTCTATTTTTTCAGTAATAATTTAAACTTGAAAACTAAAAATACAAATATTTTCTTTTGAAAAACTTACTTTAAAAAGTCTTATACTTGTAGTAGAACAATTTTTGTTATGAACTTATCTGTCGATTTTTTTCATCTTTTAGCAAGTATTTTTATTTCTTTTATTGGAGGAAGTCTGCTTCTTGCTATTTGGTACCATATTCAAAAACAATTTAAAACAAAACTTATAGAAGACGAGCAACAACCAAGATTAGATAAAGGTCTTTTTTACCTAGCTTTGGCAATGTTTGTTTGGGTAGTTTCTGGAGTTTGGAATTTAATTTATATCAATTTCTCTTCCTTAGATGCTCAAAACTTTACTGCAGGTCTTTCTATTTTTTCAGCTTTAAATAATATTTGCTTCTTTTTTGCGCTGTTTTATTTTCGTCATGCACCAAAATATTTATTTCAAAAATCTAAAATTCGAACTACGATTTCGTTTACCATTTTAGGATTAGCTTTTATCACCATCATTTCTACCTTTATTTTTGGTGACGATTTTTATATTTTTAATAGCTTAAAACTAAATGCCATTCCAGATTTTCTGATTTCTATATTAATCACTTATTGGCTGATGTTGACTTTTTATAAAACTTTTACCCAAAGAAATTTAAAACTAATTGGAATTATAGCATTTCTTGCTTTGTTGATGATGTTAGTTTCACAATTACCAGATGTGATCAAACTTCCTGAAAGTATTTTTACTTTTCATTTAATCAAAATCATTGCGAAAACTTCTCTTATAAGTATTTGTCTAGTTTTGGCTACTAGTTGGGTTATCGAACTTGCACAAACTCCAACTTCTAAGGAAGTAACTCTTCATTTTATAGATTGGTCTTTGGTAAAAATCACTATTCCTTCAAAAGATATTTATGATGAATTAATTGACTTTGGTTCTAAAACTACACAATTCAAAAATTTCTTGCTATTTGCTATTTCCAGACAAAATCAGAATGCTTCTAAACAGGGAATTTTAGTTGGTTCCGATGGGAAAATAAAAAGTCAAACTTATCTTTCTAGAATTATAGAAAACATTAATTCCATTTTAAATCTAGAAAAAAATAATGCTTTAGAGCGAAAAGATTTGTTTACTTTTTTGGGTGAAGGAACTTATCGACTTCGTGTGTTACCAGAACATATAAAAATAGATGAAGCTTTGAAAAATGAGTTTCAGAAGAAATAAAAATATTATCACTAAAAGATTTTGTTTCTTTAAAACACACCCTAGCCCCTCTCAAGAGCAGGGCTGTCAAGTTCTAGTCTGATTTTATTAATTTTATATGATCGCTGGCGCGAGTTTGTAACTCGTGACCATACAAATACTAGAAACAATGGGCACACTTTACAAAAGTGCACCAGGTTTTCAATTTAAAAAATGGAGAACCTGACAGCCCTGCCTCTCAAGAGGGGAACTTATTGATTTATAGATTTTAATACAAAATAAAGCTTACTAATATCAATTAAAATAAAAAGAGATTACCCTTTGATAGAATAATCTCTTTTTTAATATGGTTTAAAAATGAATTTTATTTAATCTCGAAAACAAATCCACTTTCTAAAAGTTCGAAATATTTTTCACGTTTAAAAGCAAACAAACTTGCAGGTCTTCCACGTCCTTCGCTTACTTTTTCGTTTAATTCTTCTAAAATATTAAAACTTAAAATCTTTTTTCTGAAATTTCTTCTATCGATACTTTTTTCTAAAATTGTAGTATAAAGTTTCTCTAGATCTGAAAATAAGAATTTGTCGTTTAAAAGTTCAAACCCAATTGGCTGATAAGAAAGTTTGTTTTGAAGTCTTTCTTTAGCATCTGCAATTATTTTTGCATGATCAAAAGCCAAGTCAGGAAGATCGTTAATCGGAAACCATTTTGCTTCCTTTGCATCCGTGTCTGCTTTTACTTCAAATTTATCAGGTTTTACAATTGCAAAATATGCAATCGAAATTACATGACCTCTCGGATCACGATCGGGTTTACCATAAGTATATAATTGCTCCAAATAATGGATATCTAAGTTGGTTTCTTCTTTCAACTCTCTACTTACTGCATCTTCTAGAGATTCGTTGTCTGTAACAAACCCTCCTGGAATTGCCCAACAATTTTGGAACGGTTCTGTTAGTCGTTCTATTAACAGTAATTGTAAAGAATTTTCGATATATCCAAAAACAATTGCATCGACTGCTACACTTATATTTTGTCTCATTTTAGTTTTTGCTTTAGCGCTTTCAATTCGTTCTCCAAAATTGATAATTTATTTTCAAATGGACTTTGTATTTCTGGTAATTTGTGATAAAAAGCGTGAATTACTTTCCAAACTTCTAAAATTTGGTCTTTTTCTATCTCTACATCGTCTACACTTGGGTGAAAAGCGCGCAACATCACCTTTTCTTCTTGCACTAAAATATTTCTAAATAAGATTTCATCTTCCAAAACTACGAAACCTAAAAACTCTCCTTCTTTCTTAAGAATGTTCTCTACAGACATCTCTTCTCCAATAACAATATCTTTTGGAGAAAAACCTTGTCCGTAATTATTCATTTCTAAAGAAGAAATCACCAAAGCTCTCATTTCTTTAGAACTGTTAGAAGGAATTGTAATGGTTGGAAGATCTTTTATATAATGTGCTTTACCAAAATAACTCGGATAATTTTTCAATTGACTTTTGGTAATACAAGGAATGGAAGTAAAATTTTCTTCCCAAGATATTTTAGATTGAAATAATAAATCGTCTTTAAACTGTAAAAGCTCGTTTACTTTCATCTCACGAGTCAAAATATCTTCTAAAGTAATTTGGAAATGTTTCGTAATCTTTAATAACGTTTCGATTTTTGGTTCCGAACGTCCTTCTTCATAAGCTCCTAAAGTTCCTCTCTTAAGATCAAATAAATCTGCAAATGCTTGCTGACTTAAATTTTTTACACCTCTTATTTTCTTTATGTTTTTACCAAAGTATGTCATCCTTCCTAAATTTTGAGCAATAATATAGAATATATTTTTAATGAGTAATAAAATTAGTGAATATTTACAGATACTAAAAAACTTAGCAATTTATTAACAAAAAAAAATATTTAACATAAACTATTGATTTTATTAAGCTTAAACTCAAATTAAAGAATAATTTAAACTAAAATAAATAGCTTAATTTCATTTTTTTGCAAATTATATTTGCATATACTAAAATTATGTGTACCTTTGAATCATTGAAAAGAAAGAAAAAGTCAATATTTGAAGCCTTAAAAACCGAAACTGGGAATAATTGCTAATATTTATTGCAAACAAAAAGAAAAAGTCAAATTTTAAAAGAAAAGAAAAAGTATTCACAAATCAATTTTGTAATATTGAAGTAAACAAACTAACTATTAAAAACCAATGAAAGATCATTTTCAAATTATCAAATCTTATTTACTAGAATTAGATTTTGACATTACGTATGAAAACCAAGAAGAAGGAATTTTAACCATTGCAAAAGAAGAAGAAGGAATTGCAAATTTAATTGTTGGCGTAGCTGCTCCGATTTTAATTTTAGAGCAGTTTATTTTTGAGATCAACAATCCTTCTGTAGACGTGTATCAGGAGCTTCTTAGAAAAAATAGAGATATTATTCATGGGGCTTTTGCATTAGATCAGACAGGTAGAAAGGTGATTTTTAGAGACACACTTCAATTAGAAAATTTAGATTTAAACGAATTAGAAGGTACTTTAAACTCATTAAGTTTATTACTTAGTGAATATTCTAAGCAGATCTTAGAATTTGTAAAATATTAATTAGACTATAAAAGAAAATTTAAGATGAATATATTTAGGAGATTATTTAAGATAGGTGAAGCAGAAGCAAACTCTGCAATAGATAAATTAGAAAACCCAATAAAATTGACGGAACAAGGAATCCGTGATTTGAAAAAGGATCTTGCAAAGAGCATGGAATCATTAGCACAAGTAAAAGCAATGACAATCCGTTCTAGAAAAGAAATGCAAGAGCAAGAAAGCGTTGCAAATGACTACCAAAGTAAAGCAATGCTATTATTGAAAAAAGCGCAGAATGGTCAAATGACTATGGAGGACGCAGACAGATTAGCTAAAGAAGCTTTAATCAAGAAAGATGCTGCTGTACAAAATGCTGCTAGAGCAAAAGAAGAAGTAACTAAATTTGAAAAATCTATTTCTCAGTTGGAAGCAAATATCCAAACAATCAAGAGTAACTTGAGTAAATGGGAAAATGAATTAAAAACTTTAAAGGCAAGAGTAAGAGTAACAGATGCTACGAAGAATCTTAATAAACAATTGGCTTCAATTGATAGTTCTTCTACAGTGAGTATGTTAGAGAAAATGAAAGAGAAAGTTGCTCAAGAGGAAGCTTTAGCAGAAGCTTATGGAGATATCGCAAATGAAAGTAAGAGTGTAGATGATGAAATCGAAAAAGCTTTAAATACCACAAATGCTTCAGCTGATAATGATTTAGAGAAGTTGAAAGCGCAGTTGGGAATGAACGATGATACAAACAAATTGTAGATTATAGATTAGTTTAAGTTTACGAATGCTTCTGTCAAACCTAGAGTTTGCAGAAGCATTTCAAAACATTCTTTATATAAATTATACCATTTTTAAATTCACATTATATGATACTTTTATACTTAGTTGGAGCTTTTGGCTTTTATTTATTTTCACAGATTTTTTAAACTCAACTTTCTTTTGAAAAAAGTTTGAATTTTATTCCAATTGTGGTAAACAAATAAAATATTCAATATTGCTACAATTGCTTCTAGACCTAATGTATTTGGATCTAGTTTCAGATAGAAAAATAATACATTAAAAGATAAAGGCATAAGCATTATAAGTGCTAAAACTTGCCATTTCTTAGTTAAAATCAGCCCGCCCCCTATTATTTGCATTATACTTATTACATCTGCAAAGTAATTTAAATTAAAAATATTTAGTAATTCTAGGTTAAAAATTTCTTCTGAAAGAAGATGAAAAAAGTGATTGAAACCTAAAAAAATAAGGATGGATGATAACAAAATCCTTAATAGTAGAGTTAATTTTCCATTCATAATGTAAGTGATTGTTTGTAAGTTAGTTGAGGTGTATTCCTTATAAATACAGGTCTAATATATATAAAATATTTTTTTAAAAAAAATTAAATTAATATTAAATATTTTAACATTAAACATTAAATTAATTACAAAATACCTAACAAACAAGCATAATCATTAAATTAAACATAATTAAAAATTAAGTATTAATACTTAATTTTTCTTGATATTCTCTACGTTTTATTTTGTACTGTAAAGAGGTTAAATAATACATTATCCACATAAATTCTATACCTAAATGAATATAATGTCCATTTCTCAATAATCTTAATATAAATAAGATGAAAAGTCCATTATTAAAACACCATAATAGTATTAACTCTTTATTATCTTGATAATTTTTAGGAAATCGAATTCTATAATGATATAGAAACCAAAAGTAAAATAAAATTCCTATAAGACCTGTCTCAGTAAGAAAACGAAAAAAAAAGCTGTTTGCCTCACCTCTATTCAACCATATTTTATATTTTATAAATTTATTAGGAGGTAGTACTTCATCAATCAATTCATCATATCTCAATTCATAATTTCCCAAACCACAACCAAAAATTGGATCTTCTTTAAATGAAGCCATTGCAACTTTAAAATTACTGAACAAAGCATAAGAACTAAAGTTTAGATCATCAATTTGTTCTGTAGTTATTTGATCACTAGTTAAAATATTTATAGTATCATCTACTCTAGTTTTAACTTTTGGTAAATTATAAACAAACAAAGAGACAATTATTACTGCAATACTTATACTTACTAGAAAAATAGGTTTCTTAACAAATGAATATTTTGAAATTAAAAATAATCCAACACTTAAAAGAATACTTATAAAACCTATTGATGACATTGATAAAAAAACTACAAAAATTGTCAGAACAGATATAAAAAATGAAACTTTTCGATGAAGTCCAAAAAATCTTGTAATGACAATTAATAATATTGGAGTGATTGCGTATACCAAAAAAGAAGGTTCTTGAAACCAGCTATGAACTCTAAAAGGATATTTTTTATATTCATTATTACCTAGATCAAATCCTAAAACTGAAAAATCAACTAAATAATGTTTTCCTAACTTTGCAAAAATAAATTGTAGCAGACCTCCTATTATAGCTATTTTTATAACTAATATATAATCTTCAATTATTTTTTTAAAATCAAACTTATAAACAGCTATAAATAAAAAGGAATAAATAAAAGCAATCGATATTCCAATAAATTGCTTCATAAATAAAACTATTCCTGAAATATTAACAAAAAGATTTATCATTAAAAAAAATAATACAAAAGTTAAAATTTGAAGATCTTCTTTTTTGATATTAACCCTTCCGATAATTGATGTTGCATATACAATAAATAACAACATAAATATATATATCAGTTTAAAATCAAAACCAATATCAAAAGGTAAATACATGTTATCAAAAAATATAAAGAATAATCCTAATTTACATATCAAGTTTTTCATAATTCAAATTTTATCTTCTGAACTTATTCTTAAGTTTTAAGAAATAACTTTCATAATACTTGAAAGATAGATGTGATATTAAAAATGTTAATATAAAAGTTAAAATATTAATAGAAATAATCACCAAAGTATCGGTTAATATTATTTTATCTTGAATTTTTAAAAATAAAAACACAACAAAATTTAAAACTATTACATGGTACATATAAATTCCATATGATATTTTACCCAAATAATTCAACATTTTATTCTTAATTTTAAAACCAACATTCCCATATCCTAAAACAAAAACAAAAAATGTAAATACAATTCCAGTAAATAAGTTTTTTAAAAATAAAGTTTTAAATAAGAATAAATCTGTAAAGAAATAAAGTACCGTAAGTGATATCATTGTGAAGGCAAATATTCTACTTTTTTTAAAAAACTCTAATTTCTTTTTTTCTTCAAGAATAGCAACAATACCTCCAAAAAATAAGAAAAAATACATAAATTCATATTTTCTCAGAAAATCAAGTGCAGGTAAATGAAATATTATAAAATATATAGAAGCTAAAATAATGAGCGTTTTTAAAATCTTTTTTAATGGTAATAAATACATCAAAGGTGCAACTAGAAGGTAAAATTGTTCTTCGATACCTAAAGACCATAAAACTTGTAAAATTCCTCCAGGCTCATACATGATACTAAATACATTTGGTAAAAAAAATACCATCATTGCCAATCCGACAGGAATCGAATAAGTTATTTCAAATGGTATTCCAATTAATGGTAATATTAAATTATAAAAAATTAAACCAAAAATCATCACAAAGTAATAGACAGGGAAAATTCGTAAAATTCTTCTCACATAGAAGTTTTTAATCGAAAAAAAACTCTTCGACTTCTCTTCATAAATGGATTTTATAATTAAAAAACCACTTAAAACAAAAAATACATAAACAGAATCTACTCCTCTATTTAAAATCGGTAAACCGTCAAAATATGGTAAGTTTTGATTTTTACACAGTTTTGGTAAATGTTGTAAAACTACAAAAGATGCCAAAAAAAAACGTAATACGTCTAAATTTGGGATCTTTTTCATATGAAACTTTTTATCTTTAGGGTTCATTTAATTTATTTCTTATTTTTATATAAACATTCTTTTAAACTTTCTCTCCAATAAGGAATCTGAAAATCGAAAGTTGTTAAAATTTTATTTTTATCCATCACACTAAATTTTGGTCTTTCTGCTGGTGTTGGATATTGTTCTGTACGAATAACATTCACTTTTACCTCTATATTCTCATACTCAAAAATAGCTTTTGCAAAATCATACCAACTTGCAGCTCCTAAATTGCTAAAATGATAAACTCCAAAATCTTGTTTTTTATTTTGAATTAAATAAAGAATAAACTTTGCTAAGTCCATTGCATACGTTGGAGTTCCGATTTGATCGTAAATAATTCCAAGTTCATCTCTATCCGTTCCAAGACGAATCATCGACTTCATGAAGTTATTTCCAAACTCAGAATACAGCCAAGAAGTTCTTAGTATAAAATAACTCTCCAAAACATTTTGAATCGCTAATTCCCCTTCTAATTTCGTTTTACCATAAACTCCAAGAGGATTTGTAACATCATTTTCTACATATGGCGTGTTTTTATTTCCATCAAAAACGAAATCCGTAGAAATATGAATTAAAACCGTTTTATTTTTTTTAGAAACTTCGGCAAGATTTTTACTTCCTAAAACATTTACTTTTTCAGCATTTTCAACATCTGATTCTGCCTGATCAACTGCTGTATAAGCAGCACAATTAATACAATAATCATATTGATTTTCTGTAAAATCTCTCTCTAAATCTTCAATATTTGTAATATCTAAATCTTTAGATGACTTGAAATAAAAAGCAAATTGCTTAAAAGAATCTGCTAACTCTTTTAAGCAATTACCTAATTGACCACTTGCTCCGGTAATTAATATTTTCATGCTAATCGCGCATTTTCAATGTTTGGTAAAACGATATCTTTATCAGAAATAATCAACTCAGATTCCTTCATCTTCCAATCGATTCCGATTGTTTTATCGTTGTAAATAATTCCTCCTTCGGATTCTTTATTGTAAAAATTATCACATTTATAAAAGAAAGTTGCAGTTTCACTTAAAACAACAAAACCATGTCCAAATCCTCTAGGAACGAACAACTGCTTTTTGTTTTCAGCAGTTAGTTCCACTACTACATGTTGTCCAAAAGTTGGTGAATCTTTTCTTAAATCTACTGCTACATCCAGAACAGTTCCTTCTAGAGCTCTAACTAATTTCGCTTGTGCATGTTCTCCTACTTGATAATGTAATCCTCTTAAAACTCCTTTAGAAGAAAAAGATTGGTTATCCTGAACAAAATTTATTTCTTTTCCAATTGCTTCATTAAACTTTTGTGTATTAAAACTTTCGAAAAAATAACCTCTTTTATCTTCAAAAACAGTTGGTTCGATAATAAAACAACCTTTTAGTTTTGTTTCTTGAACTTTCATTTATTTTAGTAATTCTAATAAATTCTTTCCATAACCACTTTTTACTAAAGCAGTCGCTAATTCTTTAAATTGCTCTTCATTGATGAATCCCATCTTAAAGGCAGCTTCTTCAATTGCTCCAACTTTCAATCCTTGTCTTTCTTCAATCACTTGAACAAACTGAGATGCTTGCATTAAAGAATTAAATGTTCCTGTATCCAACCAAGCTGTACCTCTATCTAAAATACTTACTTGAAGCTTATCTTTTTCTAGATAAACTTTATTTACATCTGTAATTTCTAATTCTCCACGATCGCTTGGTTTGATGTTTTTTGCAATTGAAACTACATCATTATCATAGAAATAAATCCCAGGAACTGCATAATTTGATTTTGGAACTTTTGGTTTTTCTTCCAAAGAAATCGCTTTTCCTTCTGCATCAAATTCCACCACTCCATATCTTTCAGGATCATGAACATGATAAGCATAGATAATTCCTCCATCAGGATTATTATTTGCTTGTAATAAATCCGCTAAACCTGTTCCGTAAAAAATATTATCTCCAAGAATCAGAGCAACTTTATCATCTCCGATAAATTCTTCACCAATAATAAATGCCTCTGCTAATCCATTTGGATGTTCTTGCACAGCATATTCGAATCTACATCCATATTTTTTCCCATCTCCTAATAAAGATTTGAATAATGGTAAATCATGTGGTGTAGAGATTATTAATATTTCATTGATTCCAGCCCACATCAAAGTTGATAATGGATAATAAATCATTGGTTTATCATAAACAGGCATCAATTGCTTGCTTACAGCTAAAGTCAAAGGATGTAATCTTGTTCCTGAACCTCCTGCTAATATTATTCCTTTCATATTCTATTGTAGTATTCCTGATTCTTTATATTTTTCGATGTACCATTCGATAGTTTTCACTATTCCTGTTTCGAAATTTTCATCTGCTTTCCAACCTAGTTCATTTTCTATTTTAGAAGCATCAATTGCATATCTAAAATCATGTCCAGGTCTATCTGTAACAAATGTGATTAAACTTTTATAAGAAGAACTATCCTCTTTTGGATAATTTTCATTTAAGTATTCACAAATAGCGTGAACAATATAAAGATTTGTTTTTTCGTTTCTTCCTCCGATATTATAAGTTTCTCCAGGTTTTCCTGTTTCATAAGCCAAAGCAATACCTTTACAATGGTCTAAAACATAAAGCCAATCACGAATATTTAAACCATCACCATAAATTGGAATATTTTCTCCCTGAAGTGCTTTTCTTAATATCGTTGGAATTAATTTTTCATCGTGTTGTTTTGGTCCATAATTATTAGAACAATTTGTAGTAACGACATTCATTCCATAAGTATGAAAATAACTTCTTACTACAAAATCACTCGATGCTTTTGACGCAGAATAAGGACTATTTGGTGCATATGGAGTTGTTTCTTCAAAAAGACCAGTTTCTCCTAATGTTCCATAAACTTCATCTGTAGAGACATGATGAAATCTTGTATTCTCATATCCTTCTTTATATGAATTTGGGGCATCCATCCAATAATTTCTAGCTACATCAATCAACGTAAATGTTCCAATTACATTCGTTTGCATAAATGCTTCTGGACCCGTAATAGAATTATCTACATGAGATTCTGCTGCGAAATGAATTACTCCTCGGATATCGTATTCCACAAATAATTCTTCTACAAGTTTTCTATCACAGATATCTCCTTCTACAAAAATATGTCGATCAGAATTCACATCTTTTAAATTTTCTAAACTACCAGCATAAGTTAGTTTATCCAAATTTATGATAGTTACATTTTCTTCCTTTTCTATATAATATTTTACAAAATTTGCACCAATAAATCCTGCTCCTCCCGTAACTAAGATATGTTTTTGATTCATTTATTTTTTATAGTTTTTTAAATATGTATTAAACTTTAAAAGTAATATAACTGCTAATGCCAAAACAAAACTAAGAATTCCAAATAGTTTAATCGGATCTGATGTAACAGACTTTGTATAAACTCCTTTAAAGTTTAAATCTGAAATAACTCTTATAATTTCTTGATATTTTAATTTTTGCTCTGAAACAGTATTTAATTTTTTAATTAAATCTTCTGCTGTACTATATAAGTTTTGATCTTCCGTAGTATTTCTTTGATCAACCTCATTTTCTTTTCGATCATTACTGTTTACAATATCAATATCAGAACCTAAAGTTGTAATATGTTCTGCTGATTTCAATGCAACTAATCTATTAGTTAGTCTTAAAGAATCAATATCCGCTAAACCTTTTTTAATTGTTTCTTCCTCTAGATCTAAGTTTTTAATTTTAAAATTTCTAGCAAGCTTAAACTTAGAATTTTCTGAAAAATAAGAAATTAATTGTTCTTGAAAATTCTTTGAAATAGGTTCATGTACAACTATATCTATATTATACCTTTTTGAAGAATATTTTGAAAAAGATTGTGACTGAAAATCCTTAAATGTAACTAATTTTGATACTATAGTATCATTATTCTTTATAAACTCTTCATATTCCAATACTTTATCTTTTAAATAATGAATTGGGATTAGTTCTATATTTTTAATTTTCTTTAAATCTTCAGCACTTAATTCTAAAATTTTATTTAATTCTTCATAGTTTTTAAAAGCTAATTGAATATTTATATTATTGATTTTATCCGCAATATAAACCTCACTATCATAGTTAGGCTTAATTTCCATCTCATAAAAGTATAGCTCTCCTTCATATTTTTTCACAAAATATCCAACGCCAATACCTATTAATATTGACCCTATAAAATACAAAGCATATTTTTTAAGAAATATAATAGTTAAAATAAAAACATGAAAAATCTTAGAAAAAAATCTTCCTATACCTTTAATAAAATTAGAAATTCCTTTACCTATAACTCCTAATAATTTTGATAATTCTACCTCTTCTTCAGGATTATGATTTGTACTCATTTAATGTGAACTTTAGTTTTTGTTTTTTTCCTTTCTCGACAAATATACAATATAATTTAAATGTTAAATTAAACATTACCACGATTAAAATAGTATAAGTTTAAAAAAGACTTCAAAAGGTTATAGTTTTGTTTCTACCAAAAAATAATCCTAACCCCCGAAGTCTTGAGCAAATTTAATTCATTATTAAGTCTAAATACAAAAGAAATAGAAATATTATTACCTGTATTTGAAAAATATGTAACGAAAAAAATAACACATTATACCTTGAAAGGGAAATTACGTAAAACTCCTTGTTATAAAGAACGAAAAAACATGAGTTTAAAAGGAAGCTATTTAAAGTTGAAATTCTATTTAATGTATCTTAAACATAATCCGCTACAAGTACTTCTAGAAGGTTTCTTTGAGTTATCCCAATCTAAAATTAGTGAGTGGTTTCACTTTCTAACAGATCCTTTTCTAGATTCTTTGAAAGAATTAATAGCACTTCCTCAGTTTGGAGAAATATATAACCATCTAGAGGATTCGGAGGATCACCTATTGGCTTATGTTGTTGAAAATCAAGCTCCAAGATAAACAAATTTAGCTAATCAAAAAGAAGAATATAGTGGCAAAAAGAAAATTCATACGATAAAACATTTGGCAATTGGAAACAAAAAAGGATATATTCATTTTTTAAGTTCAGCCTATTTTGGGACAGTTCATGATAAAAAAATTTGGGATGACCTTTCTATCAATATAGACAAAACACATATACTTGTCGATTTAGGTTTCCAAGGAGTTCAAAAGGATTTTGAAAATATTATTATCCCTTATAAAAACACAAAATTAAAGCCTTTGACACCATTTCAAAAAGTATATAAATACCCTTATTGAAAGTATGAGAGTAAGAATTGAGTATGCTTTTGCTGGTGTAAAAAGATTAAAAATAATCAAAGAGAAAATTCGAATAAAATACTTTAAAAAAAGAGAGAAAATTATGAAAATTGCTATCGGATTACATAATTTCAGAGTTACACTCAGAAGTCCATTACAAAATCAATCGTAATAATGTTTATTAAAAAATAAATACGACTTTTAACATTAATTCCACTTAAAAAACTCATTTTTAATTGATTTATTTTATACCAAAAAAAAAATCATCTAAGAATAACTCTTAGATGATTTATAGTTAATTTTGGTTAGTTTCTTTTTTATTCAACTAATGCGGCATACAACCCTGTGATATTATCCATATTCTTCAACATTGCATTTGTAGTAACTACTACTACTGATGGCATTAATCTATCTGATCTTGGATCAAATGTTTTCTTAGAGAAAGCCCATTGAGAATTGATTTTCTTTAAGTTTGTATCAATTTCTTCTGTATTTAGCTCTGATTCATTTAAGATAATTAAAGCTTGCTCGTACTCCTTAGTAGTATTTACAAGGTTTACATATAAATCATTATTTGGTACTTTCCAGTAATGTGCGATATAATACATCGCAATCTTTTGAGATAACATTCTCTGACGTCCTGCTTTATCAACCAATTTTGCTGATTTTAATCTTAAATGATTCTCTATTTCTTCAACAACATCTTGACTCGCTGTTAATAATTTGTCCGCTTCTTCTAATAACAAAGAAGCATCTTTATGATTTGGTGTAGATACAATATGTAATCTAAATGGTTCCCATAATTTTCTTACTTCATCAAGCGATTTTGATACTTTTCCACTTGAAGCATATTCACTCAATAACAAATACCCTTCTTCAAAAGCTGCTACTGATTCATCCAACTCTTTTCTTGCTTGATCAGTTTTAATATCAGCACCTATCATCATATAACATTTCAACATTCTTTGAGAAATCATTCTTTGTTTCCCTGCAATGTTTATAGCCTCACCATTTGATATTTGCGAATACCCAATTTGTGTTAGAAATGATATAACGAAGATTAATATAATTTTTTTCATTTTATTAGTGGTTTAACTTTGAGCAAAGTTATTTATTATGCATCCATAATTTTATGATTTATGTCATACTAATATTATTTTATTATTAGTATATATATAGTATCAAAATATGTGTTAATATTTAAATATATTTTAAATCATTTTACATATCATACAATAAAATTAATTCAATTGTATGATATAATTAATTACACAATACTATTAAACGTTACATAAAAAAACCTTTTTAGAATTAAAAACTATTAATAAGATTTACATATTAAACTTTTATTTATATTTAGACTCTTTTTCACAGATTCATATTCAGTTTAAATCAATTATTCTATTCCATTTTAGATTAAAAAATAATACTTACATTCACAAAAAAATAAATTCTAAAATTCTAGACAATGACAATAGAACTTGATAAAGAACTTTTTTTAGAAAAGGTCTTTAATTATGAAGAAAGCCAAGATTGGAAATATCAAGGTGATTTACCTTGCATCATCGATTTTTATGCTGATTGGTGCAATCCTTGTAAGATGTTGGCACCAATTTTGGAAGAACTAAGTGAGGAGTATAAAGATGAAATTATCATATATAAAGTAAACACAGAAGTAGAAAGAGAACTTGCAGCTGCTTTTGCTGTAAGAAGTATTCCTACTCTTGTTTTTTGTCCTAAAGAAGGGCAAGTACAAATGGCTCAAGGAGCTTTACCGAAACTACAACTTCAGAAAATTATTTCTGAAGTTTTTGAGGTATAAATAAATTTCCCCAAGAATCCAAGAGGTTATTTTTATTAAATAACCTCTTTTTTATTGTATCACAAAACCAATTGTCTTATCCACCACTTCTTGTAATTCATCCGACATAATTGGCGCTTTCCAAGGATGTTTGGTTTGGTAAGTATGGTTTGCATTTTCTAAAATATATAACTCACTATTCGAATTCCAGCGATTCATTTTAAAAGCTTCTTTGATCAAAACAGCTTCATCATTTGCTCCATGAATAATCAGATGTGGAACTTTCAATTTCTTCACGGCTCGCTGAATATTAAATCGTGTTTTATTTTCTTCAAAATTTTCAAAATAACTATAATAATGTGGCATTTGTTGATTTGTTCTAGCATTTGCTACATAAGTTACTCCTGTTTCTTCCCAAGCTAAAAGCTCTTCTCCTGCCGGAAATCTTTTTGAAAAATCACAAACTCCTGACCAAGTCGCAACTTTTGCTACTCGTTTATCTTCACTTGCTTTTAAACTTACAATTCCACCACCACGCGAATGACCAACAATAGTTATATACCTAAGGTTTACATCATCTTTATAATCTTCACATTCGAAAATCCAATCAATCATGGTTTCCAAATCATCCAATTCTTTTTCAATATTATTTTCTCCAAATGCTTCCAAATCTGGAAAATCTAACGGATGATCAATAGTTCCTCCATTATGAGAAAAATTAAATTTGATAAAAAAAACATTTGCAGCAGCAAAAGCTTCTGCAACCAAATTCCAAGCACCCCAATCTTTAAAACCTTTATATCCATGGCAAAAAATAACCACGGGTTTTGGTTCATTATTAGGGTTGTAAAATACGTCTGCTAAAATTGGTCTTTGGTGTTTTCCTGGGATTACGATGTTTTTCTCTATCCTCATAAATACCTAATTTTTAGGAGAAATTAAGCTTTAGACTTCTTTTCTTTCAAATAATTTATCCAAATCGAAAATATCTAAAATTATATTTCTCAATTGTTCTTCTAATTGTTCAAATCTCTCTTCGGTAATTTTACTATCTACAACATTTCTTTTCGTACTGAAATTAAGTTGTATCAGCTTTTCCTTTAAGTTTTTAAAAGAAAAAATACCACATATTACATCTTCATGGTTTTCGTTCTGATGTTTCTTATAGATATAAGCATACATCATCACTTGCAAAGCTTTCAGATATTTATCCTCAGAAATCATATTCTGAAAATCTGTAACTTTTAACTCCGAAGAAGTAACTCTTCCTGTCTTATAGTCAATAATTCGTTCTTCGCCATCTACTTCATCAATTCTATCCACTATACCCTTTAAATAAATTGGAAAATCAATCGAATCAACATTAAATTTTATCCTAAATTCTTTCTCTAACTTTAGGATTTTTATTTCTCTTCCTTTTTCTATTTCTGACTTCTCAAACTTCAAAAAACGTTCTACATAATTCTTAGAAACTTCATAGATCAATCTATTCTTTCCAGATGTGATATTTCCATTTTTATAATGCTTTTTAAAGTAATTTTCTACTAATATAGGAAATTTTGACATCATTTTTGCATTATCCTCTAAAGAAATGCATTTATTAACACCTTCATAATCAATATATAACGAATACAAAACATCATGAATGATAGTCCCCATCGTATTTGCTTCAATTGTTTCCTCAACTTCTTCAAGTTCACGAATTCCTAAAATTCTTTTCTCATAAAAATCAATCGGATCTTTGATATACATCGCTAAAGCAGAAGGAGAAATCCCTTTTTTAACAAATTCCTTCAACTTTTCTATCACTTCTTCCGTCTTCGGAACTGTAAGCGGTTCTTTGTTAATTGCTTTTACTGTCGGATTTAAAATTTTATATTCAATTCCTTTTTTATAAAGTTCCAATTGTGTCAAAAATCTACTCTTCTCTCCCGCTCCATAAAAATCTGGCTCAGTATTATAAATCATGTAAATTTTAGAAGCTCGCTGAATCAATCTATAAAAGTGATAAGAGAAAATCGCATCTTTTTCATAATATGTTGGTAAGTCATAAAAATTCTTCACATCATGCGGAATAAAAGAGTTTTCCGACTTTCCTGTTGGTAAAATTCCTTCATTCACCGAAGTCATAATCACCGTATCAAAATCTAAAACACGAGTTTCTAAAACTCCCATCAACTGCAAACCTTGTAGTGGTTCTCCCTGAAAAGATAATTTTTCATTTGCTGTCAGTTGATAATAAAATGACTGTAAAGTCTTGATATTTGTAATATGATTAAATTGTTTGTTTAAATTTTCTAACTGCTGAAAAACTTTAAAAAATCTATAAACATATTCTCTTTCCAATCCTTCTGTAAGATTTTTCAAGATTTTGATTATAGATAAACATCTTTCTATAATTTCTTTTGTAGAATAAACAGTATCGAAAAGCTCACTTACAAGTTTAAATTTTTCAATTTCTTCTTCGGTAAAATCAAACTCTTCTACATTTCTATTTTCAATTTCAAACATTAAATCTTTTTTCGATATAAAAATGTAATTCTTAAATCGAATTTGATTTATCAAAAAGATGGCAATATTATGATTTTCAGTAACTGTAATTTTCTTCAAATACGGATGGCTTAAAAAAGCAATTACATCTTTAAAATAAAACGAACCTTCTGCTTTTTTATGAAACTTTTCTTGATTCAAATGCAGTTTAAAAATCAAATCAAACAAACTCGTCACCGGAATATCTTTCAACGGATATCCCATCGTAATATTGATTTTCTCTACACTTTTTGGCAAAGAATTCAAAGCCAAAGAAAGCATCGCTTCTTCTGCCAAAACCAAAGCCGTATTTTCATAAGTTGGCAAATTCTCCAAAATCTCTCCAACATACTTCATCTGACTCACATTTTTCGGAGCTGCTATATAATGGATTTCTTTCTTTTTCTCTAAGTTTTTGTTAATCCAATTAAACGGATGATTATCAAAATAATTCCACTTTTTATGCTTTCTCAAAAACATTCCAGCTTCACTATTCGAATTAAAATACATCGCATCTACATCCCAAAAAACTCGATTTAACGGATTTTGCAAAATGGTTTTAAACATTGTTTCTTCCGCATTATTCAAAGCATTAAAACCAACTAAAACAATTTTATCCAATCCAGATTTTTGTAGATAATTTTCAATTTTCGCAGCAGATTCTCGATAAATCAAACCTTGATAAGCCGATTTCATCTCCAAAAGTCGGTTTTTCAAAGCTTCATAATAAACACCCAAATCATGAATAAAACTCAAATGTTTACTAATCAATTCCGTGATTTCCCCCTTTTCAACATCCCAATTATTAATACGATTGATATCCTGCAAATTCTCAAAAAACTTTTTCGTCGGAATCAAATAACGATCAATTTCATTATAATCATGAATTGCCATCGTTGCCCACTTCGAAAATTCATCAAAATTTTCAATTTTCTCCAAGTCCGTATGCTGTTTATACACCGCATAAAACTCAAAAAGCAACTGAATATTATCCATCTGTTTCAACTCCGCTACCTCCTGAATAAAATGCTCAATACTTGTCATTTTAGGCAAAAAAGTAACCTCCGAAACTTGCTTATGTATTTCATCTTTTAAGAACACACAAGCCCTCTGGCTTGGCAAAATAAAGGTATAATCAGAGATAGGAAACTCTTCCTTTAATATACTCGATACAACTTCTGAAAGAAATGTCTGCATTCGTTTTTTTGTTAAAAATAAAAATAATTAGAAGCTAAGAAAATCGAAACTATAAAAAAATCTTATTTTCTGGATTTTTATGCAAAAGGGATTGTAGTGGAAAGCTTTTGTTTTTGCAAAAATTAGTTATTCTTAGAAAACGGAGGCGACCAAAGAAGCCCACGTATTTCTTAGAATAACTTTTTTGGAAAGACAAAACTTGGAAAGGAAAGCCCTACCCTTTTTGATTTTTTAAATTGAAAAAAGGGTTTTGTCCAAAATAAATATTAAATTTAGTTATTATTTAAAAAAACACCTATGAAATTAATTACTTACTACATCGCCATCACATTTCCATTTGTTTTACTAGTACTGATGATGCAAAACGGCATGAAGACATTTGCCTCTTCTGGTCTACTTTTCTATGCTTTAATCTACCGACCAATCATCGACGGACAAAGACTGATGAATATCAATAAACTTGAAAAAAGTCAATTTATTCGTGTTTTCAATCCAATTTTCATGATGTTTAAAAGACGTGAAAACTACAGAGCAATCTATTTTGGAAAATAAATATTGATCGTTTGGGGCTTCCCATTTTTTCTTCGTTTCCAAAAAACTCAGAAAAAGGTCGGGCTATTCGCTATATCTTTTTTGCCAAAGCAACCTTATGAAGAAAAGCAAAAAAGGATGCCGCTACTATCCCTAAGCCAGTTTCAGCAACAAAACAAAAAACCTCTAAAACAATACATTTTAAAGGTTTTATTTTTTTGAATTAATAATCTTCTATATTTATAATAAAATTACTTCTGAAAACTTTTAGACAATTTGTCTAATCTGCAATCTTAAAATCAATTGCATGTCTAGTCTGCCATCCTGTTTTGTCCGTCAGACGAACTTCAAAATGATAATCTCCTACATCAATAGCATCAGGAATTACAATTTCCAATGTTGGTTGATATTCCTTTAAGTCACCTTCGATAGTAAAATTCTGTATATAGATGAAAGGATTTACAGGTGCCTTAATTGGAGATAAATCACATTGAACATCATAATTATCATGCGTATGATGATCAAAATTATTATGAATATCAATAGCATAAGATCCTAAAACATCATTATCTGAAAACTTCGCATGAAAATTGAAAGTTGTTCCTCTCTGTACAACCACACAAGGTTTCGGAAATGAAGATTCAAAATCAAAATCAATTGTCGGATTCGTTTGATCTATATCATCTTCATCATCAGAACAGGCTGCTAAAAAGATCATTAACACAAAAAATATTGGTGTAAATTTTAATTTTTTCATCTCTATAATATTTTAAATAATTAAAAAATTGGATTTTGAAAAAACACCATAGAGCTTACTTTCATCATTATCTCATTAAATTCTAAAAAAAGAATACAAAAGAAGCTCTACAGTATTTTAAAAGAAATTTTTATTATGCTTCTTCGTGTTCATCTTCATGCTCCACAATTTTCAATTCGGCATCTACTTCTTCTGTGTTTCCTGCTAAATCTTTTACTTCTAAATGGAAATGATAATCACCAGGAACTGCATCTTCTGGAATTAAAATATGTTCATGAAATTCTGTATTGATAGCATTTAAATACTTCCCAGTAAATACTTGCTCTAACTCCCAAGAACCTCCATTTTCACTATGTAATTCTACTGTGATTGTTGCAACTTTTTCTGAAGCATAAACTTGAGCAGCAATATGCAAATCTCCTCCTGGTTCTATTTCTGCAGCTTCCTCATGCTCATGTCCTTCTTCTTCGTGGTCATGCCCATCTTCTTCATGATCATGGTGTCCTGAACCAAGCTCTAAATCTGTAATTTCAATTCGTGCAGCTGCTGTAGCATCATCATCATCACTACATGATACAAAAGAAAATAAAGTAAATACGATCGCTGTTATATAAGTTAATTTTTTCATTTTTAAATATGTTTTAATTTTTTAAATCTTATTAATTGTAAGAGCTTTTTTAAAATTGTATCAGAATTGTTTTATAGCTTATTAAAATACTATTTTGAAGACTTTTTTAGAGTTCATAGCATCGCTATGGATGAGAAAAAAGACAAAAAAGAGCTTTTAAGAAGCATCGAAAACTTTTTGATATAAATTTAAATATGCTCTAATTCCGTTTTATTAGAATTTTCTAGGTTTATTTATTGTTTAATCTTCGATGTTTTTTCTATTCTTAAATAAAAACTTAGCAAAAGGCGGAGCTCTGGAATTAAAAATTAAGGATTCTTTTAAAAAATATTTTGCTTCTTTTTCTACGATAGAAACACCACTAAAATTTATTTCTAATTCTTCTTTATTTTGGCTATTTAACAAACTGAAATATTTCAATCCATAATAACAAAACTGACATTTTTCTGTAAGATTATTTTCTTCCCAATAATCTACTTTTTGCTCATGATTTTGAAAATCATTTCCACCTTTTGAAACATGAAACAACGAAGCATGACTTATTCTTAGCAATAAGCCAAACAGCAACACAATCCCATAGATTGTTTTCTTATTTGTATGTTTCAAAAATATCTTCAACTTGCAATTTTTAAAAAGGAATTCTTACTTCTAATGAAAAATTTCGACCTGGTTCTGGCACTTCAATTATTCTATAAAAACTAGTATGATTAAAATATTTTGTATCTAAAATATTATTGACTCTAAAGTATACATCAGCCCATTTTTTATCTTTTTTATACAAAGAAGTAGACATCGTAAAATTCCCAACAGTATAGCCATCTGTAGGACTTTCTGGCGGAACAATTTCATTTTGTTTCGCTGTAAATCTCCAGTCTAATTCAAACTTTGTATTTTTAAAATATTTGTAATTTTTCAGTGTATAATTCGCTCCAATAATTCCAGAAAGTGGCGGAGAAAATGGTAAGGTAAATCCTTTTTTAGCTCCACTTAATTGTCTTGCATAGATGTATTCTACAGAAGTATTTAGAAAAAGTTTTTCTGTCAAAAGAAACGAAGAAGTAATTTCTCCACCAAAACGAAAAACTTCTGCTTCTTGAAACTTATAAATCTGTAAAGCTTCATAATAATCTGAAGTTGGATTTAAATAAATATAATTTGGAAAATAATTTACAAAAGGACTTACAGCTACATTAAATTTTGGTTTTGTATAAGAATATTCCAAATCAACCTGATAGGATTCTTCCGCTTTCAAATCTGCATTTCCTAGCTCATATCTATACATGTGATAATTCACACCATCTGAAGTCAATTCGTTTGCTAGCGGCATACGAAAACTCTTTCCAAGATTGAATTTGAACATTTGATTCTTCAAATCATAAACTCCTCCGAAAGACGCACTAAAATCTCCAAATTTGAAATCTTTTGCAGTAGCTCTGATTAAATATTCTTCTTTAATCGTTCCATTTTCATTCACTGGAGATAAAAACCAATCTTGATATTGTTCTGTTTTCAGAGTTCCATAATCATAACGAATTCCTGTGTGTAAGTAGAATTTTGGAGAAATTTCAATTTTATCATACACAAAAGCTCCAGCAGAAAATCGATGATACGCTGGAATAATATATCCCCAACCTCCAATAGAATTATCTTGAAATTCAGAATTCACTCCAAATTTCAACTTGTGCTTACTATTTGTATATAAATCTGCAAAAACATTCAGAGAATAAGTGTTTTTATTAAATTCTCGCTCCAAACTACTTGTAGGTTTTGGCATATAACCATGTTCGGATGGCTCCGAAAGTTCTTGTCTTGCATTATTTTGAAATCCTGCATTAATCCTCAAAGTATAATTTTCCTTATGAATTTCTGTTTCATTCGTAATCTTGAAATGATTCAATTTATGTTTTGGCAAATCAATATCTCGACTGCTTTTATCATAATCTATCTGTGATTTTATAACTTCTAAACCATGTGCATTTGCAAAAAAACCATTCTCTTCATTTACATTACTTATGATTGTACGATTCAAAAAATCATCTTTTGTATAACCAATCGTTCCTGAAATATTTAAAACTCTCCCAGCCGTATTTCTCAATTGATGATTATGTAAATCAAATACATAACCGTTATACAGAATTTTATCTGTCGGAACTTTAAAATCTCCGTAACTATTCGCAGTAATTGTATTCTTGAAAAACCAATGCTCTTTTCTTCCACTCAAAAATGTAGAAAGCCCAACTAAATCATTGTTTGTTCTTCCGATCAAACTTACATTTCCACCAAAAGAATTCTTTTTTGGAATCGATACTTCTTTAATGTTTATCACACCTCCAATAGCATCAGAACCAACTAATAATGACAAAGGCCCTTTATAAATTTCGATATGTTCTACGGCATTCTGATCAATTTCCAAACCATGATCTGCTCCCCACTGCTGCGCCTCATGTTTGATTCCGTTTTGTACAACAACAACTCGATTAAATCCAAAACCCCTAATTGTTGGTTTCGCTTGCCCAGAACCAATACTAATTGTACTAACTCCAGCAACATGTTCTAGAGATTTAGCCAAGCTAGTTTCCTTTCTTTGTTGTAAATTTTCTTTATTAATTACCGTCGTAGACAAAGCTGATTTTTTCTGAAAAACTTTTCTTTTATTTCCATTAATTTCTACTTTTTCAAGCTCCTCAATATGATGTTCAAGCTTAAAAACTTCAGAAATATGCTCCTGATTGATGGTAATTTGTTTGGTAAGTGGCTCGCATTCGTAATGAAAAACAGTAACCGTATAAGTTCCAGAACAAAGATTTTTAAATATAAATTCTCCTTGCGGATTTGTAGAAACTGTTTTATTAATTTCTTTAATGTGGACAGAAGCTCCTAACAAAATAGAAGAATCATGTAAGTCCATTACCTTCCCTGAAAAGGTATGTTTACAGTCTTGACTAAAACTCAACATACTGCTGAAGATTAGCAAAACGAATAGATAAGTTCGCATGTACTTGTCTTTAATAATAAATAATTGGGTGAAAAGTTTGATTACATTCTGCTTGATTCGCAGTTGGAATAAATCTATTTAAAACAAAGACTTACGCAACTTAAAACACAGAATATCAAAAAGATAAAAAAACCATAATTATTCTTTAATCCGACAAAACAACATCCAAAAAGACATTATTCTCCCATCAGAAATAAAGCAATAAAATGATTAAAAATTAAGATAATACGGGAGGGGCTCTCAGTTGGCCCGAATCTATTTTATAAGAAAAGTATACAAAATCAAATAGAATTTGAGTTTTTGTATCTAAATTTTTAGGAGGAATTTCTTCCAGCGAAGAAACACTAGAGTTTTCTATATACTCTGATTGAGAAAGGTTAAAATGACACACGAAACAAGATTCGATATCCAAATCACTTGAAAGTTTATTAAACTCGTTTCCTTCAAAATTGTCACTTATCGAACTTTCTTCAACATTAGATGCATGGTGATGATGAAATGAAGATAATAAAATAGGAAATGCCACCAACACTGTCAAGAACAATGCGATGAATGTATTTGCTATATTTTTATTTCTTAAACTCATAATTTTACCAACACCTAATTGAAAATTCAACTAACCGTTTCAAGTCGGCTAATTTAGATAAATTTTAAACAAAAACACAAAGCTTTTTCATTTTTAAATTTACAGTGTACAAAATACCACAAGAAGATTTTAAATATTAAACCTGTTTAAAATTTATTTTCAAAATTGGTTTTTAATCAGTTTTACGAAATTTAAATGACCTATTTTTAAAATTGAAAAAATCAAGAATTTTGAAAATAATAGACGAAAAACTGTTTGAGCATCAGCGAGTTTTTTGAGTCTTTTTCAAATTTCGTAGATTTTTTATTTTAAAAATAAAAGTCTTGATTTTTTTGGTTCGTTTTTTTATCAAGAAAAAAATGAACATAGATTTTTTAAAAAGAAAAATATTATTTGGGGGCTTCCCATTTTTCTTCGTTTCCAAAAAACGTAGAAAAAGGTTGGGCTATTCACTATATCTTTTTTGCCAAAGTAACCTTATGAAGAAAAGCAAAAAAGGATACCGCTACTATCCCTAAGCCAGTTTCAGCAACAAAACAAAAAACCTCTAAAGCAGAACACTCTAGAGGTTTTAAATTTTATATTAAAAATTGTTTTAAGACAATTTCGAATTTCTATTATAAATCGGTAAAAAGATAAAAGCCAAAGCTCCTAAAACTAATACCATCGCTGTTTGCGCTGTCCACATAATCCAACCAAAAGCAACACCAGAAGCTTCTGCAATTCCGTAAATAGCAAATGCTTTACTCACTCCATAAGGATACGTTCCGATTCCTCCGTTTGTAAGTGCAATACTGATTGCTCCGGCAACAAATCCTACAATAATCGTCGCTAAAGAAAGGTTTGAAGTTTCAGGCAAAGCAAAAGTTACAACATAAAACATCGCAACATACATCACCCAAATAAATACTGTATGAAAGATAAAAGCCCATTTTTTCTTCATAGAAAAAATACTTTTTACACCTTCCACTAATCCAGCTACAAATCCTCTAATTTTTACAATTATTTTGTTTGTAGACTTCTGTAAAAATTTAAACCCTAAATAAGCTACAGCCAACACTCCTACTACAATCCCTCCTAGTTTTAAAGGATTCTCAGGAAGCGATTTAGAAATGATTCCGTAGAAATAATCAAACTGTAATAAAAAAGCCGTTAAGATGATTAATAAAAGCATTAATACATCCGCAACTCTTTCTGCTACAATAGTTCCAAATCCTTTCTCAAAAGGAACATCTTCGTATTTTGTAAGTGTTGTTGCTCTACCAATTTCTCCAGAACGAGGAATTGCTAAATTCAATAGATAAGTTACGGCAACTGCCATAAAATTATTCAAAAATCGTGGCTTATATCCAAGTGGATCTAATAAAAACTGCCAACGGTAAGCTCTAGAAAGATGGCTCAATGCTCCAAAAACTATCGATAGTAAAACCCACCAATAATTTGCATTTCTAAAGCTATCTTTTACTTTTTCTAACTCCGCATCATCAAGCCCAGAAAATACATACCAGACCAAAAAAACTCCCAATAAAATTGGGAGTGATAATGTGATTATTTTTTTAAGCTTTTTATTCAAACTATGTTAATGTGTTATCGTTTTCGTTTGGAAACACTAAAGTAGGCTTGAAATTTTTAGCCTCTTCAAAATCCATAATTCCATAAGAAATAATGATAATAATGTCTCCTTTTGCAACTCTTCTTGCAGCTGGACCATTTAATGTGATCTCACCACTCTTACGTGGTCCTGGGATAGCGTAAGTTTCCAGACGTTCTCCGTTATTAATATTAACGATCTGAACTTTCTCTCCTTCAATAATGTTTGAAGCATCCATTAAGTCCTGATCAATAGTAATACTACCGATGTACTGTAAATCGGCACCTGTTACTTTTACTCTGTGTATCTTTGATTTTACTACTTCTATTTGCATGGCGCAAAAATAATTATTTTGTTTAAAATAGCTTCTATATCAAGCTAATATTATCTATTAATCTAATTTCTCCTGCAAAAACAGCGATAAATGCTCTTGGCTTAACGCTATCGCTACCTGTTTTTATTTCTTTCAAGCTTTCTTCTTCTGCTATAATGAAATATTCAAGCTCTAGTTCTGATTGTGTTTTGAATTGATTTTCAACCCATTCACAAATATCATTCCTTTTTTCTTCACTAAAAAGTTTTTTAGCTTTTTGAAGTGTTTCGTAAATAAAAGGTGATGCTTTTCTTTGCGCTTCTGTCAGTCGCATATTTCTAGAACTCATTGCTAATCCATCTTTTTCTCTAAAGATAGAACAGCCTATAACGTTAACTTCTAAAGAAGTTTTCGCTACCATTTTCTTTATAATCTGAAGTTGCTGGAAATCTTTTTCTCCAAAGTAGGCATTTGTAGGATTTACGATTTCGAAAAGTCTTCTAACAATAGTTCCGACACCATCAAAATGTCCAGGTCTAAACTTCCCTTCCATCTCATTTTCTAAACCGTCAAATTCAAATGTTTCTGAGTTAATATTTTGTTCATACATTTCTTCCACAGAAGGAACAAATACACAATCACAATTCGCTTCTTCTAACATTTTCAAATCATTATCCAGTGTTTTTGGATAATTTACTAAATCACTAGAATTGTTAAATTGAGTTGGATTTACAAAAATACTTACTACAACAATTTCATTTTCCTTTTTCGCCTTTTCTACAAGAGAAATATGCCCTTTATGTAAGGCTCCCATTGTAGGTACAAACCCTATATTTTCCTGAGGAATAGAAGGTTTTAAATATTCAATTAATTCACTTTTTGTTTTGAACACTAACATGATATCTGTGTTGTTTACCGTTAAGCGGATGCAAACTTAATCTATTTAAAATCAATTTCTACATAAAATTTTGTAATTTTGCAGAATCTTTAATTATTTTAGTTCAATTTATGAAAGATAAAAGAGTTTTATTTGTTTCTTCGGAAGTTACACCTTATTTACCAGAAAACGAAATGTCATCAACCTCATTTGAAGCAGCAAGAGCTGTTCATCATAAAGGAGGTCAAACTAGAATCTTCATGCCACGCTTTGGAGTAGTAAACGAGCGTAGACATCAATTACACGAAGTAATTCGTCTATCAGGTATGAACTTAGTTATTAATGACATGGATATGCCATTAATTATCAAAGTTGCCTCAATTCCTAAAGAGAGAATGCAGGTATATTTCATCGATAATGATGAGTATTTCAAGAGAAAAGCTACCTTCACAGATGAGGATGGAAACTTATTTCCAGACAATGATGAGAGAGCAATCTTTTTTGCTAAAGGAGTTGTAGAAACTGTAAAGAAATTAAACTGGGCACCAGATATTATCCACGTGCACGGATGGATGTCGGCTATGCTACCTGTTTATTTAAAGGAATATTATTCAAATGATCCTTTATTTGAAAATAGCAAAATCGTAGTTTCTTTATATGATAATGGTTTTGAAGGAACATTAGATAGTGAATTCATCAATAAAGTTAAATTTGATCAAATTTCAGATGAAAACGCTGCTATTTTAGAAACACCTTCGTATGATAACGTTATGAAAAATGCTATCAATAATTCGGATGCTGTTTTAATAGCAAATGAAAATGTATCTGCTGATTTAAAAGAGTTTGCAAAAAATTCTGAGAAACCTGTATTAGAATATAATTCAGAATTGGATTTTTCAGAAGCATATTTATCATTTTATAACGAAAAAGTTTTAGATAACTAGAAGTTCGTTATTGATAATTTTTGATTTGCATTTGTTAATATTCTTTTAAATTAGGCACAACGTACTAGAATACTTAAAAATAAGTTTATATACTTGTGACTATAAATCAAAATTTATAATAACGATTCATTATTAAATTAAAATTTTAAAATTAATGACTATCAAAGTTGCAAAATATATAAGCTTATTATTGTTATCAAGTTTTGTTATCTCATGTGATAAAGAATTAGAGAACTCTGGAGTAGATTTAATTGACAATGATAAATTTTCAACTAGAACATATACTTCTCAAGTTAAGACAACTACTGAAAATGTGGAATCTGTCAGAACAGATAATGCTCCAAATTATCTGTTAGGAATTTACGATGATCCAGATTTCGGTGTAACAACAGGATCGATTGTTTCTCAATTAAGAGTTCCATTTGCTGGACTTTCATTTGATGAAACTGCTAGAATTGATGCTGTTATTCTTGAAATTCCATATTATTACACCAATGATGGAGTTTACGATGATAACAAACCTAAATTTAAATTAGATTCTGTTTACGGGAATGCTCAAACTCCATATAGATTAAAAGTAAATAGAGTAGCAACTTATTTGAATAATCTAGATCCTGAAGATCCTTCAAAACAATTGAAATATTATTCAGATAAGGATTATGAATTATCGGATCTTCTAGCAGAACAAGTATTCGTACCAAATCCAAATGATACGATGATTGTAATTTCAAGAAGAGCTGAAGATGGAACAATTTACGAAGAAGATGAACGTAAAAGTTCACCTGTAAGACCTTCAATTAAAATTTCATTAGATCCAGATTTCTTTACAAATAACTTTTTAGGGGACGAAAATAAATCAAAATTCACTACGAATGATGATTTTATAGACTTCTTTAGAGGAATTTATATCCAAGCTGAACCTATTGATGGATTTACAGATGCATCTTTAATTCAGACAAATCTAGATAATGCAAAATTGACAGTTTATTTTTCTGAAACTATTGATGGAGAAAATACACCTTCTCTTTTTAACTTTGGTTTTAATAATGTAACTGCAAATAATTTTGAAAACTCAACGATAACTTACAATCCACAGAACAATTACGTTCAGGGAGCTGGAGGTTCTATCACAACAATTTCTTTATTCGGGCAAGATTCAGAAGATGAAATTCCTGCTGAATTAGAGGAATTGAGAACTAAAAATTGGATTATCAATGAAGCTCGTTTGGTTTTCAATGTAAATGATGATCTATCTTCTGATTTTACTCCAGATAGATTATTAATCTATAACTACGATAAAAACCGACAATTACCAGATGTTTTTGGAATTGATGGTTTTTCAGGAATTGGTGGTAGTGTAGAAAAAGATGATGATGGTAAAGCTATTAAATATACATTTAGAATAACAGATTATATTACGAATTTATTAGACGAATCGAATGACGAGGAATTGAATAAGTTAGCTATAAAAGTCTACAATACATCTGATGCACCACAAAGCAACCAAGATTTTCTTATTAAAGATTATGGTTGGAATCCTAAAAGAGTAGTTCTTTATGGAAGTGAATCTCCAATTGAAGATAAAAAAGTGAAACTAGAAATAATATATTCGGAAATAAACTAAAAAAGTATGTGTGGAATAGCAGGATATATAGGACATAGACAAGCTTACCCTATTGTAGTTAACGGTCTGAAAAGACTTGAATATAGAGGATACGATAGTGCTGGTATTGTTTTATATAATGATCAAAAATTAAACGTAAGCAAGACAAAAGGAAAAGTATCAGATTTAGAAGAAATATCAAATAAAGATAATAACCATATCGGAAATATTGGATTTGGTCACACAAGATGGGCAACACACGGTGTTCCTAACGATGTGAATTCTCATCCACATTTATCTCAATCTGGAGAATTAGCAATTGTACATAACGGAATTATTGAAAATTATGATACAATTAAAAAAGAGCTAATTACTAGAGGGTATACTTTTAAAAGTGATACAGATACTGAGGTACTTATCAATTTAATTGAAGAAGTAAAGAAAGAAAACAATTGTAAATTAGGAAAAGCAGTTCAATTAGCATTAACTCAAGTAATCGGGGCATATGCTATTGCTGTATTTGATGTAAACAAACCTGACGAGGTAATTGTAGCTCGTTTAGGAAGTCCAATTGCAATTGGTATAGGAAAAGATAATAAAGAATTTTTTGTAGCTTCTGATGCATCTCCATTTATTGAATATACAAAAGAAGCAATCTATTTAGAAGATCAAGAATTAGCCATTATTAAGCTTGATCGTGATATTAGAGTAAGAAAAGTAAAAGATGATTCTATCGTTTCTTCTCCAGAGGTTTTAGAGCTTGAAATGAGCTTAGAACAAATTGAAAAAGGAGGATATGATCATTTTATGCTAAAAGAAATTTATGAACAACCAGATGCTATTGTTGACACTTACAGAGGTCGTCTTTTAGCAAATGAAGGAATCATAAAAATGGCAGGAGTAGATGATAACATGGAGCGTTTCTTAAATGCAAACAGAATTATCATCGTTGCTTGTGGAACTTCATGGCATGCTGGATTAGTTGCAGAATATATGTTTGAAGATTTTGCAAGAATTCCAGTAGAAGTAGAGTATGCTTCAGAGTTTAGATATAGAAACCCGGTTATCAACGAAAAAGATATCGTAATCGCTATTTCTCAATCTGGAGAAACAGCAGATACTTTAGCGGCTATCAAACTAGCTAAATCTAAAGGAGCGTTTGTTTTTGGAGTTTGTAATGTAGTTGGTTCTTCTATCGCTAGAGAAACAGATGCTGGTGCTTATACACATGCTGGTCCAGAAATTGGAGTAGCTTCTACAAAAGCATTTACAACTCAGATTACTGTTCTTTCACTTATCGCACTTAAATTAGGAAAAGCTAATGGAGCATTATCAAATGCTAGTTACCATTCTTATTTACAAGAAATGGAGCTAATTCCTAATAAAGTTCAAGAGTTATTGGTAATCAACGATCAGATTGAAAACATAGCAAGAGAATATAAAGATGCTCCTAACTGTTTATATTTAGGAAGAGGATTTAATTTCCCTGTTGCTTTAGAAGGTGCTTTAAAACTGAAAGAAATTTCTTACATCCACGCAGAAGGATATCCTGCGGCGGAAATGAAGCACGGACCAATTGCTTTAATTGATGAGCAAATGCCAGTTGTAGTTATCGCTACAAAGAAAGGACACTACGAAAAAGTAGTAAGTAATATTCAAGAAATTAAATCTAGAAAAGGTAAAATTATCGCTATTGTAACACAAGGAGATGATACTGTAAAACACATCGCAGATCACGTGATTGAAGTACCAGATTCTGAAGAAGCATTTAGTCCATTACTTACAACAATCCCAATGCAATTACTTTCATACCACATTGCATTAATGAGAGGATGTAACGTAGATCAACCAAGAAACTTGGCAAAATCTGTAACTGTAGAATAAAACTTATTCAAAATATATTAAAAAAGCCTCCAAAGGATTTCTTTGGAGGCTTTTTTTATGAAACTTAATTAAACAAGTTTAAGGTATTTTTCTTTTAATAATTTGTCTGAATGATTTGGAATAATTCGAACAATTATGTCTAAAAGTATAATTGAAATTGTATATGCAATAGATATAAAAATAATTTTATAACCATTTATCGAATTAAAAAAACTTGAAAGTAAAAAGAACTGATACATAAAATTCAAAGTTAAAAAACCTGTAGAATTTGCACCATAGAGTACTTTTTGCAACAACCATTTTTTATTATCCTTTTGAAGGAATTTATGAACAATTATTTTTCTCAAAAAAAGTATCGTGTAAATTCCTAAAAAGAATCCGTTAACAACCATGAAATTAATAGATTCATTGAAAAGAGAAACTAAACTAAAGATAACTCCAAATAGAAATAATGAAAACATAATTCTTGGAAAAGAAAAATACTTTAAAAACCAAGAAAACAACATTTTTCCATATTCTTTTTGAAGCTTATTATGATTTTCTTCAATCAATTTTTGAAAACCAGATAAACCAAACTTCTTAAAAGCAAAACGAAAAGCTTCATTAAAACTAATATTTGGATTCAATTCCATTTGTGATTCGATATCATTTGCCATATGATCTACAATCTCGATTTGTACATCATAGTATGGTACTTTTCCTTGTTTTTCTACAAAGTCATAAATCGTATCAATTTGCTCTTTAGTTAATTCTTTTTTCATAGTTTTTAATGGATTAGTTTATAATATGGATATTTTTTCTCTAATAAATCATTCTCAATATCTGGTATATCTTTCGTAAAAATTATTTCTAATAAAACCCAAACAGCTGCGATAATTGTTGCAATAACTACTAAATAAATATTTGTACTATTAAAAGCTAAATCTGTTGTTTTAGTTAAATTATCAGGATTAAAATATATTGGTAATATAGCACCTGTTCCCAAAGCTCCATTTCCTAAATATTTAAATTTTATCAATATCACTTCAAATAAAAGCTTCTTTTTACCTTTATTTTTCTTTCTATGTTGAAAAGATTTTACAAGATTAAAAATCAATTTTGAAAAATATAATATCCCAAAACCAATAAAAGCATATTGAAAAGGTAAAATTTTAAAAAATGAAAACATCAACGCAAAAATGAATAGAGTTCTAAAAATTCTTGGAAATTTAAATTGATTCCAAAACATTTTAAAAACCAAATTTCTATATTCATCATGCATAGACTTTTCTTTTTCTTCTTGAATTTCAGTAAAACCAAATATTCCAAACTTTTTAAAAGCTTTATCTCTAGCTTCCGAAAAAGTAAGTTTTGGATTTTCTTCCAGAATATCCTCTATATCATTTGCCATATGATCTACCAATTCCAATTGTAAATCATAATATTCTACATAATGTTTTTCTGTAAACTCAAATAAGCTATCTATCTCTTTTTCATTTAATTTCATCTTAAGCCAATTTTGTATTTAATAATATTTCCATGTTTTGGATAAAAGAAGCCAAATCACTTAGCCGATTCGCCGTTTCTTTCGTTCCTTTTTCTGTTAGTTTATAATATTTTCTAGGTCTATTTCCAACCATTTCTATTTCTGAAGTCAGTAAATCTTCTGCTTCCAATTTGTGTAGAGCAGGATAGAGGGCACCTTCTGTAATTTTTAAATCTCCTTTAGTGATTTCTTTTACTTTTTGCGTAATCTCATATCCATACATTCTAGTTTCGCTCTCTAAAAGCTTTAAAATGATTGTTTGAAGAGATCCTTTATACAATTTTTGATTTGACATTGTTTCATAATTTTGATTCAAATATACATAATTTTCTTATACATAAAAAACTTAGGTATATGAATTTGAATTTTGACTTGAATAATTGAAAAGGAAATGTGTATTTTTGTTTTTATTAAAAAAATAAGAAATGTCAAGAATATTAACAGGAGTTCAGAGTACAGGAACACCACATTTTGGTAACCTTTTAGGGGCTATTATACCGGCAATTGAAATGTCTAATGCCCCTAAAAATGAATCTTTTTTGTTTATTGCAGATATGCACTCTTTAACACAAATCAAAGATGGAGAAACTTTACGTCAAAACACTTATAGCACAGCTGCTGCTTGGCTTGCTTGTGGTTTAGACACCGAAAAAACTGTTTTCTACCGTCAGAGTGATATTCCAGAAACAACTGAACTTACTTGGTATTTAAGCTGTTTCTTTCCATACCAAAGACTGACTTTAGCGCATTCTTTCAAAGATAAAGCAGATAGATTAGAAGATGTAAATGCAGGACTTTTCACATATCCAATGTTAATGGCAGCAGATATTCTTTTATACGATGCTGAGATTGTTCCTGTAGGAAAAGATCAATTACAACATTTAGAAATGACTCGTGATGTTGCTTCTCGTTTTAACCACAAAATGGGAGAAACGTTCGTACTTCCTGATGCTAAAATTCAAGAAAGTACAATGTATGTTCCTGGAACAAACGGAGGAAAAATGAGTAAATCTAAAGGAAACATCATCGATATTTTCTTGCCAGAAAAAAAACTGCGTAAGCAAATCATGAAAATCGAAACAGATAGTACGCCTTTAGAAGAACCTAAAGACACAGAAAACTGTAATCTTTTTGCACTTTATAAATTAATTGCTTCTGAAGAGCAAATTGCTGAAATGAAAGCAAACTATGAAGGTGGAAACTACGGATTTGGTCATGCTAAACAAGCTTTCTATGAATTAATCTTAGAAAAGTTTGCAGAGCCACGTGAGAAATATAATTATTACATGAATAATCTAGAAGAGATTGATAAAGTCTTAATGTCTGGAGCTGCTAAAGCAAAAGTAATTGCAGCAGATGTTCTGAAAAGAACTAGAGAAAAAGTAGGATATTAGAAAAATAAAAAAGAGGATTTTCAGTGTGAAAATCCTCTTTTATTTTATGCTTTAAAGTTTAAGATTCAATCTTCTTGGTTAGAAGCCAAGCGTCTTTATATCCTTCCTTTTTTATCTTATTTAAAGTTGTCAATGCTTCTTCTTTTGTCTTAAAACTAGCAAACGCAACTTGAATTAAATCCCATTTATTTTTCCCAATAACTTTAGCTGAAAATCCTTTTTTAGACAATTCATTTATTTTTTTGTCAGCATTTTTCATTTGTCTAAAACTTCCAGCAACGATATGATAGTTTAAAGTCTCTGCTTTTGGTTTTAATCCAATATTTAGAGTAATAGCAGGTAATGGATTTCCAACATAAAAAGTAGCTTCCTGTATCTTCTTTTCGATGTTTTCTTGCTGTTTACTAGAATCTGCAAATTCTGTTTCTAATTCTTTTTCTTCATAGAAATAATTTCCAGCACTATACAATCCGAAAAGTAAAGCAATTCCTGCAGCATATTTTATATATGTTTTATAATTCGTAGGAGTAGCTTCTTTTTCTTCTACTTTTTCTGCTCTTGGAAGTTTGATAACTGGTTTTTCTTCTACAACTTTTTCTTCTTCTCGCTTGATTGGAGGAGAAACAAAACTTGAAAGTCCAAATGAAGATCTTAAATAATTAATATCATTTGAAGGTTCAAAAACCAAGTTTTCATTTTGATCTAAAGAGAAAGAACCAATTCCTGACAACTCTAGCGTACCAGCTTTTATTGAAGAATTCCATTCTGAAATTGTTTCTTCAATTTTAAGCATCGCTTCGTCATAAGTAATTTTGTTTTGTTTCGCAATATAATTTGCCAACAAACCATCATTCTCACTTAAATACTTGTTGAATGTTATTTTCTTAGTTGGAGGTGTAAATGTATGTGTTATTTCGTCCAGTGTTGCTGAAGTTTCTGAACAAATAAATCCCCCAAAATTTGGTACAATTACGCAATCGTATCTGTACAATAAATCTGCTATGTTCTCTACTATCATCCTCATTGCTACAAATATAGCTAAAAAAGAACTACTTAGATATATAAAATTTACTATTTTTATTAACATAACCTATTAAAGCTCAGTGAAAGAAGTTAAAATCTATGGAAGAAAATCTACGTTATGTATTGGCTTTGCAAAAAGTAAAAGGAATTGGAGATACTTATGCGAAAAAATTGATCAATTATTGTGGAAGTGCAAAAGCTGTTTTTGAAGAAAAAGAGAAAGATTTATGCAAGATAAATGGTATCACTCCAAACATCATGAAAAATTTAAAAAATCCAGAAATTTTTCAAAAAGCAGAGGAGGAGCTAAAGTTTATCGAACAGAATAATATTCAAACTGTATATTTTGAATCAGAAGAATATCCTGATAATTTAAAACAATGCTTAGATAGTCCTATTTTACTTTTTAAAGATGGAAATTTTGATTTTAAAGATCGAAAGACTTTAAGCATCGTCGGAACTAGAAATATGACTAGCAATGGAAGAATTTTTTGTCAAGAACTTGTAGAGGAAGTTGCATCTTATGATCCTATTATTGTTAGCGGTTTTGCTTACGGTGTCGATATTTGCGCACATTTAGCTGCTTTGGATAATCACTTGAAAACTGTTGCTGTTTTAGCGCATGGTTTCGGACATATTTACCCAAAAGTTCATAAGAAATATGTGAATAAAATTAATGATTGTGGAGGATTCCTGACGGATTTTTGGTATGAAATGACTCCACAAAGAGAGTTTTTCTTGAGTAGAAATCGAATTGTTGCAGGAATTTCGGATGCTGTTATTGTGATTGAGTCTGCTGAAAAAGGTGGTTCTTTGGCTACAGCTGAAATTGCAAATTCTTATCAAAAAGATGTTTTTGCTGTTCCTGGAAGAGTTTCTGATAAATTCAGTGTTGGATGTAATAATTTGATTAAAAATCATAAAGCAACAATGATTACAAGTCCTTCAGATTTGATAAAAGCTTTGAAATGGGATGAAAAAAAACAAAAACCAATTCAGAAAATGCTTTTTGTGAATTTGGATGAAGACGAACAAAAGATTTTTGATTTTTTGGAAGAAAATGGAATGCAATTACTGGATTTAATTTCTTTAAACTGTGATATTCCAATTCATAAAGTAGCGTCTATTTTGTTGAATTTGGAACTAAAAGGAGTCATCAGACCTCTTCCTGGAAAAATGTTTGAGTTGGCTTAAAAATAGAAATGAAATAACCGTTTACATTCGTTTAAATTCAAATGTAATCGGTTTTAAATAATTATTAACCGAATCTAATTTTCGATTCGTCTTTACTTTGTCTCATAATCATTTAAAATCAACGCATTATGAATAACTTAAGAAATAAAGTACAGTTAATTGGAAGATTAGGAATGGATCCAGAAGTAAAGGTTTTAGATTCGGGAAAAAAATTAGCAAAATTTTCTATCGCAACCACAGAAGCTTATAAAAATCAAAAAGGAGAAAGAGTAGAAGATACACAATGGCATAATATTATCGTGTGGGAACGAAATGCTGAATTTGCTGAAAAATTCTTATCAAAAGGAAAAGAAATTGCTTTAGAAGGAAAACTTTCAAATCGAACTTATGAAGACTCTAATGGTGTAAAAAGATATACAACAGAAATTATTGCAAACGACTTTGTTTTGTTTGGAAAAAAGTGAACTGATTTAAACTTTTTAGCCAAAACAAAGAGTTTCATCTGATGTTTATTACTGGTGAAGGAAAAAGTTTTCAGCATAGCCTTAGTTATGGTTAAAATTTTTTACAAACCAGAAATGAACATGCTTAAAACGAATTTTGAGTTAAAATTTTAAATCTGTTCAAAAATTAAAAAGAAACTCTATACAGTAAATTAGGAGTAATTTTCAGTCCAAGTCTATCAATTACTTCTAATTTATTTTCTAGTGTAGAACTGGTTCTATACTCTCGATTTATGTAATTATTTTGATTTAAGACATTCAAAATTGAAAATCCGATTTTACTTTTAATATTTGATTTTTTTACCAAATCAAAATCGTAAGTCATCGAAAAATCTACTCTAGAATAGTTTGGAAGTCTTTTATTATTTATTTCATCATAAGCAATAATTGGAGCACCAAAAGAAGTCAAGTTTGAATTGTAAATTTCCGTATAAGGTTTTCCTGTATGCCAAGTCCATAAAAGTGCAAATTGAATCTTATTTAACTGATAAATATTCGTCCATTTTATAGCATGTTTGATGTCTGTATTCGCAAAAAAATCTTTGTTGTCATTTAAGTTTTCGAAATAGGTTTTATTTCTTAAAAAAGAATAACTAAAAGAAGTTTTGAAATTATGAATCGTTTTCTGACCAAAAAAATCTAAACCACTAATCGTACTATTCCCGATATGATATGCATTGTCATAAGGATTTAAAAAACCAAGGGTTCTCGTGGTAATTCCTTTTACTTTTTTCTGATAAAATTCAGTACTGAAATACCATTTATTCTTGAAATAAGAAAGACTTAATGTATTCTGAGTACTTTTTATAATCGGAAATTTATCTTCGCTAGAAAGCGTCCATAATTGATTTTCTAAAACAAAATTATTGAAAGCATTTTCACGAATTTGACTAATTATTTGATGTTTTAATTCTGAAGAAAAAGAAACCTTCCAATTTTTGGCAAATGGCTTCGAAATCACAATTCTTGGCTCTAAATAGTTTTTAGACAAAAGAGAAAAATAATTCGATCTTAAACCAACATCTAAAAAGATAAATTTGGAGTTTTTATAAGAATACTGTAAAAATCCGGCGTAAGTTCTATTTTCTTTTTTACTTGCATCCAGATCCAAAACATAGTCTTTTCCTTTTCCTTTGAAATCGTATCCAACATTTTTATAATCATATTCAAAACCAAAATGAAGACGATTAAATTTATCAAAATGATACTTCCAATTAGACTTCGCACCAACATCTGAAATACTATTTCTTTTCGCATAATTTTCCAAAATATTTTCTTCCGAATCTTGATAAACATTATAGTTATAAATCAATTTATATTTGGATAAAAATGCAGAAGTTTCAGATTCTAATTTTTCAGACCATTTATTTTTTGCTTGAAAACTATAACCGTAATTTCTTGTGAAAAGATTGTCTTTAAAAATCTCATTATTTTCTGAAATACTCTGATATTCTAGTTCATTATTCAAATAAATATAACTGAAATAAAATTTATGATTTTCTGTAGGATGCCAATTGATTTTTCCGTTTAAATCATTAAATCTAAAAGTTTCAAAATCTTCATCTTTATAGGAAATACGTGTGTTTTCGAAAGTTTTTTTAGCAATATTTTTTAAGGTTATCGACTGAAAAACGGGAGCAATAGAAGTTCTGTTTGCAACTACAATTCCTAGTTTATTTTTGATAATCGGAACATTTAAAGCAACATCTGTATTCAGTAAATTTATTCCAGCTTCTCCTCGGATTTTCTCTGGAATATACTTTTCCGATTCCATCAAAATTGTACTTGAAACTCTTTGCCCAAATTCTGCTGGAGTTCCTTTGTTTATAAAAGTAACTTTCTTTGTGATATAAGGATTAAAAGCCGAAACCATTCCGAATAAATGTCCTGTATGAAACATCTGAATTCCATCCCAAAGAATCAAATTCTGATCAGGAGTTCCACCTCTCACATGAAGTTTTGTAGCAGATTCTGTAGGACTTTTGACACTTGGTAAAAGTTGAATACTTTGTAAAATATCTGGTTCAGTAAGTCCTGGAATAATTCCTAGTTTTTTAGGTTTAATAACAAAAGAATTGCTGGTTTTAATTATTCCTTTTGTCAAGAAATTCGAAATATTGATATTCGGAATTTGATTTACTTTTTCTTTTAATTGAAGTTTTAAAACTGTTTCTTTTTTCTGAGAATTCAACAAAATAGTTCGAGTTTCATAAACGATATGTTGGATTTTTAATTCCTTGAAATTATTCGTTTCAATTTGAAAATAACCAAATTTATTCGAAATCGTATATTGTTCTCCAACTCGAATAACCGCTCCAGCTATCGGTTGTTTATACTCAGAAAACAAATATCCTTTTATAATTTTTGGAGTTTGAATACCTCGAATTACATAATATTTTTCAGAAATTAAATCAAACTGTAAATTGGTTTTTGATTCTAAAACTTGAATTAATTCTTCAAGATTTAAATCTTTATCCGAAGCTGAAATTTGAATCGTTTCTATAAGGTTTGATTCATAAGAAAAACGAATATCAAAATGGTCTTCTATCTTAGAAAGTGCGGATTTTAAAGCTGTATTTTTAAAATTACACGTGTAGGTATTCTTTTTCTGAGCAAACACAGAAATAGTTAAGCATAAACTAAAAAAGACACCTAAAAAGAATTTCATTATTTACTCCGTTATTGTAATATTTTTTCCTGAAATAGTATATTTTAATTGCATTGCAGAAGTCAAAGTCTGTAAAGCTAATTCAAGATTGGTATTACTTAACGTACCTGTAAATAATTTATTTGATGAAGTTTTGTTTTCAATAGAAATATCAAATTGCTTTTCAAGGCTTTCGAAAACAATTTTTAAAGGTGTTTTTTCAAAAGAAATTTCACCATTGATCCATGTTGGAGCTTCGTTTTTAGAATTCCAAGTAGTTATTTCGTTTTGAATATTTTGATAAGCATCTGATTGCGTAAGAATTACTTCTTTATTTTGTTGTTTTACGGAAACTTTTCCTTCATAACAAACAACTTTGAAGAAATCATCCGACGTATTCACGTCAAACTGTGTTCCTAAAACAGTAACGCTTCCGTTTTCTGTTTCTACTGTGAAAGTACTTCCTTTTTTAACTTTGAAATATCCTTCCCCTTCAAGTTTTAATTTTCGTTCAAACTTCCATAATTCTGGTTGGTAAGTCAATTTCGATTTTGCATTCAAAATTACTTCCGAACTATCTGCAAGCATCACGATTCTTTGCTCTCCAAAACTTGTCTGAATCACTGTAGAAGAAGTTTTAAACAAGAAAAATGAAATCATAATCACCACAGAAGCAGCAGCAGCGTACATCCAAAGTGGAATAACTTTAGATTTTTTCTTAGGAGTTTCCAATTTTTGCTTGATTGCACTAAAGTTTTTATCTGTATCAAAATTTGGTACAGACAAATGTTCTGATTGATTTTTTATTTCTTGAAAGACATTAAAATCTTCTTCCGAAACTAATTTTTTCAATTCAGAATCTGAGATTTCTCCAGCAATCCATTTTGCTAAAAAAATATCTTTATTTTCTATGTTATCTTCTGTTTTCATGACTTTACACAAATAAAACAACTAGAGTAAAAAATACCCTACCTTAAATTTTTCCAATTTTATCTCTTAAAATAACCAATGCATTATGCATTCTTTTTTCTACCGCTTTTACAGAAATACCAAGTGTTTCAGCTATTTCTGCATATTTTTTCTTGTCGATTCTACTCATTAAAAAAACTTCTCTTTGTTTTTCAGATAAAGAAGCAATCGCATTATTCAGCTTGTCCTGAAATTCTTTTTGTCTTAAAACATTTTCAGGAGTATCATTATCTTTATAAGAACTTTTATTCTGATTTTCAATGTATTTATGTACAACTTTTTCGTGTTTCTTTTCGTTTAGAAACAAGTTAGACGAAACTGTAAAAAGAAAAGATTTTGCTTTTTCATAAGCGACTTTCTCACAGTTCTTCCAAAGTTTTACAAATGCTTCTTGAAGCAAATCTTCTGCATTTGCTTTTGAACCTGTTTTGTAAAACATAAAGTTGAAAACATCTTTGGAATGTTTCTTATAAAGCTCTTCAAAAACGGTAGGTTTACAAACTGATTTTTTATCTTCTGTCATCTAAGAGTAAAATTAAAAGATGGTAAAATTATTATTTTCAACAAAAGAATGAAAGTTTTGAAATAATTTATTTTATTTGACAAATTAAGTAGGGTAATTTAGAATCATATTGTTTTATCGATATAGTATAGTAGGGTGAACATGAAAAATTTAATGACATATTTTCTTTTGATAATCTTTTCTTTTTCCATTTTTTTAGGGTGTGAAAATGATGATTCTATTGGAGATAATTCGTCTAATACAGAAAATATACAAGAGAGTGCTTCCTTGGAAGATTTTATGGTAAACTTTCGTTCTTATCTTCAAAATGAAGAAGAAGATATTGAAGATTTATTATGTTTTGATTTTATATACCCAATAAAACTTCAATTTGATGAACAACTAGTTATTACTATTGAAAACTTTGAAGGTTTAAAAGAGATTATTGAGTTTCAAAGTACAGATAATACGAAGTATGGAATAAAATTTCCTTTCCAGATTTCTTTTCCAAAAGTTGGAATCACTAAAGATATTTTAAACGAAGATATTTTTGAAGAAACTATAGAAAATTGCAATTTTGAAACAGAAGAATGTTTTGAAGTACAGTTTCCAGTACAAGTGAATATTTATGGTTCTCCATTGATTATTTACTCGATAGATCAATATGAAGATATTATCGAAGAATATGATGAACAAGATGTTATTAATATCTTCCCTGTTATTGTTAGAATGAATACTGGTGAGATTCGAATTATCGAAAATAATCAACAATTAGAATCTCTTTTAGAAGAATGTGAAGATGACGAAGATAATGAAGCTCAAGCTTATTGTTATACTCTTGATTTTCCTGTTGAATATACTATAAATGATAATGAAGATGAAATAGAAAATCATGGACAGCTTTTAGGGCTTATAGAAACTTTTATTAGTGGAAATAATGATAATATCGAGTTCGATTTTCCATATACAGTAATTAGTGAAGATGATGAAGAATTTGAGATAGAGGATTTTGCTCTTTTAGTTCATTATATCAAATTCTGTGGAGATTTTCATTTAGAAACTGCTTTTGATTTTTCTTATCACGAATGTATTTCTAGTTTGAAATATCCACTACAAATGACTATAAGTGGGAATACTGTAACTTTCCAAAATCAAACACAACACGAGAATCATTTTTCTGATTATGATGAAGAAACAATAGAAAACGTTGAATATGTTTATCCAATAACTTTTTATTTGAATAATCAGGAAGAATATACTATTGAAAATGAAATCGAATATGCTGAGTTGATTTTTGCAGAAGATTGTGAAGAATTGATCGAAGATTAAAACAAAAAAGGCATCCGATTAAAATCGGATGCCTCAATATCTTTTTTTTAGTTTCTTTTACATGTTTAATACACTAAAACTAACTCTTCTATTTTTAGCTCTTCCTTTACTAGTTTTATTTGTTGAAATAGGATTTGCCTCACCATTTCCTTTTACTTCTAGTCTTGAAGCTTCAATACCATTTTCTATTAAATACTGACGTACACCTTCAGCTCTTCTTAAAGATAATTTCTCATTATAAGTATCAGAACCAACATTATCTGTATTTCCAGTAATTAAGAATCTTGCATTTTTAAATTCTTTCATCAATGCTAAAATTTCATCTAATTCTTTTGATTTTTTTGGAGCAAAATCATCATTATCTGTATTGAATTTAATAGATTTTGCAGCGTACTGAATCTGTTCTAAAGCTTTTAAAGTAATAATCACTTTTGGACAACCTCCTTCACCAGCAACACCTGCTTCGTTTGGACATTTATCATCCTTATCTTGAACTCCATCATTGTCAGAATCCACAAAAGGACACCCTCCATTTTCAGTTGTTCCAGCTTCTTCTGGACATTTATCTTCACTATCTAAAACTCCATCATTATCCTTATCAGGACAACCATTTGTTTTTCTATCACCTTTTAAATTTGGACATTTATCTTTTTTATCAATAACTCCATCTCCGTCTGTGTCAGGACACCCTCCTTTTGTTCCTTTTTCTAAAGGACAAGGATCATTTCTATCAATAACTCCATCTCCGTCAGAATCTGGGCATCCTTTGTTTTTCTTAAGCCCTTTAATTCTTGGACATTTATCTTCTTTATCTTTAATCCCATCTTTATCTGTATCTGAAGCTCCAAATCTGAATGCTATACCAACAAAATGCTCAAAATGTCTCATTACATTATCTTGATTTGTAGTTCTTTTATATTCTGTTTGAATATTTAAACCATATTGATCAAGAAACCAAATATTGAAACCGGCCTCGGCATCGTATAAAAAACTAGTTTGATTATCCATTCCTGCCATACCGATTTTAAGACCTAAATAAGGATCAAACCAACCTCTTTTCCCGAAAAAACCTTCTTTTCCGAAAATATGGCTAAGTCCATATTTAGCTCCTCCTGTAAATGATAAATAAGGAATATCTTGTCCTCTAACTCTTTCACTTCCAAACCTGTCAATAGAATTTACTGACATATCAACCTCTGGGCTAAGTCCTATTTTAAAATTATACACGATATTAAATCGTATAGAAGTAGCATGAATATTATAATGTTTATCATTAAAAAATTCATTAAATCTACCATTTCCTGTAGCTCCTGAAGAGTTAAAATCAACAGCATTATAACCTGCTTCTACCATCCAACGATAGGTGCCTGACCCTTGTGCTGAAATTTCTTTTGTACATAGCAATAAAGCAAAAGCTAAAACAGCTTTGAGTAAAAATTTGTTCTTTTTCATTTTTTTATAGATTAAGTTTTAATTTTCTGGACAACCATTATTTTCTTTCGTCCCTTTTTCTAAAGGACATTTATCCTCTCTATCTGTAATTCCATCTCCATCAGAATCTGGACAACCATCTAAAGCTTTTGGACCATAAATTTTCGGACACTTATCTTTTCTACCTTTTACACCATCTTTATCCGCATCCGAATCTAGTCTTAAAACAATTCCTAAACTGTGTTGAAAGTGCTTTTTAACTTCTTCTGTTTTTAAAGTATTTTTAAACTCTGTTTGGATATTGAAACCAACAGTTTCAGAAACCCATAAATTTGTTCCTAATTCAAAGTCATAATAATTACTTTTCCCTTTATCTAAAAATACCATTCCGTATTTTACTCCAGCAAAAGGGGCAAACCACTCTTTATTTCCAAAACCATCTTTTCCTGTTACTCTTGCAATATTATATTTTGTTCCAAGTGAGATAGAAAAATAAGAAAGATCTTGTGTTTTAACTTCTTGTTCTAAAAATTTATCAATAGAATTTAGAGAAAATCCAAATTGAGCACTTATTCCTTTTGTAATAAAGTAAGCTGCGTTAAGTCTGATTGAAGTAGGATGAATATTAAAATATTTTGGATTATAATAATCTGAAAAATTACCTTTTATATTTTTCGTTATAGTTTGTGTTTCTAAGGTTACTGGATCCGTAATTTTCTCATCAACATCATATGAATTAAAAGAGATCGCATTAATTCCAAATCCAAATAGAAAACGACTATTTTCATTTTGTGAAATTGCTTCTTTTGAGCATAATAAAACAGTTAAAATAAATAGTACGTTTAAAGAAAAAATCTTCATTTATATAGTTAAATTAAGGTTGAATAATCATAGCAGAAAACTTCATAGCATCCATTTTCAAAGCCAATATTTTTCGTTTTTTAAAATTATCAAAAACTATGCAAAACTAAATAAAATGTTAAAAAAAGCAAACTAAACTATTGATTATCATAAATTATAGCATTTTATTAATATTCAACCATCTTTTATTATAATTAATTTCAAACAAAAAAGGTAATGAGAAATTAATCTCATTACCTTTTTTATATTTTATTTTAAAGTTAAATCTAATTAAAGAATCTGTTCTAAAATTTTCTGTGTAATTGCATAAGTTGGCGTAACTCCTGTAGTTCCTAATCCTCCCGAAGCTAATGTACTTCCTGTTTCTAGTGGATTATCCGAAGCATAATATGCATATCTTACTTTTACATCTTTAGAAATTGTATGTCTAATTTTTGAAGCAGCCTGAATCGCTTTTTGATAATGCGCTCCTTCCATTTCTAGACCAATAACTTTCCAAGTTGATTTTGAGAAAAACTCTAAGATATCTTTATTTTGAAGAGAAGTTCCAAGAACAGAAACCATTGCTCCATCATAAACTCCAAGTCCAAATCCTTCTAAATCCTCTTTTTTCAATTCATTTTCAAATGGATAATTATCCGCAGTTCCTTCGAAAATATGTGAGTTTGGAATCATGATATCTCCTTTTCCTCCAAATAGAATCCCCGCTTTTCCCATAATAGAAACAGACTTTACGTCTAAATAATGAACATTTCCTTCCTCACAGTAATAAGGTTTTAAAAGTTCATCCATTGTTTCATAAGCTTGCTCTCCGAAAGCATAATCCATCACGATTATCACAGGATCTTTTCCTTCTTTTTTAGAATTTTTAATTTCAAAATCAGAAGATTTAAAATCAATTTTAGAAGTATCAATAATTTGAACATTAATATTTGTTCCAGAACTATCTTTTAAGTAAATCAATCCGTTTTTTGCAGCGTATTCTTTTACTTTTTTAGACAAATGTTCATTTTCATTTAAACTTAAAAGTTCAAAAAGCTTGATTCCTTTATTTTGCTTTGCTTCTTTAGTTAAAACACTTTTCGCATAAAGAGAATTCATAACACTATGCATATTTGCACTAATAATATGAATTGGCCTTTTTAATAAATCATTACTTCTAAGCGTTTCTTTGATATTATCCGCCCAAATTTCACCATAAATATGATGACCAATTCTCTCACGCATTACAGGACTAAAAGAAATTGCTCTTTTTTCATTGTCAACAACTTCTCTGATTCCTAAATAACCTAACCAATAAATTAAATGTAAGAAACGATCAGGGTTATCTTCTGTAGCTAAATCTGCATGAACTTTTAGAGTTTCTTCAAAAGTTCTTCCCAAAATAATTGCTAAAAGTGCTAAAACAACTTCTCTTTCTTTCTGATCAATTTGTTTATTGTTAACAACTATTTCTTCCAGTTTTTGCCACTCTCTAGTAGTTTTTTCACCCCCATCGATGATTACTCTATTACAGATTTTATGTGATTCTACGAAAAGAAATGTAAGGTGTGTCAGAATATCATAAATTTCAGAGCGACCTCTGGTAACTTCAATATTCATCTGATCTGCATCAATTCTATAGCAATTTCTTCTTCTTTTGGGAGGAATGATTGTTTCAAAATGTGATTTTGAGTAACCTTCGTCTGCAGTTAAATTAATAAATCTACATTCTTCAATTCCTTCTGGAAGCCTTTCAATCACATAAACTAATCCATTCAATTCTACTTTCTCCTCAGCGATAGAACCATAAATTTCTGGTCGTAACATCAACAATGATTGTCTTAATGTTTCTCCTGAAATTCCCATCGGCTTATAAAAACCTCTATTAAACAAGTGACGCATCGTGATATAAATACGTTCAATTGCTCCTGATGATTCTTGCGCTCTAGTTCTTGCTTTTATTTTCTTCTTATCCATTGGCTTCCTCATTTTACTTATTAAAATTATTACAAATATACGATATTGATAGGCATAACTTGTTTATTCTAAACTTATAAAACTGCTAATTTTTTGTTTCCCTATCATTTATTTACAAAAAAGCAGATTATTTAGAATAATCTGCTTTTTGAATTTTTTATTTCATTTTTGTTACTTAACCGTAACAACATTATTCAACATCTTAAACAATTTTTGTGTTGTTTTATGATCATCTAAATTTTTAGATGTATGCACTTCTGCTACAAAAGATTCTTCTCCATTTGCATAAATATAAAAGAACACTGAAAAATGAATATCCAACATATCTCCATCTACTTTATAGAATGTTACTTTATTTCCATTAACAATTCTATCTTCTTCAATGGAAATCTTAGCATCTTCATCTACAGTTCTGATTTCCTCCATAACTGCATTAAAAATTTCATCTACAGTAGCATTCGATTTATCAGCTGAAAAAGTTCCATAAACTGTTTTTCCATCAATCTTTGTTCTCAAAATGTATTCCGTAGAGTCATCCTCATTATCATTTACTTCAAATTTCCATTTTTTAGGATCTAAATAAATTCCATATTTCGGATTTCTTTTACTTTTAACTAAAAAAGTAGCTTTTTTATCTACATAAAACTCCTCATCATTTAGATCACGATAATTGATTCCGTTTGTTGGTTGCTCAACATATTCCCATGTTCCATCACTTTTTAAAAATACCTGTTTTCCTTCTGATGTTAAAGCATTTTGAGCAAACATTGTAGATACTCCAAGCGTTAAAATTGCTGCTAGTTTGATTCCGTTCTTCATGTTCTATAAATTATTATTAATTGAATGTAGATTGTTAATTTATAAAATTAAATGTCAAATAAAAAACTCATTTTAAGGTACGAAAATATTGTTATGAAAACTTCATAATTATCCCTTTGATATTGTTCATATCAGAAAATTGTACTTTAAAAATTATAGATTTTTAATAGGTGGTTTTTAAAAACAAATCCAAATTATAAAGAGTAAATCGAACTGAATTTATATGACATAAATTTTCAAAAATTGAAATAAAATCTTGTTTTTAAATATTTTAAAAATATTAACAAAAATGATACCAAAAAATTAAAAATAACTAAGGAATATTCTGTAATTTAAATATACTAAAACTTAAAAATATGTCTTACAAGGAATTATACAAGAATATTTCTTTCTTAATTACAATAGTACTTATTATCATAAGTTTTTTTTGGATTCATGCTTTATGGTTTTTTCTCTTTTTTGGGCCATTATTTCTTCTCGGAATCTATGACATGCAGCAAAAAAGACATGCTATTTTAAAAAACTTTCCTGTGATTGGTCACTTTAGATATTTGTTTGAAAAAATTCGACCAGAAATCATGCAATATTTTGTTGAAACCAACACAGAAGGAAGACCAATTAATAGAATTTATCGTTCTCTAGTTTACGAAAGATCAAAAGGTGTGAACGATACAACTCCTTTTGGAACTCAAATGTCTACTTACAAAGCAGGATATGAATGGATTGATCATTCTATGTATGCAAAAAATAAAAAAATTGAAAAACCTTTTCCAAGAGTTTTGATAGGAGGAAAGGACTGTAAACAGCCATACTCTGCTAGTCTTTTAAATATTTCTGCGATGAGTTTTGGAGCTTTGAGTGATAATGCTGTTTTAGCTTTAAACAAGGGTGCAAAAGCTGGAAATTTTGCTCATAATACAGGTGAAGGAGGTTTAAGTCATTATCATCTTAGAAATGGAGGAGATATTGTTTGGCAAATCGGAACTGCATATTTTGGTTGTAGAACTGAAGATGGAAATTTTGATGAAAAATTATTCGAAGAAAAAGCTAAGAAAGAGCAAGTAAAAATGATTGAAATCAAACTTTCTCAAGGAGCAAAACCAGGCCATGGAGGAATTCTTCCAGCTGTCAAAAATACTCCAGAGATTGCTAAAATTAGAAATATAAAACCGCACATTGATGTACATTCACCTCCTTCACATACTGCTTTTTCAAATCCAATGGAGTTTGTACATTTTATAAAAAAACTTCGTGATTTGTCTGGTGGAAAACCTGTTGGATTTAAATTATGTGTAGGGAAAAAACAAGAATTTGTAGATGTTTGTAAAGCAATGATAGAAACAGGAATCAAACCTGATTTTATTACTGTTGATGGAGGAGAAGGTGGAACTGGAGCTGCGCCTGTAGAATTCTCCAATTCGGTAGGTTTTCCTCTTCGTGATGGTTTGGTTTTCGTGGTGGATACTCTGGTTGGTTTTGATTTAAAAAAAGATATTAAAGTAATTGCTTCTGGAAAAATATTGAGCAGTTTTCATATTGCTCGTGTACTTGCTCTTGGTGCAGATTTATGTAATAGTGCTCGTGGTATGATGCTTTCTCTTGGTTGTATTCAATCTTTAGAGTGTAATAAAAATACTTGTCCAACAGGTGTAGCTACACAAAATCAAACTTTAATCAAAGGATTAGATGTGGATAGAAAAGCAAAACTTGTGGAAAACTTTCATAATAATACAGTTTTTAGTCTTTTAGAACTTATTGCAGCTACAGGAGTGGAAAGTCATACAGATATCGAAAGAAAACATGTCATGCGAAGAATAAACATGAATAATGTAATGAGTTTTGCTGAAATTTTTCCCGAATTAGAACCAGGTTGTTTTATCAATGAGAAAAATATTCCGCATCGCTTTGCGCAATTCTTTGTTTCTTCTTGAATGAAATAAGTAATTTTTTTCATAAAACATCTTCAAAACATTCTATTTCAATTGAAATTAAACTATAATTTTCTGTAATTTTGCACCTTAATTTAACATTAATAGTTGAAAGAAATGACAGAAGAATCAAAATCGCTTAATTTTATTGAGCAAATTATTGAAGATGATCTAACTAATGGATTATCAAAAGATAAGTTACGTTTTAGATTCCCCCCAGAACCAAATGGATTTTTACACATTGGTCATGCTAAAGCAATTTGTCTAAACTTTGGATTAGGAGAAGAATACAATGCTCCTGTAAATTTACGTTTCGATGATACAAATCCAGAGAAAGAAGAGCAGGCATACGTTGACGCAATCAAGAAAGATGTAGAATGGCTTGGATTTCAATGGGATAAGGAATGTTATACTTCTGATTATTTCCAGCAACTTTATGATTGGGCTGTTCAATTAATTAAAGAAGGAAAAGCTTATATTGATACACAAAATTCTGAAGAAATTGCTTCTCAAAAAGGTACACCAACAACTCCAGGAACAAATAGTCCACAAAGAGACAGATCTGTGGAAGAAAACTTGGAGATGTTCGAAAAAATGAAAAATGGGGAATTCCCAGAAGGTCATTGTGTACTTCGTGCAAAAATCGATATGGCTTCTCCAAATATGCACATGCGTGATCCTATCATGTATCGTATTATGCATAAAGATCACCATAGAACAGGAAGCGATTGGAAGATGTATCCAATGTATGACTGGGCTCATGGACAATCAGATTATATGGAGCAAATTAGTCACTCATTTTGTACATTAGAATTTGAAGTACACCGTCCATTATACGACTGGTATTTAGATCAAGTTTATGATTCAGAAACTGTAAGAAATAAACAGAGAGAGTTTGCTCGTTTAAATCTTAACTACACAGTGATGAGTAAAAGAAAACTTTTACAATTAGTAGAAGATGAAATTGTAAATGGTTGGGATGATCCACGTATGCCTACTATTTCTGGTTTAAGAAGAAGAGGATATACGCCAAAATCTATTCGTAATTTTGCTAATACAGTAGGAGTTGCAAAACGTGAAAATATCATTGATGTAGCTTTATTAGAATTCAACATTCGTGAAGATTTAAATAAAATAGCTACTAGAGTTATGGGAGTTTTAGATCCTGTAAAACTAGTAATTACTAACTATCCTGAAGGAGAAGAAGAGTGGTTAACAGCTACTAACAATCCTGAGGATGAAAACTCTGGTACACACCAAGTTCCTTTCTCTAGAGAATTATTTATCGAAAGAGAAGACTTTAAAGAAGAAGCAAACAAAAAATTCTTCCGTCTTACTTTAGGTAAAGAAGTTCGTTTGAAAAATGCTTACATCATCAAAGGAGAAGATGTTGTAAAAGACGAAGAAGGAAATATTACAGAAATTCACTGTACTTACGATCCAGATTCTAGAAGTGGAAGTGGAACAGAAGCTAGTAAGCGTAGAGTAAAAGGAACACTTCATTGGGTTTCTCAGAAGCACGCAGTTCCTGCTGAAGTTAGATTATATGATCGTTTATTTACAGATGAAGCTCCTGATGGACACAAAGAGCAAAGCTTTAAAGATTTTGTAAATCCAGATTCTTTAGAAGTGATTACAGCTTATGTAGAGCCTTATTTAAAAGAAGCTAAAATTGGAGATAGATTCCAGTTCCAAAGAAAAGGATATTTCTGTGTAGATAATGATAGTACTGAAGAAAATTTAGTTTTCAACAGAACAGTTACATTGAAAGATTCTTGGGCTAAAAAGCAAAAGAAATAACATATAAATACATAAAAAGAACCTAAAATTTAGGTTCTTTTTTATCAACAAAAAAATCCTGATTGTTAATTAAAATAAATTAATAATCAGGATTTTTCTTTCTGTATATTAAAGACAATTACTATTCTTTATCTTCGTTTTTCTTGTCGATGGCTTTCTTATCGTCATCATCGTCCTTAGAAGCATCTTTAAATTCCTTGATTCCGCTTCCAAGACCTCTCATTAATTCTGGAATTTTTCTACCTCCAAAAAGTAAAAGTATAGCGACCACAATTAAAATAATTTGTGGTGCTCCAAACATTCCCAAAAATATATTTAGTGTATTCATTATCTTAATATTTATGTTGCAAAGATACTAATTAATTATTTATACAAAGTATTAATATAAAATAAAATACTAATCTGTTTTTTCAATTTTACCTCCTAAAATCTTGTCTTTGTTTAAGGCAGAAGGGTTTCCTCGATAGTAAATTTCACCACCAATCTTCACTTTAGCGTTTAAAACATCATTAACCAAAACGTGACCAATTCCTCCTGTAGCAGCAGAAATAGTAGTTTGAGCTGTTCTTAAACCATATCCGTTATAAATTCCTCCAAGAGAAAGAACAACATCTTGTGTTTGAGAAAAACCAGTAGTTTCTACTCTAGATCCTGAAACAGATTTTACTTTTAAATAATTTAAACTTAAATCAATCTCAATCATAGAACCTTCTTGAGCTCTTAGTTCTAGAGCACTTTGTTTTATCGTTTCTCTAGCTGTAATTTTTGCACCTTCGTTTACATCAATTACATTGATTGGATCTTTATAAAATACTTGAATAATTGCATCTTTTGAATTGAAAAGCCCTGAGATATTCACAGAAATTTTCAACATCTTGTTTTTTAATTTCACACGAACATCTTCTGCTCTTTTTCCAGCAACTATAACTTTTGCTTCATCCGATTTGATTAACTCAACTTCTAAAGCATTAAAAACTTTTAATGAATTAAATCCATCAACACTAGTTGTAATTTGTTCTTGTGCAAACGAATTTGAAGTAAATAAAAACATCATCATAGTTATCAACATACTTGTTAATAACCCTGACTTTTGTTTATAAATATCATTTAAATATTTTATCTGCATAATTTTACTTATTAACTTTATTCAACAGAAAACAATAACTGTACCCAAAAAAAGATTGGAACTAAAAAATGTTACATCTGCCTTTTTCCTTTTTTGGTTTTAAAATTAAATATTTAGAATAAAATAATCGATCAAATATATATTTTTTATCATTTTTTTAAAAAATAATTTAAAAAAACGGATTCTCATTAAAAGTTTTTAAACGAAAAAAATTATAATTTTTCTATCAATTCGAAATCTAAATGCTTTCTTTCTAGGTCAGTATTCTTCACTTTGATTACAACATCGTCTCCTAATTGGTAAAGATTATGTGAACTTTGTCCTACTAAAGCATATTGTTCTTCGTCAAAAATGTAATAATCATCTTTCAGATCTCTAGTTCGAATCATTCCTTCACATTTATTTGACTTGATTTCTACATAAATTCCCCACTCTGTTACTCCAGAAATTACACCTTCGAACTCCTCATCCTTATGATCTTCCATGTATTTCACTTGCATGTACTTAATAGAATCTCTTTCCGCTCTTGCTGCTAATTGCTCTCTATCTGAACTATGTTTAGATTTATCTTCATAAACTTCAGCATTCGGCGATTTTCCTCCATCTAAGTAATGTTGTAATAAACGATGTGTCATCACATCCGGATATCTACGAATTGGAGAGGTGAAATGGCTGTAATAATCAAATGCAAGACCGTAATGTCCTATATTGTCTGTTGTATAAAGTGCTTTACTCATCGAACGAATCGTTAAAGTTTCCACCATATTTGCTTCTCCTTTACCCGAAACATCCTTTAAAAGCTTGTTAAGTGAGTCGGTAGTCGACTTTCTTGAATGCGTATCAATCTTATATCCGAACTTATTAACAATATTCTGTAAAGATGTTAATTTCTCACTATCTGGCTCATCGTGCACACGGTAAATAAACGTCTTATTTGTCGGACGTCCGTTGGTAAACCCAATGAATTCGGCTACTTTCTTGTTCGCAAGTAGCATAAATTCCTCGATTAGCTTGTTAGAATCTTTTTGTTCTTTAAAGTAAACTCCTGTCGGATTTGCTTCTTCATCAAGGTTAAACTTCACTTCAATCTTATTATCGAAGGTAATTGCACCAGCATCCAAACGTTTTCCGCGTAAAATCTTGGCTAGTTTGTCTAAAGTTGTAATTTCTTCTACAAATTTACCTTCTCCAGACTCAATAATCGCCTGTGCATCTTCGTATGTGAATCGATGATCCGAATAAGTTACTGTTCTTCCAAACCACTTATTAACAATTTCAGCTTTATTGTTCATTTCGAAAACAGCAGAGAATGTCAATTTCTCCTCATTTGGACGAAGTGAACACACATTATTGGATAAAACTTCTGGTAGCATCGGAACCACTCTGTCTACTAAATATACAGAAGTTGCTCTAGAATATGCCTCCTCGTCTAGGATTGTGTCTGGTTGTACGTAGTGAGAAACGTCTGCAATGTGAACTCCAATTTCGATATTTCCGTTTTCTAATTTTTCAAAAGAAAGCGCATCATCAAAATCTTTTGCATCTTTTGGATCAATTGTAAAAGTCGTCACAGAACGCATATCTCTACGTTTTGCTATTTCTTCTTCAGTAATCTCTATAGGAAGCTCAGAAGCTTCTTTTTCAACCTCTGGAGGGAAATTATAAGGTAATCCGTATTCTAATAAAATAGAATGGATTTCTGTATCATGCTCTCCTGGTTTTCCAAGTACTGTGGTGATTTTTCCAAAAGGATTTTTAGAATTTTCTGGCCAATCTGTAATTTTTGCAACTACTTTATCACCATCTTCTGCATCTCCAACTTTGTTTTTAGCGATAAAAATATCTGCATACATTTTTGGATTATCTGGAACAACAAAACCGAAGTTTTTACTCATTTGCAGCACTCCTACGAACTCTTTCTTAGCTCTTTGGATGATTTCTACAACTTCTCCTTCAAGTTTCTTATTTCGTCTTCTTTTATAAACATATACTTTTACAGTATCGTCTTGTAGTGCATGATTTAAATTGATCGATGGAATAAACACATCGTCTTCAAATTCTTCACAAATAAAATATCCATTACCTGAAGATGTTAGATCTACAGTTCCTGTATAATAATCTTTTGCAAGATTGATTTTATATTTTCCTCTACTTGTTTCTTCAATTTTTTTCTGAGCCTTCAATTCTTCAAGCTTCTTGATCACTTGTGCCTTTCCACCTGCGTTTACCACACCCATTTTTGCACAAATCTGCTTATAATTGAAGGATTTATTAGAATCTGCATTTAAGACTTTCAACACTTTCCTAGTTAAATCTTTAATAACATTTCCTTTTTTCTTAAATAATCTTTTTTTTCTACTCATTATACTATAGTATTTCTCTAATAACAATAGTTATCAACAATTGTTATCAATATCTTTTAATAAAACTAAATCTTTGGGCGAAATTCTTTAATTCAAGGACACTAAATTGTGCCATTAAATAATACTAGGCAGTAAAACTGTTACAAAGGTAGTCTATTTTTTGAATCTAAAGCTAGAAACTAAATACTTAATTATTCTATAACATTGAAAAATGAAAAATAGTTACTTGTTATTAACATATATTAATATATATACTTTCTTTAAAAATTTTTAAAAAAATAATTTATGTCTTATTATATAGTGTTAATAAGTACAATAAGTTGTGGATTAAAAATTTGGTTTTCTACTTATGTAAGACTAATGAACAATTATAAACACCTTATGTTGATAGTAAACTATTGAAATACTTAGCTTTTATTAGGGTTATAAACATTTTGTTCATAATTGTTAATTACAGTTTTGAAGATAAAAATAAGATCTGATATTGTTTATAACTGGCTTTATAACTGTGTAAAATCTTTCAATAATAAAAAGAAAAAAAAGTTGCAAATATTGAAAGTAGTGCTGTATGTAAATCTTATGTTAAAAAACAAATTATCTTATTTTTTTTAGTTCCTATTTTATTCACATCTGTTGTTAATTTTAAACCCTTGATTTTCAAAGGAAGTTTAGTTTTCATTAACATTGTTGATAAAGGGGTGTTAATAAGACGGAATTCGTATTTTTGTACCTATATATTATTAATAATAACAAACACAACTTATGACAATAGCTATTGGAAATGACCACGCTGGTACAAATTACAAGTTCGAAATCATCGAATATTTAGAAGCAAAAGGAATTAAAGTATTAAATTTTGGTACTGATGCTGAAGATAGTATGGATTATCCGGATGCAGTTCACCCTGTTGCAGATGCTGTAGAATCTAAAGAAGCAGACAGAGGAATTATTATTTGTGGTAGTGGAAATGGAGCAGCAATGACAGCAAATCACCATAAAGGAATTCGTGCAGCTTTATGTTGGACTAATGAAATTGTATCTTTAGCAAGACAACATAATGATGCTAACATTTTAAGTATTCCTGCAAGATTTGTTTTATTAGAAGATGCTATTGAATTTGTGGAAACTTTCTTATCAACTGAATTTGAAGGAGGTAGACACCAAAATAGAATTGATAAAATTCCTGTAAAATAATGAATTGGATCTTGAAGACTTTTGATGAATTGTCAAAAGAAGAACTTTATCAACTATTAAAATTACGCTCTGAAGTTTTTATTGTTGAACAAAATTGTCCTTATCAAGACATTGATGATCTAGATCAGAAAGCTCATCATTTATACATATATAATAAGGAGAATACGAAGATTGTAGCTTATTCACGACTTTTCAACAAAGGTATTTATTATGAACAAGCAGCAATTGGTAGAGTTTTGGTTTCGGAAGAATATAGAAAATATGGTTATGGTCATGATTTGATGAAAGAATCTAAACGAGTTATTAAACAATTGTTCACAACTTCGGAAATAAAGATAGGAGCGCAGTTATATTTGAAGAAATTTTACGAATCTCACGGTTTTCAACAATTAGGAGACTCTTATATTGAAGACGGAATTCCACATATTCACATGCTTTGTGAATAATTTAAATAGTTTAAAAAGAATTATTTAGGTTTAAAATTTCTTAAAAAAATATAAAAATAGAAAAGAATTAAAACTAGGTTGTAAACAAGTTATTCACAATATTGTTGATAAGTTAATAACTGTTTATAAAGTGAAATTTAGCTTTAAAACTTTCCAAAATATACTTAGAAAAGTGATATGAAGATTTTATATAATTCATATCACTTTTTTACGTTAATAACTTGTTGATAACCTATAATAATTGTGAATTAAATCTTAATATTTAATAAATCTGAGTTTGTTTATAGGTATTTTATAATTAGATAATTATTAATGCATAATACTTTTTAAACCTTATTAAATATTAAAAGAATCCACTGTTTATAACTTGTTGATATATGTTTAATAATTGTATATTGCAGAAAAATTTACAGAGGAAATTTAACACCAAATTAAACTTATGAAAATTATTGTCCCTATGGCGGGAGTTGGTTCGAGATTGAGGCCTCATACATTGACTACCCCAAAACCATTGACACTTATTGCAGGAAAACCAATCGTTCAGAGATTAGTTGAAGATATTACAAAGGTTGTAAAAGAAGATGTTGAAGAGATTGCATTTATCATCGGGCCTGCAACTAAAGGATTTAAAGAAGAAACAAAAGAAAACTTAATAAAAATAGCAGAAAGTTTAGGAGCAAAAGGACATGTATTTGTTCAGGAAACTGCTCTTGGAACTGCACACGCAATTAATTGTGCAAAAGATGTTTTAGACGGACCATGTGTGGTAGCGTTTGCAGATACTTTATTCAAAGCAGAATTTACTTTAGACACAGAAGCTGACGGAGCTATTTGGGTAAAACAAGTAGAAGATCCAAGTGCTTTTGGAGTTGTAAAGTTAAAAGACGGTATCATCACAGACTTCGTTGAAAAACCTAAGGAATTTGTAACTGATCTTGCAATTATTGGAATTTATTACTTCAAAGATGGAGCAAAATTACAAGCAGAATTACAACATTTAATTGACAACAATATCATGGATCGTGGAGAGTTTCAATTAACAGATGCTCTTGAGAACATGAAACAACAAGGAATGAAATTTGTTCCTGGTAAAGTTGACGAGTGGATGGACTGTGGTAAAAAAGATCCTACAGTAGATACAAACACAAAGATTTTAGGTTTTGCACATAAAGATGGTGAAAAACTTATTGCTGATTCTGTTGTTTTAGAAAATGCAACAATTATTGAACCATGTTTTATTGGTGAAAATGTTGTGTTGAAAAATGCAATCGTAGGTCCAAATGTTTCTTTAGGAGAAAATAGTGTTGTAGAAAATGCTACCATCAAAAATTCTTTAATCCAAAAGAATGTGGAGATTTCAAATGCAAATTTAGACAATGCAATGATCGGAAATCACGCAAAATACAATGGTAACTTTACTTCTGTTAGTATTGGAGATTACACAGAATTAATTTAACTTAAACCATATGAAAAAAAGGAATACACATATAGCTATTTGGATAGGAATCTTTTGTATTCCTTTTTTTATCAATGCGCAAAAAAATCAGGAAGAAGAAAATTATTTAAAATTCCAAGAACACTTTTTTGAAGCTTTAAAATTGAAAGCAAACAATGAAGTTGAAAAGTCGATTTTGGAATTTGAAAATTGCTATACTTTAGATACTTCAAATACTGCAGTACATTTTCAGCTGGCAGAGAACTATTTAAAACAAAAAAAATATTTTGAAGCAGATTTATTTATCAACAAAGCTTTAAAACAAGAAACGGATAATTATTGGTTTCAAGAATTGGCAGCAACTATTTTTGAAGAGCAGCATAAATATGAAGATGCAATTGTGCTTGTGAAAAAAATGGTAGAGAAAAAACCTTATAAATCGAATGATCTAATTATGCTTTATATCAAAAATCGAGAGATGGAAAAAGCGCGTGATTTGATAAAAGATTTGGATGAAAAAGGTTTGTTGGCTTCCAAATATAATTACTACAAAGAGTCTGCAAGAAGAAATGCGGACAAGAATAAGAATAAAGGAAATTCAGATAAAAATTCTATTAAAAGTTTAATTAACGAATTTAATTCTACGCAAAAATTTGAAGTTTTAAGACAGCTTTTGATTTTGGTAGAAAAAGAAAATGATTTTCAAAAATTATTAAAATACAGTGAAGTTGGAATAGAATTGTATCCAACACAAGCTTTTTTATATTTGCAAAATGCAAAAGCTTTAAACCAACTAAAAAAATATAGTGATGCAGTTGATATCCTAGAAATGGGAATGGAATATGTTTTTGAAAACAAGAAAATGCAAAAACAATTCTACAAACAATTTGTGATGTCTTATGAAGGTTTAAATAAAAAAGACAAAGCAAAAGAATATCAAAAGAAGCTTTAAAATAATTTATTGAAAATGAAATCTTTATTAAAATATACTTTATTAATATCTGTATTGGTATTGAGCTCATGTAAGAGTACGAAAAATGTTACTTCTAATGTTTTGGAAGTAAAGGAGATGAGTTCTAAAAAAATTATCAAAAGACATTATAAAAACGAATTACCAGAAAAGACAGTTCTAGCGAAAATGAAAGTTCGTTATGAAGATCCAAATCAAACACAAAATGTTACGGTGAAACTTCGTATGGAAGTGGATAAGAAAATTTGGATAAGTGCTGGAATGTTTGGAATAACTGGTGCAAAAATGTTAATAACTCCGGATAATGTGAAGTTTTATAACACGATTGATAACACTTATTTTGATGGGGATTTTGAAATTTTGAGTAATTTTTTAGGAACGGATTTAGATTTTGAAAAAGTACAAAATTTACTTTTAGGACAAGCTATTTATGATCTTAAAGATGGAAGATATTCTTCTGAAATTGAAGCGAAAAATTACTTATTAACACCAAAAAAGCAAAAAGAATTATTTGATTTGTTTTTCTGGATCAATCCTTCAAATTATAAAGTTGCAAAACAACATATTATTCAAGAAGAAAAAAATCAAGAACTTACAATTGATTATCAGTCTTATCAGACTAAGAATAATATAATTTTCCCTAAAGACGTAGAAATTATTGCTAATTCTGAAGATAAAATCACGAAAATTAATATTGATTATAAATCGGTAGAATTAGACAAAAAATTAAGTTTTCCATTTAAAATACCAAAAGGTTACAAAGAAATCAGTTTAGATTAATGAAACGAATTGTAAAATATTTCATCGTTTTAAGTTCTTTTTTTCTTTTTGCAAATGTAGGTTATGCACAATCTACCAAGCGAAAAGAATTGGAAAAGAAGCGTGAGCAACTTCAGGAGGAAATTAAAACGATTCAAAACTTATTTTTTAAAACCCAAAAAGAAGGGAAAAGTTTGTTGGTGAAAGTAAATGATCATCAACAGAAAATTCAACGACGAAATTATTTGATTCAAACAATAGAAGAAGAAATTGAAGAACTTTCTTTAGAAATTGATTCCTATCAGGTTGTTGTAGATACTCTTGAAAATAAACTTCTTAAGTTGAAAAAAGAGTATGCAGATATGGTTTACCAATCTTATAAAAGTAAATCGCAAAATAGTCGTTTGATGTTTATTCTATCTTCCGAAGATTTTTATCAAGCTTATAAAAGATTGCAATACATGAAGCAATATTCTCAGTTTCGAAAGAAGCAGGGAGAAGTAATTGTGATTCAGAAATTGGAAATTCAGAAGTTTACAGATTCTCTTTTAAATAGAAAAAAATTAAAAGAATCTTTGATAGAAGAACAAGTTGGTGAGCAAAGTTTGATTGCACAAGAGAAAGAAAATCTTGAAAAAATTATTAAGCAAATCAAGAAGAAAGAATCGAAGTATAAAAGAGATATTAAGAAAAAAATTGCTGCTGAAGCAAAGATAGATAAGCAAATTGATAAGTTAATTAAAGACGAGATTGCAAGAGCAAATAAGAAGGCAAAAGAAGAAGCGGCAAAGAAATTAGCTGCTGCATCTAAAAAGCCTGTTAAAAAGCCAAAAACAACTGAAAAACCTAATAATAATAAGTTCATTCTGACGAAAGAATCTAAGTTTTTAGCGGTAAAGTTTGAGTCTAATAAAGGAAAACTTCCTTGGCCAGTAGAACGAGGTTTGGTTGTACGAAAATTTGGTCCGCAACCACATCCTACATTTAAAGGAATTACGATTGTAGGAACTGGAATTCATATTGCAACAGAAAAAGGTGCAAAGGCTCGTTGTGTTTTTGATGGTGAAGTTTTTGCAATTCAGGTTTTAAAAGAAGGGAAAAAAGCTGTTTATATTCGTCATGGAAACTATATCACGATTTATAATAATCTGGAAAATGTTTCTGTGGCTAAAGGAGATATCGTGGAAACGAAGCAGGAAATAGGAACTATTTTTACGGATAAAGTTACGGACAAAACTATTTTATCTTTTGTACTTTCTAAAGATACCAAACGTCTAGATCCGATTAAGTGGATTCATAAAATTTAGGCATAAAAAAAGTAAGAGATCTAAAAATTGCGCAAAACTGATCTCTTACTTAAAATTATTTAATCTTCAAAAAATGAAAAAAGTATTTATTTTTACTTTCTTGATGCTAATATAAGTATATTTTTATATTATACAATAAAAATGTTAAATAATTATTTATTTATATTGAAATTTAGATTTATTAACTAATAAAAAATAATCATAACTTTTAATAATTGATTATTCTACAATTGATTATTAGTTCTGTTTGAAGATTCAATTTTTTCTTTTCCCTACCTTTGTATTTTATTAAAAATCATCATGAAATTATATTTAGTTCCTACGCCAATCGGTAATTTAGAAGACATGACTTTTCGTAGTGTGAAAGTGTTGAATGAAGTAGATGTTATCTTAGCAGAAGATACAAGAACATCAGGAAAACTTTTGAAACATTATGAGATTTCTACACCAATGCAAAGCTATCATATGCACAATGAGCATAAAATTGTAGATAGATTGGTAGAAAGAATGAAATCTGGAGAAACGATGGCTTTAATTACAGATGCAGGAACTCCAGCAATTTCTGATCCTGGATTTTTATTAACAAGAGCTTGTGTTGAAGGAGATGTTGAAATTGAATGTCTTCCTGGTGCTACTGCTTTTGTGCCTGCTTTGGTAAATTCTGGTTTGCCAAATGACAAATTTGTTTTCGAAGGTTTTTTACCAATTAAAAAAGGAAGACAAACAAGATTTAAAATTCTTGCTGAAGAAAATAGAACGATGATTTTTTATGAATCTCCACATAAGTTGTTGAAAACTCTTCAACATTTTAAAGAATATTTCGGTGCTGAACGAAAAATGTCGGCTTCTCGTGAGCTTACGAAGATGTATGAAGAAACAATCCGTGGAACTGTGGAGGATTTAATCCAACATTTTGACAAAAAAGCTCCAAAAGGTGAGTTTGTTTTGATTGTTGAAGGAAAGAAATAATTATAAATTGTAGCTTTTTACACATTATTTGTGAACAACTTGTTGATAACTGTGAATAAAGTTAAATAAATTTTAATAAAAATTAACAAATAAGAAAAGACTGTTGATAAGCAGTCTTTTTTGTTTATAATTGTTTTTTACTTTTAATTAAAAATCAAATTCTAGAAAATGGAAACAAAAAATTGGTTGATAGAAAAAGAATATCTTTTAGAGAAATTTACTGGAAAAGCAGCATGGACTTATATAGAGATTCCAGAAATCAAACCAAATAAAAATATGCCTTTTGGTTGGGTAATTGTTTCAGGATTTATTGATGATTTTAAATTAGAGAAAATAAAATTGATGCCAAAAGGAAATGGAAATCTATTTTTGGCTGTGAATGCTAAAATTCGAAAAAAGATTAAAAAAGAAGCAGGAGCGAAGGCTTTTTTAAAATTGAATATCGAAAATGCTCCTAGCGAAATTCCTGAAGAAATCATGGAATGTTTTGCAAATGAATCGAAAAAAGTCTACACCAATTTTTTAAACTTAAAAAAAGAACAACAACAAACTTTTCTAAATTGGATTTATAGCGCAAAAAGTGAAGATCAAAAAGCAGAAAGAATTATTGACATGATGGATAAATTAGCTAGAGGTGATCATTTTTTTACTAGAAAAGAGAAAACATAAAAAAAGCTGTCCGAAGACAGCTTTAATAAAAGTGTTTGATTTTGACTTGTTTATTAAAATTTGGTGTAAATACCGAAGCTTAAAGCGTTTTTCCTTGCAACCAAGTTTCCAGAAAATGCGCTATTCGTTCCGATTACTGCACCAAACTTAGGAGTGATCTCTCCTAAAATCTTAAATCCGTAAGCAATAAACTCTTGATTATCTAAATATAATCCTGTTTGTAAATTAGACATTGGAAGTGCAATTTCTCCATCTTCAAAAGATTCTAAAACATGAATTCCTCCAATTACCCAAATTCTATTTATGAATTTAATTCCACCTTCTAAATTAGCTACAACACTGTTGCTATATTTATTTGTTTTGAAGTTGAAACCAAAATTACCTTGAAGATACACTTTTTCCCATCCTTTTCCAATATTAATTGTTGGAATAATTTCCCAAGCATCGTATCCTGTTCTTAGTCCAGTTTCATTATCAAAATCTGAAGTATTGATTCCAATATTTAACTGACCTGAAACAACAACACCTTTATCTATCAGCTTTTGTTGTACTCCAACGGTAATATTTCCAAGTCCAGAAAAGTCTCCTTCTTTAATTGTTAATGGATGTGTAGGGTTATCAACAATATCTCCTGTCTTCAAAATTTTATATGGAAGGTCTATTAAAACCGTTGTTTTATCTGTAATTCCATATTTTGCATAAATTTGTAAAGTATTGTCTGTTATTTTTCTAGAAGTTCTATAAGTATTGTCATTTGTACCAAAAAGCCTCGAATATTCGTTTATATTAGAGAAACCAGCTTGTACATACCATTCATTTTTTTTCTGTGTCCAAGCGCTTTGTGCATAAATACTTAGAGAAAGAAAAAATGCACACAGAATCAAATACGTTTTTTTCATAATTATATTAACTTTACGTTTTTACTAACTATTTAAATAAATTGTCTGTTTTGCAATCCATTCATTACATAAAAGATAAGTTAAAATTCTTTATCAAAAAATATTATCGAAACGAATTATTAAAAGGAAGCATTTTATTTTTTAGTTTCGGATTGCTTTATTTTATTGGTACTCTGTTTGTTGAGCATTTCTTTTGGTTGAAATCTTCTTACAGAGCTTTGCTGTTTTGGATGTTTATTTTGGTAGAATTAATTTTATTAATTCGTTTTATTTTTCTTCCAATTTTTAAATTAATCGGTTTGCAAAAAGGAATTTCGAATGAAGATGCTTCAAAAATCATCGGAAATCATTTTCCTGAAGTAGGAGATAAGCTTTTAAATGTTTTACAGTTGGGAGCTTCGGATGCAAAATCAGAATTATTATTAGCTAGTATTGAACAAAAAAGTAAAGAGTTACAACCGATTCCTTTTAAAAAGGCAATTAATTTTAAAACAAACGTAAAATATCTTCGCTACGCAGCTTTTCCACTTGGAATTATTTTTATCACACTTTTGACTGGAGATGTAAAAATATTTAATGATAGTTTAGGTAGAGTAGTTCAGTATCAAAAAGAATTTGAGCCACCAGCACCGTTTAAATTTCATCTTTTGCATGAAAATTTAAAAGCAGTAGAAGGGAGCTCGCTTCCAATAACCCTTGAAATTATTGGTGATGTGTTACCAGAAAATGTAGAAATTCATTTTGATGGTGAAAATTATCTTTTGACTAAAAATGATTTAGGAGCTTTTGAATTTACTTTTCAAAACATTCAAAAACCTGTTGATTTCTATTTTGAAGCAAATGGTTATGCTTCTAAAAATTATAAAATTGATTTAGTAAATGCTCCTGTGATTACTGATTTTGAAATGTTATTAAGTTATCCAGCTTATACAAACAAGAAAAAAGAAACAGTAAAAAACACAGGAAATATCGTGATTCCTGAAGGAACAAATGTGGAATGGATTGTTAAAACTAATAATACAGAAAATGTAGCATTCAATTCTGAAGAAATTGAAAGTTTTACAAAATCTAATGATAATAATTCAGAGTATCATTTTAAGAAAAGAATTTTTAAACCAATAAATTATACAATTTCTTCTTCTAATAAAGCTTTGAAAGATTATGAAGTTCTACAATTTTCTATTGAAACGATTTCAGATGCTTCTCCAAAAATTGATGTGATTACGAATATCGATTCTATTTCTCGTGGGCCAGCTTTTTTCAAAGGACAAGTTTCGGATGATTATGGAATTTCGAAATTGCAATTGGTTTATTTTGATGAAAAAAATCCTGAAAACCAGAAGATTTATCGTTTTCCAATAAATACGGAGAGTTATCAACAATTTCAATATGTTTTTCCACAACACTTAAAGATTGAAGATGGCGTTTCTTATGCTTTTTATTTTGAAGTATTTGATAATGATATTCTTCATGGAAATAAATCTGCAAAAACAAAGACATTTAGTTATTATAAAAAGACGCAAAAAGAAGTTCAAAACGAATTAATCAAAGAACAAAAACAGTCGATTGATAAGTTGGAAGATGCTTTAGAAAACACAAAAGAGAATTCTAAAGAGTTGAAAAATTTTGAAGATAATCTACAAAAGTCTGAGAAAATGCAATGGTCTGATAAGAAAAAATTAGAGCAATTTTTGAAAAGACAAGAGCAGTATAATGAAATGTTGGAAAAACAAGCGGAGACTTTAAAGCAAAATTTCCAAGAGCAGAAGTCAAATGATCTAGAAGAACGATTAAGAGAAGATCAGGAAGCTATTGAAGAAAGATTAAATGAAGCAGAAGATCTTGAAAAACAAAAGAAACTTCTGGAAGAATTAAAAGAACTTTCGGAGAAATTAAATAAAGAAGATTTAGTTGAAAAACTGAAACAATTAGCAAAACAACAAGAAGCACAGGAGCAAAGCTTAGAAAGAGTTTTAGAATTGACAAAGCGTTTTTATGTAGAGCAAAAGGCAAATGATATTGCGAAAAAATTAGAAGATTTAGCTAAAAAACAAGAAGAACTTGCAGAGAATAAAGATAATAAATCTTTAGAAGAGCAGAAAAAAGCGCAAGATGAATTGGCTAAAGAATTTGAAAAATTGAAGAAAGCATTGGAAGAACTTCGAAAAGATAATGAGGAGTTAAAACAACCAATGCAATTACCTGATACAAAGTTTGAAGAAAATCAAGTTTCTAAGGAATTAGAAAAAATTGAGAAAAAGCAAGATGAACAATTAAAAAATCAGGAAAAAACGGAAGGTGAAAAATCTTCAGATTCTGAGAAAAAAGATTCTGAAAAAGGAGAGAAAAAAGACGGAGAAAAACAAAATAGCGATAAGAAGGACGGTCAAAAAAACGACGAAGAAAAGAAAGAAGGAGAAAAACAAGACGGAGAGAAACAGGATTCTGAGAAAAAAGAAGAAGAGCAAAATAAGAAGCAAGGAGGAAAACAACCTTCTAATCAGCAAAAGCAAAATTCACCTCAGAAAAACCAGAAAAAAGCTAGTCAGCAGATGCAAAATATTAGCATGCAAATGATGCAGATGATGCAACAACAATCTGGTGATATGATTCAAGAAGATATTGAAACACTTCGTTTGATTGTTGAAAATCTATTGACTTTTTCTTTTGAACAAGAAGATTTAATGAAACGATTTGAAAGCGCTTCTACAAAGCATCCATCTTTTGCTTCAAATATCAAATTACAGCAAAAATTAAAACAACATTTCGAACATATTGATGATAGCTTATATGTCTTATCGTTACGAACACCAAAATTGTCCAATAGAGTTTTAGAAGATGTTTCTAATATTCATTATTACATAGAAAATTCATTTGAACATTTTACAGAAAATCAATATGAAACTGGACTTTCAGATCAACAATTTATCATCACTGGAGCAAATAATTTAGCCTTATTATTGAGTGAATTATTAAATAATATGCAATCTCCACCGCCATTTCCTGGGCAAGGAGAAGGAAATTCACAGGATCAGAATTCCTTTAGTTTACCTGATATAATCCAACAACATGATGAAATGATGGAGAAAATGAAAGAAGGGCAGAAACCAGGAGAGAAAGGTAAAGAAAGTGAACAGCAAGGCCAGAAACAAGGGCAAGGCGAACAGCAGGGGCAAGGTGAAAAAGGTCTGCAAAAAGGAGGACAGAAACAGGGAGGAAAATCTCAAGGGCAGAGTGGACAAGGAAACCAAAATGGTGAAGGAGATAACTCTGAACAAGAGAGTGAAGAATTGTATGAGATTTATAAGAAGCAAGCGAAATTACGTCAAGCTTTAGAGGACTATTTAGAAAAAAATGGTAAGAAAGGAAAAGGAGGAAATGGTTCGAAAGCAGTTACAAAAATGAAACAATTAGAAAAACAATTGTTGGATCAAGGAGTAACAGAATCTTATAAACAGCAAATGCAATTATTAAAACATGAGCTTTTAAAACTGCAAAAAGCTGAGAAGGAACAAGGAAAAGATTCGAAAAGAGAATCGAATACAAATAAGACGGAATACGATTTTTATCAAATAGATTCTTTAAACTTGCCAAAGAATTTCTATAATAAAGATGAGATTTTACAAAGGCAATCTTTACCTTTACAGTCTATTTACAAGAAAAAAGTTCAAGAATATTTTCAACAACAATTAAAATAAATGACATGGTACTTTTCAATTACGAGTTAGATTTCGAATTAGATGATGAAGCAAGAATAACAGAGTGGATTGCTGCTTGTTTTGAAGAAACAGATTTTACAGAAGGTGAGATCAATTATATCTTTTGTGATGATGAATATTTGCATAGTCTAAATGTAAAATATTTAGATCATGATACTTTGACAGATGTGATTAGTTTTGATTATACAATGGGAAAATTAATCAGTGGAGACATTTTTATTTCAGTTGAAAGAGTTCGCGAAAATGCTGTTGATTTAGGTCATACTTTCGAGGAAGAATTACGTAGAGTTATGATTCATGGTGTTTTACATTATATGGGATATAAAGACAAAACTCCTGAGGAAAAGAAAATTATGAGAGATAAAGAAGATGAATGTCTTAACTTATTCTAAATCTATTATTTAGGAAAACTCTAGTATTTGAATTAAAATCCTTTTTGTACTTTTGCAAAAAATTTTAAATCAATGTTCCACGTGGAACTTTTTTAAATATGAGTTTATTTACAACAACATATGACGTAATTGTCGTTGGTGGTGGACACGCAGGAAGTGAAGCTGCTGCAGCTAGTGCAAACTTAGGTGCAAAGACATTGCTTATAACAATGAGTTTACAGAACATCGCTCAGATGAGCTGTAATCCAGCAATGGGTGGAATTGCCAAAGGACAAATTGTAAGAGAAATCGATGCACTTGGAGGATATAGTGGAATTGTAACCGATAAGACAGCTATTCAATTTAAAATGTTGAATAAGTCAAAAGGTCCTGCTATGTGGAGTCCAAGAGCACAAAGTGATCGTATGCGATTTGCTGAAGAGTGGAGAGTGATGTTAGAACATACTGACAATCTTGACATGTATCAGGAAATGGTAACGGGACTTATCATTGAAGACAACGAAATTAAAGGAGTAATTACTGCTTTAGGAATCGAGATAAAAGCAAAAACTGTAATCATCACTGCTGGAACTTTCTTAAATGGATTGATTCATATTGGAGAGAAAACATTTGGTGGAGGAAGAGCTGGTGAATCTGCTGCAAGAGGAATTACAGAAGACTTAGTAAAAGTTGGTTTTGAAGCTGGAAGAATGAAAACTGGAACACCTCCAAGAGTGGATGCTAGATCTTTAGATTATTCTAAAATGATTCCGCAACCAGGAGATGAAAACCCAGAGAAATTCTCTTATTTACCAACTTCTAAAAAATTAGAAACACAAAAAGATTGTTACATGACATATACTTCTAATGAAGTACATGATTTGTTACGTTCTGGATTTGATCGTTCTCCAATGTTCAACGGAAGAATTCAAAGTACTGGTCCGAGATATTGTCCTTCTATTGAAGATAAAATTGATCGTTTTGCTTCTAAAGATAGACACCAAATTTTCGTGGAACCAGAAGGATGGAATACGATTGAAATGTATGTAAATGGTTTCTCTACTTCTTTACCAGAAGATGTTCAGGATAAAGCTTTACGTAAAGTAGCTGGATTTGAAAATGTGAAAGTGTTGCGTTATGGATATGCAATCGAGTACGATTATTTCCCACCAACACAGTTGAATCATACTTTGGAAACGAAGTTGGTTTCTAATCTTTTCTTCGCAGGACAGATTAATGGAACAACTGGATATGAAGAAGCTGCTGCGCAAGGATTAATGGCAGGTATAAATGCTGCTTTAAAAATTCAAGATAAAGAGCCATTTATTTTACAAAGAAATGAAGCTTATATTGGAGTTTTAATTGATGATTTAATTACGAAAGGAACAGAAGAGCCTTATCGTATGTTTACATCTCGTGCAGAATATCGTACGCTTTTAAGACAAGATAATGCAGATTTACGTTTGACGAAAAAGGCTTATGATTTAGGTTTAGCTTCTCAGGAGCGAATGGATTTAGTAGTGGATAAAGAAATCAAAACACAGATGTTTGTAGATTTCTTAAAAGAAACTTCTGTGCGTCCTGAAGAGATTAATCCTATTTTGGAAGAAAAAAATACATCCGTGATACCACAATCGATGAAGATGTTTAAAATTCTTGCTCGTCCACAATTAGACTTTAATGATTTTAAAAGATTAGAGAAAGTTGCTGCATTTATTGAAGAGCATAAATTGACACATGATATCATTGAGCAAACGGAAGTTCATGTAAAATATTCAGGATATATTGCAAAAGAAAAAAACAATGCAGATAAACTGAATCGTTTAGAAAATATTAAAATTCGTGATGATTTTGATTTTACAAAAGTGAAATCTTTATCGCATGAAGCAAGAGAGAAGTTGATGAAGATTCGTCCGAAAACGATTTCTCAAGCAAGTAGAATTAGTGGAGTTTCTCCAAGTGATATTTCTGTATTATTGGTTTATATGGGAAGATAGTTTCGACTACGCTCAACTTCCAAGTTTCTACTTTGCTCAGCTTCTTTTTTTGCTGAATAAAGTATCTGAGTTTTGAAATTACAGAATTATATAAATAAAATATTAAGTCCTTTTCAGTTTTTGAAAAGGACTTTTTTTGTAGAATTATTTTAGTTTTTATAATGTTTCACGGAATAGTTCCACGTGGAACGGTATCTCTTTTTTGAGTTAAATTTTCAATTTTTGAAGATAAAAGTCCTTTTATTATTGATTAAAAATCTTGATGTAAAATTATTTTCTGATCAACAATATTATACAAAAAGAAATAAAAACCTGTATTTATTCTTTGATAAAAAGTTGAAATTAAATTTCTTTTTTCTAGAATCTTTTGATTTTGAAAATAAAATTTATTCGAGTTGAGAAAAGCTATTATATTTGTTTTCTAAAAATTTCTAGAGGTTCTGTTTTGCAGAATTTTTGCGTTAGGGATTGCAGTGGTATCCTTTTGTTGTTTCTGAAAACAACAAAAGATATAACGGAAAGCCCGACCTTTTTTCTGAAGTGTAACGGAAGAAAAAATGGGAACGCCCAAATAATAAAAAGAGAATTTTTAGAATTAAAAAAATTAATCCCCAAATACGAAACAAATACGATGAAAGATACTTTTGAAATTATTGATAAATCTCCGATTACAAATTCTGAATTGATTGAATTTATAAAATGTAAAGATTATACGGTTTCAAAAGAAACTTTTCAGCTTATGATTGATGAAGAATCTGAACTTTTAATTACATCGCCAAGACCGAAAGTGGAAGTTTTAGGATCGTATTATGAAAGTGAAGAATATATTTCGCACACAGATGCAAATACTTCTTTTGTGGATAAAATTTACCAACGTGTGAAAAAACATACGTTGCAAAAAAAATTACAATTGCTAAATTCTTTTCAGACAGAAGGAAAAAAGATGTTGGATGTTGGAGCTGGAACGGGTGAGTTTTTGAAAGTTTGTGAAGAAGGAAATTGGAAAGTTTTTGGAGTGGAACCAAATGAAGGTGCGAGAGATTTAGCAAATAATAAAATTTCTGAAAGTACAGTTAAAGAAAAAATTGAAGCTTACTCAAAAGAAAAATTTGATGTGATTACGATGTGGCATGTTTTGGAGCATGTTCCAAATTTGAATGAATACACTGAGCAATTAAAAAAGATGTTGAAGAAAGATGGTGTCTTGATTGTGGCAGTTCCGAATTACAAATCGTATGATGCAGATTATTATAAAAGTTTTTGGGCAGCTTATGATGTTCCTCGTCACCTATGGCATTTTTCAAAAAAATCAATTTCGATGTTATTTGCAAAAGTGAATATGGAAGTGGAAAAAGTTTTACCGATGTATTTTGATTCTTTTTATGTTTCTCTTTTGAGTGAAAAATATAAAACAGGAAGTTCGAATTTGATCAAAGCTTTTTGGATTGGTTTTGTTTCGAATTTGAAGGCAATTTCTACCAAAGAACATTCATCGCATATTTACATCTTGAAAAATAAATAAACAAGACATAAATTTTAATAAATACTTCATTTAAGCTTCTTTAGGAAGCTTTTTTTGTTTTTAGAGTATAAATAGATGTGAAAAAATAAAAAACCGCTTAAAAACGATTTATTTAAGTGGTTTTTTATAATGTTTTATTATTGAATTTTATTTTTATATAAATTATTTTTATTATAGTTTTTAATAATTTAATTTATAAGTGTAATAAAAATAATTTATTGATTTAAAATTGTAAAATACTAATGTGTAAGCATATAAATCACCATTACATTTAAAATAAAATAAACGGTCAATGACATTGCTCCAGGATAATCTTTTGCCAAACGTTGTCCGATTAATAAAAAGATAAGTGTAACGGCAGAAAGAACAGCTCCATATAAAGCCATATCTGTAGCTCCTGAAGTAGATAATTGATAAATTCCTGCAATCATTAATACTCCAGCAATAGTTTCGATAATCATGACGATTCCTAAAAGTAGTGGAACCATATTTCGAAGTGGAGAAAGTTTGAAATGATCTGTGATGAAAGAAACATTTCCTTTCCAATCTAATATTTTATCAATTCCTGATTGTACAAATGTGATGATTAGAAAAACTAGAATTAAAATTTCTGTGATATTTTCTTTGATTAAATCCATGGTTTATTGTTCTTTTTGGTGTAAAAACCTTGTTAATTTGATAGATAAATCTAACAAAATTATTTTAGCATTCCCATTTCTTTCGATATGATATATTGCATCATCCAATTCTTTGAAAATAGCATGAATATTTTGACTATGAATAAATGGTGCAAAATTCTCCAATTTGAAATTTGCAGTTTTTGGTTTCATAAAAACTAAATCCTTTGCTCCATAATTATAAAGCAAAGCTTGACGGAAAAACTGTGAGCAATAATTCAGAAATTGCTTTTGTGTTTCTCTTCCAGAAGCTGCAATCGTATCGCTCCATTCAATCAATTGTTGAATAACAGAAGCATTTCCTTTTGCTCTAAAAGCAGCACGAATCCAAGTAATAAACCATTGTTCGAATTCTAATTCTTTAGAATTATCAGAAAGTAGTTTTAAAGCTTTGTTATAATTTCCATTTGCTTGCATTGCAATACTGTTTGCTTCTTCGCTAGAAACATTTTTCTTAGAAATTAAAGTTTCAGCAATTTGACTCACACTCAAAGGAGGGAAATGAATAATTTGACAACGAGAACGAATTGTATTGATAATCTTCTCTTCATCTTCTGAAACCAAAAGAAAAACAGTATTTTTTGGTGGTTCTTCAATCAGTTTTAAAAGTTTATTTGCAGCAGAAACATGCATTTTTTCTGGCATCCAAATAATCATCACTTTTGCGCCACCTTCAAAAGATTTTAGTTGTAAAGTTTTTACAATTTGTTCTGCTTCTTCAACACTTAATTGCCCTTGTTTATTATCAACGCCAATGTATTGAAACCAATCATAAAGATTTGCGTAGCTGTTTTCTTTCAAAAAACTTCGCCATTCGTTTAAAAACAAATTACTAATTGCGTGTTTCTTTACTTTATCATTTGTTGCTACTGGAAAAGCAAAATGTAAATCCGGATGTGTTAGCTTATCACATTTTAATTCACAAACATTTTTATCCTTACTATCCTTACATAATAATATTTGCGCATAGGCTAAAGCCATAGCCAAAGTTCCACTTCCTTCTTTTCCAACAAACAGTTGCGCATGTGCAATTCTGTTATTTTCTATGGTTTGAAGTAAATGGTTTTTAATATGTTCCTGTCCAATTATTTCTGAAAAATGCATAAGCAAATATAACTAGTATATCTAAAATTACAGCACAATTATTAGTTTTTAAAGTATATTTGTATCAAAACAACAAAACCTGATGAAAACAATACAACAAGTAAATTTTGAAAATAAAAAGGCATTGATCAGAGTTGATTTTAATGTTCCTTTAGATGAAAACTTCCAAGTGACAGATACTACAAGAATTGAAGCAGCAAAACCTTCGATTATCAAAGTATTAGAGGATGGTGGTTCTGTGATTTTAATGTCACATTTAGGAAGACCAAAAGGAGTGGAAGAAAAATTTTCTTTAAAACACATTGTAAGTAAAGTTACAGAGATTATAGGTGTACAAGTGAAGTTTGTATCAGACTGTGTTGGAGAAGAAGTAGAAGAGGCCGCAAAATCATTACAAAACGGAGAAGTTTTATTATTAGAGAACCTACGTTTCCACCCAGAAGAGAAAAAAGGAGATGTTGCTTTTGCTGAAAAATTAGCAAGCTTAGCAGACATTTATATCAACGATGCTTTCGGAACTGCACACAGAGCGCATGCTTCTACAGCAATTATCGCTCAGTTTTTCCCAAATAATAAATATTTCGGATTCTTATTAGCGAAAGAAATCGAGAGCATTGATAAAGTTTTAAACAACAGCGAAAAACCTGTAACAGCAATTTTAGGAGGAGCAAAAGTTTCTTCAAAAATTGGAGTTATCGAGAATATTTTAGACAAAGTAGATCACATCATCGTTGGTGGAGGAATGACATTTACTTTCGTAAAAGCTCTTGGAGGAAAAATTGGAAATTCTCTTTGTGAGGATGATAAATTACAATTAGCTCTAGATATTTTAGAAAAAGCAAAAGCGAAAAATGTTCAAATTCACTTGCCTGTAGATGCTGTAATTGCTGATGCTTTCTCAAATGATGCAAACACGCAAGAAGTAGATACAAACGAAATTCCTGACGGATGGATGGGATTAGATACAGGTTCAAAAACTGCTGAATTATTCGCTGAAGTAATCGCACAATCTAAGACAATTCTTTGGAATGGTCCTTTAGGAGTTTTCGAATTAGATAATTTCGCAAAAGGAACAATTGAGTTAGGAAACAGCATTGCGGAAGCAACGAAAAATGGAGCATTCTCTTTAGTTGGAGGAGGAGATTCTGTTGCAGCAGTGAAAAAGTTCGGATTCCAAGACAAAGTTAGTTATGTAAGTACAGGAGGAGGAGCTATGTTAGAAATGTTAGAAGGTAGAACTTTACCAGGAATTCAAGCAATTTTAGACTAGTTTCCAAATTTCCCCTCTTGAGAGGGGTTAGGGGTGTGTTTTTCAAACAAAACTCTTAATCTATATAAAAATATTTAGGGGCTTCCCATTTTTCTTCGTTTCCAAAAAACTCAGAAAATGGTCGGGCTATCCGCTATATCTTTTTTGCTAAAGCAGCAGTATGAAGAGAAGCAAAAAAGGATGCCGCTACTATCCCTAAGCTAAAAAAACAGAAAGCTTCCAATTCATTTTGGAAGCTTTTTTTAGTCATCCGATTTAGAACTTATAAAAGTAACATAAATCGAAAGTAAGACCATAATTCCGATGATCCCGAATTGTAAATAAAGCAATTTGTCTTCTTTATCAAAATAACCTATTCCAATCAGAATTGCCAATAAGATTAAATTTATAATCGATATTCTTTTTCTAGTCATAAATTTTAAATTTTTAGCAATAAAAGAAAAATAATTTATACAAAAAATAGCTAGACTCGTTTAGTGTAAATATTTATAAGTTTAATGGGTAAAAATCAGGAATAAAAAGCCAATATCTTATCAAAAATTGGACTTTAAAATAAAAATATTAAAGGTCTAATTAGTGATAATTCCCCTCTTGAGAGGGGTGAGGGGTGTGTTTATATTTAATCTAATATTTCTTCAAAAATAAAACACCAAAAAAATAAAAAGAATCCTTCTCAAATTCTTATTTTTGTTACAATCAATAATTTTTAGAATACTTAATAATTATGAAATACCATCCTATAGATAAATCACTTTTTATAAAAAATAGAGCAAAGTTTACAGCACAAATGAAGCCTAATTCAATTGCTGTTTTCAATTCAAATGATATTTACCCTGTAAGTGCAGATAGTACATTGCCTTTCGCACAGCACAGAGATATTTTTTATTTAAGTGGAGTAGATCAGGAAGAGAGTATTTTAGTACTTTTTCCAGATGCAATGGACCCAAAACACAGAGAAATTCTTTTCGTAAGAGAAACAAATGAGCACATTGCTATTTGGGAAGGAGAAAAACTTTCTAAAGAGTCTGCTTTCGAAACTTCTGGAATCAAAACGGTTTATTGGTTAAGCGATTTTGATAAAGTTTTTTACGGATTAATGATCGAAGCAGAGAAGATTTATTTCAATACAAACGAACATTACCGTCAAGCAGAAGAAACAGAAACTCGTGAGGCTCGTTTTATTAAGAAATGTAAGCAAGATTTCCCTGCACATTCTTGGGAGAGATCAAACCCAATTTTACAAAGAATTAGAGGTGTAAAAGAGCAAGAAGAGTTAGATTTAATGCAACAAGCTTGTGATTTAACAAACAAAGGATTCAGAAGAATTTTAGAGTTTGTAAAACCAGGTGTGATGGAGTATGAAATTGAAGCAGAATTTTTACACGAATTTGTAAGAAATCGTTCAAAAGGATTTGCTTATACGCCAATTATCGCTTCAGGATACAATGCATGTGTATTACACTACATCGAAAATAACCAAGAATGTAAAGATGGAGATTTATTATTGTTAGATGTTGGAGCTGAGTATGCAAATTACGCTTCAGATATGACAAGAACAATCCCAGTAAGCGGACGTTTTACAGATAGACAAAAAGCAGTTTACAATGCTGTTTTAAGAGTGAAAAATGAAGCTACAAAAATGTTAGTTCCAGGTACTCTTTGGGCAGAATATCACAAAGAAGTTGGAAAAATCATGACTTCTGAGCTTTTAGGTTTAGGATTAATCGATAAAGCAGATGTTCAGAATGAAAATCCAGACTGGCCAGCTTATAAGAAATACTTCATGCATGGAACTTCTCACCACATCGGTTTAGATACGCATGATTATGGAGCTTTAAAAACTCCAATGGTAGAAAACATGGTATTTACAGTGGAGCCAGGAATTTATATTCCAGAAGAAAACATGGGAATCCGTTTAGAGGATGACGTAATTATCCAAGCAAATGGAGAACCTTTCAACTTAATGAGAGATATTCCAATTGAGGTAGAAGAAATTGAAGAATTAATGAATAAATAATTCTTTTATTTAAAGAGACTCTTAAATATATTTTTAATGAAAATGAGTGAAAACTTAATGTTTTTGCTCATTTTTGTTTTTTAAAAGAGAAAAATGTCTGACAAAGTATATTCTGTAGAAGAAGCAAAGAGAGCTTTAGAAAGATTTTGTGTGTATCAAGATCGAAGTCATAAAGAAGTAGAGGAGAAGCTTCGTAAAATGCGTATGATTCCAGAAGCGATTGAGGTAATTTTAATTCATTTGATGGAACATAATTTTTTGAATGAAGAAAGATTTGCACAAAGTTTTGCAAGAGGAAAATTTCGAGTAAAAAAATGGGGAAGACAAAGAATTACGCAAGAATTGAAAATGCGAAATATTTCTTCTTATAATATTAAAACTGCACTAAAAGAAATAGAGGAGGAGGAATATATAAAAACTGTTTATGAAATTGCTGAAAAGAAATTTGAAAGTATTCGAGAAACAGATATGTACAAAGTAAAGCAGAAATTATTTGCTTTTTTACAGTATAGAGGCTATGAAACAGATTTGATTTATAAAGTAATAAATGATGTGATTTCTTAATAAAACCACATCATTTACCATTCCACGTTTACAAATAACGTATTCCCTTTATGTCAATATTTTCAGCAAACTCTTCGATTGTTTTATCCTGAAATTTTTTCAAAAGACCTTTTTTAAATCCTTTGAAATTATCGTGTACAGGGCAAGGTTCTTCATCATTACATTTTGAAAGACCTAAAAAACAATTTTCGAATTTACTAGTTCCATCTATACATTCTACGATATCATAAACTGTGTTTTGCTTATTATCATCACTTAAAAAGAATCCACCTTTTGGTCCCTTAGTTGAAGAAACCAGATTTTTTCTTGTTAACTGTTGTAATAATTTAGATAAAAATGGCTGTGGACAATCTAATTCTTCCGAAATAGTTTTCACACCATATTTCTTGTTATCCCCAGCATTTAAAGCTAAGAATAATACAGAGCGTATAGCATACTTACAGGCGTTTGATAGCATAGGAAATTCTTTATTGCAAAAATACGAGTTTTAATGTTAAAATCTGTTAATACTACAAATTATACTACTTTAAATTACGAATAAAAATGCTACCAGTTGCAATCAGAAATAGACAACTTGCTAATAATAAATAAAGAAAATATTCTGAAAATAAGTTTCCTCCTGTCTGAAGAATCATTCCTTTGTAAAATAAAAGTCCTTCAGTAAGTAGGAATGCTGCTAAAAAACAGTAGATATCAAACTTTTTAAGTTTAATTGAATGGAATAAATAAAGAAAAAATAGTAATCCAAAAGTTCCAATTCCTAGAAAATTCCAATGTAAATATCCAATTACGATCTCACGATCTAAGGCCATGCTATTTGCTAGGTTTGGAAATGAACCTAAAAGCTGCATGATTAGTTTTGCCAAAAAGATAAATCCTAAAATGAAAAATAGTTTGGTTTTAAATTTTGTCAAATCCGTACGAAGATATTTCCAGCTGATCAGGATAAATTTCAAAAGAATTCCGAAAGCAATCACCTGTAAAATACTACCTCCAACTGCTATTCCATAAATAAAACTTGATGGTTTCATCCATAAAACAGAAATAAAAAAAGTTAAAAAGATACTTAAATGAAGGTAAACAGAGAATCTTTTGAACACATTTCTAGTCAAATGGATATTTGATTTTTCAAGATAATAAAGAAAGAAACTTAGTAAAATTACTGTTATCCAGCCATTGTATTGAAAATGTAAATAGAAATAAATTGCATTTTTATACAAAGGAGAACTTGCTCCAAGCTTTGTCATGATGATTCCAAGAGACCAAGGTCCTAAGCTGGAAAGAATCAAATAATAAAGTCCAGTTTTTGCTAATTTAAAAGAATTAGATTTCTTTAGTTTAAAACTAACTTTCTTGATGAAAAAATAAGCAAACCAGTAGGAGCAGAGTAAAAATAAAGTTGAAAAAATGATGGAAAATAAAGCATAACCTTGAATCGGAAAAGTAACAAACATCCCGATAATGGTGATTTGTGTTGCAATAAATATTTCTCGAAATTTCTTCCGATTTCTATATTTTTTCTGAATAAATAATTGATACAAAAGCACAATAATTCCCGAATATACCCAACCTAAAAGTGCTATATGAGAATGTGTGTGAAGTATGTTTTTATAAGATATTCCAACAGGTGCAACAAACATCAAGCGAAGTATAACGCCTAATACTGCAATGCAGAAAAGGTAGAATAATCCTATTCTGTTATATATTTTAAGGGAGAATTCCATATCGAAAAAAGTTGCCTAAACTTTATTTATTATACAAAAATACTATTTCTTTCTACTAAAGTATTGCTAAATATAAACTAACTAACATGATTTAGTCTAGGCAACTCATTCGCATATCTCTATCATGAATTTTAGCCCAAAACTTCTTCTTCTAAAGAAATTGCTTTTGGGTGTAAAATATTATTTTCTAAATGAATGTGTGTGTGCAGATCGCTTTCGAACTCACCAAGTAAAGCATATAAAGCTTTAAAAGTATTACAAGCTCCTTCTGGTGGTGTATAATTATTTGTCAATTTTGCGATTTCCTTGAAAACATCTCCAGCATTTTCATGCTCATATTCCATCATACGAACAGGATTGTTTACCGTTCCAAAATGCGGAAATTCAATTTTCTGATTTTGTCTTTTTGCAGTTAAAAGTTTTTTCACAAAAGGGAATAAAACCAATTCTTCTTTTTTCAAATGCATTGCTAATTCTCCTGCAACTTCCTCAAAAAGTTCATTGATTTGTATTACTTCCGTATAATGATGTCCGTGTACTTCTGCTACGCGATTTGCATAAGCTTTAATCACAGGAATTGTTTCCTCTACATAAGAATGATGATTATCTACAATATAATCTAGTAATGTGTCTAATTCCCAATTATTGAAGTCTTTTTCTTCGGTTATTGGTGAATTAACTTTCTCCAAAGCATCTAAAACTTCCGAAAGTTGTAAATTATGTTTTGCACAAGCTCTTTCAACAGAAATTCCACCACCACAACAAAAATCAATTCCAAACTTCTTGAAAACATGTGCATTTGCAATATTCTCATTTACATAAGATGCTACTGTTTTTTCTTTTGTAAACTCCATATCTTTTCTTTTTTAAATTAAATAAAAGATTAAAAGGTCCTTTATTTTACAAATGTAAAAAAATTATTCTATTTAGAGCATTTAAATAGAATAATTTTAGAAAAAGGAATATTGTTATAGATTTAAATAATTAACGTCTTGGCAGTATTTAAAATACGTTTGAAACAAATTTTTAGAAGGAGCTTCACATTCGATTTCATAAAAAGAAAGTAGAGAAGAGGTTTTGGTGGCATCCACATAAGTTTTTGTTTCCACTTCCATTTCTTCTGGATGAAGTTTTAATAAATCTAAAGTCATAGAATTATATTCCTTTCCATGTTCGTCTTTAAAGTCATTTTCCAAAACTTTCTTCATATATTCTTTTTGCTTCAAAACAGAAAAGTCAAAACCAATTGATTTTATCAAAGCTAAAACATCGTTGTATTTTGTAATATTTCCATTTTTTAAATGATAAGTTCCATAAACAAAAGGATATTTAAACAATAAAAATACGATGCTATTACTTACAAAATCTACAGGTGTAATATCAAAATAGCGACTGCTTTCCATTGCATTTCTAGTTTTGATAACTGTTTTTAAAATATCATAATAAATTCCGGTAACAGTAGTCTGATAAAGTGGATAAGCTCCAGTTTTAGAATCTCCGTAAATATCTCCAGGACGAACAATTGACCATTTTAGACCTTTTCTACTCGAAGCTCTAACCAAGATTTCAGCTTCAAATTTTGTTTGCTGATATCCCATATTTTCAAATTTTTGTTCAATATCAAAATATTCTTCTGTTAGCGGATTTTCATGTGTATAAATTGCATCTCCATAAATACTATAAGTAGAAACATGAATCATACGTTTTGTTTTGGTTTTAAGTGCAAATTCGATACAATTTTTTGTTCCTAAAACATTGATATCATAAAGTTCTTCATAAATTCCGTGTAGCGAAACTTTTGCAGCACTGTGAATTGTAGCATCAATAATATTGCATAATTGCTCGTATTCTACATTATTTAAACCAAAATTTTCTGAAGAAACATCTCCAAGAATAATATGAATTCGATGTTTTACAGCTTCAAATTCTTCTTTACTGATTTGATAAACTTCCAATAAAGAAGTAATTCTATCAAATGCTTTTTCTTTCTCTTTTTCTCTAGATAGACAGTAAACTGTAACGTCTGTATTTTTCAATAAATTCAACATAACATGCCCACCAAGAACTCCTGTAGCCCCTGTAATGAAGATATTTTTCAAACTAGGAGTTTTATACGGAATTTGCTTTTCTGCGTTTTTACGCCATCTAATTCCTTTAAATTCATATAACTCTTCTTGTTCTTCAATTTTTTTAAGTTTAAAAGTTGGTTTTCCAAGCTGAATTGTTTCTGAAAGTTCTTTCACTGTCGGATTTGCATAAATCCATTCAGCACGAACTTTCTCAGGAAATTTTTCTTTTAATAAATTATAAAACTGAATACTCATAAGAGAATCCAAACCAAATTCACTCAGATGTTTATTTTCCCAAATTCCTTCTTCATATGTATTCTTGCATAAATATTCTAAAAGTTGGACAATTTCAGTAGTTACATGATCTAGATTTTCCTTTGTAGAATTTATAGTTTCAATTTTTTCTTCTGTCGTATTTAAGCTTTGAAGAATCTGTTCTGTAAGTTTTTTTCTTTTGACTTTTAAAATACTTGTTCGAGGAATTATAGCAGTATAAAATATTTCTTTCACCTGAAGTCTATGAGGCAAAGTTTCATTTCTGTTTAAAATTTCTCTTTCTAAAGCTTTTTTCTGTTTTTCTATTTCTTCTTCCTCATTTAAAACTACAGCTAGAAAAACTTCATCTCCTTCATCATCATTTTGAGAAATTCCTACTGCAGCAAAATCTTCAACATATGGTAAATTTTTAAATTGAATTTCAATTTCATCTGGGCTTGTTTTTTTACCTGTTGCAGAAACAATTAATTCCTTGGCTCTTCCTGTCAAATACAAGAAATGATTTTTATGAACACTTCCGATATCTCCTGTATAAAGCCAACCTTTTTTTATCGTTTGATTTGTCAATTCTTCATCTCTAAAATAACCATCCATTACAATTGGACCACGAACCATTACTTCTCCTTCATTAAAAGAATCTGGATTGCTAATTCGTAATTCCACACCATGAATTGGCGTTCCTACCGCTCCAATTCTTCTACAATCTGCAGGTGAATAAGTAATGGGTCCAGTTGTTTCAGACATTCCATATCCAATATGAATTTCGATTCCACAACCTTCGTAGAATCGAGTTAATTTTCTACCAATTGGAGCTCCTCCACAAATAACTTTGATCAATTCTCCACCAAAAACCTGAATAACTTCTTTGAAAAAAACTCTTCCAATTTTCCATTTTAGTTTTCTTGAAAAATTAAAAGAAAGTTCGTTTAAAACATGGATAACATTTTTCTTTAAAGGTGAAAGATGTTCTAGTTTTTCTTGCACTTTCATATAGATAGCTTCCAATAATCTTGGTGTGCTAATAATCAGTCTTGGCGACTGATCTTTGAAGGCTTTTGTGATTGCTTCCAAACTCAATGTATCGATCAAAACGATACGAGCATGAGAGAACGGCCCCAGGAATACTAAGGCAACAAGTGGAAAAACATGAAAAAATGGAAGCACAGAGAACACAGGTGTCTTAATATCTGGTAGAAAATCTACAGAAGTTAATTGATGAATTAAAGCATCATGAGAAATGATTACTCCTTTCGAATTTCCAGAAGTACCGGAAGTAAGAATCACAATTGCTTCTGAAGTTTTCCCATCTCTAATTCTAGGTTGCACAACTTCTTTTGGTCGAGCAAATTCTTCAATAAATTCTGTTTTATTTTCTTCTAAAAGAAGCATTGCAATTTCATTTGGTAATTTTCCTTTGTATTTTTCATAAGTTGGAGTATCGCAAATAATTAAACTCAAATCCATTTTTCGAATCTGTTGTGAGACTTCATCCGCAGTTCCCATTTCATTTAATAAAACGGCAATAGCATTTAATTTTAAAACACTATAACAAGCTTGAATCCAATCAGGCGACGATTTCATTAAAATTCCGATTCGCATTGTTGGTTCTACACCTGCTTTTTTCAGAAAAACAGAAGATTTTTCTACATTTTGAATCATTTGTGCATAAGAAAGATCTTTCCATTTTCCATTTTTAAGATAAGAAGTCATAATGCCATCATAATGACTTAATCTTTGTGCTAAAACCGTATATACATTTTGATTTTTCATGCGACGTTACTTTTTGAAATCATACATTGGTTCGTATAAACCTATCATTTTGAAGAACCAAATAGAGAAATTTGGAACTAATTTGTAGCAAGACAGAAAGAAGTTTAGTTTGGAAGGAAAAATATTTTCTTTTTTATCTTTTTGTAGTGTTTTATAAATTTTTTCTGCTGCTTTTTGTGTCGAAATTTCAGGAAACCATTTAGAAGCTTTTGGATACCAAGTAAAATCTGCATTATTATTTTTTAAATATTCAGAATTTACTTTTCCAAAAACTACAAGATTCACTTTTATATTATCTTTTTTTAATTCATCTCTTAGCGCAAAAGAAGCTGCTTTAATTCCATATCGACTTGCAGTATAACTAATCATATAAGGCAAAGGAAAATAAGAAACTGGACTTGTAATGAATAAAATTCGTCCATTATTCGCTTTTTTCATTTCTTTTACACAATAATAAGAACAAAGAATTGCTGCTTGAAAAGGAACTTTAATTGGCTCTATTATTTGCTCTGGAGACATTTCATCTATTGGTTGAAAAGTTCCTACTCCAGCGTTATTAATAAGAATTGTTGGAGTACCAATTTCTTTAAATATTTGTTTAAAAACTTTTTCAATTTCTGTAGCATTTTTCAAATCGATTGGATAGAAATCACAAAGTTGATTTTTGTCTAAAATTTTATTCTGAATTGCCTTTAACTTTTCTTCGTTTCGAGCAAGTAATATGACATGAGCTCCCTTTTCAGCTAGTAAATATGCTGTTGCCTCTCCAATTCCTGAAGATGCTCCTGTGATGATTACTTTTTCGTTTTTCATAAGTCTGGGCTGAATAATTCTCTGAAATAATTGTTTAAAAATCTTTCTTCTGGATCCATTTCTTTTCGAATTTTCCAGAAGTCTTTTACTTTAAGTCCGAAAGCTTTGTGAACTAAGTCACGATTTAGCCATTTGGATTGGTTGAACATCGGAATACCTTTTCTTTGAATACAGAATTCGTTATAAGCTTGTAGAAACTCATCCCAACCTTTTTCTCCTGTAGCTACTGGATCAGCAGTCATTACATTTCCATTATAAGAATAAGAAAACATCGGATTTTGATCTTTTGCAATTCGATATCCAACATTTAAAACATCGGTTTTATATCCTGTATTTTTGTAGTGTTTTTTACAAAATTCGAAGTAATCTCTAAGAATTTCAGGGAAAACTTTTTCAGGAAAAGCCCAAATACTAAAAGTGTATTTACTTCGATTTTTCTTTTCCGGATAACGTATCATTTGATCTGTAGCAATCGTACAATTTGAAACAATCACATTACATAAAAGAAAGCGTAATAAACTATTAAAACTATTGTATAAAAAGGTTTGTAAACCTGGAAAAGGAATATATTTTGTTACATAATATCCATAGGCTGGAGCGATTTTTTTCCAAAATAAATTTCGCATTTTCCATTTTCTTCTACTGACAGATTTATTAGGTTTTTTGTTGGAATAACTTCTGAATTCAATTGTGATTTTATCTCGAAAAGGAAATAAATAATACATGATAGACTCTTTGGATTGAATCAATTCATGATGAATTTTAGCAAACTCATCTATCGTATAAGTTTTATGAAAAACTCGTAAACATTGAATATCTTTTATCTTAAAAGTCGCTTCATAAACAATTCCAAAAAGACCATAAGAAGAGCGCAAACTTTGCATTTGCGGATGATTTTCATCAAATATTTCTATTTCTCCTTTTGCATTAATGATTTTTGCTTCTACCAAATAGGAACCTAATTGTCCAAATTCTCCTTCAAAAGAAGCATCTTTTGTTCCACAAGTTGCTGCACTTCCAATAGTGATATTTCCAATTTCTACATTTACATGAAACTGTTTCCCTTCTTGTTCTAATATTTTTGCAGCATCGATTAGTAAACAACCAGCTTCTACTGTAATTGTATCATCTGTAATTTCTAAAACCTGATCAAAATTTCGCATATCGACTAAAGTTCCATTATCTGAAACACCACATCTGGTAGTAGAATGTCTAGATCCGGAAGCTCTCACTGGAGAAGGATTTTCTTTGTTTAAAACAATTTCTTTGATTTCATCTAAAGTATGTGGTCTGAAATATTTTCCAACTTCAAGATTGATACTTTCTTCCCAATTTGTGATCTGTGTAATTTCTTTAGACATCGGCTTCCATATTTGGTTTTTGAATAACTACAAAAGCAATTGCAGAGGTTTTTGAATGTGTGATAGAAAGATGAATTGCAGCTGCATTTTTCTTTTCGGCAAGTATTTTTGCTTTTCGATATAATTTTATCAGTGGCTTTCCAAGTGCATCTTGAATTACTTCTACATCTTTAAATTTCATTCCAAAACCAATTCCGGTTCCTAAAGCTTTGAAAAAAGCTTCTTTAGCAGCAAATCTGCCTGCGTAGTGTGTTTCTGGAAATGCCATAGACTCACAATACCGAATTTCGTTATTGGTAAAAATTTCATCAATAAAGACTTTAGATTGTCGTTTATATTCAGCAATTTGTTGGGTGTTTACTAAATCTGTTCCTATTCCTACAAGCATAACCTTTTGTTTTTAAAATAATGATAATTAAGGTTTTACTTAAATTTAATAAAAAAAGAGAGTAATTAAAAGCTAAATTTTTTTAAAAGAATTTTGAAGATAAAAGGCATAAAAAAACCACGGAAAAATCCGTGGTCATTTTATAATATTTAAAAGTAAATTATTTCTTGTTTACTTCTTTGATGTATTTTTCTAAAGCCATTGTCATAGATGGAGTTTCTGGTGTTGGAGCTTTAATGTTTACATTAAGTCCAGCATCTGTAGCGGCTTTTATCGTTGTGTTTCCAAATACTGCGATTCTCGTATTGTTTTGTTTAAAGTCTGGGAAATTCTTAAATAAAGATTGAATTCCTGAAGGACTAAAGAAAACTAACACGTCGTAAAAAACATCTTCTAAGTCTGATAAATCACTAACTACAGTTTTAAATAAAACAGCTTTATCCCATTTTACTTTTAACTCATCTAATAGTTCAGGTACAATTGGTTTTAATTTGTCTGAACTAGGTAATAAGAAACGTTCATTTTTATGTTTCTTAATCACTTTGATTAAGTCTGGGAATGTTCTTTGCCCAACATAAATTTTACGTTTTCTATAAACTACGTATTTCTGTAAATAGTAAGCAATTGCTTCAGATTCACAAAAATATTTCATATCATCAGGTACTTTAAAACGCATTTCTTCTGCGATTCTAAAGTAGTTATCTACAGCATTTCTACTCGTAAAGATTACGGCTGTATAATTACTAAAGTCAATTTTTTGAGCTCTTACCTCTTTTGCCTCTACTCCTTCAACATGGATAAACGAGCGAAAATCTATTTTGACTTTTTGCTTTTCAGATAATTCGTAATATGGGGAATTTTTTGAACTAGGTGCCGGCTGAGAAACCAAAATCGTTTTCACTTTCATAAATCTGATATTTTTTTGCTTAAAATTTTAATTTATAAAAAATTATAAATGGTGCTATTTCCACGGTGCAAAGGTACAAAATAAAATAAAACAAGTAGCTAACTATCAATAATTTATTATTTAGTACCAACATTAAATATCTATATAACAATAGAATAATGAATAAAATTAACGAAATTTTAAATATTTTTTCAGGATAAAATTGTGAATAATTAGAGATAATTAGCAAAGGAAATAATAAAAATGCAATACTTGTTAAATAACTAACTTTTTGAAAAGTCACAGATTCGTAAATAGTGCTTATATCAAAAACAATTTTAAATAATAGTCCAATTAGAAGTTTACCGATAAAGTAAACATTGATAATTCCTGCAAGTATTCCAAATGTTAATAAATTTTCTGAAAATAAATCATTTGGGTTAAATTTGAAGTATGTAAACGCAAATAACGTTAAAAATAAACATTGAAAGAAATAAGAAATCAAAAAATAAGAATTGAAAATTGATTTAGAATCCTTTCCAAAATTCAAAAAATACTTATTAGAAAAGAATACAATATAGTTCTGAAAAAGTCTTTCTTTGTAAATAAGTTTGAAGCCAACAAATAGAAAAAATGAAAAAATGAGCATTAAACTTAACCAATTTGAGGTTGGTAGGGATCTAAGTGTAGTTTCAAACATAATATATTAGAAAATTGAATGTTTATTATTATTCAGAGTATAAACTGTAAAAAATTAAGACAAAATTAGGGAATATTTTTTTTAACTTTGACGCGAAAATAGAATTTATGAACGACACTTTAGTCATTATTCCTACATACAACGAAAAAGAGAATGTTGAAGCAATAATTGAGGCTGTATTTGCTTTGAAGAAAGAATTTGACGTTTTAATTGTTGATGATAACTCTCCTGATGGAACTTCTGAAATTGTAAAAAAATTAATCAAAAAATATCCAAATCGACTTTTTTTAGAAATTAGAAAAGAAAAAGCAGGTTTAGGAACGGCATATATTCATGGATTTAAGTGGGCGATAGAAAAGAAATATGATTATATCATAGAAATGGATGCCGATTTTTCTCACAATCCGAAAGATTTACCAAGACTTTATGAATCTTGTACGAAAGAAGGTGCAGATGTTGCTGTTGGTTCTAGATATATGAATCATGAAATCAACGTGGTAAATTGGGATATGAAGCGAATTTTACTGTCTTATTTAGCTTCGAAATATGTGAGAGTGATTACAGGAATTCCGGTGTATGACACCACAGCAGGTTTTGTATGTTATAAGAGAGAAGTGTTGGAAAAAATTGATTATGATAAAATTCAATTTGTTGGCTATGCTTTTCAAATAGAAATGAAATACAAATCATGGAAACATGGTTTCAAAATAAATGAAGTTTCTATCGTATTTACAGATAGAGTTCGAGGAGCTTCCAAAATGAATGGTTCTATTATCAAAGAAGCCATTTTTGGAGTTTTAAAAATGAGATTAAAAGGTTTGCCCAAAATAGATAAATAATGAGTTCTACATTAATCAAAAATGCTTTCGTAGTTAACGAAAACAAGACAGAAGTAAAAGATGTTTTAATTAAAGATCAAAGAATCGTAAAGATCGAAGAAAACATCGCAGATTTACCTGAAAATTGTACAGTAATCGATGCAACAGGGAAATATTTATTACCAGGAGCTATCGATGATCAAGTGCACTTTAGAGAGCCAGGTTTAACGCACAAAGCGAATATTGAGACGGAGAGTAGAGCGGCAGTTGCAGGAGGAATTACGTCATTTATTGAAATGCCAAATACAAATCCTCAATCTGTAACACAAGAGTTATTAGAGGAAAAATTTGATATCGCTTCCAAAACATCTTATGCGAATTATTCATTTATGTTCGGAGGAACAAATGATAATTTAGAAGAATTATTAAAGACGAATCCTAGAAACGTTGCTGGGATTAAGTTATTCTTAGGTTCTTCTACAGGAAACATGTTAGTTGATAATGAAGAAGTTTTAGAAAAGATTTTTTCAAGTACGGACATGGTAATTTCTGTACATTGTGAAGATGAAGGAACGATTAGAGCTAATTTAGAAAAGTATAAAGCAGAATTTGGAGAGGATATTCCTATCAAATATCACCCGATTATTCGTAGTGAAGAGGCTTGTTACCTTTCTTCTTCAAAAGCAATTGAATTAGCAAAGAAAACTGGAGCAAGACTTCATATTTTCCATTTATCTACAGGGAAAGAAACTTCTTTATTCAGAAATGATATTCCATTAAAAGATAAAAAGATCACAGCAGAAGTTTGTGTACATCACTTAAATTTTGACGATTCTATGTATGATGAAAAAGGAACTTTTATCAAATGGAATCCAGCTGTAAAAACAAAGAAAGATCAGGATATGTTATGGGAAGCATTATTAGATGATAGAATCGATGTAATTGCTACAGATCATGCTCCTCATACTTTAGAAGAAAAACAACAAGTTTACACAAAAGCGCCAAGTGGTGGACCTTTAGTACAACACGCAATGGTAGCAATGTTGGAAGCTGTGAAGAATGGAAAAATTTCTATCGAAAAAATGGTAGAAAAAATGTCTCATAATCCAGCAATTTTATTCCAAGTAGAAGATAGAGGTTATGTTAAAGAAGGATTTTATGCAGATTTAGTTCTTGTAGATATGAATGATCCTTGGACAGTAAACAAAGAAAATCTTCTTTACAAATGTCAATGGTCTCCATTTGAAGGAACAACATTTAATTCGAAAATTACTCATACCTTTGTAAACGGAAATTTAATTTATAACAACGGAGAATTTAATGATGATATTAAAGGAGAACGTTTGTTATTTACTAGAAACTAATGAAGAAATTTATCTACATACTTTTAGCAGTTTTTGTTTTTAGTTCTTGTAAAGAGAGTAATACTATTTTCAAGGAACCAGAGAATTTGATACCAAAAGAGAAATTGATTGATCTGATGGTAGATATGCAAATTGCACAAGGAGCATATTCTGTAAAGAACAAAAATCAACAAAAGAAAATTGACTATATGCCATTTGTATATGAAAAATACAAAATTGATAGTGCGCAGTTTTCAGAGAGTATAAAATATTATATCACTACAGTTGATGAGTATTCTGAGATTATGTATACAGCTCAGAAAAGGCTAGAAGATATGCGAGAAAAAGTAGATAAAGAGAGACTTTTTCAGTTAAAAAGTAAAGAATCTAAAAATTTAATTCAAAAAAAGGATTCTATTTCAGATTCAAAAAAATAAACAGAAACAAAAGCAGCAATAATTTTATTGCTGCTTTTTTCTTTTTACAGAACATTATCACGATTCATTTTGTGTTAATCTTTACAGGTTTTAAATTCCCCTCTTGAGAGGGGCTAGGGGTGTGTTTTTAAAATATTTAAAATTCTATCAAAGGATTTTAAACATGAAAATATTTACTTTTTTAAAATAATTGTATTTGGAAATTCGTTTATTTTTTATGTATTTTCGACTTAAAATATTTATTTATGAGATTATTTAAACTATTTGTATTCTCTTTTTTGATTTCTTTTGTAGGTATTCAATGTAAATCACAAAAAGTGGACAGTACACCAAAATTGACAACAGAAATTCCGTTTAAAATAGATAAAGCGACTATTCAGAAGTGGGTTGGAGGAAGACCAAATGCTGGTGGAACTAACGTGAAATTATATCTTTCAGATGTAAAAGATGTGGAATTTAAGGAAATCTATTTTAGAGGAAAGAAAACAGCTTTAAAAGCTTTTAATAATGATAAAAATAGAAGCGGGACAAATTTAGTTGCTGCTTTTAATAAAGAAAGAAAAAAAGATATTAATTTAAGTGGAAATTCTAAAGAAGAATATGGAAACAAAGCTAAAGAGATGATTCCTTTTGAATTGACTGCAAAGCAAGCAGTAATTAGTTATAAAGAAGATGGAAAATTGAAATACTATAAAATAAATAGTATGAGAGAGCTTGAACCAATTTATTATCCATAGAAATTATTTTATTAAAATATTAGAAAGCGCTTTTGGAATTTAATTCTGAAAGCGTTTTTTCTTGGACAAGATTTGAGGCAAAGATTTAAAAATTATATTTGTAAGGATTAAAAATAAAAGAAATGCTAGTTACACAATATATAACGAAACAGCTTAGTGATATTTCACCGAAAAGTATTGAAAATACGATTGCTTTGCTGAATGACGATTGTACAGTTCCATTTATTGCACGATATAGAAAAGAAGTTACTGGAAACTTAGATGAGGTACAGATTTCATCTATTGTGAAATGGAAAAAGCAATTTGAAGAAATTGAAAAAAGAAAAAAAACGATTCTAAAAGCGATTGAAGAACAAGGAGAGTTGACTGATGAAATCAGAGAAAAGATTGACAGAACCTTTGATTTGACAGCTTTAGAAGATATTTATTTACCATTTAAGAAGAAAAGAAAAACAAAGGCAAGTGCTGCAAAAGAAAAAGGTTTGGAGCCTTTAGCAAAAATTATAGCCTCTCAAAAAGCTACGGATATAGAATCTATTGCTTTAAAATATACCAACAATGAAGTTGCTTCTGTAGAAGAAGCTCTGGAAGGAGCAAGACATATTATTGCAGAATGGATGAGTGAAAATACAGCAGTTCGAAATAATTTAAGACGAGAGTATAAAAAGTCTTCTTTCTTAGAAACAAAAAAAGTAAAGAACATCGAAAATGAAGAGGAAGCTCAGAAATTTAAAGATTATTTTGATTGGTCTGAGCCAATTCAAAAATGTCCTTCACATCGATTGCTAGCAATTCTTCGTGCAGAAAGTAAAGGTTTCATAAAGCTTAAAAATGAAATAGATCGAGAAGAAGGTGTTGATTTGATTTTGGATAAATTTTCTCGTTCAAATCATGTGGATAAGCAAGTTTATTTAGCTGCGGAAGATTCGTATAAACGTCTTTTAGCTCCTTCGATTTCAAATGAAACGGTAACTTCTGCAAAAGAAAAAGCAGACGATACAGCGATTAAAGTTTTTGCGAAAAATTTAAAACAATTATTGCTTGGAGCTCCACTAGGAGAAAAGAATATTCTTGCAATTGATCCTGGATATAGAACAGGTTGTAAAGTAGTTTGTTTGAATAAACAAGGGGATTTGGTACATAATGAAACCATTTTTCCACATGCGCCACAAAAACAAACGACACAAGCGATGAAGAAAATTAATTCTTTGATTAGCGCTTATAAAATTGAAGCAATTGCCATTGGAAACGGAACAGCTTCGAGAGAAACGGAAGCTTTTATCAAGAGAATGCGTTTTCAAAAAGATGTTCAGGTTTTTATCGTAAATGAAGCAGGAGCTTCTATATATTCTGCTTCAAAAATTGCGAGAGAAGAATTTCCAAATTATGATATTACTGTTCGTGGTGCGGTGAGTATTGGAAGAAGATTAGCTGATCCTTTGGCAGAGTTGGTGAAAATTGATGCAAAATCGATTGGAGTTGGACAATACCAACACGATGTAGATCAGTCGAAATTGAAAGAAGAATTAGACGAAACAGTTTTTACTTGTGTAAATAGTGTAGGTGTAAATATCAATACGGCGAGTAAATCTTTATTGAGTTATGTTTCTGGAATTGGAGATAAACTAGCTGAAAACATTGTGGAATATCGTAAGGAAAATGGTGCTTTTTCTTCTAGAAATGAAATTAAAAAAGTAAAAAGATTGGGAGCAAAAGCTTTTGAGCAAAGTGCGGCTTTTCTTCGAATTAAAAATGCTAAAAATCCTCTAGATGATTCAGCAGTACATCCTGAAAGTTATCCTATTGTGGAGAGAATGGCAAAATCTTTAAAAGTTTCTCTGAATGATTTAATTGGAAATAAAGATTTGATTTCTAAAATAAAAGTAAATGATTTTGTTTCGGATAAAGTAGGAATTCCAACTTTGGAAGATATTGTGAAGGAATTGGAAAAACCAGGTTTAGACCCAAGAAAGAAAGCAACTATTTTTGAATTTGATGCTACGATTAAAACAATTGAAGATTTGCGAACAGGACAAATCCTACCTGGAATCATCAATAATATTACAAATTTTGGATGTTTTGTTGATATAGGAATTAAGGAAAGTGGATTGGTACATATTTCTAATTTGAGTAATACTTTCGTAAGTGATATCAATGAAGTAGTAAGCTTACATCAGCAAGTAAAAGTGAAAGTATTAGAAGTAGATTTAACAAGAAAACGAATCCAACTTTCGATGAATTATAAATAATACGTTCATAAAAAAAAACTGTACGCTTATAAAGAATTATCCTTGTTGCAGAAAATACTTTCTATATTCGTTTTGAAAATTTATAGAGGTATAAATATATCACAAGACCCCTTTTTTTATAGCTTACTTAAAATTATCGGAATATATTTCGGTGTTATCAAAAAAGAGCTAGCTTTCATCGCCCCCCGTTGATATTTCTGATATCGATAACGTATGAAGTTAGCTTTTTTTGATTTTAAAAATGAACCTTCTTAAGATTTTAATTAAATTTCTTTAACTCAAATTAATACAGTTTCTCTTATTTTTAACTTATCTTTGCAGATAGAAATACAGACAATCATGCATTTATTTATAAGCGGACCAGAGATTTTTGTAGTACTACTAATTGTAGTGATGCTTTTTGGTGCAGATAAAATTCCTGAAATTGCTAGAGGATTAGGAAAAGGAATTCGCCAAGTGAAAGATGCCACAAATGACATCAAGAAAGAGATCACAGATAGTGCTAATTCTAATGAAGTAACAAAGCAAGGTAGAGATTTATCACAAGATATCACCAAAGAAATTAATAAAGTAAAGGACGATATTGACGATTTAACAGGACCTATAAAACGTAACTTTTAATGTTTGATTCTATACTTCAATTAGATAGAAAAATTTTAATCTTTTTAAATAATTTAGGAAATGAAAATTGGGATGCTTTTTGGCTTTTCATTACAAACCAAAAACATTGGATTCCTTTCATTTTACTTCTTTTAGTTCTAATTTGGGTAAAAACAAATTGGAAATATGCACTTGTAGTTTTATTAGTTGGAGGGGCTTTAGGAGGAGTTTCTAATGAGATTGTAGATCTTTTTAAAGAAACTATTCAGCGTTTAAGACCAAATAACGATGAAAGTATCAAGCATTTAATTCGTGTACTTAAAAATCCACGAAGCTTTAGTTTCCTTTCAGGTCATGCAACAACTTCTACAGCTTTGTCGATGTATTTATTCTTACATTTAAGAAAATACTACAAATTCGCAATTTTAGCCTTTATATGGCCTTTATTATTCGCTTACAGTAGAATTTACCTTGGAGTTCATTATCCAACGGATATCACTGTAGGAATGCTATTCGGAATCGTTTTCGGAATAAGCTTTTACAAACTTTCGAAATATATCATTGAGAAGAAAATAAAAAAAGTAAAGTAGTTATCAAATAACTACTTTACTCTACTTATCGTTAAACCATCTCTTATTGGTAAAAGAACGGTTTCTATTCTTGGATCTTCTTTTAGTAGCTTATTATACTCTAAAAGCGCTGGAGTATCCTTATCTTTTTTATCTAAAGGTTCTACAACCTTTCCACTCCATAAAACATTGTCAGATAATATAATTCCTCCTTTATTCATTTTATCAATGATTAAATTAAAATAATTCGGATAATTCTTCTTATCTGCATCGATAAATACCAAATCAAATTTTTCATCAATAGTAGGAATGATTTCTATTGCATTTCCTATCAATTGTTTTATCTGGTTTGAATAATCAGACTTATCAAAATACTTTTTCTGAAAAGATTCTAATTCTTCATTTTTATCAATCGTGTATAAAACACCATTTTCTTGTAATCCTTCTGCTATACACAGTGTAGAATACCCTGTATATGTTCCTATTTCTAGTACGTTCTTAGGAGAAACTAATTTCGAAATTATCGATAATAATCTCCCTTGAAAATGTCCACTTAGCATTCTTGGATTTAAGACTTTTTGCCAAGTTTCTCTTGTAAGCTCTTTTAATAATGCTGGCTCATCTTCAGAATGTCTTACAACATACTGATCTAACTCTTCAGATATAAAATTCATTTTGTTTATTCTTAAGAATTATTCTTTAACATTTCTTGAAATTGTTTTGAAAGCTCGCTCTTGTCATTTTCAGACATTTTTTGCTTGTTTTCATTCAGGCTACATTTTGACTTAAATATATCCGTCAACTTTGAATTTTGTTGCGAATACATTTTGCAAATTTTACAAAACATAACATGGAAATTCAATTTCAATTTCTCACTAAATGAGGCTTCACCATACTGACTTTTATCGCAAATCATAGTAGCCTCATCGCACGATAGTTTAAATTTTCCCATTTTAAATTAATTTTTAAACCAATTTTTCTCCATACATCTTCTCAGTTGTGTTCTGGCTCTATGTATCATTACCCATAAATTGGACGAAGTGATATCTAGTTCCTTACAGATTTCTTCGGTCTCAAATTGTTGAATAGTTTTCATTCTAAAAACCATTGCATATTTCTCTGGTAAATTATCAATACATTTTTCTAAAGTATCTTTCAACTCATCATTTTCGATACTTTTCTCCGCCTCATTATCCCAAGATTGAGGTACTCTTTCTTCGATCCAATTTCCTTCATTTTCACCATCTGTATAGAAAGATAGCTTTACTTCAGCTTGACCTTTTGCAGAATTAATCTTTCTGTAATGATCAATGATTTTTCTTTTTAAGATCGATACAAGCCATGTTCTCTCACTTGCCTTTCCTTGGAAATTATCCTTTGCTCTTAACCCTGCAAAAAACGTTTCTTGAACTAAATCCTTTGCAGTGTCATGATTATTTACTCTTGTTATTGTATAATTGAATAAATAATCAGCATATTCATCAATCCACTTGTTTGGATTTAAAATATGTTGTTTCATTTTATCCATGTACCTGTTATTTTCAAATTGTTCTATTTCAATATATTCTAAAACAAATAAAAGATTTTACTTTATAAATTATAGCCTAAACTGATAGAAATAATTTATAGCAATAAATATATTTTATTTGCCTGTGACAGGACTTTTTCTTGTTCATTCCATAATTTTAAGGAAAAATTTTATCTAATAATAGTTTAGACTACAATTAATCCTTAAAATAGTTTCATTCTAAATTTGTTATAGATACAATTATGTACAACAACCTTATGTGAAAGGTTCAAAAGTAACTAATTTGATTTATTTACAATAAAATTGCTACTAATTTGGACTGAATTCATTTTAACTCAAAAAAGTATAAACTAACAAAGACGAAACATATGCTACAATTCCCATTCCGAAAAGTTGTAACATTGGCCATTTCCACGAATTTGTTTCTTTTTTTACAATCGCTAAAGTTCCCATACATTGCATTGCAAAAGCATAAAAAACTAAAAGCGACATTCCTGTAGGGAAATCAAATCGTTTTTTTCCTGTCTCCGGATTGATCTCCGCAGCCATTCTTTGTTTTATGGTCGTTTCATCATCTGTATCATTTCCGATGCTATAAATCGTTGCTAGCGTTCCTACAAATACTTCTCTCGCAGCAAAAGAACTAATTAAAGCAATTCCAATTTTCCAATCATAACCAAGAGGTTTAATAGCTGGTTCAATTGCTTTCCCCATTTGCCCGATATATGAATTTTCTAACTGAAAAGAAGAAATATCGTTTTGTAATTGTTCTTCTGAAACTTGTGTATTTGCGTATTTATCTTTTATAATCTGCTCTGCATTCTGAAATTTCTCTCCTCCATTAGAAGCTAAAAACCAAAGAATAATCGAAATTGCTAAAATAATTTTTCCTGCTCCCCAAACGAATGCTTTTGTTTTTTCTACTACCGTAATTCCAATATTTTTCAACAAAGGAAGTTTGTAAGTTGGCATCTCGATAATGAAGAAATTCTTCGCTTTTACTTTCATGATTTTGTGTAAAACATAAGCAGAAAGTATCGCCATTCCAAAACCTAAAAGATACATTCCTAGTAACACAAATCCTTGTAAATTGAAAATTCCAAGTATTTTTTGTTCTGGAATCACAAGCGCAATAATAATCGCATATACAGGAAGTCTAGCAGAACAAGTAGTAAATGGCGTTACTAAAATTGTAATCAATCTTTCTTTCCAACCATTGATGTTTCTAGCTGCCATAATCGCTGGAATCGCACAAGCAGTTCCTGAAATTAACGGAACCACACTTTTTCCACTCATTCCAAATTTTCGCATGATTTTATCCATCAAGAAAACTACACGACTCATATATCCTGTTTCTTCCAAAAGGGAAACAAAAAGGAAAAGAATTACAATTTGCGGAATGAAAATGATAATTCCTCCAATTCCTGGAATGATTCCTTGCGTGATTAAATCTGTAAACGCTCCTGCTGGAAGATTATTGGTAGCAAAATCAGCTAAATTAGTCGTTTGTTCATCAATGAAATCCATTGGAACACTTGACCAACTAAAAATCGATTGGAAAATCAGTGCTAAAATCATAAAGAAAATCACATAACCAAAAACTTTATGTGTCAATATTCTATCCAATTTCGCTTGAATTCCTGATGCTTTTGATTTATCTACAACATAAGTTTTCTTCAAAACATCATTAATAAACTGATATCTGAAAATCGTTTCTTTTTGTTGTAGTTTTTTGATTTTTGCTCTTTCTCCCTCATAAGTAGAAATCAATTTCTCATGTTCATTCCTTGTTTTTTCTGGTAAAAACTCTTGAGAAATCAACAACCAAAGCGTATAAAGAGCTATTTGTGGATTGTCATTTTTAAGTTTAGTAAAGAAATCAGTGTCCATTCTCTTCGAGATTTCTTCCAAAGGTTGTGTCGAAATATTTTTATAATCCAACATTGCCTTTTTCAAATCATCAATTCCTTCGTTTTTCTTCGCACTGATTAAAACAATTTTCGTGTGTAGTTCTTTTTCCAACTGCGCAATATCGATAGAAATTCCTTTCTTTTCCATCTGATCCGCCATGTTGATTACCAAAATAGTCGGAAGCTCCAAATCTTTAATCTGAGAAAACAAATACAAGTTTCGCTTCAAATTCTCAACTTCTGCAACTACAACAACTAAATCTGGATATGCTTTATTTTCTTGGTCAATCAAAGTATCCAACACAATCGCTTCATCCAAAGAAGAAGGCGTGATACTATACGTTCCTGGCAAATCGATAATCGTAGCCGATTCTGTAGCCGAAAGTTTACAACTTCCTGTTTTTTTAGAAACTGTAATTCCCGGATAATTCCCGACTTTCTGATTTAAACCTGTTAATTGATTGAATAAAGATGTTTTTCCCGTATTAGGATTTCCAATTAATGCAACTTTCATAAAATTCTAAAGCTTCGTAATTTCTATTTGTCTCGCAGTCTCTTTTCTGATAGCAATATCGCTACCATTTACACGAATGTAAATCGGATCTTTCAGTGGTGCAATCTGAATCAGTTCTACCACTTTTCCTGGTAAACATCCCATTTCCAAAAGCGGCAATGGCACATCCGAAAACAAAAAATCTTTAATTATTCCTTTTTCTCCTATATGAAGTTGTTCAATCGTCATGATATCTTATTGTGTGAAATTTCTATAAGAATATAATTTTCTATTAAAAAGTATCAAGTTCCCCTCTTGAGAGGGATTAGGGGTGTGTAACTGTTTTAATTAATTTTTTCCTTTACAAACCAAACGAGATTCTATTTATTATTTGGGCATTCCCCTTTTTGTCTTCGACTACGCTCAGACAACAGGGTCGGGCTTTCCGTTACAAGTTTTGCTATTTCTGAAAAAGAATTTCTAGGTCATCCGTGGGCTTCCGTTGGTCGCCTCCGTTTCCCAAGAATTCTAATTTTCAGAAAAATCAAAAGCTTTCCACTACAATCCCTAATGCAATGAAAAATAGTATCTAAACATTTTTCAGAAAATCATATTCAGCCACAAAGATACTAAATTAGAATCGTTCTAAAGTGAGCTTTGTTAGAGAATTGAAAGTTTAATTATTATCAAAACTCATCTTGCATAAAAATTCAGAGATTCTCAAATTCCCCTCTTGAGAGGGGTTAGGGGTGTGTAACTGTTTAAATTAATTTTTCCTTTATAAATCAAACATAATGATGACTGTTAATTTAAATATTCTTCTATATTTGTGTATTTGTTGATATTAAGTAAATTTTTTAACTGAATATTTTAATATTATATATAATGGAAATTCTTGTAATAGTTTTTGTTTAACATAACAATTATTCTTGAATTTAGTTTATTGTTAGTTAACATAATAAATGAATTTTCAATCAATCAGCTTTCCATAATCATATTTTAAAAATTGAATTGTTGTATAGAATGCTAATAAAAGAATAAAGAAAATATAATAAGAATGAATGAAAATAATAATATAATAAATAATTATATAAATAAATTTTTTAATTCTCCAATTGAAAGAACTGGAAATTATTGGTTTGTAAGAACTGATAAGGGGGTGAATTTTGATATTTTTACAACAAATGGTTTTGTTGGTATAGGTTGGAATGATATTGAATTAAGCGATTTAATTCCTGTTAATGAGCATGCCACAAAACGAAAAATAGCTTTAGTTGAAAATCTTGATATTGATGAATCAAGTGATAAAAGTAAAATAACTTCTATATATAATAAATTAATACGTTTCAATTCTCTTTCAAAAGGAGATGTTATAGTTAGTCCAAGTAGAAAATCTAAGAGAATTGCTTTTGGTGTAGTAGAAAGTGAAAACTGTTATTGGGAAGAGAATCCAAATGATTTTTGTGAACATAAAAAAAGAGTAAAAGTAAATTGGGTTTTAACAAAGAATTTTAATACTCTTGACTCGATGTTTTATAAAATAAAAGGATCAAGGCATTCTATTTCAGATATAAAAGGTTATGCACCTTTCATTGATAAAGAGATGAATACTTTTTATTTTAAAGACAATTCAGGACATTATGTTGTAGATGTTAGATCATCAAATGATATTAATACTTTTGCTTTAGTAGAATTCATATATCAAACTAACAACTTTCTTTCAATAATAAATGAAGAATTTGATTTTCAAGAATCAATAGATGATAGTTCTATAAAATTAAATGTTCAATCCCCTGGGAAAATAGAGTTCAAAATGCCTGGAGGTAAAACTATGTTGCTTTTAACAATTTTAATTCCTATTCTTGGTGGATGTGAAGATGCAGTTAGCGAAACTCCAGATGAATTGAAATCAAAATTAAAAAATATAGTAGAAAAACATCCTGATAAATCAAATGAATTGAAAAAAGCAATGGATGAACTTGAAGTAAAATATGATAGTATAAACTCTTATCATTAAATTGAAATCATGTTAGATTTAAGTAATGTATTCTCTGGAATTGATAACATTTATAAGTTTTTAACTATAAGTGGCTTAATTATGTTTTGTACTGCAATGATTTATCCATTACAAAAAGAACAAATTCTAAAACTTGAAAAAAATAAATGTGAGGAGCAAGATAAATTACTTTTAAAGGAACAAGAAAATTTAACAGAGAAAGTATTAAAGCTTATTGAAGAAGGGACTTTTATTGAAAACTCTTTGAAAGAACTATCAAATAATGATTCAATTAGAAATAAAAGTATTAAAATAGATTCATTACAAGATATTTTCAATAAAAAGTATTTAAAAATGATAGATAAAGAATTAATTCTTAGTAAGAAAGAAATAAATATTGAATACAATAAAAAGAAGATAACTATATTAGAAAATGATATTTCTTCGTATCAAATTTATGTGAATTTACTCAAATTCCCCGGAATAATTTCATTTATACTAGGTTTAATTTTTTGGATTAGATCTACAAGGATATCAGAAAAATTAAAAAAGAAAGAATTAGATAATTATTAAATATTTTTCATAAATAACACTCCAACTCAAAACCACCTATTCGTTGCAGAATTATTATAAAAATAAAGAGCATCTTCTTTATTGATGTAATTATTTTCAAGCAAAAAATCTATAATTTCATCTGCAATCATCAAATCTTCAGCACATCCAGTTAATTTAGCAAAGACAATAGAACTTTTCTGATAAAAACAGAATCTCTATTCTCTGTTTGAATAAACAATTCTTTGTACTTATTCTTTACTGATTTATTGTGTTCAAATTCGTCCTCTTCATTTGCAAAAGATAACTTAAAGTAATCATAAATCTCTTTTTCTATTTCTTTTATTTTTTTTAGATAAACTGTATTAGATTTCATTTTTTAAGGATAAATCAATTATAATATTTACACACCCCTAACCCCTCTCAAGAGGGGAACTTATTGATTTGTAATTAAAAAGCCAGTATTTTATCAATTTAAATACTGGCTTTTTTTTTACTCATATTCTTTTTTCAAGATTTTAATATCTTCTATTAAACGCTGAATATCTTCAGGATTGGTTCCGTCGTAATAATTACGGATTTGCTTTCTTTTGTCTATCAAAACAAAATTTTCTGTATGGATAAAATCTTGTTCTCCACCATCTCCTTCTTCCAATACAGCGAAATAACTTTTACGAGCCAATTCGTAAATATGTTTTTTATCTCCAGTAGTCACATGCCATTTTCCGTCAATCACACCTTTTTTCTTCGCATATTCTTTTAAAACAGGAACACTATCCATCACAGGAGTAACAGAGTGCGAAAGAAACATAATATCATCATCATTCTTAAAAGCTTCTTGTATTTTTGCCATATTCGTTGTCATGATCGGACAAATCGTTTGACATCTTGTAAAAAAGAAATCTGCAACATAGATTTTTCCGTTATAATCTTCTTGCGTAATTGTTTCTCCATTTTGGTTAATTAACTCAAAATCTGAAATTTTATGATTTCTTCGTACGTGACGCATACTTTCATCGACTAAAGTAGGGTTCACGTCTACAGGATTATAAACTGGAAGTTTTTTCTCAGGAATCATCATGTAAAAGATTAATGAAATTGCGATTACAGAGAAAATTCCCATTACGATAAGAGTTGGGATTGATTTTTTAAAAAATTTTAAATCCATTATTTACATATATTTGGGATAAGTATTGATGAATTTCATGTATTTTAATCAAAACTTTTTCAATTATTAATTTTATCCTTACTGAGGTCAGAAATAGCCTTAAATGTGAAAAAGATTTTTAATAAAAATTCAAAAAATAAATATTTTGCAAAATTACCATAAATGAAACAATTTTACACGCTTATTCTACTATTATTCATCGGAATAACTGGTAGAGCCCAAGAAGAGCCTTACTACAAAGATGCTTATTTAGAAGACTTAATCAAAAATGAAGGTAGAAAATATGCTTTCCGAAATACGAACAGTGAAACGAATCACACTTCAAACTATGATTTGACATATCATAAATTGGAATGGAATGTAGATCCGGATATTACACAAGCTTATATTTCCGGAACAGTAACTTCCAATTTTACAGCTTTGGAAGACATGACAACTATTGCCTTCGATTTAGCTGATAATATGGCTGTTTCGGAAGTGAAACAAGGAGAGAATTCTCTTACATTTACACATGAAGATGATATTCTAACAATTACTTTAAGCGAAACTGTAGCAGAAGGAGATGCTTCAGCAGTAGAAGTAACTTATAGTGGAAATCCAGAATCAAACACAGGGTTTGGTGCTTTTACAAGAGCTACGCATCAAGGAACTCCAATTGTTTGGACACTTTCAGAGCCTTATGGAGCAAAACAATGGTGGCCTTGTAAGCAAGACTTAATTGATAAAGTAGAAGAAATAGATATTTATGTAACAACTCCTTCAGATTATACAGTTGCTTCTAACGGATTAAAACTTTCAGAAGATATAAATGGAGATTCTAAAATCACACATTGGAAGCATGAATATCCAATTCCAGCTTATTTAATAGCAATTGCGATAACAAACTATTCTATTTATACAGAAACTGTTTATGAAGGAACAGAAAATGAATTTCCAATAGAAAACTACGTATACCCAGAAAACTTAACTTTAGCACAATCAAAAACTCCTGTGACGGTAGAAATCATGGAGCTTTTTGGTGATTTATTTGAAATTTATCCTTTTAAAGAAGAAAAATACGGACATGCCCAATTTGGTTGGGGAGGAGGAATGGAACATACAACGATGAGTTTTATGGGGAATTTCAACAGAGGATTAATTGCACACGAATTAGCACACCAATGGTTTGGAGATAAAGTTACTTGTGGTTCTTGGTCAGATTTGTGGGTAAATGAAGGATATGCAACTTATTTGAGTGGAATTGTAATAGAACATTTAGATGGAGAAGAAGATTTCAAGAATTGGAGAATTAATAAGATTTTAAGTATCACTTCTCAGCCTACAGGATCTGTTTATATTCAACCAAATGATACTTTAAGCGAAAGTAGATTATTTAGCTCTAGATTGACATACAACAAAGGTTCGATGCTATTACATATGTTACGTAAACACATAGGAGATGAAGATTTCTTCCAAGCTTCAAAAAATATTTTATCAGATGAAGAATTAGCTTACGGATATGCAAAATCAGATCAAGTAATTGCACATTATGAAGCAGCGAGTGGAGAGGATTTAACCGAGTTTTTCGCAGATTGGTTATATGGAGAAGGATATCCAACTTATGGATATAATTGGTCACAAGATGGAGATAATTTAAGTATTACTTTAAACCAAGCACAATCGGATTCGTCTGTAGACTTCTTTGAGATACGATTACCTGTCGAATTAAAAGGAAGTGGAGGAGAATCTGAGTTTATTATTTTAGATCATGCACAAAATTTCCAAACTTTTACAGTTCCTGTTTCTTTTCAGGTAACAGAAGTTGTTTTAGATCCAGCAGCAGATTATATCATGATCGAAAATCCAGATTTAAACACAGATGATTTTATTAAAAGTAGGGTAGAAGTATACCCAAATCCGACAACAGGAAAAGTATTTATAAACCAAAACAACCAAGAAGTCATCTCTGTGGAAGTTTATGATTATTTATCTAAAAGATTAAAAGTTTTAAACCAAAATAATAAAGAAATAGATTTAAGCTCATTTGAAAAAGGAGTTTATTTTATTAAAATAGCAACGGAACAAGGAACACAAATCGAGAAGATTGTTTTAGAAAAATAAATATTATCACAATTCATTTTATATTAAGATTTATAGATTATCAAATTCCACTCTTGAGAGGGGCTAGGGGTGTGTTTTAAAATAATTAAAATTCTCTCTGATGATTTCAAATATGATAATGTTAAATAACAATCAGAAAATCGATTCGTTTTCTTTAGGTCTAAGTTTCTAGATGTTTTATTTTTGCTATCTATTTTAGAACGAAATTTATGAGAAAATTAAAAAACAGCGAATTAGGAAGACTGGATGTTGAGAATTTTAAAAAGGCAGAAAAAATTCCTTTAATTATTATTCTAGATAATATTAGAAGTTTAAATAATGTTGGGTCTGTTTTTAGAACAAGTGACGCTTTTTTAGTAGAAAAAATTTATCTGTGTGGAATTACAGCAACGCCACCGAATAAAGAAATTCATAAAACAGCATTGGGAGCAACAGAATCTGTAGAATGGGAATATGTAGAAGAAACAATAGATGTTGTAAACAAGCTGAAAGAAGAAAATGTTGAGGTGTATGCAATCGAGCAAGTAGAGGATAGTATCATGCTACAAGATTTTTCTGTAGATAAGAATAAAAAATATGCAATTGTAATGGGAAATGAAGTAAAAGGAGTGCAACAGGAAGTAGTTTCTGCTTGTACAAATTCTATTGAAATTCCACAATTTGGTACAAAACATTCTTTAAATATTTCTGTAAGTACAGGAGTTGTACTTTGGGATATTTTTAGCAAGATGAGGTATTAAGATTAAAAATGAAATCCATAAAAAAAGCCAGTAATAAAATAAATTACTGGCTTTTTGTTTTAATTATTTTGTTTTCAAAGAGTGTGTTTATTTCAACTTAAATACTGCATAAGTTTGATTCACTGAAACTTCATCTGGCGTTACCGGAATTCTCATTTTAGTATAATTTTCTCTAAATTCTGGATAGATAATATCTAATTCGAAATCTCCACCACCAGTTTCTTGAGCGGCAATATTATAACCACCGTCATTTCTTCTTGACCAATCTCCATCGTATAAAGTTTCTATACAATTTGAATCATCATCTTCTTCAAACCAATTTGAAGTCAAATCTCCATTTACTTTAAAATAAATAGAAGATTGTAACTCACAATCGTCTCCCACTTCTATTTCAGTTCCGTCAGGAGTCACCATGATTATTTTGTATAAATCCCAATTACCAATAATTGGATCTACGTAATTATTATCATCATCATCGCTACACGAAACTAATGCCATTGTCGCAACTACAAAAAACAAAAGTATTTTCTTCATAATAAAATCATTTAAATAATTAACTATACTCAAATATAAATAATAAAATTTTGAATAAAACACTTAAAAAACTTAAAATCAGTAATTTAGACTAATTTTAACATTTTTAGATTCCTGTACTTCCAAATCCACCAGTTCCTCTTTCTGTAGAACCTAACTCAGAAACTTCTTTCCATTGGATGTGTTCGTATTTGGCAATAACCATCTGTGCGATTCTATCTCCATCGTTGATGGTAAACGTTTCGTTAGAAAGATTTACTAAAATCACTCCAACTTCTCCACGGTAATCTGCATCAATTGTTCCTGGAGCGTTTAATACCGTAATTCCATACTTTGCTGCCAATCCACTTCTTGGACGAACTTGTGCTTCAGTTCCTTCTGGAAGTGCAATAAAAAGTCCTGTTTTTACAATAGTTCTTTCTAAAGGTTTCAACGTAATTGCTTCTTCAATATTCGCTCTTAAATCCATTCCTGCCGAATTAATTGTTTCATAACTCGGAGTTTCATGTTTTGATTTGTTTATGATTTCTACTTGCATTTTTATCGTTTTAAAATTTTTCTCAATTCCTTTTTTTCTTTTATAAATAATACGCCTAAATAAACTAATAAAAAGACTGTAGCAATCCATAAATTATCTGTAACAAAATAATCATAAGCTATAATAAGTGCTACAGAAAATAAAATGTAAAAAAGAATATCTTTGATTTTATAAGGAATTAAATAATGTTTTCTACTATATAAATAAGAAATTACAGTCATACTTCCATAAGCTGCTAAAGTTGTCCATGCGGCAGCAATTGAACCAACAATTGGTACTAAAATGAATAAAAGACTAATCGTAATTAAAGCTCCTATAATTGAAAAATACATTCCATATTTAGTTTTGTCTGTCAATTTATACCAAATAGAAAGATTGTTATAAATTCCAGAAAAAAGTAATGCTAAAAGAACGATTGGAACAATATTTAATAGTTGGAAGAATGTATTTTTTCCTAATAAAAGAGGTGCGATAATATCTAGATATAACATTACAAAAAGCATTAGTAAACTCCCTGCAATTGTAAACCATTTCATAATGATTGCATAAGCTTCTTTCGCATTATCTTTAGAAGCATAATTGAAAAAAAATGGTTCTGCACCAAGTTTGAAAGCAAAAATGAATAAAGACATAATTACTCCAATTTTGTAAGCGGCTGCATAAGCTCCCATTTCAAAATCTCCCATGATACTTTTAATGATTAGTTTATCCAAATTTTCATTTGTAATATAAGCCAAACCTGCTACTAAAATTGGCCAACTATAAGAAAGCATATTTTTGATAATTCTTCTATCAAAAGAAATTTTAAATTGGAAAATTATTGGAAGTAAGACTATAAAAGTTACCGCACTCGCAATTAAATTTGCAATAAAAATATATCCTTCTTTGAAACTTGCATCATAATTTGAAGCAATAAATTCTGGTAAAAAATAGCCTTTTTTTATTGCTGTTGGTATATACCAAATGAAAAGAATATTGAAAAAAGCATAAATACAAATATTCAAAATTCGAATTGCTGTATAGCGAATTGGTCGATTTGTAACACGAAGATATGCAAAAGGAATTGCTACTAAAGCATCTAAAACACTAATCCAAATAAGAAGTTCAAAATAAATTGGTTTTGAGAAGCCAATAAAATTTGAAATTTCATTTTTGAATAATAATAGAAGTAGAAGAGCAATTATTGAAGTAGATAATATCGTCAAAAAAGATGTAGAAACAACTTTTCCTTTTTCCTTTTCTTTATTGAAAAAACGAAAAAAAGAAGTTTCCATTCCGTAGGTTAAAATAACATTCAAATAAGCAATCCACACATAAAAATGGGTGTTACTACTATATTCTTCATTAGATAAATATAATGTATGAAATTTAACTAAAGCTACATTGATAGCTTTTGGTAATACAGCTGCAATTCCGTAAATCACAGTGTTTTTCAAAAATCGTTTTAGTGTACTCAATTTATTTGTTTAAGTGAAAACAAAGATAAAAAAATGTGCTTTTTAAGGGTGAATTATAAGGAATCAAATGCATTAAATTTTTAAGTCTCCATGAAAAAGCGTTATTTTTGCATATATAAAACAATTATTTACATGGATTTTTTACCGAAAATTGCCGTTTTTGGCGGAGGAAGTTGGGCTACGGCTATCGTTAAAATGTTGTGTGAAAACCTTGAAACAGTAGGTTGGTATATGCGAAATCAAAACGCAATTGATTACATTGAAAAAAACGATCACAACCCAAACTATTTAAGCTCAGCCGAATTTAACACCAAGCAATTATATTTAAGTTCTGATATAAATGAGTTAGTAGAATATGCTGAAATCTTGATTTTTGCTATTCCTTCAGCTTTTTTAAAGAATGAATTAGAAAAAATTACGGTTCCATTAGATGATAAAATTATCTTCTCTGCAATCAAAGGAATTGTTCCAGAAACAGGACTGATTGTAGGAGAGCATTTTCATAAAATTCATAATATTCCTTTCGAAAACATTGGTGTAATCACAGGACCATGTCACGCAGAGGAAGTTGCGATGGAACGCTTATCTTATCTGACAATCGCTTGTCAAGACGAAGAAAAAGCTATAGAATTAAGTAAATATATCGTTGGAGATTATATCAAAGCAAAAATCTCAGATGATATTATAGGGACAGAATACGCAGCAATGTTGAAAAACATTTATGCAATCGCCGCCGGAATTGCACACGGTTTAGGTTATGGAGATAATTTCCAGGCAGTGCTAATGTCGAACTCGATTCGTGAAATGAAACGATACATTCGTAAGATTCACAAAATGAAACGAAACATTAATAACTCAGCTTACCTAGGAGATTTATTAGTAACAGGATATTCTGTTTTTAGTAGAAATAGAACTTTCGGAAACATGATCGGAAAAGGATATACCGTAAAATCTGCAATGTTAGAAATGAGTATGATTGCCGAAGGATACTACGCCGTAAAATCTGCTTACAAGATCAACAAAGAACTAAAAGCAAAAGCGCCAATCATCAACTGCGTTTACAACATTATCTACGAAGGAAAAGATCCGAAAAAGCAATTCAAGAAATTGACAGATTTATTAGATTAATTTTTGTTCGCCTCTAGAGAGAGGTTAGGGGTGTGTAAAATCCAGTTGAAAATTACACACTAAAAATCTAAAACTTTATAGATCAAATAAAACATAAAAAAAGGGAATCAGTATTTACAACTAATTCCCTTTTTTATTTCAATAATTTGGGCGAAACCATTTTTCTTCGTTTCCAAAAAACTCAGAAAAAGGTCGGGCTTTTCGTTTCTAGTTTTATTTTTCAAAAAAAGTTTTTCTAAAGAAATCCGTGGGCTTCTACGGTCGCCTCCGTTTTCTAAGAAAAAACTAATTTTTGCAAAAACAAAAGCTATCCACTACAATCCCTTTCGCAAAAACACCAAACTATTTCAAAATATCTTCATATTTTTTAGAGTCATTCAAAGTCTTCACAGCCTCCTGAATCACTTCATCATATTTTATTTTATGCTCATAAACTCCATCCTGATAAATATATCTTTCAATAATAAAATCTTCCATTTTATCCTGAATTCTATCCTGAAAATCATCAAATTTATCTACAGTTTCTTTTTTCAATTTTGTTCTTAAAGCTTTATATTCTTTAGAAATACCTTTTGATAAATCATCTTCACTTGAAATTTCTAAAGCTTCTGCAAAAGCAACATCTGCTGGAGTTCTGAAAGTTGTATCTTTTTCGATCAGATAATCTTTTAAAGCAACAAAATCATTTTTAGAAATCTTAAAATCCATCGGATTCTGTAAATTCTGATTTTTATAATAATAATCTGTCACGAAATTAAACATCGCCTCCGAATGAATCAATCCTTCCATCATATCTGAGTCAATTCTTTCTCCAACTTTAATATCCGGAGCAACTCCTCCGCCATCATAAACAGTTCTTCCGTTTTTAGTTTTAAAGCTATTCACACCATTATCCGAAAATTTAGGAACATTTCCATCTTTATCCATATTCGCATAATCTAATTCCTGAATACATCTTCCACTTGGCGTATAATATTTAGAAATCGTAAGTTTCATCTGCGTTCCGTAAGATAATTTTCTAAAACGCTGTACCAATCCTTTTCCAAAAGAACGTTGCCCAATCACAACTCCACGATCATAATCTTGTAAAGAACCAGCTAAAATTTCAGAAGCAGAAGCGGAACGATTATCCACCAAAATAGCAATCGGAATCTGTAAATCTAAAGGTTGTTTTGTTGTTTTATAGGTATCACTCCATTTTTTTACTTTAGCTTTTGTAGTTACAATTACTTCTCCTTTTGGTAAGAAAAAGTTTGCAATATTTACAGCTTCATGAAGTAAACCTCCAGGATTTCCACGAACATCGATGATTAATTTCTCCATACCTTGCTCCATCAATTCCGTATAAGCTGCTTTTACTTCTTTAGATGCTTTTTCATTAAATTTTGTAAAAACAATATATCCGATTTTATCATCAATCATTTTGTAGAAAGGAACTGCATGAATTTCAATTTTTTCACGAGTAACATCAAATTCCATTTTCTTTCCTTGTCTTTCTACAACCAAATGAACTTGTGTTTTCGGAGTTCCTTTTAATAGAGTTTGTACTTCCGCAGCAGGAATTTCATTCAATTTGATTTCATCAATCTGAACTACTTTATCCCCAGCTTTTAGTCCAGCTTTGTCTGCTGGCATTCCTTTATGTACTTTTTGAAAAACTAAGAATCCATCCTTATAACTTGTGATAGTTCCAATTCCTCCATATTCTCCTTTATTATGAATTTTTGCATCAATCACACCTTGTTCGTCATAAAAGTTGGTATATGGATCCAAACTTTTCAACATATTATCAATTGCTACTTCGGTTAACTCTGCTGGATTTACTTCATCGATATAATACATGTTTAACTCTTTAAACAATGTTGTATAAATATCAATTTGTTTTGCCACTTCAAAAAAATCAGATTTGAAAGACAAAGAAATTCCAATCGTAAAGGTCAAAAAGCAAGTGATAAATATCTTTTTGATGGAAAATTTGACTTTTTTCATAATAATTACGGAATATTTAAATTTTAATCACAAACCAATTTTAGTTTGTTTTTTATTAAATGATGTGTGAGACCGTTATGTTTTTTAAGCATAAAATCTCAAAGTTCTCAAATTACAAATTTTAAGAAGAACTTTTTTCGCTATTTACTTTTTCAATGAATTTATGCATCACTTTTACCATTTTAGATTCCAACTCCGCATATTTCCATTCATCACGTCCAGTGTATATAAACATACAAACGTATTTTTCCGTGATTTCTTTTTCTAAAAGGTGTTTATTTAAACGGTAAGCCTCTCGCATTAATCTTTTTATACGATTTCGATCTACCGCTTTTTTAAAGTTACGTTTTGAAACAGAAACTCCCACTTGAAATATTTTTTCATAATCATGATCCGCCTTTACATATATCATTCTAAGTGGAAATGATTTTACATGTTCTCCCTCTGCAAAAAGCTTTTCGATTAGCTTTTTACTTTTTAATTTTTCTTCTTTTCTGAATGTAAATTTCATAACAACAAATGTACGGAATTAAAGATTTCCTTTAAAAAAGAAAATAAGAACTATTAAATTCTTAATTTTGGTAAATTAATAAGACAATATAGAAAAACATGGCACAAGATTTATTTCAAGCACCAGATTATTTCGGACTAGATGATCTGTTGACTGAAGAGCACAAATTGGTTCGTGATGCTGCTCGCGAATGGGTAAAAAGAGAAGTTTCTCCAATTATCGAAGATGCTGCACAAAAAGCGGAATTTCCAAAGCAAATCATCAATGGATTAGCAGAAATTGGAGCTTTCGGACCATATATCCCAGAAGAATATGGAGGAGCTGGTTTAGACCAAATTTCTTACGGATTAATCATGCAAGAGATTGAAAGAGGAGATTCAGGAGTTCGTTCTACTGCATCTGTTCAGTCTTCTTTAGTAATGTATCCTATCTGGAAATATGGAACTGAGGAGCAAAAACAAAAATATTTACCAAAATTAGCTTCAGGAGAATTTATCGGATGTTTTGGATTGACAGAACCAGACTTCGGATCAAACCCTGGTGGAATGGTAACAAACATCAAAGATATGGGAGACCACTATCTTTTAAATGGAGCAAAAATGTGGATCTCGAATGCACCTTTTGCTGATATTGCAGTTGTTTGGGCTAAAAACGAAGAAGGAAGAATTAAAGGACTTATCGTGGAAAGAGGAATGGAAGGATTTTCTACTCCTGAAACACATAATAAATGGTCTTTAAGAGCTTCTGCTACTGGAGAGCTTATTTTTGATAACGTAAAAGTTCCTAAAGAGAACTTAATGCCAAACAAAGATGGACTTGGTGGACCTCTTGGATGTTTAGATTCTGCTCGTTACGGAATCGCATGGGGAGCTATCGGTGCTGCAATGGATTGTTATGATACTGCTTTAAGATATGCTAAAGAAAGAGTGCAGTTTGACAAACCAATTGCTGGAACACAATTACAACAAAAGAAACTTGCTGAAATGATTACTGAAATCACAAAAGCACAATTCTTAACTTGGCGTTTAGGTGTTCTTAGAAACGAAGGAAGAGCAACTTCAGCTCAGATTTCTATGGCGAAAAGAAACAATGTGGATATGGCTTTAAATATAGCTAGAGAAGCAAGACAAGTTCTTGGAGCAATGGGAATTACTGGTGAGTATTCAATCATGAGACACATGATGAATTTAGAGAGTGTAATTACTTATGAAGGTACACACGATATTCACCTATTAATTACAGGATTAGATATTACTGGAATTCCAGCTTTCAAATAAGAATGTAAAAAATTACATTAAATCAAAACTAGGGCAGCGTTTACAGCGTTTGCCCTTTTTAAATTTCTTACAACACTTCTTCTTCATTTTCTTACAAGACGTACTACAATCACTTCCACAAGAAGTTTCCATTGTATTATTCGCTGTAATTGTTTCTGGCGTGAAAATTAGCATGTTATCTTTTTTTATTCCTCTGCAAAGATACTTAATTTAGATTAAGTAAAAATAAAATTTTCTTAAATTTTCTTTTTTAACGCTTTTAGAACTCGAATTTTTACTTTTCATGAATTCTATATTTTGTTAGTATTTAATGATTTAGCAACAATTTTTATAAAAATAAATAAACTTCACTTAACGATTTTAAAACTCTAGATATTTTCTTTTACATATTATAGATTGATATTTCCAGATATGTAAAATGAAAAAACACATAGTAATATTTGAAGCAAGAGGAGGAACAGATAAAGGTTCTTACGGATTTAGAAATGATTCTAGACCAATTATAGATTCTCTAAGAAAAAGAGGCTGGAAAGCAGAAATTATTTTTTATTCTGATGAAAATAGAGGAGAAATTTATAGGCATACTGTTGAAAAAGCAGATGCTTATATTAGTAGAGTAAATCCTGGAAATTTACCTAATGAAACAGGATATTTTCAAATGCTCCGAGAATTGGTGACTAATGGAGTTGCAGGATTACCACATCCAGATGCGATGCAATCTTATGGTGCGAAAAACTCTATAGAAAAGCTAAAAGGAACACCTTTAGTTCCAGAAGATGTATTTTCATATTACACTTTTGAAGAATTTAAAGATCATTTTCCAAATACTTTATTAAAAGGAACTAGAGTTGTCAAACAAAATAGAGGTTCTACAGGAGAAGGAATATGGCGTGTGGAAGTTGTAGATAAAGATAAATACAAAGATGAAATTCCTTTAGATGCTGAATTAAAACTTACAGAAGCAAAAGATAATCACACAGAACATAAATCGCTTCAAGAATTTTTGGAGTTTTGTATTCAATATTTGGAAGGAGAAAATGGAATGTTATTAGACATGCCATTTTTAGAACGAATTGTAGAAGGAGAAATTCGTGTGTTGATGTTGCGAAATACAGTTGTAAATATTGTACATAAAAAGCCAGCAAATACACCAGATGCTTTTTCGGCAACACTTTTTTCTGGAGCAGTTTATCGTTATGACAAACCTGAAGAATGGCCAGATTTGGTAAAATTGATTAACAAAAATATATCGATGATCCAAGATCGATTAGGAAGTTATGATTTACCACTTATTTGGACTGCGGATTTTATCTTAGATACGGATAAAAAGACGAAAAAAGATAAATATGTCTTAGGTGAAATTAATGCTTCTTGTGTTGGATTCACTACTTTCTTAGAATTAAGTGAACAAATTGCAGACGAACTTGTAAACTTACTTTACGCAGAAAATGTTGTAAATAAAAAATGGTCTGCATTCAAAAAATAAAACTAAAAACAAGCTGGGATTTCTAGCTTGTTTTTTTATGCTTGAAAAATATTTTTCTTAAAATAATTAGCTCAACTTTCTTATTTTAAAATCTTTAAGAATCTGTTTTAAAGACTTTGCTCAAAATTTCCTTAACTTAAATAAGCTAAAAACTTTACAAAATATTTAGTTTTATAATGAAGAAGCACATTGTTATTTTTGAAGCAAGAGGAGGAACGGATAAAGGAGATGATGGATTCAGAAATGATTCGAAGCCAATTATTAATTCTTTACGAAAAAGAGGTTGGACGGCTGAAATTATCTTTTATTCCGATGAAAATAGGGGAGAAATTTACAGACATACCATAGAAAAAGCAGATGCCTATATTAATAGAGTGAATCCAGGAAATTTACCAAATGAAAAAGGCTATTTTCAAATGCTACGAGAATTGGTAAATAATGGAGTTTCTGGCTTTCCACATCCAGATACGATGCACATTTATGGTGCAAAAAATTCTATTACAAAGCTAAAAGGAACTTCTCTGGTTCCAGAAGATATTTTTACCTACGCTACTTTTGAAGAATTAAAAAATAACTTTCCCAAAAAATTGGCTGAAGGAATTCGTGTGATTAAACAAAATAGAGGTTCCACAGGGCATGGAGTCTGGAAAGTTGAAGTTTTGGAGAACGAAAAATATACAGACAAAATTCCTTTAGACGCAAAATTGAAATTAATCGAGGCAAATGATAACCATATTGAATATAAATCGCTTAAAAAGTTTTTAAAATTTTGTAAAAAATATTTGAAAGGAGAACATGGAATTATTTTAGATACTCCTTTTTTAGAAAGAATAATAGAAGGAGAAATTCGTGTGATAATGCTGAAGGATAAAATTGTAAATATCGTACATAAAAAACCTGCAGATGTTCCAGATGCTTTTTCTGCGGCACTTTTTTCTGGTGCAATTTATCGTTATGATAAACCTGAGAAATGGCCAGATTTAGTAAAATTAGTAACCAAAAATATTCCTTTGATTCAAGAAAAATTAGGAGGTCATGAATTACCTCTTTTTTGGACAGCAGATTTTATTCTAGATACAGATAAAAACACAAAGGAAGATGTGTATGTTTTAGATGAAATCAATGCTTCTTGTGTTGGTTTTACTACTTTTCTGGAGCTTAGTGAGCAAATTGCAGATGAACTTTTAAATGTTCTTTACGCAGAAAATGTTGTAAATAAAAAGTGGGCTGCTTATAAAAACTAAAAAACTCTAGAATTTGATTTTCTAGAGTTTTTCTTAATTTATTTTTTCAACAACATTTTCTTGATTTCGTTTAACTTCATCAGTGCTTCTACTGGAGTTAAAGTATCAATATTTGTATGAATAATTTCTTCTTTAATATTTTCTAAAAGTGGATCGTCTAATTGGAAAAAGCTCAATTGCATATCCGATTCCTCTTTTGCTTGTTTCAACGATTCTTTTACATCTTCACTGCTATGACTATTTTCCAGATGTTTCAACATTTTAGAAGCTCGATGAATCACAGATTGTGGCATTCCTGCTAATTTCGCTACATGAATTCCGAAACTATGTTCACTTCCTCCTTTAACTAACTTACGCAAGAAAATCACAGTATCTTTTAATTCTTTTACAGAAACATTGTAATTTTTAATTCTCTCAAATTCTTCCTGCATATCATTTAATTCATGATAATGTGTTGCAAAAAGTGTTTTTCCTTTTGTCGGATGCTCATGTAAATATTCTGCAATTGCCCAAGCGATAGAAATTCCATCATATGTACTTGTTCCTCTTCCAATTTCATCTAAAAGAACCAAACTTCTATCTGAAATATTATTCAAAATACTCGCAGTTTCATTCATTTCTACCATGAAAGTTGATTCTCCCATCGAAATATTATCACTTGCACCAACACGAGTGAAAATCTTATCAATAATTCCAATTCTTGCATGTTCTGCAGGAACATAACTTCCCATTTGTGCTAAAAGAACAATCAATGCTGTCTGACGAAGAATTGCAGATTTACCACTCATATTTGGTCCTGTAATCATGATAATCTGTTGTTGTTCTCTGTTTAAAACAACATCATTTGCAATGTATTCTTCTCCAATTGGCAATTGTTTTTCAATCACAGGATGACGACCATTTTTAATTTCTAAATCTGTCGAATCATCCATCAGTGGACGAACATAATTATTTTCTCTCGCAATCGAAGCAAAAGAAGTCAAACAATCCAATTGTGCGATTAATTGTGCATTCAACTGAATTGGCTTGATATAATCCATCATAAAACTAATCAACTCTGCAAAAAGTTGCTGTTCTAATTGTCCGATTTTCTCTTCAGCTCCAAGAATTTTTGCTTCGTATTCTTTCAGTTCTTCCGTAATATATCGCTCAGCATTTACCAAAGTTTGCTTACGAATCCATTCTTCTGGAACTTTCGATTTATGCGTATTTCTTACTTCAATATAATATCCAAACACATTATTAAAAGCAATTTTCAAAGAAGGAATTCCTGTTCTTTCCGATTCTCTTGCCAAAAGACCATCTAAATATTCTTTTCCTGAATTGGAAATATTTCGAAGTTCATCCAATTCTTCCGAAACTCCATCTGCAATGGCATTTCCTTTTGCAATATTTACAGGAGCATCTTCTCGAAGTGTTTTGGTAATTTTTTCTCTTAAAGTCGTACAATCTTGTAGTTGCTCCCCGATTGCTCGTAAAGCTTCGTTTGTACTTAATAAAGCTGCTTCTTTAACAGGAATAATCGCATTTAAAGAATCTTTTAAAAGAACTACTTCTCTTGGACTTACTTTTCCTGTAGCAACTTTTGAAATCAAACGTTCAATATCGCTTATTTGCTTTATTTGATAAGAAGAAACTTGATGAAATTCATCGTTTTCTAAAATATATTTTACAACTTCATGTCGTTTCTTAATTCGATTAATATCTTTTAAAGGAAGTGCTAACCAACGTTTCAACAATCTTCCTCCCATTGGAGAAATTGTTCGATCAATTACATCTAAAAGCGTTACAGCATCTACAGAACTTGAATTGTATAATTCTAAATTTCGCACTGTAAATCGGTCCATCCAAACGTAATAATCTTCTAAAATTCGCTGAATCGAAACAATATGTTGTAATTGATTATGCTGGGTTTCTCCCAAATAATACATAATCGATCCAGAAGCAATTTGTCCTTCTTCTAAATCTTCAATTCCAAATCCTTTTAAAGATTTTACCTTAAAATGATTGTGTAAAGTTTCCAAAGCATAATCAATTTGGAAAATCCAATCTTCTAAATAAAAAGAGTAATAATTATCTCCAAAAGTTTCAATAAACTTCGATTTATGCTGTTTTTGAACTAAAACTTCATTTGGTTTAAAGTTTTGAAGTAATTTATCAATGTATTCTTCATTTCCTTCTGCCACTAAAAATTCACCTGTTGAAACATCTAAGAAAGAAATTCCCATTTGTTTTTTACCAAAATGAATTGCAGCTAAAAAGTTATTTGATTTCGAATGTAAAACTTCATCATTCAAGGAAACTCCAGGTGTTACCAATTCTGTAACTCCTCTTTTTACAATTTTTTTGGTCATTTTCGGATCTTCTAGCTGATCACAAATTGCTACACGCATTCCAGCTTTTACCAATTTTGGTAAATAGGTATTCAAAGAATGATGTGGAAATCCTGCCAAAGCAGTCTCACTATCACTTCCTGCACCACGTTTGGTCAACGTAATTCCAAGAACTTGCGCAGCTTTTTTCGCATCCTCTCCAAAAGTTTCATAAAAATCACCAACTCTAAAAAGTAACATAGCATCTGGATATTTCGCCTTGATACTATTGTATTGTTTCATCAACGGAGTTTCTTTCTTTGCTTTAGCCAATGGTCTGAAGTTTTTTAATTTTTGAAATGCGAAATTAAGGATTTTAAAAAAACCTTTAAAATAAAAAAAGCTTCTAGATAATTCTAGAAGCTTTCTTTATTACTGTTTAAAATATATATCTTTAGATAACGGCAACATTTACTGCAACCATACCTTTACGTCCTTCGCTTTCGTCGTAACTAACTTTTTCTCCTCCTTCTAGAGTAGTTCCTCTTTTTAAACCTGTAATGTGAACGAAAATGTCTTTTCCTGTTTCGTCAGAAGTAATGAATCCAAATCCTTTAGACTCATTGTAAAATTTAACTGTACCTGTCATTTTAAAATTTATAAATTATTAATATTCAATTTAATACTTTTTTAAGAAATATCAAATTTTTGTTATTCTTTTTGTTTTGAAGAGTTTTTCTCTTCGGTATTTTTATCTAATTCCTCAGGATTGGGGTTATGTTTAAAACTGTACTTAGTTAAATCTTTTCCTTGTAATCTGATATAAAGGAACAAAGGTATTAAAATAAATGCAATTCCAAGCATGGAAATTCCGATTACTACATCATTTTTTTCTATCTCAAAGTGTTTCATTGTAAAGCCAATAGCTAAACCTAAGGCAAATACAACTACTAAAATTCTAAAAACCACTTTCATGTTTTAATTATTTAATTTTTTAGGGATGTTACTTCGATTAATTTTCTTCGGTAAACAGTTAAAAGTTTTGACTTTGATATGAATCCAACATATTTTTTTTGATGAATAACTGGCAGATTCCAGGCATTTGTATTTTGAAATTTTTGCATAATTTGCTCCATAGAATCTTCTTCAAAATTAATAATCGTTGGTGCATTATGCATTATTTCCGAAACATGAACTGTTTCATACATATCGGATTCAAACATTATACTGCGAATATCGTCTAAAAGTACGACACCTAAAAAATTTTCTTCTTCATCTATTACAGGAAAAATATTTCGACTACAATTCACCACAGCTTCATGCAACATTTTACCTAAACTCATTTTTGGAGTTACAGGAACAAAGTTTTTTTCTATCAATTCTTCAATTTCCATCATCATCAACACATTTTTATCTTTATCATGTGTGATTAATTCCCCTCTTTTTGCCAATTGCATTGTATAAATAGAATGCGGAATAAAATATTTTGTACAGATAAAAGAAATTGTTGCTGTAATCATCAAAGGAATAAATAGTTTATAACCTCCAGTAATTTCTGCAATCAAGAAAATAGCTGTCAACGGTGCATGTAACATTCCTGCCATGACTCCAGCCATTCCTACCAAAGAAAAATTTCGAGTAGAAGTTTCAATATTTAAAAAAGGTAGATTGTTTAATAAAAGAGAAAAAGCTTGCCCGATAGCACTTCCAACAAAAAGCACTGGAGAAAAAATTCCTCCAACTCCTCCAGAGGCAGTAGTCAATGTAGTTGCAATTGCTTTAAAAATTACCAAACCAACCAAAAGTCCAATAACCATCCAGATATTTTGCAGATATTTATCAAAGAAATTAGTTCCTAAAGCTTGCATATAATCTTCTTCCAATAAACTATTTATTACTTGAAAACCTTCTCCATAAAGCGGTGGAATAATAAAAACCAAAACTCCAATCATAATTCCTCCAATCAATAATCTGTAGACATTATTTTTAAACTTGTGGAATTTCTCTTGAATAAAAAAATGTGTTTTTGTGAAATAAATACAAGTCGCAGAAGTGATAAATCCTAATAACAAATAATAAGGTATATCTTTTAAAACAAAAGCATCTTTTAGTTGAAAGTGTAATAATATTGTCGATCCAAAGAAAAAATGAGAAGTTATTACAGCAGAAGAAGATGCCAATAAGAGTGGAATTAAAGAAACCAAAGTAAGATCTAAACTAAAGACTTCTACTGCAAAAATAATTGCCGTAATCGGAGCTTTATAAATAGAAGACATTGCTCCAGCTGCCGCACAACCAATCAAAAGTGTTCTCGTAGATTGACTCATGTGAAGTAATTTAGACAAACGTGTTCCAACAGAAGCTCCTGTCAAAATTGTAGGTCCTTCCAATCCTGCCGAACCTCCAAAACCAACAGTAAGTGGTGCAGTAATCAAATTGGAAAACATATATTTTTTTGGAAGAATGGATTTCTTTTTCGAAATCGAGTGTAGTACTGTCGGAATACCAAAACCAACATCTTTTTTGAAAATGTACTTTACAACAAGAATGGTAAGTAAAATTCCGATTAAAGGAAAAACGAAGTAAAAAATATTGTGATAATAAACCACCAGATTTCCTTCGAGAATATATTTAATCAAATGCGTCAGGTTTTTAATAATTACTGCCGCAATTCCAGAAAGAAATCCGATGATAAGACTTAATGCATAGACAAAATTTCGTTGCGAAATATTTTTATATCGCCAAATTAAAAAACGAGTAAGAATATTTTTTTTCTGTCTAGGCATTTTAAATCACACATCTCTAAGAGCTTGTTTGAATTTATATCAGAATAATTTTATAGCTTATTAAAACACAATTTTGAAGACTTTTTTAGAGAACATAGCAGCGCTATGTTAAATAAAAAAGACAAGAAATAGGTTTTAAGAAGTGAATAAAAAATTTTGAGATAAATTTTTAAACATGCTCTAAATATCATTTATAAGATACGCAATTTTTTGTAAATCTTCTTTGGTTAATTTCAATATATCTGCAAATGGTGTTTCCTTTAAGAAAGCATCCCAAAGTTTATTTTCCTCAATTACGGCAACCTCCATTTTTAAGTATTTCATAAACTCTTCACCAGCTTCTTCATACTGCGCTCTTAATAAAGCCTCGTATTTTGCGATGTCAAACGTTTCATTTTCTCCAGCATAAATAGCCAATAATTCATAGAAAATTCCTTCGTCTTCCTCATCATCCAAATCCAAACTATTTTCAGCAATCGTAGGATTCGTGTCAGTTAATTGACTCAAAATTCTTTCTAAAATAACCTTTGAAGTATCCATATCCGGAATCAAATAAGCTTCTTGCTCTTCGATAAACTGTAAACCTTCCACATCTTCCAAAATGTTATCTTTCACAACTCTTGCCACCAAGTTTGCTCCGATCACTTTCTTAAATGTCTCATCAGTTTGTACGATAAACACTACAACACGCTCATATTCGTCTTCATTTTCAAAAAGGAAATAAACCGAAACTTCATATCCATTATCATTTTTCGAAACCTGAACTTCAAAAATAATTTCCTCTTCTACACCCCACCAATCCAATTTTATAGGGTTATATTCATAGATTACATTCTCAAAAGAAGTAACTCCATATTTTTTTAAAACAATATCCATTTTATATTTTTTATTTGGGCGTTTCCCTCTCGGGTCGGGCTTTTCGCTATATCTTTTTTGCTAAAGTATCAGAATGAAGAGAAGCAAAAAAGGATGCCGCTACAATCCCTAACGCATTATACCAATACAAAAGTAACCAGAAATCAAAAGAGATTTTTAAAATAAAATGATAATTATTTATAAAATTTTCAAGATTTAAACTTTAGGTAACAGTAAAAAGTTTCGATTCTTAGTTTACCTAAAAATCAAATCAAGGAATATCTAAAACCTAAACAGTCTTTTCTTTCTTCAAAAATTGGAAAGCCATAAAACTTAAACCAAGGATATAAAGCGTAGCACAAAACCATTTGAAATAAAAATTTGAAGCATTAAAAAATACAATCATTAAAAATATGGTAGCAATCGTGAATCGTATAAATTTTGACATAGCTTTTCGTTTTAATTTAGCGCAATATATAAAAAAACTTAAAAGTAAAGAATACCCAAAAGAGTAGTGGAACTTACTAAAAAATAAAGCCTCTAAAAATTAATTTAGAGGCTTTTGGCTTAAAAATATAATTACAAATTACTCTCTCTCCTTCCTTCTCTTTACAATTCCAAATGTAATTGCTCCTCCAAGTAATAGTATGATCCACAGAATTGTAGATAGATTATCTTTTAATAATTCTTGCACAGATGATTTCTGAATTTCTTCTTTTTCTAAAACCATTCCTTCTGCTTGTTCTGCTTTTTTTCCTGAACGAACTTCTTCGATTTGTTGTGTATAACTTTCTTTTAAATCTTTATCCAAAAGACTTGAAATCATTTCTTTTAATTTTGAATTATCACAAACAAATTCGCTACATCCAGCACTGTTTTCTTTGATTAATTCCGCATGTAATTTCGCGATATCTTTCTTCACATTTTCACTTGGTTTCCAATATCCTTTTCGCACAGTTTCCAACATCACTGCGGTCATTTCTTGTAAAGCATACGGATTGGTGTTTTTGAAGAATTCAATCGTTCCAAGATTCTGCTTATCTTTTACATAAATATCATAATATCCTTCCCAAATCTCTTTATCAATCGCATCTGGTTTCATCACATTCCAACCATAGGTATCACGGAAATTCTCAGCAAATCCTTCTGCTGCAGATTCTCCTTCTTTCATTTGCCCTTTGATATATTTCGGATTGAAAAGATTGGTTCTTGTTTCTGTCCAAATTGCTTCTTTCAGACCTTGAACTTTCGGATTGTATTTATTTCTATTATCATTAAAATATCCATCAGGATCTTTTCCAGTTGTCACACGAATACTTGCTGTGATTCCTCCCATAAATTCATAAACATGATCCAGAGAAATCGGTCCAGTTTCATTCGAGGATCTAGGGTGAACAACAACTTCTGCATTTTCCATCATGGTTTCCAACAATCCTTCTTTAAAAGTTGTCCAATCTCCTTCCTGATAAATTGCTCCCATATTTTTGATATAAGTTTCTGCAATTTCATCTTCCGTTTCCCAAGCATCACCTTTTTCTACCATTCCCATAATTCCTGTTCCATAGTGCCCATTTGCACCACCAAAAACTCTAGTTGTAGCGAACTTTTGTGCTTCTTCTGGAGAAAATCCTTTTGCTTTTAAAGATTTTTCTGCTTGTAATGTTCCAGCTTTTACGAAGTTTTCTTCTCCATTTTCTTCTTTCGCATTTGCAGCTAATTCCACAGCTTTATTAATTAAATTAATACGAGAAGCCGCTAAATCTCTAAATTGTCCTGAAGTTTGTACCAAAACATCAATTCTAGGTCTTTTTAAATCTTCTAAGGGAATCAGACGAACATCATAAACTCTTCCATAAGTATTTCGAACTGGTTCTACTCCCAACATGTAAAAAATTTGCCCGATATTCATTCCTTGATTTCGGATAAATTCTCCTCCCCAAAGTGAATAGGTAATTTTCTTTGGATATTTTCCATGTTTATCTAAATGCTTTTTCAGAATCTGTTTTGCCAATTCTTGCCCAGTTTCATAAGCTTCTTTTGTTGGCGTAACTTCTGCATTAATCGCATATAAATTCTTTCCTGTTGGCGTTGCTAAAGGATTCGAAACTGGATCTCCTCCAGAAGATGGCGAAATATATCCTCCATTTAATCCATTTAACATCGCTTGCATTTCAAAATTCGGCGATTCTTGTAAATTCAATCGATAATCTTGAACATTATATAAAGCTTCTTTTAATTGAATTAAAGCTTCTAAAATTCTTTTTTCTTTCGTTTCAATTCTTAAAAGTCTACTTTCAATTGCTTTTTCTTTTTCTAAAAGTGAAGCAAATCCTTTTTCACTTTTTAAAATTCCTTGTAAAGCTTTGAAGTTTGGCGAATCCGAATTTTCAACTGCATTTAAAACTTCTTTATTATTTATATAGAAAGAAATAATTTTCTCTTGTTTTTCAACAGTTGATTTTTCTTCTTTCTTTAAATATTTCTCATAAGCTACAGGAGATTCTTTATAAATTTTAAAGAATTCATTTAGTTTCGATTTTTCAATCGCTTTGTCATAAATTCCTTTCTCCACCATTGCTCGATATTTCGTTGCTCTATCTACTACAGAAGCTTCTTTTATATTATCGAAAAATGGCTGTTGTTGTGTAGAATCTTTCAAGAACTTCACTACTTTTTGGAAATATTTATTTTCCATTGCAGTAACTTTCCAAGCATTTGAATCATCTAATCGTAAAGCATTTTTATATTGCTTTAAACTTTTCTCATTTAATAATCCTAAGAATTCTTGAAGTCCTTCTTTTGTTTTTAAATAATCTAAAGCTTGCTCATTTTTTCTATCTGAAAATAAATGTACATAAGTACTTGTCACTTTCTTTAAATCTACTTTTTCTGGTTCTGTACTAGATTTCGGAACCATCTTATGTGTTTTAGGGTCATAAACCATTTCTTGCTTTGATTTACTTCCTTTAGATTCATGTTTTACAGCACTAGATTTCGGAACCATCTTATGCGTTTTCGGATCATAAACCATTTCTTGCTTTGATTTACTTCCTTTTGTTCCATGTTTTGCAGTACTAGATTTCGGAACCATTTTATGTGTTTTAGGATCGTAAACCATTTCTTGTTTAGCTCCTTTATTTTCATTTAAAATAATTCCTTTTCTTTTTTGCTTTGCATAATTTCCTCCGTAGTATGAAGAAATATTTCCTTTATCTTCTAAACCATAAGCAGCAAATAATTCTTGTAAACGAGCTTCTCTTTTTGTTCCAAAAACATCTTGAGGATTTTTGTTTTCTTTTAAAATCGCATCTACAATCGTTAAAGCTTGTGCTTCAAAATTAGAATGATGATTATCTTTTTTATGATCATGTTCTTCTTCAAGAGAATTTAAATAACTCAAACTTTGTGAAATCGGATCAACAGACATCATTTTCACTGTTTGATATGTTTCATCTTCTGTTTGTTTCTCTCCTAAAACATGAAGTCCTGTTATGATTTTCTCTTTTTCAATTTCATGTAAATACGTATCAATAATTCGAACCGTATTTTCATCTAAATTCGCAACTTCTTCTTTACTTAACTCTAAATCTTTTGCTAAATGTAAAGTATCAATCACTGTTTGAATATTCTTCTTGTATGTTTGCTTTAATTTTCCTTCTTCCAATTCAGGATATTTATGCAATAATTTTGCAATATCTTTTAAAGAACCATACAATTCTGAATCAGTATAAGGAGGTGTCAAATGAGAAAGCATTGTCGCATAAGTTCTACGTTTTGCCATCATTGCCTCTCCAATATTGTCAATCGAATAGAAATATAAATGTGGAACTGGTGCAACTAATACTTCTGGCCAATCTTTTTGAGAAAGTAATAATTGTTTCCAAGGTGTAAATTCTACACTTCCGTGCGCTCCAAAATGCGCAACCACATCCGTATCAAATCCTTTTCTTGCCCAAAGATATGAAGCAATATAAGCATGTGGCGGAGGCTTTGGAAGACCGTGTTGTAATTTGAATTCATTTTCTCCCAAAGCAGCTTGTAAAACTGGCATCAATACAACATTTCCAAATTGTACTCTCGGAATTGCTAAATATTTTTCATTTTCAATCGTTGTTGTATAATATTTTCCTGGAGCTTCTCCATACATTTTCTCTACATTCTGCACGCTTTCTGGATGCAATTCTTCTTGAATCCATTTTTTATATTCTGTTGCAGAAACTAAAGCTGGTTTTCCTTCTTTGATAAATTTATCTAAAGTTCCTTTTGCATAATCTCCTAAAATTGGTCCTTCCGTATGAATTCTTTCCATGAACTTATCAAAGTCTCCTGAAAAATCTCCAACATTATAAGCCTCTTTTTCTAAAGTCTGAAGCATCGCAAAAAGAGATTTTCCTACTTCTAAACCTCCTGCGCTTAAAGCATTTTTTCCATTTCCTTTATAGTAATAAACAACAAACTTTTTGTCTTTGTTTTCTTTATCTTTTAAAGAAAGCCAACGCGTTGCAGTTTTCGAGAAATTTTCAACTCTTCCTGGAATTGGCTTATACGTATGAAATCCGTTTTCCGTAATATATTCTGCAGCAATTGCAAAAGGATGAATTCCTCCGTCTAATTCTGGAACCACGATATTTTGTCCCATCAATCCACCAGAAATTCCTTGCTGATCTGCTTCCCATTCTTTTTGAGAATTAAAAACTAATTGTGGCGTTAGATAAAGAATATTTTCTTCCTGAAGATATTTTACAAAAGAATCATTTCTACCAATTCTTCCATGTGGGAAATTAATAATCATCGAAGGTTTTGCAGCTTTAATATTGTCTAAAACTTTTTTGAATCCTTCAATTGCAACTACATTATGTCCTCTTTTTTCTAGTTCCAAAATCATAGCATCCATATATTCTCGATACTGAGATTGCGAACCATTATTAGAACTCATCAATACGATAGTTTTCGCATTTTCTTTATAAAGGTTTTGTTCTTTATAATACTTCCAATAATCTTCAATATTTTCGAAATAATCCGTTGTTCCTATTCTATAAAAAACATCTTTTGGAATGACAACTGGTTTTTCAATTTCTGAAGTAAAAAGCGATTTTCCATCGAATTTCTTTCTAGAATAATTCAAGAAGTTCTGAATATTTTTTACACTTTCATTTTCAAAACATTTTGTGATATATTCCAAATCTTCTCCAGTGATATTACTGAAATTATTCTCCTTACTTGTCGCCATTAAAACGTGTACAGTACTTCCGTTTTCCATGGCTTTTTTCAAGTTTTCTTTTTGTGTTTCAGACAACATACTGATATGGAAAAGATAAATCACAGGATATTTTTCAATTCCTGTAAAATCATTTTCTTTCAAATCAATTTGTTCTACTTCAATAAAATGATTCTCATTCGCCTTGACAATTTCTGCCATTTGCGAATCACGATAATTTACTAAAGCGATTTTTGTGAATTGTGCTTTGTATAAGAAAAAAGCGACGACCACAATAACTAAAACGCTAAAGATGTAAATAAGTCTTTTTTTCATTTTGGGTAAAATTTGTCCCACCTTCCTTGGCAGAGGATGGAATCTGTTGAATTAGGATGTTTATATAATTGTATAGTGAAATCTTACAATCAACATTTTTAGTAAATAAAATCCTCCGTTATTTTAGAGATGGGTTAAAAGAATTTTACCACTAAAAAATCAATTGTAAAATTGTTTATTCTTCAGGTACGTAGATAATTTCTCCGTTTTCTAATTGATATGCAGTTCCAACTTTCTTTCCTTTTCCTTCCGAACTTCCTTTGGAACCTTTATATTTTTCGATGGTTTTTCCTTTCTTTTGAATGATTTCCATATTTGTTTTTCCAGGATTTTTCACAATTGTAAAATCATCTTTAGTCAACATTTCTGTCATTTGAAATCTAGAAACTAAAGCAACCATCAGCGCAACTGCAAAAACCATTGCGATATCAAATAAATTGGTCATTCCAGACATCGGATCATCATCTCCAGCTTGTAACAATCGTTTTTTTCTTTGCATCTTAGTTTTTGTTTTTTAAAGTATTTGCTAAAAATTCTAAATTGTTCAAATCTGAAATAAACCAGCGTTGTTTCACCAATTGCGTTACATAACCAATTGCTCCAGCGAAAATCCCTACAACTGTTGTTGAAAAGGCAACTTGCATGTTTTGCGCCATCGAAGCGATATCTCCATTTGCCAAACCAACTAAAGCAGGACCAAGAGGAATCAAAGTTCCCATCAGACCAACCATAGGACCTAATTTTGCTAAAGATTTTGAACTACTTAATTCTTTTTCAGAAGCGATTTCGAAGTCCGATAAAATCTTTTCAATATGGTGTTCGTTTGACTTATATTTAACGATTTCTAAAAGGTGATTTTTGAATAATTTATTTCCTGTAATTTTCTCTTGAATATCGTTTTCAGTGATTTTATTTTCCGAGAATTGTTTTAGAAAATCTTGGATATGGCTTTCATATTTTAATCGATTGATATACATTCCGAAAAATCCTCCTAACAACATCAATGCGCGTACAAAACCGAAAAGTAATAATGCGATAACAGGAATTAATAACCCTGTAGAAACCCAATAAAGTATATTTGTAATACTATCCATAATCTGTGTAATTTATTTGTGGAAAAACTTCTTGAAGAAATTTATTTGAATATTCTTTTGATAAAAAAAGTAACCGAGAATAGCGAAAATTCCGATGATTCCAAAAGTGAAAGTAATCGGGAACCATTCGATGGTTAATTGTGTAAATGGAATTTTTGTTCCTTTCACAATCAGTGGCAAAAACATGGCTAATAACAATTGAAAAAGTGCAATTAGGATTTTCACTTCTGCTCTTGTTCCCCAGTCTTTAATAATGATTTTGCTTAAAAAACTTCCTAAAAACAGTATGATTCCAGTTCCTAGTGCGAAAATTAAAGACAAGTAGAAATAATTAATATTGTGTATTTCTAAAAAGAAAAGTGTTTGTGTGAAAAAAATTCCGATGATAAATAAAAAAGATGGGAAGACAGGAATCCAATTTGTCAATTGTTTTTTCTTGGTAATAAAATGTCCTTTCAGTTGAATAAGAGAAAAGATTATTTGAATAAAAGCTTCAAAAATCTGGAAAATTGCAACTAAAGAAACCACTCCTGCAAGATTTAAAATCTCTTCCATTGTTTGGCTATTTTGCTTTGCTGAAAAAGAATAAATCCCAACAATAAAAAACATAGGAATAGCGATAGAAATCAACTTTATCCAGCGGTTTTCTGCCAAAGAAATATGTACAAAAGTGTATAGAATTGCAGTAATAAAAAACAATAATAAGAATACTGACATTTTGAATCTGGTTTACCTTATTTTTATTCAATCTAAATAAAAGCAAAAGTAACTAGTTTTTTCAAACTGCAAAACTTTTCTTTAAAATAATTCTAAATAAGGAGTTTTCGACTTTAATTTCAAGGGGAGAAAACCTTTATAAAAAAGGTATCTTTGCAATTAATTCAAATAAAAAATGAGTCAATTCTTAGAAATATTACAACCAATAGTTCATTATAGCTTACACTTTCTTGTTCCTGGTCTGATTGCTTATATTTTTTTTAGAAAAAACTGGAAACAAGCTTGGCTGATTATGATTTTAACGATGTTGGTAGATTTGGATCATTTGTTTGCAACACCCATTTTTGCTCCAGGAAGGTGTAGTATTAATTTTCATCCATTACATTCTTATTATGCAATCGCTTTTTATTTCGGAATGCTATTTTTTCCAAAACTAAGAATTGTTGGAGTAGGTTTATTATTTCACATGTTTACCGATTATCAGGATTGTCTTTGGATGTGGTATGTAAATAATTAAAAAAAGCTCCACTCTTCCAAAAGAAGAATGAAGCTTTTAACTATTATAATTTCCCAAAAATAATAGTCTAATATACAAATTTACTCACCAGCTAGGTTTACAAAATATTCAGCTACACCACCGTTTGAGATTGTGTAAAGTTGTTTGATTTGTTGTGTTGCAAAATCATACTCATAGAATCCGTTGATTTGTTCATCTTGGTTGATGTTTTGCATGTAGATTTTGTTTCCATAAGTTACAGCAACAGGATAAGAGAATCCAGCTGTAACAGGCGTTCCATTTAAGAAAGTAGCAGATTGAGAGTTTAAATCAATTTCTGCCCACTTCATTGTTGGCCCATAAATCACCAATTGATATAATTCCTGAACTTCTGCTTGTGTAGCAGTTCCAGTTGCTAATTTTTGTAATAATTCTAAAACTCTAGGATCATCTGGTACAGCATTTAAACAAGCATAAGCTTTTCCGTTTGCTCCATAAGTTAATCCAGTTGCCATGTGTACTACATTTGTTCCAAATCCAGCAGCAACTACAGGATTGAAGCTATAGTTTTCATCAAAATCATTTGATCCTACAGGAATTTTTAATACTTGGGGTTGCGATTCCGTTGTTGCTAAAGGTCCAACTCTTCCGTCTAATCCGTAAGAACCTTGTGCTAAGATGAAAATATTTCCTTGCTCATCTACAACAGGGTTGTTCATTCCACGTGTGTAAGGATCCATCGCTCCTTGATATTCTGCAGTAGCAACTCTTTTCTTTGTATTTAAATCAATAACTTCTACATAAATTGAAGAAGCATCATAGAATTGTTGTGTATCTTGATCTACTGTAGAAAGTGGTGCGAATAACTTGTTATCTTGTGGTCTATAAATAAAATTATAGTAAGTATTTCTTTCGTTATCTGGGAAAACTTTTTGACCTGTCATGTCAATTTTTCCAAGATTTGTCATTGTTGTTGGATTAAACATATAAACGTCTACTCCGTTAATTAAAGAATAAACACCTAATTCATCATTAATCACAGCAGCAGAACCAACTCTGTCTACAGTTGCAATTCTTCCTTGCTCTACAACTTCTCCGTTTTCATCTGCAACGATTTTTACGAAAGCATCACTACCATCCGTAGCTGTTCCGAAAATTGCATTTTTATATTGTGTTTCAACATTAAAACTAATGAAAGGTTTTTCTTTAGTCATGTCTAAAGCATCCGTAGGGATTTCTTCAAAATATCCTCCGAAATAACTATTGTTCCCTTGAGCATATGTAGTCGAAGTAATGATAAATCCTTCTGTTTTGTTTTGCTCTTGAGGAGTTGTTGGTGTTGAATCATCATCGCTTGAACATGATGTAGTTCCAACTAAAAGAGAAGCCATAAATAGGCTAAGAATCATTTTTTTCATGATATATTTAGTGTTTAGTAGTTCTTAAAATTGATATTGTAGATTAATTTAAAATGATAGTTCCTTGTAGGTTTCGGAACTTTATAGAAATCATAAACTTCGTTGTCTAATAAATTATTTACGATAAAAGAAGCTGTCCAAGTCTTCTGCGGAAAAATATAAGTGATTCCAGTATTTATAATTTGTTGTGTAGGAACATACACATCTGGATTTCGAATACTAGATTTCGTTACTGGAATCACAGCATATTCGTCAACGTAATTATGGTAAATGAATGCTTTAAATGTATCGTCTTCTTGGAATAAACTTGGATAAGAAAAGATCAATTCCGTGTTTGTAAAAAACTGTGGAATGTTCGGAACTTGTGTTCCAATAAAATCATCTTGATTTTCATACGAACTTCTGAATTCTGAACTTTGATAAGTTACGTTCGTATTCAGCGTAAAATATTTTAAGAATTTTACGGTCAATTCTGTTTCAAAACCTTTATTTCTTACTTTTTCAACATTTTCATAATGTGCAGGAATATTAGGATTTAGACGAATCAATTCTTTTTGTTGTCTTAAAAATCCTCCTACTTTTAAAATATAAGACGTTTTGATATCTTGTTTTGATTTTAAAATAAAACCTAAGTTTAAGTTTTCACTTCTTTCAGGAACAAGCGCAGTATTTGGAGAAATAATAATTCCATCTCCAAAATATTCGTAGAAATCCGGAATTCTAAGAGCATCTTCATAAGAACCACGAATTAAAAACTTATCCGAAAATTTGTATCTGAAACTTCCATTCCAACCAAAATTTTCGTCTGTTACCTTAATTTCTTGTTGATTTTCATTTTCTAAACCAACCAATTCATTATAAAAATACTTTCCTGCAACACTTAAATCTAATTTTTCAATTGGCTTAAAAGTATATTGAGCTCCCAAAATATTTTTCAATAATTTCTCATTGTCATTATTTTGAGCAGGATTTAAATGATTTTCGATTTTCCTTCTCTGAAAAGCAACAAAATTATTCAGTGTAAATTGGTGTTTTTCATTGTCAGAATTGAAATCAAAATTTGTACGATTTACATAACTATCGATTGTCTGATCTTGGTTACTTCCTCCTGTGCTTAACTCTCCAGGTTGAATATTATATCCAATGATTTTACCTGACCAACTATAAATTGCACGAGCAGTATCCACTAATTTTAGATTTTGCTGATTTACATTAAAATGTGTTTTAGCTTCAATTCTGTCCGTTATTTTTTTCTCATATTTCAAATTTACACCATAGTTTTGACCTTCATAAAAAGCAGCACCAATTGCTTTAGATTCTACTTGAACACCATTCTGAATTTGCTTATCTAAATTTGTAAAATTGAAAGAAATACTAGCTTTATCCGCCCATTTTTTATTAATTGTTCCAACTTCTAAAGAGTTGATTAAATAGCGATAACGATCGTGAAAACGTTTTACTTTTTCTTTTTTATTCGATTCTAATACAACTGTTTCAAACTCAAAATCATTATCTGAATAACTCCAGTTTGTAAAGAATTTGATATAATTATCTTTTTTACTGAACAAAGCAAAATCCAAATTAGCTATATTCGTATTGAAAGATCCATACGAATATGAAGCTGTTAAATAACTTTTTTTCTTTTGACTTGTGATGATATTTACTCCACCACCAAGTGCATCCGTTCCTACAGAAACTGGAAGAACTCCTTTGTAAATGTCAATTCTTTTGATGTTTGAAAGCGGAATATTTGAAATATTCAATCTTGGATATAAATATTCTAATGGAATTCCATCAATGTATTTTCTGATTGCATTTCCTTTCAATCCATTAATCGAAATTTCACTACGATCTCCTAAAGAACCCGAATTTCTAATCTGAACTCCTGAGTTTTTATTTAAAACATCTTTTATTTCTATAGATTTTGTCAAAACATTTTGCACATCTACACTTGCAATATTTAATGCTTTTTGACTTTGACCTCTTGCTGTTTTTTCTCCTTTGATGGTAATTTCACTCAGATTTTCCGTTTCTGTCTTCATCGAAAAATTTTTCTGAACATTTCCTTGAATTTTGATACTTAAAACAGTTTTTTTATAACCAATAGAGCTAATTTCTACCATATAATTTCCAAAAGGAATATTCTCTATTTTATAAATTCCATTTTCATCCGAAGTTGCATAATATTTTGTGTTTTGAAGTACAATTGTAGCAAATGCAATCGGAGATTTCTTCTCATCATATATTTTTCCATAAAGTGCTCCTTTATTTACTTGAGCTATTGATAATAAAGGAATTAAAAATATAATTAGTAGTAGTTTTTTCACTTTTTCTTGATTTATGATGCGACAAAAATAGTATTTTTCTTATATTATTTATAATTAGTTTAAATAAATATAATATTTTTGTTTCACCAAAAGTGAAGTCATGTATATTTTACCAATTTTTATAGGAAATATTTTTTTATACAGTAAATCAAAATATTTTCCAGAAAATTTTACAAAAAATTATCATATATCTAAAAAATATAACACTCCCTTAAACATCCTGTCTTTAATCTCTTTCTATATTTCGTTCGATTTACTTAGAAAAGAATTTGATGTTTTAAGTGCCGTGATGATTTTTATTTTCTCAGCCTTATGCACTTACGCATTACTAGTTACATTGTTGAAAATTGATCGAAAATTCATCTATCTATTTTTAGCGATTTTTTTAGGAATAATAAGTTTTAATATTTTTTAAGATGCCTGCACAAACAAAATATTTATCAGACAAAACAAATCGATTTTTGAAAATTTCGGCTGGAGTTGTTGGTGGATACTTTTTGAGTATTTGTTTCCATCTGATTATTGGACTAATTATTACTAACAAAAGTATTCTGGTTATGACCTCGGCATACAGTGCGTTTCTACTTTGGGTTGCATTTTTAGTTTTTGCATTTTTAATCCGAAAAGGAAAACACGTTTGGCTAATTTATAGCATCTCAATTCTTATTCTATCGTTTATCATCTACTTACTAAAATGAAATTAAAAAGCCTATCGAAAAGATCTTATAACATACTTTTTCACACTCATACAGTTTCCGGAATTGTAATCAGTTTCGCACTTTTTATCATATTTTTTGCTGGTTCTTTTTCTTTGTTTAAAGACGAAATTTATACTTGGGAAAACCCTGAAGCAAGATTTGAAATACCAAAAGAAATTGATTTTCCACAAATTTTAGATGCTGTAGAAAAAGAATATCCAAGTGTGGATTTGAACAAAGAATTCACATTGAGCTACCCAACAAAAAAATATCCTTTTGTTTATTTTTATGGAAAATCTGAAGAGAATGAAGGAATTTATGCTGGAGTTCATCCAATTTCTTATGAAATTACAGATCATGATAAAGCCAAAACTACTGTAGCAGAAACTATCTACGAACTACATTATTTTGATCAAATTCCAACTTTAGGATTATACCTTTCAGGATTTGTTGCATTCTTCTTTTTGTTTGCAACGATTACAGGAATTTGTATTCATTGGAAGAACATCTTAGCAAAGTTCAGTGATTTTTCTACCAAAGGAAAATTAAAACAAGTTTGGACAAAGTCACACACCGTTTTAGGAGTTATTGGAATTCCTTTTCAAATTATTTACGCAACAACAGGAGCTGTTTTTGGTTTGTTGAATTTGTTGTTACTTCCAAGCGCACTTGTACTGTTTGATGGGAAAACGGAACCAATTTTTGAAAATATTGAACCAGAACATAGTATTGTTTTAAACGAAGAAGCAAAAGAAATGGATTATTCTGGGAAGATTCTTCCGATTTTAAATTCAGTTCAAAATGAGTATAAAGATTTCGAAGTTCGAAAAATAAACTTGCATCATTATAAAAAAGAGGACGGATTTATTACAGTAACTTTAGATGATCATGAAGGAATAGTTGGAGATGGAAATATTACAAAATCCTTGAAAACAGAAGAAGTTTTGACATCTATAATTCCTTATGAAAAAGAATATAGTCAAGCAGTTTATAATTCAATTATCAAACTTCACTTTGCAAATTATGGTGGGTTTTTTCTAAAAATTATCTATTTCATTCTTGCAATTATGACTTGTGTTGTGATTAGTTCTGGAGTTTTAATTTGGCAAAAAGCAAGACAAAACAACCGATATACGGAAGCACAACAAGTTTTTCATAAGAAAGTAACAAAATCATATTTAACAATCACTTCTTCTTTACTTCCTGCGATTGCCATTCTATTTTTAGCAAACAAATTTGTGCCTTTTACATTAGAAGGAAGAACTTTTATCGTTAACAGTATCTTCTTCGGAGGTTGGTTGCTTCTTTCACTTTTAGCTTATTTTGAAAAGCAAGAAAAGATATTTTCAAACCGATTAATGTTGACAGCAATCTTCGCTTTATTAATTCCCATTGCCAATGGAATAATTACTGGAGACTGGATCTGGACAGCATTTTCTAAAGGATTAATCTTTGTAGCAAGTGTAGATTTATTTTGGATCTTTTTATTTGGAGTTATTTTACTAATTTTGAAGCTGAAAAGAACAAAGTAAATTTTTTTACTTTATATTTTTATTACTACTAATTAATTCGAAAGTCTGTCAGAGTATTTTGACAGACTTTTTTATTTCATTAATTTTTTAATTCTAGGGGAAATACAAAATGCTAAAATTCCAATTAATATTACTATAAGCCCGGAAGCAGCAAAAACAGAAACAAATCGATATAAGTTTCGAAAATGTTGGTTTGCAAAATCTGTATGAGAAATTCCTGTTACAAATTCTAAAAATGTATTGAAAATAGAATCTGCTTCTCTTGGGCGTACTCTAGTTATTAATTGTGCCATTTTTCCTGCAAAAAAATGACCGAAAAAGGATGCTGAAAACCAAACCCCAATAATAAATGTCGTCATTTTTGCTGGAGATAAAGCTTCCATTTTAGAAAGTCCGATTGGCGAAACAAATAATTCACCAGTTGTAAGAAAGAAGTACCCTACGAATACGAAAATCATCGGAACGTTTGCATTCGTATCTGCAAAATGTCCAGACATTCCCATGATTAAAAAACCGATTCCAAGTGAAATAATTCCGATACTAAATTTAACAGCAGCATTTGGGTTTTTCTTTGTTTTGTTTAAATAAGTCCAAAGCCAAGAAAAAGGCAAGGCAAGTAACATGATAAACCCTGCATTGATACTATTTGTTTGTGCTGCATTAATTCCAATTAAATTGACATGTTTGTGAGCAAAAATGGTTAAAGAACTTCCTATTTGATAAAACAGCGTCCAAAAAACAACAGCAGATATGACAAAATAAAAAACAGCACCTAATCGTTTTTTTTCTGGTTTGGTAATTTTTCTAGAAAGTAAAAACATGATTGCAACAATTAAAAAGAAAACAATTGCAACTAAATATTTTTGATAATGATGAAAAACGATCACGAGCCCAAGAATAGGAACAACTAATAATGAAAAGATGTTAACAAGAACTCCTTGCTTTATCCCAAATCTTTTTTGATTAAAAACACTTTTTTGTGGAATTTTTCCTTTGTCTTGAAAAACGCCTTTTTTCAAACCTCGAAGAAACATTAATAATCCTATCAACATTGTAATTCCTGCAACAAAAAATCCATATTGCCAACCATATGAAATCGCTAGCCAGGCACAAATTAAAGGTCCTAAAGCTCCACCAACATTGATTCCTAAATAAAAAATAGTAAATGCAGATTCTCGTTTTTTATCATGTACAGAATAGAGAGAACCTGTAAGAGAAGACATATTTGGTTTAAAAAAACCAATTCCAACAGTGATAATTGCTAATGCCGTATAGAAGAAAAAAGGAGTTTGAATTATTAAAAGAAAATAACCGATACTCATCAAAATTCCACCTAAAATAATGGCTCTTCGTAATCCTATAATTTTATCTGCGATTATTCCTCCAAAAAGTGGAGTGACATATGCTAAACTCATATATGCTGCAAAAATTCCGAAAGCATTTCGGTCTGTCATGATTAATTTTTGTGTCATATAAAGTACCAAAAGAGCTCGCAGACCATAAAAAGCAAAACGCTCCCATAGTTCTGAAGTAAATAAATAAAGTAGTCCTTTTGGATGTTCAGAATAGAATTTCAAAGTTTTATTTTTTTGTCATAAATAGTTTATTTAAGTTACTGAATATCTCTGTGAAATAAATGTGAAAAACATTTTAAAACAAAAAAAACCTGATAGAACTAATTCCTATCAGGCTTTAAATATATAAGATTGTAAATTATATTTTATACTAAATCATTCGCAACTAAATATTCTGCGATTTGTATTGCGTTGGTAGCAGCTCCTTTTCTTAAATTATCAGAAACAATCCACATGTTAACTGTATTTTCTTGAGAATAATCACGACGAATTCTTCCTACAAATACTTCGTTTTTACCTTCTGCATAAATTGGCATTGGGTATGTGTTTGTATCAATATTATCTTGAACAACAATTCCGTCTGTGTCGTTTAACATCTTACGAATATCTGATTCAGAAAAATCGTTTTCAAACTCGATGTTTACACTTTCACTATGTCCTCCAACAACTGGAATTCTTACTGCTGTAGCAGTAATTTTTAAACTATCATCACCTAAAATTTTCTTAGGCTCTCTTGTTAGTTTTAATTCCTCTTTTGTATATCCGTTATCTTCGAAAACATCACAATGTGGAATGGCATTTTTGTGAATTGGATAATGGTAAGCCATATCTCCTTGCTTGTTTTCATATTCATTTTCTAATTGTTGTACAGCTTTTACACCAGTTCCAGTAATAGATTGGTAAGTAGAAACAATTACTCTTTTGATTCTATATTTTTTATGAAGTGGAGCTAAAGTCATTACCAATTGAATTGTAGAACAATTTGGGTTTGCAATGATTTTATCTTCTTTTGTCAATTCATTTGCATTGATTTCTGGAACCACTAATTTATGATCAGGATGCATTCTCCAAGCAGAAGAATTATCAATTACAGTAATTCCTGCTTCTGCAAATTTTGGAGCCCACTCTAAAGAAGTTCCTCCACCAGCTGAAAAAATTGCAATCTCTGGTTTTAAAGAAATAGCTTGTTGCATTCCTACAATCTTATAGGAATTTCCCTTAAAACTAATTTCTTTTCCGATAGATCTTTCGGAAGCAACAGGGATTAACTCAGTAATAGGAAAGTTTCTTTCCTCTAAAACTTTTAACATAACGCTACCTACCATTCCAGTAGCGCCAACTACAGCTATTTTCATTTTTATTAGTTATTATATTGTATAATTTTTTGCAAATTTTCGGAATTAATTGATTAATTCCTAATCATCTATCGCAAATGTACAAAAAAGAACACCTTGTGCTATTTTTTATTTAAATTTATATTTTAACAGTTATAAATAACAAATTGTATTATATGAAACAATTAAAATAAAACCATGTAAATATAACTTTCTTCTCCAATTTCGTATTGATTTTTAACTTAACTTTAATAGAATCGAATGTGAATCAAACACTTATAGAGTTATGAGAAAATTTATACTATTTATAATTATATCAATTTTTACTTTTCAAGTAAATGCACAAAGAGTAAGTTTAGAGTTAAACTTAGAGAAAGGAAAAATATATTATCAAAAATCTGTTAATACAACAGAAGTTGACCAAAAAGTTCAGGGAATGGACATAAATGTGAAGGTCAAAACAAGTTCTACTATCGGTTTTAAAGTAATGGATTTAAAAAATGATAAGTATTTAATGAACTGTGAATATGTTAGTATCATTTCAGAAATCGAGGCTCCACAAGGGAAGAAGACTGTAGATTCTGAAAATTTAGTCCCAAATGATCCAACTTCTAAGTTTTATAATTTGTTGAAAAATGAAGAATTTCAAATAGAAATTTCAAAACACGGAAGAATTATTTCAGTTAAAAATCTAAATGGACTTGTTGATCGAATTTTTAAAAAAGGAGAATTTTCAGAATTTGATAGAAATACTTTAAAGCAAAGTTTTGATGAAAATTTTGGTGAAGAACAGATCAAAAGTAATATGGAATTAAATCTAAAAATTTATCCAGAAAGCAAGGTGAAAGTAGGGGATACTTGGGAAAGAAATATTACCCAAGTTTCAAATACTGAGATTGGAATGCAGAATAGTTATGAATTTATAAGTTCTTCTAAAACGGAGAATAAAATAGGAGTAAAAGGAACTTTAAAGTCAGATGCAAATGGTTCTTTTTTCCTTTCTAATGGTGTTTATGTCAAGCCTCAAATAGAAGGAAACTACGATGCTACTATTATTTTGGATGCTAAAACAGGATGGATAAAAAAGTTAACATCTACACAGCATTTGAAAGGAGAAACAAAAGTGAAATATACACAAGAAGGCGAAGTGGCGATGGAGATTCCGTTGATTATTCTTACGTCTATTGAGATTACAGATTAAATAATCAAAAGGTATAATTAAAAAGGAGGTATTGAAAAATACCTCCTTTTTAGTTTATTTTAAATATCAGTAATTATAGTTTCTGTAGTGGTTTTCATAGGAACTTTCATTTCAACTGGTCCTTCTGGGGTCGTTTTTATTTCTGTATTCCCGTCTAATTCTTGAATGATAGTAGATTTTATAATCCAACCTGTTTTTGCATCAATAGAGATTATAGATTTTATTGTTCCAGAAAGATTAGGTTTTGCATAAAATCCATTTGTAGGAATAAAATCAGCATTAGGGTCTGTTTTCATAGTTCCATTTCCTTCAATTGTATAAGTTTTTTTCTTATCAATTTCTGTAAGTGTATATTTTGAATTTACATGAACATTGGTATTTGTAATTATTTCATAATCGAATTCCCAAGTATCTCCAATCTTATTTTTATTATTTCCAGGAAATATTTTTGTAATTATTTCCATACTTCCTCTTAGTTTTTTTTCGTTGAATGAAGCTTCAAAAATCTGTTTTAATTGTGCAGCTTCTAAATTACTAAAATCTCCTTTTTTGAAAGTTCGATCAAAAAGTGAATCTAGGTTTTCGAAAGAAATGACTTTACCTTTTTTTGAAATCGTAACTAAAAATGATTCAGTTTTTAATAGCCTATAGAATTTAGAGGTAGGATCAAGAGCTGATTCATCTTCTGAAGATAATGTCACCGAATTTCCAGGCATATTTACAGATGTTGCTATTTTTTCAATAGTACATTTTGTTAAATATCCGTTTTCTAGTTCTTCTAAAACTAAAAATGAAGATAGACTTTGGATATTCATTTTAACATCAACATCAACACCATTTACATTTTGATGAACTAATGATTCAATATTTGAGTTTTGTAGATATGTTTCTCCTTTTTTTAAGTTTAATTCAAGTTTCACTTTTTGTGAAAAAACAGAAAATGAACTTAATAAAATAACTAATAGTATAGCTTTTTTCATGATAAATAAATTGATTTTTTGCAAAGGTATCGTTTTAATAAAATAAAAAAGCCAATTCCGTAAAGAATTGACTTTTATGAGTTTTTATGTATGTTTTCTCTAAATATTGAAATAAGCACTTAAAATAAAATTTCGTCCAGGAGAACTAATTCCTGAAGCAAATTCTTTATAGTGAATGTCGAATATATTTTCAACATTTAATTGTAAATCGATATTTTTTGTTAGACCATATTTAGAATAAAAATTAAAAGTCATCCAACTTGGGGAACCATAATATTTATCAATATCTTCCTCTGCATTTTCATTTATAACAGGTGTCTGTTCAACATTATCAATACCTTCTATTAAATTATAATCCGACACATTTTTCTTTGCATTAAATCTACAATTTAAAGAAGTATCAAGTTTTCCATTATTATATCCAAAACCAACATTTCCGAACAAAGGAGGAATAGATGATAAAGGCGTATCTGTATCATATGTTTTTCCTTTTGTATAGGTTAAAGAAGCATTTGTGTTCCAGTTTCCTTTTATAATTCCTTTTACAGTTAAAGTTCCACCAGCAATAAAAGCAGATCCTTTATTTACATTTGCATAAGTAACCACTTCTTCATCATCATATAAAATAGTTGGAGAATCATTTAAAGAAAAATCTTCACGAGTGATATAATCATCTAATAACGTATAATAAACATTTGCTCCAATAACGATATTTTTCTTGTTCAAATATTTTAAAATTCCGATTTCTCCAGTATAAGCATACTCTGGTTTTAAGTGAATATTTGGAACACTTACTCTTCCTGATTTTTCACGAATTTTACCAATATCATCCACATTTGGCGAACGGAAACCAGAAGAAAGTCTACTATTAAACTGTATATTTTCAAAAGGTTTGTAAACATATCCAACTGTTGCAGTAACAGCAGCATTATTTAATGTAATATCGTTATCTGGAAGTTGGATATAAGTATCATCCTCCCATTTTGCAGAAAGACTTGTTCCTGTAAAACGAACTCCCATATTTAAGGTTGATTTTTTATTGTAATCTTTTCTATAGTCTAAGTAAACTGCAGCAGTAGAATAAGTACTTCCTCCATCTGGGTATCTAGATTGAACAACGAAATTATCTCCATATCCTATAATTGAATTTCCAGCAACATCTAAAGTTCTTCCGTAAGAATCTGAGCCAACATCGTTATGTGTTACTTCAAATCCGTATGCTAAATTTTGCTTCTTTGAATTAAAAAGGGGTAAAAAGAAATCTCCATTTAAACTAAAAACATCTACATTTTCATCTCTATAAGCTCGTTTTAGACTAGAAAATTTTCGTTGGACTCTTGATTCATTAATATTTTGATATGCAAGTGTGATAGTTCCACTTTTCATGTATTCTTTTTCAGGAGTAATTTCGAATTGTAATGCTGTTAAGAATCTTTCTTGTGGTCCATAATACCATTCTGCAAACTTTAATTCTCCTTTTGAATATTCCGCTAGTTTATCAAATCTTGGAATATCAGAAGATTTAGAATATTGGAAATTTACGGTAACATTTGTTCTTTCAGAAAAAGGAATAAAGATTTTTTGAATGAAATCTGTTTGAGAATATCCTGTGTTTTTCTGAATATGAGAATCATTGTTTAATGATGGATTTTCGGTATAATAAGTATCCGTATTTTGAGAATAATCTTTTACAAGTCCCCAATCATCAAAATCATGGTTTCTATTTTTCCCCATTCTTAAATCTCCGAATTTACTATGTGTGAAACTTGTAAATGTTGCAAATTTTTTATGTTGTAATTCTAGGTTAAAGTGATTTGTAAATTCCTCATTCACGCTACCAAATCTCGAAAAAACACCTGCTTTGTATTTGAATTTATTATCAGATGTTCTAGGTTTTTTTGTGTAATAATGGACAACACCACCAAGTGCATCTGAACCATAAAGTACAGAAGATGGCCCGAATAAAATTTCCGTTCTTTCTAAAACAGAAGGGGCGATAGTGATAGAATTTTGAAGATGTCCTGTTCTGTAAATAGCATTATTCATTCGAATTCCATCTACAACCAATAAAACTCTATTTGCTTCCAATCCACGAATTACAGGACTTCCACCACCAAATTGAGATTTTTGAACCTTTACACCCGGTAGTTTATCTAATAAATCTGCTGAAGATTGTGGAGTTAATTTCTCTATTTCAAATCTTGTAGCAATTACAACTTGCTCAGCAACTTCATCACGACTTAATTTTCCTCTAGAAGCAGAAAGTATAATTTCGTTTAATTGTTCTGATTTTTTATGAAGATATATTGCAGGATTATGAAGATTGATATCTTTTTTTATAATTTGAAATTCATCATAGTTGATATGATTAAAAAACAGCGTGTCTTGCTCTTGAAATTCAGTAATATCAGCATATCCTTTATCATTAGTATAGACATATTTTTTTCCATCGAAATTATAGATATCTACATGAGAAATAGGGGATAATGTTCCTGATTCATATACCCTAATTTTTTGTGCAAAAACAGTGAATTGTATAAAAAAAAGAAACAATAATAATTTTTGATTCATTGGAAAATCGATTTTAATATATCTAGAGATTTGGGTTTTTTAAAATTTGCAATATGTAATTCATAGAATCTTAACAATAAATCTAGTAGATTTTGTCTTTCAATGTTTGTAAAATATTGCATTGAAATCCCATCAAATTTTATGCCTTCCAACTGTTTAAAAATTGTTAAATTTTCACCTTCAATACATTCAAAATCAAATTGATTTGTAAATCGTCCTTCTTTTAAATCAAAATAATTTGCATTTTTTTCGCTTAAATCTGGAAAAAAGCCTAAAAATCTGGTTAATTTAAACAGGAATAAAATATGAAAATTAGCAACTTTATCTTGAGTGTCAAACCATTTCAAACTATGTTCTATATACTCAAATAGTTCTTTATGTTCTGATTCTTCTTTTAGAGACATTTGCAAAACTTCCGACAAAAATAAAATAATTGTTTGCTTTACAATACTGATATAGATATTTTTATAATGATAGACATCCGTAACTTCCTTAATAAAATTCATATCTCCTTTTTTTGAAGGATTTGTTACGATATTAAGAATTGTTAAAGGTTGAAAGTAGGCTGCTTTGATTTTTCCTTTTTTGTTACTCAGAACTCCTTTTAAAAGGTAAGTCTGATTACCAAATTGTTCTGTATAACATTTGACAATCAGACTTGTGTCTTTATATTTTATAGCTTGAAGAACTATTGCTTTTGTTTTGGAACTCATGTGCCTAATTTACAATCGCAATTTTAGTCATTTGTGTTTCACTACGGTCTTCTGTAGTTAGTAATACAATATAGATTCCAGAAGCAACTTTTCTACCAGCAAGGTTTCTTTTATTCCATACAATTTTACCTCCGGTTGTAGATTCTCCTTCATCTGCATTTGCTTCGAACACAAGATTACCAGCAACATCTAATATTTTTACATTTGTTCCTTTTGGTAAATGTGTTCCATATCTACCATCAATTGTTACTTCATTATGTTCTTTTGTAGCAGGATTTGGGTAGGCATATACTTCTTCTAAACCATCCGAAAAAGGTACTACATTACTATTATAAGCTACAAGACCTTTATCTGTTAAGAAATAAACTTTACCATTTATATTATCAATTTTTACTTTTAAAATAGTATTAGAAGGAAGTGGTGAATTATCTTTTGTGAAAATATTTAAAGTTTCTTCACCCGAAGAATTTGTATTGATAACTCCACTGTTTCTAGTTCCAAACCATTTATTATCGGATCCATCAATTGCAATAGAATTAATAACTTGTTCACCTAAAAGTTTCTTTGGAATACCATCATCTAAAATAATAACAGGTTCTGCAGCATATTGATTTACATTTACTACGTTTGGAGCATTTCTATAAACTACCAAACCTAATTTTGTTCCAATCCACATTGTGTTGTCAGAATCAATAGCAATAGTTCTTACGTTTTCACTAGGTAAGTTTCCTTTAGAAGAATTCAGAGAGAATCTTTTTGTAATATTATCATTAGGATTATATGCAACTAAACCTAAATTATTTGTTCCAACCCAGATAGTATTAGTTTCATCAATTACCATTTCATTGATCCCATAATTTGTATTAAGAGTAGGAACTTCATAGCTTGTCCATTCTCCATCAACAGAATATTTATGAATATTCCTAACATTCCAAGAGTTTGAAACCCATAAATTACCATCTCTATCAAAACTTTTTCCATCAATTCTTATTTCTCTGTAATTTGTCGTTAATGATTCTAAAGTCGAATTAGTTTCATTCCAAACTTGAATAGGCTCATCATTTTCAGTAACTAATATTCCTTCTCCCCAAGAACTGTAATAAGCAATTTCTGGATTTTCTGGACTAATTGTTATACTTACTAAATCAGTCATTTTTAAATTTTCATCATAAGGAATATTATTCCAAGTCTCTCCATCAAAATGGCTATATCCTGCTCTTTTCTCTTCTGGAGTATAAATTTGATTATATCCACCATATACTGCCCAAATATTATGATTTTGAGATTCTAATGAAAATATTTTATTTGAAGAAGGTCCATCAGGATGAATTTTAAGCATATTTACGAAAGAATAAATAGAAGAATTTAAAATTCCTTTACTATCAGTTGCTACATAAAATTTATTTTCATAAGTATATGAATTATTAACTCTGAATTTTAAACCATTGATTCCTGTTCCTACACCTGAAAGAGTATTATAATTTGAGTCAAGTACATTCATCCCAAATTCAAAAGATACAACCAATTGTTCAGTGTTAGAAGTAAGATTAATAATATCATTACTTCTAGTAGATTTTAAAACCAACACATCATTTTCTATTTTAAATATTTGTTTTCCAATTCCAACGTTAATATTGTTTTGAAAAACAGCAATAGCGTTTATTTCAGAACTAGATATTTTTTCCCAATTATTAGAATCAATTAAGAATTCACTCGTAACATCAGCTTTAAATAAACCATCAGAAGTTGCTGCATAAATATCATTATCTAAAATTACTGTTTTAACTACTTTTGTTTCCGTGGAGTTTGTATTGATGAAAAAAGTAGATCCAAACTCTAATTTTTCTAGATTATATTCTACAATTCCAAAAGAAGTAGAAATAAATAATCTATTTTCATATTGAGTAATGTGGTTGATACTTTTATCTCCGATAAAGTTGAAGTTGACAATATCTTTTGCAATATGAATTTTACGGTCTTTTTCTATAATTTCTAACAAACCATTATCATGTCCAAGAACAATTCTTTCAATATCTTCGTCATAAAAAATAGAAGTAATAATATCTCCAGAAAGACCTTGAACAGTAGAAATTGTTTCATATGTTTTTTCGTCTTCATTATAAATGAACAAAGCATTATCTGATATAGCGTAAATTGTTCGATCTACTTTTACAAAATCTTTTACATTATTGTATGAATAAAATGCTTCCCATTTTTCGCTGTAATCTACTTGAGCATAGGAATTAAAAAAAGTGGTTAATAGAATTAAGAATAAAATTTTTTTCATTTTTAAGTGTATGGATTTTGTTCAAATATATCTATAATTAACGTAAAGAAGAAAAGTATTATTTTAGTAATTGAAAAATCTTTAAAATGCAGGAAATAGAACGAAAATTTTTAGTCAAAAACGATGATTTTAAAAAAGAAGCTTTTGATAAAAAATATATAAAACAAGCTTTTTTAAATTCAGATAAAAACAGAACTGTACGAGTTCGTGTTAAAGATGAAGAAGCCTTTTTGACAATCAAAGGAATTTCTAACCAAGAAGGAACTACAAGGTTTGAGTGGGAAAAAGAAATCTCTGTAGAAGAAGCAACATCTTTATTTCATCTTTGTGAAAAAGGAGAAATTGAAAAATATCGATTTTTAATAAAATCCGGAAAACATACTTTTGAAGTAGATGAGTTTTTAGGAGAAAACGAAGGATTGTTGATTGCAGAAGTCGAATTAGAATCTGAAAATGAAACTTTCGAAAAACCTGATTGGTTAGGAAAAGAAGTTACTGGAGATATAAAATATTATAATTCTTGTATCAGTAAAAATCCATATAAGAATTGGTAAAAGAAAAAACCGAAGTAAAAAGTTACTTCGGTTTTGTTTTATGCAGCAGATTTTGCCAAATTTTCGTTTAAAACTGTTGTTTGTTGTTTTTCCATGTCTAAACCTTTTTTCAGAATTACTCCTAAAAGAACAGAAACAAAAAGTAAAATAGACATCAGATACCAGTTTGCTTCAAAACCATAATTTTCTACCATAAAAGTTCCAAGCTTACCACTGATAATATGTGCAAAAGAAAAAGCCATTGTATACATTGCCATATATTTTCCTTCTTTTCCTTTTGTAGCTCTGTCCATTGCGATTTTGTTTGTAAAAGGGAATGAAAACATTTCGCCAAACGTAATCAGAATCATCGAAATTACTAGAATCAATAACGCATGACCAAAATTGAAAAATAAGAAACTAAATAACATCATCGCAAGACTAAAAATTGTCATTTTCACTTTTGAAATCAATTTCTTCTCGATATAATGAATCAAAGGCATTTCTAGAATAAAAATCAATAATCCGTTCATCGACATAAAAAGTCCAATTTCCCATTCTTCTAATTGGTACTCATTTCTATAATAAAGTGGAAGAATTGAAAACATTTGTAAAAAAGATACAGCCATTAAAAATACCATCAACATTAAAACTGCAAAAATTAGAATGTTTCTTGTATTGTCTTTCTTTGTTTTAGGTACAAAAGTATCTTCGTCTAAATTTTCTTTTGCTAAAGAATTCGGACGTTTTTTAGGATTCAATTTTGTAAACAATAAAGAAACCGCAAGAATACAAGTAATTCCGTCTACCCAGAATAATCCGTTATAATCTAAAGCTGCAATAATAATTCCGCCTAAGAAAGGTCCGAATGAAAAACCAAGATTAATTGCTAAACGAATCAGCGTCAAAGATCGAGTTGTATTTTCTGGTTTACTATAAGATTTCATGGATACAAACATCGCCGGACGGAAAGTATCTGCTATCACCATTGTAAAAAATATTCCTATACAGAAACCTATGAAGGTATCAATATATTGAAGTATTAAAAAAGAAATACCTGTTAAGAATAAACTTCCTACCATGACTTTATAATAACCAATCCTGTCGGTAAGCTTTCCACCAATAAAAGATCCAGCTAAGGATCCAAATCCGAAAACGACCATGACTGTTCCCACTTGTGATAGTGAAAACCTCAAATCTTCTTGAAGGTAAAGCGTAAGAAATGGAAGAACCATTGTTCCAGCTCGATTGATAAAAGTAATAAGTGCTAACCACCAAATTTCTTTTGATAGCCCTTTGTACGTTGCAGCATAATTATTTGCGCCATTTCGTACTGCTTTTGATAAGGAAGTAAATAATAACATTTCTCCATATTTTTAATTTAATTCAACAAAAAAAGGCCCAGCAATCAAATTGCTGGGCCCTATACCTTAAAAATCTAAATAGAATATATCTTTAATTTATACACACAGCATACCTATACAGTTGTCTCTTCTTTGAGACCTGTTTGAAAATGGTACACGTATATGTATTAAATTTTGTCATTTTTGTTTATTTCTGTTGCAAAGATATTTCAAATATTTTAAAATCATAGATTTCTTCATACGAAAAAAGCATACGAACATAAATTTAATCTATAATTAACAAAATTTTGATATTCAGTGATTTATAAAAACTTTTGTTTATAAAAAGTAAAACTTCTTTTTTTATTATTTATTAAAAAACAAACCTGAATTTGATGTGAGTTTGGAAAAGGAGAATTAAAAGCATAAAAACATTCTTTTCCTTCTAGGTTTTCAAAAGATTTTCCATTAATAGAAATTATTTGCATTTCTGGTTCTATTCCAAATTCTTCTGCCATGGAATTTTGAATTACCGCAGCGACTTTTAATTTATCATCTTCTATTTTAGTGAAAAAACCGAAACTTGTAACTGAATCATAATCATATCTCGATTTTACAGCCAAATGAATTTTATTTGTTTTCCAATCAAAATAAACAATATAATTATCCAGAAACTCATTCCCGATAGTTCTTGCCGTATTTTTCTGAAAACTTATAATTTGATTTTTAAAAGAAAGATCACCAAAAGTTAGCTTGTTTATATTACTCCAAACCTGTACTTCATTTTTTCCTCTACCATAAACCCCAGCAGAAGCAGAACCATATAATTGTATGTCTTGTGTTTTGTTTAAAATCTCAGGATAATCTTTTTCTTCAAAATCAAAAGCTCCGTTAGAACCAGTATCTACAGAGACGTTTTTAATTTTTTTTCCATCAATTTTTACTTCTACTTTTGGTGTCAATTGGTTTTTTTGAGGTTTAAAATTTAAAGTAAAAGCACTTTCAGGAACAAAAAACTCTTGACTACTCACAGTAATCATTTGATCTTGGAAATCTAATTTCCAATAAGCTTTTCCCATCAAATTCGCACCGATTATTCCATCAATCTTCAAACAGGAAATTTCAAAAGTTTTTTGAATATCAGAAATCACTGCTCCAATATCTGTAAAATGAACTTCACCTATTTTGATGTTGGGTATTTGAATGAATTTTTCTTTTTCTTTATTTCCTTGAGAATCGAAAACTCTTTGTTTGACAATAGAATTATATTTCAATTTTTTAGCAACGGAAACATCTAAAACTGTTGGAGCTCCAGTATCGAACAAAAAGCGGTAGGTTTGATTTTCTATTTCGACTTCTATTATCGGGACGCCATAACTATAATCAAAAGGTATTTCTTGTCTAAAATCGGAGTTATTTACTTTTCCTCCATGTAGTAATTTGCGAGTTTTTTGGCTGCAAGCATACAATAGGCTTAGGCACAAAATGAATAAAACATACTTCCACTTCATCTGTAAAATTTTTGGGGTAAACTTAAATTTTGGTAGAGTAATTTTTATTCTTTTTAATCTTACTTAAAGTTAGTAAAAACCAAAAAACGATTTCGCTAGATAAACAAGATTTAACGTATTTTTGTAATTCAAAATGAATGTATGAAGAATCGAATTTTTGATATAAAAACAGAAGAAGAATTTAATAATGCTGCACTGGATGTCTTCCGATTTCAGGTGAAAAATAATGAAGTCTACGGAAGGTTTGTAAAATATTTAGGTATAAACCCAGAGGAAATAAAAGAAATTGAAAAGATTCCTTTTTTACCAATTCAGTTTTTTAAAACCGAAAAAATACTTTCTACAACAGATACTGTAAAACAAATATTTTTGAGTAGTGGAACTACAGGAAGTGTGCAAAGTCAGCATTTGGTTACAGATTTAGGTTTGTACGAACAGAGTTATCTGAAAGCTTTCGAACAGTTTTATGGTAATATTGAAGATTATACGGTTTTAGCTCTTTTACCTTCTTATTTGGAAAGAGAAGGTTCTTCTTTGATTTATATGGTTAATGATTTGATAAATAAATCTAAAAATTCGAAAAGCGGATTTTATCTTCATAACTTAGAGGAATTAAAGAATACATTAAATGAATTAGACATTTCTGGTGAGAAAGTTCTTTTGATTGGAGTTTCTTTCGCATTGTTGGATTTAATCGAAGAATACAATTTTCAATTAAAGAATACGATCGTGATGGAGACAGGAGGAATGAAAGGTAAACGAAAAGAAATGATCCGTACAGAACTTCATGAAGTTTTGAAAAAAGGATTTGGACTATCGGAAATTCACTCGGAGTATGGGATGACAGAATTATTAAGTCAAGCATATTCTAAAGGACATGGTATTTTTGAAACGCCTTCTTGGATGAAAATTTTGATTCGAAATACAGAAGACCCTTTTGAGATTTTTCCATTAAAAAAAGCAGGAGGAATCAATGTGATTGATTTGGCAAATATCAATTCTTGTTCTTTTATTGCTACGCAAGATCTAGGGAAAAAAATGGATGCTAATTTATTCGAGATTCTTGGAAGGTTTGACAATTCAGATATTAGAGGTTGTAATTTATTAATTCAATAAAGTATGAAAACGAAAGTATTATTATTAGTGTTTTTTCTTTTTGCAACTTTTTCTTTTGCACAAAGAGCTGGTCAAGGTTATGTAATATATAAGGACAGTACGAAAACTTATGGTTATGTTCGATTAAAAGGAAATAAAGTTATTTTTAAAAACACAGCAAAAGGGAAAACTAGAAAGCTTAATTATAAAGATCTTTTAGGAGTGACTTTTAACCCAAATGGAAAGGAGTTACAATATGATTATGTAAAAATTACTAGTAGAAGAAAACCACAATTGCTAAGAAAGATAATAAGTGGAGAGATTAGTTTGTATGAGAAGACGACTACGCAATTTTTAGGAGATTTTCAATCGCAATCCAATCCAAATCCTAACCAAAAAACTTCGGTTTCTTATATAGAATACTACATTAAGAAAAAAGATGCGCTTCAAGGACATCCGTATGTGGTGAAGAATTTTGATATGTTTGATCAGAATTTTACGCAGATAGTGAATAGATATTTTTCAGATTGCCCAGATTTGATTTTAAAAGTAGAAGCAGGAGAATATCGTATTGAAGATTATCAGAGAGTAGTAGAGTTCTATAATAAAAATTGTTTGTATTAAAATTTAATGGAAGAAAACTTCTTTGAAAGGGTATACAAAGTTGCTCGACAGATTCCATACGGAAGAGTTACCAGTTATGGTGCCATAGCAAAATATTTGGGAGCTCCTCGTTCGGCAAGAATGGTTGGTTATGCAATGAATGCTTCTCACGAAATGGAAGATATTCCGGCACACAGAGTTTTAAATAGAAAAGGAATATTGACAGGAAAGCATCATTTTGATGGGACAAATCTAATGCAGCAACTTTTAGAAAATGAAGGAATAGAAGTAAAAGATTTACAAGTAACAAAGTTTCAAGAATTATTTTGGGATCCAGTGGTAGAGTTAGCATAACACAGAATTATATGCTATTTCGATAGAACTCACTATCTTTGTGGTAATTTTTTACAAGTCACAATATTATATATAAATGAGCATTCAGAAAAACGATATAAAAAAAGCATTAGAAACTATTACAGCACCAGGAGAAGGTAAAAGCTTAATAGAGAGTAATGCAGTGAAAAACATTGTAATCTTCGATACAGAAGTTGTTGTTGATGTAACAATTTCAAATCCAAGTTTACAAGCAAAAAAGAAAGTTGAAGCTGAAATTAAAAAAGCAGTACAACAAATCACAGAAACTCCATTAACAATAAAAGTAAATGTTTCTGTTGAGGTTCCACAAAAAGAAACTGAAATCAAAGGAAAAGAAATTCCTGGAATCAAAAACATCATTGCTGTAGCTTCAGGAAAAGGTGGTGTAGGAAAATCTACAATCACAAGTAACTTGGCTGTAACTTTATCTAAGATGGGATTCTCTGTAGGAATTTTAGATGCAGATGTTTACGGACCTTCAACGCATATTATGTTTGATGTTGAAAGAGAAAAGCCAATTTCTGTAAATGTTGATGGACGTTCTAAAATGAAACCAATCGAGAGTTACGGAATTAAGATTCTTTCTTTAGGTTTCTTTACAAATCCTGATCAAGCAGTAATTTGGAGAGGACCAATGGCTTCAAAAGCATTAAACCAAATGATTTTTGATGCAGCTTGGGGAGAATTAGATTTCTTATTAATCGATTTACCTCCAGGAACAGGAGATGTACATTTATCAATCGTACAAGCATTACCAATCACTGGATCTGTAATCGTAAGTACGCCACAAAACATTGCTTTAGCAGATGCTAAAAAAGGAGTTGCAATGTTCCAGCAAGAGTCAATCAACGTTCCTGTTTTAGGAATTATTGAAAATATGAGTTACTTCACTCCTGCAGAATTACCAGATAATAAATATTATATTTTCGGACAAAGCGGAGCGAAAAACTTAGCAGAAGATTTAAATACAGCTTTCTTAGGAGAAGTTCCTTTAGTACAAAGTATTCGTGAAGGTGGTGATGTAGGACACCCCGTTGCGTTACAAGAAAACACTCCATTAGAGAAAGCATTCTCAGAAATTACAAAGAATGTAGTTTCAGAATTATTAAAAAGAAATAAAAACTTACCTCCAACAGAAGTTGTTAGAATTACTACGATGAGTGGATGTAGCACAAAATAGAAAACATGGAAACATCAAATGAATTAAGAACAAATGTAGAAAAAGCGTTAGAAGAAATTCGTCCATTTTTAATTACGGATGGAGGAAACATTTCGCTAATTTCTATTGAAGATAATATTGTAAAAGTTAAGTTAGAGGGAGCTTGTACAAATTGTTCAGTAAATCAAATGACTTTAAAAAATGGAGTAGAAGCTACTATTAAACGTTATGCTCCAGAAATTAAAGAAGTTGTTGAGGTTCGATAAACAATTGTACTGATAAAAATCATTTATCAACAAAGAAAGTATCCCTACTTTTAGCCCCAAGTTATGAGCATGAAAGAACACAATATAGATAAGGCTACTATTCTCTTTGCAGGAGATTCTGGAGATGGTATGCAATTAACAGGAGGACAATTCTCTAATACGACAGCACATCAAGGAACAGACTTGAGTACTTTCCCTGATTTCCCTGCCGAGATTAGAGCTCCGAGAGGAACAGTTGCAGGAGTATCTGGATTCCAAATTAATTTTGGAAGTGTAGATATTCACTCACCAGGAGATTTATGCGATGTTTTAGTTGCAATGAATGCAGCAGCATTAGTAAAGAATGGAAGTAAACTGAAGAAGAATGGAATTTTAATTGCGAATACTTCAGGGTTTGATTCTAAAAACTTAAAGCTTGCAAAATGTGAGGAAAATCCAATTCATGATGCTGCTTATAAAGACAAGCAGATTTTTGAGATTGATGTAACAAAACTTACAAAAGAAGCTTTAAAAGGATCTGGTTTATCATCCAAAGAAGTAGAACGAAGCAAGAATATGTTTGTGCTTGGTTTTATTTATTGGCTTTATAATCGTGAAATCTCATATTCAATTGAATTTTTAGAACATAAATTTGCAAATAAACCAGAAATTGCAAAAGCGAATATCACTGTTTTAAAAGCAGGATATCACTATGGAGACACAAATGGAGTCTTTACAGAAAGATTTACCGTTTCTCCAGCAAAAATGGATGCAGGTTTATACAGAAATATTACTGGAAATCATGCTACGGCAATCGGTCTAGTTGCTGCTTCTAAGAAAGCAAATCTAGATTTATTCTATGGTGGTTATCCAATTACACCAGCTTCGGATGTATTACATTATCTTTCTTCTTATAAGAATTATGGTGTCAAAACTTTCCAAGCAGAAGATGAAATTGCAGGAATTGCTTCTGCAATCGGAGCTTCTTATGGTGGAAATCTTGGAACAACTGCTACTTCTGGACCAGGAATGGCTCTAAAAGGAGAAGCTTTAGGTTTAGCATTGATGTTGGAAATTCCACTTGTAATTGTAAACGTACAACGTGGAGGACCAAGTACAGGTTTACCAACAAAAACAGAACAATCAGATTTAAACCAAGCATTATATGGACGAAACGGAGATGCTCCAATTCCTGTAATTGCAGCAAAATCACCTTCAGATTGTTTCTACATGGCTTACGAAGCTTCAAGAATTGCATTGGAGCACATGACACCAGTGATTCTTTTAACAGATGGTTTCATCGCAAACGGATCAGAACCTTGGAAGTTTCCAAAGGAAGATGATTTAGGTGAAATTGAAGTAAAAGGAGTTTCAGAAGAATCTATTGTGAATGGACAACATCAACCTTATTTGAGAGATGAAAACTTAGTAAGAGAATGGGCAATCCCAGGAACGAAAGGTTATGAAAATAGAGTTGGTGGTTTAGAAAAGGAAGATAAAACAGGAAATGTTTCTTATAACGGAGAGAATCATCAAGTGATGACTAAGATTCGTGCAGAGAAAGTTGCAAAAATTGCTGATTTTATCCCAGAACAAACTATTGATAATGGAAAAGAATCAGGAAAAGTATTAATCATGAGTTGGGGTAGTACTTATGGTAGTATCAAAACTGCAATGGAAGAAATGTTGGCAGAAGGAATGGATGTTTCGCACACACATTTACAATACATTTTCCCTTTCCCAAAGAATTTAGGAGATCTTTTATCTAAATATGATAAAATTCTAGTTCCAGAATTGAACAATGGTCAATTGGTAAATGTACTTAGAAGTACTTTCGCTATTGATGCAATTCCTTTCAATAAAATTAAAGGAGTTCCGTTCTACACAAATGAGATTGTAAACAAGGTTAGAGAACTATTATAATTAATTTTATAAATATGAGGAAAAATGCTATCTCAAATAAAGAGATAGCATTTTTTATATAAAGTCAATAACTTATCATATTCCCTTTCTTGTGAAACTAACTATACATGTTTTACAGATTAAATAATTCCTACATAAAATTTCAAACAGATAATACCTTTATTATATATAATTAAAATTCGGGCGTTCCCCTCCGTCAAAACTCCGGGTCGGGCTTTCCGTTTTTAGTTTTGTTCTTCAAAAAAAGAATTTCTAGGTCATCCGTGGGCTTCCGTTGGTCGCCTCCGTTTCCCAAGAACTTCTAATTTTTGAAAAATAAAAGCTAATCACTCCAATCCCTAACGCAAAAAACAAATACATTATAGTGGTACTACCCACTATATATAATAAGTACATAATCCAAAATATAGTTCATCGGTGGCTGAGCGAAGCCGAAACAAAAAAACTCCCCTCCTTTAAAAGGAGGGGCAGGGGGTGGTTAAATTTTTCCACACCCAACCCACTGAAAACCAAACTCTCTCCAAAAACAATCAAAAATAAATGCAAAAACTTTTCAAAAAGGCTTGCAGGAACGAATAATTCACGTACATTTGCATCCGCTAAAACAAACAAAGGTAACGGCGTTTGTAGCAGCAAAAAGTTCTAAAACAAGGTTGAAAAAATAATTTTTAAAAAAGTTTTGAAAAAGACTTGTCAGAATAAAAAAAGTTATTACATTTGCAACCGCTAAAACGGAAAG
>NZ_JADOTV010000006.1:0-133271 GCF_015767245.1 Aureivirga sp. CE67
TGCAATTCTTCATAGTATCTTTTAATTTCGTTTTTTTGAGTGATTTCATGATGTATTTTGATTTTTGGCGAAACAAAAATATCATTTTTTTGGAATCACTCTTTTTTTATGAAAAAGCCGTGATATTGTTTATTATTTTCTATATTTAACTTGTTTAAAACAAAGGTTTGCTTTTTGATTTATCCATAAATTAATACTCCTAAAATATTTAGGAAAGATAAAACTGCTTTATATGAAAAAAGAACTTATAAGAGATATTTTAGAGTCTCTATATTTAATAATATTTACTATTTGGTTACTAAATTTTCAAGATGAAACTAAACATAATTATTTATTAACGATTTTTATTGCTTCTGGAATTTTGTATAGCTTTTTTAAAGTTTTTAAAATAAATTCAATAAATCTTAAAAATTTTTATAAAAAAGAATTACTTGGGAATTTAATATTACTTTATTTGGTTTTTTTCAAGATAGATCCTGAAAAGATAGGATTGGTCAATAAAATTTTGACAATAGTTTTTGCTTTGATTTTGATGATAATTATGAATTCAAAATTTTCAGAAAATAAGTCGGATGTTAAAAAATAAAACTAATTAATCAACTGAGTTCTCATAACATTTGTTTTAAACCTAAAAATGATTTTTTGGAACTTTGGAAGGTCTACGAGATATTCTCGATATTTTATTTTAGTAGAGATAATGATAAAATCATTTTTAATTAAAATCTTTAGCTTTGGTAGTTTTTGGAAATATTTAAACTCCGGCATTTTCATAATATTTCTAGCAATTTGCTCATTACCACTAATCGTGAAATTATCTTTTTCAAAAATTCTTTTTAGCAATGATTTTTTCTCTATTTTACAAGAATTAAACCGAAAAGGAAATAGAAGTTCAGCTTTAATTTTTTCTATAGCACTATGCCTAGAACTAGAATAACTATGGGAAAGTGATCTATGAAATTTTATATTTTTATTCTCATAAAAAATGGTTTCTAAAACTTCTCGACCAATGATGTAACCTTTTTCTTTCTCTTGATAGATTCCATCAGATATTTTAGCAAAACTTTCCCATTCCATATTTTTAAATTTTTCTAATTATTTTTTCAAAATCTTTTCTTTTCGTATTAAAAATGTTAACCATAAAAGCATCTTGTGGAGTTGTAATATAATAATAAGTTGTGAATAAATCTCCATCTTCAAAATGTGTTACCGAACTTCTTTTAGCATATTTATGATCTTCTTCACTAAACAATTTTTGATCTAAAATTTCTGATTTAATTCCATGTTGCTCAAAAAGAACTTTATCCTCTTCATCAAATGTATTGAATAATGCTTTTGCATAATATTTATTCATTTTTGTACCATACGGACTATCTACAATCCAAATACTATTATTTTCATTTTTTTCGTCAATATAAACAGCAAAGTCTTTTGAAAAAGATTGAATATTTATTATTTGTTGTAAAAAAGGATCTTCTTCAGGAGAGATGTTATTTTTTTTAGATTCTGTAATATAAGAAGCTACATCCATTTCGAAATAACCTTCTGGAAGATGTATATCATTTCCAATATAAGGAAGAGTTGTTAATTGTGAAGGTACAGTTTTTTCTTTCTTTTCAGAGCAACTTAAAATTGTAATAGCAATAAGTAAGTAGAATATTTTTTTCATGTTTAATATTTATTTTTTGCGAATATACTCTTTTCTATTTTTAATAATTAATACTTGTTTTTTAGAATTAATTTTTCGTAATAATCAAATTCCCTTTTTGAAAAGGGTAGGGGTGTGTTTTAAAAATAAAAAAGCATATCAAAATATTATTTTCAATATGCTTGGATAAATGTAGTATAAAATTTAAGATAGTTTTTTACTTGATTAATATCAAAATTCTTTGTTAGTGAATTTTTTTATTCAAAAAATCCTAAACTTCCAATAAAACTCATAATTAAAACAGTTGTCAAAATAATCCAAAACATAATTTTTATATTATTTTTTCTATTTTTTCGTTTTATGTTCTCAAGATCAACTTCATTTTCTTTTTTATAAATCAATAATTTTTTATACGAATTAATAAATGTTTCCCATATTTTTTTTTCATTTTTGGTAACAATTTGATATGTAGTATTGATTTTGAAATCAGCAATTATTCTATTTTTCGTATATCTAATTTCAATATTGCTTTTCCAATTTAGTGGTTTAAAAGTATAATTATTTTGAAAGAAACTTCCTTTTTCAAATTTTAAATAATCTACTTTTTCTTCAACTAATGTAAATTTATGTTTTTGAAAAAAAAATACTGTATAATCTCTATTTAGTTCTCTTTCATTATTAACTTTAAAATCAATCAAATATTCCATTTATTTTTTTCTTTAATGTACTCCAACAGTAGAGTTCGTGCAAACTTAACAATTTTCGATAAAACTAAGTTTTTAACATAAATAAATCAAATATAAGAGTGTGTTAATTATAGAAATATATAAAATAAACAAGATTATTTGAAAAACTAAACATCTTAAGAAAGCTGAAAACAATTAAAACATATAGATTATTAAGTTCCCTTCTCGAGAGAGGTAAGGGTTGAGTTTCGAATTACATAAAACAATCATATAAGATTTTAATCGTGAGAATTTTTATTGTTTTAAAGTGATTTTTTCAGCAATAGCCTTGTATTCATTTATATATTTAGAATTCTCAGTATAGTCTGAACTAATGAATTGTATAATTCCATTTGGTGTTTGTTTGATGTATTGAAACATTTTTGATTTTAAACCCTGTTTTGTTCCCACCATTTCAACTTTGATTATTTTATTTTCTCCTTCATTAAATTCTTTTTCAGAGATTATGTCAATTTTCAGTCTCTTTTCCACAAATTCATTATTTTGATATTTATAAATCAGGTTGTCACTATGTTTTTTTATATCAAAATCATCTGTATATGGTAATGTTCCAATTAGGAAACTATTTTTAAATAAATCATCAACTTTTAATTTCTCACCATTTAAAGTATAAGTTCCAAAAATTCCGTTTACCGTACTTAATTTAAACTCTGAATTATCTAAATTAACTTCATAGAATAAGTTATCATTTATATTAGGTTTAAGGTTTTTATCATAATACGAACTTAAAATCAAATCAGTTATTTCTTTTCTATCCTCTTCATTATTTGGGAAAACTCCTATTACCAAAACAGAAAAAGAATTATCTCCAAATGCAAGAATAACTTGCTCAGAAGTATATCCTTGAGGTGCTAAAGCAAAAAAAGCATCGTAATCTCCAAGTTTAAATTCTTTCTTTATTTTTAATTCCCCTCCTTGACTTTCGAGTTGATTCATTTTACTAATAACGTCAGGTATAGAAGTAAAGTAATTCTGATCAGGTATTTCTATGAACTGAAAATAATTGTTTGAATTTTTTTGAAATCTTTTAAGTTCATCAATATAAGTGTAATTTTCAGATTTGTTAATTAAAATTCGAGTCCCCTTGATATTAATTTTATTATTCAAGTTAGTTGTCTCAACTTTATTAGGTAGATTAAAAGATTGTGTGTTAGTATTACAGCTATATAAAATAACTGATAAAAAAAAGATAAGTATATATTTTATTAATCTTGGATTGCTAAATTTCATGTTTTATTATTTTATAAAATGGTTTATGTCAGTTTCGATTTCTTTATTATTTCTATGGTAAAAAGTGAGTTTTACATTTTGTTACCATTATTTTTATTTTCTCTCAAATTATGTTTATCTCTTCGTTTTGAGTCAATTTTTTTTCAATTATTTTATATAGCTCATTAATTCGTTTTTTGGAAGGAATCTTTCTAAACCATTTTCTAACAAACTCTTTTTTTGGTTCAATTGAGATCAAATATTTATTTAATTCTCCATCAATATTTCCAGTCAAAATAAATATTTCAAATTCAAATTGATCTATTCTCAATTCAAAGGAATAATCAGTAGGGTATAGGTCTTTAATTATTATATTTTCTTTTTCAAGTTCAGATTTTAAAAATTCAGCTAATCTTTTTCCAAATCTTCCAGAGTTAAGCAATTCTTCTTCTCCTTTATATGAAGGAAATAAATTTGATTCAATTAATATATCTGCTTTCATACCTTTTTTTAATTAAGCTAACTTGAGCCTGTGAACAAACCCCATAATTTTCGCTAAAACTAACCTTTTAACATAAATAAATCAAATCTGAGAGTGTTTTAATTTTAAAGTAAGAATGAGTCCAAAAAGAATAACGAAATGGCAAACAATCACAAGAAATAGTTTCATTATGAAATCGCCATATACCACCAATTTGATTAGCTAATAATTTTCATATTCTTTTTAGTTTTCCATCTGGAGATTAAATAAAATACCAAAGCGTAAAACATGGCAAGGACAAAACCGATTGTGTAATCACTAATTACTATAATTAAGCCGATAGCCAAAGTGAAAAAATAATCTAACCAGTGTAGTTCCTTAAGTAACAGCCATGATTTGATTATTAAAAGAATTCCAATGTAAATAAGAACACCTGCGAAAACAAAAATAGGAACATTAAAATTTGGAATACCAACAATTGCAATAATCATTAAGGTAAAAATGATAGGTAATTTACTAATCCATCGTTCCCCTCCAAACGCTCTTATTGAAAAGGAATCAATTAATGAAATATTGGTTGGCATGACGCCGAATATTCCACTAATTAAGTTACCGAATCCCACAGTTCTAAATGATTTTTTTATGGTTTCTTTATTATCTTTAGAATCATGGTTTAGTATTGAAAAGTCTGCCCAAAAACTCATCAACATAACAACAGTTACAGTAATTCCATTTTGTAGAGATGAATATAAAATTTCAGGTGAAAAAGTCCAGTTGAGTTGGAATGGCTCATTGAAAAGTAACATTTCGCTATGGAATGGAGTTGTTTCATAACCCAATAAATAACCTAAACAAAGAGAAACAAACGTAGCTAGAAACAAAGCAATAATACTTTTTTTAAATCGATGTCCTATCAAAGCAACTATAGGAATTGAGAGAGCTAGAGCTAGCTGAACCCAATTACGTACTGTACTCAATTCTAAAAATGACTTTTCTTCTCCATCAAAAGAAGAATTAGTTTGTAGTGAGGAATACGCAAAGGCATTAGGAAGTTGCTTAAGAATAACTATGATTCCAATACCAAAAGTGAGAATAGAGATCACACGATTTGGAACTAGTAAATAATTGACTGGAAGGTAAGATAGAATAATGAAAATAATGGCGGGAACTGCAAACATTATGAATGTTTGTAGATATCCACTTTCAATTCCGATTGAGTTTTGAAAAGTAATCATTAGTACCACTAGTCCTACACCGATGTTAAAAAAATCAGAAGAATTCCTATTAAAAAGTATTCCGAAGATATTTGTGATAAGTACAGAAACTAATAAAAAATGAGGATTTAATCCGCATGCTAGACTAACACCAATTGTCATCATCAATATAAAAGGTGTTGCAGCGATTCCTGAAAGGATAGATTTCATAATATCAGTCATAAAGTGTTGAATGGATTAATTGTGGTTAACGTATTTGGCTAAGGTGTGTGAATTGCATTTTACCTTTGGTTGTAGTTTATTTATCTTTTCAAAATTTTTTAATAGAAACTTACACTTTATTGTGTAGTGTTTTCAATTCTATAATTTCTTCTTTTCCTTCGAAATTAATATGTTTTATAATTAATATTTCAGAACTCAATTTTAAAATATCAAAACTAATTCCTATTCCATGCAAACTAGAATCGTAAATTATGATTTTTTGATTTTTAAATTCCCACCTTCCTAATATAAAAGTTTTAAATTTTTCTTCAGTTATCTCATTTCCCTATTTTCTGTTTTTAAATAGAATTAATTTACTATCATTCTTGAATTTATTAAATTGTGTTCTAACTTTAGTTGTTTGAATCCAATCATTTTTATTTAAAGTTTCTAAAGTATCAATTAATTTAGTTTGACTTCTAGCAGCAAAGCTAAATACAAGTGTTATTAATAATAATATTCTTTTCATTTTTTTTCTATGAATTTTTCATGATAATATTTAGTTTCGGATGTAGTTAATACGCCGAAATTACGGTTATACATTGTTACCAGTAGTTTTTTTATTTACAAACATTCTTCCTTCCAATTTCTACAATTTCTTCTATTTCAAATTTGTCAAAACGTTCAAGTAAAGCAGTTGCTCCATACTCTTTCTTAAATTCTAATTCTTCTTTGTATAGTGGAATTAATGTGTAAATGTCTACCACTTTTCCATTTTCTAATTCTATTTGAGTAAAATCATCAGACAATTCTATTGAGTAAGCCAACATTATAGAATTAAATCCAATTCCTTCTGCAAATTCCTCTTCTTCTTCGAGTCCGTAGGTGTGTCCATATCCAAACCAAGTTTTATTCTTGTGAGGTAACATCATTATTTCTTTCATAATTCTAATTGGCCAATAATTTTTTTCATCGTTGAAAGATTCGTATTCCAAATTCCAATCTTTTGGAAGTAAAATCATAGTTTCAACAAATTCTGATGATTCAATGCCTTCTGGAATTGCCATTGGCAAGGCACTCATTCCACAACTCAATAAAATATGATATGGTCTGTCGTCTGTAGCTTTTATAAAGTAAATATCTCTATGTATTGTTTTAGATTTTATTTCATCAAATACTTTGATGTCAGCATCTTTTTCAAAAAATAGGTCTAAATGATTATCAACTATTTCAACACTGTTTGGGACTTTTTTATTCATTTTTTTCTGGGTTTTTTGGGAATATGCGAAAGTTGAAATTAAAATTAGTAATATCGTTTTATAGTTGAATATTTTCATTTGATTTCGGTTCTTTAATATATTTTTACACAGTATTGTAGGTAGTTTTATTCTTTTTCAGGTAATTCAATATTAATTATTTCAGCTTCTCCAATCTTTCGAAGTCCTTCATGTATCCACCATTTTTGTCCAATATTTAAATACTGCTCAATTGGTTGGTGTGACAAGAATCTTGCAGTCACATTTTGGGTCGTTCCTGGTTCTATCAAATTATTTTCGCCAAATTGGAAGTCTCCTATAAAAGTATATTTGATAGTGCCATCTTCTTCGTATTCAAAGACATGATTTGGTCGGTATCCGTTTTCAATAGGAGTTTCCCGTCCTCCTTCTTCTTTTGAGAATAAAGTCAATCTACATTCTACATAATAAAGAGGAGGAGTTTCTTTTAAATCAAAGTCTGTGATACTCTTTTCCGTGTATTTGCCCCAAGCGAAATGGTCAAAGACTTTAGAGTATCCTTGGTCTAACCACTTTTTAAAAATCAACTTCCCATTAAAGTAGAGGTAGAATTCGTTATCGTCTTTTATTTCCTTCTTGATTATCATTTTAATTACTTATTATGGTTTGTTAAAGTTTCGCTTTCTGTGTTGTGTCTGCGGCAAGCTTTATGATTCATATTTTGTTGTAAAGCGTTATTTTATTTCCTATTTTATGTAAATACTCTTCGCTTAGAGGTTTACTGTTTACATAAATTTTCTGTAAATATGTCATTTCTTCTTTATAATCTCCATAACCTGTAGAATCAAATGCAAACTCAGTAAATCTATTTGGTAAAATATAAGGTTCTTCAGATCTTGGATGAATCAATACTTCATATCTCCATTTCTTATCGTTTAATATTTTTTTTACTTGTGGGATGCTTAAATCATCTTTTAGCCAATCAATGTCAAAATAATTTGATTTATAATCTTTATCAAAATGCCAAACACCAATTATTATATTAGAAAGCTTTCTGAAATCATTTTCCTCAAAATAAAACTCAATTGAATCAATATGGAAGAACGGATAATTATCTTGTTTTTGATTTTCAAATTCATTCCTCCATTCAGGAAATATTACAAGAATATCTTCTATTGAATCACCCCATTTGAAAGGACTAATATCACCTTTTTCAATTATTTTATTTAAAGAAATCTTCATTTTTCTGAAATGCTTTACAACGTTTCGTATAAAATGCCTTTTAATGCATTTTACATCTTGTAGTAATGTGTTTATTCTATTTTAATTATAATTTTTGCTCTATACTTATCGTCTATTAGTCTGTCCCAAAAGAATGACTTGACTTGATCCTTGCTTTCAAACAGTTCAGTCGATTTTTTAGTAACAACTTCTATTCTTTCAACCCTATTAACTAGTGTGTCTAATGAATTATGAATTTCCCATGTTCCAATTCCAAAATCAAAAACTCTTGTTTCGGCTGAGTCTAGATTTATTATTAAAGAATCTTTTGTTATGAAATTGTCGAACTTATAATATTCATTTCCAGTGAAAAAAAATTTTATAGTTGAAAAGTCTTTTGAACTATTCTCTATTTCGATGGTTTGGGCAGGATCGCAGGAAACAAGAGAAAATCCTATCATCATTATTATTAATTTGAGTTTCATATTCATCATACAAATAAAAATTTCTGTAAAATTTAAATTTTCATAGCAGCAGATGTCCAAATATATATGAATCTTAAATTTTTAACAAATAAAAGTTTAGGTATACAAGTTTTATAAGTATTTGAAAACAAAAAAGCATATCAAAATGAATTTTAATATGCTTGAATAAATATTGTATAAACAGTAATGCTGTTTTATTTGGTTTTTAACTCAGTTCTTTGTCAGTTGTACTTTTGCTTAGTTGATTTTTTATATAACTCAATCCATTCTTCACGAATTGGATGGTCTTCACTATAGCTCTTTATGTGGTGTTTTTTCTTTTAAAAATTTATCTAATTCTGCTAAGTTGGATATTAGAATTTGATAGCATCTTTGCATTATCGTTTTCTTATTTTGCTTAATCATTGCATCCAATTTTACGTATTGGGAACTCATTACAAATTTGTTCCGTTCTTCTAGAAATTTCTTGAAGCCATCATCTGAATATGGGTTTTTCTTATAATGTTCCTCGCTGATTTTTTCAAGTTCCCGAAGGGATTTAGCAAATTCATTGAGATCAAGTTGGTGCTCAATTATGTCTATGATAAGAGAGGTTGTATCTTGTTCAACGGAGGTGTTTTCATATTCGTAATAGCTGTACCATTGCCACACAACAAGAATGTCTTTTAAGCCTCCAGGTAAGCTATCAAATCCTTCTTTTTCTATCCAGTTAAAACTCTTATGCGATTCTGGTAACAAGTAGTGGACATAATTCCAAACCTTAGCTATAACTTCATACGGTTCGTTGGAAGATTCAAGAATCTTTTGAATGTCGGACTTACAATTTGAGAGAGCTTTTTCAATTTCAAAACTTGAAACCTCCAAAATGCGTCTTGCTTCTTGCTTCGAGATATTTATTTTTTGAACCAAGAGTTCTACTTGTTCTTCCTTCCATTCGTTTTCGGCCTCCAGAATGTTCGATCCCGTTTTCCCCAGTAGTCGGACTGCATCATTCATCGTGATGGGAATCCTTCTACGAATTTGCAAAATATCTTCTTTGTTCTTCATTTATTTAATGTCATATGGTGGTTAGTATAGGGCAAGTAGAGCAGCAGAAAGTAATAGATTTTCAAGTTTGCACTGAGTCAAAACGTTGTATTTTTATATTATTCATTTTAAAAGCCATATCAACGATTTGGCGGTATTTCAAATAACCACTGAACTTTCCTAACCTACCAAATGCTCTATTTGCTATATACCGTGTTAGCGATTGTATATTTTCATTTGATTTACTGCTTCATTGACAATGAAAACAATATCTTCGGGTGATTTAGATTTATCTGTTGCCACGAAAACCTTAAATGCAATATTGTCAACCACAAATAAAAAGCAATGTTGTTTCTGTGGAAGGTTCATCATTTGTATCATGTTTTCCATTTGTTTACTTTCTTTGAACACATGAAGTTCTTCTACATTATCTAAATTCATGTTGAACTCTACTTTCTGTCCATTTTCCGAGTTTTCTTTTAGTTTTCCTTTGTGATATTTGATTGCTTCTTCATTGGAATTGAAAACCCATCTTATATCTACAATTCTTTGAATATGTTCATTTGAGTCGGAGTTCCATACAATAAAATCCTTTTCAACTTGTTCTTGTTTTAAACCATGTTTATTAAAGAACTTTTTTGATATAAATAGTGTTGTTGGAACAGAGTCAATTGGAACTGGCAAATCATTCAGCTTTTGAACAATTTGAACTGTTCTCTCACAAGTTGCTAAATGATTGAAAACTTTCCTTTGTAAATCATTTAGTTTTTCATTGTTGTTTAAATAATCTTGAGTCAGTTCACCTTTATTTAAAAAGGTTACAAGTGATTTAGTAAAACAATCTCTGAGTTGACTTTCAATAATCGTATTTTCTTGATTTAGATTAATAGTATCTTGACATTGACAATTGAATTTGGCCATATTTATAACAGTGGAGTCAGATAGCTCTTGGCTGTAGGAATATTGAGTCGTTAAAATCAATATTAAAATAATTAGTTTTTTCATATTTATGTTATTTGCTAACGTTTTGGTTAAGCTACGTTTTAATGCAGTTTAGGTTTTGTTAGCAGTGTTATTTTCTTTAATTATTAAATTACCCCAACTAAGCAAATCACCTGTTAAATATTCCCACTTTAAAGATTCTCCAAATAAAGTTTCTGATTTAGTTACTGCTTCTTTATTAGTTTTGAATCTTTCACGCCAGTTAAATCCAATAGATTCATCATTTAGTTTGACGAAAATTGAAAATCCGAAATCGTGAGAGAATTGGACAATAAAAATTTCATCAGCATTTTCATATAAAGGTTCTGTTAATTGTCTAACAGGGTCAATACATCTTTTAATTTTACAATTTTCAGAATGATGAAATTTAATATTTGTTTGATTCAATTTTGATCGCTTAATTGATATTGGTTTAAGAGTTCTAAACTCTTTTAGTAATTCAAAGCATTTTTTCAAAGCAAGTTCTTCATCATTTTGATTCTCTTCTAGAATGATATTTTTCCATCCAGCTGTTGACTCGCCCCAACCATATTTATGCATTGCCCATTCGTGAAAGTACCAAAAAGGAGGAAAAACTTGTTCTTTTTCAATATTATGAACTGTTGCTGAAAATTGATACCCATCCAAAAAAATTCTCAGAGACGATATTCTAGCATCTCCAATATACAATTCTGGACGTCTTTCCACCAGATTAATTAGGTCATATATATTTTCTATTTCCTTTATCATTTATTGCTACTAACATAACTACAACAGGGATTCCTGTTATTTCTAATATATCTGTAACTATAAAATTTTAGTAAAATTTAAATTTTCATAGCAGCAGATGTCCAAATATATATGAATCTTAATTTTTTAACAAATAAAAGTTTATAAATGCAAGTTTTATAAGTAGTTAAAAAAAGCACATCAAAATAAATTTTAATATGCTTGAATAAATATTGTATAAATTGTAAGATAGTTTTTGTTCATTTAACCATCAAATTGAAAAATTGACAGTATTTATTAATTAGTACAAATTTTGGGTCTTGCACTTTAACCCTAATTATTTTTAAACCTTATTTGTATTAGTTTTTATAAAAATATTGAAAACTAGTTAAGAGAGCCAAATACGAGAAAATGTTCATTCTCATCCAACTTGTAATTCCAATCAGAATTATAAGTTTTTCCATTGCATAAATGCACACTAAATCCAGGTTCAAATGAAGCGTTCATTTTATAGATTTGACCTATTTGATAATTCGTTTTCGAACAAGTTGAGACAACATAAATTATTTCGCCAATATATTCTCCTTCTAATATTTTAACCAAACTTACTGAGCCAAAAGCCATGTTTCCGCACAATTCTGGTTTTGTCGAACAAGTATTAATAATCTCCACTTTTATAGGTTTAGCTTTCAGTTTATTGACTTTTTGAAATACTTCTTTCGATTTTGCTATAGATTGTTTCAGGCTGTCAACAGATTCATTATTCTGAGCATTTAGTTCATTACAAATTGTAAAAGACAAGATCAATGAAAAGATTATGTGTTTTATAGTATTCATTTGTTATATGTTCATATTTAAATTTTAGCAAAAAAAAACAACTGCTATTTTATATATTTTGTTTCAAAACGTTATTTAATTTCGTCAATAGTCCAATGTAAATTATCTCTAAAAAGAGGTAAAGATTGAGTGTTTAACATTTTTCCTTTTAATTGATACTTTTTGTTGTTTTTAATAAACTCAAGAACTAATAGACTATCCTTTTTTTTGTAATTAATTTTTGTCTTTTTTAAATTGTAATCTGTGATAACAAACTGATGTTTATCTTTAAATATTTGTAATTTGTAGTCAGTCATTTGGTCATTTAGATTTTGGAAAATAAAGTAGCCATTCTTATGAATAAAAAATCTTTTTATGTTATGGTTTTTTATTAAGATGTTATCCTCAAGTGTCTCTGTAACTAAATAGGCTCCAATAAAATTAGAGTATGAGTTATTAATACTAGTGTTTTTTTGAATATTAAGATATAATACTTCAAATAAAAATAAAAGTATAACAAATGATTTTAGAAAAGCGTATAGAAAATTGTTTTTTGAGAGTAAATATATCTTGCTATATGTGGTCTTGATTTCCTTGATGATTCTAATGAAAATGTGTTTATAGATAACTAATCCTAGAAATGACATAAATAACAAAAAGATAGAAAATACTTTAACGGAGATATCAAAACTAATATTGATAGCCACTATATTGGTAAATATGAATATTGCTAAAATAAAACCAAAAAACCTTGTCTTTTTAAAAAGTAAGAGAAAAGCTGTTGTAATTTGTGATAAACCTAAGAATAAATTGAATGTTGGAGAAATACCAATAGTTGACCAAAATAAAATATCCTTGTCTAAAAAACCAAAAGGAGTGTACAGTATATTTGATTCTGGACTATAAAACTGCCCCATAAAAACCTTATCAAAACCATATTTTAAGAGTATTAAGCTTAAATAATATGGTATGACAATATTCATAACCTGTAATAAATATTTTTTAAACTTTATATGATTACGGAAAATGAATTGAATAATTAGAGCTATTAGAACTAAAAGAAGAATTAGAATATATAGAGATGATGAATCCGAAACTATCTGCTCATATTTACTATTCTCGAAAATATATGGTTTTATGCTTGAAATTATTTTTCCAAAAACAAAATTGGTTATTTTTTCTTGATAAGAAAATAAATGAAAGGGAAAAGGAATGAATATAATTCCAAAAGCAGTAAATAAATAAAAAAAGGATTGGCTAAAATGCAATAAGAAATTAGATTTTTCCAAATGATTTCTTGTTAGAATTAATTTTATAATACGTAAAAGCAATTATAAGAGATATCATCAAAATTATTGACATACCAATAAGTTTAGGGCTAACAGGTGGTTTAGTTTTTTTATTTATAAGAAATGGGAAACTATTTTCCTTCTGCTTATTTTTATTTGTAATATTCGTAACAGATTCATAGCCTATAAATACAATACTATCTACTGGGTTTCTGAAAAAGTAATTTTTTTTAATTTCTTGTTTTATACTATCTAAAGCGTTTTTTTTAGAAAATAAAGGATGATTATAAAGTGTGTCTCTACCTGAATTCCATAGGTTAGTTGAATTAGTAATTTTATTTTTACAATAATTACTTGTAGTCATAATGACTATTGTATCCGAAACATATTGCAGTGTGTCTAATTTAGCATACTTAACTAATGGTGTTGGCGCTGCACCAAAATTGGATGAAGTTAAATCAAAAGTAGAGTTGGTCATAGCTTTATGAAAATTACTTGCTTTGCCACTATGACTTTTGTGAGCAATTAATTTAGTTTGCGAATGAATGATTTGGTTATTAAAGCAAAGAACCAATAATAGTATAAAAAATAATTTCATTTTCTGTCTTTAATGTTTTGTAACGTATGTCTGCGCACAAACACGCAATTTTCGTTAAAACTAGTCTTTTAACATAAATAAATCAAATATAAGAATGTTTTAATTTTGAAGATTTAAAGCTGCTATGAAATGCTTTGAAAAATATAATAACCTTAGATCATTAAGAATAAATATTATTTTCTCTTAAAAGTGAAATTTACATTTTGTTCTCGATCGTTTTCTTTTTTCGATTTAAAGTATTATTTATTCTCTTTATATATCAGTTTCACTCAGATGTCGATGGATAAAATCTTTTTAATAGAATTCAAATTCCAACTAGAGAAATTAAACTCCAAATAATTACTCCAATTCCATTTAAAATCAATAACTGTATTTCTATTTTCTTTCTTAAAAACCACATTGTCAAACCAAGTATAGCACCAATCAAACTCACATATATAAACTCTTTATCAAAAAATATAGGTAAAATTAATGGCAAAATAACTTGAAAAAAAATTCCAATTTTAATTCCTCTTTTTATATTAATGAGATTTCTTTTACGACTTAAGACACTAGTTATTGCAATGATTATAAAAGGTAAAAAAAACATTGCAGTCAAGAATGAGTAAAAAGGTGCCATTCTCCCCATATCAAATGTAGTTTTAGTAATAATAAGCTGAGTGATAATTATTCCAGTTATTAATATCCAACCTACAATTTTATTTATTTTTACAACATTTATCATACCTATTTAAAAACTTTTTCTATTATTTTCGGTTTCAGTTTTGTAAATCTTAAAATCAATTCTTTTTCAATTTAGAAAATTTCTTTCCGCAATATTTATAATTTTTTTCAATGAGAGAGAACGTGAATCTGCGCACAAACCCTGCAATTTTCGTTAAAACTAACCTTTTAACATAAATAAATCAAATTAAAGAGTGTTTTAATTTTTAAGAAAAAAATGGTTTGAAAAGTTATATCTAAATGCAAACTATTACAAGAAATAATTTCATGATCGAACCGCCGTATAGAAGACCCTTATGTACGGTGGTGGGAGAGGTGCAACGTGAACAATAAATTCATGCCCACTTACTCGATTATCAACTGACCTTTATTCTGTTTTTTTATAATTATCGAAATTTATTCCATTAGTTTTAAAGAAAACATTTTTAAATTCCGATTTGTTTTTTGTCACTAAACTATAATCAATTTCAATAAAGTCTCCGTGTGTTGCTGTAGCCATATCATATTCTTTGTTGTCCATAATCAAAGTCATATGTATCGCACCCAGTTTTACTGTAATATTTGGTTCGTAAGTCATTGAGGAAATCTGCTTTTTGAATTCAGTAAGTTGTTCAGGTGATAGTGTAAATTTTCCAGAATTATTACTCATCATTACCTTTTCAATTTTTTCCACATCTACAAAGTCTGCAAAAGTCATTTCTTTTTCACTTTTACAAGCAAATAATTGAATTATAAAAAATACTAATAGAAGTTTCGATTTCATTTTTTTAGTTTGTTGGTAACGTTCTGTGTATGGACAGTAGGGCAGATTCGAAGCACATCACTTTCGGTTTACCACTAAGCCTAAACAAACGTTTTTACTTTTAATTTTCTTTTTGTTAAACGTCAAAACTTTGTTTTGGCGTTGCCTGCTCAAAGAACAGGACTTTCAATTTATCTCTAAATGCCCTATTGGCTTATATACCTTGTTGGCAGTAGTTTTTTATTTCTTTTTAATCAAATCCATTTGCTGCAGTCATTGCAACAAAAAATAAAGAAATATGAATCAGTAATATTCCAAGCCCCACTATTTTCCATTTTTTATGTCTTACCGAATACATCGATAAACCGTAAATAGGAATTTGAAGCACAGCTATCCAAGCGGCTAAATCAGTTATTCTATCATTTATTCCTGCAATAATCATAGGAATTGGGAAAAATAATTTTCCGAAGAAATAAGTCCCATGTCCACCGCCCATGAAGAAGATTGATAAAATTAAAAGAGTAGGAGTCAAGATACTTGTCCATATCACTATTTTCTTTCCGCTTAGGTGGTTCAAATTTATTTCAGTTTTGGATTGCTCTGTCATTTTGAATTACTGTCAACATAACTATAACAGGAATTCCTGTTATTTCAATTATATCTGTAACTATAAAATTTCTGTAAATTTTAAATTTTCATAGCAGCAGATGTCCAAATATATATGAATCTGAAATTTTTAACAAATAAAATTTTAGGAATACTATTTTTATAAGTAGTTGAAAACAAAAAACATATCAAAATATTATTTTAATATGCTTAGATAAATATTGTGTGAATTTTAAGACTGTTTTACTTGGTTTTTAACTCAGTTCTTTGTTAGCCACTGGTTTTATTCATACGAGTAATATCCGTTTTTAAATCTGTCTTGATAAAATTTAAATAGTTTAGGATATTTTTCATTTAAAGTATTCCAATTCATTTTTGAGTACAAATCTACTTCTTCATTTTCTAAGTCATAATCTAAATCTAATTCTTCTTCAAATCTAGTTTCGCTAATTCTAGAAATTATATATATCAAATCTTCTCGAAATGCTCCATTTGCATCCAAATCATATTCAAATAAATCTTCTTCTTTTTCAAAATTTTTGAACTTTTCAAAATGCTCTTTTCCTAAACTTACTATCCAAGCTCTAAAGTCTGCAAAACCATCTTCTGAAATGTATTGAAAATCTTTTGTCAATTTATCTTCTAAATCATATCCAGACAGAAGAAATAAATCTCCTATTTTAGGTAAATATAGTTCTCTAATTTTCGTACATAAAAGTTCATGAAATTTTATTAGAGATTCTTTATCTGCTTTCCCTAAGTAATCTTCAAGTATTTCGTTTTGAATTACATCATATCCTTTTTCGTTTATTTCTTCTATAGGATATTCAAAGAATTTTCCAATTAAATTCCAAAATATTTCTTCTGTCATAATATATTTTTTTTACTTGTGGCTAACATAACTATAACAGGAATTCCTGTTATTTCAATTATATCTGTAACTATAAAATTTCTGTAAAATTTAAATTTTCATAGCAGCAGATTTCCAAATATATATGAATCTGAAATTTTTAACAAATAAAATTTTAGGAATACTATTTTTATAAATAGTTGAAAACAAAAAAGCATATTAAAATTTATTTTGATATGCTTCGATAAATATTGTATAAACTTTAAGATTGTTTTACTTGATTTTTAACTTAGTTCTTTGTTGTAAGCCGTTTTTATTTCTATTTGTAAATTTTTGTTTCTGTTTACTTTTTCTCTCAATTTTAAGTAATCTTTTAAATCTATTTTTTCAGTTATCTGGATTAAATAATTCGTTTCTTTATCTAAATTTTCAAAATTAAAGTCTGAATATTCAATTTTAAAATATTCTTTATTTTCTAATTTTTTAAATATTGGAGGTAACTTATTAAATTCTCTAAACTTTCTAAATAACGGATCATTTATAATTATTTCATCTTTTAGTTGATAATAGTTTCCTTCTGATTTTTTTGTTATCAATTTAATATTTTTCAGAGTTTTAAATTCCAACCAGTAATACACCTTAAATAAATCCTGAGTTGTTAATCTTTTATCCAATAGTAAAACTGCAACTTCTGAATTACTAAAATCAATAGTTTTTAATATTTCAATAGGATATTTTTTGTCATTGTATAAAACAGCTAATTGATCTTCTTTAATTAAATGAAATACAACATCTTCTGATTCTAATTTAAATTTATTTTTCGTGTCAAAATCTATTAAGTCATATTTAAATTTATCTGATAATTCTTCTTTAGAATAACTAATTTCACTTTCATTTAAATCTATACTTTTTGATTTATTCTTTCCACAACTATTTGCTGTAAAAATTAAAATTAATAGAAATATAATTCTTCTCATTTTTATTTTATTCTAATGGTTTGTATAAACCGTTAGTACTTATCTTTTTTAATTCGTTTCTTTTAATTTTTTCTCAACAAATTCAATAACATCTTTATTTTTACTTTCTTTTGCAGCTGTAAGCACTGTATTTTTATTTCCATCATTATCATTTATGTTAGCTCCATATTCTAAGAGTAATTTAATCATTTCTAAATTCCCATTACTTGCAGCATATAGGATTGCAGATGTTTTAAATCCATCTTTCCAATTAACATCGGCTTGATTTTCTAAAAGTAATTTTGCTATTTTTAAATTATTATTATTTACAGCAGTACAAAGTAAATTAACCTTCATCCAAGGTTCAGATTGCTTTATATAATTTACATTTCCACCTTTTTTGATTAATTTCTCAGTTTTTTTAAAATCATTTTTAACAACAGATTTATATAAATTTTCATCTATTTTTTGCGCGTTAGTATTTATTACAATTCCAATAAATAAAATTAGAGATAAAATATTTTTCATGTTTTTTGTTTTTTTAAAATTGGTGCTAACGGTATCATGTATAAGTAACAGTAAATTTATACTCACAAACCTTTCGATTTATCACTTAAACCACTGTTAATTATACATATTGTTAGCAAATGCTATTTGTTTGTTCTTTTTATAATCTTATAAATTTCGTCGGATACGTCGAATACGTTTTGTTGTTTTTGGTTCGTTAAAATCACAATGGTAATATTATCTTGTTTAAATCTTCGTACGATACATTCGTAGTTCTCTATTGAACCATGATGCGAATGTTCGATAATTTTATTATCTCTCCATTCAATATATCCGAGAGGTGATTGAATGTTATCTCCTTTTTTAGCTTGTTCTGAAAGTTTTTTTATTGATTGTTTATTAACTATTTGAAAATTTCCTAATTTTTCAAACCAATTAGCTAAGTCGGTTGCAGTAGAACTGATCAAAAGATTTTTAGCAGATAATTTGTAATCATCCTCTTTCAAATTGCTATTAAAAGGAATTGCCATCAATGTCTTATCCTTGTATGGATATTGTTCTTTGATGATTGTATTTTTCATTCCGTAAGGGATAAATATATTCTCTTGTAAGTATTGGTTAAAGGTGCTATTGGTTATATTCTCTATTATTTTAATCAATAGAATAGGGTTGCTATTTGAGTATAAATAATCTGAACCTGGCCTAAATTCAAGATTTTTAACAGACTTGATTTCTTCCATTATATGACTATCATTCACGTTTATTCCCTTACTAAAATAGGTATCCCAACCTATTGTTGGCAAACCACTTGAATATTGTAGTAGATGTTTAATAGATACCTCTTCAGACCAATTTGGTAATTCAGGAATATATTTGGAAACTTTGTCGTCTAAATTTATTTGGTTTTTTTCCTGTAATTGCATGATTGAGACTGCCGGAAATTCTTTATAAACTGAACCTATATTGAAACGATAGCCTTTGGTTAATTTTGTGTTTTTTGTGCCGTCTGAATAACCAAATGATTTTTCGTATATATTTTTTCCGTCTTTAGTGACTAAAACGTTTCCATTGAGTTGTCCTTTTTCGTGAAGTTCGTATAAATAAATATCAATATTTTCGTTGTTTTGACAACTAACAAGAGAAATAATTAGGTTTAAAAGAAGTATTTTGGTTATGATTTTAATCATTTGGGTTTACTTGATGGTAGTTTAACGAAAAGACTATTTAATTTTTTAATTGTTACAGTTTGTCTTTTAATATTTGCTAACGATTTCGTATAACTATCAGTTACAGGTAAGTTAGCGATTATACATCGTTGCCATAGTTATTTTTTATTCTGCATTTCACGAATGGCTTTTTTCCGTTCACGTATTATTTTTCTGCGCTCTTTTTTTGTTTTGGCAGTTAAAAATAGTTTCCAATCAATTCTATCGTCACTTGCAAGCCATTCCATATATTTTTTTAAAAATTTTTCAATTCCATCTCGTTGAATATATGGTAAATAATATTCTATCAGATTTGCGTTATTTTCGCAAAAAGTAAACGTGCAGTTTTGAATTCCAGTTACTGTTGCATAGGGCATTCCTTCAATTTGGTCAGCCATTATTATTGCAATTTCTCCTTTATTCAAAACCCGATTGTTACATTCTGATTTAATTTCAGTCAAGGTTTGGTCGCTAAAAAATTCCGCAAGAGTTGGCAAAATTCGCCAACCATATTCAATCAATTTCTCGGCTTGTTCAGTTTTCGCTATTTCTTTAGAATTCTCAATTGTTGAAATTCCGTCTAATAGATTTTCAATTTCAGATTTTGATTGAGAGAAACCAAAACATGAAATTAAAACTACTATTATTAATGTTAGCTGGATTTTTTTCATAATTATTTTCGCCGGTTTGTGTAAGTTTTGCTTTCTGTGTTGCGCCTGCGGCAAGAAGTGAAACTTACACTTTGTTGTAGGAGTTTATATTAATATTTCTTTTTTATGATCTTTCAATAAATCATTTAAAAGCTCTAAACTATTATCTTCAATTTCATTTTTACCATTAAATAATATTGGTAATTCTATTTTTTCTCCTAAATCTTTATAAAATTTCATAGTATAATTAGTAGTTCTTTTTCTCAAGTTACCATTTAAAATCAAGCAATCTATATTTAATAACCAATCACTTATCACCGTAATAAAATGCAACAACGTCAATTCTTTTAAAAATATTTTTCTATCGTTAATTCTATTTGCTTGATGAACCATCTTATGTCTTAACTTTATGATTTTAAATATTTTCTTTATTTCAGCTCCTTCTATATTTAAAATATCAATTCCAGTTATAATTTTATATAGTGAATTCACTTTTGGCAAATTATGATAAATAACATCATTCAAAACACTAATTGTTAAAAATTCAGAACCGTTTACCACGTCATTACTTGTTAAATGTCTTTCGAATTTATATTTTCTAACAAATTTTTCTGATTTTGATTTATCATCTAGTATAATTTCAATTAACATATTTTTTAAATATGACTCCATTATTGAAATTAGATTTATCATAAATGAATTATAAATAGTGTTTCTTTTTTCATTTTTTTTTAAATGATTATAAACCTTTATTTCTTCTTCAGATAATTTTTTGTTTGGTGTATTAAATAAAGAAGAACTAACATACGCATAAAGTGAAATACTAATTAAAGTATCATAAATATCTTTTAAATCAGAATTTAATAATTCTATCGCTTTACTTTTTTTCATTTACATTTTTTCATAATTATTGCCAACATAACTATAACAGGAATTCCTATTATTTCTATTATATCTGTAACCATAAAATTTCTGTAAAATTTAAATTTTCATAGCAGCAGATGTCCAAATATAGAAGAATCTGAAATTTTTAACAAATAAAAGTTTAGGAATACTAGCTTTTTAAGTAGTTGAAAACAAAAAAACATATCAAAATATTATTTTAATATGCTTAGATAAATAATGTATAAAATTCAAGACTATTTTATTTGGGTTTTAACTCAGCTCTTTGTTGGTAGTTTTTTATTCAATTATTTTATTTTTAATTAGTTAATAAACAATCATATTATGTGTACCCTGATTTATATTTATTTAGTTTTGATAATAAGTACCCCATTTTTTCCACTATCACCAGAAAAAACTCTAGTATAAGTTGAATCTTTTGATTTGTCAAATACTCTAACTGATTTCACATCCTTTTCATTAAGCTCGTTAACATCCTCAAAAAATGATTGTTGAGAATTTATCAAAATTAATGGCTGCTTTAATGGATCATCAATTTTAATATTATTTTCAGATAAGAGTTTTACTGTTCTTTTATAAAAACTAGATTGATTATTTACATCTTTAATAGGTTGATTTACAACAAGACCAATACTAGATCTTTCTTTTTTATAAACTCCTGAAGGTAAGTTTTGGATATAATTTTCAATATTCGATTTTATTTTTTCATTATAAATTTCAAAAATTAATGAGTTAATGAAGTTTTTACAACCAATACTTTTAAAAAAGTAATGATTATTTTCCACAATCTCAATTGCTGTAAAAATGCAACCAAGGTAAACTTTGGGTTTTATAGATTTTATTAAATTAATTGATATCGTATCAATAGTTATATCTAAACTTTGTTTATAAAAATAGATCTTATTATTTTTCGAATTAATAAATTTTCTAGAATAAATACAGTTTTTTTGGCTAAAACTAAACATTTGATGACCTCTCCAGATTCTAATAATTTTCTCAGTAGAATTTTCAATATTTTTAATGGAATCGTTTGCCAAGTCCATTCTTAAAGACTCATAAAAAAACATACTATATTTATCGTCGTTTACTTCAATTTTATTTTGAGAGTATACTGAGTTGAGCACTAATAAAATAAGCATAGTTAATAGAAACTTCATTCTTATAATTGATAACTTTTTAATTTTTTTAACTGTAAATATATTTTCTTTCATTTTTCTATTTCAATAAATGCTGTTATGTATCGAGAGATAAAATTTCCTTCAATTGTTGCCAACGTATTTTATTAGATTAAGAAACGTGCGAAGCATGCTTGTTACTTGGTGTTATAAGGAGTCTTTCTTTCTTTAATACAAGGTTTCATATTCTCAATATAAATCATTCCATCAAATGCCCCCAACCAATAATAATTATTCATCCTATACAAATATCCTCTCATTTTAAATTTTTGATTTTTATTATTAATTTTTTTAAAATTTGTAAATGAGATTTTGTGATTATTTTCAAACATCCAATTTTCAAAACACTCTTTTTTTGGAGCTTTAATATCATAGTTTAAATAATCTAAATCTTCACTTAATATGGAACGTTCCGTTCTTCCTTCTCTTGAGGTGAATCCAATGGAGTAAACTTCATTTTTGCTAACTAACGTATAAAAGTGTTCTCCAGCAGAAACAAATGATGTTTCTATTTTTTTATCTTTATATTTTCGCACTAAATGATAATTGTGTGCCCAAAAAATAATTTTTTCATTTTGATACATATTATCTACAAGCCATTTCATATTTTTTGCCATTTGAAAATCACGTGATAGATCACCATCTTCCCAACTATTTTTAGCAGCATTTTCTAGATTATTAATTGCTTGAAACATTAATGTTCTAGTGTTAACAGTATCTAATTTTTCTTTGATTTTAGAAAGTGTGTGTAAAAATACTTTTTTGTTTTTCTTTTCAACTGTTTGAAAAGCTAATACTTTTCGTAATGTTTTTTCAAATTGATTAAAGTTTGAAATTTTTGAAGTATTTATTTTTTGATTTAAATAAATAGATAAATCATTTAAAAAATGATCTTGATCTTTTTTTGAGACAGATCCAATTTGACAATCAAATCCAGAAATATGAAGAGTATTTTCTTTTTGTTGTTCTTTTATATAGTCAAATAAAGAATTTACTTGTAAACAATTTGACCAAACATTAAAGATGCTTTTTTCTATACTATCAACAGGTTGTCCTAACTCTGTTTTTCTATTGATATTATAAAAGTCACTCTCAAAAGCAATTACATTAAACCCTTTTTTTTCGTGTAAATATTTTATAATTCTTGTTTTAGCTTCAAAGGCAGAACCGTCTCCATGATCTTGTTCTCCTAGATAGACAAATCTAGCATTGCCAATAGCATTACCAATAGACTCTAAATCCGAGAAATCAGAATCATTTGGATTTATGGATTTTAACTCTTTAGTGTTTAAAAGAATGTCGTTTTTTATATTCTGTGCTTTGATTAATCCTAATCTAAAAATTAGAAAAAATATAATTAAAATATTTTTTTTCATATAATAACAATAATAAGAGTTAAAATTGATATTTTATTTGAAATGCCTTAATAATACCTTGCAATGGTTTGTGTAAAAATTAGTGCAGCGAACCGAAGGATGCTTTTTATACATTATTGTAGCTAGTTTTTATTCTTTTAATAATATTTTTTTATTTCTAAATATTCAAAGAGGTTAAAGAATATATCATTAAAAATAATTCCTAAAATCAAAGAAAACGCTATGCTAATCAGAAATATTTTCGACAAATATTTTATATTCTCTTTATTGTTTTTTTCTGTCGCATGATGAACTCCAAAAGGCATAAATATCATAAAAATCGGTATTCTAAAGGCAGTACTTAACGCCCAAGCTTTTCCTTGAATAATATATGTCAAACAAATTAATCCAAATAAAATAAGTGAAGTTATCAATCCTAGAATTAATTCTTTCAATCTGATCGATTTTAATTTCAAGAGTTTAATTACTTTGATAAAAGCAATTATCCCTATAATTAAAGCTCCGAGTAAAAAAGGTAATATTATTAGTCCCATTATTTCATAGTGATTTTTCTATTTCGAATTTTGCTAAATTCAGAGTGTTGAAATTTTCATTCCGATAATTTGAAAATTCCGATTTATTAAACATAAGCTCTACTTCACTTTCAGTTCAGTTAAAATTCACAACCCAAGGCGAACAAATTCAGCCGCAATTAATTATAAACCTTGTTGTTCCTAGTTATTTTCCATTCTGCTAATATACTATCAGCTTGTTTCTTTGTTATATTTCCGAAATAAGGTTTTCCCAAAACCCGCTGTTTCTCTCTTTCCATTCTTGAAGGTGTTCCACAATAAAATCCGTCCAATTCATAAATTGAATGATTCGCTTCAAAGTAATTTTTGTTTCCATTATCGTCTTTGAAGTAATATCTGATAGATAAGTTTTCTACTGTGTTAGAATCAATATTTCTTTGATAATAGTCCATTTCAGATTCAATTCCATTTCTCCAAAACAAAATGTTTGAGTTGAGCCAAATTATTTTGCTTTGAAAATTGGTGTTCAAATCGGAAGAATCATTTTCGTAAATTATTCCTGTATTTATGTCTTTTAAACTGAATATTTTTGCGAATTTCAAAACTTTTCCATCATTATAATTTTCGTCACTTAATATATTCCAGTTGTCCCAGGTCTGATTTTCCGATTTCCAATTTTTAGAGATCTGTTTTAGTCCGATTTTAGTTCTTTCAGGATTAAAGTTAGTTGCGTATTTTTCAAAGTTCACTTTCTGATTCCAAAGCGAAATATTATACATTAAAATTCCGAGTATAGAAATTCCAATAATTACAAATAATATTTTCTTTAGTACGATTTTCATAAATTTGGCACGTTGTGCTTAGTTTTTTATATTTTAACTTTAAATTTATTTACATCTTTAATGATTTCAGTAAGTTTAAAATCAATAACTTTTCCATTTGGTAAAAATCTTTTATATCCAATAATACCAATACCTTTTGCATAATATGTTTCTTGAGTAAACTTTTGATTCACATCTGGATATTCTAAATCACTTGTTATATACAAATCATTCATTACAATACAATCGTAATCTAAATCTTTGAATTTTTTCACAACCTTTTTTTCTCCTAGCTTTCTTTTCTTTTCAAGTGAATAATAACCAGACTTGACTTTTACTTTATAAGAATATTCGTTTTTTTCTTCCCATGAATAAACTTCATTATTTATAACATCTCCATTTTTAATCTCCTTAGTATCATAAATATCAGAAAACCTAGTTACAAAAGCTCCTTTTTCAGTTATTTCTTCCTCAAAAAACTCAATTTGAATATAATTTTCATTAAAACCTCTTGTAATAAAATATGTTTTTCCATTCCTTTCTTCAGTTGACAATCTCCAATAAACTATTGTTTCACTATTGAAATCTTCATATTTATAAATTTTCGGTGATTTTAATTCTTCTATTGGAAAGTAAAATTCTTTTATATTTTGTTTTTTAATTATGAATGAAGAACAAATTAAAATTGTCAATAAGAGTAATATTTTTTTCATGCTTTATTTTATCTAATTAAACACAACGGGAGTCTGCACACAAACTCCATAATTTTCGTTAAAACTAGTCTTTTAACACAAATAAATCAAGTTTAAGAGAGTTTTAATTCTGAATAAATTAAACAATAGTAAAATACATTGAAGAATAAAATACTTTAAAACGACTTAAAACAAGTATTATTTAGTCCAAAAAAATAGGAGTATAGGTTTTTTAATTAAAAATCGGAAGAATGAAATGGTGGTCTACCTTCTTTTGCTAAAATATCCTGAAAACCTAATTCTTCGAGTGGGAGAATCTCCAGAATAAATCGACAATCCGAGCCCAAGAATCGGAGCAAACCATAGAATTAAATCAAACATCTGTAATTGATGCCTGTCTATACCTTTTTGAAAATCCATAAAAAAAGAGAAGTTTTTGCTTCTCTAAATTTACGATTTATTAAAATTTTATGCTAGTAAAACTGTTAGTTTTTGCGCAGTCTGACGTTTAGTATATGAAAAGTAGGCGATTTCGAAACACTATATTTTCGATTAAGCAAAAAGTTAGATACGAGTTAAACTTTTGAAGTTACCGCTATTTCGCCTATTTTTTATATACATTGTTACCCACTGTTTTTCATTCCAAGTGCCATTAATCCTACCAAGCAAGTGTGGTAGTTTGACAGAAACTTAACTCTTTGTTCATCAGGATTTGTTTCATATTCTAGTAATTGCCTTCCTGCTCCTTCTGGTGAAGGAATTAATCCATCATTCTCTTGAGCAATTGTTAATGGAGCAATGTATTTTTCAACAATATCATAGTCACCAATACAACAAGCCACCATAAGGAGTTCTGAATAAATATCCCAGTTGGGTTGATGTGCAAATATTTTAAGCCAACCAGGAGTCCAATTTTTTAAATAAACAACGGACTCTTTAGAAAGACGATTTTTATTTCTTCCAAAATCAGTCAGATAAAAAATATCATGGGTTAAGGCATATGCAATGTCATCTGACATTATCCAAGGCTCTGGATTGTTGTAGAACCAACATTTTTTTTCTGCATCAATCGGGAATTGGTTTAGCCCGAAGAAATCTTCAGTATGAACTAAATCAAGTCTTCTCCAATATGGGTATTCAATATTTTTGCATCCTTGAGTCTCTAACAAATAAGTTATTAATCTTTTTAGTCGGCTATTAATAAAGCCAAGTTTTTCGAAATTTGCATAAAGGGATGATAATACGATTAAATCTGGTCTAACCGCTAGTATTTCAATTAAAAGGTCACCTTTTTTTACTTGATTCCAAGCCCATTCAACATTAGCTAAGCATTCATCATTTCTATAGTTACAAGAAATTAATACTTCCATGGTTAAAACATACTCGCCTAGTGGCTTTAATGCGCCAATTGATTTCTCTTTTGAATCATAATCATTTGAATCAACCGAGAATTGATTTTTATTATTTATAACCCAATTAAAGCTTGCCTCAAGATTGTCTTTGATATCCATCATTTAAACTGCATTTTTTAAGAGAAATATTTCTCCTGAAAGTTCTCCCAAGAGAACACTACTATTATATGTTTCTATATGATTGAAAGCTTGTATATAAGTTTCTTTCTGTTGCTCAGAGATTAGCTGTTCCTTTTGTAAAATACTCAGATTCTTGAGTGAATTACTTAAGTTCATTTGGTTAAGGTTGAATATCAATTCACTCTTCAAATCCGATATAAACTTAAATTTTGTTACACAGCACGGGTCTAGACTTGCAATTCTTGAGTAACTGTATAATGAATTCCTGTTGTATGAATCAAATACTATGGTAGATAATTCTAGTTCACATTTCAAAACCTTTAGAAAGACTAATTCAAAAAGATATTTATCAATCTCCGTTAATTCTATCCCATTATAAATTTCATTCAGCTTTGGAAGTAATTTAACTCTTAGCTCATAATTAAATTCACCATTTAATTTCCAATAGTAAAGAATGATATCGAGCTTGTTTTTCCAATTATTGTCTTGAGCTAAAACTAAGTTAGAGAATTCTTCAACTGATAAATTCTCTAGCTCTTTAAGATAGTTTTTGTTCATACTTATTTGATAGATACCCAAGAAACATCAAATCTTACTAAAACAGCTGCTGCTAATTCAGGAATATTTCCACTTCCAATTCTAGCTTTTATATCTTTTAGTAAGTTTTTACTGTTGTCATCTAGGTCATCTAGATTACCAGCTTCCAGAAATTTAGAAATTGCTTCTTTTTTTTCAGCTGAAATTTCTGTTGAATCTCCATCAGTAAATGATAATTTATCAATGTCAATTTCATTTAGATTACCATTGTCATCTTTAATTTTAAATGTTGCCATAATTTTGATTTTTAGTTAAACAATCTATTTTTAATAGTGGGTAACATAACTATAACAGGAATTCCTGTTATTTCTATTATATCTGTAACTATAAAATTTCTGTAAATTTTGAATTTTCATAGCAGCAGACGAACAAATATATAAGAAACTTTAAATTTTAACAAATTAAGATTTAAAAATTTAAATCGAAGCTATAAAAGCTTATGGAGTCTAGAGTTTGTAAAATAGAATTTAAGGGAATACTTCTTATTAATTATTGTAATAAATAGATTTTACCTTAAAAGTATTCCTTTACTAGTTTTTTTTATTGAAAAATAACCCGAATTATTGGTTTTTTCTATCAAAAAAACATTAAAACTAGATTTTAGTTCCGCTTTTACCCTCAATAACAAGAAATAACAGGAATATATAGTTTTTCTTTACTAAGAAAGAGATTTAGTATAATTTTTGCTTATAATTTATCTGTTTTATCACTCCGACTTTTATATTTACGACAAATCCACTCGAAGGAACAGAAAAGAAAGAGGAAGGAGCAAGGGAGACACTTGAAGGAATGGAAGAGTAAGTAGAAGGAACTACTCCGACAGTTGCATTTACGACTAATCCACCATGATGAACTACTCCGACACTCTGAGGAATCACTCCGACACTTGCATTTATGACAAATCCACTATGAGGAATGACTCCGACAGTTACATTTATGACAAATCCACCATGAGGAACCACTCCGACACCATGAGGAATCATTCCGACAGTAACATTTACGACAAATCCACCATGAGGAATCACTCCGACAGCTGTATTTATGACTAATCCACATGTTTTTAGTGCTGAGTGATTTTGAGGAATAGACGTTTTGGAAGGAAGTAGGGCCTTCGACTCCGCTCAAGCACCGATAAATCCGCCCATGTGCCTTCGAGAGCCTCTGGCGCCATTAATCAGATTCCTTTGTGTGTTTTTTGCAAAAGGGATTGAAGTGGAAAGCTTTTGTTTTTTAAAAAATTAGAAATTCAAGGAAACGGAGGCGACCAACGGAAGCCCACGAATGACATAGAATTCTTTTTTTAAAAATCAAAACTTGGAAAGAAAAGCCCGACCTTTTCCTTGATTTCAAAAGGAAAAGGATTTGCCCAAATTAAAAATATTTTAGTCAGGCTCAATATGAATCAAAACATCAATGATGTCTTTTTCCTTTTTAATTATTAATTCTTTTACTTCATGCGCAATTTCATGTCCTTCTTTTACGGTGATATCTCCACAAACGATCAAATGTAAATCGACAAAATAATACATCCCGGTTTTACGAACAAAACATTTTTCGGTGTCAACAACTCGTGGGTTTTCTTTGGCAATTTTTCTAATTTTTTCGATCAATTCCTCGTATAGATTTTCATCCATAATTTCTCCTAAAGCAGGACGGAAAATCAAGAAACTGTTGTAATAAATAATAATAGAAGCAAACAAAGCAGCCCAATCATCGGCTGCAGCATATTCTTTCCCAAAGATAACAGCAATCAAAATTCCGATAAAAGCAGCTCCAGAAGTCATAGAATCTGCACGATGATGCCAAGCCTCTGCTTTTAAAATACTACTGTCCGTTTCGTTTCCTTTTTTGTTTAAAATTCTATAAAAAATCTCTTTCCCGATAATAATTATTGCCAGAACGATTAAAGTAAAAGGTTTCGGAGCTTCGTGTGGTTCTTGAATATTGATAATACTCTGATGCGCAATAACGGTGGCAGTACTGACTAAAAATAGCACTGTAAGGAAAGTAATAATAGGTTCAATTTTTCCATGTCCGTAAGGGTGATTATCATCTGGTGGTTTTGTGGCATATTTCAAAGCAATCAGCGCAATGATAGAAGCAAAAACATCTACACAGGATTCTAAAGAATCGGCAACAAGCGCATAAGAATTACCATAAATTCCCGAAATAGCTTTCACTACTGCCAAGAGGAAATTTCCGATAATACTGATATAAATGGTCTTTATTGCAATCTGCGCTTTGTTGAGCATTTTTCAATTAGTTTTCTTTAAAAATAATTATTTAAAACGAAAGCAAAAAAAGATGTAACAATTTTATATTTTAGTGTACAAATTAGGAGAAATGAAAAAAGAATAATAAAATTGTATTTAATTTTATTGTGAATTTTTAATTCTTTTGAAGAATATAAATTAACTAAAAAAAACAAATAAAAATATGAGTCAAAGAGGTACATCATCAGCACCTTTAGTTTTAGGAATTATTGGAGGAGTTTTAGGAATTCCAGGATCCTTATGTTCGCCATATTGTGCATTAGGAATGGATAAAATGAAAGAATTTGTTGAAACATTTCAACAAGATGGAGGACAGCCAGACCCTGTAGAAGTAGAGAATTATGTGAACCAACTTGCAGAAAATCCAGATTTTAAATTTGGTTCAATTATGCTTTGGGTACTTTTGATTTCAGGAATTTTAGGGCTGATAGGAGGTATTCTTGGAAAACCAAAACCACAAGTTTCAGGAATTTTGATGTTTATTGCGGCTGTAACTTCACTTGCAGGATTTTTTGTAGGAAATTATTTAAATGTTCTTGTGGGAGTTCTTTTTGCAATTGGTGGAATGATTGCTTTTAAGCAAACAAAAGAAAATGCTAACGATTTTATTCAATAGATATTATCACGATTCATTTTGTATTTAGGGTTACATATTGTCAAGTTTCCCTTTTGAGAGGGGCTAGGGTGTGTGTTTTAAATAATAAAATGAATTGTAAACAAAATATCTTTTAACAAAAAATAAAAATGCTTCAGAATTTAGAGTTTTATCTTATAAGTATTCCAATGTATAATTTACTAATTGGAATTGGGTTGATTTTTGGTTTCTTATTTCTTGAAAAAGAAGTGAAGAAATACAAAGTTTCTTTCGATGAAGATTACAAATTAAAGTTAGTGATAATTGCTACTTTGATTTTAGGTTTTCTCGGAGCCCGATTTTTCGAAATGTTTTATCACGATATGGAATTTACTTTTGAGAACTTTAAAAATGGAGGATTTACACTTTTAGGAGGAGTTATCACAGGTTTTTTCATTTTTCTTATCGGGAACTTATTGTTTAAATTAAATTTCAAGAAAAATTTACTTCTGTTAATTCCTCCTTTAGTTTTGGTACAAGGTTTTGGTAGAATCGGTTGCTTCTTTGCAGGTTGTTGCTATGGTGGAGTTACAGATTCTTTTCTAGGAATTAGTTTTCCCGAAGGATCCATTCCTTTCTTAGAACATGGGCATGCTAAAGTTCATCCAACTCAATTATACGAAGCAGCTTTTGATTTTATACTTTTCTTCTTTTTGATTTCAAAAGTGAAATTTGAAAAAAGACTTCCAGTTTATTTATTTTTTTATGGATTATTCCGTCTTTCCGTAGAATTTGTCCGTTCGGATGCCAGAGGAGATTTAGGAACTACAGTTTTATCTCCATCGCAAATTATCAGTGTTTTATTTATAATTATCACCTTATTCTTGATCTTTTATCAAAGAAAAATGGAGAAAATTCAAGGTTAAAAATTAGCTGTTTAACTTCTGAAATCATAAAATGAAAAAAAACGTGAGGAGAGAAGGCAATATCTAGCAAATTATTCTGTTAATTTAATTATAAAATTATGATATTTGCGAAAATCAAAATTAAAACATTGAAAAAACATATACTATTTCTTACGTGCGTTATAATAAGTCAGCTTGGTTTTAGCCAAACTGCAAGAAAATATTCAAATGAATTCTTAAATATCGGAGTGGATGCACAAGCTTTCGGTATGGGAAAAGCAGTAACTGCTTCATCAAATGATGTAAATTCTGGTTATTGGAATCCAGCAGGTCTTACAGGAGTTACAGATTATCAAGGATCTTTCATGCATGCAGAATACTTTGCAGGAATCGCGAAATACGATTATGCAGGATTTGCAATGCCATTAGAAAATGATGCTGCTTTCGGAATTTCGATTATTCGTTTTGGAGTAGATGATATTTTAGATACGACAGAATTAATTGATAAAGACGGTAATATTGATTACGAAAGAATCAATTTATTTTCTGCTGCAGACTGGGCTTTCAATTTCAGTTTTGCTAAAAAATTAAAAATCGAAAATCTTAGTGTAGGTGCAAATGCGAAAGTTGTTAGAAGAACTATCGGAGATTTTGCAGATTCTTGGGGATTCGGAATTGATGTAGCAGCACAATATTCATTGAAAAAATGGAAATTTGGTTTAATGCTTCGTGATATTACGACAACTTTCAATGCTTGGAATATCAATGAAGATGAATTTGAAAAAATCAAAAATGCAATTCCAGGTCAAAATCAAGAATTACCAGAAACTACAGAACTTACTTTACCAAAAATGCAAGTGGGAGTTGCTCGTACTTTCCAATTAAATGAAGATTTTGATTTATTGACAGAATTAGATTTAAACGTTCGTTTTGCTGAAACAAATGATATCATTTCGTCATCTTTTGCTAGCATCGAGCCAGCTTTTGGTTTCCAAGCTTCTTATAAGCAAATGGTTTTCTTACGTGGAGGTGTAAATAATATTCAAAATACTTTAGAACCAGATAATACAGAGAGTGTAAGCGTTCAACCAAATTTCGGTGTAGGTTTCAAATACAAAGGAATCGCAATTGATTACGCTTTAAGTAATATCGGAAGTGTTGGAAATGCATTATATTCTAATGTGTTTTCTTTCAAATTAGATATTGGAGCTTTTAAAAAATAAATCCTTTTCTAGAGAAAGACTAGGAAATATATAAAAAATCAGAAAGCAAGTTCTATATGTAGAACTTGCTTTTTTATTTCCCCTCTTGAGAGCAGAGCTGTCAGGTTCTCCTATTTTTTTAATTGAAAACCTGGCGCACTTTTGTAAAGTGTGCCCATTATTTCAAACATTTGTATTCTTTGCTTTTTAAATAATTATAACCTGATTTTTAAATTGATTTGGAGCTTCCCTTTTTCTTCGTTTCCAAAAAACTCAGAAAAGGTCGGGCTTTCCGCTAAATCTTTTTTGCTAAACCAATTTGATGAAGAAAAGTAAAAAAGGATGCCGCTGCAATCCCTAAGCCAGAAAACAACAAAATACTTAAATAATCTCCTTTGATATTTTAGTATTATTGTTAAAAAACAAAATCTGTTTTATATTTGTAAGCATAAATATTTAAAACAAAATTATATGAAAAAGCTATTTACTTTATTTCTTATTTCAATTCTTTTTTCCAGTTGCGGAGTTACGATAGACTCTGTTGTGGATCATTCTTTATTTAAAAAGCCATATGAGAATTCTTTAATTGTAATTCCATATGAGAAATATAGTACGAAAAACTTTTCAAGAGAGTTGCAAGATAATCTGAAATATGAATTCAAGGAAAATAATATGAAAGTAGATTTTATACTTTTTGAAGCCAAAGACGAAAGTTTATCTTTAAACCAAGATGATTATATAGAAAAACAAATTAATAGAGCAATAGTAGAAGGAGAAAAAGACATATTATTTATTTTCAAACCAACTAATTTGGATTATGTAAATGGAGGTTTACAATCAGCAACCTATAAATTAGTAGGAATTGATGTGAAAACAAAAAAGGAAGTTTGGAAAGCGAAATTCAGTTCTAGTAGTTCATTTGGGCCAGCAATGTTTGCGGAAAAATCTGCTAAAACAATTTTTGCAAAACTAAAAGAAGACGGAGTTTTATAAAAAAAACATCATAAAATGAAAAAGCTTGAAGAGAATACTTTTCAAGCTTTTTTTATGTTTTGAATATTGAGGTTTTAAGTATTTTCTTAAAAAAAAATGATGAAAATAATACATATATGAAAAATATTTATTTTGCTATATTAGCAAGAATATTAAAAAAAAACTATGAAAAAACTAACCATTTTATTCTTTACTTTAATCATAAATTATTCTTTTTCTCAAGAAAAGAAAGTCGATTTTGATAAGTTCATAGAATTATATAAAGAACCTATTTTAGATACTGTTTTTTTTGAAGAATTAGAAGTGATGACTTATTATAGATATGATTCTATAACAGAAAACCTTTTATATAAAGATAAACTTAACGGATATAAATTAACAATTTCTGAAAATCCATATTATTTAGATTTAGAAGAGAAAGAATTTAAATTACCAAATATTAATTTAGTAGAGAAATTTAAAAATTATCCTGTTTCACCATCTGTAATTTATGAGAATAAAATTATTTCTTTATTTGAAAAAGATAATTTTATTTGTCATGATTTGAATACTTTAGAAAGAGATAGGGAATATGAAAAATTATTAAATCAAAAAACGTTCAATTTTCATTGGGTTATTGATTCTGAATTATTTGCAATCCATAATGAAAAAATATTTAAATGGGATGGGGAAAAATGGATAAAAACAAAGATAAATTTCCCTTTTTCAGAATCACCCAAGCCGATATTTTATGATGACGATGAATTTTTAGTTTTTTCAGATTGTCGAGGAGAATGGGGAGCTAATACATATTTTTATCAAAGGGAAAATAATAAAACCTTAGTGAGGAAAACTAATTGTTTAAACACTGTAAATAAAGATAAAAATACTTTTAGGCTAACAACTTCTATTAATCATATGGTTAATTTTTCAGAAATCTACGAGTTTCAAAATTTGAAAAACTTTGTAACAACAGATAAAAAGAAGGAATTGAATTATGAACAATATAAAAAAATAAGTGGTGATATAGATAAAGATGTTGTTGTTGATATGAGAGGCTTTTTATTAAAGTCAAATTTTAAACTTAAAGAAAGAGATTTGTTTTTAGTTTCATTTGATAGTTTTACTTTTATTGCTGAACTTAATAATGATGAATTGCAAATAGTTAATCCGCTGTTTAATAATTCAATAACATATCAGGATTTAATAACTAGAAAATATGAAGATTATTATTTGATTAGTAGTTTGAAATATTTCGATCATTTAGTTGAAAGAGAGGATTTAATTATTTTAATTCATAATAATAAACTTATAAAAATAGATTGGAGGTAATCTTTAATTTATTTAAAATATAGAATTTTTTGAGTAAAAATTAATTAAAAACTATAAAAGCTTTTCAGAGAAGTATATATTCTAGAAGTCTGTTGAAGTCTAAATTTGATTCCATAAAATATTTGCTTATTTTTAAGATAATAATCTAAAAATCAATAAAATGAGTAGGCGGAATTTTTTGACAAATGAAACTGGAACCCCAATGAAATATTATGAAGATTCTGAATCGGTAGGAGAGAGAGGTCCTTTATTGATTCAGGATTATTTTCTTTTTGAGAAAATGGCACATTTTAATCGTGAAAGAATTCCGGAGCGAGTAGTGCATGCAAAAGGTTCTGGAGCTTATGGAACTTTTACTGTTACAAATGATATCACAAAATACACGAAAGCAAAATTGTTTAATGAAATAGGAAAACAAACTAGAGTTTTTCTAAGATTTTCTACAGTAGGAGGTGAGCTTGGTTCGGCAGATGCGGAGAGAGATCCTAGAGGTTTTGCGATTAAATTTTATACAGAAGAAGGAATTTGGGATGTTGTTGGAAATAATACGCCAGTGTTTTTTGTAAAAGATCCAAAGAAATTTTCTGATTTTATTCATACACAAAAAAGAGATCCGAGAACGAATTGTAAAAGCCCTACAATGATGTGGGATTTTTGGTCTTTAAATCCAGAAAGTTTACATCAAGTAATGATTTTGATGTCAGATAGAGGGATTCCAAGAACACATCGCCATATGAATGGTTATGGAAGTCATACTTTTTCTTTGATAAATGATCAAAAAGAATTGATCTTTGTGAAGTTTCATTTTAAAACAGCACAAGGAATTGAAAATTTGACGCAAGAAGAAGCTGATATAATGAAAGGTTCTGATATGGATCATGCACAAAGAGATTTGGTAAATGCAATTGATAATGGAGATTTTCCGAAATGGAATATGAAAATTCAAGTGATGACCGAAAAAGAAGCAAATGAATTCAAATGGAATCCTTTTGATCTTACTAAAGTTTGGTCACATGGAGATTTTCCTTTGATTGATGTTGGAACTTTAGAGTTGAATGAAGTACCAGATAATTATTTTGCACACGTAGAACAATCTGCTTTTTCGCCTTCGAATATTGTTCCTGGAATTGGTTTTTCACCTGATAAAATGTTGCAAGGTAGAATTTTTAGTTATCCAGATGCACATCGATATCGTTTGGGAGTAAATCATAATAGTTTGCCAGTAAATAAATGTCCTTTTATGGTGAATACTTATCATAAAGATGGAACAATGCGATTTGATTCGAATAACGGAAGTAGTCCGAATTATTATCCGAATAGTTTTGATAATTCTGAACCTTATGATGGAGTTGATCTAAATGATTGTCCACATCAACCAGAAGACAAAAGAATCGGAACTTTTGATAGAAATTATAATGATGATGATCATTATACGCAAGCTGGAAATTTATTCGAAATTATGCCAGAGGAAGAAAAAGCAAGGACCATTCTTAATATTGCTGGTTCTATGTCTGGAATTTCTGGGATTAAAAAAGATGAAATCATCAATCGACAATTATGTCACTTTTTTAGAGCTAATGTAGTTCTAGGAGCAGGAATTGCAAAGGAGCTCGGCGTCCATATTGATATAGAAAAAATGAATTTATAAAAATAGAAAGCTAGTAGTCAAATACTAGCTTTTTTTATATGAGTTGGGTCCTTTATTTAAAAACGATAATTTACTTTCAATAGAACATATCTTGGCAACAAACGATATTCGGATGTAGAAACACTGATGTCATCAGCATAATAAGTTCTGTAAACTTTTGTGTTTGTTAAGTTTTTTCCACTAAGTTCGAAACTTAATTTATTCTTTTTAACAGTATACCTAGCTGTGATGTCTGAGAAATAATAAGTGTTATTTTCTTTATCCAAACTTCCATAATAATAACGTTCATTTTGAATCATGATATAAAAGTTTTCATGAATATTGAAATTTAAATCTATAAAAGAAACGTTGTCTGTAAAATCATTTTTAATCGTTGTTTTTATTTCGGTAGTGTTCCAACTTGTCCCAATATGGTAATTAAAAAATCCTTTAAAACCTGAACGAAGTTCCACACCATAACCATAATTAGAAGAAATTACTTTTCGTAAATCTGAATTGTTTACTTCATTTAAATAAGAAGTTCTGGAATAATTTAATTTCAACTTCAAATTAGAACTGATAAATTTTAAATAACGATCTATAGTAGAAGAAGCGACAAATAAATCTCTATTTCTAGTCAAGAATATTTTTTCAGAAAACGAATAATTTTGTTCAATCTGTGATCTGCTACTGAAATAGTCATGAGATTTTAGATAAGTAATAAAAAGATATGCGATAAAATTATCACTCCAATTTCCGTAAGTATAAGTGAAATTATATCTCGATTTATGTAATTGATTAAAATCATTAGTTCCTTTACTGAAGTTTCTAAAACTCGTCAAAATATAATTATCATAAACATCTTGAATTGTAGCATTTGTCGAATTGTAAAAAAAGCTTCCGGAGAATTTATGTTTTTTCAAAAACTCCCACTGTAGTTGTAGTTTTGGATTTACAAAAAATGGTGTTTGTTCTTTTTTATTTCCAAAATTTTCTAATTTATTGTAAAGCTGATGAAATTCAATTCCCGTTGAAATTCCGATATTTTTAATCTTTTTATATAAAAATTTTCCTTTTAAATAACTGTCATTTACACTATAAGTCATTCGATTTTGAAAATTAAAAGGAGTTTCTAAAATGGTATTATTTTCCTTGATAAAAAGTGTAGAGTTTACAAAATCCTTTTTAAATTGATTTCCTAACTGAACTTCAAACAAATTTCCTGAAGATTTTCTATCTAAAAGATGTGCTTCCAAACCACCATATTGTACTTTGTTTTGCGCAGCTTGAGTGATATTATTTGCATTTTCATATGGGAATAAATCTTGAAACAAAAACTGATTGATATGATAGTGTTGAGGTGTGTTTTCATAAATAAAACGACCTTTTAATAAAAATGCTTTTTTCTTTTGAAACTTGTTTGTGTAAGTAATCTCTTGATTAAAAAGTACATTTTCGGTGTCAATATTTTCAATATTATTCTGTGCGTTGAAAACTAAATTTCCTTTTGCTTTTTCCCAGCCATTATTATAACTAGAAATCAATTCTAACATTTCAGTTTTAGAAAGATCATGTTTGAGTTCAATTTTTCCAAAAGCGATATTTTTCTTTTTTCTTAAATGATAATTTTCAGTATTTGTAAAATTATTATCTGGAAGATTGTAACGAATACTACTATTTTTATAAAAATCATTTTCATCCCAATTGAAAAACCCAAGTGTTTTGATTTTTGTTTTCTTTGAAGGATTGAAAATTGCATTTAAAGAAAGAAGTTCTGCATTATTAAAATTACTTCTATTTTCTTTAAAGCCTGGAGGTTGCATCGAAAGATTTAAGAACTTTGTAGCATAAACATCTTCCCCGATTTTATCAATTTTATTCAAACGAAAAGGACGAATTAAATGCTCTACAGCACCTGTAGCATCATTCCCGATGTTATTTGCATTTCCTAAAAAGTAGTATTTGTTTTTCTTTCCGAAATTCATCAAATTAAATTGGGATTCATAGCGAAAACGGTCTGAAGCGGCAAGTCCAATATTGAAATTTCCGAACCATTGTCGTTTAGCATCTTCTTTTAAAATTAAATTCAAAGCTACATTTTCCGAGTTTTCCACACCTTTTAAAAGTTTGTTGTCCGAATAATGCTCATAAATTTCTACTTTTTCAATTGGACTCGAAGGCATGTTTTTCGTTAAAATTCTGTAGCCTTTTTCAAAAAAATCATCTCCTTCTACCATGATTTTTTCAACTTCTTTCCCTTTTACTTTTACAGTTCCATTTTCTTCCACTTCTACACCAGGAATTTTTTTTAAAACATCTTCTGCTACATCTTCGTTTCCTTGCAAAAAGTTTTTTACACTGATAACTACCGTATCCTCCTTGACTTTAATATCTCTTTCCGCATGAATGATCACTTCATCCAATTCCATTGCTTTGTATTTTAAAACAATATTTTTTTCAATAGTTTTTGTGTTTTCATTTATTTGAATGGGAACAATTTTCTTTTCATAAGACATGGATGAAAAATGTAAATCATAATTTCCTAATTCTTGTGTTTGAAGAGAATAATTTCCTTGTTCATTTGTGTAAGCATAACTTTTAATGCTTTCCCCTTTTTTTAGTAAAACACTAGCATAAGAAATCGGATTTCCGATAGAATCTTTTACAGTTCCTTTGATTTCTTGTCCATAAAAATTTATAGCGAAAAGAAAAATTCCTAAAATACTTAGGAATTTGGTGTTTTTTTTATTGGTCATTTATTATTTTGATTCAAATATTTCTAATTCTTTTCCACAATCATCGCAATCTTTAGCTATTTTAAAATTACTATTTCTACCTAATTTAGTTGCAATTTTTGAAAACTCCTCTTTAACTAATTCTTTTTTTCGAATATAATATTCTTGGATTGTTTTAATGTTTGTATTATCATATTCAGGAGTGTTAATTTTACAATTCTCTTTATTATTTGGATAAAGATTAACTTTTGTAGCTTGACAAAGAAATTTGTAATCCTCATCATGTACTTCAAGAATTAAACCTGGTAGTCCGTAAAACTTCCAAGGACCGTATGAAGATGGGATTTCGTGTGTAAACCATGCAATGTAATTTCGTCCTCTAAAATTTGTTGTTGCTTTCTGACAAAGAAATTTTCCAATGTTTTTTGATTCTTCATGAATTTTCCAATCAAAATGAATAGGCTTTTCTTTTACAACAATACCTTCTTCATTAAAAATATCTCTAAATAATATTTCCCCATTTTTATTTAAATAAAATTTAGGAAGCGTATTTTTTCTTCCAATAACAGTGATTTTTGATCTACCTTCATCTGTATCTTCTATTTTGTTTTTAGTTTTAGATTCTGATATATTGATTTCTTGATATTTGGAAAATAATGAGTTGAATTCAAGTACAAATTTACTTTTAGAAGTATGTGCTGCATACACATCATTCGCCATATTTTTTTGTTGAGAATATTCAATTTTACCACAAAAATTCTGAGCATAGAAATTTGTAATTATGAATAAAAATATAAAGGTTAATGATTTTACGTACATAATTTAATTATATAAAGAGGACAATATTTATTGCCCTCTAATTATTTTTAATAAGTTTACTCTGAAATTGAAGAACTTGTAGCTGTTATAATAACTTCCTCTAAGCATTCTCCATACTCCCATTCAGTGCAATATTTTTCACCATCATAATAAATACAATACCTCCATCTGCATGGATAGTCTTCATCTTGACTTAAATATTCGAATTCAATTTGCGCTTCAGAACTTTTGTTCTGTTCAGTGTTGAATGAGTATGTGCTCACACTCATTGTTACAGCAGCTATAACTGCAAATAAAATTTTTCTCATTTGGCTTATGATTTTTGAGATATACAATTTGTTTTTAACTCTCTTGGTTAAAAATCCATTTTTTAGCAAGAGAAAAAGAATATATGGCTAGTAAATAAATTCAATTTCTAAAACTAACACTGGCATTTTCTTTTTACACTAGAAATAAAAAGAAAAGAGTACTCTAGAATTGCAATTCTTTGTTAATCATGATAATACGAATTTCAGGATAAAGAATATTAAAAAGAAATAAAAGTCAAAATAATTACCTTAAAATGTTAATATTTATACTAAATGCATAATAATAATAATAATAATAATAAGTATTTGATAGATTAAGTATTGTTATTTTATATATTATGTATTTTTCTTTTAAATTAATTGAAATTATTTATTATTTCAGAAAAGGTAATATTTCTATTTTATTCCTCACATTCTCCTTCCCATTCATAGATTAATTCTATACCTGAGTTTTTTATTTCAGAAAAGGTAATATTTTCATTTTTGTTTACCCTTGCTTTTCTCATATTCAGTTGTTTTTGAGTATAATCGTTGTTTAATTTTACTTCTTCTTTTTTAGATAAAATTCTAAAGGATTTTAAATCTGATTTATAATCAACATTTTTTTGATAAGGAAATTCTATATTTGTGGCAATCCAAGAATATTTAGCATCATTTTCTGTATTATAAACTTCCAAGATTAAACCTGGAAGACCACCAAATTTCCATGGTCCAGATATAAAAGGAATATCTGTAGAATACCAAGCAATATAATTTCTTCCTCTAAAATTTACTGTTGCTTTGTTGCAATTATATTTACCAATTTTTTTTTGATCTGTATAGTTAATATTCCATTTTAAAGGAGGAATACTATCTTTTACTACAACATAAGATTTATTAGTTTTTACTTTTTTATATATCAAATTAGAATTTAATTCTTTTAAATAAGTTTGTTGTGAAATATCTTCATATTTACCTATTACACTAATTTCTCCACTCTGATCTTCAATTATTGGGCTATCATTAACGAAAGATTGTTTATGTAAAATGTAAATTGATTTTAAATTGTTCGAAAATAAAGTTGCACTTTTTGAATTAGGACTAATATTGTTTTGCTCTACATAAGAAACTTTAATATTTTGGCTTATGCTATAATTTATTGATAAAATAAAAATTATTATGTATTTCATATTGTATTTTTTTGTTTTATTCCTCACATTCTTCTTCCCACTCAAAAAGAGTTTCAATGCTATTTCTTTTTTTATTAAAACTAGTAGTAGTAATTGTTCCTCGTGGTAATTTGGAATTTATTTTATTATCAAAATATTTTTGAGGATTTAGATAGATCATATCTACATATTTTTCTAAACTTATTTCTTCAAACTCATTGATGTTTACTTCAAAATCATGCTTTGATATTTTAGATTTAGATATTTTTGTTAATTTCCAGACAAATCTTTTAGTTTCATCATAAATTTCTACTCCAAGACCAGGGAGATTATTGAATTTCCAAGGGCCGATGTTTAAAGAATAATTTAAATCACACCAAGCAATAAATTTTCTACCTCTAAAAAATGAAATAGCTTTATATACTTTTCTATTATCTATTGTTTTATGAGTATCCGTTAGCGTCCAATGAAATTTTGGTAATTTTTCTTGAATAATATAATCTCCGTGTTTAGGTAGGTATGTAAAAATCAAGTTGTCTTCTAGTTTGTTTTGAATGAAAATTCTAGGTTTTGCTGGTGAATCTGAATAAATAATATTGACATCATCTAGATTATATTCTTTGCTTTTTATAGTGTCATATTCTTCTTCTGAATCATCTTCCATATAAATAGCTGATTCAATTTTTGTAAATCCTTTAATATTCTTGCCATTATTTATAAAACTAAAAGCGGATTTAGTTTGAGATCTATTTAGCTTCAAATGTGCTTTTTGAATATTTGGAATTTCTGTGTTGAATTCTACTTCATAGTTCAGTTGATAACCATCTTCCAAGGATTGACAAATGATAATATTTGGTATAAATAATAAGAGTAATAATATGTTTTTCATGTTTTTATTTTTTAGTTTTTTCTTTCGTATCCCATTCAAATTCAGTTTCCAATTGTACAATTGTCAAATTCATAGAAGTTATGGTTACACCTTTTGGAAGATTTGATTTTAATTTTCTTTCAAAATCATTTAATTTTTCAATGTGTTCTTTTTCATAAGTTTCAAGGCTTCTTAGTTGATCATTAGGTAGTTTGAACATTAAATCAACTTTTTCTTTATAAGGGAATTGAATTTCTTCTACTTTCCACGAAAAATGTCTTTTTTCAGAATTATCGTTCGAAACTTCTAAAATTAAACCTGGAAGACCTTTAAATTTCCAAGGTCCTGAGAAAATAGGAATTTCTGGAGTGTACCAAGCAATGTATTTTCTTCCTCTAAAATTTAAAGTAGCTTTTTGACAATTGAAATTATGGATTTTTTTAGTTTCATCAGATAATTCCCAATTTAAAGCTGGATGGATATCTTTTGTATAGATTGTATCTGTTGTATTAATTTGGTTATAAACTTCATTTTTGAGTAAAGATTTATAAAACAAACTTTCTGAAATCTCATTTTTATTAATGCTTACACTATTTGTTTCTTCATCAAATTCTGAAGAGTTTTCAATACTGTTTTTAAAATCAATTATATATAATGAGTTCCTATTATCCGAATAAAGTACACTAGCTAATTGTGCATGTGGAGTTGTATGTGTATAACTCACCTTAATTAAATTTCCTTGAGCAATTAAGTTTATACTACTAAGGAAAAGCAGATACATGATTTTTTTCATCAGAATTTTTTTATTAATAAATATTAGACATTATCACGTTTGATTTCGTATGAAGTTATGCAGATAATCAAATCCCCCTCTCGAGAGGGGCTAGGGGTGTGTTTTGGATAAAACAAAATTTCCTCATAAGTTTTAAATGTGATAATGTTTAATGATTTAAGGTTTAAGAATTTATATCTATGTTAAAAATAGAAAAATAATTGTGAAATATATGTTAAAATAAGAATGTAATTAAAATTTAAGCTATTTGAAATTAGCAGAAAATGAATTAATTATTAACTGTAAATTAATTTATATTAAATATTAAGAATCTTAAGTGTAAAATCAGATTATTTTATCCTAAATAAACTTATATTTGCTTACAAAAATTAAATAAAAGAATGACTTTAATAAAATCAATATCAGGAATCCGTGGAACAATCGGAGGAAAAGTTAATGATAACCTGACTCCAGTAGATGCAGTAAAATTTGCTGCGGCTTACGGAACTTGGTTGAAGGATACATGTGGTAATAAAGAAGAAATAAAAGTTGTTATTGGTAGAGATGCCAGAATTTCAGGAAAAATGATTAGCTCTTTAGTTGCTAATACTTTAGTAGGACTTGGAATTCAAGTGATCGATTTAGGTCTTTCTACAACACCTACTGTAGAAACGATCGTTCCTTTAGAAGAAGCTGACGGAGGAATTATTCTTACAGCAAGTCACAATCCAAAACAATGGAATGCTCTTAAACTTTTAAACGAAAAAGGAGAATTCATCAATGGAGAAGAAGGAGCTAAAATCTTAAAAATCGCAGAAGAAGATGCATATTCTTTCGCTGAGGTTGATGATTTAGGTTCGTATAACAAAGCTGTTGGAGGAATCGATACACATATCGAAGAGATTTTAAAATTAGATTATATCAATTTAGAAGCTATCAAAAATGCAAACTTCAAAGTTGTTGTTGATGGTGTGAATTCTACAGGAGGAATTGCAATTCCTGCACTTTTAAAGAAATTAAATGTAGAATGTGTAGAGCTTTATTGTGAGCCAAACGGACATTTCCCTCATAATCCAGAGCCTTTGAAAGAGCATTTAACGGATATTTCTAATTTAGTTGTTGAAGAAAAAGCAGATTTCGGAATCGTTGTAGATCCAGATGTAGATCGTTTGGCATTGATTTGTGAAGATGGCTCTATGTTTGGAGAAGAGTATACTTTAGTTGCTTGTGCAGATTTTATTTTAGAGAAAAATAATGGAGGAAATACAGTTTCAAACTTATCTTCTTCAAGAGCCCTAAGAGATGTGACTGAGAAACATGGAGGAACTTATCAAGCTAGTGCTGTTGGTGAAGTAAATGTTGTAGAGTTAATGAAATCTACAAATGCAATCATCGGTGGAGAAGGAAATGGAGGAATTATTTATCCTGCTGCGCATTATGGTAGAGATTCACTAGTTGGAGTTGCATTATTTTTATCACTTTTAGCAGAAAGAAAAATGTCTTGTAAAGCTTTAAGAGAATCTTACCCAAGCTATTTTATGAGTAAAAATAAGATTCAATTAACTCCAGAAATCAATGTTGATTTGATTTTAGAGAACATGGCAAAAAAATATGAAAACGAAACTGTTTCTACAGTAGATGGAGTAAAAGTGGATTTCCCAACAGAATGGGTGCATTTAAGAAAATCAAATACAGAGCCAATTATTCGTATTTATACAGAAAGTGATTCACAAGAAAATGCTGATAATTTAGCACAAAGAATTATTGAAGAAATTAAAGAGATTATCTAATTTCTAGAAATATAAAATAAGAGAAAAGCTAATCATGTATTTGATTAGCTTTTTTTATTAATTTAAAAATGAGTATTTCAGTTGTATTTTAAGAGCAGAAAAAAGTAAAACAATTATCTTTCCATATTCTTAGTTTTAATTTTGTAATAAATATTTGATTCATCACAAATAATAGTTTCTTCACAGAAATTTATAATAGACTCAATTCCATAATAATTATTTATATCTTCAATAGCTTTTTTTGTCAATTCTATTAATTTTTTAGAATCAAAAGGACATTCAGAAAGTTTTAAAGTTTTTATTTTTTTAAAATCAAATTCTAAAAATGACTTTTTTTTAGAAAAATTATAATTACTATTATTCGATTTTTTAAATGTTATATCATTTTGTGAATTAATATTCAAATAGACATATTTTCTAAAATTCTTTTTTGGAAAAATACATAACCAATCTTTAATTTCATCTATAATTTCTTGACCTTGATTCTCTTTTCGATAGATATCAATTATTTCATCATAGTCTTTTTTATCAAAATTAAAAGAAAAAGAATCAAACCAATTCATACAAGAATCATCTAAATTCTCTAAAAAATCATAAAAATTCATATCAGAATTGTCTAATTTTAATTTATAAATATTTTTTTTAGTTTCTTTCCATTGATATTTTTCTTTTTTCAATACTCCTATTTTATTCCATGATACAAAATCAGATTTATATTCAATTTCAGCAAAAATTAAATGTTCTAAACAATCTAAATATGGATCATTACATTTTAAAATTGGAAGTATCATTTTCTTTTCTACATTTTTTGCAACCATATCCCAAAAAAAACCTCTATCAACACTTCCTATTTCTGAAGAAAAAGTTGGTATGAAATTTATTGTATCAAAGTGTTTAACTTCATTATTAAAAAAAATATCTAATGAAATATTATCTATAAATATTTGTTGTATTAAATCATCAAAATCTGGGTTTTTAATTTTTCGAACTTTAATTGTATTCTTTTTCATTAACAAATCTCAATTTTATATTTATTCTCAAAAATATCTTTTTATTTTTTCTTCGGATAAAAAGTCAATGTCAACTTTTGAATTTTTGGTGAATTTTCTGGAGTTAAAGTAAAAAACACTAAAATCTTTCCATTTTCACATTCTATCACAAAATCACCTCTTAATTGATTTCGAGGAAATATTTTTTCAATAGCTTTGATAGAACCAGCTTTGTCAAAAACATTTTGATATTCTTGCTCTCGTTGATTTCTAGATTTATCTAAAAAGAAGTTTTCTGCGAAAATATCACTATTTAAGCTTATTTTATTTTTATTTAATAAGTCTAAAAGCGCCTCCTTTTTTTGTTTTAAAAAATCTGAAGTCATTTTTTTTCGAGGTTGAATATTTAATTTTTCAAATAAGATTTTTTCGACTTCTTTTTGAGGAAAAGGAGAATTATAAGTCACATTTCCAAAAGACATAATTCCAATTCCATAATCAGGATAAAACGTGAAATTACTTCCAAAACCAGGAAGAGAACCATTGTGCGAGATTTTTTTGATTCTTTTACAATCCATCGAAATTCCTAATCCATACCCATATCCAATCATGCTAGCGCATTTTTCATTATTCCAGTCTCGATTCCAAGAATTTAAAAAGTTATATTTTGGTGTGTGCATTTCTCTTAAAGAACTTCTTTTTAAAATAGTATTTTCTTCACCATTTCTAGCTGGCCAAGCAGCTAAGTGAAAACTTGCGTATTTACTAAAATCTTCAATAGTGGTAATTAAACCTCCCATAGCTCCATAAATTCCATCATGAAGTAATTCTTTTTTAACCCATTTTTCATTTTCCCATCCATAACCTTGAACCAAATTATCTTGAGGAACTTCAGAATATTCCCAGTAAGTATTTTTCATATCAAGAGGAATCAGAATATTTTCTGTGATATAATTTTGATAAGGTTGTCCTGAAATTCTTGTAATAATTAAACCTAAAAGCGCATAACCAGTATTACTATATTCATATTCTTGCGATGAAACTTTAGAAAGTGATAAACCATTTTTTATTAAATCTAAAAATTCAGATTCTTTCATATCTAATTGTCGATCTCCCCAAGGATTGTCTTCTGGAAGTCCAGCAGTCATAGTAAGTAAATTTTCAATAGAAATTTCAGGCGAATCCGTAGTTAAATAGTTTAAATTTTTCAATTCTGGAATATATTGAATAGCTGAATCATCTAATTTTAATTTACCTTCATCTCTAAGTTTTAAAATAGCCATTGCTGTAAAACTTTTGGTAAGAGAAGCGATTCGGAAAGAAGATTTTGTCGAAGTCGGGTTTTTTTTATCCAGATTTGAAAAACCAAATGCATTGGAAATTATCAAGGAGTCATCAACTACAATTCCATAAGCAACTCCCGGAATATTCTTTAGATTTTTATGTTCTTCAATTTTTTGTGCTATTTCTTGTTGAGCAGATTTGATTTTCTCGATTCTTTCGTCTTTTTCAAAAACGGTTTTTTTATAATTATCAGTGGTATTTTTTTGAGTTTTTAAGTTGGATTCTTTCGGGTTTTGAGAATCACAAGAGATAAAAAGGATCGTAATAATTATGAAAGTTAAATTTAAAAGGTTTTTCATTTTTGATATTTTATTTTAACGAAAGACAATGAAAAAAACAGTTTGTTACAATTTGATGAATTTAAAATGAATATTATTACAGATGTGTTTGAAAATCTTATATTTGATTTTTAAAATAAAATTATATGAAAAAATTTATACAAGCTTTAAAAAAAGTATTTGAAATAGAAGAAACAAAACCAAAAGTAGAAGAACAGAAGGAGGAGAATCCAATAGTAAATGTTCAAATATTAAAGGGTGAAACTTTTGATATAAAAATGCCAAGATATTTCGAAGATAATTTTGAAGGAAAAGTAGTCCAATATTTTTTTAATGTTGGGGATATTATTAAAAGCGGAGATATTATTGCTGAAATTGAAACAGAAAAATTTACTATTGAATTCGATGCACTTTATGGAGGAAAAATTATTTGGCTTTGTGATCTTGAAAAAGACATGAAAATTGATGATCTTATGATGAGAATCGAGGGAGTTTAAATTTAGCTTAAAAAAAATACTCTAAAACTAAAGATAATCACGATTCATTTTGTATTCATGTTTACATATTATCAAGTTCCCCTCTTGAGAGGGGCTAGGGGTGTGTTTTAAAACAATTAAAACTTTTTCATAAGATTTTAATGTGATAATATTAACTAGTTGAAATTCAATAGGGTTATTTTCTTCTAAAGAAAAGATTTTACTTTTTGAGGTTTTATACGATTGTAAAAACTGAAACTATATAAACCAATTATTACAAAAATTAAACTTTGCAAAAATAATAATGAAATACCTATAAGAACAGTATTCAAAAAGTTTTCGTTGTAATTTTCCGTTCCGTAGTCTCTGTGAAAACTTGTGGTCAAAATGACAAAATATTCGTAAAAAGCTCCGATTTTTAGAGAGAAAACTACAAGAATCATATACCAATATTTCGTTCCAAGTTTTTTAATAAATAAAGAAAAGGGAAGAGCTGTAGTGGTGATAAAAAGAATCCAATAGAAAATAGCATAAGGTCCATTAGATCGATTCATGATAGCTGTATTTTCATTTGAGAAAAAAGCTAGAAAAAGAAAATGAGTCAGTGTGATAATGCTATAAGAAATGATAATATATCGAATTACATTAAGAACTTTTCTGGTTGGAAATCGGTTTTTAAATATTTTTTCAATGAAGAATAAGATTAATAAAGCCGGAATTAGGCAATAAATTAGATTTACGTCGATTATTCTTAAAATTGAGTCGTAAGTGTTCATTTGTTTAAAAAAGGTTTAAAAGCGTCTAAATATTGTTCTTTTTCAAATTTTAAAATTAGTTCGCTATTTCTATTCGTTTTTCAATCTTTTTCCATTTTAAAGAATGTAAAATTTCCATAACTTCTTCATCTGTCAAGTCTCCTTGATTCATCATTCCTAACCACAAAGTACTACCAAATTGTTTTTTATCTATTGGAACTAATTCCACACTACTTGGATTTTCTATCTCTTTCCAAGTTTTGATAATTCTGATATTATTATCTACAGTATCTACTTTTTGCTTACAATATAAATAAGTTTGTTTTTCCGCTTCATTTATAAGTAAGGGAAGATTATATTCTTTGCCTTTATAAGTTATATTATAATAATATTTTACAGAGTCATTCATTTCCCTTAATTCTAATTTTTCAATATTTTCTTTTAAGTTTTTAATTGTTGGAGCTTCAGTGTTTTTATCAATATTTTCTTCCATAAGAATTCTACGAAATTCAATTAGGTTCTCAAATTTTAATTCTGTTTCCCATTTTTTGAAAAGTTCTTTTTTAGAAATAAAACCAGAATGTGAATACATTCCATAATCAAAAATCAAATAGGAATCTTTGTATCGAATTTCTCCAACCCAAGAATCAATCCCATTTACTTTTTTGTGTTTATATTCCTTTGGTGTTACCAAACTAAATTCACCAAAATTAATAATATGTTTTTTCGGATTTTCATGTGTTAAATAAGTAACTCCTGAATTAATTTTTGGAGAATCACAACTTGAAGTTAAAATAGAGCAGAATAATAATAGCAATAGTAATTTGTTTTTCATAGATCAAAAACTGAGGTTTGTTTATTTTTTACAAATATGAGTATTTTAGTTTTACTTCTATTCATTAATTCGTTTAATTATGTTTAAAAATATACAGATAATTAAGTTCTCTTCTTGAGAGAGTCTAGGGTTGTGTTTTAGATTAAATAAAATTGTTACTTAATATTTCAAATGAGATATTCTTTATTAAATGAAATAATTAGAATTGTTTAAATGTGATAAAGGAATTAGTTTTAAACTTTATTTGATGTAAAGTATTGAAATATAATGTGTAATTAAATGTTGTTTTAATAATGAAATTAATATAAATATTTTATTTAGTTAATCTATACTAAAATATTTAAAATAAAATAATTATATATGTTTAATTAAAGTTAATAATAGGCGGAAATAAAACAATTTGTTTTTAGTTTTAAAAATAAGTTTTAAGTGCTAAAAAGTATAAAGATTCATGTTAAAAATAGATGTGAAATATAAATTTGCAGATAAGGATAACTGATTGTCAAACTTCCCTTCTTGAGAGCGTTTTGGGCTGTGTTTAAGTTCTAAGAAAACTACTTAAATAAAATTTTCGGTATGCTAATTATTAATCTTAAAATTGCTTTCAAAAGTTAAGATTTGATGTTTAAAAACTGTTTTAACTTTAAAAATAAGATTTAAGAAGAGTTTTAATTTAAAATAAGCTCAGTATTTGAAATATGAGAAAATGCTCTTAAATCTTCTAAAAATAGCTTTAAAGTCGAAAATAAATTCTATTCTAAATAAATTTTCTCAGGAATCATATTTATTTTAGGATTCGATTCGTTGTAAAAAATGGTAATACTATCTCCAGCTTTTACAATAGAATCAAAATATTTATAAAAATATCCTATATAAATTTCTTTAAAACTTTCAATTTCTAAATTATCATTAGTTTTAAATTTATATTGAATTTTAAAATTGTCTACACTGTAGCCTTCATAGAGTGGAGTATAGATTTCTCTATAAGCATTTGTCACCAAAGATTTTGTTCGAATTCCATTTTCAATCAGATTTTGTTTTTCTTTTTTATCATTGACAAGTATAATAATTCCAGAAATGATTATAAATGACAAAAGAAAACCAAGTCTTGTAAATAGTTTTTTATTTGATCTTTTTTTAGGACGTTCTTTTTTGTTTAACTTTTCGTAATATTCTCTTCCCCTTGCTGTGTGATAATCATTAATTTCTTCTTCAAAAGACCTTTTTTTAAATATCATAAATTTAAATTTTTGGGATTCATTCAATTTTTCTTGAAATATATAACAAAAAAATGTCCCTCCAAAAAAGAAGGGACATTAGGCAATTATTTATAAACTCCATGAAAATTATTGCCTGAATATATGGAACTCATTTAAATTTTTTATTGTAAATCAATCGTTACAACAATTGGGTTATGATCAGAAATTTTTTCATCGTTTGTTTCCAAAATTTCCGTTTTAATTCCAGTTTTTGTTGTTAAACCAGTCGAAACCAAAATATGATCTATCTGTTCTGGCTCACCTTGATAATTGTAGGTCCAACGAACATCATAATTTTCGAAATATTGACTTTGCCCAGTTTGAATTAATTCTTCATAAATATCATCAAAACCTCTAAGTCTGTAAAGAGAAGCACTTTTCTTTTGCGAGTTCAAATCTCCGGTTACAATAACATTTCTTCCTTTGTTCAATTGTTTTACAACAGCTCTTCTTGCAATATTTGCTTGTGCAATTCTTTTCATGTCGCTTTCATATCCTTTTCTCTCACTGATGAAGTGTAACACAAAAATATCAATCTCTTTTCCGTCAATAGTTGCAGTAACTTTAAGACCTTTACTGATTCCTGTTTCTCCTTCCCAGTCTCCATCTGGCTCTCCAAAATAAAGAGATCTTCCAGGAATTTCATACCACATATCTTTCAATGGATATTTTGAAAAAACAGCAACATTTTGTTTTGTAAATCGATCTTTACAATCACAAACTTCATAATATTTGTAATCCACACCGATTTTTTTTAATTCGTCTTTTAAAACTGCTAATTCTTCACGATTTCCAACTTCTGTAAGCGTTAAAATATCTACATCCATTCGTTTAATCATTTTTGCAACATTTGCAGAAGCTTCCTCGAATTTTGCAGTTCTGTTTTTATCATCATTCCAAAAATCTTGTACGTCCTGTGGTTCATCTTTGATAAAGAATTTTTTACCAAATTTGATATGTACTTTCGCTTTGTTTAAAAATTCAGCATTGAAAGTTCCAACTTTTAATTTTTGAGAAACAGCAGGGAAATATGCCAATAAACCAATGATGGTTACTAGTAAATATCGTTTCATGTTTTTAATTTTAGGTTTATATATAAAGTTTAAAGGTTTAAATTATAAAATTTACTCGTTTAATCTAGAGCCTATTTAAATTTATATCAAAAAAAATTAATGCTTCTTAAAAGCTCTTTTTTGTCTTTTTTCTCTTCCATAGCGATGCTATGCACTCCAAAAAAGCCTTCTAAATAGCATTTTAATAAGCTATAAAATAAATTCTGATACAATTTTAAACAGGCTCTTAGAATCATAAGTTGTTTTTGTTTTATGATTTTGTAAAATAAATTTAAACATTATCAAATTCCCCTCTTGAGAGAAGGGCTGTCAGGTTCTCCTATTTTTTTAATTAAAACCTGGCGCACTTTTGTAAAGTGTGCCCATTGTTTCTAACATTTGTGTGGTCACGAGTTACAAACTCGCGCCAGCGATCATCAAAATTCGATAAATCAAACCAGAACTTGACAGCCCTGCCTCTTGAGAGGGGCTAGGGGTGTGTTTTAAAATTATTAAAACTCACTTATTTGATTTCAAATATGATAACGTTTAGTGGAAAATTAGTTTTTTTCTTGAGAGTAGATTTGCCAGATTCAAATAATTTTAATGACAACACTTATCATCACTACATTGACAAAATTTCAAATTGTAGATGTGTAATCCGACCAAAAGTAAAGAAGCTCCATAAGTGAAAAATTCTTCCAAATGAAACCATTCTTGTTTTTCATTTATAATTAAAGAACATAAAATCACCCAATTTATCCAAAGTGCAGGTTTCATAAAATTCTTTGAGGTTGTTTGCGTGGAGCGATACACTGCAAAAAAAGATAGGATTAAGAATAAATAATCTATGTTTTGCCACCAAATTGGTGCTGACTCATGATTTCCTGCTGAATAAGATTGCGTGATAAAAAGTAGAGGAGTAGCGATGCAGTGAATTAAACATAAAATTCCTGCCAATGCTCCAAATGTATCCGATTTGTGTAAAGTTATTTTCACTAGATATAATATTAATGCAACTGAGTTGCAAATATAGCTATTTAATTTGTTATTGCAACTCGATTGTAATAAATTTGCTCCATGGGAATTATTAGAAAAACACAATCTGTAGCGGTTTTATTAAAGGAATTTGAAAATAAACCAAATGCAATTTCAGCAATTGAATTAATTAAGCGACTTAGTTCAAAAATTAATAAAACGACAGTTTATCGTGTGTTAGATAAATTGGAAGATGACGGAGTTTTGCATTCTTTCTTAGATAATAGTGGGATAAAATGGTATGCAAAATGTAATGGATGCTCGAAAACAGGACATATTGATATGCATCCACATTTTCAGTGTTTGAGTTGCGGAAAAGTAGATTGTCTTTCTGTAGAAGTAAAAATCCCGCCTATACCAAACCGAAAAATAGAAGTTTCTCAGGTTTTGATACAGGGGAGATGTGAGAGTTGTAATGTTTGATATCAGGAATTAATCAATGTAAAACGAATCCTTTTTAGTAATCTATTTGAATCTATTTCAAAACTTTCTCTACCATGAAGAAATAAATCATTTCTAAACAAAATTAATTCTCCTTTTTTCAAATTGATTTTAAACGAGTTTTGAATGAAAATTTGATCCAGTTTATTTAAAATCATTTTTTCAGACGTATCTAATTTTGTAAAAGATTCCATGGTAATTCTATCATAAAAAATACTTTTTGTCTGATTATCTATTTCTAAAATAGGTTTGTAAATTTTTCGAAACCACCATTTTTTCGTAGTTAAAAGTTCAATTTCAGACTCAGATAATTGTTTTAAAATAGATTCTAAATCCACAAAAGTATTTGCTCCTTCATTATTTTCTGCTGGTTGAACACAGAGTAAACCTATACAATTAGGAACTTTTTCATAATCTGCACAGTCGGTATGCAGCGGAAAAGTATAATTGGAATTTGCAACAGATTTAAAATATCCTTTCTGTTTCATTACTTTGACATCAAAAACAGTTTTGATTTTATTGTTTTTAAAATCTTCAATCGGAATTCCAATGTTCTTTATAAAATTGGACAATTTTTCATCTGATTCAGGGAAATTCTCAATACAAATAATAGAATTTGAGGTTTCTAAATCTTTAGAAATTTGAACAAAATCAATTTCTTCTGAATAATTATAATTAATTAACAAAACCAATGGATTGATTTATCATAAGACTTAATGAATTATCATTTCCATTTTTTTGGAATTCAGAGATTTTTTGATCCAAATCGTCTATGAATTGGAATGAAGAATAGGATTTGTCATTACTTTTAATGTAGTATTCACAAGGTATTTTTTCAATTTGATTTTCATCTAAAATAAATTCTTTAAATCGTGGAATGTTTTTTTCTTCATGAATTTTATCAAACAATTCTTTGATTGGAGCATTTTCATCAATATCATATTCTAAATATTCAATTTCATTGTCTCTTTCGTCCATATCTGGATAAAGTTCTATTTTCATTTTTTTGGAAAGATTTTAATTTTTGTTAAAACTACATTTTTAGCTTTGATTCTACAATCTTTTGATGATTTTAAATGTTTGTAATCAATAATCTTTTACTTTTTTAATTTTATCTATTATTTCTAAATAATCCTCATCGTTCAAATCTGTACGAATCAATTCAAATAATTCTTCGACTAAAAGAGTGTCTTTTTTAACTTTAATAATTGCCGGAAAATTCGTGTCAATTTTTGAATTCCATTTGATCATTTCATGAACAACGGATCTTTTTATATCGCCAACAATTTTTGGTCCGTCATAATAAACTTCCATTATTTCAAAAGGTATTTTCGGAATTAAATTCTGTTGGATATTTTCTTGAGTTGAATTCTTCGTAGGATAAAATAAAATTATTTTATTCTCATTTTTTAGAATCCAATGATGCAATTCTTGTATATATTTAAAATCCTTAAAAACGAATCTAGAAATAATTATTAGAATAATCAGTCCAATGCTAATTTGAGTATAATTATTTGTCAAAATTCCCCAGAAAAGAAATATAAAAGCAATTAAAATCAATAAACTCTTTGATTTCAGGGTAGAGAAATATTTATTTTTCTTCAATTTTATTTTATTAGGTTCTCAAAAATAAATAAACTATTTGAAACTTTTTGAGGATAAAAAAATATTAATTTGGTTTTATGAATAAAATAAATTGAAATGAAACATACTTATATTTTACATTTTAAAAACTCGAAAATTTCTAATGCTGAACTTCTCTTTGATTTAGATAGAGAATTGAAAACTTTTGAGATTATCAATGAATTAAATGTAAGAGAAACAAAGAAAATTAAAGCTTTGTATCAAGGAAAGCTTTTTGAAATTACTTTTGAAATTTTTGAAAATTTTCCAGAAACTATTTGTATTCGAACAGAAGAAAAATATAATCTTGAGGATAGAAAAGAGATTTTAAAATTACTTTGGAGATTGATGCATTGGAATTATAAAGTCGACTATAGTCAAATGGAAATTTTAAAAAAAGATAGTTTTGATTTAATTAATGAACGATTTGAAAATCGTTTTATCAATCCGAGTAAGATTCATGCTCTTTTGAAAACTAAAATCGATCCAATTGAATTTGAATTTTCTGAAGTAAAAGATGATGATTATGATCTGATCAAAGCAAGTATTTCTCTTGATAAAGTGAATTCATTAGAAGAAGCTTGGATTAATTTCTGTCTAAAACTTGATTATGACCAATGGGATACTATAAATAATGAATTTGTGCCAATCAGACTGGAAGAATATAAATCTGATTTTAATGAGTTTTTAAATCATTGGCAAATTCCGGAAAATTCGACGAAATTAAATAATGAAAACTCTATCCGAGGAATTCTAAAGGTTAGAGAATCTTGGGATGTTTTGGAATTATTGATTTTAAGAGAAAATACGATAGATTATTTAGGAGTTTTTATTTGTGTTGGATAGAATGTGTTTTTTCTGTTTTTAAGTTCTATTAATATTTTTGAAATACTTAAAAAAGCATTTATATTTGAGGTAATTAACTGATAAAGAAAACTAAAAAAATAAAAATGATCAAGAAATTACTATTACTTTCAATCGCTTTAATTTTATCAAATTTCACATATTCTCAAAGTGAAATAGAAGCAGAAAAAGCTTTAATGAATAGAGAATTTAGTAAAGCAAAAAAACTTTATTCTGAATTATTACAAAAAGATCCAGCAAATTCGGATTATTATCTTCAAAGAGGTGAGGCAAATTTTTATTTAAACCTGATAGAAGAATCCTTAGGAGATTATAATAAATCGATAGAATTAAACAATAAATCTTCAGATGCTTACGACAAAAGAGCTTTCTTGTATTTCTCTTTAAATTATTTTGATTATGCTATTTTAGATTGCAATGAAGGCTTAAAACACATTAAAGAAAATAAAGAATTACAAAATTCATTATTAAATATTAGAGCTGATAGTTATAGAATTATTGGTCCAAATCAAAATGCATACAATGATTATAAAAAGATTCTTGAAAATAATCCAGAAAATGGATTGAAAATAAATTGTTATGTAAATATTGCCAAGGTTTTAAGTTCTCAAAATAAAACACCAGAAGCAATTAAGTATCTTGAGGAATTGACAAAATCATTTCCTGAGTTCACTGTTGGTCATGTTAATTTAGCATTTCAATATTCTAAAAATGAGCAATATGAAAAATCAATTGAAGAAAATAATTTAGCTGAGAATTTGATTAAAAATAAAATTGAAAACAAAATTGAGGGTGTCGAAATAAAAAGTGAAACTTCTTTACTGGCTTTAGTTTATAATAATAGAGGTTATGCTAAATATAAAATTTACAAATATTGGGATGCAATAGAGGATGTAAATAAGTCATTGTTTATTTCTCCTGAAAATTCATATGCATATAGAAATAAAGCACTAATTTATTTTGCTATAGATAAAAAAGATCAAGGATGTCAAGCTATTGAGAAAGCTATAGAATTAAAATTTGTTGAAAATTACGGTGATGAAATTCTAATTTTACAAAAGAAACATTGTAAATAAATTTTTAAATGAAATTTGGAGTAAGAAACAATTAGGTTTAGCTGAATTATTTTATTAAAACAGAAATGTCAACAATACTTATCTAAAAATTTAAAATATAAAAAGAAAGATTATTCTAGTAATAATGTAAAACAAATGAAAAAAAAGCAACACAAAAAGATATTTAAAATTGTTCTATTACTTGGGACTATAATTTCTTTATATTTTGTTCCTTGGCTTTTGGTTAAAGCATGGATTCTGCCTTTGCCAAACACAATTCAAGAACAAGCAGACGAAGCTGTTAATCATGGATTTGATGGAATGATTGTTTATGTAGATAAAACAGGACAATCACCTCAATATTTTACATCTGGTTGGCATAATCGAGAATCAAAAATTCCAACGAAATCAGATGCTTTATTCAAAATTGCAAGTATTAGCAAATTATATGATGCTGTTGCTGTCACAAAATTGGTTAATCAAAAAAAATTATCTCTAGACAAAACAATTGCGGATTATTTTCCTGAGCTTGAAGGGGAGATTGAAAATGCAGATAAAATCACACTTCGAATGATGGTGCGGCATAGGAGTGGACTTCCAAACTTCACTGATACTCCAAATTTTTGGTCGTCTCCAACTCAAACTTTTGAAGAAAGTATAGCTTTAATTTTAAATAAACCAGCTAATTTTAAACCGAATGAAGGTTATGAATATTGTAATACAAATTATCTTCTAATCAATAAGATTATGGATAATACATTGGGTTATAATAATTTTAAGTTCATTCAAAAAGAGGTTTTACAGCCACTAAATCTTAAGAATACTTTTGGTTCGCTAAATGATGTGAATCTAGAAAATGTAATGAGCGGTTATCATGTTGGTCATCCGCACGATTTAAAAGCAGATGAACATGGAATGTTAGCTACAGCTGAAGATGTTGCTATTTTCTTAAGAGCTTTAAATGATGGTTCTCTATTTACCCAAAATGAAAAAGAAATTTATGCTTCTCTATATGAATTTGAACATGGTGGTTGGGTTCCAGGCTATCAAAGTTTTGCTAAATATTATAAAGATCTCGATGCTGTTGTAATTCAATTTTATAATACAACTGATTCTAAATTATATTATTGGAATTTATCTGAAATAATTAATAATCGAATTTATAAAATATTGAAAAATCAAGAGAGATAAGTTTAATAAAAGAAGAGTTGACTGGATTTTAAACAAATAATTTTTGAAGAATTCTCTGTTTTCAAGAAGGAATATATTCTATAAAAAAGTAGATTTACAAAAAATAGAAAATGAAAACAAAAGAGTACTACTTAAAAGAATTTCCTAATTCAGATCTAAAATCTGTTTTAAAAAAGTATTGTGATTCTGGTGTAAATAATTTTTGTGTGTATTTTAAAATGGATGAAAAAAAGTTTGCAGATAGTTTATTTTCAAAAGAAGTAAAAAGACAAAAGACGGATTCTTACATTTTATATTTCCCAACTTTAGATCAAATTATTGAGGAAGCTATAAAATCTTATAATCACACTTTTTATTTTGTAATTTTTATAAAAAAGAACTTTGATCAAATTAATTTCAGTCATAAATCTGTTTTTGAAAGAACAGAATTTCAACTCTTAAAAAATGAATGTGTTCAGTGTGTGATGACAAATGATTTGATGGGAGATGGAAAATTGAAGATGATTTATAAATAATTGGTTTGTAGTGTGAAGAGAAAATTTATATATTACCGAAAAAAATATTTATGAAAAAGAAAATACTACTATTCCTAATGTCTATTATTTTAATATCGTGTGGAAGAACTAAAGAAGAGAAAAAACTGTATGGAAATTGGTACGATATAAATGAGAAAATTAATATAGAAATTGATGAAGATTCTATTAAAATTTTTGATAATGATTTTCAAAAAAATAAATGGAATGTCTCAAATAAAAAGCTTCATTTTGATTATAAACCATATTTATCAGATACTATAATAAAATTATCTAAAGGTTTTGCGTTTACAGAAAATGATACTTTAGTAATGGATGGGCCAAATGGTCCTTCAACAAGCTTTAAATTTATTCGGTCTAAAAATTATCTTGATTTTCTTTCAAAAAAACATCAGGTTATTTTTGATTTAAAAGAGTATAAAAATGCAAAATATAATTCTCGTAAAGAAAAATTAGGGTTGAAAGTATTTATAGGATATAGAAATGATACTATAATTTGTAAAACGGAATTTTCTGAGAATCTTGATAATTTAGATAAGGATTGGGAAGAAAAGTTAGATTTTAATTTAGAAGATTTTTATATTAATTATAGTGACGCCACTCATATAGTAGATTTTGAAAAATGGCAACAAATAGCTCCTTATTACAAAGTTTTTGTAGATAAAAATATCCCTCAAGATTCTGTAAAAAAATGCTTTGAGAAAATGAAAAATCAAAAACCTTTTAAAATTTATATGGTTTCTAAAACAAAAGAAAATAACTATATAGATTTTACAAATATGAAAATGATAGAAATCGATTGAGATAAAAGAATTGAGATTGATTAAATAGTGAAAAAAGATCAAGGTATTTCTAATAAAAAGTTATGAAAAATAAAATCTGGATAATTTTAAGTTTCCTATGTCTCTTTGTGCTTTTCGGGTATGAAAATGTACCTAGTAAAAATAATAATTGTAGAAAAGGAAGTTATTCGTATAGTGTAGCCAATTATAGCCAAGAGTTTTTAATTAAAAAAGAATATAGTTCTCTTTTTGATTCATTACTTCAGGAACCTGTTTTAAATTATTTTTGTGAGACTAAAATTAAAAAATTACCTGGAAGAAACAGTCTTTTCAATAGAGAAACAAAAAATGCGATCGATATTGAACCGTTTTTTATCGATTTAAAAAATATGAATGGTTTATATGGGTATAGACATTGGTATACAGATTATAAAAGAAAAAATTATAGATTTCTGTGTGGTTATATTCATCATTTGTTCGTTATTGCTGATGATCGATTTTATCCTTTAAAAGATGATTCTACTTATAATGTAAATCTTTTGAAGTCAAAACTAAACAGAACTTTTAAACAAGAACAAATTGATAGTATGATTTCTTTTGGAGGAAAGAATGATGATTTTTGTTCACATTTAACTTATGTACCTCCTGTTTTAATAAAAAAAGATACGGTAGAATTGTGGAATACATTTGAAGAAAATAAAAAGACAAATTCTGAAAAAGAATAATATATCAAAATATAATTTTTAACCCCTTTATTTAAAATAAAAATGAAAAAAAAATACTTCACGTTTTTAATTATTTTCATGGTCATTGTTCAGATGACCTACGCACAATCAGATTATAAAAATGACAAATACGGATTCAGTGCTCAAGTTCCGGAAGGTTGGAGTGTGTATGGAAATCTTAAAGATGATGCCGCAAATGGTAGAGCTATAATTGATTGGGGAATGCCAAAAGTTTATAGTGAACTTGAAAAAGCAAATATTGAAAATGCAGTAGCAATCACTGCTTATAAAAGAGAAGAAATTAAAAATCAAGAAGATCTTGTTTCTTTTCATTTTTATCAAATAAGTCCTATTCTTGATTCTAAAAAAATAATAAGCGAAAATCCTTACCATACTTATGAAGTAAATACTATTCGTAATGGTTTGAAATATAAAAGTCAAACGATGTTTGTTTATCAAAACGGTATAGGTTATGTTATTAATTTTACTGCAACTCCTGGAACTTATGATATTAATGCACCGAAATTTGAAAGTTTTGTAAAAAACATCAAACTTTATAAAGCTATTGAGCCTGAGAAATTACATTATGATATTTCAAAAATTAATACAAACGGACTTTATATTGCGAAAACAAAAGTGATCAAAAGTGGAGAAATAGAAATATATACATATTTACGTTTTTATGATGACGGAACTGTTTACGCACAAGCAGTGAATTCATATGCTCCGCAAAATGTTTCACGATGGTTTGGGAAAAAAGGAAGGTTTGAAAAAAATGGATATTTTTCTAATAAGGATACCCAGATAGAATTTACAGTAAACAATAGTGAATCGCCAGATATTAGACTTGAAGGACCTTTGAGTAATTCTTTTGAAGGAAAAATTATAGACAAAAATAATCTGAAATTAAGCATTCAATATAATAACAATACAGAAAAAGAAACTTTCGATTTTGTATTTGTTCCAGATGTAGAAGAGTTTTCTATTTATTTTGGAAATATTGATAGAAAAATTTACATCCCTGGAAAGTGGGAAGAACACCAAAAAATGAAAGGTGGACAAGTTTTTATAATTAATAAAGATAAAACAACTGTTGGAACTGTAATTTATAGGTCAAATCAACTTCCAGGTTATAAAAAAGGAATGTCTAAGAATGAAATTGCAAAATTATATTTTGAATGGGATTCTCAGTATTTTGAATCTGAATTAAACTATAAAGTAGAAATTATTCAGGAAGATAAAGAAAATGGTTCAATTGTTTGGATGGCAAAAAAAGATGATTTAGAAAGTTATTTTCTTTTTGGTTGTGATGGAGAATATATTTATAATTTCACTATTGATGACATGAATCTTTCTAAAGAAACTAAAAGTGAATTCTTGAAAGAAATATATATGGAGAATAAAAAGTAAACGAAAAACTACATAAAAGCACAGTTTGATAATTGTGTTTTTATGTTTTTAAAAAATATGAAAAAAATATTAGTAATAAATGGTGAAAAATACTGGCAAGACTTTTTACCAGAATTTGAGGTTACACAAAAATATATACAAAATACTTCTTGGATTTTAAGAGACGGGAAATTATTCATTACAGATGCTGATGGTGTAATTTCTCCAGATGCAATTTTATGGAGAGTTGGCGCTATTCGACCAAGTGAAATTCAAACAACTGCACTAAACTTGATAGCTTTGAGTGGAATTCCTTGTATAAATTCGGCGGAAACTCTAAAAATAGGATTTGATCGTTTATCAATGCTTTCCAGAATTAAAAAACTTGGTTTACCAGTGATTGATTTTAATGTTGTAACAAAATCAAATCATTTAAAAAATATAAAAATAGATTTTCCTTTTGTAGTCAAGGTTGGAAATTATCATGGAGGATTTGGAAAAGTTTTGGTAGAAAATGAAAAACATTGGCAAGATATTCAAGATTTACTTTTTGTAACTGAAAACTATATCAGTATCGAACCTTATATTAATTATGTTCGAGATATTCGTTATATCGTAATTCAAGATAAAATTTGGGCAATGTCTAGAAAAGGGAAGTTTTGGAAAGCCAATATAGAAACTACGGATTTTATAGAAATCAAACCTTTAGAGTCGATTAAAAATCAACTTTTAAAATTGCAAAAGGAATTACAGGCTGATATCCTAGCAATTGATATTTTAGAAGAAGAAAATGGAAAACTTCACATTGTAGAATATAATGATATTCCAGGAATATCCGGTTTTTCAGATGCTTTGAAACATGAATTAGCAGATGTGTTGAGACGAAAAATGAATGATTAATACTCTTTGAAAAATTAAAATATAAAAACAAAAAAAGCATAACGTAAATTCTACGATATGCTTTTCTATTTTATGTGTGAAAATTATTATTTACAATGTTCTTTGTAAGCCTCAATAACTAAAGGATGCTCATCTTCAAGTAAAATTGCTTTGGATAAATCTTTACAAACTTTCTTTTTTTCAGCCTTTGGTAGCTCTTTTTCTTTTGAAGCTAAAATCTGAACTCCATTTGAGTTTGATAAAGTTTTCGCATTTCCAAATTGATATTTTCTAATTATTGAAAAAGCTCTGTTAGAATATGCTTTTGTATAATAAGGTTCAATTTTTATTGCTTTATTAAAATCTTCAATTGCTTCATCAAAATCAAAACTATTCAATTTCATTGTTCCTCTTGCAAAATAAGCTTTTGCCCAATTTGGATCTTCTTTAATGACTTTATCTAGTTTTTTTATTGCTCCTTTCAGATTTCCTTGATTATATAATTCTTGAGATTTATTGTATAATTTAAATAGTTTTTCTGTTTTCTTATCAGCTTTATACACACCATTTTCATAATAGTTTTTTCCTTGAATTTCTCCAGTAGAGTAGTAGGAGATATTTTCTCCATCTATTTTTCCATTTTTGAAAGTACTCTGTTGTTTCAATCTTCCATTTGGGTGATACATTTCCCAAACACCTACTTCTTTTCCATTTTTAAAAACACCTTTTTGTTTCAAAATTCCGTTTTTGTAAAATAACTTTTCAGTTCCATTAGAGATCCCGTTTTCATATTCTACAATAGAAGAAGTAACTCCGTTTTTATAATATTGCGTCCTTTTTCCTTTTAAAGTTCCGTTAGATAAATATCCTTCTCCTTCCTTTTTTCCATTAATATAATAATCAATGAAAGGACCTGTATAAGGTTGATCAGCATCTTTTAAATGCCAAACCCCATTTTTTCTAGTCATAGATTTTGTAGTTGGAATAGCTTTGATGCTATCCGACCTTTTTTCAAATTCTTTTGTGTAGATATAAATAATCCCATCAAAGTCTTTATAACCTTTTTCTGTGATTAATTTTTTGTCTTTTACAACTTCCATTTTTTCAATCTCATATTCCATCAAATCCCCAAAACCTTTTTGAGGTTCTTCAATAATAGGAATTGAGTCGACGATATATAAAATTTTAGCTTCTTTATTTTGTGAAAAAACCAATAAGGTCATAAAAAAGATTACTATAAATGCTTTTAATTTTTTCATATTCTATTCATGTTTTTTATTTAATATTATTAGCTATAATTTTAATCGAAAACTAGTTCAAATCATAGCAATATTGGTCAAATATAAATAAAATTTAAAAAGAGAAAATAGTAGCGTAAGTCTTTATTTTATTAGGTTCAGAGCAGATTTTCTGTTTAAGATTATCAAAATTGCACTAAAAACCAAAGTTAAAATATGATTGATATTGGAAACATTACAATCATCAGAATAAATCGAACCAGAGTATTTGTGTATGTGCCAAGGGAATATGTTTTCAAAAGTTGGAAGATTCCATCCTAAAAGTTTATTTATAATTCCAGGAGATAAATCAATAATGTCAGGAAAAATACAACCAAATAAGACTGCAGAAACTAAAATTCTAAATTCTTTTTTAACACTTTTAATACATAATAAAATAATAAAAAGTCCAAGAATCACATCGATTTTGGAATTTATAGGATAACAATGTGGTGTATAATCCAACACTCCATGAGATAAAACACCAAGTAAAAATCCAGACCCAATTTTCAGTACTCTGTTTTTCTCTAAGTTTTGATGACTCATTGCAGCAATAATTCCTACACCAACGGAAAGATGAAATAAGACATTCATTTATGAAAGTATGTGTTTACTTAAATTGTTTTTCTATAGTTTTTATTATGGAATCAAGATTTGGCTCTAATGGTTTTTGATTTATAAAATAATCAACTTTATAAATAATCATAGGAATAAATAAGGATAGAGCACACAGAATGTATACGATTACGCTTTTTGGATTATTATAAATATTAAGAAAAATTATTACAGAAAGAATAGGATAACACAAAGCATAAATTAGACCTTTAGAAGATGCTTTATTTGATTCTGCTTTTAGTTTTATATTTAATTCTTTGTTATTGTCTTTTTCTGTAATGAAACCAGTTATTTCAACAGGAGGAGAACTAAAAGTTCTCAAACTAATTTTCTCTTTTTTGATAGTTCCTGTATAAAGTTTTTTACCAGAAACAGCTGTCAAAAAGGATTCTTTTCCATTCAATTTTTCTAATCTATCTATAATTTCTGAAGTATCTAAATGCGACTCTATTTTTAAATCCTTAACTTCCATTGCAATAAAATTAATTCTTTGGTTTTATCTAAAGTAGCAATATATTCTTTTTTTAATGAACGTCAATTCCATCAAAATAAATTTCTGTAATAGCCGTATCATCGTATTTTTCTCCTTTATAAACTCCAAGAATTTCAAATTTTAAAACAAGATCATTTCCGTCTTTATTATGTCCAAAAGTTCCAATTTCGAAATATTGATTAGCTTTAGAATCTTCCAATTCTAGAATCCCAAAAACTTCACCATTTATATAAAGTTTTAATTTTTTGACACGATTATTGTTTTTCCAAGCATAATCAGACTTTACATAACCATTAGAAATAATAATTGTTGTAATTCTTGGGCTGTTATTTTTAAAGTGATATTCTAAAAACTCCCCAATTCCACTATCTTTTTTCCCTTCTACCCAAGCAGTTTTATAACTAAGATCATTTGCAGATTTTGCGGAATAATTATTTTTGTTTTGTGAGGTTAATTCTGAAGAAGCAGTTATTTTATAATTTCCACCACCGCAATACCAACTACATCCACTTGGTTCTATTTCCCAAACATTTGTTACAACTTCACCATATTTTTCTAATAATTTATTTAATTCTTTATTTTCTTTATCCGTAAGATTTTTTTGTTTTAATAATTCCCATTGTCTTTCAATTTCTTTCTCCGTTTTAGAACTCAAATCAGGTGTGAAAAATTTAGATGGTTTGAAAGTCTTAAGATTATTCTGTGCAAATGTATTTGTTGAAAAAAACAATAGAAGAAAAAAGGTGAAAATATATTTCATTGGTTTTTATTTTTTAAGGAAGAGTTTTTTGAAAAAAATCGGTTGTAAATATCTTATACAACCGATTATTAAATATTTGAGTTATTTCTTATTTAATTCTATGCTCACACATGATATCATAGTAAAATAAAATAGCAATAGCCTCTTTAATGTTTTTTTGACTATACTCATTATCCTTTAAAAAAGAGGTAAAAGCTCTAGCTAATAAATACGGACTAGGTTTTTCAGGAAGAGAAGTATCATTGTTTATTCTCTGAAACTCAGTTAAAGTAGTTTTAACATCTTTATTTTTACAATTTTTGATGATATAATTATAAAAATCACCATTAAAATCAATAGCATATTTTTTTGATTTGTCTTTTGCAGGATTTAAAATCCATATTTTTTTGAAAGACTCATTTTTTGTGAATTTCTGTAAAGTAGATAAACTGTTTGTTTCATTGATGATATTTGGATTTACTTTTCTTTCCACCAATTCTGTCATAAATTCCTTATAAGCCAAATCATCTTTAGCGTTTGGATAGTATTTTTTAAGAACAACATCAAATTCACTCACTAATTTATTGACATGATTAAGATCTGATTTGTTTATTTGAGCACTTAAAATTGAAGTACTTAATAATAAGAATAAAATAAAAATTCTTTTCATATTGGTTGATTTAAATTGATTTTTGATTATTTAGTAAAAAAACGAATATTATGTCATTCAAATAGCACATAGCCGACTTTTATTCCTAAAATCATATTTATAGAAGAACAATTACCAATATTTTTTGCGTAAGTGTCAGGAGTAGATTCATCAAATTCAGGAATTATATTATCTAATTCGATTTGAGAAATGTCAGATTTTGTACTTGAAAAACGAATTCCAACTCCTCCATAAAATTCAAGAACAAATCGTTTTTTAAATATATAAACAGTTCCAGCTTTTAAAGAAAAAGCATCTACTTTTCTTCTTAGTTGGTATTTTTTTTGGTAATCATAACCATTAATACTGATACTATCTTTCACATTATATCTTTGAAATTTATTCATATATTCCAAACTGAGATAAGACATACATTTGTCACTTCGTTCATCTGTACCTTTATAAGTATAAAGTTTGATACTTGGTTTAAATAAATATCCTTCACCATTTAATTTATGAACATAAATATCTTTGAAATAAGTTCCGGCTTCTATTTCTAAGGAAACATTTTTATAAACATTTATTTCAGATCCAAGTCTTAGAGAAGGATTATCAAATATATCAATCAAACTCAGAGGAGAAAGTTTAACCATCATTCTAGGGTTATCAAAATCCTCTTCTTCTTGTGCATAAAGTTGGCTTGTGATAAAAATTGAAAACATCATAAAAAAGATGCTTTTGAAAAATTTCTGATTCATATTTTGCAATTTATATTAGGAATTTTCAGGCTTAAATGTTTGTAAATTTCTTTCTTAAAAAAGTAAGGAAACTACTCATTTAAGAGATGCAATTTTTAAACATTATATTTTTTAAATTTTTGATAAAACTATCACTTTTACCTATAATATTCAAGAAAAATAGTTTCAAATAGTGAATTGTTTTAATATGAAATCAGTTAGATATTAACACAAATTAAAATATTAATTCTTACTCTTTCAAAACCAAACAACTCAAACAAAACTATAATCAATACATTTCTAAAATTCATTCTTCTTCCTAAAATCATCAAAACCAAAACCTTAAAAAACCTAAAAATTAATTCCATAAACTTTTATGTTAAAGCCTTCATATTTCTTAAATTTGTGGGAATTTAAATTTTGAATAAAAAATTCTTAAAAACAGAATCCATGAAATATAGAATCGAAAAAGACACAATGGGTGAAGTTCAAGTGCCTGCTGACAAATATTGGGGAGCACAAACAGAACGTTCAAGAAATAACTTCAAAATCGGAGCGCCTGCTTCTATGCCATTAGAAGTAGTTTACGGTTTTGCTTACTTAAAAAAAGCTGCTGCGCACGCAAATTTTGAATTAGGTGTTTTAGAAGAAGGAAAGAAAGACTTAATTTCTCAAGTTTGTGACGAAATCTTAGAAGGAAAGCACGATGATCAATTCCCTCTAGTGATTTGGCAAACTGGTTCTGGTACACAAAGTAACATGAACACAAACGAAGTGATTGCAAACAGAGCGCAAGAACTTGCAGGAAGAGTTATCGGAGAAGGAGAAAAAGTAATCCAACCAAATGATGATGTAAACAAATCACAATCATCAAACGATACTTTCCCAACTGGAATGCACATTGCTTGTTACAAAATGATTGTAGAAACTACAATTCCAGGAATCGAGAAGTTAAGAGATACTTTAAAAGCAAAATCTGAAGCTTTCAAAGATGTTGTGAAAATTGGTAGAACACACTTAATGGATGCAACTCCTCTTACAATCGGACAAGAATTCTCTGGTTATGTTTCTCAATTAGATCATGGATTAAAAGCATTAAGAAATACTTTAGCGCACTTATCAGAATTAGCTTTAGGAGGAACTGCTGTTGGTACAGGATTAAATACTCCAGCTGGATATGATGTATTAGTTGCGGAGAAAATCGCTGAGTTCACAGGATTACCATTCATCACTGCTGAGAACAAATTCGAAGCTTTAGCTGCACACGATGCTATCGTAGAATCTCACGGAGCATTAAAACAAATCGCTGTTTCTTTAAACAAAATCGCTAACGATATTCGTTTAATGGCTTCAGGACCAAGATCAGGAATTGGAGAATTAATCATTCCAGCAAACGAGCCAGGTTCTTCTATCATGCCAGGGAAAGTAAACCCAACGCAAGCAGAAGCAATCACAATGGTTTGTGCGCAAGTTATGGGTAACGATGTTGCTATTACAGTTGGTGGAACACAAGGACACTATGAGTTAAATGTATTCAAACCAATGATGGCTGCAAACTTATTACAATCAGCTCGTTTAATCGGAGATGCTTGTGTATCTTTCGAGGAGCACTGTGCTGTTGGTATTGAGCCAAACCACCCAAGAATTAAAGAATTATTAAACAACTCTTTAATGTTAGTAACTGCTTTAAATACAAAAATCGGATACTACAAAGCTGCTGAAATCGCAAATACTGCACACGCAAACGGAACTACTTTAAAAGAAGAAGCTGTTCGTTTAGGATATGTTACTCCAGAGCAATACGACGAGTGGGTACGTCCAGAAGAAATGACAGGAAGTTTAAAATAATTAAATTTTCTATAAAATAATCAAATCCCTCTTCGGAGGGATTTTTTTATGCTCAAAAATAAAGATGTTATTTTAAGTAATTATATATTTGGGCGAAACCATTTTTCTTCGTTTCCAAAAAACTCAGAAAAAGGTCGGGCTTTTCATTCCAAGTTTTGTTTTTCAAAAAAAAGAATTTCTACGTCATCCGTGGGCTTCCGTTGGTCGCCTCCGTTTCCTAGAAATTCTAATTTTTTCAAAACAAAAGCTTTCCACTTCAATCCCTTTCGCAAGAAAAAAGTATGATAGAAAATTTGAAAAAGACCAAAATTCATATTTGTTAAAGACTAAAACAAAGCTTAATTTTAGAAAACGAAATCAAAGAAAACAATCATGAAAATATACGATGTAATTGTAATAGGAGGAGGGCAATCAGGATTGTCAGTAGGTTATTTTTTAAGAAGATATAAATTAGATTATTTAATTCTAGATTCTGAAGAAAAAGCAGGAGGAGCTTGGCAATATACTTGGGATAGTTTAAAATTATTTTCTCCAGTTCAATTTAGTTCACTTTCAGGCTGGGGAATGCCAGAAGGAGAAAATGAATATCCAACAAAAAATGAATTTATAGAATATTTAAAAGCATATGAAAAAAGATACGATTTCCCTGTTCAAAGAAATGTTGAGGTTCATGAAGTTTTAAAAGAAAACGATGTTTTTAAGCTTAAAACAAACAATGGTGAATTTTATACAAAAACACTAGTAAGTGCTACAGGAACAGCAAAAAATTCTTTTATCCCGAAATATAAAAACGATGAAAAATATTTAGGAAAACAGATACATTCCGTTACATATAAAAATGAAGAAGCGTTTAGAGATAAAAAAGTAATTATTATAGGAGGAGGGAATTCTGGAGCACAGATTCTTGCGGAAGTTTCTAAAGTAGCAAAAACAAAATGGGTAACCTTGGAAGAACCATTTTTTCTTCCTGAAGAAATTGATGGGAGATACTTATTTAATGAAGCAACACGAAAATTTTATAATCAACCATCAAAGGAGTTAGCGGGAATATCTTCAGAGAAAATCTCATTGAATAATATTGTGCAAGTCGAAAGTGTAAGAGAAGCAAAACAAAGAGATGTTTTTCATGCGGTAAGACCTTTTAAAGAGTTTTATGAAGAAGGTGTCGTTTGGGAAAATGGTGAAAAAGAAAAAATCGATGCTGTCATTTGGTGTACAGGATTTAAAGCAAATTTAAAACATCTGGATTCCCTTGGGATTAGTAATAATCATAAAATAGAAACAGAGCAAACCAGAGCTTTAAAAGAACCAGCTTTGTGGTTAGTAGGCTTTGGTTCTTGGACAGGTTTTGCTTCCGCAACTATTTATGGAGTCGGGAAAACTGCAAAAAGAACTGCTGCAGAAATTTCAGAATTTTTGAAAGAAGCGTAAAATTTTGAAAATTCGTTTTCTTTGATTTTGCTAATCGAAAATTTTAATTTGAAACATTCTACATATTTTGACCTATGTCAAAAGAAATAAAATTTGAGGAGATTAATTTTGCCCTGAATTTATAAAGAATAGAGGATGGGAAAAATTAAATCGGTAAACATGAAATTTGAATGGTTCAAATTCTGTTTGGTAATGCTTGTTTTTATGGTCGGGATGATAACATTAACGCTTTATGGAGTAGAAAGCTGGATTTTTTGGACAATTTACTTGATTGTTTGGTGGATTGTAGAAGCTAGAGTTGCAAAACATATTCATTTACATTGGTTTACTTGGGTTTTAATAATTGGAGGTTTGAGCGCATTAGATTTTTGGATTATAAACTTATTAATTCAATAAAAAACTAGTGTGTTGAAAATTATATATTTAACATTAATTAAATAATTTTAAAATAAAAAACATTTTTAAAGTGCTGTAAATACTATAAAAGTCTGAAAAACAAGAGTGTTTTTTTACATTTTATTAAATGTAGTTTTAGGTTTAGTTAAAGAAAAAATAATCTAATCCTTAGAATTTTGGTTAAAAATTTGTTAAATTGTGATGAATTTACAACTAATAATCAATTAAACTAATAAAATGCTAAAAAATCTATTATTACTCATTACAGCAATTCTTCTCATTTCATGTGGAGGAGAGAAAGAACCTAAACATCTCAAGAAATTACGAAAAAAAATTGTAGCTATTAAAGCTATTGATTCCGTAAATATTTTGGATGGAAACGAACTGAAACTTACTTGCTATGTAAAAGAAATTGAAAATTCGGTGTTTTTAGAAAACACGAAATCTTTAATTGGAATGGCAGTTTTAGAAAATTATCAATCGAACACATTATCGTCAAATTCTATTATTAAGATTTCGATTGTTGATGAAAATAATAAAACGGATCATTCAAGTTTAAAGTTTAGACAATTATTTAGAGCAAAAGAATATTATCAGAAAGCTCTGAGTCATTTGGAGCAGATCAAATCGCAAATAAAAGGAAACGAGAAATTAGATACTTTATATAAGCAAGATAATTTTGTGGCGATGATGCAAAAACAACCTTTTGTGAATTCTATGGTGAGTGGCGTTAGAAAAGTAAAAAAATCGGAAGACAAAAACGAAGAGTATTATACAGCTACTCTTACTTTTTTCGATAAAGACACAGTTTCTTATAACTATGAAATTTTATACAACGATCAAGAAAAAATTGAATCTGTATTATTGAAATAATGAAATTGAATATAAAACAAAACCTCCTAAAATTAATTTAGGAGGTTTTTTATTTTTTAACTAAACCATTTCCAGGAATTGGAAATTAGAATCAAAATTGCTGTAATGGACATTCCAACAGATAAGAGTTTTAGTCTTAATTTTTCTTTTTTAAATAAAATATAAATTGAAAGTAGGAATGCTAAAGCTCCAAAAACGATATAATTATAATAAGGTAATTGCTTCAGCCAAAAGAATGCTCTTGTTTTTCCTGAAACCAATTGATAGTCTTTGAATAAACTATATTGAATTATAATCGCTGTAATGATTCCGATACTACTCATTAAAATAGATAGTTTCGTAACGGATAATGTATTTTTATCTTTAAGTAATTGTGTTTCCATAATTTTCATTTTTTGATGAATTTGATATTCTTTCAATCAACTTTATAGTAAACGAATTATTATTATAATTAGTGTTTTACAATTCGTAATTATATTTATAAAATTAACTTTTTTTATTACTATAAATACTTTTATATTTGGAAAATTATCGATTTTTGTTGAGAATATTAAATTTTTAACAAATTAATTTATTGTTGAATATTTAGGTAAATAAACTTTTAAACAGTAAATGGTTTGAAATCAAAAGGAAAAGTAAGGTTATTGTTTTAAACTTATAATTCGTTATGATGAATAAATTATTTACGAATTAAAAAATATAATTGAAAAAGTATAAAAAAATGAAAGCACCGTTTAGATTATCAGTTTTAAATATCATATTTCTTTGTATTACTGCATTGTTAGTGTTTATATTACAGATCTTAATAACAGGAATAAATGAATTTCATTTAGGTTTTGCATTTGGTTCTGTAATTGGCGTATTAATTACTCCAACTTTGATTGCTTTTATCGTATGGTTAATTCGAAAAAGAGAAAAGTACGCAGGTACATATACTTTTAATGTGATTCTACTATTAATGCTACTTGGTAATTTATCGGATTTTATTCAAAGTTTTGCTATTCCTACTCCAAAATCAGATGAGAGTGTGATTGAGATGGTAAAAGATTTCAATGACAGTTATAATAATGAGGATTTTTCAGTTGTTGAGGGTTATGAGAAACTTACTTCTAATGTAAATAATAGTTTAGAAGAGTCTATAAAAAAAAGTACTGGAAAAGAGAAAGAGATTTTACTTATTAATTATGAATTTTTGAAATTTTCTGAATTACAAACTTCAACTTGGTTAAAGACAATAACTAGATTAGAAGAACCGAATATTTTAGATTTAAAGGTTTTGATGAAAACTAAAGATTATAAAGAACGAAAAGAGGTTTTTAATGAAGTTAGAATTGCCGCAATTAATTATCATGAATTTATAAATAATAGAGAAAGAATTTTAAATGAATTAACCAAAGATATTGACAGATCTCACGAAGCTTATAAAATGTTTAGAGCAGGCTTTGACAGGCAAGTTAAAAAACAAGAAGAATATGTTGATGCTTATATAAAAGCGTACATTTCATACACAGAAAATTTAGTTTCTCTTATGGATTTTTTAGAAAAAGAAGATGGAAAGTGGATGATTGAAGAATCTGGAAATATAAAATTTGAAAATGATAAATTACAAGATTCATGTTATGAAATTATTATAAAAGCAACTCAAGATGAAGTTAATATTGCCGATTTGTCTGAGAAACTTTGGAATTCAATGTGATTTTAGAATATGTTTAATAAATAGAATAAAAATAATTGTTTAGAAAAAAATATAATTAAAAATGATCAAAAACGACGAATTACAGAAAATTGAAATAGAAGGATTTATCTCATTTCCAGTGTGGAGAGGATTTCAAAATAGAGCTGGATTTTATGCTTCAAAAGTAGTGGGAGAAGATGTAGAATGTTCTTATTCTTATGGAATTGGAGGAGATTCTATAATTGATTTTGAAGGTCCAGAAATGTATCATCAAAATGCTTTTGACTATTTGATAGAAAATCAAGAAGAAATTAAAGAGGTTTTATTAAATGCTTTGTTAGAAGAATATCCGGATATTCAAAGTTTATATGGTTATGAAGGAGAAGATAAAGAAAAATGGAGTCCAGATGTGACGGATGTGGAAGAGTTTAAAAAATTAATTGGTGTAAAAAGACTACATTTTATGCATGTTGAAAAAGATAATTATGCTTATGTTGGTTTTGAGTTTGGTTGCGAATGGGATGATGAGCATGGACTAGGAATTATGATGCATAAAAATAGAGTAATAAAAGTTGGTGGAGCAGATAGTGCTTTCATGAACTGGATTGCGGAAAGTGATTTAGATGATTAATATAAATTAAAAATAAGAACAAAGCATGCAGAGGTTTCTTTGTATGCTTTTTTTATTAGAAAAAATATGAATAAGAAATTATATATTTTGCTTTTAACAATGTTTGTATTGTTAAGTTGTAAAAAGGAAAAGATCAATAATTTGATCCAAATGGGAATAAAAGGTAAGGCCAAATCTATGGAGGTTTTAAATTTGAATTTTCAAAACACACCTGAAGCTTATGTTGTACCAAAAATTGTTTTTGAATTTAATGAAAAAGGATTTATTACTGAAGAAACAGAATATGATGACAATGGGGTGCATAATAGAATTCAATACGAATATGATGAAGAAAATAATTATTTAGGTAAGAAAATATTAGATGAAAATCTAGAAAAAATTGGTGAATGTATTTCTGTAGGTAATTTGCCAAATAAAAGGGAGGAAGATTGTACGGTAAAAAATAGTATTTATAAAACTTCGAGATTTCTAGAAGGAAATGTTTATACAGAATTATATCTTTACAGAAACGAACAAGAGGAATTTGAACAATATAAAAAAGAGATAATTCATTTTGATAAGAAAATGAATATGACTTCTAAAGAGAGCTATGGTTTTTCTGACGAGGTTGATTTCACAAATCATTACCAATATAATTCAAAAGGTATTGTTCAAAAAATTGTAATAAAGGATAAAAACGGGAAAATTATTGAAGATTTGGATTATAATTGCATGGAAGTAGATGTAGAAGGAAATTGTATTCAATATAAAATTTCGGATGGTACAGAAATTAAATATAACATTGAATATTATTAAATAATAATGACAGATAAAAACGAAAAAATTAAAATTAGTTTCATAGAATTACTTATATATTTTGGACCTATAATATTATTCATCTTTATACCAATGTATCGTTTTTATAGGGTTTTGAAAAATAACAATTTTGATTTTTTATATAGTTATGAAATGATTATAGAAGATAAGTTCGTTGTTGTTTTTACGATTCTATCTTTCGTTATTTTCGTTTCTAAACTTTACTTTTTAACATTTAAGAAAATTAACACAGCTTTAGATGAAAAAGAATTTAAGGAAATTGTGAATGAAACTAAATCAAAATTAGAATGGAAAATACGAAGTCAATCTAAAAATAAAGTTATAGCTGAATCTAATTCGAGTTCTTTTTTTGAAAGTAGAGAAATTGTAACAATTATCAGAAAACCAAATTATATATTGATTAATAGTAGAACAACTCCTGACAATCCGAAAATAATTAGTTCTTATGGTGGTAATTGGAATAATGTAGCTACTTTTAAAAATGAAATGAAAAAATATTTGAAAAATAAATAACGATGCTATTATTTGAAACAGAAAGATTAGAAGTTAGACAATTAAATATTAAAGATTTTGATTATTTCAAGGAATTGGTGACTGCTCCAGAAATTATAGATCCTGTTCCTGTGAAAAGATGGTCAGATGCAGAAGTAGAAGAAAGATTTGAAAATTTTACTAATTATCCTGTAAACCCAAATGAAAAGGAAACTGTTATTTGGGGAGTTTTTGAAAAAGGAAATGAAGAATTGATTGGTTTAAATGGATATTTGACGAATGATGAAAATCAGAGAGAAATTGCTTACAGGTTCCGAAAACCTTATTGGGGAAAAGGATATGCAACAGAGCTTGCTAAAAATATGATTGTTTTCTGTTTTGAAACTTTAGAAAATCAAGTTTTGACTGCTGATGTTTTTATTGAAAATATTGGTTCTGTAAAGATTTTAGAGAAATTCTTTAATCCAGTAAGAGAGTTTTATAATGAAAAAGATGGATGTATGGATCGAAGATATATTTTAACAAAAGAAGATTGGATTAATAACAAAAAATAAAAAAATGAAAACTAATAAAATATTAAAAACTATTTTGATTTGGTTACCATCGTTGATTGTTGCATTATTTTACATTCCGAATGCGATGGACAAATTATTAAACCCAAATCAAACAGGGAAAATCGTGCAAAGTAGTGCTGTGATGATAACTGCAGGAATTTATATTTTGTTGAGTTTAGCTTTGTTTTTATACAATAAAACAATGATTTTGGGTTCTTTTCTTCTTTCACTTTACATGGTGAGTATTATTTCAATTCATTTATACAAAGGAAAACCAGCAGAGATATTAATTCTACTTTTGATGTCTACTATTTTTGCTGCGTATATTCGAAAACCTCAGTATTTTAATTAAGATGTATTATATAGTTCAAAAAAATGTATTTCGAGATCCGAGATATGATGAAATATTTCATGTTTTAGATTCTTTGAATTTGCCTTATGAAGAAGTTATTTTTTATCCAAATAGCAATGAATTTTTCTTAGAAACAGATAGAAAAGATGTTTTTGTTTATGGTTCTGTGAAATTAGCCAAAGTTTGTGCTGATTTTGATTGGAATCCAGGTTCTTTTTACGGAGGAAATCATGAGTATGAAAAATACGCAAAAGGTTTTGGTGAGTATATTTTAAATCATGGAAGTTTTATTACACAATTTTCAGACTCATTTTCTTGGGAAGAAAATCAGAAATACTTTATAAAACCAAGTATAGATGCTAAAGTGTTTACAGGAAAAGTTTTTACAGAGTCTGAATGGAAAGATTTTACTTATGAAACTTTAAACAATAATGAAAATACAAGAATTACAGCAGAAACATTGATTCAAGTTTCTAAATATCATAAAATCATCAAAGAAGCAAGAGTTTGGATTGTTAATCAAAAAGTAGTGACAAGTTCTTATTATTTATTTCATGATCAAGCAGGATTTGAAGAGAATGTTTCAAATGAGGGCTTAGATTTTGCACAGAAAATGGCAAAAATATACAATGTCGCAGATGCTTATGTAATGGATGTTTGTGAGACTTTTGAAGGTTGGAAAATTGTTGAAGTGAATTGTATAAATAGTGCAGGTTTTTACAAAGGAGACGTAAAGAAAATTATACTTGTATTGGAAGAAATGTATGCTGAAAAATAAAACAAATTGCTTTTAAAAAAATAAAATGAAAAAAACTTTATTAATAATATTTTTACTGCTTTTTTCTTTAAAATCATTTTCTTGTGTTTGTATTGTTGAAGAAATTTCTGAGGGAATTTATAATAATCACGAACTTATTTTTAGTGGAGAAATACTAGAAGTAGAAGAGTGTAATCGGTTTGGAGAACAAGAATATCTAATAAAAGTATTAGAAAGATATAAAGGGAATATTGGAGAGAAATATATAGCAACAAATATCTGTGGATCATCATGTAGTCTGTTAGTAAAAGAAGAAAATAAGTTACTGTTTATTGTAAATTCGCCTTTTGGAGAAATATCTCAAAGTATATGTGCTAGTTATAGTTACACTTATTTTACAAAAAATAGCACTAATGAAGAAAATCAAAGTTTTTTGGAATGGCATCAGGAAAATATAGATTTTCTAGAATCTAAACAAAATAATGAAATTCAAGTATCTTCTTTTGGATTATATTTTGGAAAAGTTCTTTGGTGGGTTTATTTATTTTTAGCTTTAGTTTTATATGTTTTGTTTTTACGATTTTTAATTAAGAAAAAATATTATAAAACGTTTATCATTCTATCATTTTCTGTACTTATGAGTCTTGCTTTTTATTTTTTGCAATGGTATTTTTATGGGAAAGCAAATTTCTATGAAACAACTTCAGGACAAGGTAGGTCAAACTTAGCTGTAACTTTTTTGCCGCTGATTATTTTAAATATTCTCCTTTGGAAATGGAAAAAAACGAATTTTTTAGAAGTACTATTTGTTAATTTTCTAGTTTTAACTCTCTTTCCTTTACTAAATTTTCTTATGCATTTGAGTTTATATTTCATATTTGAAAAATATTTAGGTTTTAATGATGAAATTTTATGGAAGTTCTCAAACATCATGGAAATGGATTATTATTTCTATTTTGAAATAGTGTTTCTTACAGTTTCTTTTGTGATTGCTTTATTAATTAGTTTGTTGAAATATTTCATCAGAAGAAAAAAGAATTTTTAGAAGAAGAGATTTTGTATTTATGTACTTTTGAGAAAAAATTGAAATGAAAAGAAACTTATTTTTACTTATAATCTTTATTACACTTTCTAGTTTTAAAATACTTGATTTAGATCATTGTTATGAGCCAACTATTGTTAATGATGAAATTTATAAAGAATATGAATTGATTTTTTCTGGAGAAGTTGTAGAAGCTCAAGACTTAAACTTTTTTGGAAATCAAAATTTTAAATTAAAAATATTAGATAGGTTTAAAGGAGAAATAGGTGGGTTTATTAATGGAGTCTGTAATGGTCAATTTTTAAAAAAAGGAGATAAAGTTTTGATTATTACTAATCCAGTTTTTGGTGAGATCTCTGAAGATTTTTGTATTACACCAAGCTTTGTTTATTATACGGAAGATTATGATGGGTATTTAAAAGATTATGAGAAAAACTTAGAATATTTTAGAAGTAAAAATAATAATGAAATTAAAAATTCATCTCAAAAATTAGATAGAGAAAAGCTATTATTTCGAATTTCGCTTTATGGTGTAATAGCTGTATACTTTTTACTTTTATTTTATCTTTTTAAAAGAAAAAAATATGCTTTTTTTATAGCGGTTTTATTCACTATTCTTTCAAGTTTGACTTTTTATTTAAGCCTTTGTTATTTTGGAAATGATAGTGGAAAGTTAGTGATGATATTATTTTTAATGAATCCATTTTTAGCTAATTTTCTCTACAGTAAACTTCAAAATCAAAAAAGTAAATTTCATCATTTATTTCTCATCAATTTATTTATAATATTTTTTGGTTTACTTATTTATTTCGCTGTAATTCATTTTTTAATTGAATCCGGTTATTTTAAATCTAATACTTTCAAACTAGGAATTTTAGATAAGTTTAATTTGTTATTTGAAAAAACTATTTTTCTATTTCAATTTTTTTTAATGTGTGTGGTTTATGCGTTAATAGTTACAATTTTATCAAAATTGATAATTTGGATAGGAAAGAAATTCAAATGAAAATGGTATTGTTTTTGACTAAAAATTATAAGGGAATTCTTATTAAAATAAATCAAAAATGCCATGAATAAAAAATACTTTAAAGCCCAAAAACTGATAAAAATAAATCAACTTCTTTTATTAGTTTTTTGTATAATCTTTACAAATAGTCTATTTTCTCAAATCAAACCTGCTCCGAGTTTTTTCGATTTAAAAGATTTTGAAATTGCTTATTATTATCAATTAAAAAAAGTATTATATAAAGAAATTCAAAATCCGATTATTAAAATTCAATTATTGCCAAATTCAAAACCAGAGTCTTTATTGGTGATTGAAAAAAATGAAGATTCAGAGAAGTATTTTATGACTTATACTGAAGCAAAAGAAAAGATTTGGTACAATAAAAACTGGAAAAATGTTGAGGTTTCTGACAAAGGAATTCTTATAAGTAAAGAAGTTTTTGAATGGATTAGTAAATTGTTTAAAAAAACAATTAATGGAGTAAGTCTGGAAGTAATTGATAATTCCGAAAATTTTGGTTTTACACATGAAGATAAATATTTCATTTCTTTTTATGAAAGCACAGTTCTTTTGGAAGTTTTTAATCCAAAATCCGAAAAACCTTTGTTAGTTGAAATTATTCAAGAGTTAATAAAATTGATAAAAATCGAGAAAGAATTAGAACAAATACCAGATAGCTTAAAAGCTAAAATAGAATTATATTTAAATTAAAAAACATGTATAAAAAAGAATGGCAAAAGATTTTGGAGAATTCACCGGAATCTTTAAAATATAAAGAACTTTTAGAATTGATTTGTGAAGAGGATGTTATTATTAACTATTTTCCTTTTACGCAACTTTTTTCTATTAGATTAAGTAAAAATTCTAAATATCCTTTTGAAACTGAAGGTATGCCAGTTATTACAGAATTTAATCATTTATATTCTCTTCCATTAAAAGGAAGAGAGAATATTAAAAAGAAAAATCACGATAATGTTTATGTAATTTCAAATTCGAAAATGGAAATAATAGGATATGGAGATGCAAAAACTACTGTTGAAATTTTAAAATCAATTTTAGAATAAAAATGTCGTTTTTTTACAATCCTATTTTAAAGAAAGTATTGAATTTTGTTTCAAACTAAAATATTTAAATATGAAAAATAATATTGTAGCTGTTTTAAATATAAATCCAGATTCGGAGAAAGAATTTATGAGATTTGCTAAAGAAATGATTCAGAAGAGTAGAGAAGAAGAAGGATGTTTGATGTATAAATTGTTTAAAGGAGTAGAAAGTGAAAACGAATATATTTTCTACGAAAAATATCAAGACGAAAAATCAATAGAAATTCATAATACATCAGAACATTTTAAAGCTTTTATTTCTGTAATTGGTCCGATGTTATTGAAAGAACCAGTAATTGAAATTTATTAATGATTGAAAGTAATTTTTATAAACCAGTTTCATTTTTATCAAAATATATTGATCGATTTTATATTGTAGAAAAAACGATGGATTCTCCTTTTGAACTTCCATTGATTTTTCCTGGAACTGGTTTGGAATTACTTTTTCATTTGAATGAATCTTTGACTTTTAAAGGAGAAAAATTATCTAAAATCCACACTGTTTGTCCAAGGAAAATATTCAATTTTGATAAAACAAAAACATTGAATTTCGTTTCTATTCGCTTTAAAAGTGGTGCTTTTAGGCATTTTACTTCCGTAGATTTTTCTGATTTAAATGATCATTTTCTTTCTGCTATGGATTTATGGGGGAAAGATGGAGAAGAATTATTAGAACAATTAAAAAATAAAACAGAAAAAGGAGAAATTATCAAAATATTTGAGCAATTTTTAATTGAAGTTTTTGAAAAAAATCATCAAGTTAAAAATGATAAATGGGATGAGATTATTGATGATTTGTATTATAATTTTAATAAACATTCCATAAAAGATTTTGCTGAAAAATACTCCTTAAGTCTACGTCAATTTGAGAGAAATTTTAAAAAACAATTTGGACTTACAGCAAAAGAATTTCAGAAAATTGCACGATTTCAATATGTAACCAAACAAATTCTATTTTCCAAAAAATCAGATTATTTATTTACAATTTTAGATAATGGTTATTTCGATCAAAGTCATTTTATAAAAGAATTTAAAACTTTGACAACAAAAACACCTAAAGAATACTTTAAAGATACTAATTTTGAGAATCATTTATATTTTGAATCTTAATATGAAACCAAAAACAACGAAAATAAAACTAATTATAGGTCTTTTTCTTTTTACAAATTTAATTTTCGCACAAACTAGTTTTACAATAAACAATGAAAACGAAATTGAAGAAAAAATAAAGAAAACTTTCAATATTGATGATGAAATTCATATTTCTAATGTTTTAAATCCTCAAAATCATAATGAAGATGGTTTGTATTCTGTTTATACACATTACCATCTTAAAGATAAATATTTTTTCAAAGAAGGGAATATTATAGAATGTTTTACCCAACTTCCAAAAGACTCTAATGTCATTTTTCAAAAAGTTTTAAAATTAGAGGTAAGTAAAAATGAAATGAAAATTTATTTGAAGAAAGTTTATAAATTATATAAATCGAACATTGATCATGAAGAGTATTTAAGTCTTAAAACTCCTGTTGTAATTCCAAAAAATACTTCGATAGAGGAATGGAAGAAGCAAAGAAAAAAAGCTGAAAAAATGGAGTTAAAGGAAATAAAGAGAAATTTTAAATCTGCTTATAAAAATATTTTGAAAGGAATTGATTGATTTTTAATTAAATAGGAATAGTTTTTGATTATTTATTAAAATTTTATAAAAACTTAAAATAATTGATAAATGAAAAAGCTAAAATTTGCAAAAGACGAAGGAACTTTATTTTATAAAGAGCTAAGAAAAAGGGTCGATTTATATTTTGAAGAAAACAATATTTCTAAAACAGGGAATAATACTTTTATTTTCAAAATGATTTTATACTTCACATTAGATATTTTGTTTTATTATTTAATGATTACTTCTAAAACGGATGTTTCTTTTTTCGTTTATTATCTTCTGATGGGATTTTCTGTTCTTCTGACTGCTTTCAATATTTCACATGATGCTTCTCATGGAGTTGCTGTGAAAAGTAAGTTTTGGAATAAGATTTTATTTCAAATTAGTTTTAATCTTCAAGGAAACAATGCTTATGTCTGGGGAAAAAATCATACAGAATCTCATCATTTATATACAAACGTAGAAGGAAGTGATATTGATGTTTTGAACAATCCGATTTTTAGAATGACTGAAACACAAGAGCGAAAATGGTTTCATAAATATCAGGTTTTGTATGCGCCATTTTTGTATTTATTATATTCTATAAATTGGTTTTTCTTCCGAGAGACATTAATGCTTTTTAACTATTCTAGTCGAACGATAAAAATTGTTATTCCAAAAATAGAAATTGTAAAACTGATTGTTTTTAAACTGCTCTATATAAGTTATATGATTGTAATTCCAATATTAGTTTTACCATTTTCTTGGACGTATATTATCGCTGCATTTATCTTAAATCATTTTATTGTTTCTTTGATTTTCGTTGGAGTTCTGGGAGTTTCTCATGTTTCAGATTATGTACATCATCCACAATCAGATGAAGATGGAAGATTGAATATGAGTTGGCCAAAATTACAAATGTTGACCTCGATAGATTATAATGTCGATAGTATTTTGTGTAATTGGACTTTAGGAGGATTTAATGCGCACGCACTTCATCATCTTTTGCCAGATGTTTGCCATATTCATTATATAAAGATTCTACCGATTTTTAGAGAAGTTGCCAAAAAACATAATATTGATTATATGGAAATGAATTATTCAGAAGCTTTGGCTTCGCATTTTCGTCAATTAGTAAAAATGGGTAATTCAGATACAATCGAAAGAAAAATCTATGAGAAATAAACATATTTATGTAGAATCGGACAGTAAATTATTAATTGAAATTCGAAAAAGAATTAAAAAGGATTTAGATAAAAATCCATTATTGTTCAAGACTGTTTTTTCGTTTAAAGTTGTTTTCTATTTTGGAGCTTTTTTCTTTTTTTATTTTATGTTGTTTCAAAATATTTCTATAGAATATTTCTTTCTGAATTATATTTTGTTAGGAATTACTTTGCTTTTAATGGCATTTAATTTTGCTCATGATTTTTCACATAACACAGTTTTTAAATCCAAAAAATGGAATAATTTCGGATTTACATTAATTTATTGCTTGGTAGGAGCACACGCTGAAGCTTGGAAAGAAAGACATGTCAATTCGCATCATTTTGCACCAAATGTTCAAGAATATGATTCGGATTTACAGATTACAAATTTGATTCGAGTTTCTCCAGAAATGCAATATAAATGGTTCCATAAATTTCAGTTTCTCTATGCTCCAATTACTTATACAAGTTATTCTTTATATTGGATTTTTATTAAGGATTTCGTGCTGTTTTTTCATAAATTAAAATCAAAAACTCTTAATCTGAAATACTCATTTTCCTTTATTTTTCAAAAATCTTTTTATGTAGTTTATATTTTAATTCTTCCAATGATGTTTTCATATCAAAACTGGAGGCTGGTTTTTCTAGGTTTTATCATTATGCATATGGTAAAATCTATAATATTACTTTTTACATTTTTTATGACACATCATGTAATGGAAACCGAATATCCAGAAACAGATGAAAATGGGATGATTCAAACTTCTTGGATGATGAACCAAGTTTTAAGTTCTAACGATATGCATCCTTTTAGTTATGTGGCAAATTTTATTTTAGGAGGATTTAATAATCATATTGCTCATCATTTATTTCCGAATATTCATCATATCTGGTATCCGAAACTAAATAAGATTTTGTATGAAATTTTAATTGAAAATGGTATAAAACCAAATCAAACTTCCTATGTAGGAGGAATGATTTCGCATATGAAATTGTTGAAGAAATTTGGAAAGGAATAATCTTTTTTAATTTTTATGAAAATAAATGTTAATGAAATGATAAAAATATAATTTTGAATAAAATATGAATTAATATTGCTCGTGATTTAATTAAAAAATAAATGATGAAAAAACTACTACTTCTATTTGTTCTTATTTCATTTCAAATAAGTTGTGCACAAAATGAAAAAGATAATTCAGGTCTAAAATTTTATATTGATAAAGACGTAACAAATGCAAAAGACGAACCGGCTAAAGAAATCATTAAACTTTGGAAAGATTATTTAGAAACAGGGAAATTTCGTGAAGAAAACTCGCCATTTTGGTCTTATGAAAATATGAATAGACCAGATGAATATCTTTGGGCAATTGGTGTTCCCAGTTTAAAATCTAGAGATTATGAAGTTCAATGTAAAATTGTTGGAGTTTTTCCTGTAGAAAATGGTTTTTATACACTGAAAAGTGCTTTTTCTCATTTGGATGAAAACGGAGAAATAAATATAGACGCAATTGTTTCGGTGTATGCTAAGAAGTTTGGAGATAAATATTTATTGGTGAATAGCGCAGAATATTTGAAAACAGTTTTGGATCATTATAAAGTCGGAAGTATCAATTATTATGTGCACCCTTTTCATAAATTTGATAGAAAACAAGCTGAAGAAATGAATGTATTTAATCAGTTTATGGTAAAAGAATTCAATACCGAACCAATCGAATTTGATTATTTTGTAGCAAATAGTGCTAGAGAAATTGTTGAGGTTTGGGGATATGAATATATGAGTAAAATGTATATTCCTGCACAAACAGGCGGTGTTGCTAGTATTACGAATAAAATTATCTATGCAGGAAATAATTCTGAATATTATCCGCATGAATTGGTTCATATTTATACTTTTGCTTTGGTTCCAAAAGATTATCATTTTTGGATAGGAGAGGGAATTGCAACTTTTTATGGAGGAAGTGGAGGAAATTCTTTGGACTGGCACTTAGGAAAGTTGAAAAAGTTCTTAGCTGAAAATCCAGATTATGATCTGTCAGACATTGATAAATTAGGAATTCAAATTCCGAACGGAGAATATCAAACAGATTTTCGATATGTAATTGGTGGATTTTTGATGAAGAAAATTTATGAAAAATATGGAGTTCAAGGATTTATAGACGCTCTACAAATTGGAGGTGGAAGCGTAAAAGAATTTCATAAAAAAGCTTCAAATGAAGATTTCTTTAATTTTTTAGAAGAAAAGTTAGATTTTAAAAAAGAGAATTTTGATGCTTATATCAAGGAAGAAATGTATAAAATCTAGAGTGATTTTTTTGAAAAATAAAATATAGAAAATAAAAGGTTTGTAAATTTTAATGAGATTGAATAGAATTATTTACGAACCTTTTTAGTATATTCTATAAATTAATAATCAATACTTATTGATTGATGTGATTCATTTTGTTAGATTCTTTATTTTCGATATCTTCTTGTGTAAGAGTTCTATTTTTTGGAGCAATAGCCCAATTTATTTCTACACCTTTTTTGTCGTTTTCTTTTCGAGCTTCACGTTTTTCGTTTTTGATTCTTTTTTTAAGAGCTTTTGCTTTTTCTCTTTCTTTTTTACTAAATGTAATTTGCGATTTTGATGCCATATTTGTTTTTTTAGTTAATAAAAGTATAAGCTGTTCCAACTTTTCCAGCTCTTCCAGTTCTTCCAATTCTATGAATATAACTATCCATTGTCATAGGTAGTTGGTAGTTAATTACGTGCGTAACATTATTGATATCAATCCCTCTAGCAGCCACATCAGTTGCAACTAATATTTTAGTTTTTCCAGTCTTGAAAAGATCAATAACTTTACTACGATAATTTTGTGATTTACCTCCATGAATTGTATCTGAAAGCATACCTGAATTTCTTAGTTGTCTACTAATTTTATCTGCTGTGCGTTTTGTTTCTGCAAATAAGATTACTTTTTTAAAAGCTTTATCATTTAAAAGATCTAATAAAACATCAAATTTGTTTTCACCTTGCTCAACTTTAATAATATCTTGATGAACATTGTCGCTAGATTTTGTTCCTGAAGTTACATTAATTCTAATAGGAGATTTTACAAACTCTCTAATTAAAGATTCTTGAGATTTATCTACTGTTGCAGAAAATAAAATAGTTTGTGATCTTTTTGCAGTCGCATTTGAAATTTTTCGAACATCATTAATAAATCCCATATCTAACATTCGATCAAATTCATCTAAAACAAGTATGGAAGTATTACTTAATTTTAAAGCTTTTCTTTTAACTAAATCATTCAGTCTACCTGGAGTAGCAACAATAAATTGATTTTTTCGCTTAGCTTTAATAATATCTTTATTGATATTTGTCCCTCCAATAAAACAAGATGAGATAAATTTTAATCCTTTTGTTAATGAATGATATTCATCTTGAACCTGAAGCGCTAATTCTCTTGTAGGAACAACAACAAGTGCAGAAATGTTTTTATTTTCAAGCATTTGATGAATAATAGGAATTAAAAAAGAACCTGTTTTTCCAGTTCCTGTAGCAGCAATTCCAATTAGATCTTTCTTTGAAATTAAAGATGGTATTGATTTTTCTTGTATTTCAGTTGGTTTTTTATAGCCTTTATAAATAATGTTTTTTTCTAGCTTATGATGAAGATTTAAATCTTTGAAAGTTATAGAAGAAATGTATTTTTTTTCTTTTTTGAAATTTGCTTTTTTTACAAGAGTTTTTGGGTCTATTGAGGAAACCATTTTTTTTCGATTTCCACGATTTCTATTTTTTGTTTTTTTTTGTTGCATTTAAATAATTTAAAATGAAGTATTCATTATTTACTATAAACTAATTATAGCTTAACACTTTGTTTTCTTAAGTGTTTTTAACAGTAAACCTTAAATTTAAAATACAATTGAAAAAAATAGAGACTTATATATTGAGGTAATATACTTTACTATTTATTTAATATTAAGTGAAAATGAAATGTTTAGTTGATTCTAAACTTAAAACTTAATTGAAAGCGAGCTGTTTTTGAAAAAAACAGCATATTTACTGTTAATGAGAACCTATTTGAAAATAGGATTTTGTATTACGACTAAATAATAAAGAAATCCTTTTTGGAAATCTTTATTATCTATTATACTAAATTAAATTTAGTCTATTACTTGAACGTTGATAGCGTTTAAACCTTTTCTTCCTTGTTCAGTTTCGAATTGAACTTTATCGTTCTCTCTAATTTCATCAATTAAACCTGAGTTGTGAACAAAAATATCTTCACCTGATCCTGAAATTTTAATAAATCCAAATCCTTTTGTTTCATTGAAAAATTTTACTGTACCTACTTGCATCTTTTTATGTTTTAAATTGTTAAATATTGTTTGTGTTAAAGAAGTACTCCTAGAAATTATAATTTACAATAAAAATATTGTTTTGAATAATTTCAATGTTTTTAAACACTTAAAAAAAATAAAGTAATGGTGAAATAAAAAAATAAAGAAGAGAAAAACTCAAAAAACTAATTACTAAAATACTACCCTAAAATTGAAAAGGTGCTCTACTTGAACAATGCAAATGTAAGATGTTTTTTTAGATAAACAATATTTTTATTTAAAAATAGTTTTGTTTTTTTAAAATAATTGAAAAATTAATCTTTTTTTTTAATGAAAATAAATTAGTAAAATACAGATGTATTAGATCATTCATCATACATTTTAATTTAACTTTTTTAAATAAACATTATCACGTTTGATTTTGTATAAGAGCATAGAGGTTGTCAAGTTCCGCTCTTGAGAGGGGCTAGGGGGTGTGCTTTAGATGAAACTAAATTCCCTCATAAGATTTTAAACGTGATAATGTCTAATATAAAAAAACTTTTTTTTAAATAAGAAATAAACAAGAATGAAAAAAAAAAATATTTAAATTTGAAAAATATGAAAAAATACTATTCTAAAATTAGTCTAATAATTCTCTTAGTAATAAGTTGTAATTCAAAAGAAGAAAACATCAAAATTCCAATCAAATATGATTTTAATAATTTGAAATTACATTTAAATTCTTCGATAAATGCTCCAGAATCAAAAATTGATTGGCGTTGGGATTATATGAGTTCTAATAATGGAATACCTGATAGTATTGGAGTTGAACATTATTTTAATATAAATCAACCATCTTTTAAATATTTGTATGAAGAAACACTACCAAGTATTTCTATAAAAACAGATAAAAATTTGATTAAAGAATTTTATATAGTAACTATTTTTCATTTAGAGGATAGTTTGATTCAAACCAAAAAAGAAGTTTTGAATAATTTATCAAGGTATGGCTTATTAAAAGAAGAAGGAGTAATTGAAAAATTAATAGAGAAGAATTCTTATAAAAAAGAATATGAGAATTATTTTGAAGAAATTAGTTTTAAAATTAATCTTAAAACCTATAGCAGATTAAATTATAAAATTTATACAAAAAAATAACCTATGATTGAAATTCTCGTATTTATTACTTTAGCATCTTTAACTATTGTTGGTTTTACTATTTATGAAAACTATTTTAAGAAAAATAAATACAAAGACTTTAAAGATGATTTGCTTTTTGACCCTGAAACAAATACATCAATGACTTTGGAAGAAGCAGAATCTGATTTGTTGATAGAAAAAGAGAATAAGGAACCGTTGTCTGAGGAATATTTTGAAGATTTGAAGTATGATGATGAAAGAGAATTTTTTAAAATTCATGATTTTTATAGAGTTTCAGAAGATTATAAAAAAATAACTTTTAGTAATGCTCAATTCAGGTTTTTAGAAAATTCGATGTTGCTTTCTCAATATACTGATTGGCGAGTTAGTAATACTTTTAAAAATATAAAACAAGAAAAATATGTGAGTTTGATATTTGTTTCTACGCATGAAAACCATGAGGAATCAGGTATTTCAGATAATCAATTATTTTTTTGGTTGAAACTTCGAAATACTTCAGGGCATTATGTTTTTAAAGAAAAAACAATAGGAGATAAGATTACTTCGCTTTTTGATTCGGATAATAGTTTGATAAAATCTAAATATAAAGTTATTCCGATAAAAAAATATAGCTCTACATTACAGATAAAAAAATTAGTCCAAAAATTTGAATCTATAAAAAATGTTGAATTTGAAATATATGAAGATAATTTATTTATAAAAACAACAAGAACATGTAATTCAGAAGATCGTTTTGTTATAGAAAATGTACTAAAAGAAATGAAATTTTAAATTTTGGATGTTTTAGATAAAAGATATATTTGGTTAAGAGCTGCTGCTTTTAATGAAAAAGAAAATGAACGATTTTTGTATGATTATAATAACAAGACGTTTTTTATAAAAAGATTTGAAGACGAGAACAATTTTAGATTTTATTTGAGTGAGAATAAAAATATCGTTGAAATACCTAAGTTTTCTGAAGAAACAAAAAAGGAAATTGAGTTTTTTAAAAAAGAATATAAATCTATAGAGTGTATCGAAACAAAAATGAATGAAATGGTTTATTATAATAATAAAATTTATATAAAACCTCTAGAATTATTAATAAATCAATTAAAAATACTAAAAATAGAAATTATTTAACTGAATAAAATTCATGGTGTTTTTATTAAAAAAAATGATTATAAAAAGCTTTTGATAAAAAATAAAGTTCGTTTTAATTAAAAAAATATGTATTTTAGATAATATTACTCAAAAACAAAATCTAAAAATACCGAATGAAGTTATTTAATTTTTTTAAAAAAAATAAAAAAGATATTGATACAGAAAAAGAAGAAAAACCAAATCCGAAAATAATAAGCCGAGAACAGATTGCAAAAGGAAATAATTTTCACAAGTTCTTATTAGAACCTACTAATGAAAATTTTCTGATAGTGCAAGAAGAAGTGTTTAATCATCCTAATTATGATCCGTATTCGGATGACTTAAACAAAATGGAAAAGCTATTAAAAGAGAAAAAATACGATCAGGTTGTAAAAAATATCAATACAAATATTTTACTTTCACCAAAAGCACATTTTTATTTAGCGTTTGCTTTTAAAAAGCTTGGAGATGAAAATGCAGAGAATGCTGAAACTTATATTTTTCAGACAATTGTTGAAAGTATCAAGAAAACAGGGGATGGAACTAAGGAAAATCCATATCGAGTGACTCGAATTTCTGACGAAAGAGATTTGATTCAATATTTAAAAGATGATTTTTCTAGACAAACTTTAATTGAAGAAGAAAACAATGTTTATGATTTGATTAGTTGTGATTCTGGGAAACAAATTTATTTTGATGTTACTCGACCTTATGCTCGATTAGAGCAACTGATGAGTTTGAAAACGGGGAGCTAAATATTTATATAAGAGAATAAGAATAATTGTAATTCTATTCTCTTTTTTTGATTTATTAAAATAAATTATCTCAAACCTTTTTGTTCTTATTATACTTTAAATATAGAATTATTGAATAAAATAGCTTTTTTTGTAAAGATATTATAATTTGTTGTGACAGAATGTTAATTTAGTAGCTTAAAATTTTGATTGAAAATTAAGCCCCCTATTAGATAATTGATTACTGAAATATGAAAAAAGAGATTGTTCAGTATTATGATAAACTTGCTTCAGAATATGATGAAGATAGGTTTTCGAATACATATGGAAAATACATTCACCAACAAGAACGAAAAGTTTTAGAGAAATATTTAGATAAAAATAATATTGAAAACAACTTAGATATTGCTTGCGGTACGGGTAGAATATTGGATTTTTCTGCTACAGGAATGGATATAAGTCAAGAAATGGTAAAGGTTTCTAAAGAAAAATATCCTGAAAAAAACATTATACAAGGAGATGCAGAAACGATTCCTTTTGAGGAAAACTCATTTAAAAACATTACTTCCTTTCATCTTTTTATGCATTTAGATTTGGAAACTACAAAGTCTATTTTGACCGAAGTTCATCGAGTTTTGGAAAAAGATGGTTTGTTCATTTTTGATATTCCTTCTGAGAAAAGAAGAAAGTTGACAAATTATAAAAGTGAAAATTGGCATGGCGGGAATCAGATTACTTTAAAAACTATAGAAAAAATAATTACTGATAATTGGGAAGTTAAAGCTTTTCATGGAATTGCTTTTTTTCCAATACATAGGATTCCGATTAGTTTTAGATCAAAATTTGTGAAATTTGATAGTTTTTTATGTAATTCGACATGGAAAGAATATAGTTCTCATTTAATATTTGTTTTGAAAAAATGCTAAGAAAATTACTCCCGAAAAAAATTAAAATACAACTTCATCTACTAAAAAATGAACTTTCAGACTTTAAAAATGGATATACTTTTAAATTTGCAAAACCAGATATTAATATCAAATTTTATGATCATTCGATTTCAATAAAACAACAATTGAAACCAAATGATTCCAAAAAACATAATTTGTCTTTGGCAATTGAAAAAATTGAATCGGTAGAAATAAAACCAAATCAGATTTTTTCTTTTTGGAAAATTGTAGGGAATCCATCAAAGAAAAATGGCTTTGTAGAAAGTCGTTCTATTGTTGATGGAGAAATTAAAAGTACAATAGGAGGTGGTCTGTGTCAGCTTTCAGGACTGATTTATTATATCAGTCTTTATGCGAACTTGAAGATTTTAGAAAGACATAATCATTCTTTGGATATTTATACTTCTGAAACTCGTTTTACGCCTTTAGGCTCGGATGCTACAGTTGCTTTTGCATACAAGGATTTGAAAATTAAAAATACATTATCAAAACCAATTAATTTTCAGTTTCAAATAGAAGAAGAATATTTGACAATAGTTTTAAATCATTCAGATCAGATAGAGAAAATGGATATTGTGTTTAAAGAAAAAGAACTGGAAAATAATTTGATTGAAGTTTTTACGTGGCTTAATGGTAAGATTAATACAAAATCTATTTATAAAAGACATGATCTATAAGATAAAAGAGCAATCTAAATAATATTCATTTTTTAGAAGTTAATTCCGTTTCTATTTTACATAATATTTTTAATGCAGTTTTCTATTTAGTTTTAATTTTAGCATCATTATTTAATATGAAAAAAACTCAATCATGATTGAATAATAAACAGGTAAAATTCAAAGAATAAAATGTTTTTTGGTTTATGAATATAATTATTAATAATAAATTTGGTTTTTAAATTATTTAATAAATAAAAATGAAAAGAAAAATTGTTAGTGCATTGTTATTAGTGAGTTCGACATTAATATACGCTCAGAAATTTGAAAAAATTACGATTGCAGAAAAAGAATTTACAGAAACTTTCCACGAAAAGTATGAAATAGAAGATAATTATCGTTGGCTAGAAAATGTTGATGATGAAATTGTAAAAGAATGGGTGAAACAACAAAATAAACTTTCAAATAGATACCTTGAAACATGTTCTAGAAAAACAAATGCCTTTAGAGCAATTGGTATGTATGATGATAATGAGTATGAATATCATAGACCTTTTAAAAAAGGGACTGTATATTTTGGACTTCATTCAGATAATCATTTAAAGGAAAAAACACTTTATTTTCAACCATCAAGAAATAATGATTGGGTGAAAATTGTAGATCCTACTTATATAAAAGGAGAGGGGAGAGCTAGAATCAAATCTTATTCTGCAAATAAGGAAGGGAAATATGCTGCTTATCTTTATTCTAGAGATGGTGGAGATTGGCGAGAAGCAAGAATTTTTGATTTAAAAAGAAGAATACATTTAGATGAAACGTTAAAAGACTTAAAATTTACATCTACTTATTGGGCTGGTGATGGTTTTTATTATAAAAAGTTTCCAAGAAAATCAAGATTTGATGTTTCAGAAGCACCACAAATTTATTTCCATAAAATTGGAACTTCACAAGAGGAAGATAAATTAATTTTTGAAAGAAAAAATAAACCACATATTCAGTTATCATTGAGTAGCGTATATAGTGAAAGATATCTTTTTATTGAAGAATTAGATGAACAAAAAGGAACTGTAAGTTATTATTATTTTGATCATAATGAAGAGGTTCCAAGAATTAGACCTTTAGCTAGAAATTTAAAGGTGATGTTATCTGTTTTAGGGGAAAATCCATCAAATGGAGATTTAATTGTTTCTGTTTTTGACGAGAAAACGGAAAAAACTATTATTGTAGCTATAGATTTGAAAAATCCTAGAAACTGGAAAGAAATTGTTCCAGCATATGAAAATAGTAATTTTATTAGTGCTGAAGTAACATCCAATGGGATTTTAGTTGTGTTTAAAGAAAACCTAAGATCTGTACTGACTTTTTATAATTTCCAAGGGGAAATAAAATATTCAGATCCGCAACCTTTAGCAGCAACAGTTAGCCGAGTAATGGAGGGAGAAACAGATAAAGATATTTTATATACGATTACTTCTTATACGGTTCCAAATGTGATGTACGAATTAAATACAGAGAATTTTAAAAAGGAATTAAACCAGAAAACTACAGTTACTTTTAATGCTAAAAATATAAAATATAAAGAAATAATGGTTCCTACTCGAGATGGGAAAAAGGTGCCAGCAATTATGGTTTATGATTCTGAAAAAATAGAAGAAGGAAAAGCAAATCCAACTTTGATAGAAACTTATGGAGGTTTTGGAGTTCAATCTAACCCTTATTTCAAACCAGAAGTTGTACATTTTGTAAAAAAAGGTGGTATTTATATTAATGCTTATGTAAGAGGAACTGGAGGTTTTGGTCAAGATTGGATAGATGGAGGAAAAAGATTGAACAAGCAAAATACAATAAATGATTTGATTGATGTTTCAGAATATTTGATTTCTGAGAAAATTACTTCAAATGATTTATTAGCAATAAAAGGAGGTTCTCATGGAGGGTTTGTTGTAGCTGCAGCAAGTGTGCAAAGACCTGATTTGTATAAAGCAGTTGTTTCTGATGTGCCAGTAATTGATATGTTGAGATTTGAAGAGTTTTCTGTAGGGCAGTATCATATTGATGAGTTTGGTAGTATAAAAACAGAAGTAGGATTTAATAATTTAAAGAGTATTTCTCCATATCATAATATTATAGAAGATGTAAATTATCCAGCAACGTTAATTGTAACTTCTGATAATGATCAGAGAGTTCCGCCGTTTCATTCTTATAAATATGCAGCAAAATTATTAGGGAGGGAAGCTCAAACAAATCCAATTTTACTAAAAGTTGAAAAAAATGCAGGACATTATGGAGGAACGAATGAATTTAGAGGAGTCAAAGATAAAGCAGATTCTTATGGGTTTATTATGCATACTTTAGGAATGTGATAGAAGTTCAGCAACAAAAAATTAATATAAAAAAAACTCCAATGAATTTTCATTGGAGTTTTTTGTTTAAGATATAGTAGAAAAAAACTATTATTCGATAAATAATTTTTTCGAAATAATAGAATCTCCAGCTTTAAACTTCAAGATATACATACCAGTTTTTAAAGTTTGGTATGGTAAATTAATTTCAGATGCAATAGAATTTGTATTCCAATTTTGAACTTTTTGTCCTAAAGAATTGTAAAGCTCAACATCAGAGATAGAATGTCCTGTGTTTTTAATTATAATTTCTTTAGTATTTGATTTTGTGAAAATTGTAAAATCTTTTTCAGAAACGATATCATCAACATTTAATCCCCAAGGAGAAGCAGTAATAAAGAATCTATCTTTATGTTCACCTTCTTCAAGGTTTACAGTTACATTTCCATTTAAATTATAAGCAATATGTTCTAATTCATCATATAGATAAATACTATAATCGATGTTTGTTTTCTCATGAATTGAAAAAGTGAAATCACCATTCTTTTCAGAAACAATAGTTAAAGGAACTCTTGTTTCATATGCTATTGGTTCAATTCCTGTAATAACATATTTTTTCTCAGTATTTGGGAAATCCCAATAAACTTGAGTTGATGTAGGAGAAATGTTTTCTGAATCAGCTCCATAATCATGACCTGTTGTAAATCCTTCTTTGAAACCAACTGCAATTTGAGATTTGATTTCATTATTAGTCATATCATCAAATAAAATATTTAATTTTAATAGAGAAAGAGGAGAACTTCCATTTCTGAAGAAAACAGAATCATCATCATTTTCAAAATATGCTGTTCTTTGAGAATTATTTAAAACAACTTCTCCATCAGCTTTACCTTTCACCATAAAACCTTGCCCTATAGGGATATATTGTTTAGGAGCTTTCACGAAACTAGAAACATCTGTTCCATCATAAGAGCTTTGTACTGTAGCAGGAACTCCAGTAATCATATTAAGAACTGCATATCCTGACTGATATTCTTCAATTCCATGTCCAGTCCCTCCAATGTGATCATAAAAATAAATTGTTCCTTCAATTATTGTTGAATTATCATTGAAAAATTCTGTAGCATTTAAAGCAGATGGATATGGATTTCCTATTAAAATTTCATTACCATTAGTAAGAGGGTGTTTATATTCTCCGTTGTTTGGACTTCCTTCAAATACAAAAGTTCTATCTACTCCTGCAAATTTCATAGTATATCCTAAACCAGGGTTTATTCTTCCATCTTTTTTCTTTGATATCCAATCAGAATATTGATTTGCATTTTCATAACTAAAAATCCAATATTCAGCAATTCCAAAAGGAGAATCACTTCCATCATGTCCACCGATAAAGTTAATATCATTAAAATTACCTGAAGCATTCGAATCGTCAAATACTCCTGTAGAAGTTCCGTCTTTCATAACATCTAAAATAGAATAAGTGTCAGAATCAATTGTATGTACAGGTGAACTTAAATAATCCATCTGATAAATTGAAGAGTTTTCAATTTCTCTGTTTAATAGAATTTTACCTGTTCCTGAGTTAAAATCAGTTCCTTCATGAGATTGTATTAGTTGAGCACCATTTAATAAACGAATTTCACCATCATTATGGATGTTTTTTGTAACTTCTAAACGTGTGTTTTCACCACCTACAAATCCATCATCTATTAATAATATTGCTCCAGGTTCAACGGTTAGAGTTCTTACTTTTGCATATCTTGTAATTCTTGCAGTCATTCCTGCAGGAATTAATAAATCTTTACATTTATCATCCTCTGATAAAAATACAGTATTATCTGGTGAGTCAAAATCATTATTTCCACTACTTCCAGTTGCTTTAATAATATCTTTTCTATATCCTAAAGTAAATACTACATTATCTATTAATGAAGCTCCAACTCCAGAATTTTCCATTTGAATTGTCAATGTAGAATTTGTTGCATTATAAGCTGTTGAAATATCAATAGGAGATGTTTCATTAAAAATAATATCATCAGTAATACCATTTGATTTCAGTAAATATAAAGTTTTAGCACATCCATCAGGATCATTATAGCTTACTTCATTATCAAAACCATCAATTCTGTTGGTGTTTATTGTAAAGGTTAATGTAGTCGGATTTGGAATATTTGTAAAATCAATTTTCCAATTTGTATCAAAAGTTCTATAATTATTTCCACTTTGATTTATAAATACTACGTCATTTTTTGATTTATTTGTACCTGAAAAAATATAAGATCCTGTCGGGCTTATATTTAATTCTGTTGACTCAATAGAGTATAATTTGTTTTTAGCATTTAAAGTAGATAGAGGTGCTGGGTTTGGAATATTTAGTAATTTTCCAACTCCAAGAACGTTATAGTCATAATCAGAATTATCTCCTTGATATTCTGTTTTAGTTCCTATATTGTATTTAGCTGAAAAGTGATTTTCTAAAATAGTTTCTTCAAGAGTATTCAAATCTCTGTTATAAAAAACAACTTCAAAAACATGTCCTTTCAATAAATTTCCAAGATTTTTTAAAATAAACCCTCCTTGCGCAGGTGGTAATGTCGTAGTTACTGCTGTACCATTAATTTCATTAACAGTCATGTTCAAGGGTGCAAAAGGATTTCCAGCAACAGTACTTTCAATAGATATTTTTAAAATAGTAGGATTTACTTGATCTAATTGACTTTGAAGAGTTGTAGGGAAGTTTCCTCCAAATGCGTTTTGATAACCAATTACATTATTACCACCTCCATTATCCATTACATAGTTTAATTCATATGAAGTACCACTGAATAAAGAAGATTTAGCTCCATTTGATTCGGCTTTAAGAACTACATACATTTCTCCTGTAATATAATTAGGATTAAAGAAGTCTAAAAATGTTCCAGAACTTTCACTTAATAAATCTTGCCCATCAAAATAAACAGATGTTAAACCATTCGCCTCATCATGTCGTACTTCAGGAGTTTTAGTTAAATCTGTAGTTGTATAATTTACATTTGAATAAATTCCTTTACTTTTCCATGTAGGTAAAGAGGAATTATCTGCCAAGGTTTCATCATTATCTAAATTAAATAAATCATTTGCATCCAGCCAAAGAACTACATCACCAGTGTCTTCAGTTGTGTCACCAACACCACCAGGTCCTTCGTCTTCTCCACCAGATTGTGTGACAGTAAATGGAGCAAAAAAGTTTTCGAAATTGTTTAAGGATTCATAACTGCCATAATTATGGGCAGATAGACTTAATATTTTTCCTAAAAGAAAAATAATAATCAAAAGTGGGGATTTTCTCATTATATCTTATGTTAATTTTCCTGCAATTTAACAAAAAATACAATAAATTATAAAGGAAAATACAATGAATTACGAGAATGTGTAAGTATGATGTTTTGTGATTTAATATACTGTTTTTTAATATGTTATGTTTTTTATAACGGATAAATAACTTGTTTTCCAACTTTGTTTACAAACATTTTGAACATTTTTTTTCTATTTTCCGTACTTAAATACTCTACAATGTCGTTTTTTGTTGCATAAAATTTTTTCAAACACCAACTTTTAAAAACATGTTTATAGTTTTCTTTTGATTTTAAATAAGCTAAAGAAGTGTATTTATAAATATGATGTAGCTTATCAATTCTTTCAAAGTCTTTATTATTAAATATTTGCTCATTCTCAACGATAATATCCAAAATAAATTCCGGAGACCAATATCCTAAACCAGCTCTTGTTTTCCATTCAGGGTAAAACCAGTTTAAAAAATGTACAACTTCCTCATAAATTTCTGTATTTACATACTTTTCCTTAATTGTTTTCAAATCAGAATTTGAAGAGCAAAATTGAATATAATCTATATCGTCTTTTAAAGAATGCATAATAAAATGTTTCTAAAATGTTAAAAATCAGTTGTTTATAGTGTTTTAAAGTTAAGAGATGAAATGAGATATCTAAATTAACTATTAGATAACCAAAATATTACCAAGAAAATCTTAAAAAGTATTAGTAAAATGTTAATTTAGCCTGCTTTTTAAAAATTATAAAAGACACTAAAAATGAAGAAATTATTACTTAGATTATTATGCGTAGGAGGATTTTGTGTTCAAGGATTCTCGCAAGCTCCTACAGATTATTATTTTTCCGCTCACGGAAAAACAGGAGAAGATTTAAAAACTTCTTTATACCACATTATCAAAGACCACACAGAATTTTCTTACACTTCTTCAAGTACAGATACTTGGGATATTTTGAAAGAAGCCGACAAAGATCCAGAAAATGAAGACAATGTTATTTTAATCTATTCTGGTAGATCTGTGGATGCTGCTCAGGAATATAATAGTGGAAATGGTTGGACAAGAGAGCACGTTTGGGCAAAATCTAGAGGAGATTTCGGAACTTCTAAAGGAGCTGGAACAGATACGCACCACTTAAGACCTCTTGATGGAAGTGTAAATAGTACAAGATCTAACAGAGCTTTTGATAATTGTGATGATTGTTCTATGGTAATTGACGGATCTTTTGAAACAGGTTCGTATACTGATACAAATCAATGGACTTTCGAACCAAGAGATGAGGTGAAAGGAGACGTTGCTCGTATGATTTTTTACATGGCTACAAGATATGAAGGTGATAATAATGAGCCAGATTTAGAGTTAACACAAACTATTTTTTCTCAATATAACAAAGAACCTTTCCACGGGACTTTAGAGGCATTATTAGAGTGGCATCGTGAAGATCCAGTTTCTGATTTCGAGATGAATAGAAACAATGTGATTTACTCATACCAAGATAACAGAAATCCATTTATCGATTTTCCTGAATTAGTAGAACATATTTGGGGTAATAAAATCGGAGAAAACTGGATTAACCCATTATCGGAAGAAGAGTTTGATTTCGAAAATGTAAAATTCTATCCAAACCCTACAACAGGAGCTATCTTTATCAATAATGTTGAGAAAGAATCTTCAGTAGAAGTTTATGATTTAGCTGGTAGAAAAATGATTTCTAAAAACTTGACTATCGGAGATAATAAAGTAGAATTACCAAAAGAAAAAGGAATTTATTTTATTACTTTAAAAACTCAAAATAGCCAAATCACAAAGAAAATTGTAAAACTATAATCTAAAGTTTTATAAGATTTTTTTGTATTGAAAAAATACAATTTGGGCAAAACCCTGTTTAAAAACAGGGTCGGGCTTTCCGCTTCAAGTTTTGTCCTTCTGAAAAAAGAATTTCTAAAGAATCCGTGGGCTTCTAAGGTCGCCTCCGGTTCTTAAGAAATTCTAATTTTTCAGAAAAACAAAAGCTTTCCACTACAATCCCTTTTGCAAATTCTCTTTCTTGCTAAATTTTACTTTTCCATAAAATTGTAATATAAACTTAATACTTAGTATCATATAAATGAATGTTTTAATTTTAATTTCGATATTCGGTTATATGAGTTTTTTATATAATCCGAATGTTTAATTAAAAAACAACATAAAAGAAAATATGAGTACTTATAAGAATTTGATTTTAAAGAATATTTGTTATACAGAATTAGTTTATGGAAGAATTAACAAAAAGCTGAATTTAAATCTTTCCAAAAATGAAATAGAAAAAATGATTTTAGATATTCTTACAGAAACATCAGAAGAAAACTTTATAAAAACTGGCAAAAATATCTATATCACAAATGAAGAAAGAAATATTCGTTTAACAATAAACTCATTCACAAATAGAATAATCACAGTTGATAAATTGACGAAATTACATTTAAATAAAAAATAAAATTATGAAAGAAAAATGGCTATTAAGTATTATTACAGTTTTGTTTTTAAGTTTCATTTCATGTGATTCAGATGATTCGGAAGAGCTAGATGGTAAGTGGCAAGACATTATAAAAATCTCTAAAAAAGAATTAAGTATTAATGCCGAATCTAATTCGGTACTTATTACTACAGAAGGAGCAAGCTGGTGGATTAATGGAATAAGTTTAAATGGAGATTCAAATTATGATTTGCAACAACTGGATACTTCTCAAGATAATTTTATAATAGAAGAAAACGAGTTTAAGGTGGAAAGAAAAAATGCGAAAGAATTACACATTTTTATGACAGAAAATCCAACAGAAAACAAAAGATCTCTGATTATTAGTTTGCAAGCTGGAAATTATTTTGATGGAATAACAATAATTCAATCAGGAAAATAATACTTTTCTTATCAAACGAGATTTATTAAAAAATCTTCTATATTTGAACATCTGCTGCTATGAAATTTTATTTAAATATTTTTTAGTGTCAGGTGTTTTTATGATTTAAAATAAATTGTTTTGATTGAAAAAGATATAATATACATTGATTGGAATTTATATTCAATATTAAAAAGCCCTAAACATTATCCACATATAAGACTAAAATCATTTTTAGAAGAAATTAAAGATAAATATTATTTAGTTTATTCAGATGCACATATTGGAGATTTAAGAAAAAGTAAGGATGATAATTTAAGAAAATTAGATCTTAATTATTTATCAAAATGGACAAACGATATTGTACTAGTGAAATATTTTGGAAATGAAAATATTGTTATTGATAAAATTAATGCAGTTGACTTTTCAAATTCTTTTGATGAAGAAATCTTAGATAATTCATCTTTAAAACTGCATAAAAGTGTAGAGTTGATGAATGCAAAATATGGAGAGGTAAGAGATGATGTTTTACGGAATTATTTCAAGACTGATCCTAAAAATGTATGTAATTTTTCAGTTAAACAAATTGAAGAATTATTAAGAAAAATGAAAATTTTTAATTCATTTAAAGATCTTATAGAATTTAGATTAAAATTAAGAGGTAATACAGATAAAAATCCAATAACTTATATTGATTATTATATGGCAGCATACACTAGTTTAGATTTGATAGGTTTTTTTCCTGACGATATGAATAATAAAAGTAATTATTCTAATTTACTTAATGATTCTAAACACTCTGCATATGGGTCTTTATGTAAAGCTTTTATAACAAATGATAAAAAATGTTTTCACAAATCTAAATTTTTATTTGAATACTTTAAAAGTGATTCAAAATTAATAAAGACTTGTGGCGTGAAGAATAAAATATTAGATTATGAAAATGATCTACAAGAATTAGTAAATAATTAAATTATATATGTTATGGAAAAAACAGAAATCAAATCTGATTTATTAAAAGAGCATTGGGAGAATGCAAGTGAAATTTATTACTTTTTAGAAAAAGAATTAAAAGATTTAGACTATGAAGAAGACTATGAAAAACTCGATGAAATTATATTCGAAGCATGGGAGAAATTTTATTCTGACTTTGTATTAAATCCAATAAAAGAAGATGTTTTAAAAATGTTTCATCATGCTCAAACATCTGATTTTGAATCAAAATCTTCTATGGAAGGAGAGACTAAAATTTATTCTGTTTATTATTATTTAGCTCAGTATTTTTCAATTGGTATTGCAACCTACGATCAAAGTGAAGATTTTCCTAGTTTTGAATTTAATGATTTGAATATGACTCTTTATTATATTTTTGAAGAAATAGTTGAAGAATTAAATTTAGAAGGTTTTACAGAGGAAGATTTATTCGAAGAAAAATGTGATTATTATGATTTAGAAGTAGAGCTTTTAAGTGAATTTCTATCCGAATGTTGGAACGAAGTAAAAACGCAAACAAAACAAAATGTAAAAGCCTTTCTTTCCGAGGCAACTGGTTGTGGTGGTGAATATAGTTTAGATGAAAATAGAGAAATAAAAGAAAATTGATGAAAATCTACCTTAAGTATTTATTCGGATTAAATTTTTTGATATTAGTTTCTTGTAATGAAAATAAATCAAATTTGTGCGATTTGACAAATTTCGAAAATAATAAAAACTATGAAGAACTGTATTTAAATTTGAATATTACTTATGATGATTTTGGTCCTTTGAATAAATGTGCAAAAGAACAAAATAAACCAATTTTAACAATTTATGGTTGTTATGCTTGCTTAGGAGATCGAAATGTAATTTGGGGTACTTTGGCTCATAAAGAATTAAAAAAAAATCTACAAGAGAAATTTTTAATTAGATATTATCATGTTGATTCCCGTACACCTTTGCCAGATTCAATTCAGGAAAAAACTAATTTTAAAACTATAGGGAAGTATTTTTCAGCTAAACAAATTATAAAGTATCAAAATAATTCTCAACCATTTTTTACAATTACCGATTGGAAAGAATCAGATCTTACAGAACCTATAGGCTATGTTTCCAAAAATGAGTATTTAAAATTCAAACAATTTTTGGAAGATGGTTTGAGAAAATTTAATGATTAAAAAGATATACAAAATGCAAAATCTAATAAGTTTTATAGAATCGAGAGTTTCTTTAGAAGAAAAAGATAAAGAAATAATTCAAAAGTATTTTGAAACTTCTGAAGTTGCTGCGCAAAAAACTCTTTTAGAAGCTGGAATGGTGGAGCAATACGTATATTTTATTTCTTCAGGAATTGTAAAAGGATATCAAAATATAGATGGGAAAATGGTGATTCAACATTTAGTAGATAAGGATAATATTTTCACTTCTTTAGATAGTTTTATCTCTCAAAAACCTACAATTGATTATTATGAAACAATTACGGATTGTACTCTTTTTAAACTTTCGAAAAAAAACTTTGATGTTTTGCAAAATAAAACCAAATTTTGGCCATTATTTATCAAGAAATTAACAAGTGAACATTTGAGTTGTAAATTAAAGCGCGTACAAGATTTTCAGATGCTTACTGCAAAAGAACGCTACCTTAAATTTTTGAAAGAACAACCAAATCTAGCACTCCATGTTTCGATAGAAAATATTGCTTCTTTTCTTGGAATGGAACCACAATCTTTGAGTAGAATAAGAAAACAAATCACTTTCTAACAAATGTTATTTTTATATTCCTACTAGCTACTGAAATTTGCTTAAACATTAATAAAATAAAGATGAGCAAAGAAATATCATTAGTAACTGGTGGGAACGGACATTTGGGAAATAATTTGGTTCGATTATTACTTTCTAAAAATCATCAAGTACGAACTACTGTAAGAAATATTGAAAATCGAGAGCCGTTTAAAGGTTTGGATTGCGAACTAGTGCAAGCAGATATTACAGATAGAGATTCTTTAAGAAAAGCATTTCAGGGAATTTCGAATATTTATGCTGTAGCAGCAAATTTTTGCATGTGGGCGAAAAATCCGAAAACAGCTATTTATGATCATAATTTACAAGGAACCCAAAATGTATTTGATATTGCAAAAGAATATGGTGTGAAAAATATTGTTTATGTGAGTTCGGTTGCTAGTTTGGACTTTACAAAATTACCAGCACATGTAGATAATGGTTATAATAAAGACAGAAGAAATTGGTATTACAATTCTAAAAATGATTCGGATAAATTAGCTTTAAAACTAGGAGAGGAGTATGGAATTCGAACGGTTGTGGTGCTTCCGTCTGCGATGATTGGTGGAGAAGCTCATAAATTAAGTTATTCCAACAATATTGTGATGCAAGTTTTACAAGGGAAAATTCCAGTAGATACAGGAATGACTTTAAATTGGATTGATGTGAAAGATGTCGCACTGGGAATGTATAATGCGATGCAAAAAGGAAGGAATTTAGAACGCTATATTTTGTCAAATGAAAAACATACTTCTTTGCAAGATACCGTAAAAATTGCTTCTGAAATTTTTCCGGAATTGAAATTAAAAATACCTAAAAAAGTTCCGAAATCATTATTGTATTCTATTGCAGGATTGATGGAGTTTGGAAGTAAAATTTCAGGAAAAGAACCTCAGTTGCAAAGGCATTATGTAGCTATGTTTTATGGTTTACATCAGGATTATGATATTTCTAAATCTAGAGAAGAATTGGATTTTAATCCGAAATCTTCTAAAGATGCTTTGGAAGATGCTTTGTATTATTTGAAACACGAATGGAAAGAGACAGTTAGTGGTAAATAGAACAAATAACACATTTTTTAAATTAAAAAATAAGAGTTAGTTTTTTCTAATTAATGAATATTTATTAATATTGCTTTCTGAAAAATTATTGGTTATTTATGTTAAAAAATAACATATAAATTAAAGAAAAAGTTAAAAATATAATTTTAGTTAATTATGAAAGGAAAGTTATTATTAAGTATGGTCTTATTTAATATCTGTATTGGATATGCACAAATTACAAATTTAGAGGCATTAAGACTCTCTAAAGCTCAGGATTTAATTTCTCAGCGAATGTTAAAATGTTATCTGATGATAGGCGCAGACGTTAAGAAAGAAGAAGCTGTTAAAGAATTAGATTTAGCCGCCTCTGAGTTTGAAGAGAACTATCTTTTGTTAAAAGAGTATGCTCCAACAGATGAAATGAAAAAAACCTTGGAAAATGTTTATGGTTTATGGTCTGAATTTCGCATAAATATTGTTCAAAAGCCTTCAAAAGAAAATGCATCCCTTCTGTTGAGTCAGGCTGCGAGATTATTGCAGAGAACAGAGTTAACCGTTAAATCTATTGAAGATTATTTACGAATGTCAAATTCGTATTATATTACTAAAATTGGGGAACAGAGAATAATTTCTCAGAAAATAGCGATTTATTATTTGGCATTTTATTGGGAGGTTCCGAATCCTCATATTGAGAAGGCATTACTGAAAGAAATTGAAAAATACAATGAATATTTAGGAATTTTAAGCGAGTCTCTTTTGAACACGGAAGAGATTAATAAAGAGCTAGGTTTATTGAAAAAGCATTGGGATTTTTCAAAGAAAACGTTTGATCTTAATAAAGGTTATTTGATGCCGTCTTTAGTTATTGTTCAGACAAATGAGATATTGAATAAAATGGATACAGTTATGTCACTTTACATTGATGTATTGAAGTGATTTTGATTTTTCTGGCTTAGGGATTGTAGTGGCATCCTTTTGCTGCCTGCATTTTTGCAGCAAAAGATATAACGGAAAGCCCGACCTTTTTCTGAGTTTTTTGGAAACGAAGAAAAATGGGAAGCTCCAATATAAAGTGAAAATTTAAGCTTAAAGCAAAAAAAAACCAGAGAATTAACTCTGGTTTTTCTTTTTATATTTTGTGATTCTTATAAGTGAATTACTTCATCATAAGCATCCGCTACAGCTTCCATTACAGCCTCACTCATTGTTGGGTGTGGGTGTACAGCTTTTAATACTTCGTGTCCAGTAGTTTCTAATTTTCTACCTAAAACAGCCTCAGCGATCATGTCTGTAACTCCAGCTCCGATCATGTGACATCCTAACCACTCTCCGTATTTAGCATCAAAGATTACTTTTACGAATCCGTCAGGAGTTCCAGCAGCTTTTGCTTTTCCAGATGCAGAGAATGGGAATTTTCCAACTTTTAACTCATATCCAGCTTCTTTAGCTTGCTTTTCTGTCATACCAACTGAAGCGATCTCTGGAGTAGCATATGTACATCCTGGGATGTTTCCGTAGTCGATAGATTCTGTATCGATTCCAGCAATACGCTCTACACAAGTGATTCCTTCTGCAGAAGCAACGTGTGCTAAAGCTGGTCCTGGAACTACATCTCCGATAGCGTAGTATCCTGGCATGTTTGTTTTATAAGAAGAATCTACTAAGATTTTATCTCTATCCGTTACGATTCCTACATCTTCTAATCCAATTCCTTCTAAGTTAGATTTAATTCCAACTGCTGAAAGAACGATATCCGCTTCTAAAGTAACTTCACCTTTCTTAGTTTTTACAGTTGCAACAACTCCTTCACCAGAAGTATCTACAGACTCTACAGAAGAGTTAGTCATTACTTTGATTCCAGATTTCTTCATAGATCTTTCGAATTGTTTAGAAACGTCTTGATCTTCTAAAGGAACTAAGTTTGGTAAGAACTCAACAATAGTAACTTCAGTTCCCATTGAGTTGTAGAAGTGAGCAAACTCCACTCCGATAGCTCCTGAACCAACAACAATCATTTTCTTTGGTTGCTCTGGTAAAGTCATAGCTTGTCTATATCCGATAACTTTCTTTCCGTCTTGTGGTAAGTTTGGTAACTCACGAGAGCGAGCTCCAGTAGCGATGATGATGTGATCTGCAGAATATTCAGAAACAGTTCCGTCAGCAGCAGTTACGTCTACTTTCTTTCCTGGTTTGATTTTTCCAAATCCATCAATTACATCAATTTTATTCTTTTTCATTAAGAACTGAACACCTTTGCTCATTCCTTCAGCAACACCTCTACTACGGTTGATTACTGCTTGGAAATCTTTATCAATTGCTTCAGCTTTTAATCCGTAATCATCTACATGTTTTAAATAATCATATACCTGAGCACTTTTTAATAATGCTTTTGTAGGAATACATCCCCAATTTAGGCAAATTCCCCCTAAATTTTCTTTTTCAACAACTGCAACTTTGAATCCAAGTTGTGATGCTCTAATTGCAGTCACATATCCACCAGGACCACTTCCTATAATGATAACGTCGTATTTCATATTTTAATTTTTAATAAAATTTTGTTTTGGATGAATTTTAAAAATTAATTTTTTGAAACATAAATTTAAAAAACTAAAAATTATTCATCGCACAAATTTACAGAAATTGTACGGAAATTGAATAAAAGATTTTAAAAAAGATAAAGCTTTGATAGTTAGTGTGAAAGCGAAGTTTTTGTTGAGGAAATAATTTAGAGTTGTTATTGAAATATAATTTATAATGTTAAAAATAAATAGTTTATAAATAATTAAGGTTTGTTTTTTGAAAAATAAGAAAGTTCTATGAAAAATAAATTGCTATTTGATGAATGTCTTTAGTGATATGCATTTTGAAAAATAATCTAGACTAAGAAACTTTATTGATTTGATAGATTATAAGATTAAAGATATATAGAATTTTTTTACGAATATAAATTTTAATGGTTTTGAAATAATATTTTTTTATTAAAGATTTTATCAGTAATAATTATGATATTAATATTAAATATGTTAAATTTGAAAATAAAATACATGAAAAACTCTTTTTAAAATAGGTTTTTTGTGTTATATGAAAATTACTATAGACTTTAAATTGTTAAGAGGATTATGTTGCTTTTGAAAAAAATATACAATTTAAATTCCACTTTTGCTATTGAATTTTAATCCTTTAAATAAATATAATTATGAAAAAAAACCTTACAAGATTACTCTATTTAGCAGCTTTTGCTATATTTTTTATCTCATGTGACAGTGAAGATGATGCAACTCAAGAAAATCAAGAAGAACAGCAAAATGAAGAAGAACAGCAACAAGAAGAAGAAGAAGAAGAAGAACAAGGTCAAGCTTTTTGTGAATTTGATTTAAATGATTTAATGGGAAGTTTTCCTTGGGTTAATGATTTGATAAATGAAAATGTTGTAGATGTTGAATTCTACACGGTAAATAAAGAAATGAGTAATGGTGAAGTGAAAGACTTTTATTACGTTGTGATTAAGGAATATAATGATTTTGTGTCTGATAATCATGGAACTTTTAATGTAGTTTCTAATAAAATTTATGATTGTTCTGGAAACCCTGTTTATGTACTAGCTTACCCAGAGGGTGATGAATTTTATCTTGATCCATATAGATTATGTTATTCACCAGAAGTTGGAGAAGGATTTTTATGTTTACCATCTGAATTTGAATTAGTGGGTAATTTTTATACAAATCATTTTGATTTTACTACTCCAATTGAAGATATTTCTTGGTTAAATGATAAGAAAAATGAATTAGAAAATTCAGGTAAAAATGGAATGATTGCTATGTGCAATGGTATAGGAGATACTTATTATGTTGTAAACGATTGTTTAGAATGTACTACAATATTTAGATTTAAAGTATATAATTATAAAGGACAATTAGCTGGATATTGTGGGTATAATAATTATGCTCCTTCTGCCGACGCTTTTTATAATTCATATTTAACTAATAATTTTGGTGGGATTGGAGAAAAATTGTACTATAATATTATAAATGAAAATAATTGTGATGCTGGTGAAAATCAAGTGTGGGGGGAAAAGTATAAATATCATGGACAGACATATTATTTATTTTCTGATGAAACTATGACAATGTTTTCGGATTGTGAAGGAAATATAGTGCATGTATCAGGTATGATGGGAGGTGTGAATAACCCTTTTCCAGATTGGGCACAAGAAGCAGTTTTAGTAGAATAAAAAATCAAAACCTGTACTAGTTAAAGTACAGGTTTTTTTAATAATTCTTAACAAATAAATCAAACAAAAATCTTACACTAAGACTTTTAAAATGGACTTTTTCTTTTTCAATATTTTTTAGTCTTACTAATTTAAAAATATCTACTTTTTCTTTTTTCTTCATAGCAAAGATATTATCTTACATCGCCAAAAAATGACGATTTAATATAATGAATTACGAAATTGCAAATCGCTTCCGATTATTGATGGAACGATTATTACAAGAAAATTATCCTTCTAAATCCGAGCTAATTGAATTTCTAGAAAAAAAAGAAATTTATATTTCTGACAGAACTTTGGAGCGAGATTTAAGAGCTTTGAAATCCAATTTTGGAATCGATTGTCAATACGACCGATTGCATAAAGGATATTTTATTCCTGAAGAAATAAATTCGAAACAACAAATAAGTAGCCTTTTTCACTATTTGGAAATGGCATCTTCGGCTCAGTTTTTTACCAAAAGTATCAATGAAACTAGTAAGACTTTGAATTTTATTGATTTTGATAAAGAACATCAATTTAAAGGTTTAGAGCATCTTCCGATCATCATGGAAGCTATTCAAGGGCAGAAGATTCTGAATTTTGTTCATTATAATTTTAAGAAAGAAAAAAGTACAGATTATAGTATTTCTCCAATAAAATTAAAAGCATATCAAAATCGTTGGTATGTAATTGGGCTTCCTACAAATAAGAAAGAAATTAGAGTTTTTGGGATTGATCGTATTTCAGATTTGAAAATTGGAAATAAGAAGAAAATTAATATTCAGAAATATGAAGATCAATTGGATTTGTTTAATCATATTGTAGGACTAAACAGGCAAAATAAAAAGATTGAGTTGGTAGAAGTAGCTTTTTCGAAAATTCAATTAGAATATTTGAAAAGTTTGCCTTTGCATACCTCTCAAAAAATAACGGATAAAACCTATGAAGACAAAGTAATTGTGGAATATGTTTTAGCCATTAATTATGAGTTCAAAATGCAATTGGCACAATATGGTTCTAATGCAGTTGTTTTAAAACCAGATCATTTGAAAGAATCTATTATTTCGGATTTAAAGGAAACTTTGAATAATTATGGTGTAGAAGTCTGAATTTTTTTCTTTTTAAGTTTAAAATTCATGATAATCATTCCTAAGATGATAATTAGTCCACTTGCATAATGATAATGGTAAAGTTTTTCATCGAAAAGTAAACCTAAAACAGCTGTGAAAAGTGGAATAAGATTCATGAAAATTCCAGCTTGACCAGCACCTTTTATTTTAATTCCAAGATTCCAGGTGTAATAAGCAACGGCAGTACCTAAAGCTCCAACACCAACTGCGGCTAACCAAAATTCGAGGTTGTGAGAAAAATCGGTATTAAAACCATAAAATGGAATAGTAAAAGCATAGGTAATAACACAAACTAAGCTTGTAAGAAACGTAAAACTGGTATTTGAAAAATCAACAGAATAGATTTTAACCCAAACATTATAAAAAGCAAAAACAACACATGAAATCAGGATGTATAAATCACTTTTACTGAAGGTAAGCATTCCTAAACCAGAGAAATTTCCTTTCAGAATTAAGTAAATTACACCGATAAAAGCGAAAATTACACCGATGATATGTTTGATTTCAAGTTTTGTTTTAAGTATAAAAAAGGATAGGAGTAGAGTCATCGCTGGGTTTAAACTGATAATAAGAGATGCACTAACAGCGGAACCTTTAATTAAACCTAAAAAGAAAAAATAATTAAAACCAAAAAGACCAATAACTCCAACGAGTATAATTCCCCAAGCTCTTTTTTTAATTAATTTGAGACTTGGAAATGTTTTTAAAGAAATGAAAAATAATGTAATAGCACCAAATAGATATCTCCAAAAACCAGCTTCTACAAAATTTACTTGTTTAAGCATTATTTTGGCTAAATAATAATTTAAACCCCAAAAGAATGTTGCAATAATTAGATATATTGTAGCTCTCATAATATTTGATGCAAAAATTTTACTTAAATTTACTACTATTTTGGTAACTTATTTGCATCTGAAAATCTTAAGATTTTAATAAAAAATAATAGTTCAAATATTTGCATTTAATAGTAATACTATTATATTTGCATATAAGTAAAGGAAAAATGAAAGATTTATTTTCAAACATACAGATTAGAGTTAACGAAAATATTTATTTAAAGAATCCTGAGTCGAGTGATTTAGGAAAAAAAATCATATCTGGTAGTATTGATTTAATTGATGAGATAGGATTCGAATCATTTACTTTTAGAAAATTGGCAGTTTCTATATCTTCTACAGAAGCTTCTATTTACAGATACTTCGAAAGCAAACACAAATTATTATTATATCTTACAGCATGGTATTGGGCATGGATGGAATACAAATTAGTATTTAATCTAATCAATATTAATTCTGCTGAAGAACGTTTGAAAAGAGCTGTTAAAATTGTAACAGAGCCAATAGAAGAGGATAGTAATTTCTTGCATATTAATGAGGTAAAATTAAATAGAATTGTAATTTCAGAATCATCAAAAGCATATTTGACAAAAGAAGTTGATGAAGAACATAAAGAAGGTTTTTTCTCAGGTTATGAAAATATGGTGATACGTATTAGTAATGTGATTTTAGAAATAAATCCATCTTTTGTAAGTGCTAATATGTTAGTTTCTACGGTAATTGAGGGTGCACACCATCAATATTATTTTGCGGAGCATTTGCCAAAACTTACTTCCGTTACTGAGGATAAAAATTGCATCACAAAATTTTATACCGATCTAGTTTTTAAAACAATTAATTAATTAAATATAAAAATGGCTGAATATATCACTCAATCTAAAGAATCTCAAGACAAGATTAATCCTGCATTAGCATTAGAAATGTTAAAAGAAGGAAACAAACGTTTTTTAGATAAAAACAAAATTGATAGAAATTACTTAGAGCAAGTAAATAATACTGCAACAGGACAATATCCTTTTGCTGCAATCTTAAGTTGTATTGATTCAAGAGTTCCTGTAGAAATCGTTTTCGATCAAGGAATTGGTGATGTTTTCAATGCTAGAGTAGCGGGTAACTTTATTAATACGGATATCTTAGGGTCAATCGAGTATGCTTGTAAAGTTGCAGGTTCTAAATTAGTTGTTGTATTAGGGCACTCTGGGTGTGGAGCTGTAAAAGGTGCGTGTGATCACGTGGAGTTAGGAAATATTACTCCAATGTTAGATAACATTATGCCTGCTGTAGATGCTGTTGAGGAAACTGGAGATAGATCTTCAAGCAACGGATCATTCGTACAGAAAGTAGTTGAGAAAAATGTTCATTTTAATGTGGATGGAATCTTAGAGAAAAGTCCAGTTTTAAAAGAAATGTACGATAATAAAGAGATTGACATCGTTGGAGCTGTGTATGATGTAGCTTCAGGTGAAGTTAGCTTTTTATAATAAAAGATAAATCTAGAATAACTAGATTTGAACATATAGAATTATTTCACGGTTGAATAAAAGAATATTTTTAAATGCATCATATTATAAAACGCTATTTAGATTGTGTTTAATATTGGTTCAACGTTCAATTGATGAATATTCTATTTATTTAATTTTTAAATATAAATTTTATATTTAAGGTTTTTACAAGGTTTGAAAAAAGGTTACTAGAAATAGTAACCTTTTTGTTTTCAAACTATATAAAATTATTGTCTATAAATAATTTTTCATTCTTTCGTCGATGAATTGCTGTGCAGCTCCATCCATAAGGTGAATCATATCTAGAATATCTCTAAATTTTTGTTCTTCCTCTAATTGTTCTGTTACGAACCATTGCATAAAGACTTCTGTTCCTACATCTCCAACTCTTCTACTTTCTTTAACGATGTTATAGATTTTCTGAGTAACAGAAATTTCCATGTCTAAAGCTGTTTCTACAACGTCTTTTAAAGATTCGTACTCATGATTGATGTTTGATACCTCTGGCGAAAAAGAAGCTCCACCATTGTCTAAAACATATTTAAAGATTTTCATCATGTGTTCTCTTTCTTCAAGAGCGTTTTTATAGAAGAAATCAGCTGATTGTAAATATCCGTTTTGATCACACCAAGAAGCCATCGCTAGGTATGCAGAAGAAGCGTGTTGTTCTGCAAATATCTGCTCGTTTAACAGTTCCATAATATCGGTATGGATACTTGTTTTTTGTCTAATTATATTTTTCATAATCAATACTTTAGTTAGTGTACTAAATATAAAAATATAATTCTTATGATTTTGTTAATCTTTTTAATTTAAAGGTAGATTAAATCTAAATAATTTATGCTAAAACTAAGCTTTCAGCTTCAAATATTTGACAAGTATTTTGAACAAGATTTTGTAAGTCTAAAATCTGAGGAACATCCAAAATAAAAAGGTGTTTTCTATTACACAAAGTCAAGATTTCGATATTTCTTGAATTAATAACAAGTTCCAAATATCTTGGAGAACTCATAAATCTAATTTTGTGTTTTAAATGAAGAAATTCATGAAATGTAAGTGTTACAATTTTGTTTCCAAAATCGATATAAAATAATTGATTTTCAGCATCTTGATAGCTGCTAAAATAAGTTGATGTATGTAGTAATTCCATGTTCATTATGGAGCAAAAATAATTCTTATTAAGATTAGTTCCAAATAAAAAAGACTCTTAAATTGTTAAAATCCTCAATTTTTTTGTTTTTAATTGATTTTTATGAAAATAAATGTTGAATATTTAATTGTATATTCGAAACCATTAATTATTCGAAATATTATAATTCAGCTTTTTTTACTTCGGAAAATTCAAATTCAATTGGGTTGATTTTAGTTTTCAAAAGAGAATGAATCTTACTCGGATTGATAAAACGATTTTCAAATCGTTCATTAATTAAATCAAAAGTATCTTTTTCTAAAATTTCCATTTGGCTATAGTCGACTTTATAATTCCAATACATCAATCTCCAAAGTAATTTTAAAATCCCTTTTTTATCCACAAGATTATATTTTTCTTCTGTTAGAATACAAATGGTTTCTGGAAAATTTTCAAAACTTTCAAAAGTAATTTCAAAAAGCTTTCCTTGATACAAAGCTTTAATTTTCTTTATTTCTCTTACATTTAATTCGTTGATAATCTCAAAATTTTTCAATTCTCTATCCAAATCAAAGAGGATTTCAACATTAGAAATTCTCGAGTTTTTAAAATGTAAAATATAAGTATATTTCATTTCAATTTATTTTATTCATAAAACCAAATTAATACTTTGTAGTTATGATTAAAATATCTCCATCATGTCTTTTACACAGAATAGAATTATTCAAAACTTCTTTTGTCAATATTGTTACATTTTTGATTGCATTTGTATCAATTTTCACTTTTTCTATTAGATTTTTTTTGATTGGAACTCCATCAATAACTACTAAACTGATATCATTGTTTAATGATAAACTATCTAATTTTAGATTTTTTAATTCATAAAATTCTACCTGTTTTCGTTGCGTGATTCTCAGTTCTCTATTTTTCTTGTCAATTTCAACTTTCTCAATATTATTTTTATCTAAAAAGAGAGTTTCTAAATTAGTCTTTTCCATATCAACCAATACTGTATATTTTGGTGTATATTTAGTTAAAATTTTATTGCGATCGTATTTAATATCTTTTGTTGCACAACTATATGTGAAAATTAGTAAGAATAGAAGAAGTATTTTTTTCATAAGATTTTTTATTTTTTACAGCAATAAATATTCCGGAAAGGTTATTTCAAATATTTTGCTATTCATTTAGCATCAATTTTGCAATTGGATGGATAATTTCTTGTCTGAAATCTTCATTATAATCACAATTTCCTAAAACTACTATTCCAATTTTTTCTTCAGGAATCATAATTAAATAACTTCTAAATCCTTTATCACCACCATAATGTCCAATTAATTTTTTTGAATTTATTTCGTTTAATTGAAACCCTAGACCGATATATGGATAGGAGCTGAAAGAAGAATTTATCATAGAAGTGTATAAATCTTTTGAGTCAGAATTTTCTAAATTTTGGAGAAAAGAAATCATCCATTTATTTAGGTCTTTAGTAGAAGTATTTAAAGTACTACTTGCTGCATGTTCTCTTGTATAAGGATAAGTATCTCTAATGTATATGCTTTTTGTTATCCAGCTTTTTGAATGTGGTGAAGTTTTTAATGAATCAGAAATATTAAAATACCTAAAATCACTATTGTTCATTTTATTTTTGTTCAAAATATTTTTTTGAACGAAATCTTCAAAAGTAGTACCTGAAGCTTTTTCGATTACATAACCTAAAATATCATAGCCTAAATTACTATACTGATATTCCGTAGAAGATTTAGAATCTAGATCTAAATCAAGCTCTAAAACATACTCCTTTAAACTATTCTCAGATTGATTGTTATTATTCCAGTGATAATTACTAATATCAGGTAATCCAGAAGTATGATTTAAAAGATTTTTGATAGTAATCTCTTTTACTCTTTCATCGTCATATTTAATTTCTGGAATTATTTCTATTAATTTATCATCAAGTGAAATTTTATTTTGTTCTACAAGTTTCATGATAGCTTCAGCGGTAAATAATTTACTAACAGATGCTGTATGAAATACCGAATTTTCAGTAATAGGTTTTTTAGTTTCAATATTTCTAAAACCATATCCTTTGGCTGTAATTATAGAGTCATTTTTAACGATTCCTATAGAAATTCCAGGAATATTATATTCGTTCATTTTTTGAATTACTATAGAATCAACTTCTTTAAGAAAACTTGTTTCGGAATGATCAATTTTAAGATTTTGATTAAATGTTGAAGTGTCACACGATTGGAAAATTGTAGAGAATAAAACTACAATAACAAGAATAGATTTTTTCATTTTGTTGTAAATATTAGCTAATATACAGAATGTAAGAATTATTGAAAAAATAAATTTAAAACTTCAAAAAAAATAGGAGAGTAACACAATTGATGTGAAACCCTCCTATATAAACTCAAACATGTTAATGTTTAATAAAAACTAATTATGATTATAAAGTGTAGGACTCTTTTTTACTTTATTATAAATTTTTGTTGAAACTATTACTCAAAAAATCTTACCTAATTCCAATTTTACCTTAAAAACATTATCAATTATATTAATCTTTAAATCATGTTTGCTTGCATAACTAACCTCTAACCTCTCTTTTACATTTTTAATTCCTAAACCACTATAACTTGGATCAGAATTTACTTTAGCATTTGTATTAATGCTATTTTCACATGTAAAATATATTTTTCCTTCGTGTTGTTTAATATTGATTTGTATCGGATGTTTTTTTCCATCGTCAAAAACTCCATATTTGAAACAATTTTCAATAAATGGCATTAACAACATTGGTTCTATTTGTGTATTTTCATCTTCAATATTCGTCTCAAATGTCACTACGATGTCGTCATCTTTTATTTTTTGTGAATAAATATAGTTTTCGATATAATTGATCTCTTTTTGAATCGGTACCCAATTATTCTTACAATCATAAGTAACATAGCGCATCATATCAGCTAAAGTATTTATGTATTTTTCAGATTTATCAGGAGAAAGTCGGATAATTGCATTCAAATTATTTAAAGCATTCAGAAAAAAATGGGGATTCATCTGAGAACGTAAAAATTTTGTTTCTGCCAACAATCGTTCTTTCTCAATTTGAATCCTTTGTTTTTCATTTTTCGAAAAATCTAAAATCAGACGAATTGTAGTACTTCCAAAAAGAAAAATAATTGTAGGAATTAAAAGACGAATGAACCTATTATTTGCTCTACCTGGAAATGAAAAAGTTCTGAATGTATTTTCTATTGGCCAAATTATAGATTGCAGCGTTTTCACAATCCATAAATAAAAGAATGGCGTAATCACTATAATAGCAAGAATTATCAAAGAATAAATCACATATTTTTTTCTGGTAAAAAGTTTTGGTATTAATACAAAAGCATTGAAATAACTTATACTAGCAAAAGTTAATACCATACAAATTGATTGAAAAAGAGTTTTGAAATCATTACGATTATTAATCTCTAATAACTTAAATACAAGTAAGAAATATAGAATCCAAAAAATAACTTGGATAATCAGACTCGCTTTTTTATTTATGGTAAAGTTCATAATTTTTTTAAAAAAATGTAGTGATTTAAAAATCTTAAACCACTACAAGGTAAAGAAAAAGACGTTAAAAAGGGTCTCCAGTCAGACTAAAAGAAGCTTTATTAATTAAATAATAGGCTCCAATCATGTTTGATGGTGTTAAGTCTAAAGGATGATGAAATGGAATTGATTCCGTATTGGTAACAACTTCTGCTTCACCAAAAGTGATAGAAACGATACTTGGGAATTGATCCGCTGTTTCAAAAATGCTATTTCCTGTTCCTGTTTTACCTAAAACAATGATTTCTCCATTTCTGAATTGTAAATTTTTAAGTGTCGATAATTCTATCATCTCTTGTTTTGCAGCTTCATCAATTGTATAGTTTTCTGTATTTAGACTAACTTCCATCGTACCTCCTAGAGGATTTGTTCCGTCTCCATAGTAAAGAGGTTCTTCTCTAGTAAAATTGATTTCTCCCAATGTTTTAGGTAATCCTAAACCAATGATTCCTGCCCACATTGAAACCTCATCTGTTACTGGCATATAAACACAGTGCCAATATTCCACACCTTGATATTCTACAAGAATAAAAATGGCATTTTCTTTATAAGGTGTTGCATCATAATCCAATTTGTAAAAATCATTAATGAAAGCAAAAACTAGCATACGACTTGGCATTTCAAATTCATCAGGAATCAAACTCTGATATGCAACTTCATTATCTGTTTCATAATACATGAAAATTCCATCATTTTCTAAATATTTATAAGGAACGTGTTCATATAAAGTATCAATCGTAATTTCAATACTTTTGGTGCTTTCTATTTCTCCATTAGATGCTGTCAAAGAGATAGGGAAAGTTCCATTTTCTGTAAAAGTTGCAATCGGATTTTCTTCTGCTGAATTTTGAGAAATAGCGTCTGGAAAAGACCATTCGTAATTTGTCGCATTTTCAGAAGAATTAATTAAAGTAACTACAGCTTTGTTTTGTTCTACAGCTAACTCAAAATCAAAATCTGCAGTTACAATTAATTGTGTTTCCTCTTCTTGTTGTTGCTGTTCTTCTTGCTGCGTATCATCATCTTCACTACAAGAAGCAAGCATAGCGAGCAATGCTATTACAATCAGTTTAAAGTTTTTCATTTGGATTTATGTTTAATAGTTAATTTATTTTTTTCCTAGTCTGAAAGGGATTTTATTAGATAAATAGTAAGCTCCAAGGATTTTACTTGGCTCTAAACCTAATGGACTAGCATCTGTATTATTCTTTTGAGCGGACATATCAAATTCGATGTTTCCTTCACCACTTTTAATCACTACTTTACTAGGAAATCTTTCGGCTAAATCAAAAATACTCCCGTTTCTTCCACCTGTCATCTCTATAACTTCACCATTCAGAATATTCATTTTTGGAATAACTGATAATTCATTTAATAATTCTTTTTGTTCATTACTCAATGAATGATTTTTTGTATCAATACTTAATGAAACTTTACCATTATTATGGTCTGTTACTTTTGCATTATATTCTGGGTCGTAACGGTAGAAATCGATTTCTCCCATAGTTTTCGGAAGTCCTAAACGATATTTTCCTGCCATCATAGATTCTCGGCTAGTTACTGGCATATAAACACAATGCCACATTTCTTGTCCTTTATATTTACCTAAAAGAAAAATAGAAGTTTCTTTATATGGTTGTGTTTCTGCGTCCATTTTGTAAAAATCACTGATAAATGTGAATACTAACAATTGATCTGGCATCTCAAATTGCTCAGGTAAAAGTTTACGATAAAGATCTTTTTCATTCGTTTCGTAATACATGAATATTCCGTCGCTTTCTAAATATGTATATCGATTTGTCTTTGTAGCATCAGGACCTTTTAATTCATCTGCTGTAAGATAACCGTCATTATTTGCGTCAAGTTGATCAAAGTTTTCTGAAAGTTTTTTTCTATTACTAGCTTCTTCCTTGCTTATTTTCTTATCATTATTCTTATCAAGAAATTTGATAATTCTCTCCGGATTAATCTTTTGATTTTTGTTTTGTCTTTGCGCAAAACCAACATTAGATACGCTGGACAAAATGACAACAACTAAGATTAAAATAACATTTGCTTTTTTCATTTTTATATACGATTAAGATTTCTAACTATGTTTATTTCAGTTTTGTATAGACAAAATAATAGCTTTTTACGTTAGCCGAAAAGAAATTTAACTAACATTCAGTAAATGGAAATCTATAATCAGTAAATGGAAAGTTTGGGAAGAAGTATTTTAGAATCCCATTGATTTTAGTTGTTGTAAAACTTTTGTTCGGTAGGTTTTGCCAATTGGAATTTCAGTGAAATCATTCAAAATAATCGTATAATTTTCTCTTCCTTTTATTTCAGATAAAGCTATTACATGACTTCGGTGTATTTGGATAAATAGGGGAGGGAGCTGCGCAGAAAGTTTTTTTAAACTTCCTAAGATGAGGTATGTTTTTTCTTTTGTAAAGTATTTTATGTATTCTCCGTCTGCTTGTAAACGGATTAATTCATTGAAATAAATTTTATGAATTTCTGCACCAGTTTTTATTTTGATAAAATTATTTGGCTCAATTTCCATTAGTTCGAAAGCTTTTGCTTTTTCTTCCGTATTTAATTGAACTTTTAGTTTTTGAATCGCTTTGTCAAAACGATCTTCTGTAATAGGTTTCAAAAGATAATCCACAACATTTAATTCATAACTCTCTAGAGCATATTCAGAATAAGCTGTGGTAAAAATTACTTTAGGCTGAATTGTATTATTCTTTAAAAATTCAATTCCAGTTTCATTTGGCATCTGAATATCTAAAAAGATAAGATCAATATTTTCGTCAGATTCTAAAATTTCTTTAGCAAGTGAAGTGTTCTTGTATTTTCCAATAACTACAAACTCTGGATAACTTTTTAAATAATCCTCAATCAGTTCACGAGCAAAACGCTCATCATCTATAATAATACAGTTATATGTAGATTTTAAAGTCATTTTATGGAAAATACGATAGATTAAATATTATTAAAACTTACAAGTGGTCAAATATAAAAGATTTTCTCAACGATACAAGTTATAAATGAATCAATAAAATTAGAAAAGAAGGTTAACTATGATCTTAATTTATTTTTAAGATATTCAGATTATTAAATTCCCCTCTCGAGAGGGGTTAGGGGTGTGTTATGGATTAAAAAAATCATCTTATTAGATTTAAAACTTTTTAATGAATATAAGATTCTAATAAAAAATCAGTTTTTAAAAACCATTTCATAAACTAAATCATCATCATTTTCATTCATGATTTTTAAAATAACATATTCTTCTTCTAGTTCAACTAAAGGTTTTAATATTAAAATTTTCTTTTCTTCATAATCAAAAACAAACATCTCAAGAGGATTGTAATCACCACTTAAATCTAAAAAGTCTAAAGACCCCATTCCTTCAGGATCAGGATTAATTGCTTTATCATTTATCAAAAGATTCAGTTCCGAATCACTGTTGCTTTCAAGTTTTAATTTAAAATCAATAGTTATTGTATCAATTTCTTTTAATTCTAATTCTGTTTTAAAATTAGCTGTTTCAAGATTAAATTTTTCCATGTTTTTTAATTTTCAATGTAAGTAAAATCATCCTTAAGAGATTTTCTGTATTTAAATAAAGATAAACCAGAAGAACTTCTCATGCTTTCTGGAATGGGTTTGAATATAGAGTTTTTTCTTTTCCAAATTTCTTCAAAATGAGCTTCTAAAATTAGTTTTCCATTGTTTGTAAAACGTTTTACAATGACATTTTCAGAATTTCTATCAGAAGTGATTATTTCATGATGATATTGTTCTGGAGATCCTAGATGTGTTGAAAATAAAATAGAATCTTTTGTTTGAGTTTTTCCAAAATGTAAATTGAATTTTCGAATTGGAGCAATTTTTTCATTTGCTTTAGTTAAATCAAATAAAATTGTTTGATGAGCATTCCAAAAACCTGTAGAAATTTCTTTTGGTGGATTTGATGGATCATCAATATATTTTTCTTTTAATTTTAATTTTGAAAGAGCTTGATTGATATAACTAGTGTAAACTTCTTTTTTTAAATCAGGTCTACTAATAAAGCCTTTTACTAAGAATTCATGTTCTAAACCGAAATCACCTAAAAAACGTTTGTTTTTAGAATCAAAGCATTCAAATTTTACATAAGGAAAACATCTTTTGTAAAAAGGGATGTAAGCTCCAGCTCCAAGTTTTAATTCTTCTTTTTCTCTTAATTCTATTATTCGAGTACCATTACCAAAATATAAAGTATCACCATTTTTTAGTGAAAATTGATATTTGATTTCTTCCTCTCCAGCTAATGCTCCATCTTGGATTTCACAAATTGAACCAAAGGCTTTTTCTGTACTAGTATAGTAGTGTATATGCAAGAAAGGTATCAATCCATTATCGTAAATTAGGAATATAATTAAAAGAATTAAGGAGGTTTTTTTAATTTTCTTTTTCATGAATTTTCAAATGTTTTATATTTTTAACCAAACTGAAATGTATAATATATACTCTTACAATGCTTGCATCTAAAAGAAGCAACATCTTCAAAACTTTCTGGAGCACCATGTTTTCTGAAATTAACTCAAATACTTTTCCTATTTTCCTAATTTAAAAACAATAATTTTGTTCATGGATTAAACTAATACCTGCTTGTCGGTAGCATTCTAAAAAACCTCCAGGTCGTTTAGTCTGAAAACCTAATTTGTTTAACTTGATGTCTTCCTCTCTAGAAATCCAAGCAACTCCAGGATATTGATAAATAGCTTTTTCGATAAGATCTTTATCTTTTATTTTTATAAGTTCTTCTCTAAATTGTTTGATAGGAATTGTATGCTCCCAAACAGCCATAGAATATTTTCGATTATTAATTTCAACATGCCCCATTAAATTCCTTTGTTCCCAAATCAAATCGAAAGGATTAACCTTTATGTTTTTTTCGTTTAAATGATCTAAAACTTTTTGAGAAACATACGAAGCATGTGATCCAGTAAGAATACGCAGTGCGATATCTAAACCTCCTTTTAGTGCTTTTTTATTTTCTTCTGGTGCATTTTGAATTTCAATAACATAAGATTGAATGATGCTTATAAAAGAATTGACTAACGTTTTGTTTTTATCAATATGCTTCGTTTGTTCTATATTCATTTTTTTATTTTCCTCTTGAGGTGGGTTAGGAGTGTGATGTTTTTATATTTTAATTTTCAAGTTGTTAAGAAATGAAAGCTTTTGATGAAAAAAACGATTATTGCTACAAGAGTGCTTAATCATTTTTATTAATTACTCTCAATCAAATCTCCTTCCCATTTTCCTCTCATTGCTCCTTTGTCCAAACCTTTTTTCCAAGAACCAATTAATTTATTATCACTCACAGAAAATTCAATAAGACCTTCCATACCTTTATTTCGCCATTCTCCGCTAAATTCATCATTTTTAAAAGTACCTTCTAACATTCCTTTTCCTTGATATTGACCAAAAGTATATCCGTCAGGTTCGATTGTGATATTTAAAGTACCGAAATCCCCTTCAAACTTCATGTTTACTTGTGTTGCAACTTCTTGCGTATTATCTGAAACGAATTGTTTTGCCCAAGCATGTTCTTCATAAAAATATGCATCGTCATCTTGAAAATCTTCATTACCTTCTTTCAAAGTTTGAATTAAGAAATCTATATCCTCTTGTTCTAATTCATTAACACCAGTTGCTTCATTATCTTCAATGTAAACAATAACTTGATATACTTTATTATCTTGATAAAAATATGCAAAACCGTGGTCGTTTAATTCCGTTTCTTCTTCTTCAGATTCTTCCATTGCATCTTCAAACCACCAATATTCAACTGTTTCACCTTCCTCATCTATAGCTGTTGCCAATTCTAAAATAAGTTGTGCATTCTCAGTAAGTGTTGTGTAAAATGATTCTGCGTGGATGTCTGTTAAATGTTTCATGTTTATAGTTAGTTTTTATTTGAAATCGAGCTTTTTAAAAACTCGATTTCAAATGTAATAGAACTAATTAAATATTTATAAAAAAGAGTGTTTTTTTGTTTAAAATTTAAAGATGAGAATTAAGTATTATTTAGTATTTAAATTTTAGGGTGCTATTTTTATAGATTCATTTTAATACTTTCTTAGTGGTTTAGAAATCATTTTTATTTTTTTAATCTCGAATAAATATCTACGCTCACATATTTATCATTTTTAATCTCGCAATCCCTCATAGTTCCTTCCAATTCAAAATCGATTTTAGACATTGCTTTTTTACATTTTACATTTTCAGAATCGACAAAACCTTCTATTCGATGAAGATTTAATTTTTCAAAACCGAAATTACAGATGATTTCCATTGCTTCTTTCATTATACCTTTACCCCAATAATCAGGTAAAAGCCAAAGTCCTATTTCTGCTTTTTTATGCATTTTTGAAATATCATTTAAACCTCCTGCACCATAAAATTCTTCATTGTCTAATGAACAGATTGCAAACCACTTTTGTTCTTCTTTTGCAAACCATTCCATTTGTTCTTTTGTTTCTTCAAGACTATGAAAACTTACTCCATAATGCTTAATAACCTTTGAGTCTGAAAGACCTTTGTAAACATTTTTAATATCCGAATATTCAATTTCTCGTAATAATATTTTTTTAGTTTTTAATTCAATTTTATTGTTCATATTTCAATCTTTTATAAATAAATTTTAATTGGATTTAATGTTTTTATTAAACGGAATTTCAATATGTTTTAGGTTTTTGAATTGTTTTATCTCTGCCACCCCTCAATTTTATAATTCTTTTCAAGAAGTTTTATATCTTCATTTGAATTGTTGGCTTTGTACCAAACTTCAAATCTTGCTGCATACGGTTTTCCCCAATCTCCTTCATAGATTGTAAAAGAATCATTTGTCTCATATTTAATAAGAGAATCATTAGAATGTCCAATAATCAATTCGCTTTTCATTCTTAACATACCTTCAGATAATCCATCATTTTTAGTTATTTCATAAGCTTTTAAATAGATTTTGCCACTATCTATTTTTGATAACCATATTTCATAATTATACAAACCAGGTTGAGAAGCATTATAGAGTTCGAAATCCTTATCTTTTGGAATACGGATTGGCTCTGGTTTATTTTCATCTGAAAATCCAAAAGTTTGCCCTTTAGGAATATTTATTTCTATATTATCTGGAATTTTCAATGAATCTGCATAAAAATCATATGGGTGCAACCTAAAGATAATACCAAGTATGATAAATAATCCAACTAAACCTAACATTCCAGTTGAAATTATTTGAAGAATACCAGCTTTATAATTTTTCATAAAAATTCTAATTATTCCTGTAATTCCAGAAGCTAGAATGGCCAAAAAAGGTAGGTATAAACTAATATAGAAAATTATCTCATTCTGAATGAAAATTGTAATTGTTCCAATAATCCCACAGAAAGCTGCGAAAAGTACTGGAACGAACCATTTTTCCTTATATGCTTTTATAATTTTTTTTATTTCTTTAATCATTTATTATTGAACTTTATATTATAACAAGAATTCTCGTTATTTCTATAAAATCTATAACCATAAAATTTCTTTGATAGTTTAGTTTTCATAGCAGCAGATTTTCAAATGTAAATGAAAAAGAATGAATAAACAAAAACTAGAGTTATTCAACTGTTTCTTGATGCATCTTTCCCCAAGTTTCCAAACTATCCATTAAAGGTTTTAGACTATATCCTACAGAAGTTAATTCGTATTCAACACGAGGAGGAACCTCAGCATAAACCGTTCTTTTTACAATTTGATCTTTTTCTAATTTTCTTAATTGCAGTGTCAACATTCTTTCGGTGATATTTGGAAGAAGTTTTTTTAGCTCACCAAATCGTAGTTTTCCATCCATTAAATAACAACAAATAGATAAAGCCCATTGTCCACCTATTATATTTGAAGCATAGACTATTAAACATTCTTTTTCTAATGTTTTTTTGTTTTCAAAATGAGTCGATGATTCCTTGATTTTTGTCATTACTTACATTTTTATTAGTACCTTACAATTGGTAGTAAATATAATGAATATTACTTTAATAAGTACCTTTGCACTGCGAATTTAAAATTTATTTAATATGAAAACGTTAATAATTGTAACACATCCTAATGTGGAAAATTCTAGAATTAATAAAAGATGGATTGAAGAGTTGCAAAAATACCCTGAAGACTTTCATATTCATCAATTATATAAAGCTTATCCAGATGAAAAAATTGATGTTGAAGCAGAGCAAAAACTTATAGAAGAATATGAAAAAATTGTTTTTCAATTTCCTTTTTATTGGTTTAATAGTCCTCCATTATTAAAAAAATGGTTAGATGAGGTTCTGACGTATGGTTGGGCATTTGGAAGTAAAAGTGGTTACAAAGTTGCGGATAAAAAAATTGGTTTAGCAATATCTGTCGGAATAGATGTGGAAGAATATAATGAAGGTGCTAAATATAAATATACACTAGAGCAATTGACAACTCCTTTTGAATTGACTTTTGATTATATAAAAGCTGATTATCGTCCTTTGTTTGCCTTTTATGGTTTAGAATTAAATACTTCTGATGAATGGATTGAAAAAAGTGTTCCAAAATATTTAGAGTATCTTAATTCTTTATAATAAACTTTATCACGTTTGATTTTATGTAAAATTATAAAGATTGTCAGTTCCCCTCTTGAGAGGGGCTAGGGGTGTGTTTTAGATTAATTAAAATTCCCTCAAAAGAATTTAAACGTGATAATGTTTAATTTATAAATTTAAAAAAAAATAGAGTAGAAGATGTATTACTTATATCTTCTACTCTAAATTTTAGTTGTAACTATTTATTTTCTAGTTCAATGTTCTATTGTAATATGAAGTCAGCTTTTCTACTGCTTGGTTCACATATTGTTCTTGATCATATAAATCAAAATGTGTTGCATCTTTAATTTTAAATAACTCTTTATCTCCCTTAGCTCTGTCTACAGCAACTTCACTAAAATAAGCTGATAAAGCTTTATCACCAATAATCGCTAAAAAAGGTCTATCAGACATAAGTTCCATTTGCTCACTTGGGTTAAAGAAATAACGTGTATCCAATGACATTGCTGCTCTTAAAGGTGTATATGTTGGAAATTGTCCTCCACGTTTTGGATTACGATAATATTGAGCTGCTCTATTCCAAAATTCTCCCATTCCTGAGTTGTCAACAGGAATTCCGTCAACTAAAACTACTTCTCCTGTTTCAAAGTATTTTTGACGTGCCTCACTTCCCATTTTTATTTGTTGTTGAAACTGTGCTACTTTATCCCCTTTTAAAACATCAGCATATTGTGTAGCTCCACCTAAACCGTAGTCTATGAAATCAACAAATCCACTTACTGTTGCAACTGATTTTACACGTTGATCAAAAATTGCAGTTTGAATACTATATCCTGCACCTGAACAAATTCCTAATTCCGCAATTTTTTCTCGATTAACTCCAGGAACAGTTCTAATAAATGAAATTGCATTTTTAATATCTTCTACTTTCATAGGCGCATTTTCCATTCCTCTAGGATAACCACCACTTTCTCCGTAAGTTCTATGGTCAAAAGCCAAAGTAATAAATCCTTTTTTCGCTAATTTTTCTGCGTAGATTCCAGCAGTTTGTTCTTTTATACCACTTGCAGGAGTAATACATACTATGGCAGGGAAATTTCCATCAGGACTATAGCTTTCAGGAACAAATAAATTTCCAGCTATTCGAGTACCTTCACTTAAAAAATTGACCTTGTTTTTTCCTGCTACAAATTTTACATCATAAGTAGCATCTGATTTTTTAGTTTGAGCATTTATATTAAACATAATACTAAAAATTAAGATTGTTATTAATTTGGTGTTTAAAATTAGATTTTTCATTTTTTGTTATAAGTTAAATAAATAATAATTTTGTTTTTCTAAATCAGTAATTACTAAATTTTGTACGATGCAAAGTTAAGTGCTTGTTTTAGAGTGTGGAAATACTAATTTTAAATGAATATTATAAGTTTTTATTATGGATGTAAGGTTGTTAAAATTTTTTATTGCAGTTTATGAACAAAAAAATTTAACCCGTGCTGCACAGCAATGTTTTGTGTCTCAACCCAATATATCAAATGGGATAAAACAGTTAGAAGAAGAATTAGGTAAAAAGCTTTTTGAAAGAAATAAAAAGGGAGTAGAGTTGAAGATTGAAGCAGATTATTTATATCCTGTAGCTAAAAGATTGGTTTCGGAATTTCAATCGCTGAATGAAATTTTTTCTAGAGAGAATTTTAAGAATAAAATACAAATAGGTGTTGCTGAAAGTTTACCCCAAGAACATAAACAGCAGTTTTTTAGAACCTCTTCTAATTTATGTGACTCCGTAGAGTGGGTTACAAAAGAAATAGGACGAGAAAATGAGATTAATTTATTGGTTAGAGAATGGAAAAATGAAGAAGATTTGTTTTTACCACTTTGGAAAGAAGATTATGTTTTATGCATTCCAGACGGACATCATTTATTAAATAAAGAAATAATAGAAATGAATGATTTAGCAAATGAAACTTTTATTCATTGTCCGCCTTGTGAAGCGCATAAGCAATGTTTATCTATTCTGAATTCTGAAAGCCATAAAATGACTACAGTTGCAAATTGTTCAACAAAAACAGAAACATTGACAATGCTTATGGCAGGTTTAGGAATTACTTTTCTACCTGAAGCTTTTGTAGATGGTTGGTATGGTTTTCAGGTTCTTCCGTATAATGGTCCAAAATATTATAGAGAGGTTGGATTAGCTTATCCAAGAAAAAGTTTACGAAATCCAGCAATTACTAAAATCATAAATTATTATTCAAAAAATAAATTGAACATAAAATAATGAAACAGGTATAGTTTTAAAAAATAGAGTAGTGGAGGTTGTATTTTCAATTCTCAACAACCTCCCAATCACTCGATAAATTAGAAAAAATAGCTTCTCTAAATAATTCTTCCGTTAAAATAGAATAAGATAATTGTCGCTCATAATCTTGATATTTACTTTTAAATCGAATATTAACTCCTAAAGTTTCTGGAATTTCAGCTTCATTTTCGGAGTCATAATTCACAAGATCGATACTATATTCCAAGTACTTTTCAAAAACGATTTCAATATTATTCCTATCTAAAACAATATGATTTATGATTCTAGTATCAGAGTTTCCTTTTAAGTCCTCAATCAAAATATTTCCCTCAAACATCTTACTGAAATACATTTTATTGACTGGAGAAATATCCCAAAGCTGATAACTATCAATCACTATTTTTTTTGCCCAACATTTATCAAACTTATCTATAACTTTCACTGTAATAATTAACAAATCATCTTCATCTTCAAAATCATGATATTTTTTCACTACCGAGAATTCTAAAGAAAGATCTATGGTATCATTCTTAAATTCTAAAATACCATTAGGAGTTTTTATCTTAGTTTTATTAATAAATATTTGATAATTATAGGGGTTTGCTAATGTTTTCATTTTGAATATTTATATAGCATTCATTAATTCAAGATTAATAAATAATAAAATTCCCCTCTTCAGAGAGGCTAGGGTGTGTTTTAAAGTATTTATATATTAAAAAAACTATTGTTTAATCTGTGAAGACAATTTAATTTTTTCAATCCATTTTTTCTTATTTTCGTGTAAATCTTGTTTTTTTGCGACCATTTTACTGTGTTTAGTATAAAAATAAAGTTCATTACAAATGTATTTACTTGTATAGCCTTCCAAAATAGTAAAATCTTGATGAACAGGACCCATAGAATATTTTTCATACCAAATTTCTGATAATATGTAATGAATAATTATTCCTTTATTTGGATCTTCAAGAAAAGATATTAATTTTTGAGTTATAGGCTTACCCATTTCAATAAGTGTATCCGCAGCTTTACTGTCTACTTTTAAGACCCAAACATAATTACAAGTTCCGTTAATTTGATCATTATCTAATTCCTCGATAAGAGAATCTACAGTTTTTGATTGTGCATTTATACTTAGATTAGATGTTAGTATAAAAAGGAATATTAATAGTTTTTTCATAGTATTTTATTTAATTTATTTTCAAATATTTAACCTCTAATTCTGATTCGTTTCTTTGGATTGTACAGAATCTCAAAAGATTCTCCATTCCATTTAGCTTCACAGCTTATTAATCGATGTGTTACACCCTGATTCCACTCAAAACCTACCAAGTCTTCAATTAAATCTTCAAGAAAAACCAATTCGCCAACTTCAATATCCTTAGGAACCAAATATGCTGCAAAAGGAGATTCAAAATTATATGGATAGTAAAACGTTCTTTCAATTACATTTATATAATTCTCATCTCGTTGGTATTTTAAACCTTCTCGGGCATCAACTATATTTTTAATTTCTCCTGTTTCAATATGCTGGAAAATAGAGTATTTAGATCTTATTTTTTCAGAAGCTTCTACTTTTTTTACCAATGGTCTAAAACCATTTCGAGCAGCTTCATTCATTTCTTCGATGTTTCGAGCAGTTTTGATTACTCTGTATTTTTTAGAGTTGCTATTAATTGCCTCTAAATCTTCAAAAAGTCCCATTTATTATATTTTTTGTTTTGTTGTATTTGCTATTATCGTAACATTCTTTTGATTGAGATCAATAGATAAACATGTCTCAGGATTTTTTTTAATTAAATCTTCCAAAGCCTTGTCAGAAAAATTTTCAGTATCAAGAACTTTTTTTTCACAAATCAAACATTTTTTAGAAAAGGAGTCGCTGTCTTCAAAATGATCTTCGTCTAAATGATAAGGACAAGCTAATTTTTTAATCAACTTCATTTCGTCTGTAAAAAGTTCATTCGTATCAAGGTTAAATTTCATATTTTATTTTTTAGCATTTAAATTCCCCTCTCGAGAGGGGTTAGGGGTGTGTTTTAAATTAAATAAGGTTAACTGTTAGATTTTGAATTGATTAAGATTTTTATCTCAATTTTAAGAGCTCAATTAGTATTCTTTCTGATTTATTAACTTTCAAAAAGAAACCTATGTTAAAAATAAAAAACATTATTGGTAGAAATATAATGATTACCCACCATTTATCCCAAAAAGGTTCGTCTGTTAAGTCAGGTAAACTAATCATTAAAATCACTATTCCTAAATTGAGAATCAAAGCAAAAATTAAGAGGATTTTTAGTCCACTTGGCAATTGAAAATTGAGCTCTATTTCTGTTGAATTATCTTCACTAAAATATTTACCAAAAATTTCAGGTCTTAATTGTTTGTTTGGACTGTAATTAAAAGTAGGAAGTATATTAAATCCAGTAGAATTAATTTTTCCTTCAAATTTAAAATTGTGATCACTATTGGTGTGAAACTTTTCAGTAATAGAAATTAATCTTTGATTTATTACATCCACCTCTAGACTAGTATTGTATTTTACTTTTCGTTGAAAAATCATTTTTTATTATTTCTAACATATTAGAGTAAAAAGCGTGCGAAGCATGCTTTTTACTTAGTATGTGTACGTCGAATTACCTTTTTTATTTATTATTATTTTTTTCAATCCAGTCTTTAGCTTCTTTAATGACTGTCGATTCTATATTTTTCAAATCAACCCCTTCGTAATAATAATTGAAAATATCATTATCTAGATTATACCAAGCGTGATATAAGGAATAAAATTTCAGTAATTCTTCTAAAAAATCATTTTCCAAACAAATCGAATATATTTTATTTAAATTCTCTCTAATTTGAATTTTCTGAGTTATTAAATACATAAAATAATGAATTTCAGTTTTTAAAGAATAATTCTCATTTTTCTCTTTTAATCCGATTTCAAAAATGCAACTTTTTACATAAGGTTGAATTTCTTCTCTTCGGACATTTTCACTGAATGATGACAGCATTAATATCGAATCTAATTCTATTCCTTTCATCAATATATCCATTGCCCAATTAATAGCAATACTATAATTAAATTCTAATGTTGAATTATGCCATAAAATTAGTTCAGTTTTAGGGTGATTAAATATTATTTCTCTTTCCTCTTTATTCATTTTTGTTTTTTTGAATGATATACAACATACCTATAACAAGAATTCTTGTTATTTCTATAATATCCGTAACTATAAATTTTCCAAAATAATAAAGTTTTCATAGCAGCAGATTTCCAAATGTAAATGAACTCTTACAAATAAACAAAAAAGCATATTAAAATATTATTTCAATATGCTTTTAACTCAGTTTTTTTGTCGTACTAGATTCTATTTTTTAAACTATCATTACCATTAAATTCCAAGACATATGAAAGATCATTGAAGGTCCTAGTGATTTAGATTTTAAATACAATAAACCTGCTATTAATCCACCGAAAAATGTCAAGTAAAATGAATGCCAATCTTGTTTTGAAAATTCAAATATCAAATTCAGATATGGTGCATGTATGGAAGCAAATAATATAGAGGTTAATAAAATAGCCACAACTGCATTAGTTTTTTTCTGAAGATTATTCTGGATGTAACCTCTGAAAAATAATTCTTCTCCAATCGGAATAAACATAATTATGGAAATCCAATTTATGTCTTTAAATTTTGGAAATCCATCAAACCTATAAGCGATTGAGTATTCTGTATCAAAAATTAAATTATAAACCCATTTAAGCGGTGTTTGTAAAAAGACAAAAGAAATTCCTAAAATTCCTGCGAACAAATACCATTTGTAATGAGTTGTTTTAATCAAATGCTTAAAAGTTCGTTTTCTTATAATAAACATAAAAATCAAAACACCAATTAGTTGTAATGATCCTTGTATCAAATAATAAAATCTATCATAATTTTCAAAATCGATTGTTTCTTCAATTAAGTAACATAAACTAATAAGTTCAATTCCGATTATGTATAGCAAAGTTGCCAGAAAAGCTTTGAGAATGCTGGTTAATGTTTTATTCAATTTCGAGTTTATTTTATTTGGAGTTGTAATGTGTTTTTCTTTCTTTAATACAAGGTTTCATGTTTTCAATATAAATCATTTCATCAAATATCATGTCATCTTAATTTTTTGTCGCCAAATTCCCCTCTTGAGAGGGGTTAGGGGTGTGTTTTTAAAGTAATTATGTGTAAATTTTAATATCCTTTTTAAAGATCAGCTCAAAATTTTCTTTAATGTCTATTCTGTGTTGCTTGATGATACTACAGATAAACTCTCGGATTGTTGTTACTCTAGTATCAATGTCTGGTTTTTCCTTTCTCGAAAAACTATTTAATAAGTAATGAAATAATGATTTCTCCTCTTTTTTAAACGACAAGACTATATTGTTTTTTATAGCATTATAAATTTTAAGTCGGTCGCTAGTGTCAAACTTTTTGTCTAAAAAAGAATCAAGATTTGCTTCGTTCTTAAATATATTTTTTTCTTGTAGAGAGTTTACTATTCTTAATTTTAAAAACAAAAATGCAATATCATGACGTAAAATTAGATTACTCTGAATAGTTTCTAATTTTTGCGGATTAATAGGAAAACTAAAGTCATGCTTTTTCTCTAGTTCTTCTATGTTTTCTGGGTAAGTTCTCATTGTTTGAATTATTAAGCTATTGTTTTTCAATATTTATTTTTCGTTTTAATTTTTGAAAATCATAATAAATATTCTTTCTTCTAACAGATTTTCCTTTTATTAAACCATAAACTTTTTTCGATTCATTGTTATATTCAATAATGTATTCTGCACAACCCCACGAGAAATAATCAGTATCTTTTTCATTTGAAAATTTCCCTAATGAATTTTTTGATAAACTAGGAGAAATAACATACATATGATTTATTTTCAAATGCCTAATACCACCTCGACAAAAAGCTCCTCCATCTGATCCAAACATTCTAATTATTTTTCTATTTTCTTTTCCTTTAAGAATTGAAATAATCTCTAAATCTACAGAATTCCAATATTCAATCTTAGAATTATTTGGTTTTAATATTTCTTCTGTAACTTCATCTATATTTGAGAAAGTTTTATCGTTACTTGTATGAAAATTAGTGTTAATTACCTTCACTAAGAGTACCAGATCAGATTTTTTCGCTACTTTAATGAAATTCCCTCCCCAGTCACAACTACAAGCAAAAGTTATGTTCGATATTAAAATAAAAATGAATAAAATTATTTTTTCTTTCATAGGTTTATTTTTTTATCCACTCAATTTCGTGATCCACTTCACCTTCTTCTATTTCACCAACCTTAAATCCAAGAATTTCCGTTGCGATTTTTTTAAATTTAGTTTTCCATTCCGTCCACTCATTTAATTCCATATTTGCTGAAAATTGGAGTCCACTAGGTTCAACCGATGCTAATATAGATTTTTCTTCTTCATTATAACTAAACCAATAGGGAATTCCGTTTTCTCCATTACCATCTTTTCCGAATCCCATCCATCCATTCATTTTTTCATAAACCAATGGTACCTTAGTCCAGACCTCTTTGGGTAAATCATATCTTATATTTAGATTACATTCTTGATATTCCATTTTCTTAATTACCTATAACATAACTATAACAAGAATTCTTGTTATTTCTATAATATCCGTAACTATAAATTTTCCAAAATAATAAAGTTTTCATAGCAGCAGATTTCCAAATGTAAATGAACTCTTACAAATAAACAAAAAAGCATATT
>NZ_JADOTV010000006.1:133367-214907 GCF_015767245.1 Aureivirga sp. CE67
TATTAAAATGTTGTTTTAATATGCTTTGGTAATATTATATATGAAATAGGTTTATGTTTTTATTTCTTGTAATAATATATATCGCCAACATAGACTTTAGTTTGTTTTATTGTGTCTCCATTAATAGTTACAGAAATATATGAGTCACCTAAAAAATCAATATTATCAATGTCATCTCTAGTTGTAGTTTTTGACTTATAGTCAATGTTATGAGGGAATGGCAAAAATGGTATTTCATAATCATGTTCTTTGATGAAAAGTCTTTTAAAAAGTTTATTATCAGAATTGTGATCTCTGTTAAAATCAGTTATAAGTTTTTTAAGTTTTTCTGAGTTTTTTGGAGGGTTTAAAACCAAACATATTTGATTTATTTTTCCGTTATGCATCTCAGTCATATGATCCAGTACGATTATTTTAGAATTTGATAAACTTTTATAATATATAGTCGTCAATATTCCGATCAGTAAAAGGGTAGATATGATTATTATTTTCTTTTTCATATTATGATGTGATTTAATATGTCTATTACAGAATTCCTATTGTTTTTATAATATCTATAACCATAAAATTTCTTCGATAATTTAGTTTTCACAACAGCAGATTTTCAAATGTAAATGAACTCTTAGAAATAAACAAAAAAGCATATTAAAATATTGTTTTAATATGCTTTGGTAAAATTTGGTATTAATCTTCTTATTTTTTTGTGATGAATTCGTTCTTTAATTTTTCCATGAGTTTGTTATTTTTTGAAAATCAACATTTTCAAGCCATTCTTTTTTCCATTTTTCTAAATAGGGGATGTCATTTGAAGAAGGTTCATTTTTACATCTATCAATAAGTATAATAGATGGCATAACTGTCGCTTCACCAATTAATAATGCTTCACCTGATTGCAAAGAAGGTAGAATATCAGTGACCGATCCTAAAGAGTCAGGAAGAAGTCTTTTTACATAATTTTGATCATCTGGATTTGTCAATCTCATTGCTATATAGTTATTGCATTGTGAAAAAATGGTCTCTGAAAGTTCAGAAGGTCGTTGACTTATTATTGCTAATGATATTCCATATTTTCTGCCTTCTTTTGCAATTCGTTCGATTGAAAATTTTGAAGATTTAAAACGAGCTAGGTCACTTTTTGGCACATACTTATGTGCTTCTTCATATACCAAAAGTAAAGGCATGTCATTGTCTCCAACTTGCTTTTTATAATAATATGAGTAATCAAATAACAAACGAGATATTAACGAAACAGTAATACTGAGAACTTCAAAAGGTACACCGCTTAAATCTACAATGGTAATATTTGATTTAGCATTTTTTCTATTTTCATTATCATAGCCATAACCCAAGAATTGTCTTAAAGTTTCTTCAAAACTTATTTTTTTACTTTTATCTCCAAATAGAAATTGTCTCAATCTTTGAGAGTTGACTTTTGTGTTTAATCTAGATATAAATTTATCTATTGACCCATCACTAAAAGCTCCTTTTGAAATTCCATGACCAGCAGCTGCACTTGCTCTTCTTGGAGAAGAAAATTCGTAAACTTTTTTAAAGTAATGTTGATATTTTTCTGAATCGGATTGAAATATTTTATTTTCATCTGAAAATTGAATATTTAATTCGTTCTCAATATGCCTTGTTTCTTTTCTTAAATTCTGAAGACAATTCAATATTTCATCGATATCAAATTTAAGAGGACTATCAAAGAAAATTTTTGATTCAGATGGGTTTTTATATATTTTATTTTCAGTAATAAGCGTACGTAATAATGATGATTGATTGTAATTATTATTATCACCTGATTCTAAGAATAACTCCTCTAACTCATCCCCATTAAGTAACCAATATGGAAGTATTAGGTCATTAATATTTATATAATTTGATTCTGGAAAAGCAGAATTGTATTCCGAATGGATGTCAAATATTATGATGTGAGAATTATTTAATCCTTTAAAATCAGAATTTTTTTCTAGTGTAGCATTTTGTAGCACTTTTGCAGTAGTATGTGATTTGCCAGAACCTGTAGAACCAACAATTGCAAAATGTTTATTAAAAAATTTATTCCCATTAACTGGTACATCAATTCTATCTTTTGATGAATGTGAAAGTTGAGCAAAACAAAATCGTTCATAACTACTGTCCTTATTTCCGCTTGAATAAATAGCTTGAATATCTTCTTTAGAAGCTGTAGTAGCTTCTTTAGGAGGTAAAGCTATCGAATCTCCACCTCGTCTAAAAGCACCATCTTCAATAGTTCCTAAAGGATTGGCTTCAATTATGTATTTTCTTTCTCCATTTTCTGTAACTTCAATAAGAAAACTTTCAATAATTGCTATTAACTTTATGTCTGAACTTTCATTATCTGCTATTTGAATATATGAACCTACTTTTAGTTGTTCAGCACCTTTAAAAGCGTTGAGGTCATCTATTTTAATCTTAACTTTATTGGGAAGAACCGCTATTACTTCACCGTTTACTTTTTGTTCTGCCATTAAATTATGTTTTTAATTTCATCAACTTTTCCTACTTGAAACTGTATATGTTTTTGAGTAAATGAAATGTTTAAAGGTTTCTCTAAATAAAACTGATATATTTCACCAGTTCTATCAAGTTGATCTATGGTTTGGTTTAATTCTGATAGGTTATTAATGAATTTGAAAAAGAGTTTATTTTCATAAGTTGGCCTTAATTTGATACTTGTAACATTGAACGAGGCGTTTAAAAAATCGTATCCATCACATATATTATATCCATCTTTTTGTAATTCTATCTTTAATTTAATAAGCTTTTGAGGTTCTATTCCATGAAAAAAAATATATGGTACAAATCTATCTGGTGAAGGGATAGTTTTAGTTTTGTTTTTGCTCCATTTTCCTTTTAGTGTAAGTACTAATTCTTTTAATGTTGATGTATCCGTTTGATTATTTACCTCTATAATAAAAAATCTCTCATGTGGCTCTTTATTTAATTGACTTTTAAAGAAATTTTTATGAAGTAGTTTAATTCTTTTCTCAGCAGTTAATTCATCATTAAATACAGATTTAAAGACTATTTTTTTTCCTTCAGAAATGAGTTTATCTAATTGTTCTTTAGAGCAAGTTCTTAAATTTTTATTTGAAGGTTCATTTTTTGTTACAATATCAAGTAGGTGACTAGAAATTATTGAATAATACAATTCTGCTTCTTCAATTGATTTTGAATATAGTGTTTTTATTTTTTCTATTACCTCGTCATATTGAGTAACAAAGTCATGGGCATGTATTAAAGTAAAGTTTTGGATAAATGATGTTTTTTCTGAATTATTATAATTAACAGATTCTTTACCTATTAACGAGTCTAAATCCAAAATAGAAAGTGTTTTTTTCGCATAAGGGACACCTTTTAAATAAATATATAGAATGAATTTTTTAGACTTATCAACCTTATGCTGATTTAATAGTTGTAGTAAAGGTTTCTTAATTTTTTGTTTCTGTTGAGAAGCTGAGTAGTCTGTATTATGATATTTGACTTGTACAAAGTAATTGTCAAATTCATAATCTTGAAGCTGTTCAATTCGAACAGATTTTGATGAATTATTAAATATTTCAATTAAAGTGCGGTCAAATTGATACTTAAACCCTTTTATAGCTATATAACCTCCGTCCATTTCTAATTTTTTTTTAGTCATAAAAAGAAGCTTTTATGATATTTAATATGTTTGAATTATTATGTTAATACTTTAAATGTAGTAGTATGATATTCACAAATATATGTTCTTTTTATTAAAGATTAAAGTGATTTTTAACATTTTAAAACATAAAGATTTAAATGTTTTTAAAATAAACGTTTTGTAATCAAGAAAAACACATTTGCAAAAAGGAAAAACGAAAATGTAACGAAGAAAAACGCATTTGTAGAGAGGAAAAACGCAAATGTAATGGGGAAAAACGTAATTGTAGAGGGGAAAAACGCAAATGTAACGTGGAAAAACGTAATTGCAGAGGAGAAAAACGCAAATGTAATGAGGAAAAATGCATTTGCATTCTATCAAAACAGAAATGTGATCACTCCATTCTATTAACACCCATTTAAAATCAAAGTTTCGTATCTTTGCCAAAAATAATTTAGGATGATTAAAAATGATTCCATAATTGCTTTAGCAACTCCTTCTGGAGTAGGAGCAATTGCAGTTATCAGAATTTCGGGTAAGGATGCTATAGAGATTTGTAACAAGCAGTTTCAATCTATAAAAAATAAGAATAAAGACTTAACAGAAGCGAAATCACACACGCTTCATTTTGGAAATATAGTCGATGGAGATAGAATCATCGATGAGGTTTTGGTTTCTCTATTCAAAGGACCAAATTCCTACACAGGAGAAAATACAGTAGAGATTTCTTGTCACGGTTCTGTATATATCCAACAAGAAATTATCCAGCTTTTCTTAAAGCATGGTTGTCGTATGGCAGATCCAGGAGAATTTACACTAAGAGCTTTCTTAAACGGAAAGTTAGACCTTTCGCAAGCAGAAGCCGTAGCAGATTTGATTGCTTCTAATTCGGCAGCATCGCACCAAGTAGCAATGCAACAAATGCGTGGAGGATTCTCTTCTGAAATCAAACAATTAAGACAAGAATTATTAAACTTTGCTTCTTTAATCGAGTTAGAATTAGATTTCAGCGAAGAAGATGTAGAGTTTGCAGACAGAACAGAGTTTAGAGAATTAGTAGACAAGATTCGTTATGCTTTAAAACGCCTAATCGATTCTTTCTCTCTAGGAAATGTATTGAAAAACGGAATTCCAGTAGCAATTGTTGGAGCGCCAAATGTTGGAAAATCTACTTTACTAAACACACTTTTAAACGAAGAAAGAGCAATTGTATCGAATATTGCAGGAACAACGCGTGATGTAATCGAAGATGAGATGAACATCAACGGAGTTGCTTTCCGTTTTATTGATACTGCCGGAATTCGTGATACAGAAGATGTGGTAGAAAGCATCGGAATCCAGAAGACTTTCGAAAAAATAGAACAAGCGCAAGTAGTTTTATATCTTTTTGATTCGAACAACGCACTACATAGCGACGAAAGAACAAAAGAAATCCAAGACGAGATTCAAAAGATTCATGATCAGTTCCCGAATAAGAAATGTATCGTGATTGCAAATAAAATTGATTTAGTTTCTGAAGAAGAAATCAGAGAAAAATTCAATTTTGAGCATTTAGTTTTACTTTCTGCAAAAACACAACAAGGAGTGGAGCGTTTGACAGATTTATTATTAGAAATGGCAAACACAGGAGCACTTTCTAACAATGAAACAATCGTTACAAACTCGCGTCACTTCGAGGCTTTATCAAACGCATTAGAAGAAATGAATAATGTACAGTTTGGTTTAGATTCTGAGTTAAGTGGAGATCTTTTAGCAATCGATATTCGTCAAGCACTGTACTATTTAGGAGAAATCACAGGAGAAATCACAAATGATGATTTATTAGGAAATATCTTTGCGAATTTCTGTATTGGAAAGTAAGCTTCGGCTACGCTCAGCTACCGATTTTTATAAAAAGATAAATTCCCCTCTTGAGAGGGGCTAGGGGTGTGTTAACCTCCTAAACATATAAAATAAAAAAGCTCTTCAAGTGAAGAGCTTTTTTTATGTTTTAACTATTGTATTTAATAAACTTTATCACGTTTGATTTCATTTAAATTATATAGAATTTCAAGTTCCCCTCTTGAGAGGGGTTAGGGGTGTGTTTTAAAATAATTAAAACTCTCTCATAAGATTTTAAACGTGATAATGTCTATGATTTTTAATTATTAGTAATAAATATATTCAATAGTAGTAGTTTCTGTAGGACTTCCATTTTCATAAGTTTTGGTAACCGTACACTCTGTAGGATAATCATCCGAATTATAAGTGTATTCGTAATCCGTAGTTTCCACCACTTGATTAATTGCATTTTTCATAAGAGTTTGCAAGTTATTGTTTGTAGAAGTGCGAAAGAAAATGGTATTTTTTAAAGCTTCAGGCTGAATTGCTTGAGATGGACTTTTCTTAGTGTCATACGAATATGTATTATAATTTGTACCTCCTCCAACTAAATGTTTAAACTGTATAAGGTTTCCAGAAGCATCATAATCAAAATCATATTGGTAAGTCATAGTTACAACATTATCACAAGAATTTAAAGTCTCGCTATAATTGTCTTCATAAAGAGAATGGATGTTTTTATATCCATTTCCATCAAATTCGTATTCATCCTTTTTTAATACAGTAATTTGCTCTGCATTATTAAATGTTAATTCAGCACAAGTCTCAACGATTTGCTCACCTTCATAAGTAATATACTCAACAGAATTCACATTTGGTCCAGACGGACTTTCGTAAGTATCGATAATTTTTACTAGTTTTCCTTCTTCGTACTCATATTCATACGTAGATTTTTCTAATAAAACTCCATCTTCATTTGTTGTGCTAGTGAATTTTGATACAAATCCTTCTGCATTGTATTCAAATTCATCTAAATTTTTAACGAAGTTGTTCGCATCATAATGAATAATACCCTTGATTTTTAGATCCCCAGTTTCGTTGTCTGGATCATCTGGATCATCCGTATTATCAGGATCATCTGTGTTGTCAGGGTTTTCTGTTTCGTCGTTGTTTTCAGGTAAAAGATTGCTATCATCGCTAGTACATGAAAATAATGTAAAAAAAGTGGCAAGGATTAGTAAAGTTTTTTTCATCTTTTTATTTAGAGTTGAATTTTCAGCGAAGGTATTAAAATAATGTAATAATTAAATGTTAGAATTAGTAATAAATGATTTTATTTATGTTAAAAAATGTTAAATGTTTCTATTTACAACTTGTTCTTAACTTGTGATAGTTTAAAAATGATAGATGTTTATTTTAGAGGGTTTTAGTTTTTTATTTTAAGTCTTTTATAGGTTGTTTATTGTAATATGTATTACTGTATTTAAGTTAATATTTATGGTATATGTATTTATTTAAGACAAAAAAATAGAAAAACTGCTTTTTTATATTAAAAAAACACGTATATTTGTCATGAGAGATTTTGTTAGCATAACTGCTGTGGTGTTTCGCCATGGTTGAAGTAAAGTTCTTATTACATCACTACACGTCAATGACATTCAGCGTGCCTCTTAGGTACTATGGGGTACTATTATACCTTGTAATGCTGAGATTCATTGACATTCCTTAAGGTATAATAGTACCCCATAGTACCCCCGTCACGCCTACAGTGATTGAAGGTAGTACTAGGAAAGATTTTGTAACAAAATTATAATATATAGAAATGCGATACTTTTAGTGTCGCATTTTTTTTACCGTTTTATGAATTTTCACTTTCATTCCTTGGAGAGTCACACTACTACAGATTCTGACAAATGAAAATTGTGTAAGAAAACACATTCGTTCTTAGATTGTTTTTTGAAAATTAAGTTTAATACTGTTTTAAGTTCTTTTTTAATATTAGAGTTTTATTTAAATCAAGTAAATATCGCTGGCGCGAGTTTATAACTTGTGATTGTATAAATACTAAAACAATGGGCACACTTTACAAAAGTGCGCTAGGTTTTGAATTAAAAAATTAAAATCTGACATTTCTTTTCTCATGAAGGGAATTTGATATTTTAAAACTAGACTTAGATAAATTTCTTTTAAACGATAATTTTCAAAAAAAAAGATGCATTAGGGATTGCAGCGGCATCCTTTTGCTGCCTGCATATTTGCAGCAAAAGATATAGCGGAAAGCCCGACCTGTTTCCTGAGTTTTTGCAAACGAAGGAAAAAGGGAATGCCCAAAAAAAACTGGAACGAATTACTGATAAATAATTGCGAAAACTAAAAAAATGGAATTATTAAAAGAAATTTATCCTCCTAAAAACGAGGAGGAGAGAAGACAAATTGAAGAATTTTTAGATTCGGATTCCTCTTTTTTAAAGAGAGATCATTGGAGGCAATTCAAGAGTTTGTATAAAGCGATGGAAAACAATCCGGTAGAAGTGGAATTGTTTGTTTCGATGTTTTTGCGTCTTGAAAATATCACAGAAGCGGATATGAATGCGGAAGATGTGCAACCATCTAACAAGACAGTTGTATATATGAAGCGTCGTATTCGTCGTTTTATGCGAGAATTAAAGGACGAGAATTTTTCGCTTTATGCTAAAATTGCTTTGGATTTACTTCAGAAAACTTCTTTGGAAAGCACAATTATTCCTTCGTATTTAAATGGAGGAAAATATTATGCAAACGATTTTGAGAAAAAAGAATCGTTCCAGAAGCCACAGCAGTTTTATTATAATTTAATGCGTCATGGAGTTTTGGATGAATTGAGTCTGAAATTTGCTACGACTTATGTTTTGTTCGGAGAGTCTAAGAATTATGTGCATTTAAACCATACAAATGGAAAGGTTTTCTATGAGTATTGGCATTTTAAAAACAATGTAAATGAGATTCCGAATTTAGAACTTTGGAAAGATTTTGATTTCGATTATAAAACTTTCTTTTCTTCAGACAAGGCTTATCCTTGGTATACTTATGAGTTTTTATACTTTGTTTTAAGAGAAAAAGGAATTGCTTTAGAAGATTTATTGGAAAACAATACACAGCTAAAGATTTGTTTAAATTCGCCTTCTTCACATCTGAAAATTGCTGCACGTAAAAAAGTAATGAATGCTTTAAAGGCAGAGAAAATTGTTGCTTTTGAAAATATTGCACACACTTTTACGATTGCAAATTCGGAGGATCAGAATTGGATTTATGCAAACTATGCTAAGAATTTAGAGGAGTTTGAGAAAAACCAATTCAACAAATCTTTGATCAATATTATTATAACGAAAAAAGAGGAGTTTTCTGGGAAAGTTCGAAGAGTAAAAGAGAAAAATATTGTTAGTTATTTGGAGAAATTTCAGTTGACTAAAAAAGTTCCTTTCCGCAAGATAAAAGATATTTCTCCGTTGATTCTGAAATATGGGAATGAAAGTTCGGTTGCAGATATTTTTAATATGATGTCTTCGGATGTTTTAGAGCATATTGTAACGTTTTGGTACAATTCTATTAACAGAGAAGATGAGTATCAGTGGCAGAAATTTAAGGAAGTTTTCAAAATGAAATTTACAGATTTGAATGCGGAAGTAAAAAGCGTTTTGCCAACTTTATTATTCCATGAGAATGAGGAAATGAAATTATTTGCTTGGGATTTTGTTGCTGAAAAAGTAAAGAAATCTTTAGTGTTAGATTTAATTATCGAGAGTAGTGTAGATCCAGAATTATATGGAACTTTAAATCATATTCCTGCTGCAATGCGTGTGTTGAAAAGAGAAGTGAAATTATTGACTTTTGATACAATTCGTTCGAAAACAAGATGGAATACTTCGCTTAAAAACTTATTATTCTCGAACCAAGCTTTAGAAGAAATCATTTTTGAAAAAGCAAAAGATGGTGGATTGAAAAAAATCTATTATGGAGATGATATCATCAAATTTATTGAGAATTTCAGAACCGAAAGTTTTATTAGAGAACTTCTTTTAGATAAAAAAATCAAGAGTAAGATTATCGAAGAGATGTCTTCTTATTGGTCGGATTATATTGTGCGATCTTTTGCAAATATTATTGCGAAAACAGATGATCTTTGGGATGTAGTTTTAAAGTACACTAAAAAATCTTTAAAGAAAAAACCTCGTGCTTCTTTTGTTGCGGAATTAGTAGATAATTTGACTAGAAATAATAAAGAAGTTTATAAAAAATGGATTTTATTGATTCTAGAACAAGAAGATGAAATTTATAAGCACGCAAAGGAAACTATTTATACAGATATCGTTCAGATCATCGAAAGAGCTGCAAATAATAATCAAGAAACAGTTCCTTTAATCGAAGATTTCGGATTTGAGTTTGTAGAAAAAATATTAGAGAAAATTTCACTTACAAGATGGGTGAAATGGTTCGGAGTTTTAGAAGATTCTGCTTGGAGTCAAGTAGAAGAATATGTGTATGGAAGAATTACAAGAATTTCGCAAAAATCAAATATTTGGTCTGTAATTTTTGAAATATTCTACACAGAAGAAGGAATTGTAGAAGGATATAAATCTGCAAGAATTTTAGAGAATGAGCGAATGTTAGAATTGCTTTATAGTCCAGCGAATTCTTTCATTTTAGAATTGAAAAATCCATATTTAGAAAATGTTTTAGAAAAATGGATTTTACAAAATAAAGCGCACATTCAGAGAGATGAGAATTTATTATTTAAAATAACGATTCACAGATTGCCAAAAGTAAGAAATTACGGTTATGATTTCATTCGTGAAGAGCAACCAGAAATCAATTTATTACTTCGTTTGGCAGAAAGTGGAATTCCAGAAGTTTTAGAATTTACGATGGAACTATTTGAAGCAGTAAAACCAAATAGTCCGAATGAAGTGCATACGATTTTAGCACTTTGTGATAGTCCAGTAGCAGATGTTCGTGAACGAGGATTTGCAATGGTAGAAAAACGTAAAGAAACTTTAGATTATACAGAGTCGAATCTTTTAGATTGTTTGGCAGAACATCCAGATGTATTTATTCAACAAAAAGTAGCAGAAGCGATGTTGGAAATAGAAGCAAAGGAGCCAATGAAATTTTCTAAGAAGTTTGACAAACAAGTGATGCGTCAGAAAAACATGGGAAGAAAAACGAAAGAATTAGTGAAAAATCGTTTGGAAAATACTCAAGATTTAGATGCAGATATGTTGTTTGAATTAGCAAACGGAAAAGATAAGAAAGATGCAGAGTGGGCAATTTTACAATTGACAAAAATGGCTCTGATAGATGAAAATTCAGTTTCAAACTTTAAATTAATCTAAAATTTCTATGAACGTTACACAACAATATTCAAAACCAAGTACTGCAAAAAGTGATGCAAAAGGTAGTACTTTCGATTTTTCTGCTGAAGTAAACAGAAAACCAGTAAACTTAAATGCATTAATAAAAGATAGTGGTTCTTATGCAAGAGTGATGCTTGCACTTCGCCAGGTTGTAGTAGGTGATTGGAGAACAAAACAAGTAGATTATTCTGCATATCAAGAATGGGTAAATGAGCAATATTTAAAAGAATTGCCAAATTATCTTGGAGATATGGAGCAGCACAAAATGAAATTGATGCAAGAAAAAGAAGATCTTGCATTGAAAAGAAGAGTGCTTTCTACAGAATTATCAAGATTGAAAAAAGGAGTTTCTAAAGCTAGAAGACAATATTACGATTGGCTTTACAAACACGATAAAGATAAATGGTATGTTTTAGATCCGGTGATTAGCGTGCATGAAGACGCAGTGATTTTTGAAGCTTTTTCTTTAGACGAATCTGTTTATGGAAGAGTTTCTGTGCCTTCGCATAAATTGGAAACTTTTGGGAAAACAGAATATGGAACTACAAATATTGACTTTAGTCAACCTTTAGCAGATGAACTTTACAGAGTTCGTAGTTATCGTCCGGCTTGGTTAAATGTAACTTACGATTCGGTTTCGATGTCTACTGATATTGGAGAATCTGTAGAGAAGAAAATTGATTTACCAGAAACATGGGTTCGTGGATTCTTACAAGTGCAATCTGCTTCTTCTTTAGAAGGAACAAATTTCCAGATGAAAACACAAACAATGGCAAATGTGTTGGGGATTTTAGAAAGAAATAAAGAAAAAGAAGGACCACGCTCACTGAGATTTAAATTCGAAAAAGGAAAACCAGTAGAAATCACGATTGAACCTTGGAATATGAAAGTTCAAGATACGATGATTTATGATGGAGAATTCGAAGGAGAAATCAGACTTTGGGGAAGAAAACGATTTACAGTACTGAAAGATTTATTGACACTTTCAGATGTGATGGATATTAAAATGTTGGGAACTGGAATGCCTTCTTATTGGAGTGTAGATGTAAACGGACACCGTTTGGATGTAGGTTTTTCAGGATGGACAGCAAATGATTGGGCAGGAAAAGCAAACTTCGATTTATTAGCTTCTACAGGAAAAGCAAACCAAGAATTGGCAGAGAAAGCTTTCCAATTATTGATGCAAAAATTGACTTTGACACCAAAAGAATTGGCAACGTATTTACAAGTAGAACAACACAATGCTACAGCACTTTTACAAGAATTATGTAAGAGCGGACAAGCAATGTATGATCATTTGGTAGATCAGTATCGTTACAGACAATTGATTGTACAAGATATTGAAGTAAAAGATGCAGAAGAGGTAGAAAGAAATTCATATGCAATCTCCCTTTACAAAGACGGAAAAGTAACGCTAACAGCTGTGGAGTCTAATGAGTATAATTTAGAAGTAGAAGGAAAGAATACTTTTAAAACAAAACTAAAATTAGACAAAGACGGAAAAGTGCAGAGAGCAGAATGTACTTGTAGTTTCTTTAGAAGAAATAAACTGCGTCAAGGACCTTGTGGGCATTTAGTTGCTTCTGTTTTATTTGTGCAAAATATGTCTAATATCCAATCATCAAAAAATTAAATCGTTATGGCTGAAGAAAAAAACTGGAGAGAACGCATCAAAGAAGTTGGAAAAGAAGCGTTCGAAATTGAAGATATGATTCGTCTTGGTTTTCTTAAAATGGATAAGGAAACTTTAGCTGAAATTCTAGATAAACAAAAAGTTTATAACAAACTAAGTAATCGTTTTCATAAGATAAATCGAGAGCTAGATTCGGATGTGGATATTACGCCATATATCAAAATAATTCGTGAGAAACGTATTAAAGAATCTAGAGAAAAACGAGCTTTACGCAAAATAGAAAAAGAGAAAAAAACAGCAGAAAGAAAACAGAAAATTGCTGAAAAGCAAGAAAAAATGCCATCGTATCTTGGAGAAGAAATTTCTGCCGGATTAAAATATGAAGGAACAAACGAAGAAAGATTAACAGCTTCTGAACTTCCTTTGATTTCTGATTTGAAAGAATTAGAATCGAAAAGTAGCATTACGGCAAAACACTGGCAATGGTTAGCTTTCTATAAAAGAGTTTCTAATATTGATCATTATAGTCGTTTTACAATTCCGAAGAAAAACGGAGATGTTCGTAAGATTTCTGCGCCTAAAAAACGTTTGAGAGTTGCACAAGAATGGATTCAAAATGAGATTTTATCTAAGATTGAATTACATGAAAAAGCATATGCTTATAGAAAAAATGTTTCGATTGCGGATAATGCGAAATTGCATCAGAATGCTAAAGTTGTGATTCGAATTGATTTAAAAGATTTCTTCCCTTCGATAAAATTTAATCGTGTGAAAGGATTGTTTCAATCATTTGGTTATAGTGAGGCTTTAGCAACTATTTTTGCGTCTGTTTGTACGGATTCTGTAATGGTAAAAGCACAAATGAGCGAGAAAGTGTTTCATGTTTCTATGGGGAATAAATTTTTGCCACAAGGAGCTTGTACTTCGCCAGCTTTGACAAATATTATTTGTAGAAAAATGGATAAACGTATTGAGAATTTTACAAAGAAAAATGGAATTCGATATACGCGTTATGCAGATGATTTGGTTTTCTCTTCGGAAGATGAGAATATGAATTTGAAAAGCTTTTTTGCTTGGATTCATAGAATTATTAGAGAAGAAGGTTTCCAGATTAATGATGAGAAAACTCGTGTGATGCGTCCGAACCAAAGACAAGCTGTAACGGGAATCATTATTAATGAAGGAGGAGATATTCGTATTTCTAGAAAAGACATCCGAAAGTTTAGAGCTTTTATTCATAATTTCAAATTGAAAGGAGAAGAAGAAGTTCGAGCGCAAATCGGGAAGAATCCAAACCATTATTTGGAAGGATATCTTTCATTTATTCGCATGGTAAACAAAGACCAGTTTGAGAAAATGAAAGCGTATGCGGAGAGTAAGTTGGAAATGGAGATTATTTAGATAAAATATTTAAGAGCAGCACCTTTTTTTGAGGTGCTGTTTTTTTTTGAAATAAACAAAAATAAATGGGATTTAATATTGTAGGAGTAAAAGATTTTATCAATGATTTGAATGAAGTTATTAATTCCATTTCTATTTGCAAGGAGAAGAGTGAAACTCATATATATTTTGAAGTTGGATAAAAAGTTTTAAATGAAAATAGAAACATTAAAAATACTTTACAGAGAATTAATAATTCATTCAGATAATGGAAAAAGAGAGATTCCAAATATGGGTTATTTGATTTATGAAGTACATAAAATGACTAAAGAGCCTAAAATTAATTTAATTCAATATTTAAATTTATTGGTTGAAGAAAATATTTTAGAGAAAAATAATTTAACAAATAAATATTATTTTAGCAAAAAAGAAATGAAAAGTCAGAATGAAATTGATTATGAAAATTTAATTCAGAAAATGAAAAAATTGTAATTATAAATATAACAACTTTGTAAACTAAGTCAGCTATGCTTAATTAATAGAACAAAAAAAATGAAACACTACTTCAAATACAAAAGCTTCTATATCAATATTGATAATGAAAATATCACTTTTACAGATTCAGGAAATTGGCAAGAAGTAAGGTCAATTCAAGAGAAAAAGAATAAAGTGCAGCAAACGGAAAAGAGGAGTTTGTTTTCTAGAATTTTTAAAGTTTTGGGTATAATTATATATTTATTATTTTCATTAATAGGTTTGTGTTTTTTTGTAAAATCTTTTATAGAAACAGGTGTAGAGCTTATTGTAAAAGATTTTAAAGAAGTTATCATAAAACAAGAATTTTATATTTTTAGTGTTTTACTATTAATCTTTTTTATTAACAATTTAATAGTAAAAAAAAATAAAAATTATGTCCAAAAAATAGCGCTATTACAGAAGCAAATTTCTTTAAATGATATTTCTGAAATTTTGATCCAAAACAAAGTTGTTAAGATAAAAACAGAAGAAAAAGAAATTGAATTAGATAAAGTTTCTTCAAAAGGAATTGAAATATTTTTGAAGATAAAAGCAGATTTGTGAAATTTGAAAAAACACACCCCTAACCCCTCTCAAGAGGGGAATTATAAATTTATTTTAAATGAAAAACATACAATTTAATATAAAGTATTTTCTAATTTTTCTAGTAATTATTGTAGTCGAGGCTATCATTGCGACATTTTTTCGAGGTAGCTTTATTCGTCATGTTTTAGGAGATTTTTTAGTAGTGATTTTGCTTTATTCTTTTTTTCGTGCAATCACAAATTTTGATTGGAAAAAAGTTGCAATTAGCGTTTTATTTTTTGCTTATTTCGTTGAGGTTCTTCAATGGGTTAATATTTTAAAACTTCTAAATCTAAAAAAAGGCTTGATGACAGATTTGACTCTTGGTTCTACATTTGATTGGAAAGATATGTTAGCTTATACTTTAGGGATTGGGTTGGTTTTTGTTTTGGAAATTTTAAAAAGAAAACAACTTAAATAAATAATAATGGTATTATCAAAAGAGAAGTTAAAAGATATCGTAGGGGATTTACAAATAGGAATGAAATGTTTTCTTCATAAAAAAACATTAGAGTTGGTTTGCTATCCAGACAATTTGGATTTCGATCCTTCTTTGAAAGAATATTGGCAAGATGCTTTTAATAAATTAGAAGCAGCTCCAGATGCTTTTGTTGAAATAGAAAAACCTACTTCGAGTGAAGAATTTAAAATGATGGAAGAGTTTACAGAAACTATAGATGATAAAAATCTTCAAGAAGAGTTACGTCGAGTGTTACAAAGAAAATCGCCATTTAGAAATTGGAAAAGTATAATAAGTGATTATCAGGAGTTTTCAGAAAGGTGGTACGAGTTTAGAGATTTAAAGTTTAGAGAAATAATAGAAGAACAATTAGAATTTGAATAGAGAAAGCTATTTTTTAAAAAAAAATGCAAAAATCGTTCACAAAAAAAGAAATAAACAAAATTATTAAATGGGATATTTCAGAAAGAACGATATGTTATCCAGATTTTTATATATTTCTTCAGATTATTAAAGATGGAGAACGTATTGTGTATTGAGATTAAAAAAGATTGATTTTAAAATAAAAGATGAAAAAAGAAAAATTATTACTTCTGATGGGAATTTTTATGTTGTTTTTTGCATGTCAAGAACAGCGAAAAGAATTAAAAACAAATAATTTAATTGGAACTGATACATTAAGACTTTCAGAGGTTAGCGAGAAAATACTTTCAGAAAAGGAATTAATAAATAAAGAAGAAGATAATTTGCCGTTATTTTTAAAAAGAGCAACTGAAATTGCTAAAAATAAGGATAAAAATGAAAAGTTTTTTGAAGAATTTGAATATTATGGCGCTGATACAAGTTCTATAGTAAGGGTTAAAATTGAAAGAAATTTCTTTTTTTCTAAAGATGAACAACATTTAAAGATTATAAGAGAAAATGGAAATGAATACCAAATCAATTATTTTTCATCTAAAAGAGATAAATTTATTCCTTTAGTTTCTCACAAAGAATGGAGAATGAGTTATGTAAATGACACAGTTCAAGATATAAATGGAGATGGTTTAAAAGATTTTGTAGTGAATTGGTATGGTAATAATGGGTGTTGTTTAAAAGCTTTTAGTGCTGTTTTTTTACTTAAGAGTAATATGGAATTTACAGAGGAATTTCAGTTTATTAATCCTACATTTTCTCCAAAAGAACATCTTATAAGAGGAATTTGTTATGGGCACCCTGGGAATACAGAAATGTATAAATATGCTTGGAAAGGATATTCTATAGATACTTTAGAATATATTTCTTATGAAAAAATTGAAGGAGGAGAGAAGACAGGAAAGGTTCTTATAGAGCAAAAAAACAAGAATATAAAGATACAAAACACTGTTCCAGTTGAATATCATAATATTTTAGGATATGATTGGTTTACAGGAGAAGGGTATTAGTAGTTAATCAAAATAAATAGAGTAACAATGGTACTATCAAAAGAGAAGTTAAAAGATATCGTAGAGAATTTACAAATGGGAATGAAGTGTTTTCTTTATAAAAATTATTAAATTAAAACGAAATTTAATATATTGTTTGGAATTATAAATATTTCAGTGTTTTTAACGAAAAAAAAATAGAAAACTGAAGTAAATAAGAGAATTTCATACATGAGTAAAAAAATAAAAAAACTTTTTCTAGTTGCATTTTTAGGTTTAGTATATCAATATTGGTTTCTAAAAATCAATTGTACTTATTCTTCAGGGTTTCAATTACCCCAAAGTCCTAATGTATATGAAGTGATTTTTATATTTTTTAGTATCATTCAATTGATAGTTGTTTTTTTATCCTTTAGATTTTTAAGATCAGAAAAAGTATCAAAGTATTATTTGATTTCTTTTTTAGCTTTTTCAAGTGTTATTCTTGCAGGTAATTTTTTTGGAAAAATTTTAGAAGCTTCCACAATTTTAGATTCACAGATTTATAAATTAGAATTATTTGACAACGGAACTTTTAATTTTTATGTAGAAGATTATGATGAATTAGTTCGTTTCGAAGGTTATTATATTATTGAAGATGGAGAGGTGAAACTGTTTGAAAATGAAGAAGAAGAATTTTATATTTCTGAGGAAATTATTGATAAAATAAATTTAGAAAAAAAAATAAAATGTAATTTTTCTTATCCTTTTAAAGAGAATTGGACATTAAAAATTAAATAACAAATTCATTTTAAAATTATTTAATATAAAATGAAAAAGTGAATTTAGACTATGAAAATAAAAACCAAAAATAAATTATATGACAAGGCAAGAACATCTAAAATTCTGCGAAAGATGTATACATAGAAAATTAAATTTAAAAATTGGATTGGTATGTGATTTAACTGATAAACATGCTGATTTTGAAAAAGAGTGTGAAAACTTTGAATTAGATACAATAATAGCTGAATCTTTGGATTCAGAAGAAATATTAGATTTTAATAGAAGAGGTTCACGTATACCAACAAAAGAATATCAGAAGCTCCTTCAAGAACAAAATTTTTCTTTTGGTTTTATAGCTTCATTTATTGTTGGTTTTTTCTGTGCAATTCTTTGGGCTTTAATTTCTTTTAAAACGGGATTTACTATTGGGTTTATGGCTATAGGAGTAGGAGCTGCTGTAGGATTTGCGAATAGAATCTTTGGAAAAGGAATGGAACCTAAATTTGGATTAATGGGAGCTATAATAGCTATTTTTAGTTGTACTTTAGGAAAATACTTTAGTGTTTTAGTAATTGCTTCAAGATATAGTGGCTATGAATTTATTGATGGAATTTTTCTTTTTTCTCCTTTAGAAATTATTAATGTAATTATCGATGATTTTGGATTAGTCGATTTACTTTTTTATCTTCTAGCAGGAACAGAAGGATATAAATTATCATTCCGAAAGTTCACAGAAAAACAAATTTTTGAAATGACTCAAACGAAATAAAACAATATATAAAACAAAAGCATATTGAAATTTCCCAATATGCTTTTGTTTTATATATTGTTTTAATTTAAATCGTTACCACAATTCTTCCATCAATCTGACCTTTCTCCATTTTTTCAAAAATCTCATTGATATTGTCTAATTTATCCATATGATAATGCGATTTTACTTTCCCATCTGCAGCAAATTGTAAAGATTCTTCCAAGTCTAAACGTGTTCCAACAATTGATCCTCTAACTGTTTTTCTATTTAAAACGGTATCAAAAATTGGTAAAGGAAAATCTCCAGGAGGAAGACCAACTAAACTCATAGTACCTTTTCTAGAAAGCATTCCAAAACCTTGTGAAAATGAAGAAGTTCCAACAGCTGTTACAAGCACACCATCTGCACCGCCCATTTCTCCAAGAATAGCGATCGGATCTTGATTTTTAGCATTAATAGTTAACTGTGCACCTAAATCTTTTGCTAATCTAAGTTTATCATCATTAATATCAACAGCAATTACATTCATTCCCATTGCTTTTGCATATTGAACAGCCAAATGTCCTAAACCACCAATTCCTGAAATTACAACCGTTTGTCCTGGTCGAACTTCTGTTTCTTTTAAACCTTTATAAACAGTAACTCCTGCACAAAGAATAGGAGCAGCAGGAGCGAACTCTAATCCATCAGGTAATTTACCTACATAATTTGGATCGGCCATTACATATTCAGCAAAACCTCCATTGACACTATATCCAGTATTTTGTTGTTGTAAACAAAGTGTTTCCCAACCAGAATAACAATATTTACAATGTCCACAAGCAGTATGTAGCCAAGGAACACCAACACGGTCTCCTTCTTTTACACTTGTCACACCTTCACCAACTTCTGCCACATAACCAACTCCTTCATGTCCAGGGATAAACGGTGGGTTTGGTTTTACGGGCCAGTCTCCATTTGCAGCGTGTAAATCTGTATGACAGACTCCACTAGCTTCTACTTTTACAATGATTTTTCCGGGTTGCACTTCTGGTTTATCCACTTGACAAATGTCTAATGGTTTTCCAAACTCACGAACTACCGCAGCTTTCATTTTTGCACACATATTTATATAAATTTTACTATTTACTCTAAGTTACTAAATATTAAAATTTTATGTGTGATTTTTAAGCTTTCTTAACGCTGTGTTTTTTATTTATTGCGCATAATTTCTTTCTAGTGCTTCCACAATTATTTGATGATCTTCTTCATCACTTAATCCAGAAACAGTAATGACTGCAACCATACCAGCATTTTTAACGAAAATAGGTATAGCACCACCTTTTGCTAAATAATCTTTTTCATCTAAAGCAAATGTTTCACTTAAAGTCATATTACCATTTTTCAAATCGTGTTTTACACTCAAAGAACTTTCTTCAAAATGTTTGGCAATATTTGATTTTCTTCGCATCCAATTATGTTTATCAGCAGGAAGGTTATTATCTACATATGAAAATACAATATGATTTAATCGTTCAATTTGTATTGCAATATTTTTATTTTTTTCCTTTGCTAGTTTTAAAATATCAAGTCCAAGTTTTAAACCTATTCGATTATCAAATTGATTTAACTCTATTTTTTTTAGTATTTTTTGATTAGTTTCCATTTTTTAAGTTTTTGTTTTTAGGAACAATATAATAATTTTTTAAGCTAAAAATAGGAAGATTAAATGAAAGAATAGAATACTTATAACTTTTAAAAATTTGACACAAAAAAACCGAAAGCACTACACTTTCGGTTTTTATTTATGAATTAAAATTCAATTATTTTTTACTGTTTTTAAACTCTTCAAATTTAGAAGGTTTTGCATTTGGCCAACTATTGTTAGACTCATCAATATCTGCTAATTCATTTTCTGGATCTACAGTGATTGATTTAATCTTTTTATCAAATCCAAATACTTTCATTACTTCTTTATCATTGAATCTCCAGATTTGAGCTGGGAATTGCTTACGCTCTTTTGTTCCATCTTCAAATTCGAACTCAACGATAATTGGCATTACTAATCCTCCAGGTTTAGAGAAAGTAACTTCGTAGATATATTTTGCAGAAGTTAACTCAGCTTTAGCTTCTTCATCTAAATGCTCGTTGATGTGTCCTGAAAGAACAGTATAATCTTCTGGCTCAACACTTTTTAAGTTTTCGTCAAAAACTTCACTCTTTTCATTTACTAAGAATAAAGCAGGACCAAATTGCTCTGGTGTAATTCCATATCTTTTAGCTAATTCTAAAGCTTCAGGAGTTGGTTTATCTGTTACATAGAATAAGTTTACATCTTTAATTGCAATATCATTCCAGTCAGTAGTATAGAACCATCCTCTCCAGAACCAGTCTAAATCAAATGCTGAAGCATCTTCCATTGTTCTAAAGAAATCAGCTGGAGAAGGGTGCTTAAACATCCATCTTCTAGCATAAGTTCTGAAAGCAAAATCAAACAATTCTTCTCCCATGATTGATTTACGTAACATCCATAAACCAGCAGCAGGCTTCGCATAAGCATTTGAACCAAATTGGTAAATGTTATTTGATTGTGTCATGATCGGAGAAATTCTACTTTGATCTCCTCCCATATAACCAACAACACCTGAAGGTAGGCTTCTCACAGGGAAGTTTGGATCGTACTCGTATTCAGCTAACATTTCAACGAAAGAGTTGATTCCTTCATCCATCCAAGTCCAACGACGCTCATCAGAGTTTACAATCATTGGGAAGAAGTTATGTCCAACCTCGTGAACAATTACACCAATCATTCCATATTTTACTCTATCAGAATAAGTTCCATCAGGCTTTGGACGACCATAGTTGAAACAAATCATTGGATATTCCATTCCTTGTCTTCTAGCGTGAACAGAGATAGCCTTGTGGTAAGGATAATCAAATGTCATTCTAGAATAAGTTTTTAAAGTTTGAGCAACAACTCTTGTAGAATGCTCTTCCCATAATGGATTTCCTTCTTTAGAGAATAAAGAATAAGCCATTACAGTTTTTCCGTTTACGTCAACAGCCATAGCATCCCACATAAATTTACGAGAAGTAGCAAAAGCAAAATCTCTTACATTTTGTGCTTTGAAATGCCAAGTTTTAGTTTTTTTAGAACGTCCTTTTTCAGCCTCTAAAGCTTCTTCTGGAGTTACGATATACATTGGATTATCAAAAGTTTTTTGTGCTTTTTCAAATCTTTTGTATTGCTTTTTAGATAATAATTTTTTTGTGTTTTGTAAAACTCCAGTTGCATTCATCACGTGATCTGCAGGAACTGTAATGTTTACATCATAATCACCAAATTCTAAAGCGAATTCTCCACGTCCCCAAAACTGTAAATTTTGCCAACCTTCAATATCACTATAAACAGCTAATCTTGGGAAGAACTGAGCGATTACATAAATATTATTTCCGCTTTCGAATGGCTCGTATCCAGAACGACCACCTTCTGCGATGTAGTTATTTATATTGTACCACCATTTGATAGAAAATTCATAAGTTTCTCCTTGTAATAATGGTTTTGGAAGATTAATACGCATCATTGTACGATTAATCATATAAGAAACGTCTTTTCCGTTTACATCCTTTACATGTTCGATATTAAATCCGCCATCAAACTTGTGTCCCATGATTTTTTTAGTGAAATCTTCTGGACTATAAACCGTATTCACACCTTCTGATCTTTGGTCAGGAGATTGAGAATCTTTAGCTCTTACGTTTTGGTCTAATTGTACCCAAAGGTATTCTAAAGGATCTTGTGAATTATTGTGATAAGTAATGTTTTCCTCACCATAAAGACGATTTTTATCTTCGTCTAATCTAAGGTTCATTACATAATCTACTTTTTGTTGTGTATAGTGTGCTCCTGGAGCTCCAGAACCAGTTCTATACATATTTGGAGTAGGTAATACGTCGTCTAGTTGTTTGAATTTACTCGTGTTGTAATGTCCCTTTTTTTCTTGATTTTCTGCCTCTTGCGCGAACATAGAAGAAGAAATCAAAAGAAGAGATAATAATGATTTTGTGAATCTTCTCATGAAAGTTAGTAATATATTTAGTTGAAGCTCCGAAAATAAATATTTTTTTCGTTGTTAAGATATTTTTATTAAAAATTTAACAATCCTTTAGCTTCGTTTTTAGTTAAGTGAAATGTTTTGTCTATTCCGTTAATTTTCAGTTTGATAATATTTCTTTGTTCTGGATATGTTTCCATAATCGCAGTATTCTTGATCTCAAAAGATTTTATTTCATCTTTAAAAGGAATCTCTAAAAAGAAAAATACCAAATCTGCGTCATATTTTTTACCAATAAAGATAAAATCTTGCTTTTTTCCATTTACAATAATCTCAATATTTTCTGTTAAATATTGCTTCATCAAATCTTCGGCGTTTTCCACTTCTTCAGGGGTAGCTAATTCCACTTCTTTTTTGTGGATATTTTCAAGTGAAAGTTCCAAATCATCAATAAAAGCTCTTGAGATTATTTCAAAACTTTTAGTCTTAGAATTATAATCAATCTCCGTCAATGCTATATAATACTTATGAAAAGCAAAGGATGAAAGACTGAAAATAACCAAGATTAAAAGTCCAATATTTTTTATTTTATTCATGTTTATATACTTCATATGTCTTTTGCAAATGTAATGATTTAGACAAAAAATATACAGATTACTTACAATTTAAACTTTCTGTATAATTCGTATCACAATATTGAATTTCTTCTTTCAAATTCTCCAATTTAGACTCTAATAATGATTTATAATCAAGAAGTTTGATAGAAGACTCTAATTTAGAAATATCTTCATTCACGATTTCTTTAAACTCATCAATCAAAATAATGATTCGATCCAGTTCACTTTTGATAAAAATATCTGTTTCTGTAGCTTTTTTATTTAAGTTAACAGATTTGATGAAACTAGTATAACAATCTTTTTTTCTAATAAATGAAAATAAATCACGACGTGATTTTTTCTTTATACTAATTAATTCTTCACGTTTTCCTCTAAGGTTTTTTCTTTTTATTTTATCCTCAAAAATTTCTAGCGTTGGACGAACTTTTTCTTCACAAACTTTACATTTCGAAATATTGATTTGTTCTGTCAAAATATGAAATTGCTCAATAGTTTCTTCCGTCACATTTCCATTTACCAAAGGAACCAACATCAGTCGATATTTATTTTTTTGAAGAGCTTCCTCAATTTTGTCAATAGAATTTACAATTTCATCATAATCAGCCGTATTCTTTTTGATGTTTGGAAGTTTTAATAAATAAAGAATATTCAGATAATTTTCTAGTGTTTCATTGCTTTCATAAACCAATTCTTTATTTTTTGTAATTTGGTTTAAAGTCAAAGTAAATGTTTTTACATCTTTAAGCTCTGCATACTTTTCTAAATACTGATTTGCTAAAGAAATCAACTCTCTATAACGAGGTGAAAAATCATTTTGGTAAGAAGAATTGTTTTCATAAATCGCATTGTTTTCTTCTAAAATTTTCAATAAAGTTCTATAAGAAGACATTACTGTAAATAAATTTAATTCTTTACTAGCAATCGTCGCTTTTTTATATTCTCTAGAAAATAAATTCACATTTTTCTTAAAATCTAAAAAGGCAACATAAAAATCTAAAAGCTTCTTTTGTTGTTCGCAAACTTTCTCGGTATTGATTTTTTTGTTACAATCTTCCATGATTCTAGTTTCGTAATTTTTCACAAAATCAGAATCAATTTTATCTCCTAAAACTGCAGGCGGAACATATTTCGAACGATAATTAATTACAATAAAATAAGGAATTCCACGAATGTTTAATTCTTTACTAAGTTTTGCAATGTTCAACTCTTCAGACTTATTTCCATCATAAATTCTTTGTACATATTTATTTAATTTATTCTGAACTTCTTTTAATTTTCTAATATTTAAAGAATTAAAAGTGTAAACTTTGATTGAATGTGGTTTCTTTTCAAAATTAGTGTCATTATAAAGATTAATTGAAGAACGGAAAGTATATTGCTTTTTCGAAAAACTTTGTTTGAAAAATTTCCCCAATTCACCTAATAAATTCATGATTCCAAAACTAGGTTCTGGCGCACTTGAAATATTAATCAATTGATCCGAAATAGATCGAAGAAATTTATTTCTATTACTATCTGTTACTATAAATCCATCAATATCCGCATTTACAACTCCATTTGTTTTTGCCAAAGGATAATCATCAAGCAAACGAATTTTCTCATTTCTTTCATAATGAAGTTTAGTAATATTATTTTTTCTATCAGAATCTATTTGATAACTATAAAGCGGATACACAAGATTACTTCCTTTTGAATCAAAATAATTTGGTAAAGTAGCTGTAAGCGTTAAATGTTCCACTTTTTCTCCTTTATTTTTCTTTGTACGAACAAGGTTTATAAAAGACCCTTCATTATATAAATAAAAATCGGTGGTAAGAAATTGCCATTCTTCAGAAAAATTAAAACCAAAATAAGCATCGTGTACTAGTTTCGTTGTAATTTTTCCTGCCTGCGCATTTAAAAAATTTATATTTAATAATAGTAATAAATAGAGTAAAATTTTTTTCATATACTGTTGATTATTTTGAAAAGCGATGCGAATATCAGAACACTTTTGTAAAAAAGACAAATCTACCGTAAAACTTGAATATTGCAAATTTTCTTTATTCATTTGTAGAATCTATTAACATTAATTTTTTTCTTTTTTAGAAAAACTCGTTTAAACATCACATAAGTGTTAAACGAAAAAAACATCTATTTTATGAAACATTTTTACACTTTTTTTGTAATCGCTTTATTTTCAGTGGTTACAAGCTTTTCGCAAGAAAACAAAATTTTATTTATCGGAAACAGTTATACGAATTATAACAATTTACCAAATCTTGTAAATGAAATGGCTACTTCTACAGGTATTGAAGCAACTATAGAAATGCATGCTCCAGGCGGTACAAGATTTATGAATCATGCACAGTCAGCACAAACTTTAGCAAAAATTAATTCAGACCAATGGGATTATGTTGTACTTCAGGCACAAAGTCAAGAACCATCTTGGGGAGATCAGCAAGTAGCTGATGAAGTTTTTCCTTATGCAGAAATTTTATGTAATCAAATTAGAGAAAATAATGCTTGTTCAAGACCAGTATTTTTCACAACATGGGGAAGAGAAAATGGAGATGCTGCAAATTGTCAATATGTTCCAGAAGTTTGTACTTTCGAAGGAATGAACAATCAGTTGATCAATAATTATACAATTATGGCAAATGATAATGAAGGATTTATTTCTCCTGTAGCTGTTGTTTGGGCAAGTATTCGTGAGAATTACCCAGAATATGAGTTGTATACAGCTGATGAATCGCATCCTTCATTGACAGGTTCTTATTTGGCTGCTTGTACTTTTTACACGATTTTATTTCAACAAGATCCAACTGCAGTGACTTTTAACTCAACTTTAGATGCAGAAGTTACAGCAAATATTAAAACAACAGTTAAAGAATTAGTTTTTGAAGATTTAGAAAATTGGAATGTAAATATTTATAGTCCTGTTGCAAATTTTGTTTATACAGAAAATGAAAATAATGAAGTTGTTTTTACAAATAATTCAGGTTTAAGTGAAAATTATTCTTGGGATTTTGGTGATGGTTCTGAAGTTTCGACAGAAGAAAATCCTACGCACGTATTTGTAGAAGCAGGAACTTATACCGTAACTCTTACTGCTGAAAAATGTGGAGAAACAAGTACTTCTTCAATTGAAATTGTTATTGAAGAAACTTTAAGTGTTGAGGAATTAAATCAAAATAAAATAAAAGTTTTCCCAACTCAAATAGTCGATAAATTGAATGTTCAAGGAATGCAATTTTCAGACAAAATCATTATTCATAATACTTTAGGAAAAATCATTTATAAAAATGATAAAGTAGAAGAAATTGATTTTAGAAAGTTTTCAAATGGAATTTATTATATCAAAATAGTTTCTCAGAACAATGAAGAGCAAACTTTTAAAGTAATAAAAGAATAAATATCATAACAATTTAAAAATACTAAATATCACGATTATTGATTTAAAATAATCGTGATATTTTTTTTACACTATTTTCTTTTCAAACTTCAAATAAGAAAGAGTCAAAAGAAAAATTCCTACTGCAGCAGAAATATGTTTTAAAGTATGTCCGCTAATATATTTTAGATTTTCATGAATAAAGTGATCATAAGTTTCAAATACTTTTGCGAAAAGATAGGCAAGAAGTAATAACCAAAAACCTTTTGAAGTTTTATTTTTTGTTTTAAAGCAAATCAAAATAATTGGAATCGAAAGAATAGGATAGAACTGGATGAAAACATACGGACGTAAATCATCTTTCAGAACCCAATAAATAATTGACAATAATCCAAGAATTATAAATGGAATTAAAAGTTTTTTTCCTGTTTTAAAATTTATAAATTCTGAAACCAAAATAGATAATAGCGCAGTGAAAGCAATTGTCATAGGTAATCGATCCCAGATTAAAGTTTCATTATTTGGATTCCAATGATAATAACCAGAACCAAAAGCAACCAAAGTAATCCCAACAAAAAAAGTTAGAAATTGTATATTTTTCCGATTCATTTTTTTCAAACTAAAAATCCCAAAAAGTCCTACAAATAGAAAAGGAAGGTTTGAAATTACATTCCAAAAATTAGAAATTCCCATTAAATCTGAATGATCGCTAAAATGATGGTAAGCTAAATCTTGCGAAATCGGTTTGATGAATGAAAAAATAATAAGTGCAGCAATTCCGATAATTCCTAATAATAGAAATCCAATTTTTCTCTTTTTCATATTTTGTTAAATTTTGAGCAAAATACAAAATACGATGTTAAAGAAAAGCTAATGTTTTCCCTTCTTCTTTAAAACAACTTTTTTATAAAACCATTCTAAAATAAAACAAGTGAAAATAATTGTTAAAACTACAAAAACACCAAGTTTATTAGATTTTAATTGCTTAGTAATTAAAATAACAAGAGCGCCAACACATAGAAGGAAACCAATAAATGAAATAAAAAGACTCCCTTTTATTTCTGAATATTTTCGAAAACCAATATAATTAATGGTAGCAAAAATTAATAGAAAGCCAAAACTACCTGCAGTAGAAATACTTTCTATATCTAAAAAATTAGTGATAATTAAAGTACAAATTGTAGTGAATAGTAAACCAACAGGTTTTTGCCATATTTTCTTGGTAAATTGTTCCGGAAGTTCTTTTTCAAGAGCATTTTCATAACTAACCCTACTACTTCCATAAAGAGAAACATTAATTGCAGAAAAAGTAGAAATCATTGCAGTAATAGCAATAGTTGTAAAACCAGTTTTTCCGAGCATAGGTTTAGCTGCTTCTGCAAGAACATAATTTTTAGTATTTACTATTCTATGGATAGGTAGTGAAGCAACTGTTAAACCAGAGATAATAATATAAATCAAAATGACAAAAAGTAGCGAATAATAAAAAGCCTTAGGAACATTTCTTTCAGGATTTTTAATATCTGGAGCTGCATTGGCAATTAATTCAAAACCTTGGTAAGCTAAGAAAATTACCATTCCACAAGTGGCAATTTGCAGAGGAGATTCCCAATTAGAAACTGCTAATTGAGAAATGTGAGGACTTTTATCTAAAACAAAAATACCAACAATTACAAATAGAAAGAGAATACTTAGCTTGATTACAACTGCGATTGCTTCCGTTTTACTTACTACTTTAATGCTGAAATAATTAATAAATGTTGCAAAAAGAATAACAAAACTTGCATAAATATGAAAATCTGTGTTTTTATCAATAATTGGTAAAACATTAGGAGCGTATGAGCCAAAAGCATAAGCATTCAAAGAAATCATGATGATATAACTTACCCATAAAATATTATTGATTCCTCCACTGAAAATTCCTTTTCCAAAACCGAGATTTATAAATTTTGCTGTTCCTCCACGATCAGAATGTTTTAAAGAAAGTTTGACATAAGTGTAGGAGGTAAGTAGTGCAATAATTCCACCAAGAAGAAATGCTACAGGAGTAGCTCCTTTTACAGAAGAAACAGCAAGACCAAGTACACCAAATATTCCACCACCGATCATTCCTCCGATTCCGATGGATATTGCTGCTCTTAATCCTATTTTTTTGTTTTCCTGCATAAATGATTGATTAAATTATCGTTCTCTTTTTACCATATTTCTTATAAATAAACTCTACTATAAAACAAACTCCAATTATTGATAAAACCACAATAACTCCAGTTTGATTGGTGTGAAATTGCTGATTCATAAGAATAAAAAGTGCGGCCATACATAGAAGAAACCCTAAAAAGGAAATGATTTTATTTCCATTGATTTCTTTACATTTTTTAAGTCCTACAAAATTTACCATTGCGAAAATTAATAGAAACCCTGTGCTTCCTGCTGTAGAAATACTTTCTATGTCTAAAAGATTTGTGATTAATAAAGTTGCAATTGTTGTGATGATTAATCCAATTGGTTGTTTCCAGATTTTTTTTGTGAATTGTTGAGGTAATTCATCTTCTTTTGCAATTTCATAACTAACATTACTACTACCATAAAGAGAAACATTAATGGCTGAAAAAGTAGAAATTAAAGCTGCGATGGTAATAGCTATAAAACCAGTTTTCCCTAAAGTTGGTCTTGCAGCTTCTGCTAAAACATAATCTTTCGCATTTTCAATAGCATCAAAAGGTAGAGAACCAACAGTAACTGTTGCAATAATTACATAAATAATAATTACTAAAATAACAGAATAATAATAAGCTTTAGGAATATTTTTCTTAGGATTTTTAATATCTGGAGCTGCATTTGCAATTAATTCAAAACCTTCATAAGCAACAAAAATCACCATTCCACCAGCAATTAATTTTAGAGGAGTTTCCCAATGAGAAACATATAATTGCATTTCACTTGGACTGCTAAATAAACCGTAAATCCCGATGACAACAAACAATAATAGAATAATTAATTTGATAACTACGGCCAAAGATTCGATTTCGCTAACTACTTTAATACTGTAATAATTTATAAAAGTCGCTAAAAGAATCACAGCACTTGCATAAATATGAAAATCAAAAGATCTGTCGATAAATTTGAAAAGATTGGGAGCATAAGAACCAAAGGCAGAGGCGTAGAGCGAAATCATTATAATATAACTAATCCAAAGAAGATTATTGATTCCACCACTGAAAATACTATTTCCAAAACCCTGATTGATAAACTTTACAGTTCCACCACGATTTGGATATTTCAGAGAAAGCTTCACATAAGAATAGGAAGTAATTAATGCAATAATTCCAGCAAAGAAAAATGCAATGGGAGTTCCACCTTCTGCCAAATGTACTGCCAAACCAAGTACAGCAAAGATTCCTCCACCAACCATTCCACCAATTCCGATGGACATCGCCTCACCTAATCCTATTTTTTTGCTCACTCAAATTGATTTTAAAAGCTTTTCATTCTTTAAGTTAATCAATTATAAGTCAAAATGAAAGGATAGATGAGAACTTATATGTACTTTATTTATTCATTTCCCATTCATAAATAATTTCTAATCCCAATCTCTTACTTCTTTTTGAGTCTGAAATTATAGTTCCTTTAGGTAGTTTAGCTAATTGTTGTTTCATTATTCTTTCAAATCTCTCGTCTTTTTTAGCCACAAATTCTTCAATTTTTAAGGAATTATTTTTATTTAAATTAATATTAATTTTCTCCTTTCCAGAATAGTTTTTAGTAAATGATTTAAATAGAAAATTTACATTAGAATCTTCATCATGAGCTTCCATAATTAGACCTGGTAAACCTCCTAGTTTCCAAGGTCCGGTAGGAGAGGGAATGGATTCTGTAAACCAAGCGATGTATTTTCTTCCTCTAAAGTTGGTTGTAGCTTTCTGACATCTGATTCCACTTATTTCCTTAAATTCTTCTTTGATTTTCCAGTTAAATTTTGGTTTCTGATCTATTACAGTAAAGTTTTTCTCCATCAAAGGTTCGTTTAAAACCAAGAATTTTTTTCCATAATTATTAAAAACTCTAGTTCCGATAGTATCATTAAATGATTTTTTAAAGTTTACTCGATCCTCATCATCGTCATAAATTTCAGACTTTTCTTCTTGTTTTTCTGATCTCCAAACAAAAAGAGATTTATTATTATCAAAGATTAAATAACTTCGAATCCCTGTTGTGTCAATAGTATTTTTCGTAAAAGTGTAATATTCAATTTTTGATTTTTGTCCAAAACTGAATAAACTAATAAGAAAAGTGAAAAGTAAAAATTTTAATTTCATTGTAATTTTTTATTTTTTTCGTAATTCATTTAGTAAAGCACTAATATGATTTTCATTAGTGATGTATACATGATTTCCATTACCGTTTTTTGTTAGTTTTTGTAAACTAGAAATTTTAATGTTTTTTTTTCCAAAATTAAATACGGAAAACTGTATACGTTGTTTTTCCATTTTTATTTTTTCATTCAGGTCATTTGAAATTTTAAAATCTCCATCTGTAACCATCAGAATTCGGGTGTTTTTTGAAATATCAAATTTTTTGTTTGCTAAACTATAAGCTTTTTCAATTCCTAAATTTATATTCGTTTTACCAAATGATTTTACATTTAAAAATTTATTCAAAACCGTTTTTTCTGTGATAGATTTTTGTTCAAATAGAGTTTCAGCTTTATCCGAAAATAAGACAACAGAATAAATATCTTCTTTTCTCATTATCGAAGCAATCTCTTCCATAGCTTTTTTAAATAAAGGAAGCCTTTCTTCTTTAACCATACTTCTAGAAATATCTAACAAAATAATCAAATGATTTTCTTTAAAACCATCCATTTTTAAATTATCTGTAATCTGGTTTGGTAAGTTTTCTTTTTCAAAATTTGAGTTTTCCTCCGAAACTTTGATATAATATTTTTTTAAAGGATATTTTAATAGAGAAGCAGAAGGTGTATTATGATTATTGTCTTTAATCATTGCTTGATCGACAAAAGAATTATAATACTTCACCAAATTAGTATATTCACTTATTGCTGTATTATGATTTGTCATATTTCTACGATAATGCGAATTTTCACGTATTACTTTAATGAATTTTTTGGTCATTATGACAAACATTTCATAATTGCTATGTGGATGTCCGCCGTAATAAGGATACTTTTTTATACCATTTAATATTTCAATTTGATTTTTTTCCAAAAAACTCCTTAAAGAATCAAGAGCTACCAACTTTTGAAGTGCAATTTCTCTTTTTTCATATTTAAGATCATCCAAGATATTTTCCGATTTTTTCAAAACTTCTTGAATATAATTAGTAGAGCGAACCCAAGAATTATTAGAATCAGGATGTGGATAATCTTCTAAAATTGTTTCAAAATCAGAATGTACTTTTCGAACAAGCTCATCATGTTTATTTGTATTTTGAATCAATTGAATCAAAGATTTTTTAATGAAATCTCGATCTTTTACTTTGATAGATTTAGCTGTTTTCTCTAATAACTCTTTATTTAAACGAATTTCTTTATTTTGAAATTTCTCAATTTCTAGAAGATCTTTTTCAACAATTTTCGCCCATTTTCCTGGTAAAAGTTTCACATTCTCTTTTGCAATCCTAAAGCCTTCTCTGTCTTTTTCTAAATGATATTTAAAATCATCTTTTACAAATAGAGAAATATGAGGTTTGTTTTTCAAGATGTTCTTTTTCAAATACTCCGAATAAATATGATTTCTAGCTCGAGTTCTAAACATATGAACATTAATTCCATCTACAATTGTATTGATGATAGGAACTAAGCTTTCTCGAGTATGCTTTTTTTGATTTTGTCCAAAAGAAGTATTTGAGATAAAAAGAAATAGAAAAAAGCAAAAAGAAGTTTTTAGAAAATTGTTTTTCAGAGAATTCATTGTTTTTTATTTGAAAGTGAAGATAGGATTTTTCTTATGTAAGTAAAAACAAAAAAGTAATATCTTTTTTCTACAAATCAATAAAACTATTTTCTAATAAATATTCTTTTCTAATATTTTGATTCATTTTTTCTACAATCGAAGCTAAGATATTTTCTGCTTTTTTCGGGTTTTTTTTTCTAAGAATATTTGCTTTTACCAAAGAAAAATAAACATGTCTTGAAGGAAAATCATTCTCGATTTCTTCTAATATTTCCAATGCTTGCTCTGTTTTATCCGCTTTGTTTAAACAATAACAATAATTCAATTTGATAATTGGAGAGTTCGAAAGTTTCAACAATATTTCATAAAGATTTACAATTGTGTTCCAATGTGATTGAGAGAAATCTTTAACCATCATATATTTACTGATAATCAAAGTCTCCATGTAAAATTTATTCAGATTTTCAGGTTTTTCCAAATAATGAAAACCAAGTTGAATCATTTCTTTATTCCAATTTTCTCTTTTTTGTTTAAAGAATGAGATGAGTTTACCATTTTCAATTTTTGCAGGAATCCTTGCAATATGAAAACAGAAAAGAGCTAGTAGATTTTTAGTAGAATTTAGTTGGTGTTTTTCATAAAGAATTTTTGCCAAAGACAAAGCTTCCAAGCACAAATCTTCATTGATAATTGTTTTCTGTTTTTCATCAAAAGAATCAAAACCGATATTGAAAACTGCGTAAAGAATTTCTTCCACAATATTTATTTCTTCTTGAGAAGTTTTTTGAACTAAAACAGAAATATCTTGTGCTTCAAATTCTAGTTTCAGTTTTCTTTTTGCTCTTTTTAGGTTTTTATAAATCGCATCCTGATTCAGCAAAGTCGCTTCAGAAATCTCACGAATATGTAAACCAAAAATATTTTTTAGAGTAAATAAAACTTTAGATTGCGTAGAAATCTTAGTTGAAGAAGCTAGAAAAAGAATTGTTTGTAAACGAAGATCTTCTGAAGAAATTTCTGTTTCTATTTCTTCAATTAGAACTACTTCTTCGCTAGTTTTTTTCTTTTTTCTAATTTGATTAATCATATCATTTCGAGCAACTATAAAAAGCCAATTTTCTTTATGATCTGGTATTTTTGAAGTATTCCAGCTTTTCAAAGATTTCAAAAATGTATTCTGAATTGCATCTTCAATTTCGCTAGTAAAACCGACACCAAACTGACTGATTAGCGCAGAAAATAGCTTTCCATAAGAAGCTCGAAAATTTGATTCTATGATAGAATGTGTTTTATTGGACATATTCTTCAATGTTCATTATTGGTCGAATTTCTGTAGTTCCTCCCCAAATATGACAAGGACATTCTTTCGCCATTTCTACTGCAGATTCCAAGTCTTTTGCTTGAATTAAATAATAACCTCCAATCAATTCCTTTGATTCCAAATAAGTTCCATCTTTTACAATACAATCTTTCCCTGAAATCAACATTCCTTTTTCTTGAAGTCCGTCACCTGAAATTAAATTGCCAGAATTTGCCAATTTTTCAGCCCAAGAAATATGAGATTTTTCCAATTCTTCCATTTCTTTTACAGAAAGATTTCTCATTTTTTCCATGTCTTCGTGAAGTAGTAATAAAAATTTTTTCATTTTGATTTATTTTTTATTATTAATACGTTTTAAATTCATCATAAAGACACACAACTCAATTCATTTTGGACATTTTATTCAGATTTTTTTCAATTTCTTTTTTTGATGAATTAATTTTCTTCAAGTTATAATTTTTTCATCTAATTCTGAACCACTATTTTTTAAGTATTTTCCTAAAAGTGAAGTTACGATCTCACTTATTTAAAAGTAAGATTGCAACATTGTTCGCATTTAATTTAGAATTAACGAATTCAGATTGTATTGCGAAATTTGGTAAATCATATAATTCATATTTATTATGTAAAAGTGAATCAATAGATTGTTTAGATTTTAAGTCGTTTGTAATATTTAATTTTGAAATGAATTCTTTTTTATAGAAATAATATTTTTGAACAATAGAAGAATCAACTTCTCGATCTTGTTTTTTAAGTTGAATTTTTTTTATCAAAGAATCTAAATTAGAATTGAATTTTTTTACAGCAAAATAGACATTTTCAGAATCTTTAAAATTTTGTTTTTCGGTTTTGTTCAATTTTATTTTTTTGAAAAGTGCTTCTATTTCGTTTTTCTTAAGCGTATTTATCTTTTCTATTTCATTCCTTTGGTTTATATATTTATTTTCAGTGTCTTTTGATGGGGTACAAGAGTATAAAACAATAAGTGTGATAAAAAGTATTATTTTCTTCATTTTAGATATTTTTAGTTCCAAATAAAACTTTAATTTTTTGGAGCTGGAGGAGGAGGTAATGTTAATTCTCCATTATTAACTTTTTCGATAAACTTGGCATTTTCTTTCAACTCTGCTGTCAATTGATCTTTATCTTTAATATGGATTTTATCAATTTTTAAATCCGAACTATCGCTGAAAATTACATCAATTTGAAATTCAGTTAAATCAGTTTTGAAATTTGTGTATCTAACTCTGAAAGTAAATCCATCTTTATAAACAAGAATATTACTTACACTCGCATTTTTAGAATATTTTTCAATTTCAATTTTACTTTTTTCTAAAATTTCTGAGGTGTTTTTATTCTGTAAATTTTTATCCAAATATTTAAATAAATCATCCATATTTTTTTGGTCTTCCAAAGCATAAATGAAATCTTCACTTTGAAAATAAAGTCTTCTTAACTCTTTCTTATTTGAAATATAATTATCAAATTTTTTATTGATAATTCTATATTTTGGACATTTAATTTCTAAAACATGTAAAAAATGTTGATTATAAAGATATGCTGAGATTTTTAGATTTTTTGAGTTATCACTATATTTTTTAAACTCTTTTATCCATTCTGTTTGATTCTTTTTTAAAACATCTTGTATAATTTCTTGTGTTTCTTGTTGCGTGAAATTTTCAATTTGTTTTTTAGAATTAGATAATTCATCGCAAATTTCTAAAACAACTTTATTGATTAATTTGCTTTGACTAAAACAAATACTACTAAATAATACTGATAAAATAAATAATACTGATAAAATAAATAATACTTTCTTCATAATTAATTTTTAATTCTAATAATTGCGATGTCATCTGTTACTTTTTGTTGAAAATCATTTTCCAAGCTTCTCATTTTATTTTCAAAGAAAAGTTCGTTTTCAAACTCAATTTGATCTTCCAATAAATAATGAATAATCTCTTTATAATTCATGCTTTTATCTGGAGTTTTCAGATTTTTAAAAGAGAAAATTCCATCCGTACAAATTGATAAATCTTTGAAATTATTAATATGTAATTTTTGATTTTGATTGAGATACCAAGTTTCAAAATTTTCACTCAAATGATAACCGAAATAATCTGGTTTGTCATCCTGTTCATATTCTGTAATTTTTCCATCATGATAAATCATTCCGTCACCAATTGTGATTAATTCAGCTTCTTGTGTCTCAAAATCTAGCACACCAATAATTAGCGTTGTCAATAATTCTAGTTCATCCAAATTCAATTCATTTTGAATATTTCGAATGGTTTTGAAAAGTGCTTCCAAAATACTTTTCAATTGATGTTCTAAAGAAAACTGATTTTTTTCGATGAATTCTGTATAAAACTTGTCTTTTGAAATTTTTCGCAAAGTTTTTCCAACCAACATGGATGCAAATGAAGATTCTTTTCCCATAGTGCAACCATCCATCACAGCAATTAATTTTTGTTTTGAGCCAATTTTTTCTGAAACTAAAAAATCTTCACAATTATTTTCGTGAAAATCTCCTATTTTTAAAAGTGATCTTTCTGTCATATAATTTTTAATTTGTTATATTTTAATCAATATAACATTCAAAATCTATTTGTTTTAATTTATTATTTTCTAAGCTAAATTCGAAAATAATTGACCCCTCGAAATCCTTAATTTTAATAGTATTTGTAAGAGAATCTCTTTTGAATTTTTGTTCTAAAATGCCTTTTTCTACACCAATAAATATAGAATCTAAAAACTTAAATTCAGAATCTTTGATAGTTGCATGATATATAAATTCTTTCGTTTTCGCTTTATAAGAAGTTATGCTTGATTTATTAAAATGATGTGTTTTGATAGTATCAATAATAGCTTCATTATGAATGTTTATTTTAGGTTTCTTCACAATTTCAAATGTTGAATTATCTGCAATTTTATATAAATCATCCAATAATAAATTTACAGTAACATCATCTATGATATTAGTTGGTTTTTCAATTTTTTTATCTTTAGTTACGGATGTTTCGATTGTTTTTTTCGTAGAAGTAATTTCCTTTTTATTAGTTTCTGTTTTTTTTGGTTCTATTTTTTTCTGTTCTTCACAAGAGATAAAAAAAAGTGAAAGACAAAAAAGGGCTAGTAATTGTTTTTTCATATTTTGATTATATGTTATTGGATTTATTTTTATATATAATTTGCTAATTGATTTAAATTTTTATTTGAACGACCATAACTTACGATTCTAACATCCAAAGAAGTGTTTTTAAATTTGGTCAACACTTTTCCTAAAGATTCTAAAATCCAATTTTCTCTATTTCCAAAAGCACCTCCGCCAACAAGCGTCAGATAAAGTTTATTAGAATTATTTTCTTTCCTATTTTTTAGAGCAGCCCAAAAAGTAGCTTCATAAGTAGCTTCCAAAATCAATTTTGAAAACTGTTCCCAATAATCTGTTTCAACAGGAGAATAAGCAACTGGTAAAGCAGAGCAATAAACCTGAGAAACTCTTTGCTGATTTTCTGAAATAGTAACTTCCGTATTCCATTGAATTCCGACTTTTAATTTCCCTTTTAGGTTTTCTCTTTCTTTTTGGTTTAAAGAATCAATATTTTTGTTAATCGTCAAAAGTCCTTCTTTGTTCACTAAAGCATATCCGTTGCTCATCGACCAAAGTTTATATTGTTCATTTTCTAAAGCTTCACCGATAAAATCTAAACAATCAATTTGATTAAAAGCGGATTGCCCAATCTCATTTCCAGTTTCGACGAAATAGTTTCTATAAATTGTTCCAGCTCCACAAGCGATAGCACAGGCAGGACCTTGTGTCAAATCACGCTCATACCTATCAATTCCTTGTTCTGGAGTAATATAAGGACCAATCATTTCCAGTAAATTAAACTGTGAAGCTGCTTGAAACATCGCATTGGAATTAGATTCCATCGTATGTAATTCTTGCACATTGGCTAAAACTTCAGATAATTTAATTTCTCCCTGAAATTCGTTTAATAAAGATTCTTGTTTCCTTAATTCTTCTAAAGTTGGAATTTCTAATTTTCCGAAAGCAAATTTTTTATTAGTTACAGTAGAAACAAAGGAATCTCCTTCAATTATTAGTTTTTTACGTACATTTTCTGGAGATTCTTCTTCGAATCCCGTTAATTTTTCAAACCACATTTTTTAGTTTTGTTATTAATTTTGGTAAAAAGAATATAAATAAAGCAATAAATAAGAAAATAGTCCCACTTTTGTTGAGAAAATTAATTTCTGAACTCTTATTTTTATATGCTTGATGATGTTGAATAGAGTTTATTAAATACGTTATATTTTGATAAGATTTTACGTCATTTTCATGGAAATCAAAATATTGAATATTAAACCACCCATTTTTTCCTAAATTTTTAATTTCAAAAACACTTTTATTATTGATAGTATATTTTGCAAGAGAATAATTCTTTTCGTTATTAATAAAAAGACTATCTGCAGGAAAATCTTTAGTCATTATTTTGTTCAATCGTTCTAAAGTTTTTTTAGAATCGACTTCTTCAGGATATGGAACTTCGTAATATTGGTATTGAATTTTAGGAAAATTTCCTAGACTTGTAGAGTCTGTAAAGATTTTTCCAAGTTCATAAAATAAATCGTAATCCAAATGTCTATTATCTACTAGAGAATATTTAAATTCTTTTGGAGTCTTAAAAGATAAATCTCTCAACTCTATATTGATTTGCGAAAAACTATAGGTTGAAATTATGAATGCTATGAAAAGTAATGTTTTTTTCATTTTAAATTTATTTTTCAATAATGGTCACTAGTAAATTAGAATTAAAAATCGAAGCAGGAGAAATTACTTTTTCATTCATAGGGATTTTATTTCCATAGCGTTCTTTTAATTTCTTTTTAACGATAGGATTGTTCAAATCAAAATCAGATAGTTTTTCAAGCTTTCCTATTTCAATTCCTAAAGCATCTTTGTACATTTTCCAAACCAATTCCGAACAATAAATACGTTCATCTGACCATTCAAAATAAGAGTCATAAGGTTTTCCTAAATATTTTTTTCCAGAATTTTTTAGTTTTAAAAGATTTTCTTCATTCAAAGGATTTTTAAAACTCAATAGTCTTTTGATAACATAATGCTTGTTAACACCTCGATTAATCCATTCTTGTAATGGAGTTATTTTAACAGGTTGTACAGCTTCATAAACAAAAAAATGATTATTATTTTTAAAAATAATCCCTACATGACTATATTTTGAATTTGTAGCTAATTGTATAGCTTTACTCTGTTCAGATTTTGAAGTGTGAAAAATGATATCTCCATCCTGAATATTATTTTGTAGGTTTGTTTTTTCTCTTTTTTGAGCATCTTCAACAACTCCTTGCGCGAAAGAATACATTTGAATTCCTTGATAAATCAGAAAAGAAAGAATACCAATTAATATTACAGTAATAATAGATTTTTTAAGCATAGATTTTTTTATTTTTTTGGAAAACCAAAATACATTAATTTTTTTATCAATCAATTTTAAAACGGAGTTTTAAATAGGAATCTAGAAGAATTAATTGATGAATGAATATTTTATGTAAATTATTGAAATTGAGTATTTTGAATTTGTTTTATTTATGTTAAAATATTAGTTTTACAATAAAATGTAACTATTTTAAGACGAATATTAACAAATAAAAACTAAATTATGACTTCAAAATATTCATTTATTGTAATATTATTACTTCTAACTTTTTTTTCTTGTAGTGACGATTCAGATGACGTTACTGAAGAAAATGAAACTCCTACTGAAACTGTTTTAATGTTGAAAGAACGTAAAACTACCTATCCTGATGGAGAAATTTTTACAGAATATTTTTCTTATGACGATGCAGATAACCTAACATCTATATTGGATTCTGATGGATATAAATATGAATATATTTATGAGAATAATAAGCTAATTAGAATAAATTCTATTGCGGAATCAGGAAATATGGAGGACTATGTTTTACTAGAATATGATTCAGAAAACCGTTTAAATTCATACACAATATATGTATCTTTTGATAATGTGGGCTTGAGAGTTGATTTGACATATAATCCAAATGGAACTATTACTGAAAAAGAATATAAAGGAGATCATGATTCTCAAACGACTTTAATAAATGAAATTACGATCACTATTGATAATAATCAAATTACTTTGAGAGATGGAGAAGATTTAGATTACACTTATGAGTATGATACTAAGAATGGTATGTATAAGAATATCACAAATATAGAAGTATTGAACCTTATTAATATTGATTTTTCAGGTTATATAGATTGTGCAGATAATAATATTTTAAAAATAAAGGAAGAAGAAGATGGTACTGAAATTATTTATGAAGAATATCAGTATACATATAATTCTGATAATTACCCTGAAACTGCTACTTTTTATATAGAAGGAGAAATAGACAGTACAATAGAATATATCTACGAATAAGAATAAGAATAAGAAAATAAAAGTGAAAATGGATAGAATCTTGATTGTAAGTTTTTATCCATTTTTTTATTAGGTTGTTTTGTGGTTTATCGAATATATTTAAAACTTCATGTCTAGTTAAAATGTACTTTATCTCTTTCTTTTTATAAATGATTTTAATTTAAATAACAAAATATTTAAATGTGTATGTAAATATGAAATTTAAATTAAAATGTTTTATAAATATCATATTAATTATATTACTATATTTTTTAAGTTTTATTTCTCTAAATATCACAATTAGTTATTTTTGATAAAACTAAAATCTAAAAAAATGAATTATAGAAATGTAGAAAGTTACGACTTAGAGAAAATTACTGATTTGTTCGATGCTTATCGAGTTTTTTATAGAAAAGAATCAGACAAAGAGTCAGCGAAGAATTTTCTTGAAGAACGAATTAATCAAAAAGATTCGGAAATATTTGTAGCAGAAAATCAAGAAGGAAATTTAGTAGGATTTGTCCAATTATATCCAATATTTTCTTCGACAAGAATGCAAAAACTTTGGTTGTTAAATGATTTGTTTGTGAATCCAGAGTTTAGAGGAAAAGGAATCTCAAAAGGATTGATTGAAACTTCTAAAGAATTAGCAAAAGATTCTGGTGCTTGTGGATTGCTTTTAGAAACAGAAAAATCGAATATTATTGGAAATTCACTTTATCCAAGAACAGGATTTGTTTTAAATGAAGCTTCCAATTTTTATGAGTGGAATATTTAAAAAATAAAAGCTTTTGAGAAAATCAAAAGCTTTTTTTAATGTTTTATTTTTCGTGCGTTATTATTTTTGAAATAAATGCGATTTTAGAAGTTCGTTCATTAAGACCAGAAAAATAAACTTCATCATCTTTAAAATTGTGTAATGTGCTTGAACAAACAATAAAATCACCCAAAAAAGTTTCGCTCATAAAATTGATTTCATATTCAGCAATCGAATGTGTTTTGTGATATTCAAAAGGAATTGTATCCAAAACCCATTGCGAATATTTGATATTATTCACATGTCGATTCATATCCAAATCACTGATTTTTACTTCAATTTTTCTTTGAACATCAATATCTTTAGGAAGTTTTATTTTTTTAGCTTGAAAATCTAACTGAAAATCTGTTCGAGGAGTGAAATAACTTCTCGCTTTGTTCACTTCAATAGGTTTACGATCTTTATCGCCTAAAATCATCCAAGTTGTAGAACATTCTCCGAGTTTCTTGTCGTTTAAATATATTTCAAACTCACGAACTGCATAAAAACCATCAGCAGGAATTGTCCAAGTTTTGATTGTAATTACATCATGCCACTTTGGCCAAATATCCATTTTCAATTTTTGACGAACCAAAACCCAAAAGCATCCCATTTCTTTCATGGTTTCATAACCAAAATCAAGATGATCAGCATGTTCAGAAGCGGTGTCTTGTAGCAGGCCAAGTAAACCGAAAAGCCCTAGTTTTTTATTAGTATTGATATTTACACTTCTAATTTTATAGTCGATTTCAAAAATTGATTTATCCATTTTAATAGTTTTTAATTCTTAAAAATAATAATTAATTAATCATGAATTTTCGAAAGTTCTTCTTTTAGTTCTTTCCTTGATTTTTTATTTAAAGGATATAAACTTATTTTATAAATATTTCCATTTTTAAGATGAATCATTACTTGTTTCTCATTAGGGAATTCAATCAGGTGAATTGCATTTTTATCAAAAGTTCTAGAGTTAAAAATTCCTAGTTTAAAAATAATTTGCTCTTCTGTAATTCGTAAAAAAGGATTGAAAATTTCCCAAATAACGATTAAAATTAAAATTACAGTAATATAAATGCTTGGTGATGCGATTTCTAATCCTTCGGTATATTGATAAATCATCATTCCTCCAAAAAAGATAATTGCAATAATGGATATAATTAATGATAAAGGTTTTCTTTTAAAAGTTTTTTCCATGGAAATAGTTCTTTTTTCTTTTTGTTTTCGCTAAAATAAGAAGTTTTCTCATGGATTTAAAAACTATTCTAAAGTTTCTATTCTAATCAGTATATATTAAAGAATACAAAAAAAACTTAACACTTTTGAAGTATTAAGCTTTTGTTATTGAGTTTTTCAATTATTAGTATTTAATTTTAATAAGCTGAGATTTTTTTCCATTTCGTCCAATTAAAAATATTGCATTGTTTTTCAAATCAATATATCCGTTGTCTACTCTATAGAATACTTTATCTTCTTTTCTGTCGATTAATTTTTTAATCTGGAATTTTGTTTCTTTATCAATTGAAATCTGATATAAATTCGACATTTGTTCTGAAGGATTTGTAGTTCTTACAGTTCCTGAAAATTCTTTTCTTAATTTATCAGAACTATTGATTAGAAAATAGAACTCGTCTCCAATAGGAATTCCTGTGAAAGAACTATTTCTTATTCCTGACTGTACTTTATTAATTACTTTAGCCCAAACAAGTTTACCTTTACCATCTACTTTAATTGTAATAATATCTTCCAGAATTGGTTGTGATCCATTTTGAAATTTTTGAATATAATTTTCTTCAGCATTCATGATTAAAGAACCGTCAGGAAGAAAAAATGCTTGCCTAAAAGTAATATTCTTAATGCCTCTTTTCTTTGTTTGATTTTTTAAAGTATTATTATTTCCAAACTTTTCTGTCATGAAAGAATCTGAAAATTCGTTTTGGAAATCTTTAATGATTTTGAAAGAATCTATATCAATATCTGAACTATAAACTCCATTATATTTATAAGATTTATTTTTCCCATAAAAACCATAACATTTTAATTTCCCATTATACAATGACATAGAAAGGTATGCGATATTGATATCTGGTTTTTTGAATTTTAGAACCTGTTTACTGTTTTTAGTAATTTTCTGAATTTCAAAATGATAATTGATCTCTTTATTCTTTTTGTCAGTACGAGCATTGTTTTCAAATGATTTTCCTAAGAAATATAAAGTTCCATCATTATCATCGATAGTAATATCTTGTAATTGAAATAATTTATCTTTTAAATCAACTTCAAATTTCTTTTCATATAATTGATTAAATTTTTTATCAAAAACATAAATCTGATGTGTTTCTCTTTTGTTATTTTTTACATCAAAACTAAGTGCAAAATAATTTCCTTGGTTTGAAGCAATAAATTTTCCATAAGTATCTTTGTCATTTTCCCAATTTAAAAATGTATCCTCAGATTCAAATATATTATTAGGAATCGAAACTAAATTTCTATATTCAAAACTCATTTCATTAAGCTCATCTGATGCTAAATTTATTTCAAGAGATTTTGTTTTTGAATTATATTTTCTTTCAATTAAATTTAAATTTCCGTTTTCAAGATAAGCGTAGATAATTTTGTTTTTTGTTTCATAATCTACTTCAAAAATTAATTCTAAGTTTTCATTAAAATGTTGGATATAATATCCTCCATTCACACCAATTGTTGGATAATAGGAGCGAATCAAAACGATACTTTTATCATCATTTTCAAGAACAAACGATAAATTTGTGTTCTTTTTCTTGTCTTTAAAAATTTCACTTTTTGTAATTGTAGGTACTTGTCCAAATGCAAACAAGCCAATAAATAGTAATAATAGCGCAAATTTTTGTTTCATCATTTTCATTTTTGTTAATTAAATAGCGATTTATTCTTTCAAATAATTTTGAAAGCGAAAATATATCTTTTTAATTAAAGTTAAATAATGAGAAGATGATTTATTTTGAAAAAAACAATTTAAACTCTATCCATCATAGAAATTGTATTCAAAATACAGTGAGCAATAATAAGTGGCCAAAGATTTCTTCCAAATTTGATATAAGCAATTCCCATGATTAAACCAATAATTGCAACCGTAATTGATCTTTCAGAAATATCATAAGAATGACGAAAACCAAAAATAAGCGCTTGAAGAATAACGGCTAATATACTAGCAAAATGTTTTTGAGAAAAAACTTTTTCAATCCAATTAATCATAAAACCTCTGTCTAATAATTCTTCTAGGAAAGATTCAATCAACACAAGAGGAATAATAGAAAAGAAAAGTGGCCAATTATCTTTTAAGTTTGCAAATTTAGATCCTGAATTTTCTACTGAATTATCTTCAGGAAACCAATTAAAAGTGTCGATAAGAATATTAAATATCACAAGAGAAGCTATGATGCAAATCAGAATTCCGGCTGTAATAAGAATAGTTTTCAAAAGATTTTTTGGCATTGTTAAACCTAAATCTTTAAAAGATACTTTTCTAACTCGCATTCTCCAGATAGCAATAATAAGTGTAGAAGTTGACCAAAAAAGCCCATTCCATATAAAACTCAATTTTTCAAAATAGATTTCTCTAATAAGAAACATTACTGAAATATAGATTATTAAATCTAGAACAAAACCATAATGAATTACAGAATTGGAACTTTGTTTTAAGGACATATCTTTTCTTTTTTTGTTAAAGCTACATATTTTTTAAAAATAATAAAGTTCTAAGTATAAAACTCTTATTCAAAAATGTAAAAAGAAAATTAAAAAATCAGAATAGAAAAGAAAAATATGGTTGATAAAAATGGAAATATTGTACTTTTGCAATATTAATTCAATATAAATGGATAAGAATTTTAAGATGGTTGCTACAACCATGCAAGGATTAGAGGAAGTATTGGCTACAGAGCTGAGAAATTTAGGAGCGCAAGATGTTAGAGTAGGAGTTAGAAATGTGTCGTTTTTTGGAGATAAAGGTTTTATGTATAAAGCAAATATTGCTTTGCGTACGGCTATCCGAATTTTAAAACCAATTAAAAGGTTTAAAGTACACGATGAAGAAGATTTATATGAAGGGCTTCAGAAAATTAAATGGGAACATTATTTAGATACTCATAATACTTTTGCGATTAATGCTGTTGTAAATTCTAAATTCTTTACATCTAATTCGCATTATATTTCTTTAAAATCAAAAGATGCGATTGCAGATTATTTTAGACTTAAATATAGTAAACGTCCGAATATTGATGTTAAACATCCAGATTTGAGAATTCATGTACATATTCAAAAAGATTTTTGTACAGTTTCTCTTGATTCTTCTGGAGATTCATTACATAAAAGAGGATATAGAAGTGCTACGAATATTGCACCAATTAATGAAGTATTGGCAGCAGGTTTGGTTTTATTAGCAGGTTATAAAGGAGAAACAAATTTCATTGACCCGATGTGTGGTTCTGGTACTATTTTGATTGAAGCTGCGATGATTGCAAACAATATTCCAGCTAATATTAATAGAAAAGAATTTGGTTTTGAGAAATGGGCAGATTTTGATGAAGATTTATTTTTCATTATTCAAGATTCTCTTTTAAAGAAGATTAAAAGTTGTAGACATAAAATAATGGGATTTGATAAGGCTCCTTCTGCCGTATACAAAGCAAAAGATAATATCAAAAATGCCAATTTAGAAGAGTTTATTGGAGTACATCATGTAAACTTCTTTAATTCTACCAAAGATCTTGGAGGTCCAACGATGATGTTGTTTAATCCTCCTTATGGAGAAAGATTAAATATTGATGTAAAAGAATTCTACAAACAAATTGGAGATACTTTAAAACATCAATATCCTGATACGCAAGTTTGGTTCATTACTTCAGACTTAGATGCGCTGAAAAATGTAGGACTTAGAACTTCAAAACGTATTGCAATTAAGAATGGAGATTTAGATTGTAGGTTTGTACGTTATGATATGTATGCTGGAAGTAAAAAAGCTAAAAAGAATAATTTCGACTAAATAGTTGATTTAAAATATTATAATTGTTTAAAGTGCTTGTTTTTTGAAATCAAGCACTTTTTTTATAAAAAAACTTCTATTATTTTTATTTAGAATAAATAAAAATAAATATTTTTGCAGCCAATTTATAAAAATATAAGAGACATGATAAAAAAATACTATTTACTAATGTTTTCAATTTTATTATTGATTGCATCTTGTTCTAAAGCAGATTTAGATATTGTTTATGGAGAAAATGAAAACGTAAATGTTATCGATGATAAGAATCCAAATGATTCAGATGGTGACAATTCAAATGATGGAGACGATTCAGATAATACTGATGGAAATGATAATTCGGATGGGGATGATAATGATAACACGGACGGAGATAATACAGACAATACAGACGGAGATGACAATTCTGAAAATAGTTTAGTAGGAGTTTGGAAAGGTGTTATGAACTGTAAGCCTTGTGGAAATGGAAATGCATCTTATACTTATACTTTAGATATTTTCACGGATGAGAATAATGAAATTACAGGTACTTTACACTTAAAAGATATAGATTTTAATACAGAAACAGGATATTATAGTATTTCTGGTGCTTATGATTCGGATATGAAATTAGTGATTGATCAAACTATTTTATTAGAAGAAAATGGAGACAATGGAAGTTATTGTTTAGATAATGTTTATCATTTACAAATTTCTGATGACAAGACGGAAATGGATGGACATTGGATTAGTTCTGAAAGCTGTTCTCAGTTTTGGTTGTTTAATACGATAGAAGACACGTTTGATATTCACATTGAAAAAGAAGATTAATATGAAAATTGTAAAGAATATTTTAAGTATAATTGTATTATTAATTACTTTTTCTGGGAAAGCACAAACAGATAAATCTATTATTGTAGGTTATGATATTGGGAGTTTTAATTCAAGTATTGATCATTCTGGGGATTATTTTAAAGTAGATCAGAATAATTTTCAATCAAAATTTAATATTGGATTTCAATTAAAAACAAAATCAAATACTATTTACTTTTTAGAGTATGGTCAGATTTACCAAAGATTTAGTGTAGACGGAACAACTTCGGAAAGTAGATTTAAATTAGATCAGAATAAATTTATTCCTTCAACAAGAATTGGTATCGGAAAAGACATTTCTATTTTTAAAAAATCTAGAAAACAATGGTTTGTTTATTTAGGTGTCGGAATTCAAGCAGAATTTCATAGCACAGATAAATTGACTAATAGATCAGGAAGTGATAATGATTATGTTGAATTAACTACAGAATTACAAGATCCAATAGTGATTGGATTTCAGCCAGAAATAGCTTTAAAAAGTAGCATGACGAAAGAAAAATCTTATTGGAAACTAGGTGTGCGATATAATTTGCCTTTTACAGAAACTGTTTCAGAAGGTAGTTTTTCACATTATTTAGATAAAGAATTGGTCAAAAATCAAAAGTTTGATATTAGTGGAAAATATCTTTCTATTTTCTTTCAATTAGATTTTAATCTTTTTAAATAAAAAAACAAATTTAGAATCCTCTTAATCGTATTTTTAAAGTTAAGAGGATTCTTTCATGCTATGAAACCTTTTGAAAATCTGTGTTTATGATAACGGTTTTATTAAAAGTGTCTTTGTTTTAAAAATATATTATTTTTAAGATTAAAACGTTTTTAAAATATTCTATTTAATTTAGTTGTTAAAAAAGTATTTATATGTGATAAGTTTCTATTAGGATTTGTGAATTAATCAATATAGTTTTAACGAAACTTTAACAATCACATAATATGAAACTAAAATTACTTTTACTCTTCGTGCTTTTTTGTACGTCATTATCTGCGCAAAAGTCCCCTCAGGCTTGTAGAGCTTCAGAAGTAAATAATAAACTATTCGAGGAAAGAACCCCTTCTTTTGTAGAACATCACAAGTTTAACGATTATTCAAGAACTTACCAAAGAAATACAAATAATAGTACTTACATTATCCCTGTTGTTTTTCATGTTTTTGGAGATGTTCAAAGTGGAAAAACTGTTACTTATGATAAAATTGTTACGCTTGTTGAAAAATTAAATGATGATTTTAATGGGTTAAATCCAGATTTTGATACAGTAGACGGAGCATTTTCTTCCATAAAGTCTACATTGGATATTCAGTTCAGATTAGCAACTATAGATCCTAACGGAGGATGTACTACGGGAGTTGTTTTTCATAATGTTGAAAGTGGATTTGGAAATGGTTCAGGATATGATTCTACAATTCAACAATACGCATGGGACAATTATAAATACATGAATGTTTATATTCAAAATGATCTTTATAATGATGGAGATTTATATAATTCAGGTGTAGCTTGGTATCCGGATACATGGATGTCAGACAATGATTTGGCTAGAGTGGTGTATAATGGATCTTATATTCATGGAAATACAAATGCTGAATTTGCTTCAACAATGACTCATGAATTTGGACATTGGTTAAATCTAATTCATACTTTTGAAGGAGGATGTAATGGAACGGATGAGGTTGCTGATACGCCTAGCGAAAATGGAAGTCATGATTTAGATTGTTCACCAGGATATAATTGTAATGGAAGCTATGTAAACATTGAAAATTACATGGGATATAATGGTTCGGACGGATGTTATAAAATGTTTACAGCAGGGCAAGTTGCTAGAATGGAAGCAGCTTTAAATCATCCAGCAAGACAACCACTTTGGCAAGAATCAAATCTGATTGCCACTGGTGTTTATGAAGAACCAGGTTCTTTAGCTTTAATAACTAGTAATAAAGAAGAAGTTTATGAGGATGATTTAAATAATGGATCTTTTTCTCAAACTGTAGAGGTAAATATTATTGGAGGAAACTTTGCAAATTCAAGTGGAACTTTAACGGAAGGTACTGATTATACTGTTGATATCGCAAATGGATTAAATGTTGAGGTAACTTTAAACTCAAATTCATCTGCAACAATTTCTATTACAGGACAAGCAGCTTATCATGATGTTTCAAATAATTCTGTTTTTTCTATTGAATTAAAAGATAATGCACTTTCAGGAGGAACTTCAAGTTTTTCTTGTAATACTCTTGCTTATGAGTTAAAATATTATGCTCCTTATGAAGTAGTTTATGTAGATATAGATGATATCGAAATTTCACCTTCTTTTGTTTGGCAATGGTTTGGTATTGAAGTAGGAGATGACAATGCTTATGGAGCTTTCTTAGATGCGAATTCAAATAGTGAATTAAAAATAGAAACTTATACAAAACCTTTAATTTGTGAAGGAAATACTTTAAATATTACTTATTTAGAAGAGGATGAACCAGTAGATGCTACAAGGAATTTTGTAGATGGAGGTGATTATCCAGATCTTCATAATCTTAGAAGTCAAAGTTATACAACTTGGGATGGAAAAGAAGGTTATGTTGGTTTTGAATACAAAATTAATGGAAGAACATGTTATGGATGGTTTAAATTAAGTGTTTCTGAAAATGGAGATTCTTATACTTTAAAAGAATATGCTTACAATACTGCACCAAATCAAACGATTTATACTGGATATAATAATTCTAATGTTGGAATTGAAGAAAATCCGATGGCGAATTTTCATATTTACCCAAATCCAGCGAAAGAAACTTTAAATCTAACAATAGGTTCGGATTATAAAAACTTAGAATTTTACATTACAGATATGAATGGAAAAATCTTAAAGAAATTTAAAAATGTAAAAAACAATTCATATATTTCTCTGGAAATAAATGATTTAGACTCTGGATTATATAATGTCACTATAATTAAAGATGGAGGAATTATCTTTTCGGATAAATTCTTAAAGAAATAAATTTCGTATAACATTAAATTTAAATTTCTTCGTGTATAGAGGCTGGTTTTACTTATTAAAGTGAACCAGTCTCTTTTTTTGTAAAAGATGTATTTCTCAAATAATATTTTAGATGATAATTCGGAAATATAAGGATATTGAACAGAAGATATAATCAATTAGAATCTGATTTGGATGAAATAGGAGTTTTATTTAAGAAATAACTACTAATGAAAAAGGAATTTTTATCAGTACATGATTGAAAATTCCTTTTTTTATTTTAAAATTGTATCGACAAAATATTTCAAAAAAAACATATGAAAAAGATAGTAGCAATTATAGTACTTCTTACTATAGTTTCTTGTAATGAAACTACGAAAAAGAAAAAAGAATCTGTAAAAGATAAATCAGAATTAAAAATATATAATGTTTCTCAAGCACAATTAAAATTTGCAAATCAATATAAAAATGATTCAGAAGCAATAAGAAATAAAATTTTTATCGATTCTATTTTTAAGCCTTATCAATATTTTATTGAGGGTTATATGGGGAAAGAAAAAGATTTTACGGATTGGATGAATAATCAAATTATCCCAAATTTAGATCATTATAATAAGTTAGCTGAAAAAGTGAATTTGTCTAGAATAAAGAGCTCTTTTGATGAAAAAGCGAATGAAATAGCTGCTTTTACTGGTTTGATTCCAAAAGGAGATTGGTTTTTTATATATGGACCTTCTTGGGTTGATATGGGTGGGTTTTCTGATAATAAAACAATGCTTGTAGATTTGGCTCATGAACAAATGAATGATTTAAATACGATCACATCTACTTTTCCACACGAATTTAATCATCAGATTTATGGAAATACATTGAATTTTGATAAAAAAACACCAATTATAAATAGAATAATTGATGAAGGTTTTGCAGTTTATGTTTCTCATAAAATTCATGCAGGTAAAAAGTCAATAGCTGAAGAATTAAATTACACAGAAGAAGAATACAAAGTTTGTGAGCAAAATAAAGATGAGTTAATTTCTTTTATAAAGGATATTTATTTAAAAAATGATGAGAATTTGGCTGAAGATTTTGCAGATAGAGGAGTTAAATTAAATGAGAAATTTCCTGGAGCAATTGGTTATTTTATCGGTTTAAAAATTGTTGAAGAATATGTGAAATTAAATGGACCTGATTCTTGGAAAGATATATATTTTTTAAAACCAGCAGAAGTTTTGGAGAAAAGTAAAGTTTTTGAAAAAATAAAATTAAACCAGAATAAAGTTTTAAAAGGAACAATTTTAGAAAAATTAGCTGAAGAAGAATTTGTTATAAAAAATAAAGATTCTTTAGAGTTTAATCTGCCATTTAATCTACATAGTTTAGATTGTGGTGCTCCAGATTGTTATACTTCAACAGTTTTTTTTAAGATTAAAATTTCTGATTCATTAGTTTTTCCTAAAGAATTTCCTTTTTCTTTTCAAGAATCTGGATGTCACGTTAAGGATTCGACTCAAATTAAGAGTGTTTTTAGGAAGGTTGAAGAAACTAATGATTTTGTGAATTATTATTCTAAAAAAAGGAAAAGTAATTTAATCATAGGGAGAGCGGGAGAACTTTATTATATTTTGAGTTCCGATTCAAATAATGTGAAAATTCAGAATTTGGAAAAACAATTTGATCATGCTGAGCAAGAAAATTCTAAAACTGAGATTTATAAAAATTTTATTATGAATAGAAATTTCTTAATGTCAAATGCTGAAAATTAAATTCAAATGGAAGAAGATGAAATAAATGTTTTAACAGAGGCTCAAATAGAGATATTGAAACATATTTATATTTCTGATAATCAATTTATAAATGAAAAAGATTTTTTAAATCAAAAAGAAGATTTAGAAATTCTTGAGGAATATGACTTTATAGAGAAAGAAGACTCAAAATATTTTTTGACAACAGAAGCATATGATTTTTTGGAATCTTCAAAACAAGATAATTTTAAACCAAAAACTACACGAAATTATTGGGTTCCGATTGTCATCTTGATTTTGATTAAAGTTATTTTTATAACAACTAGATTAAATAATGATGTTGAAATTCCTAAAGAAGTTTTAAATAACATGAAAATTCAAGTCGAAAAATTATCCGATTCTATTATGAGAGTTCAAAATGATTCTGTATTTCGACGAAAAGAAAACGATACTATAACTAATTTTAAAAATTAAGCTAAATAAAGAATAAAAATGAAATTACAATATACATTAGAAAAAGAAGATTATGAAAATAAGACGATGTTTGAATGTGCAAACTCTGAACAGTTTAAAAAACAATTGACAGGTGTTCAATGGAGAGTGCCTGTAATAATGGGATTATTAAGTTTGTATTATTTACTTTATCAAGAGATTTTAATTATTGCAATTATTTTTTTCATTTTAGCTGTGCTTTGGTATACTTTTTCTCCAAGATTTTTCATTAATAAGGCTAAGAAAATCAATATTAAATATTCAAAAGAAAAATATCATGAACTATTTGGTAAAGAATTTATTTTAGAGATAAAAGATGATTCAATATCTATAGAAAATGGTTTAGAAAAAATTGAATTTGGGTTTGAGACTATTAAAAAAGCAACAAGAACTGATGAGGCAATTTTTATTCAAAACTCTTCAAATGAATTTTATATAATACCAATTAACAAGATTACTGAAGAAGAATGTAAAGATTTATTGAATGTTTTATCTGAAAAGATTCAAGATGGAATTCATATACAATTGGGATGGAAGTTTGATAATAAATATTTGAAGTAAAAAATCAGGCTTATCAAATTGGTATATTTTATTTCTAAAAAGGTATTTACGAGAAAAAATGAATCAAATACTTTTGCTCAAATATTAAATGAAAGTCTAAGATTTTGCTAACATAGTAATTTATAATTGGAATTCGTTTTGAAAAGAATTAACTTCTTTAAATATTAAAATTGGAAGATGAAACATGTAGAATTTGATAAAACAGTTTGTGGAGTTGATTTTTTGTTGAATGTAATTGATTTTCAATCAGGATGTGCTTTTGAGTTTGAAACAGAAACACAATCTGCAGATTTTTTTCAAGTATATTTTATCAAAAAAGGAAATGGTTTTTTAAAACTAAATGATCAGAAAATAGAGTTAGAGTCAAATTCTTTAGTTTTTATTTCAAAATACCAACATCATTCTTGGCATATTGATCCTACAACTTTTGAAGGGCAACTTTTAGTTTTTCAAGATGATTTTTTGAATGAGTTTTTTTCGGATCAATATTTTGTTTTTCGACTGCTATATTTTTATCAAACAGAATATTCTTTGAAGTTAAATATTGAAGAGGTTTATTTAGAAGATTGTTTGTCAAAACTGAAAGAAATCAAGCAAGAATTAGTTTACCCAAAAAGTGATAGTGTACATTTGATTCGTTCTTTGTTATACTATATTTTGATTTCAATTAATCGTCATTATTCAAATACAAACCACATAAAAGAAGCTATTTCTTTGGATAATACAGCATATCAATTTCGAAAATTGGTAGAGAAAAATATCCAAACAATGCAGCGAGTTGAAGATTATACTTTAAAAATGAAAATAAGTAGAATTACTTTGAATAAAGCTGTGAAAAATCAATTCAATGTTACGACAACAGATTTTATCAAAGCAAGATTGTTATTTGAAATAAAAATGAAATTGATTCATTCTACTTTGACTGTTGCAGAAATTGCAGATATATATCATTTCTCGGAAGCAAATCATCTTTCTCGATTTTTTAAACAAAAAACAGGAATTTCACCTTTAGAATATCGATCAGATTATCAAAATGGTATTAATTAGTTAAAATTTGGTAGTAGTTTATTTTGTTGAAAATAGGACCTTTGTGTAAGTTATTTAAACAAAAAAACATGAAGACTACAGATAAAACTCATACAAAAGAAGCAATTCGCAAAGCGATGGAACATTTGATTGATCGAGCAACAAATTTTGATGTTGAAGCTTTAGAAACTATTTATCATAAAAATTTTCATACAACTTTAGTCTTACCTGATGGAAAAGTAGAAACTTTTAATAAAAAAGAATTTAAAGAACATTTTGCGAAACAAGCTCAAGAAGGAAAAACACAATTAAATACTTGGGCTGATTGGCATGATTTTCATATTATCGGAGATTCTGCAGTTTGTGTTTTGAGTAGAAAACATAGTGGGATGAATGGAGAAGAAATGAAACTTTTATGTAATATAGAGTTGAAATTTGAAGATAATCGTTGGCAAGTAATTCGTGAAGCAATTTTCTTAAGACCATTGAACGAATAATTATAAAAATCTTTTATTTTTTTGAATATTGATAATACTTCAAGCTCCATTAACCAGAAATTGTTTGTTATATTTGAAACATCAAAACGCACAACAAATATGGAAAGTTCAATTATTTTAACAAACGAACAAATTGTACATAAAATTCAAAGAATTGCTTACCAGATTTTAGAATCGAATAGTAATGAAAATGAAATAGTTATTGCTGGAATCAATGGAAATGGATTTGTTATAGCAAATAAAATAGCAAAAGTTTTAGAAAATATTTCGGATGTAAAGGTTTTATTATGTGAAGTAAAAATTGATAAAAAACATCCTTTGGAAGCTATTGATACAAGTTTGACAAAAGAAGAATATCAAAATAAAGCTTTAGTTTTAGTAGATGATGTATTGAATTCTGGAACCACTTTAATGTATAGTGTGAAACATTTTTTAGATGTTCCATTGAAAAAATTCAAAACTGCTGTTTTAGTAAACAGAAATCATAAGAAATATCCTGTAAAAGCTGATTTTAAAGGAATTTCACTTTCAACATCTTTTCATGAAAGAGTAGATGTAATAGTGGAAGGAGAAGAGATAAAAGCTTATTTAAAATAAAAATTTAAACCCTGTTTTTTCAGGGTTTTTTTATGCTTTTAAATATTTTAGTGTCATTAAAATAAAAACCACAACTATAAATAAAAAATAAAAAACAGTCTGAAATTTCTCTGATAATTTATTAGCTAATTTTACACCAATTGGTACTCCAACAAAACTTCCTAAAAGTAAAAAAAGAAAAGCTGGCCAGTAAATATATCCTGTACTGAATTTTGCAATTGGTTCGCTCAATTGATTTATAAACATATAATTGATTGTTGCAAAAAAAGCAATTATGACATTGAAAGAAACGGCTAGGGCAGAAGCTTCTTTCATTTTAAATCCTTGATGCTTATAAAATGGAACCATTACTAGACTAGACCCTCCGCCAACACATGCTGAAATGATTCCTGTGATGATTTCATAAAATGTTTTTTTCCGCCAAGAAACTTTTAAATGTTCAGAATTCTTTGTTTCTTTTTTCTGGATAAATTCGGATCTTAAAAATCGGATAATAATAAAGAAAACAAAGAAAAGATAAAATAATAATAGCTTTTTTGAATCTAATTTCATTGCAATATAAGTTCCTGCAAAAGTTCCAAGAATGATAAATAAAATACTGCTTTTAAAAATATCCCAACGAATATTTCCAGAGGAATGATGGGATTTCATCGAAAGAATACTATTTACAAACATTATTGCTAGAGATGTTGCAATTGCTACATGTGTAATCTCGTTTTTCTCAATACTAAGTAGGGGTAAAGCTATCAAAAGTGTAGGTACAGTGGTCAAACTTCCTCCAAGTCCGAAGAGACTTGTAAGTAGCCCAGAAAATACCCCTCCAATAATCAAAATAATATATTCATACATAAATACTTAGCTTTTATTTCGTAAAAATGTTAAAAAAATATGAATAAATAGTTGCATATTAATATTTGCTGTCTTATATTTGAACTATTATTAGATGTGTACTAATAATGACTTTTTCTTTTTCATAGCAATTTTTCCCACTCAATCTTAGAGTGGGTTTTTTTTATCCTTAAATTTCCAATTGCTTAAAATAATTCCGCCAATCAAAATTACACCTCCCAAAAACTCAGTAAGCCCAAATGGACTTAGTTCTATTTTTTCTGTTCCAATTAAATTGTATAGATAAACTAGAATTACTGTTATAAAAGGGTTTGCAGATAGAATTACACTTACTTTATTTGCATCTATATATTGGAATGCTTTTAAGATTAAAGTAAAAGTGTAAAGTGTAATGATTCCTGTGATTGCTACTAATATCCAAGTTTCGATTTCAAAAATTGAATAACCTTGAAAATTAACCATGGGAGTCAACATGATGGTTACAAAAAGAAAAGTGAAAAAATTAAGATTACAAGGTGGAATTTCTTTACTTATTAATATTTTTTGAATTAATAAATAACCAGCCCAGCATAATTGCGCAATTACTAAATATAATAAACCAATATTAAGAGTTTCTTCTGAAAATTCATTAAATGTTCTATAGAAATACATTCCTAAACCAAGAAGCACAATAAGTAAACCAAATTTTTGGTTCCATTTAAAAGCTTCTCTTAAGAATAATACTCCTCCAATAATTACAAAAAGATCTCCGGATAAACTAGTAACAGAGACGATATCGGGAAAAAGATAAAATAAAGATTTGTAGAAAAAATAAACATTTCCTAGCTTGAGAATACTGGAGAGAATAATCCAATATTTATTTTTTTTAAGCTTTGGCCATCGAAACTTGATTTTCTGAGCCATAATCAAAAAACCAACCAACGCTATAAAATATTGTAACCAAAGGATATTAAATATATTAATATCTTCAAGACCAATATTTGCTACAATAATTTCAAGACATATTAGAAATACTGCCAATGAAGCTAATCCAACACCTAATAATTTCTTCATCTAAACTATATTTAAAATTAGATATTCTAATCATACTTTCTAAGTTAGAAAAAATCAAGTTTGGATTTACTTAGCAAAATGCTAAAAAATGGAAGAAAAAAGAATTTGTTTTTAAGGATTTTTGAAAGATATGTTCTATTTATAGTAATAATTTGTTAATACTCTGATAAAATGACTATTCAGTGATTTATTAACTTTGAAAATGAAGTTAAACTTCAAAGGTTTGTAAAAAGATTAATATTATTTTAGTTGCGTTGTGTTAAAAAAATAACCGAGATGTCTCGGTTATTTTTTTTGTTATAAAGTTTTATTTACTCAGAAAAATCCAACCTGTTTTTGGTTCAAGATTATTTCGATTTAATTCTAAAACATAATAATAAGTCCCTGAAGGTAGAATTTTATCTGAAGATTTTGCAGTTCCATCCCAGTTTTCAGTATTCTTATTTCCTTCATAAACCATTGTTCCATAGCGATTGTAAATGTACATTTTGAAGTCAGGATAATAATTGGCTAAATCATCAATATCTAATTCTCCAGAACTGTTTGGGTCAAAAGAATTAGGAACTTCAATGTCTGGAATTACACACTCAATAGCTAAAAGTTCAATTTCATTTCGAACACTACAACCAGTGTCGTTATTTGTAATTTTAATTAAGATTTTTTCAGGATTTTCCGAATTCTCATAAAGTTCAGATTTTTCGATACTATTTGTATCATTAACTAAATCTTCATCGTTTTTATAAAAATTAATAGTATAATTCCCTTCTAAAGATTCTAGAATATTATTTTCAATGGAAACAAGATCAAATTCAGATTTTTCAAAAGAAGTTTCACAATTTTCTAAATTCTCTAATTCAGGATTTTCGATTTCTGGATGAATAAATAGGGTTAATGTAGTTGTGTCGAAACATCCAGTTTCTTCCTTAATTATTTTGATATAAATTGTTTCAGGATTGCTAACATTTATATAGTTTTCCGTAATTGTCATTGGATTTTCATCATTCCACATATCATCATTAGAAGTATAGAAAGTTACAGTTACTTCTTCTTCAAAAGAATCTATAATATTTTGATAGACAGATAAAATATCAAATTCAGCAATATCATTGTAAAGTTGACAAGCACCTAAATCTTCTAGAATAGGAGCAAATTCTTCATCAATAATTATTAGTTCAAAATTTCCAATAGCATTACAAAGAGAACTATTTTCTACATAAACATAAATTGTTTCATTTTGTGTTGTTTCATAACTAGAAATATTCTCAATTTCATTTTCATCATTTTCTAAATCTTCTAAAGAATTATAATATTTTATAATAGTAACATCTTGATTAGATTCAGAAATAATTATAGAAACTTCACTGAAATCAAAAATAGTATCTTCATTTAAAAGTTTGCAAAGTTGAAAATCTGGTAGATCTTCAAGATTAGGAGTGTCAAGAATTGTAATAACTTTTGTAACAGTAAAATTTTCAATTCCAATACTGATTTCTGCTGTTACAATATAAGTTCCTACTGCTGTAAAAATATGAGAAGGAGAAGTTTCTATTGAAATATTATTAGCTCCAGAGTCTGGATCGCCAAAATTCCATGATACACTATTTATATTTTCATTATCGATGTAAAAATTAGTTTCTTCACCAAGACATAAATTTTCTGCAAAAATTAAAGGTTCAAATTTTGCTTGAATAAAAACAGGTAAACCCCATTGCGTACTTACATCACCTTCTAATTCAACTCCATCAAAAACATAATTTGAAGCTAAACCTTCTTCATTTGGAAATTCGATATAAGAAAGATGTTGTTCGTAAATTGTAGTATGATAAATTTTACCATCAATAGCTATTTGTAGAGAACCTCTAGAAAGATCATCCCAAATTCCGTTTTCTTCAAAAGATTCTTCATAAATTATAATTTTAGAAGCAGGAATATCAGCAGCAGTAGTTTTAAACTGAGCAACAACACCTGTGGTACAATTAGTTTGATATTCAGATTCTGTAGGGAAATAATTTACTTCATAATAATCAATTTGTGCATACAAAAATTCACCACTAGGAGAGAATTCTACACCATATGGAGAACCTAAATCATCCTCATCAAGTAAACTAATTGGGTTGGAAACTATTCCTGTTTCATTATCAAAATCGAATAAATATAAAAGTCCTTTTTCTTTGGTTGAATGTAAATTTTTTGGATGAGGGTAATTATAATTTTCATCCAAGAAAGTTTCTGTTTTATTATTGGAATAAAAAGCAACTCCAATTTTATCTCCTTGAAGATTGAATTTTAAATAACCTCGCATATTGGTCACCGAAACATTATAAAACCCTTCTAGCATTTCTATAAAAGGACCAGTAGTAGTTATAACTGGATTTTCATCAACACCATTTTCTGTTATTTTATAAGCATAAAATTTATCTTCAAAATGTGTGATTAACCAAAAACCATTTCCATCAGCAGTTCTGGTAGCAGAAATCTTTTCAGAAGTTTTTGGTAAAAGTTCTGTGTTTTTCCCTTCTTCAACAACTCCTCCAAGACCACCATTTAAAGTCATATCAACAGTAGAATATTTTAGCCCAAAAGATTGTGTTTCGAAGTAAGCATCATGTGTGTCTACTGTGAAAATATAATATTTGTTTTCATCTGTTGGATAAGGGATAATAATTCCAGAGCTTGTACTAGAACTATTTCCGCCTAATTTATCTGCAAACGATGTTCCTGGTGGAAACATACTCTCATGGTTTTTATTCCAAACATCTGTACCGTCAGAGTAAAATAATAATTCACCTTCAGGTGTAGAAATAGAAGTACAACCTTCAAGTGTACTTAAAGAGCCAGTAATTGGAGTAGGAGGGTCTGTATTAAAATCTAACCCCGCATTTTCTCCAAAAAACCAAATACTTGATTCTTTTTGTGCAGAGGATAAAAATGGGATTAGTACCAATAAAATGAGTAATATTTTTTTCATGTAAGCTTTTTTAACCTTTATTTCTTAAAGATAAAAAAAAACCTTCTCGTTATCGGAGAAGGTTTTAAAAAATTATCGTTTTAAATTAAAGTGTCCTTTTCGAACGACTCTATTTCCGTTGTTGTCCACAAGTTCCATCGTAAACCAATAACCTGAGGAAGGAAGTTCTTGACCGTGTTTCTTTCCGTCCCAACCTTCTGTTGTTGGATCTATTTTATGGATTGATTTCCCAAACCTATCAAATATATAGATTTTAGCTTCTGGGTAATTTTCAATTCCGTGAATATTCCAATAATCATGAATTCCATCACCATTTGGAGTGAAATAAGAAGGATAACCAACTACGCTGATATCAATTGCAATTTCACCACAACCATTTTCTCTTACATCTCTAATTAATAATTGATAAGCTCCAGCTCTCACATCAGAAAAATATGGTTCTGATTGCCAAGTTGTACCTTCATCAATTGAGAATTCGTATTCACCAATTCCGATATTTGCAATATCAATTTGAATGAAATTTGTTCCTTCATTAGTTAAGTAATCTGTGATTGTAATATCATCAATAGTGATTTTTGGTAATTCTGATTTTTCAACCAAAATATATTTAATTTCACTTTCACAAATAATAGTTCCATCTGTAGTAAATGCTTTTACTGCATAAACTCCTTCTTCTGTAACATGTAATGTTGAAGTAGTTTCTCCTGCGAAAACATTTCCATCAAAGTCTGACCATTCATAAGTATATTCTCCTCCTGGATTTTCAGCTTCAATAAAGAAATCTAAATCATCAATACAATAAACAACTAAATCTGAAACATCAAATGTAGGAGCGTTTTCAACTACTAATTCGAAAGAAGTAATAGCATCACAACCAGTACTTGGATTTGAAATATTAACCCAAACCGTTCCATTTTCACTGATATAATCTACACCATCAACTGCGTTTTCAGAATTTGTAGCATCTTCTTCAGATTCGTAGTAAGTAACTACGGCATCAGGATTAGAAGTAATTAATGGTGTCATCACATCATTTAATTGGAAAGTACCAATTCCTTCTTCACCACAAACCGTATAAGGATCTAAATTAGCTGTATATTCTGGGCTGATATCTACAATGAAATTAACTGGAGCAATAAATGCACAAACAGAGTTTTCTTCTTCAACTCTTATATAAAGAACAGTTGATGTAGAAATATCATAATCAGTTACAATTTGATTAATCTCATCTCTTGCATCTTGTTCAGAAACATGGTAAGTAATTGTTAAGTTTTCTAAAGATTCAAAAATAATTGAATTTAACTCATCCATAGATTTAGAAACAATACCATCTTCGTCTGTATCACAGAAAACGATTGGACTAGGAATTGTAATTTCTAAAGGATCGTTTAAAATTAAATCTAAAGAAACAAATACCTCACACAGTTGCGTTGTATTAGAATTAATTACTTTAACAGTTATTGTAGTAGAAGCAGATTCGAAGTTTTCAACATCTACGATTTCATTTTCATTGTTTTCTGCATCTGTTAAGTTTGGATAAAACTTCACTTCATAATTTGCAGCATTATTCGTTACATCAGCAATGGCATCTGTTAAGTCAAAAGCTTCTGTTCCATTTCCATCTTCATCACATTCTTCTAATGGAGTAGGAGTATAATTTGGTTCTGGTAAAGGTTCAACAACTAGCGTTAATGTCGTAAGAGTATAACATCCTGTAGAAACATTTACAAGTTTTACATAAATATCTTGCGCATCTTGTACTGTGTTTACAAAATTATCTGCCAATGGAATACTGTTAGGATCTAAAGCTTGAGCTTCTGTCATATAATATTCAACAAGAACACCTAATTGACCAACAAGCGCATCATCATCCATTGTATTTAAATCAAACATTGCAAAACCGTCATAATCATCATCACAAATTTCATAACTTAAATTGTCACCAACTAATGGATTTGGATTAATAATTAAATCAAAAGTTGTAAGAGTATAACATCCAGTAGCAATGTATTCAATACGAACATAAATTGTTTCTGGGTTTGAGTTATTTGTATATGGAGCAGAAATATCAATCGATCCAACATCATTATTTGCATCATCAATATTGTTGAAGAATTTTACAGTGATATCTGTTTGACCATTTACAATTTGATTATAAATATCTTCAAAATTAAATGAATTATCACCTTCACAAGTTTCCATATCTTCTACTTCAACCATTTCAGGAATAGGATTAACAACAAGAGTTAATTCTTTAACCAAACTACAATTTGAAGTAGCATTTGTAATATTTACAAAAATATTGTTTACAACAGAATAGTAATTTGCTTCAACAGCTAAAGCAGTATCATTTTCTTCAGCGTTTTCTTGAGTTTCGTAGAAATTAATCTCATAAATCCCAGCTGGATCATAAAGAGCTTTTACATCATCTAAATTAAAGAAAGTATGTCCGTCATAATCATCATCACATTCTTCAATAACTAATAAATCATTGATGTTTGGTAATGTATGAACAATTAAATCTAAAATTACTGTTGCTTCACAACCAGTTTCAATATTCGTAACTTTTACAAAAAGAGCCTGCGTAGGAGAAAGGTTTGTGTAAGGAGCAGATTTATCAATAGCTGGTCCATCTTCTGTTTCGTGGTAAGAAACAATTCCTGAACTTCCATTTAAAATTTCAGCATCTTTATTTTGTAAAATGATATTTTGGATAATTCCATTAGAGATATCTCCATCAGCTTCATCATCACAGAATTCGTATGGAGTTGGTTGTGTAATACTTGGTAAATCATTCAGTTTTAAAGTAAGTGAAGTTAAAGAATAACATCCATTTGTAGGATTATTCACACGAACTGTAACTGTTTGAGGGTTTGAAGTATTTGTAAAGAAAGTAGGATTTACAATTTCTCCGATTCCATTATTATTTACAGCACTAGCATCATCAATGAAATATTGGAAAGTAAAGTTTGGATCAGTTGTAATTTCCCCTTCTTTTATAGTTAAATTAAAATCTTCAACTCCGTCAGAACCTTCATCACAAAGTTCGATATCTGTAGGAGTTGTCAATTCTGGATTGTCTTCTACATTTAAAACTAATTCAACAATATTAAAACATCCAGTTGTAACATCCTCAACACGAATATAAATAATCTCTTGGTTTGGAGATAAATTCGAGTGATTGTCAAGATCTGTAAGAGGATTTACGCTATTTAATGCATTAATTTCTGTTAAATAGAAAGAAACATTTACATTTCCTAAAGCAGTAATAATTTCTGTTTCTACATGAGAAAAATCAAAAACAGAGAATCCATTGTTTCCTGTTGCACAAGAATAGATAGGTTCTGGCGTTCCTGGGTTTGGAATATTTAAAATATTTGTAGTAAACTTTGTAATAGAAACACAGCTTGTATCCGTATTTTCGATTCTTACAAAAATCTCATAGTTATATGGAGAACTAGTATTTGTATAATCCGTATTTAATGCGTTGATATTATTCGTAGCAAAATCAGAAGTTTCAAAATAAGAAATTAAATAGTTTGCATTTCCTTGTTGGTAGAATTCGTTATAATCATTTAAATCTACAGTAATAATTCCATCAGCTACAAGATCATCACAAACTTCAACAGTAGCTTCTGCAGGAATTGTTGGATTTTCAAGTACTTCAATATTGAAAGAAGCAACAGTTTTACATCCTGTAGTAGTGTTTGTCAATGTATAGAAAATCTCTTGTACAGGAATTTGATTGTTTTGGAAAGTTGTTGGATTTGTAATCTCGTTTGTCTCTCCAGTAGCTTCAAGATAGGTATGGTAATATGCAATTGTCAATCCGTTTTGACCATTCATTAATCCAGCTTCTGCAAGAGTTAAATCAAAGTTCACATATCCGTCTTCATCCGTACATTCTTTTAAGTTTTCAATAGGATTGATAATAGGTTTAGGATTTACAACTAAGAAAAAGCTTGTTGAACCAAAACAGTTTTGGTTATCAGTAGAAACTTTTACCCAAATCTCTTGAGTATTTAAAGGACTGTAAATATTTTCATAACTAGTAATTTCTCCAACAGGAATTTTATAAGCATCACTTAAACTTGCATCAGTATAATATTCAAACATTGGGTTTGTGAAAGCTGTCAAATCAATAAGATCTCCTTGGTTTTCTGTTAAGTTGAACAGTGTTTGTCCATCAAAATCATCATCACAAGCAACAATATTTGGTGCATTTTCATTTACATTAGGAATATTTAAAACTACTAAATGAATTTCTGTATAAGTGGTACAACCGTGAATATCATCATTTAAATGTACATATAGAGTTGTATCACCAGTTGTATAATTATCAGGTAATGGACCAACAGCTGGATTTTCAATATCATCTGGTGATAAATAATATCCAAGAATCGAAACATCTGTCATTGATGCTAAAATTTCACTATTGAAATCTGGTAAATAGAAAGATTTAATTCCATCATGAACAATATCATCACATTGTTCAAAAGTAAATTCTGCAGGAACTGTTGGGAAAGCATCTAAAATTACTTCGAAAGAACCAATGTTGAAACAGTTTGTTGTAGGATTTGTAATTCTATAAAAAACTGTAGTTGATGCAGAATTAAAACTATTTGGTGTTAAAATAACATCAGAGTTTGAACCTTCAGCCGAAGCTTGTGTTGTATGATATGTAATGATATAAAGATTATTACTTGTAAGTTCTGTTGTCAGAGTTGTTAAATCCCAAGAAATTAATCCATCTAAATCTAAATCACATTCTTCTAAAGGATCAACTGTCACAAGAGGAGGCATCTCATTTATGATTAATTGAATTTGATCACTCTTTGATTGACATCCTAAAGAACTCTCTGCCATTACTTCGACATATCCGTTTGAGTTAATTGTTACAGCAGTTAAATCTTGCGTACTTGGTAAAGCAGTTCCGTTTAAATAAAAAGTATAAGAATAATCTGGTGAATTTTGGAAAACATCAGACAATCCACTAATGTCAAATGTTGTATTATTAGAAACATCATCAGCACATTCTTCTAATGAAGTTGTAGTAAAAGTAGAACTAAATACAGGATTCGGGTCTACGCTGATCAAGAATTCTCCATTAGTATTACAAGAAGTATTTAAAATAGAATTTACTTGGAAATAAATTGTTTGTAGTGTGAAAACAGTATTTGTAAATGCTGTCGGATCTAAAATTTCGTTTGTGAAAGTGGCATCTGTAAAATATTTAATATCAAAATCTGCAGGATCTTCACCATTTAAAATATTTACTTCATTATCTTTTAAGTTAAATTCAGCAAAACCGTCATTGTTATCACTTTCTGTAGCTACGCCATCAAAGTCACAATTATGAAGTGTAGCAACAGATGCATTGATATTTAAATTAATTACATTAATGCTAAAAGATTCTATAGAATAACACTCTGTAGAAATATTCTCTTTTCTTACCCAAATTGTTTCTGCAGTAAAAGCAGCCTGATTTGTATATGGGTTTGAAAGTGCATTTGTTTTATTTTCTGCGTTTGATTCAGAATTATAATAAGTTACTTCATAATCTGAAGCACTATCTCCATTTAAAACATTTGGAGTTGTATTTGCAACTAAATCAAAATCAAAAAATCCATTTCCTGTTAAACTACATTCATGCCAATTTGAAATTGGTTGTAATGCTGGAATGTCAGAAAAGTTAATTTCGATTTTCCCTTCTTTAGGACAATTTCCATCTAAAAAAGTAACAGTTACTTCATAAGTTCCATCAAGGTTTGAAGAGAATTGATTGATCTCTAATTGATTTTGAGGAACTGGAGTAGGGATGAAGTTTTCACTTCCTGTAGCAGAAATAAATTTCCAAGTATAAGAAGCATTAGGATAACTTTTTACTTTAATTGTATAAGTTTCATTATCACATAATTCAATAACACTTACATCTTCTGGAATATCTATAAATTCTGCTTTCGATAAAATAATTGACTGGATAAAAGGAGGTAAACCTTGTTTAGCTTTTCCAGTACCTAAATTAATTTCATTATTCAAATATCCACATGCAATTCCTAAGTTATTTGGAGCTTCAATTACATCAAGAAAAGATGATCCTACAGAATAAGAAACAGGAACTGTTACATAAATTCTTCCATTAGGACCTAACTGTAAAGCACCTCTAAATCCAGATTTTGAATTGATTAATAATTGTGAATTAGCAATGTTTGAGCTTAATAAATTATATTGATAAATTTTATTTGTATCATCAGATTCATTGAAAGTAGAAAGGTATAATCTTTCAGAATTTGAAGAAAACTCCACACCATAAGGATGTTCGTTATTTGCAGGATCGTCAAAAAGTAATGTTTCCGAGTTAGAAACAACTCCCGTTGAATTATCAAAATTATAAAGGAAAAACTTACTATCATCACCATTATTATCATGGAAATGAGCTGCAGCTAACTTTGAACCATCAGGAGAAACTTTTAAATATCCTCTACCATCAATGGCCGTATAAGGAACAGTAGAAATAATAGGAGTATCGACACCTGTACTACTAATTTTAAAAGCATAATAAGTATTATTTACTAATGAAATAACCCAGTATGAATCACATTCTGCTGATTGGATAGCTGTAATTTTCTCTGTCCAAGTAGTTCCTAGAGCTCCTGAAAGATTTACAGGTCCTGAAGAAATATCTCCTAAACCTCCATTTAAATTCATGTTAAGTTCATAGTAATAAAAACCTCCAGTACTATTTTCTGAAGAACCTACTGTGAATAAATAATACTTTCCATCTTCTCCTGGTTTTGGAATTACAATTGAAGATTGGGTACTAGAAGAATCTCCAGCTAAATTTAACCCATTTGGCATTGGTGCATGGTTTTTATTCCATACTGTCATACCATCTGTGTAAAATAAAAGATTTCCTTCAGCATCTGAAAAGGAAGCACAACCTTCGGTGGTATTAATTGAACCATTGGTTAATGCTGTAGTGTTACCGTTAAAATTTAATCCTGCATTTTCACCGAAATACCAATTATTCGCTTCCTTCTGAGCAAATAAAAGAGAACAGGAAAAAAGTAAAAAAAAGTTTAATATTGTTTTTGTCATTATTTTACAATTTTCCCAAAAATAAAAAAACTATATATTATAAAATATTGTTAAAACACTTTTTTTTTAACATAATAAAATAGAAGAGGTTAACTTGTTGATTATGAAAAATATATGATAGTTTTTGATCTAAACAAAAAAATACTATCCGTGAATAGTATTTTTTCGATAAACTTTTAATCAAGATCTTAATTGATCTCTAACTTCCATTAAAGCAAAGCCTAAGAGGTTCAATCCTCTCCATTTTTCAATATTTTGAATATTTGAACTATCAACGCTTAAACCTATTCCCCATATAGTATCTACAGGACTAGCTTCTACTATTACGCGTTCTTTTGTGTTCAATAAATATTCTTTTAAATCATTATTTTGAGAGAATTTGTGAAAATTTCCTTTTACTACAATTTCATAACGATTTTCTAACCATTTTTTTTCTTCAAAATTTCGAACTTTTCTACCTAAAGTTTTAGCTTCACCTGGAGAAGTACATTGAATTATTTTTTGATAAATTTTGTCATCTTCAAATAACTTAGCTTTTTCTGCCATCATCCAATGTTCGGTAGATTTATAAGTAATTCCATCTACAGAAAAATCTCTTTTAAACCATTGACTAAGACAATATTTTCCAAGGCTGTTGTCATTCTTTTTTTTCGAATGTCCCCAGAAAAAAAGATATTTTAAAGGTGTATTTTCTTCAGTGGTATTTTTTAGCCACTCTAGATTGTAATTTTGTTTCATAATAAATTTTTATTTCGTGTCAAACTTACGCAAAAATTAGTTTCTTTGAAATAAAAATTTTAATTCTTCTTTTTTTGTATCTGTTTCTATCCTTTTTTCAATTTCTTGTATTAATTGATTATTCCATTTTTTATTATAAATTTTAGAATACTTCAAAGCATTAGCATAATCTTCATTTTCTAAAGCACAATGGATTAAAATGTTATTCGCTTTTTGTTCGTTAGGGAAATTATTTTGATATAAAATCTTTGCATATTCAAAAGCAGACTGATAATCTTTAGAAGAAAAATAAGCCTCTACCAGCAAGATGTCAATATTTTTATCTGGAAAATATTCTTTTGCTTTTTTGAAATATTCAATTGCTTTTTCTGAGTTATTTTCTTTTCGCATGTAAATTTTCCCATGAGATTTTAAAATTTTAGAAAACTCGAAATCAATATTTTTTTGAGCTTTTTTCTCTATTTTTTGTATAAAATCTTTTTGTTTTTGCATAATTTCTTCATCTGAAAAATATAACCTTCCACTATTACTCGCATTTTGAATTGTATGATTTGACCATTCATAATATCCATCATAAATAGTTTCTGAAACTGTGAAAAGTCTATTTGTCAACAAATCTCCATTTGCATGTACAATGAAAATTGGAAGTGAAAAAAATGCGATTAACACACTTGGATAAAATATTTGTTTCTGAAAATTAATTTTATCTTGAAATTGTTTAAATAAAACTATTACAAAAACCATAAAAAGTGGCGCAGGAAATGAGAATAAATCCCAATCCATTTGCATGCTTAAAAGTGGATTTACAACAAAGAATAAACTAGTAAAAAGAAATAAAGCTGTTCCTATAAAAATAACTTCAGGTTGATTCCATTTGATGTTTTTTCTAAAAATTATAACGGAAGAAATAATTAAAAATAATGCTACTGGACTCCAGATAAATATTTCTAAAAAATAATCAGAAATATGCTGCATACTTAGCATATTATAAGTGTCTAAAGGAGCTGGAGGAGAAATCAATGGTAAGAAAATATGTTCAAATTCTCCTGCTGTTTTTGACAAAGATCTTGGATCGTTGTAGTCTTTTAAAATGAAAAAATAAACAATTGCTCCTACAATGAAAATTGGTAATAAAAGAAAAAATGAAACTTTTTTCCATGAAATTTGATGTGCTATTTTTAAATAAATCCCACTTAATAAAACAGGGATGTATAAAACTGCTACAGGGTGTAATTTTAAACAAACTAAAAGTAAAAAGAACAAAATTCCGACTTTTTTCCAAGTGAAATTTGGTAAGAAATTTAAGAAAGAAGTAATCCAAAGTAGGTTGAAAAATAACACAGGAGCATTAATTTCAATATGTCCGAAATAGTTTAGCATAAATGGAGCAGAAATTCCCATGATCATAAATAAGAATTGTAAACTTCCATTTTGAATTTGTCTTTTTACAAATCGTAACCAAATAAAGATAAAACCAAATCCGAAAATAAAATTCTGGATATAAAATGCTGTTTTATAAGTTACTTTACAGAAATATGCTATATAAGTTATGATTGCTAAAATCGTTTTTTGTCCATCCCAAGGATTTAAACCAAACCTGAAAAATGTTTCATTTGTTTGATCTGGTATTTTTGAAATAGCTGTATTCAGATGTTTATTTAAAAGATAAGATTCTCCGTAATAATCAAAAGCCATTGGGAAAATTAAGGTAGTAATGGAAAATATGCTGCTAATTAAAAATATGGATTTATAGTTCAACTGAAATTTTTCAAAAGGAGTAGCATTCTCTTTGTGTTTCATCCATAGAAAAACCAAAATTAGAGAAATTATTAAGAAAAATATCTTTCCGAAATTTGGAATAAAATGTAAAAAATGAGTTGTCCAGAAAATATTTGGAAAAATCAATCCTAAAATAAAAAAAGCTAAAATTCCTATAGCTAAGAAAGTAATGATGTAAGAGTTCTTCATGTTTTTATTTAAATAAAATACAGATTTCTTCACTTTTTTATATTATCTAACAAAAAGTGTTAAAATGCCAAAGATAATTTTTTATTGATTAATTCGTAAAAAAATATTTATATGTTTGCGATTAAATTATTATTAGAAGTTAAAATTTAGTTATTCATAAATAGTAAATATTAAAAATAATTAAAAACTGTTAAAATAATAAGAATAAAATAAAAGTTTAAGAAAATTAAAATTTGATTAAACCTTTTAAGTTAAAGAATAGTCAAAGGTAGATTACTAACTCAAAATTAATATATAATATGAACAAAAAATTACTCATTTTTTCAATTTTTCTCTTGAGTATTGTTACAAATGCTCAAGTCGGGGTTTTTCAAGCTGGAAGCAAAGCTGGAGAATCAAACACAACAGGAGATTATAATACTTATGTAGGAGATTCTGCTGGATATTCAAACGCAAGTGGTTTAAATAATGTTTTTTTAGGATACAGGGCTGGAAAGACATTATATAATGACCATGATTGGGTGATTATTGGATCAGATGCTGCAAGAGATGCAACAGATGGTTTTGATAATGTGATAATAGGAACGAGAGCAGGTTACCACCACGATGATGGGGATGCTGTTTTTATAGGGACTGATGCTGGATATTATAATACAGATGGAGGTGATAACACTTTTATTGGGGAAACATCTGGTTATAGAAATACAACTGGAGATGATAACACTTTTATTGGAGAAGATGCTGGGTATAACAATTCAACAGCGAGTGATAATACTTTTGTAGGAAGTTCTTCAGGTAGATCCAACACAACAGGTTACCGTAATGCTTTTTTTGGAAATGATGCAGGATATGATAATAGTACAGGGTATAAAAATACTTTTGTAGGAGATTCTGCAGGAACTGATGTAGGAGTTGGAGTTGCAAATACTTTTATAGGACAAGCCTCTGGTGCTGCAACAGAACATGCTGATTATAATACGTTTATTGGATTTAGAGCCGGTTATGATAATAATAGAACAAATGAAACAAATAATGCCAATAGAAATACTTATGTAGGAGCTTATGCTGGAGATAGAAATAGAGAAGGTCAAGATAATGTAATATTGGGGTATGATGCTGATTTTGGTTCTGTTGGATATTCAAAAAATAATGGAAATGTTATTTTAGGTTCCGAAGCATATTTAGCAGGTAGTGGAAATACAGGAAGAAATTATAATGTACTTTTAGGATATTCTGCTTATAGTAATCAAGATGAAATCACAGCGATTGGTTATAATACAGACGTAAGAGGAACAAGATCTGTTGCTTTAGGATCTCAAACTGACATAAATCAAAGTGATGCAGTTGCAATTGGATACCAAACTTATATAAATGGAAAATATGGAATTGCTATTGGAACACAAGATTCTGTATATTATCAAAATTCAATTGGATTAGGAAATTTAACTTCAGTTAAATCGACATATTCTACAGCAGTAGGAGATCAAGTGAAAATTAGAGAAGGACAAACTTATGCAGCAGCTATAGGGGCAGGAGCAGTTGCAGATTGTTCAAATTGTGTGGTTTTAGGTGGAGATTCTGATGCTACAAAAGTTAGATTAGGATTAGGAACTACGAATCCAAATCAGTATGCTTCGTTAGATTTATCAGCGAAATCTGAAGGTTTACTTTTAAATAGATTTACAACAAGTGAGAGAAATACTTTTGAAAATAGTTTAGGAGAAACAGAAGCTGGACTTTTACTTTATGATGTAGATGAAGGGAAAACTTATTTATGGAATGGAACGGATTGGGCTGTTACAGATGATTCTGATAATCAGGAATTGAGTATTAATAATGATAAAATCTCAATAACAAATAGTTCGAATCAAATTGATTTAGCTCCATATTTAGATAATACAGATAATCAAAATTTAAGTTTAAGCGGAAATCAATTAAATATTTCAAGCGGAAACTCTGTAAACTTAGATAGTTATTTAGATAATACAGATTCTCAGAGTTTGACTTTAACAGAAGACGAATTAAGTATTTTCAATGCAAATTCGGTTGATTTATCAAAATATCTAGATAATACAGATGCTCAAACATTAAGTTTCGGAGATAATTTATTGACAATTTCAAACGGAAATACTGTAGATTTTACAGGGTTTTTAGATAATACCGACGAGCAAGATTTAAGTTTATCAGGAAATACTTTAAGTCTAACAAATGATGCTACTTCTGTAGATTTATCGAAGTATCTTGATAATACAGATGCTCAAACTTTAGTTGTTGGAGACGGGTTATTGACGATTTCAAATGGGAACACTGTTGATATGGCAGAATTTCTAGATAACACGGATAACCAAACTTTAGGATTAAGTGAAAATACTTTATCAATTCTAAATGGAAATAATATTGATTTATCAAAGTATCTAGACAACACTGATAATCAAACTCTAGTTGTAGGAGACGGATTGTTGACAATTTCAAATGGGAACACTGTTGACATGGCAGAATTTCTAGATAACACGGATAACCAAACGTTAGGATTAAGTGAAAATACTTTATCAATTCTAAATGGAAATAATATTGATTTATCGAAGTATCTTGATAATACAGATGCTCAAACTTTAGTTGTTGGAGACGGGTTGTTGACGATTTCAAATGGGAACACTGTTGACATGGTAGAATTCCTAGATAACACGGATAACCAAACATTAGGATTAAGTGAGAATACATTATCAATTTTAAATGGAAACACTGTTGATTTATCAGGATATTTAGACAATACAGATAATCAATCATTGAGTTTAGATGAGAACACGCTTTCGATTTTAAATGCAAATAATGTTGATCTTTCAAAGTATTTAGATAACACAGATTCGCAAACACTAGGGTTTGGAGATGGATTCTTAACGATTTCTAATGGAAATTCAGTGGACATGACAGAGTTCATGGACAACACAGATAATCAAACATTAGGATTAAGTGAGAACACTTTGTCAATTTTAAATGGAAACACTGTTGATTTATCGAAGTATTTAGATAACACAGATGCTCAAACTTTAGTTGTTGGAGATGGATTATTGACAATTTCAAATGGGAACACTGTTGATATGGCAGAATTTTTAGATAACACGGATAACCAAACATTAGGATTAAGTGAAAATACTTTATCAATTTTAAATGGAAACACCGTTGATTTATCAGGGTATTTAGATAACACAGATAATCAATCATTAAGTTTAGATGAGAACACACTTTCGATTTTAAATGCAAATAACGTTGATCTTTCAAAATATTTAGATAACACAGATTCGCAAACATTAGGATTTGGAGATGGATTCTTAACGATTTCTAATGGAAATTCAGTGGACATGACAGAGTTCATGGATAATACGGATAACCAAACATTAGGATTAAGTGAAAATACTTTATCAATTTTAAATGGAAACACCGTTGATTTATCAGGGTATTTAGATAACACAGATAATCAAAACTTAGCATTAGATGTTAATGAATTAAGCATTGCAAATGGAAATTCAGTTGATTTATCAGGATATTTAGATAATACAGATAACCAGAACTTAGCATTAGATATAAATACATTAAGCATTGCAAACGGAAATTCAGTTGATTTATCAGGATATTTAGATAACACAGATAATCAGAATTTAGCATTAGATGTAAACACATTAAGTATTGCAAACGGAAATTCAGTTGATTTATCAGGATATTTAGATAACACAGATAATCAGAATTTAGCATTAGATGTAAACACATTAAGCATTGCAAACGGAAATTCGGTTGACTTATCAGGATATTTAGATAACACAGATAATCAAAACTTAGCATTAGATGTTAATGAATTAAGCATTGCAAACGGAAATTCAGTTGATTTATCAGGATATTTAGATAATACAGATAATCAGAACTTAGCATTAGATGTTAATGAATTAAGCATTGCAAATGGAAATTCGGTTGATTTATCAGGATATTTAGATAATACAGATAACCAGAACTTAGCATTAGATGTAAATACATTAAGCATTGCAAATGGAAATTCAGTTGATTTATCAGGATATTTAGATAATACAGATAATCAGAACTTAGCATTAGATGTAAATACATTAAGCATTGCAAACGGAAATTCAGTTGATTTATCAGGATATTTAGATAATACAGATAATCAAAACTTAGCATTAGATGTAAATACATTAAGTATTGCAAATGGAAATTCGGTTGATTTATCAGGGTATTTAGATAATACAGATTCTCAAACTTTAGCATATGAGAACGGTAATTTGACAATTTCTAATGGAAATTCAGTGGATATGTCTGAGTTATTAGAAGATTCAGATAATCAAATTTTAACAAAAACTGGAAATAATATTGGAATTGAGAATGGAAACTCTATAAGTTTAGAAGAATATTTAGATAATACAGATGAGCAAAGTTTAGAATTAAGCGGATCTGAACTTACAATTTCAAATGGAAATACGGTAGATTTAGCTTCGTTATTAACTGAAGTAAATGCTACAATGGCAAGTATGCAAGAAACTATTTCTACTTTAGAAGAAGAATTAGTAGATGCAAAAGATAGAATTGAAGAGTTAGAAGAATGTGCTTGTATTGATCCGTCAGATTTAGATATTATTTCAAATGATAATCCGATTTTAGGACCAAAATTATATCAAAATACACCAAATCCTTACGAGGAAGAAACACAAATTAAATACTACATTCCTGCAAATGTAAAAGCAGCTTACTTGAAAATAAAAGACAATTCAGGAAAGACTGTTCAGAAAATTGAATTAACAGAAAGAGGTGAAAAATCAATTATTTATGATAAAGGATATTTAGCTTCAGGAGTTTATTATTATTCTCTTTATGTAGAAGGAGTGAAAGTTGATACTAAGAAAATGATTGTTAAATAAATTAATCAAAAAGCACATTGAATTAATTTTCAATGTGCTTTTCTATAAAGTCAATCCCCATTAGATTTTTGTCAAAAATTAATTTAAAACTAATTACATGAAAAAAAAGTTACTCTCAGTAATGCTTGTAGCATTGGGAATAAATACAGGAATTGCTCAAACATTTAACGAAGATGTGAAAATTAATGGAAGTTTAGGAATTGGTATGGATATCGGGACTCCGAGTTTCGGATTTGATACTTTTGTAATGAAAGAAAATAATCTTCGTATTTTATTTGATGATACTAGTGCTACTGCAAATTTTGCAGCAAACGATTGGAGAATTACCATAAATGATACTGAAAATGGAGGAGCAAATTATTTTAGTATTGACGATGTTACAGGAAATAAAAGACCATTTTATATTCTTGCAGGAGCTAAAAATAATTCTTTGTATCTAGGAAGTAATGGACACGTTGGATTTGGAACTAGTAATCCTGCAATGGAACTTCATACAGTAACTGGAGATACGCCAACATTAAGATTAGAACAAGATAATTCTTCTGGTTGGGGAGCTTATACTTGGGATATTGCAGGAAACGAAACAAATTTCTTTATTCGTGATGTCGGAAATGGAAAATTACCTTTCAAAATTTTTCCAGGGAACAATAATAATGTTTTAAACCTGAAAAATAGTAGAGTAGGTGTAAATACAACAAATCCTTCTGCAACATTGCACGTAAATGGTGTGATGCGATTACAAAATACTGCTGCACCAGAAACTGCAAATGCTGGAGATATTTATTTTGATTCGGAAGATTCTAAATTTAAAGCTTATGATGGAACAAATTGGCATATTTTAGAATCTAATACGGATAATCAGGATTTAAGTTTAAACGAAAATGTTTTAAGTTTAACAAATGATGATTCTACGGTAGATCTTTCAGCTTATTTGGATAATACAGATGCACAGAATCTAACTTTAGAAAATACTGTTATCGGAATTTCAAATGGAAACACAGTTGATTTATCTCCATTTATGGATAATACCGATAATCAGGATTTAAGTTTAGACGAAAATATCTTAAGCCTTACGAATGATGATTCTACGGTAGATCTTTCAGCTTATTTAGATAATACAGATTCTCAAAATTTAGGTTTAGATTCAAATGAATTGAGTATTTCAAACGGAAATACAGTTGATTTATCTTCTTATTTAGATAACACAGATTCTCAAAATTTAGGTTTAGATTCAAATGAATTAAGTATTTCAAATGGAAATTCGGTGAATCTTTCTACATATTTGGATAATACCGATAATCAAGATTTAAGTTTAAACGAAAATACTTTAAGTCTTACAAACGATGATTCTTCTGTGGATTTATCTTCTTTTATGGATAATACAGATGATCAAATTTTAATGATTACTGGTAATAACTTAGAAATTGAAAATGGAAATACAGTAAGTTTAGAAAATTATTTAGATAATACCGATGAACAGAATTTAGAGTTTTCAGGTTCAGAATTGACTATTTCTAATGGAAATACAGTTGATTTAGCTGGATTATTGACTACTGTAAACGAAAATATTTCTTCATTACAAACAACGGTTTCAGATCTTGAAAATCAAGTAGAAACTTTATCAGATTCAAATATAGAATTGACTTTGACTGTAGAAAATTTAGAAGAACAATTAACTATTGCAAATGAGAAAATAGCAGTTTTAGAAGATTGTGCATGTCAAGATGATGAAGGAGATGTAAATGTCCCAGAAGAAAGTAAGATTAGAATGGCAATGTTATACCAAAATACTCCTAATCCATACGAATCTGAGACAAAAATTAAATTTTATATTCCAAAAAATATTGATAAAGCTTATTTAAGAATAAAAGATAATTCTGGGAAAAATATTCAGAAAATAGAATTACACTTAAGAGGGGAAAACCATATCGTTTATGATAAAGGATTTTTAGCTTCAGGTGTTTATTTTTATTCACTTTATGTAGATGGAGTAAAAGCTGATACAAAAAGAATGATTGTGAAATAATATTTTATTTTTCATAGTTTACGTGAAAAGAGATTATTGAAAAATAATCTCTTTTTTATTGGGAAAAAATGAACGTTTATAAGAGTGTAATGGTTAAATATAAATTGATATTAGAATTAAAAACTTTAAATAAATTCACTATTAAATCAACTATAGAATGTTCGTATATTGCGAAGCTTTTTTATTCTTAAATTTAAAAAACAAAAAGTATATTTTATTTAAAAAAGAAAAACATGATTATACCTAAATTACATTATAAATCACAAGGAAATACTCCTGAAGAACATCTAGAAAATATTCAAAAAGCTTGTACCTCGGGAGCTGAATTGGTACAGTTATGTTTAGAAAATATTTCAGATAAAAAGTTTTTGAAAATTGCAGAAAAAGCAAGAGAAATCACTGGACATTTTCAAACAAGATTATTAATTCAAGATGATTATAAGATTGCAAAAGAAATCAAAGCCGATGGAGTTTTCTTAGAAAAATCAATTTCAAATCTGACAAATATTCGTAAAGAATTAAATGTTTGGCAAATCATAGGAGCAAAAGCAAATACGCTTCAAAATTGTAAATCTTTAATCAAAAAAGAAGTGGATTATATTTGTTTAGGTCCATTTAAAAATACAAAGGAACAAAATACAGATTTAGATTTACAAGCTTACTCATTAATTTTGGAAGAATTAGAAACCAAAACACCAATTTTAGGTTTTGGAAATATTGAGCTTTCAGATGTAGAAAATATTTTGGAAACAGGAGTTTCAGGTCTTGTAATTTCAGATGCGATTACTAGTGATTTTAATAATATTACTAAGTTTCACCAATTATTAAAAGCATCTTCTACAGACGAACAACGATATACTTTTTAAGTTTAGATACTTTCACTTTTAATAGTGTGAATTTGATAAAATAAAAAAAAGGAACGCAATCACAACATTCCTTTTTTACCCCTCAAATAATAACTTTACTATTGTTATCTTGTTTTACATTACAATGATAGGTAGTTTTTTTATTCTGAAAAAATATTTAAATCAATATACCTGAATAAGTAAAAGGAAATAACTGAAGTGTATGTTTTTTGTAACCGTTTTCAGTGAGTTGTTTTACTAAAAAAGAAAGAATATATTTTGAAAGGAATAGAGGAGAGCAAAAAAAAAGAGTTAGATTTTTTCTAACTCTTTAATAATTTTTATAAATCAATATAAACCTCGAGAAGTTCGGTGTTTATATTTGATGTGATTTTAAAGTTTTTCAAAGAAGCTGGTATCAAACAAGTTTCTCCACATTTTATTTTTGTTTCTTGATTGTCATAATGGAAAGTAGCATCTCCTTGAACACACATATAAATTACAAAAGAATTTTTATCTGAATGATCAATAGAAATTTCACCATTAAGAGGTAAAATGTTTGTAGTGAAAAATGGGCAATTAACAACTTCTGTTGCAGTGTTTTTATTTTTATGATAAGGAGTTTTATAATTATCCTGCGCTTCAAAATCAATAGCATCGATAGCTAAATTTGTATGAAGCTCTCTATAATTTCCAGAAGAATCTTTTCTGTCCCAATCATAAACACGGTAAGTAATATCACTTGTTTGTTGAATTTCTGCTAACATTACACCAGCGCCAATTGCATGAATTCTACCCGTAGGAATGTAGTATATATCTCCGTGAGATACTTTTTCTACATTTAAAATATCTAAAAGGTTTTTGTTTTCTAAATGTTTCAGGTAACTTTCTTTAGAAACATTTTCTTTAAATCCAACAATAAGATTTGCATCCTCATCTGCTTGCATTACATACCACATTTCAGTTTTTCCAAAAGAATTATGTCTGTCTCTTGCAAGTTTGTCATTTGGATGTAATTGAATACTTAAAGTAGTTTTCGCATCAATAAACTTAATTAGTAAAGGAAATTTTTCTCCAAAAACCTCATATACTTTATCACCAACTAATTTCCCTTTATATAAAGAAATTACTTCTCTTAATGTTTTCCCTTTTAATTCACCATTTGAAATAATAGATACATCATTTTCAACATCTGAAATTTCCCAACTTTCACCTATATCTCTTCTTTCCGAAGATTTTCCTAAAATATCTATTAATTTACTACCACCCCAAATTTTTGGTTTCAGGATTGGAGTAAATTTTATTGGATACATTATATTCATTAATTACTTTTCTTTAATATTTTTAGTGCAGTTTCAATATGTTTTTGAATACCAAATTGACTATTGAAAATTTCTTCCACAATTCCTTCCGAATTGATAACATAGGTTACTCTTCCTGGAATAAGCCCTAACAATGTAGTCGGAACATTGAATAGTTTCCTTACTTTATTTTTTGTGTCTGCTAATAAAGTGAATGGTAAATTATGTTTTTCTGCGAATTTTTTATGAGAAGAAACGCTGTCAGCACTAATACCTATAACCTTCACACCAGCATCTGAAAAAGAAGTATATGCATCTCTAAAAGAGCAAGCTTCTTTCGTACAGCCTGGAGTGTCATCTTTTGGATAAAAATAAATAATTGCAGATTTCCCTTTAATAAAATCTGGAAATGAAATTTCATTTCCATCTTGATCATTTAAACTAAAACTTGGGATCTTACTTCCTTTAATTATTTTATTTTCCAAAACTCTAAAATTTTATAAATAGACTGAATTTGCAAATATCGTGTTTTCTTTAGTTAAAGCCAAGAATAACGCTGATTTTATGCATAAATAAGAAATCTAATATAGTGAGAATAATTTATTTTACGAATATAATATTTGATTAAATATTTATTTCTGAGAGACTTTCTATTTATGAAAACAAAAAAACAGAGTCCCATTAATTTGAAACTCTGCTTTTGAATAAATGTAGAATAATTATTATTCTAAAATTATTTTTGTTCTATGTTTTGTTCCTGTACTCAATTCAATTTCTAAGAAGTAGATTCCTGAATTTAAATCTTGTAAATCTATGATAGATTGATCTACAACAAAATTGCAAACTTCTGCTCCTTTAAAATCATAAACTTTAATAGCATTTACCTCTTCATATCCATCTAAATTGATAATACCATTAGAAGGATTTGGGTAAAGTTTTATTTTGCTTAAAATCTCATCATTAATACCAATGAATTTTGAAAATTTAGCTGTAAAATTTACTTCTTTTGTTAAGTTTAATTCAGAATCAGTAACAGTAAGTGTAATTTCAGTATCTTCAAAAACTGTTGTTCCAGAAGTAGGATTTTGTTCAATAATTAAATTTGAAGTATCTCCAGATTCATAACAGAAATAATTAGCTATTGCAAGATTTGAATAATCCTCTAAAACAACACCAGTATCTTCTGCTGTTTCTACCAATGTAACATTTTCAATTTCATTAACTGACCTTTCGCTTATAAAAAATTAGGATTTTTAAATTATTGATGTTAAAATTTTAAATTCACCTTATGAAAAGAAGAGATGCGTTTGAAATTTATACGAATTATTTATTAGCAAGTCCAACCAAAGCTACTGCAACAGGATTATCTGTTGTATTGGATAATCAAATGAAGCACGATTATATTAGTGATTTCTTAGGAGATAAATCATTGAATTCTAAAGCTTATTGGAAAGAAATAAAACCATTTGTTCGCCAGATAGAAGGAGAAGAAGCCTATCTTTCTATTGATGATACGATTATAGAAAAACCTCATACCACTGAAAATGACATTATTTGTTATCATTGGGATCATTCTAAAAATAAATCTGTTAAAGGAATTAATCTGTTGATTTTTTTAATGAGTAATGAGAAGATGGAGAAATGATAAATTGTCCTGTTTCCTACGAGATTATCAAGAAAACAGAACGTTATATTGATAAAAAGGGAAAGAGAAACGAAAAGGTATAATTACAAAAAACGAAATGGTTATCAATACGCTTTATCGTTTGACCAAGCTGAATAAAATAAAATATAAATATATTTTGTTTGATACTTGGTTTGGAGCTTCAGATACATTGGAGTCAAGTTCCTTGAAATTTTTGTAAGATTGCAAAAACAATTATTTTGACATTATTAGAACATTTATCCAGTATAAAAGATCCTCGAAGCGTTTCAGGACGTCGTATTCAATTACCAGAATTTTTAGCAATATCGATATTGAGTTATATCTGTGGCAATATTGGTTATCGAGGAATTTCAAGGTTTGGAAAAGATAATTACCAATTATTTCAAAAGGAGTTTGAATTAAAACATCCTATGCCAAGCCATGAAACAGTTCGTCAAATTTTTAATAGTATTGATGTTGATTCTTTTATAAATTGCTTTAATGACTGGGCTTTAAGTCTTTATCCTAAAAATAAATTTAGTTGGATCTGTGGAGATGGTAAAGCTTTAGCTTCTACGGTTGACAAATCATTGCCTAAATTTCAAAAATTTGAAGCTGTTTTAAGTTTATTTTGTCAAGAAAGTGAGTTGACTCTTTATATTGAGAAATATAGTAATGAAAAAAAGAGTGAAATTTTTGTTTTACAAGATATTTCAGAAATTTTTAAATGTGAGAATTCTATAATAACCTTAGATGCTTTACATACTCAAAAAAAACACTAAAAAAGATTCTTGAATCCAAGATGAATTATGTGGTTCAGGTCAAAAGAAATCAACCAACATTAATTGAAAAGATGTATGAGTTAATGTTGCAACAAGCGCCTTTAAGTTATTATGAAACAGAAGAAAAGAATCATGGAAGACATGATTATTGGTCTGTTACAGTTTATGATAGTACACTTTGTTTGAAAGCAAAAGATTGGCTTAATTCAAAAAGATATATTGAAGTAAGAAAAATCTCTAAAAATTTAAAAACCAAAAAACTATCGGAAAATTCAAGAATTTATATTACAAATCTTTATCAAACAGATGCAGAGTTTTATCGAACCTGTTTAAAAATAGATTTTATTAAAAAGTATAATTATAAAAGCAATATAATGTAAACTGGTCCAGTTTTTTTCTAGTTTTTCATATCTTATAATTATAGCTTTAAAAGCATCTAACCATGAATTAATTCTTTCGATTTTATATCTATTTTTATATAATTCTTCATCAAAAAAGTATTCATAATCAGATATTTTATTATTTTTTTTGTTAAAAGCTACATTAGCTTGAATTTCATTTTTAAAACAAAATAATCTAAAGTTTTCAGAATCAAAACCTGCATCAGCATTTAAAAAAAGATCTTTAGTTTCAATTTTAGATTTATGTAAATCTTCTAACATATTTTTGATGTTATTTTCGATTTCAAATAGATCATTATGACATCCAGAGATAGCTTTAGACATAGAAATAGGAATTCCTTTAT
>NZ_JADOTV010000007.1:0-97156 GCF_015767245.1 Aureivirga sp. CE67
ATAAGGAACTAATTTGTTAATCACTGGACCATCAATCGCTCCTTCGTGATACACAACTTCTCCTGTTCCTCCATTTAAAATCTCTGCATCTTTTTCGTATAATAAGAATCCTTGAACAACTCCGTTCGTGTCATCTCCATCCACATCTTCATCACAAAGTTCCAATTGTTCAGGTTGTGTTAAAATTGGAGCATCATTAACTTTTAACTCTAGAGGAACTACTTTTCCACAATTTGTATCAGGATATTCTACGCGAACCCAAATAGTTTGCGGATTCGTTTCATTTACAAAATTAATTTCATTCAAAATATAACCAACACCTTGAGTTGTATTCGTTACATCTCCTGAAATTGCTGCATTTTCTGTAAAATAATATTCGAAAGAAATATCTAACTCTGTTGAAATTTCATTTTCTTTATCAGTCAAATTGAAAATTGTAAATCCATCTTTTATTTCATCATCACAAAGATTAAAAGTTTCAGGAGCAATTATTTCAGGAGTAGGATTTACAACTAAATCTAAAGTTGTTATTTCTGAACAGCCTGTAATAATATTTTTAACCAAAGCATAAATAGTTTGATTATTAATATCAAGATTAGAATAATTGTTTACATCGGAAATAGCATTTGGATAAACTTCTTCTTGAGCATCAATTAATTCTTCAAAATAAGTAATTTCAATTTGCCCTAAAGAATAAGCAATTTCAGTATATTTTAAAGTTAAATCAAACTCTGTAAATCCATCATTATTTAAATCACAAACTTCTAATGGACTAGGGTTTGACGAAACTGGAGACGCATGAATAATTAATTCGAATGTTACAATTTCGTAACAATGTGTCACATAATTTTCTAAACGAACCCAAATAGTTTGCTGACTAGGAATTGTATTCGTAAATGGTTGATCAACATCTATAGAATTAATAGAATTTTCTGCATCAATTTCAGATTCATGCATGGTTACAATTAATTCAGAATAGTTATTTGTAATATCTTCTTTTATCGTATTTAAGTGAAAAACTGCATGTCCGATATTGTTAGGATCTTCACAAAGTTCATAATTTGGAATAGGATTAATTTCTGGTTTTTCAAAAACTTCTAATTCTATAGGATGTGTAATAAAACAACCTGTAGTTGGATTCGTAATTCGAGCGAAAACAATGTTTGCACTTGAAGAATAAGCTCCGATAATAGCATTATTTAAATCTCCTAAAACTGCATTAGATTCCGTTTCATAATAAGTAATATTATATTCATTTAATGGATCCATTATGAGAGTTCCTTCTTCTAAATCAAAATCAGCAGTTCCATCATTATTATCATCACAAACAGTTAGCTTTTCTAAATCTTGAATAACTGGTAAAGGATTTACAATTAGATCTAAAATAACATGAGAATCACAACCAGTTATTGGATTGGTAACAACAGCATAAACACTCTGAATTCCAGGGTTTATATTTGTATAAGGAACCAATTTATTAATAATCGGACCATCAACTGAATTTTCATGATAAACCACTTCAAAAATTTCTCCGTTTAGAATTTCCAAATCTTTTTGAAATAATAAAAAACTCTGTACAATTCCATTTGCTCCATCACCATCAGAATCTTCATCACAAAGTTCGATAGGAGTAGGTTGTGCTAGATTTGGAACTTCATTTATTTCTAAATCTAAAGGAACAATTGTAGAGCAATTTGTAGTAGAATTGGTAAACTCTGTACGAATCCAAACAGTTTGAGGATTGGTATCATTTATAAAATTTGTTGGATCTGAGATAAAACCGATTCCTTGAGTTGTATCTGAAATATCTCCAACCAAAGCAGCATTTTCTGTATAATAATATTCAAAAGAAATTCCTGTTTGAGAAACAATTTCATTTTCTCGAATTGTTAAATCAAAAACTACAATTCCGTTTATGGTATCATCACTACAAAGTGAAATTATTTCAGGAATAAGTACTTCTGGAGTTGGATTTACGATTAATTCAAAAGTTTCAATTTCAATACAACCAGTATGAATATTTTTTAATAAAACATAAATAGTTTGATTGTTTAAAATTGTATTTTCAAAAGCAGTAAAATTAGTAATTGCATTCGCGAAATTTTCTTGCTCAGCATCTATTAAAGCTTCAAAATACGTAACAGAAATATCTATTTGTCCATTTAATATTTCATTTCCTTTAATTGTCAAATCAAAAATTTCTTTTCCATCATTATTTGGATCACAAAGCTCTAGAGGATTTGGAGTTGTAGAAACAGGAAGATTATGAATTATTATATCTAAAGTTGTTAAATCATAACAATGTGTAATATTATTTTCCAAACGAACCCAAACTGTATAATTTGTTGGACTAATATTATTGGTATATGGAGAAGCAATAGCATTGGAATTACTATGCGCTTCCACTTCTGTATGGTGGTAAGAAACTAAAAAATCTGGATTAGCTTGATTAAATAAATAATCAACAGTTGTTAAATCAATAGATTCAATTCCATCATTTGAAGGATCATCACAAACTTCTAAAATTTGCTGCGTTGCTGGTAAAGCTGGTTGTGGTAAAACTTCAATCACAAAAGGAGTCACGATTCCACAATTAGTAATATCATTTTTAAGAACAGCATAAATTGTTTGTGTTGGACTTATTGTATTTTCAAAAGTTGTTGTGTTTGAAATATAAGCTGTAGAACTTGTATTTCCATTGATATCATCTACTGCTAAGTTAGCTTCATTTAAATCCGTAAAATAGGTAACCGAAATTCCAGTTTGTCCATTTAAAATCTCAGTTTCTTTTTGTGTTAAATCAAAAATTGCCTTTCCGTCATTGTTTTCATCACAAATTTCGAAAGGTGTTGGAATTGTAGAAATCGGAAGTTCATGAACAAAAACATCTAAAGTTGTCAAATCATAACAATGCGTAATATTATTTTCTAAACGAACCCAAACCGTATAATTTGTTGGACTTGTCGAATTTGTGTAAGGAGAAGCAATAGCATTGGAACTACTATGCGCTTCCACTTCTGTATGGTGGTAAGAAACTAAAAAATTTGGATTGGCTTGATTAAATAAATAATCAACTAATGTTAAATCAATAGATTCAATTCCATCATTTGAAGGATCATCACAAACTTCTAAAATTTGCTGCGTTGCTGGTAAAGCTGGTTGTGGTAAAACTTCAATCACAAAAGGAGTCACGATTCCACAATTTGTAATATTATTTTTAAGAACAGCATAAATTGTTTGTGCTGGACTTGTTGTATTTTCAAAAGTTGTAGTGTTCGAAATGTATGCTGTAGAACTCGTATTTCCATTGATATCATCTACTGCTAAGTTAGCTTCGTTTAAATCTGTAAAATACGTAACCGAAATACCAGTTTGTCCATTTAAAATCTCATTTTCTTTTTGTGTTAAATCAAAAACTGCTTTTCCGTCATTGTTTTCATCACAAATTTCGAAAGGCGTAGGAATTGTAGAAATCGGAAGTTCGTGAACAAAAACATCTAAAGTTGTCAAATCATAACAATGTGTAATATTATTTTCTAAACGAACCCAAACCGTATAATTTGTTGGACTTGTAGAATTTGTATAAGGAGAAGTAATAGCGTTAGTACTACTATGCGCTTCCGCTTCTGTATGGTGGTAAGAAACTAAAAAATCTGGGTTTGCTTGATTAAATAAATAATCAACTGTTGTTAAATCAATCGATTCAATTCCGTCATTTGAAGGATCATCACAAACTTCTAAAATTTGTTGCGTTGCTGGCAAAGCAGGCTGTGGTAAAACTTCAATCACAAAAGGTGTCACGATTCCACAATTTGTAATATTATTTTTAAGAACAGCATAAATTGTTTGTGCTGGACTCGTTGTATTTTCAAAAGTTGTTGTGTTCGAAATATATGCTGTAGAGCTTGTATTTCCATTAATATCGTCTACTGCAATATTAGCTTCATTTAAATCTGTAAAATAGGTAACTGAAATGCCAGTTTGTCCATTTAAAATCTCAGTTTCTTTTTGTGTTAAATCAAAAATAGCTTTTCCGTCATTGTTTTCATCACAAATTTCAAAAGGAACAGGAATTGTAGAAATTGGAAGTTCGTGAACAAAAACATCTAAAGTTGTCAAATCATAACAATGCGTAATATTATTTTCCAAACGAACCCAAACTGTATAATTTGTTGGGCTAATATTATTTGTATATGGAGAAGCAATAGTGTTAGAACTATTATGCGCTTCCACTTCTGTATGATGGTAAGAAACTAAAAAATCTGGGTTAGCTTGATTAAATAAATAATCAACAGTTGTTAAATCAATAGATTCAATTCCATCATTTGAAGGATCATCACAAACTTCTAAAATTTGCTGCGTTGCTGGTAGAGCAGGTTGTGGTAAAACTTCAATCACAAAAGGAGTCACGATTCCACAATTAGTAATATCATTTTTAAGAACAGCATAAATTGTTTGTGCTGGACTCGTTGTATTTTCAAAAGTTGTTGTGTTTGAAATATAAGCTGTAGAGCTTGTATTTCCATTAATATCATTTACTGCTAAATTAGCTTCATTTAAATCCGTAAAATAGGTAACTGAAATGCCAGTTTGTCCATTTAAAATCTCCGTTTCTTTTTGTGTTAAATCAAAAATTGCTTTTCCGTCATTGTTTTCATCACAAATTTCGAAAGGAACAGGAATTGTAGAAATCGGAAGTTCGTGAACAAAAACATCTAAAGTTGTTAAATCATAACAATGTGTAATATTATTTTCCAAACGAACCCAAACTGTATAATTTGTTGGGTTAATATTATTGGTATAAGGAGAAGCAATAGCATTGGAATTACTATGCGCTTCCGCTTCTGTATGGTGGTAAGAAACTAAAAAATCTGGATTAGCTTGATTAAATAAATAATCGACTAATGTTAAATCAATAGATTCAATTCCATCATTTGAAGAATCATCACAAACTTCTAAAATTTGCTGCGTTGCTGGTAAAGCTGGTTGTGGTAAAACTTCAATCACAAAAGGAGTCACGATTCCACAATTTGTAATATTATTTTTAAGAACAGCATAAATTGTTTGTGCTGGACTTGTTGTATTTTCAAAAGTTGTAGTGTTCGAAATGTATGCTGTAGAACTCGTATTTCCATTGATATCGTCTACTGCTAAATTAGCTTCGTTTAAATCTGTAAAATAGGTAACTGAAATTCCGGTTTGTCCATTTAAAATCTCCGTTTCTTTTTGTGTTAAATCAAAAATTGCTTTTCCGTCATTGTTTTCATCACAAATTTCAAAAGGAACAGGAATTGTAGAAATCGGTAAATCATAAACAGTTAAATGAATTTCTGCTGTTGCCCAACAACCAGTGATTGTATTATTTACATACGCAAAAATAGTTTTTGTATCTGAAATATAATTCGATGGATTTGAAATTGCAGGACTCGTTGGTAGATTAGCTCCAGAAGCGAAATCTAAAACTTCATAATAGGAAACAGAGGCATTTGTGTTTGTTCCTATAATTTCATTATCTAAAACAGTCAAATCAAAAGGACGAAAACCATCAGGGACTGAATCGTCACATAATTCTATAGAATAAGATTGATCGATGATTGGAATGTCATTTACTTCTAGATGAAAAAATCCCATATTTTCACATCCAGTTGCGTTATCAGTTAAGAGATAATAAATAGTAGAATTTCCAGAAGTATATGAAGTAGTATTTAAGATTTCAGAAGTATAAGTAGCGTCGGAATAATATTTTACATTAAAATTTCCTCCATTGTCTAGTGTAGAATTTTGTTGTGTTAAATCCCAAGTGATGAGACCGTCAACATCAAAATCACAATCAGAAACTGTATAAGTTGGAGGTGCATTTGGCAATGGATTTAAAAATAATTGAAAACTTACGGAATTTTCGCAATTTGTATTATTGTCTGTTACTGTAGCCGTGATTACTTCCCCATTTGTACCAAAATATGTATCTAGATTTGTTATAATTCCTCCCAAATTATCATAGTAAATAATCGTTACATCTGAACTATTGTTGATAATTGCACTTTGAGGTGTTAAATCAAAGATCAAATTATTTTCACAATTATATAAATCATTTGGCTGATTTGCCACAACTTCTGGATGCTCGTTAAGTTCAAAACTAGTTATATCATAACAATCCGTTAAGTTTACATTTTCCACACGAACCCAGATTGTTTTTGGGTTTGAAGTTGTGAAATTTCCAGTAATAGGATTTGAGTTATTATTGGCTTCAGAAAGAGAATGATGGTAAGAAACCGAAAAGAGTGAAGCATTTAATCCAGACAAAATAGTGGAATCATACATAGTATGAAAATTAAAAACTTCTTGATCCAAATCGCAGGAAATGAAATCTAGATTTGTAGCTGTAATTATTGGTACTTCATGAAAAGTAATAACACCATCTTCAAAAGCTTGATCATTTGTGATTGTATCCGTGATGGTCAAACCATATGTTCCTGAAGTTGTAATTGTATAAACAGGATTTGTTGCTCCAGGAATATCTTCAAAAATTCCTGTATTTTCATTTAACAAAGACCATTGATAACTCAGCGGGTTTCCAGTTGGATTATTTTCAGCTGTTCCGTCAATTTCTAAATCTGTTCCTTTACAAGCATCTTGATCTGTAAGAGATGCTAGAATTTCACAGTTTGTAGAACCAGTACCTCCTGTTTGTTCTACTTGAATAAAACCAGGTGAACCATTATAATTTGTGATAAGAATTAGATAAAATTCACCTACAACTCCATTTGGAATATCACATTGTTCTACAGGATTGGCAGAATAACTACAATCTATTTCGTTCGACGAATTTAAATCACTAGTAACCATATTTAAATCACTAAATGGTCCCCAGCAAATAAAGTCGACATCTAAACCAGAACCTGAGAAATCCGAAGAAGAATTTTGAGAAATTGTTAATTCGATTGAGCCACTTACACCAACTTGAAGATAATACCAAGCAGGATTTGGTTGCGAACCCAAACAAGAATAATTTGGTCCAGATTGTGCAGTAGATCCATTGGATGTATTTGGAAAAAATAGCCCTGTTTCTGCACAAAAAGGATCGGCGTTTTCGAAAGTTGAATTGTTATTTTGAGAATAGGAGTGGAGCTGACATAATAATAACAATGAAAATGAGACGAGTAATTTTAATTTCATATTTAGTTAGTATTTGTTGAGAATATCCTCCCATATAATGTACAAATACGTATCGCATCGTCTTAAATGCAACAAATATGAATAATATGTTATATGTGGGGGATGTGATAGTTTAATTATAATATTTCCGTGAAAACTTTAAATTTTATGCAAAATTTTAAGTAAATATTGTAATTATACTGCAAGGTAAATAATATTAATCGAAAAAAAAAAGTGTAAAATTAGAAGTTGGATTTTAGAATGATAAAAATAATAACAAATTATAAGTATTTGAAATATAGTTCATAAGCTTGAGTGATATGTGATATTTTATCTCATAAACTCATATTTTAACTAACATTACACAAGATTCTGAAAATGTTAAAAAATGATGATTTTTTAAGTTTGAAAAGAAGTGAAAATTTTAGAAAAAAAACAGGATATTTTTCTTTATTTAAATTGAATCTAAATAATAAATAACGAAAAATCTAAAAAAATATTATGTGATTAGTAAAAAAAATATTTTGCATTCATTTGTTTCGGAAAAGGAAAAAAATCTGAAAAAATATCAAAATAAATATTAGACATTATCACGTTTAGAATCTTATGAGGGAATTTTGTTTCATCAAAAACACACCCCTAGCCCCTCTCAAGAGGGGAACTTGACAATCTGTATGTTTTTATACAAAATCAAACGTGATAATATTTATTTAAGAAAGTTTTTAAAATACTTAACTATTTTTTTAAATTTAATTTTTTAAAAATTGACAATATCCTACAGTTTTAACGAATTAATAAAGAAAGTTTTAATAGAAAAAACTATGGAAATTATAGAATGTTTTGAAGAATTTAAAGAATCACTTCAAAAATATTGTAGAAGTAATGCTCGTATTCGAATAAAAGATAAATATTCCCAATTATCAGAAAGAAAATTAAAAACAAATTCAAATGAATTGAAGAACTTAGAAGAATACTTGGGGTATAAATTACCTCAAGATTTCTTATCATACCAAAAAATAAGCACCAGTATTTATTTTCAATGGAGAGGTAACTTCGATCAAAACGATATATGGTATTGTATTTCAGGGAATCAAGAAGTTGAATCCATGTATGGAATCCTTCAAAATCACAGGGCCATAATAAAGAAGTATACTGGAACTAAACTACTTCAGTATTTAAAAAATGGTTATATCATTTTTTCTACATTAGGGACAGGCTTCAGAGTCCTTGCCAAAATTTACAATGATACGCATGAACTCTATCTTTACATTCCCGATGAAGAAAGTCTTCACAAACTTACCGTCAATGCGGAGGAATTTGCTGAACTAAGTATCCGAACAAGAGGCTTGGAACTATGGCCACTTTATATTACAGAAGAATTTCCAGAATGTATGAAAAAATATCCATATACAGGATTTTTTGAGCAAATGGAAATGTTGTTTCCTGAAGAAGATTTGAGTCGTTTTCGTCATCGTGAACTTTTTGCTGATCAACCAGAACTCAATGTCCGTTTTCATAAATGGAATTACAAAGGTAGGCTCGAAAAGGCATTTCTTAATCTTCCTGAAAACTGCAAAGTCATTCAATGCCTGCCCGGACAGGATATTCCGGTCAATAATGCTGAGTATGGAAATGTCCTTAGCTGGCAACTGGGTTTGGGCAAGGTCTTTCCAGAGGATTTTACTGCGTATAGATTGTGTTCACTTTTTACTTATATGGAATGGCAAGAAGACAATGATGTTCGTGCCAATTTTAAAATTCATCGCATCGAAGATATCTTTAGTCAAAATGCCGCTGAACACTACGGACTGGAGAAAGGATTGTATCCCCATCTTGAAGATAAATATATACTTTATTGTGATCCTTATCATGATATCGTTTTGCACTTTGAAGACGATGGACTGATGCCTTTGTTCATCATTCCGACTGACAGCAACCCAAACTGGGAATGCTATCATTATACAGATAGTTTTGACCAATTTATGGATGATCTGCTCAATGCCAGAGGGATGTTTCACTGGCCTAAATACTTGATAACAAAACACAGTCTTGATGATCCTGACTATGTCGAATTCAAAGAAAAACTACTTCGTTTGTTTCCAAATGCAGATATTTCAAGATATGAGAGAAAAACATTAATTGTAGAATAATTATAACTATTTTTTAAACAAAAACATAAAACTATGAAGAAGAATGCATCAGGAAATATCTCTTTATATTTAAGATTTAAGCTCAAAGAAAAAAAAGAATGGATCACAGAAGATGGTTTGTTCCCCAAGATTGTGAATATAATGCTGGAGCAGGATATTGTTCCTTTGCATTATTATTCCCTTGAAGATGATCGCTTAGTTCCGATTAATCAAAAAGAAATCATTGAAAACTATATAATTACTGAAGAAGGACAAACACGTTCTTTAGAACTATACAGAGAACAATCCGATCAGCCTTTTGATGATGGAATGGAATTTTCCAAATCTTCACTATATGGAGGTGAATTTGTTCTTTGTTTATTTCTAAATTCATTTGATACAGAAACAAATATTTCTAAACTTCAAAAGTTCATTTGGAATACTATAGACGTAATGAAAAATGATTGTTATTTGGAAGGGGGAGAAATACAAGTTATGTCCCCACACATAGATTATTTAGAGCCTCGACCTATGCGTAATTTCGGTGTATTTGTTAAAAAAGCCATCATCAATATCTTCGACCATGCTTATTTTGAAGCATTTCCGGATAAACTGGCAGGAATCAAAAAATATCAAGTGGATGAATTAATTCAAGCTTTAGAGACTAAAGATCATCCATATCAAGTTGAGAAAAGAGAGGATCGCTTTACGATGGTTACTTGGTCAGATACTTTACAAATTGATCAATTAAGTGACATCCTTTCTAAGCGTGAGGACTTTTTCTACGAAAATGTTTCTTTGCCTTTAGATCTTTACTTCAATGAGGAAGGAGACAAAAAGATAATGAATATTCATGATATGGACTTATTGCCTGAAGAGTATTTTTTCACTTATACTCACCGAAATTACAAGGCTGCTTTTAAAGCTTATGCTGGTCCTTCTGATACAGAAGTCGATGAAGACTCTGCTGAGCAGTTGAAAAAATTTGATAAATCAATGGAACTGGAAGACGGTAGAAAAATAAATCAAATTTTACTTATTGTTACTTCTAGAAAATTGGCACTGAGTCTTGAAGAGCATGCAAAATCATTAGGTGTATCTAAACTACTCTATGTTGATAATGACAAAAATCTCTGGGATATTTACCCAAAAGGAAATTGGAAAATAAAGAGTTGAATTTTTCTTTTTATAAATCAAATGTGATAATAGACATTATCACGATTGAAACCTTATGGTAGATTTTAATTATTTTAAAAACACACCCCTAGCCCCTCTCAAGAGGGGAATTTGATAATCTGCTAAACTTAATACAAAATGAATCGTGATAATATCTAATGTTTAATCTTTAAAAAAAAACTAATAAAATCTGATGATAAATAAAAGAAAAATTGTTTTTGACGCAAAGGATCTAAAGTCTTTAATGATAGGAAAGTTCAAGAGAGTTATTAACCAGATAAACAACGAGTTAAACTATGATTTCAAAGAAAACAAAGATTATGGAATCATCAATACAAAAATAGCCATAAAAGTTTATGAGGATATAAAAATAAAAATACATTTCATCAAATTATATAAATATGGTTTAGGTTATGTAGTTTTACATTCAGAGGATAATAATTCTATTGATAAAATTGAAGCTATTATAAATAATAATATTCCAATTTTACATACTACTAAATTATTTAATAATATAAATTTAAAACTAAATTGTAAAAATTTAATGTCCTTAGCTATCCACTTTTCAGGATCAGCTTTCAATGAAGAAGTATTTGATATTGTATCAAAAGCATTGCAGAGTAATGATGATGAATTACTTATCGGCGCACTAGATGCTGTATTGGCACTAGAATGGGACGAGTTGTACACTCCTGTATTAAATCTTTATCAAGGATCAGATACTACTGAGATTAAAGAAAAAGCCATATCTGTCTTAGAAACATATAAGGGTGAAAATTGGGTGCTTGATGACATACCTAAGCTTGAAAAACTCAAAGTTATGAGTGAAGAGCAGATTATTGAACTGGCTACAAAATATAAGGAAAATGAAAAGTATGAACAAGCTATTCGAATCATATCAGAATATTCAGGATATCAACAAAATGAGCATATGACATTGAAACTTGGACAAATATATAATCTACAGTCTCAATTCGATAAAGCAAAAGATTACTTCGACCAAGCCATAAATCTTGATGCTGATCTGGCAGAGGCATATTTTGAAAGAGGGACGATAGTCATTAACACGAATCCAAAGAATGCTATCCGTAATTTGGAAAAGGCATTATCACTTCAGCCAGATTATTATGAGGCTTTATTAAATTTAGGTATCGCTTATTATAATAATTCTGAGTCAACAAAAGCTATTGAAGTATTTGATAAACTTATATCAGAGAAGCCTTATGATAACGCATATTACTGTAGAGGAAATGTATACTATTCTATCAAAGATTATGATCAAGCAAAAGAAGATTATCTAAAATCCGAAAGTTTATTAAAAATTTCTCCAAGTGGGAGTATTTCTGCTGAGTATATTTATCAAAATTTAGGTCTTGTTGAAAAAGCTAAAGAAAATTATAATGAGGCAATTATATATTTTGACAAATCTATTGAGGCAAATCCTAAGTTCGCTCGTGCTTATATGAACAAGGGTTTAATTTTGTTGATTTTGAACAAAGTTGAAGAAGCAGGTGAGAATTTAGAAAATAGTGTTAATTACTCGAATGGTCATGATACTCAGATTCTTTTTGTTTATGGAGTATTTGTTTTCAACCAAGAGGAATTTGATGAAGCTGAAGTCTATTTTGAAAAAGTACTTAAAATTAATCCAAATCATGAACAAGCTCAAAAATATTTAGAAATCGCTAGAATAAAAATAGAAGAAGAATATTTTAATTAAATATCCTTTCTTTAATTACAAAAATTCCTTTGGTCTAAGCTGAAGGTTTTTTTTGTTTGTCTTTAATTTATTCATACATAGATTTGTTATATTAAAAATTGGATAGTTGTTTAACAATGGAGCAAATCTGAAAAAGTTAGTTTAGTATTAACTTTATCGTTCACCCTCAAAAATGAATTACCTAAAGCCGCTAATTTAAAAAGAGATGAACTTAAAGATAAGCTTAAAGAGATAAACCAAGCTCTACAGCACAAAAGCATTCCGCAGTTGTGTATGGGTGTTAAATATGAAATAAAGAACATTAAGCTTAATGGAAGTAGTGATAAAAGTGCAAATGGTAACAAGTTTATGCTTATTTATCAAAACTTAATATCCAAGAACAAACAGGCATTAGAAATCAATGAAGATAAATTTTTATCTAATTATTTAAAAAATGAAAGATGATTGATATTATAAACTTTTTAGAAGTTGCATTTAGAGAAGAAGTGACTTACGAATATGCATTTAGACAACCTGATAAAAAAGCCTTAGATGAAATTGTCAGGAGCTTTAATGATAGACATTGCACTTTAAATTTTAAAAATGTAATTGTAAAAAATAGATTATCATTTAACCCTGATGAATATTATGAAGAAGGCAAAGACTTACCAATGTCCGAACCTCGTAAACTCCTCAAGCTAAGTCACTATACAGGATCAGAATATGGCGATGTCTATTTAGCATATACGACTATGGTGAATCCATTAGATGACTATGACTTAGAGTTTATGGATTGTTTTTTTATTATTAAAGAAGGTGATCAATGGAAATTTGCCAAAAATTATTATTTCGGAGATCCCATGAATTATAAAGATCACTGGATTGAAGGGCCTGGTGAGAATGAACTTACTTTCGAAACTATCGGAGACTTTGTAGAAACTCAGCGTTTTATAGAGCCTGTTGATGATGATTCTAAAGAAGATTATTGGTTGGATAAATAATTAGTAAAAGCAAAACTATGTATTTGCCATATTTGCTAATACCAAAATCCCTAGCCTCTAAGCTGAAGGATTTTTTGCCCGTCAGTCACTTAGCGTATGTAAAGTGTTATGATGTAATTGATAATGACAAAAACCTCTGGGATATTTACCCAAAAGGAAATTGGAAAATAAAGAGTTGAATTAGATAGTGTTTGGAACAGAATAAAAAATAAAAGCATGGAAAAAATATACAATTTTATCACTGAATTTGTTAGAAATGATTATGAGATTCATAGAACAAAGTATGATATAGGTTTATCAGATGAAAACCATCACAAATTATCTACAAAACTCAACTCATATATTCATCCATATCTAAATTATAATCAAAACAGAGTTAGAAAGGTGGCTTCTGTTCTAAATGATCAAGTGTATCTAAACAGATTTTCACGAAAAATAAAGAAAATCATACCTAGAACGCTTTTCCAAATCAAACATTACCAACATCCTGAATTAGGTTCCAGTTTAGAGTCTATTGTCAAAGGTTGTGATCTCTGGGCTTGTTATTTGAGTTATGATCAGCAAGGTGGACGTGATCTTTATTTCTCATCTATCTTCTTTGTGGCTAATACCAATGTAGGCTTAAAAATTATTTATAAAATGAGTTTTGATTCTGATAATGGAGAGTGGTATCATCCACATAATGGTGAAGTACTTCAAGTGCTAAATCCTGGAAGACTTATTTCAGTAGAAAAATACCAAGCACCTGAAGAGGAAACAAGCCTGATGAATTATAATACAGAGTAATTATTACAGAGGTTATTTGCTCAGCTGATAATGGCGGAAAAAATAAAAATTGAAAGAAAATGTGTTCAAATTCACTATAGATGATGACTTGTGATGTTGAGGTGTGTTTAGATAATTATTAGATTCGTATAATTTATATGGACTTAAAAAAATAGTATTTTATATGGGAAATATTTTAAAATTTATTGATAAATATCTGTGTAGTGAAAATGAATTATTACTCGATTCATATGATTACAATGTATCTGAAGAACAATTTGAAATTAAAGAAAATATTATATATGAAAATTTTCATCATTCTATTTTAGGAAATTCTTTGTTTTGTAGACAAATTGATGATGAAGATGATGCATATGAGGTTGAACTATCTAGTAAAAGTCGTGAAAAAATTATAAAACGTACTCTTTTTCAAATCAAACATTATCAAGATCCAAAAATGGGAGATCTTTTGGAAAGACATTGTAAAGGAAGTTGGTTAGATAAAGAATTTAAAAATGATCCAGATGTCACTACCAACTTTATTGATTCCAAAAATATTTGGGCTTGTTATGTGAGCCATTCTGAAGATTTTGATAAGCCATTAAGCTATTCTCGTATTTATTATGTAGCCAATACAGAAAAAGGTTTAAAGATCATAGATTACAATAGATTTGTTCAAGGAAAATGGGAACATCAAGCGGATACTGATGTGATGGATATTATCAATCCTGGAACACTTATTTCAGTAGAAAAATACCAAGCACCTGAGGAAGAAATGAGTCTGATGGATTATAATGCAGAGTAATTTTAAATTTGAATCACACCAAAATTTCTTGGTTCTAAGCTGAAGGATTTTTATATAAATTATCACTTTATTAACTTCTTGGAGAAAGTGTCGTTAAACTTGCCAAAGTAAATAAATTAGTGAATGTGAGGAGTATTTATATATGCTATGTTACATAAAATGATAATAATGTCTAAGATTATAACTTAGATAATTCTAAATTTGATTTTATAAAAGAAAATAAAAAATTAAAACAATATTATTATAATGAATGTAATTAAAGAATTTTTAAAGTCTTTTTTTAACGCTGAAGCAGTTGCTAAAGATGCTATGTTAATTCCTGATTTAAAATCATTAACTGATAAAGTTAATATTTTAAATGAATTTTGCATTAAAGAGCTTGATAATGCATTTGTAGCTAAAATGGATAATCTTTTGCCAGACGGATTTTATAAAAGAGCTATGGGGTCTAAAAAATTTCAACCTCGTCATCTCTTCAAAATCAGTCACTATATCAATGATAAATACGGTGATTTGTATTTAGCTTATGTATCAGAACCAAATACTGATAGTAAATATGATTTAGAATATTTTGATTGTTTTTTTATCACTAAAATTAATAATGAGTACAAAATAATTCGAGATTTTTTTGTTCATAAAGATCGTGATATGGGAACAATTAATTGGAATCCTCATCATGGTGATAGAGATATTGATTTTGACACTGTTGGTGAATACATCTCCAGTGAGAGATATTTAGAGCCTTCAGAATGTGAGTTTTCGATGAAAGATTACTTAGCTGATAAATAATTGATGAAATGGATAAAATAAATGTTTTTCTAAAAAGATTTTTTAAAGCAGAAGTAGATGCTAAAATCTCTAGTTGGTTTAATAACATCGAAAACTATAATATCAAATTAAAAAAAATGAACTCATTCCTTATTGAAGATTTGAAAGAATCATTTGGAATGGTATATCTGAGTGAACCAAAAGATGATGAGTTTTATAATGATGTAAAATATAGCTCACTTCCAACAAATCCTCGCCATCTATTCAAAATCAGTCATTACAAAAATGAGAAATACGGTGATTTGTATTTGGCTTATGTTTCTAATACCAATGCTGATGAATATACATTACATTATTCACTATGCTTTTTTATTACTGAAATAGATGGTCATCTTAAAATAATAAAAGAATATTTTAGAAGCTTAAATGAATATGATTATACATATGATTGGGCGGAAGGAGTAGGTATAGAATACGTAACCTTCGAAACCGCTGGTGAATTCATCTCCTGTGAACGATATCTTGAACCAAATGGTTGTGAATTTTCTATGAAAGATTATTTAACAAATAAATAAAATGGTGAATGAATAAAATAAAAAAATATTTGCAAAAATTTTTTATAATAGAATCAGAGCTTTTTGACTTATTATCAAATAAAAATATTGATTTGTATAACAGGAAATTAGAGCGATATGAGGATCATTTCGTTAATGAACTTCAGGAAACATATGCAGAATTAGAAGCTCCTTTTGATGATTCATACTATGAGAGAAAAAAAGGGGAAACTAAAAATAGACCTCGACATCTCTTCAAAATAAGTGAGTATGAACATCCAAAGTATGGAAAACTATATCTTGCTTATACTTCGAACACAAATCCTGTTTTAAAACCTAGTTTAAGCTATTTCCAGTGCTTTTATATCACACAGGTGGAAGGTGAATGGAAAATATTAAAAATGAGTATTGTAAATCATAATAGAACAAAGAAAAAAAAATATTGGTCTTCTATGGATGGTTATAATGATGTTTCATTTACTCAATCTGGAAAATTTATATGCGCTGAACGTTATATAGAACCTTCTGCATGCGAATTTTCTATGAAAGATTATTTAACTGATAAATAAAAGAGCTGATGAACCAAATATTAGTGTTGAATGAGGACCTGACTTATTATATGGTATCAATAAAATAATTTAATTAGAAATATCCAATTTATTATTTGGAACAAAATAAAAGTATGGAAAAAATATACAATTTTATCACTGAGTTTGTTAGAAATGATTATGAGATTCATAGGACAAAGTATGATATAAGTTTATCAGATGAAAACCATGACAAATTATCTACAAAACTCAATTCATATATTCATCCATATCTAAATTATAATCAAAACAGAGTTAGAAAGGTGGCTTCTGTTCTTAATGATCAAGTGTATTTAAATAGATTTTCACGAAAAATAAATAAAATCATACCTAGAACGCTTTTCCAAATCAAACATTACCAACATCCTGAATTAGGTTCTAGCTTAGAGTCTATTATCAAAGATGATGATCTTTGGGCTTGTTATCTGAGTTATGATCAGCAAGGTGGACGTGATCTTTATTTCTCATCTATTTTCTTTGTGGCTAATACCAATAAAGGCTTAAAAATTATTTATAAAATGAGTTTTGATTCTGATAATGGAGAATGGTATCATCCGCATAATGGAGAAGTACTCCAGGTACTCAACCCTGGCACTCTTATCTCTGTTGAAAAATACCAAGCTCCTGAAGAGGAAACGAGTCTGATGGATTATAATACAGAGTAATTATCACAGAGAATGTTTACTCAGCTGATAAAGACGGAAAAAATAAAAAAATGAATGAAAATGTGTTCAAATTCACTATAGATGATGACTTGTGATGTTGAGGTGTGTTTGAGTTAATTAAAGTTCTTGAATTCAGAGATTAAAGTAATATCTTTAGATTCTTGTAGAGAAAAAGAAAGAGATACTATGAAAGAGGATAAAATATTAAAGAAATACCCTATAAATGGATAAAATAAATACTTTTCTAAAAAGATTTTTTAAATCAGAAATAGATGCTAAAATTTCTAGTTGGTTTAATAATATCGAAAACTATAATATCAAATTAAAAAAAATGAACTCATTCCTGATTGAAGATTTGAAAGAATCATTTGGAATGGTATATCTGAGTGAACCAAAAGACGATGAGTTTTATAATGATGTAAAATATAGCTCACTTCCAACAAATCCCCGCCACCTCTTCAAAATCAGTCATTACAAAAATAAGAAATACGGTGATTTGTATTTGACTTATGTGTCTATAGATAATCCGAATTCTAGCTATAGTCAAAACTATTTCATGTGTTTATGTATTACGTTTATTGATGACAAATTAAAAATAATTAAAAGATTTATTTTCTCTGAAGATGAGGTAACTGAAGAAAAGTATTGGAGAGAAAGTGAAGGAGTTAATGATTTGTTTTTTGGTAACTTAGGAACGTTCATTTCTTGTGAACGCTGTTTAGAACCAAAACATTGTGAATTTTCTATGAAAGATTATTTAACAGATAAATAAAAGAGTTAATGAACGAAATAAAACAATTTTTAAATTCTTTTTTTGATGCTGAAGTTGAAGCATGGCACGCTTCGACTAAAAGAGATACTGACGATACAAGACAGAAAATTGATAAAATGCACTCTTTTTGTATTGAGAAATTACATAACAAATTTGGTTTAGTAAGAACATTAGTTTATGAAAGTGATGATTTTTATGAACGAAATAAAGATGCTCCAAAATCTAATCCTCGTCATCTCTTCAAATTAAGTTATTATAGTCATGAAAAATATGGTGACTTGTATTTGGCATATGTATCTATAAATTCCCCTCGAATGTCTAGTATTAAATATTTCAATTGTTTTTTTATTGCAAATATTAATAACAAATTACAAATAGTGAAGAGTTATTTTAAAAGTCAAAATGAATATGATTATACATATGATTGGGTAGAGGGGGAAGGTTTACAAAATATAACCTTCGAAACTGCTGGAAAATTCATCTCCTGCGAACGATATCTGGAACCAAGTAGTTGCGAATTTTCTATGAAAGATTATTTAACAGAAAAATAATTGATGAAATGAAGAAAATATATAATTTTTTAAAATTATTTTTAGACATTGAAACCGATGCTCGAATTTCAAGAAGATTTCGTGATTTAGATCTTTATAATGCAAGATTAGAAGAAATGAATACTTTTTTAATACAAGATTTAAAAAATTCTTTCGGGATTGTACCTTTAAATGAATTAGATAATGAGGGCTATTATAAGTCAACATTGCTGAGTCCATTACCTAAAAACACCCGCCACCTCTTCAAAATCAGTCATTATAAAAATGAAAAATACGGTGATTTGTATTTGGCTTATGTGTCTATAGATAATCCGAATTCTAGCTATAGTCAAAACTATTTCATGTGTTTATGTATTACGTTTATTGATGACAAATTAAAAATAATTAAAAGATTTATTTTCTCTGAAGATGAACAAACAGAAGAAAAATATTGGAGAGAAAGTGAAGGAGTTAATGATTTGTTTTTTGGAAACTTAGGAACATTCATTTCTTGTGAACGCTATTTAGAGCCAACAGAATGCGAATTTTCAATGAACGATTATTTAACAGAAAAATAAATTGCGATAATGAATGAAATAAAACAATTTTTAAACTCTTTTTTTGAAGCTGAAGTTGAAGCGTGGCACGCTTCGACTAAAAGAGATACTGACAATACAAAACAGAAAATAGATAAAATGCACTCTTTCTGTATTGAGAAATTACACAACAAATTTGGTTTAGTAAGAGTATTAGTTCATAAAAGTGATGATTTTTATGAACGAAATAAAGATGCTTCAAAGTTCTCTCCTCGTCACCTCTTCAAATTAAGTCATTATAGTCATGAAAAGTATGGTGACTTGTATTTGGCTTATGTGTCAAGCAAAGATGGAGATGAGTTTAATTTAGAATATTTCAATTGCTTTTTCATCACTAAAGTAGAAGATAATCTCAAAATCGCAAAAAAGGCATGGGTTACTGAAGATGATGGAGATTATGGAAATAAGTATTGGAAAATGTCAGATGGTTATGGTGACCTTTCTTTTGAAAATACAGACAAATTCATCTCCTGTGAACGATATTTAGAACCAGAGGATTGCGACTTCTCCATGAAAGACTATCTAGCTGATAAATAAGAAAAATTGCTTTTATTTTGATATCGAGAACTTTTGTGAAAATGTAATTAACTGCGTTAGGGATTGCAGTGGCATCCTTTTGTGGAGGTACGGAACAAAAGATATAACGGAAAGCCCGACCCGTAGGGAAACGCCCAAATTGTTATAGGAATACTTGTTTTGGTATTTTGTTTTTTTAGGTTTATTTATTTTATATTTAATGATTTATAAGGTTTTTGATTTAGATAGACGAATAATTTATGACTTATTGATAGAAGTATAAAATATTTTAAAAAAATGAGCAATAGAAAAAAATCATGGAAAAAATTGAGTATACAATAATTAATAGGAAAAGAAGAAAATTGAAATTGAAAAAAATATGATTGACATTAATATATTAGAAGACGAGATAGATCTTTTTGAAGAAAAAATCGAAAGTAATAAACTATTTCTTGATAATTATTCAAATTATTTAATTACCACAGATTTTATAAATCCAGATAGGAAGAAAAAAGAAAACGAATATAGAAATAAATTTCAAAAGAAATTTGAATTTAAATTGTCAGAGGATTTTTGTTCACTTTATGATTCTAAATTCTCAAAATTAATTACCGAATGGAAATACCATCATTCTAGTTCAAAGCAAAATATTCTCATCTATGGCGGATCTTGTATCATGCCTATTGGATACTATATCAATAAAACTAAAGAAATTATTGAATATATAAATGAAGAAATTCAAGAAGGATATGTAAGTGAGTATGATAAATGTATTGGATATTGGTTAAAAACAGGAGATTATCATTTATTTGCTATTGATGAAACTGGAACAACTGTTTTTGTAAAGTTTACAGCTGAAACGCATGAATTATATTTGTATCTGGAAGATGGTACACTGCATAAACTGCAAGTAAAAATAGAGGAGTATTTGGATTTATTAGTCAAAACCAAAGGCTTGTTTAGGTGGCAACTTTATCTTACTGAGGACTATCCACTTCAATTAAAAAACACGCTTTACGATGGTTTTTTTGAAAATATGGAAGAGCTGTTTCCTGAGGTTGACTTAAGTGCTTTTTCGCATAGAGAACATACCAATCCTGAGCACTCCATCAATAGTATTCTAAGAACATATCGATTCGGACAACGATGGTTCGATGTTCTCAATCCGGATAAAGTTCCAGAAGGAATTACGGTATTAGATCAAGCAACTGATAATTATATTTGGACAAAAGTAGCCAGAGTACCACAAGAATTTTATAATCTAGAACTAAGGTTAGGATATACTCTTCCTGATGCTTTCAAAGCTTATATGTTTGAGTTATCTGGCGGTCTGTGGGGAACTTTATTTAAATGGCTGATCAATGGAGATGATAATCAATTTGCTAGTGCTAGTGTTAAGACTTTACGACTAGATAATATCTTTGGTGTCTATGTTGATGGTAATTGGAAACCTTCAGATACTGCGCTTAAATATTTTGATTCGAATCAAGAACAACTTCCACAGTTAAAGGGTAAGTATTTATTTTATCAAGACAACTATACAGAGATCATAATTGAGCCTATTGCTGATGGAGTCTTAAGATCTTATCTGCGTCATAGTTTTGATGATGAATATATGAACCTTATTCACATCACAGACGACATGGACTTCTTATTAGAAATGATGCTTCAGACTCGTGGAATGCATATGTGGAATTATTTACTAGCTGTTCAAAACCCTGAGATATATGAAGGTTTTAAAAAACGCATGCAAAAATACTTTCCAGAAGTGGATTTGAGTCCGTATGAGAAGATTCAGAATGGTGTTGAGGTATAGTTAGGTTTTGCAATAAATTGCGTTAGGGATTGCAGTGGCATCCTTTTGTGGAGGTACGGAACAAAAGATATAACGGAAAGCTCGACCCGTAGGGAAACGCCCAAATAAAATAAAATTTAATACGATTTTGATTCAAGTCAAAAAATGCTATTTCTAGATTTTAGATTTTTGCTTCATAATTAAAAGAATCTGTTTGAAATATAAATGGGTTTTAAGTGAAACAGTTTAAGTTTAAAATTAAAATTTAGAAATTATGAAAAATATGTTTGTTTTTTTAATGATTGTTTTGGCGAGTTTTAGCGTGAATGCACAAGTTTCGGACAAGCAAATTGAAGACGTGATTACTTATGCAAATGATGAGTATAAGGATGTTTTGTTGTATAATATGACTTTTTCGAAAAAAGAAAAGGAAGCTTTTTGGCCTTTATTGAATGAATATTTGAAGAAAAGAGAACCTTTGGTTAAAGAACAATTGAAGATGTCTGTAAAAGATATTTCTGAATTGAATGATCGTCAGATTAAGAAAATGAGTTTGGAAGTAATGGAAGTTACTTTGAACCTAGAAAATTTGAAAAAGGATTATTTGAAAAAGATTATGAAAGAGCTTTCTGCAAAGAATTTTATGCGTTTTTACCAAATCGATCATTTTATTGAGATAGCTAGAGATTATAAACTTTCTAGCATGATGCCTTTGGTAAGAGGATAGAAATTGGGTAATAATTTAATTGTGCTTTTATTAGCTATTTGGTTTATAAGATTAGGATTAAAAATAGCTGTTGGTTGAATTTTTGTATTGCATTTTTATAAGATGAATTATTGCCCTTTAATTAGAACATCTACAATTTTTTTGTAGGTGTTTTTTTATGGAAAAAAGGTGCGTTTTAGAGAAAAAATATATAGTATTGTACAAATCAAAAAATTATACAATGATAAAGTCAATTGGAGCTTATTTTAAAGCAATTTCTTTAATATTTAAGTTAAATCTTGGAAAAGCATTACTGATTCCTGTATTGATAAGTTTAGCTGTAGGTAGTTTAATTTTATTTTCTTCTTATGGTCTTTCGGATAATCTTGGGTATTATATTGGTAAAATTTGGGTTTGGGATTTTGGTAAAAGTTTTTTTCAAGGAGTTAGCAATTTCCTTGGAGGGTTAATTGTTTTGGCCTTAGGAATGATTGTTTACAAACACATCGTAATGGCTGCTGCTGCACCATTTATGAGTCCGGTAGCAGAGAAAGTAATGAATCATTTGAATCCTGATTTAAAAACAAATGAAATTAAGATTTCTTTTGGAGAAAGTTTGATGCGAGGAATTCGAGTAAACGTTCGAAATCTTTTAATCGAACTTGGACTTACAATCCCATTATTACTTTTTAGTTTAATTCCTGTAGTAGGAATTGTTTTTGTTGTATTGATCTTTTTAATTCAAGCTTATTATGCTGGTTTTGGAAATATGGATTATACTCTAGAAAGATTTTTTAAATACAAACAAAGTATTGTTTTTGTAAGAGATAATAAATGGAGAGCTATTGGAAATGGGAGTGTTTTTATGCTAATTACAATGATTCCTTTCGTAGGTTTTCTTTTCTGTATTCCGTTAGGTGCTGTAGCAGCAACAGTTGCTTTGGCTGATAGAGTAGAAGAAGGGCAGAAGCAAATGAATTTAATTGCGCAGTAGTGTAAGGTTTATTTTTTTAAAATTTAATCATTCATTTTTTTCTTGATAAAAAAACGAACCAAAAAAATCAAGACTTGTATTTTTAAAATCAAAAATCTACGAAGTTAGAAAAAGACTCAAAAAACTCGCTATCGCTCAAACAGTTTCTCGTCTACTTTTTTCAAACTTCTATATTTTTACAATTTTAAAAATAGGTCAGTTAAATTTCCGAAAATATCTTTATTAAATTTTTGGATAGATTTATAAAAAACAAAAAACCAATTCGTAAATGAATTGGTTTTTGTATTTCCATATTTTGATAAAAGTCAGTTGAATTATAATTTTTCAACATCTCCAGAACCACTAGTTTTTACGTTCAATGTTTTAGGATTTCCTTTGTAGTAAATATCTCCAGAACCAGAAACTTTTCCTTTTAGAGTTTCGTTAGCTACAACAGTTGCATTTCCTGATCCAGAAATTTTGATAGAAGTTTCATTACTATCTAATTTTTTTCCGCTAAAGTCTGCCGAACCAGAAATTTTGATACTCAATTTATTTGTCTTTCCTTCTAATTCCATGTCTCCAGAACCTGACATTGTAACAAAGATTTCCTCACTCTTGATATTTTTCATTTCGATATCACCAGAACCAGAAACACCTAATTCGAATTGTTTGTTTTTAAGAGAAACATCTGAAACTAAATTTCCTGATCCAGAAAGTTTCACATAATTTAAAAACTTCACAGGAACTTTGATTTTTAAAGGCTTATTTGCTCTAATGTTATATCCTTTTTTAAATCCAATTCTTAGAATATTATCATCCACATTTGTAATGATGTATTCCATTAAATTTTCTTCAGCGGTAATTTCTAATGTACCATAATTATCGTCTGTAAGTTCCACGTCAAAAGAACCAGAACTTTTGATTCCTTGAAAATCGCTCACTTCTCTTGTAGCAGTGATTACATTTTTATTCCCTTTTACTTTTTTCCACTGTGCATTTGCTGTCGTGATAGCAACAAAAAATACTAATATGCTTAAAATGTGTTTCATGATTAATTTTTATTTTGTTTGTAAACGTATTGAATTATAACTCGATGTTACTTTTATTTTTGGTAAATTCTTTTTGTTTTTTTGTTCGTTATATACTCCTTTTAGTTTGTGCGAAGTGTTTTCTTGGAAGTTTTCTCTGATTAACATTTTGTTCAATTCTGAGATACTTCCATATTCTGTAAATAAATCAAAGTTAAAAGAAATGTCTTCAGGAAATTGCAGTTTTACACCAGCATAAGCTGTTCTTAAATTAATATCTGAAAAATCTGTAGAAATGTCTTTTACTTTAATGCTTCCGTAGCTCAAAACAACATTTAAAACGTTTTGCATTTCTCCAATTTCAAGATTTGTATATTCGCTATTTCCTTTTGCATTTTTTACTTGATCAATAGAAAGGTTTCCATAATCAATATTAAAATCTAGATTTTCAATATTTTCCATTTTAATATTTGAATAATCAGAAAGTAACTTTACATAATTTGCTTTCACTATTGAAACATTTGAATAATCTGTGTTTAAATCAATTTCATTTGCAAAATCAATGGTAGAACCATCTGAATATTCTAAGACAATTTTATTGATAGAATTATTCAAACTATGTGCAACCAAACTTCCGTATGCACATTGGATTTTTGTTGAATTATATAGATCATCAATAATAATATTTCCATATTCATTTTTCAAATTTGTGATTACAGATTTTGGTGCATTGATAAAATAATCGATTTGCATTGATAGATTTCCAGAACCATAATTTCCAAAGTTTCCGATATTCGTTTCTGCAACTACTTTATTGTTTCTGTTTTCAAAATCAAATGTGATTTTTCTAGCTAATTTTTCAACTTTTTCTTTAGATTTTCCTTTAACTTTTTTGACGATTTTGATATAGATTTTATTCTGATCCCAAGTATTTAGATTGATATTTCCGTAAGAATTAGAAACTTCTAAAGTACTGTTCTTTTCAACATCAAAAGTTTTTTCGATGATGTCTAATTGTTCTTGTTTTTGCGCAAATAAGAAAAGAGGCAAGCATAAGAAACAAATTAGTGTTATTTTAAGAGAAGTTTTCATTATTAATTGTTTTATGAGAGTTTATTTTTTCTAATGTTAGAATCAGATTTTGTAGAATCTCAATTCTTTTTTGATAATTGGATATCATGGCAAAAATTACTTTTTGATTTCCACTTTTTTCCAATTCAATAGTCAGTTTCGTATATTCTGTTTCCAGTTTTTCGATTTGCTTTAAAAAATCATCAATAACTTTTTTGTTTTCAGGATTTTCGAGCTGACGAATTTTATCCAGTTCTTCGTTCAGAACATTGGTATAATACAATTGTGTTTTTTCCATTTTTGGAGATACAGAGGCTAAATCTTTCCCCTGTAATTTTCCAACAGTAGTAACAGGACTGATGATTTTTCCAATTCCAATTCCCACCAAAAGTAGAAGAGAAGCAGCAATTGCTAAATAATACTTTTGATATGATTTTTTCTTAGGAACTGATAAATCTGCTTGCTCCTTTAGTTTTTTTTCAAACCTTTCTAAGTGAAATTCTGAAGGTTCATGTATGTCAAACTTGTTATTCATATTGTATAAAAAGTTTAAGGATTATTTTCTTTTAAATCTATTGTTCAACGAAATCTCTGAATTATCAATCAACATTTTTCTAAGTTTTGCTTTTGCTCTAGAAACAATTGCTCTACTATTGTCGTACGAAATATTCATAATACTAGAGATTTCTTCATAATCGTATCCTTCAATCAGATGAAGCGTTACGCCAATTCGGTAATTTTCTTTCAATTTTTGAATGCAATCTAAAATAATTTTTACATTCACATCATCCGAAAGAAAAACAGAATTGTCAATATCTTCTTCTGCGGATTCGTAAGCAATTTCTAAGGAATGTGTTTCAGTTTGTTTATATTTATTCAGCGCTGTGATACTTTTGTTAATTACAATTCGTTTTAACCAAGCACCAAAAGTAACTTCTCCTTTATAAGAATCAATTTTTGTAAAAGCAGCCAAAAAAGCTTCTTGCATCACATCTTCTGCCTCGTACTGATTATTCAAAATACGATAAGAAGTATTATACATTGCATGGAAATATTTTTTGTAAATATCCATCTGAGCTCCCTTATTTCCTTTTTTACATTTAAGTATTAATTCATCCATTTCTTAGAAATTCTATAATAAAGACTTGGGGACAACTTTGCTGTGACAGTTTTTTTTAAATTTTTTGGAAAGATAGTGTAAAAAATGGATTTATTTTTAAACAAAAAATCAAGAAATCTCTAGGGAAACTTCTTGATTTTTTTAAAACATCGAATCTATTGAATATTTTTAATTATTCAAGAATTAGATGCTATTTAGATAAGGTTTTAAATGAAAATGGAATTGAAAAAATAAATTCTAATTAGAAACTTCATATTCTCCAGCTTTAAATTCAAAAGTTCTCATTAAACGATTCCAAGTATTGATTTGTGTAACAACCAAAGAAAGCATTGCAATTTCTTCTTTAGAATAGAAGTTTTCAAGTTTTTCAAAAAGAGAATTCGGAATTTTTTCAACACGAGTAACTTTCTCAGCAAAAGCTAAAGTTGTTTTTTCTTGATCTGTAAAAACATCCATTTCTTCCCAAACCACTAAAGTAGCTAGTCGAAGTTCTGATTCTCCAGCTGCTTTTAGCTCTTTGTGATGCATATCAACACAATAAGCACAAGCATTTATTTGAGAAACTCGAAGTCGGATTAATTCTAATAAAGAAAAAGGTAAAGTAAATGAATTTGAAAAATCTTCAATGTTTCTTAAGTGTTCGAACATTCCTTTAGGAATGTCATTAAATGTAATCTGTCCCATAATTTGAATTTTTAATAATTATCTGATTTCAAAATTAGGGACAGCTTTTTGCAATCTTCTTAAGATATCTTAAGAAAGTGATTTCTTCCGAAGGTTGCTCAAATATTCTGGTGTCATTTGTAGATAGGAAGCAATAATATATTGTGGAATTCTCTGTGAAATATCTGGAAAAGATTTGATCAAAAAATTATATTTTTCTATCCCATCCATTTCCATATAAAAACGATTTCTTCGATTTACAGCAATCAAAGTATTTTCTGCGATGATTCTAAAAACTTTTTCTAGCTTCGGAAGTTTATCAAAAAGAATTTCCAGCTTTTCTTTTGAAATTCGTAGAAGTTTTGTTTTCTCTAGACATTGAATAAAATCTTCAGAAGGAATTTGAAGTACAAAACTTTCATAGTGTGTAAACCACCAATTTTCAATTCCAAACTGAAAAGTATGTGCAGTTCCTTCTTTGTCTTCATAGAAAAAACGAACCAAACCTTCCAAAATAAAATATTGATACTTGCATTTTTCTCCTTTTTCTAAAACAAATTCTTTCTTTTTATAAGTAACAAATTCAAGTTCTTTCAATAGAAGATTTACTTCTTCTTTTTCGAAAAAATGATATCTGTTTAAATATTCGTGTACTTTTTTTTCTTCTTGTTCTGTCATTTTTTATTTAAAACTTCTGATTTCTTCTTCTGCTAATTTAACCAAGCTTGTAGGAAAAAATGTTTTTTCAAAGTTTATTTTTTTGTGGGTAAAAGTAAAATATTATATCTAAAATAAATATAAAATATATTGTATGCGAAATGTAAAAGAAAGATATTTGTATCTTAAATATTAAAATATTGCTTTTTAATAAAAATTGTAAAATTTAAAATTAAATTATGAAACAGTTAAAGAAAATGAGACTACTAGGAATGATTCTAGTAGGAATTGGTATGTTGTTATTTACTTCATGTACAAGTTCTCCAGAAAATTTAAAAGTGATTCCAAAAGAAACAGATTTTGTTACTGTTTTTGATGTGTTTTCTCTGACTAAAAAAGGAAAGTTGTATGAGCTTCAAGACTTGGAGTTTTTCAAAATGATGCAAAAAGAATTTAAAAATGATAAGTCGGAAGCATCGCAAGAATTAAAAGCTTTGATGGGAAATCCTTTAAATTTAGGAATCGACTTTCGTAAAGATGTTGTCGGGTTTCTTTTAAATGAAGGAGAAAGAAATGCTATTTTTTGTACAGCTATAGAACTTACAAGTAAAGAAGATTTTGAAAATCTTTTAAGATCTGTTTACAAAGCTATGGGAGCAAATTTTGAAGTAACTAGTGAAGCAAAATATTCTTACATTGCTTTTCAAAGAGAATTTGCATTTGCTTGGGATGATAATAAAGCAGTGTTTTTATCTGCAATGAATTATGGAGCAAGAAAATCTTTAGAAGGTCAAATCAAAAGAATTTTTGAACTTTCTGGTGGAGATCAGATTACAGCTAACAAAAAGTTTACAGAATTTTATAAAAATAAAAAAGATGTGAGTTTATGGCTTTCTTCAAATATCGTAGAGCACATGGATAATATAGATAGAATGGAGAAAGAAGTTGGTTTTGATATCAATGATAATTATTTGAGTGCTTATTTAGATTTTGAAGATGGAGAAATTATTCTTTCAACAAAAATGGATTTAAACAAAGAGCTTCAAGAGAAAATGAATGCTGATAAAGTATTAGGAGATAAATTAAATAAAAGTCTTGTGAATTATTTTCCTAAAGAAGAATATGTGATAGCAAGTACTTCAATCAATCCGATGGCTTATTATAAAATGTTTTCTGAAAGAGAAGATTTAATGAAAATGGATTCGGAGTTTCAAAAAGAAATGGGATTCACTTTTAAAGATATTTTTGAAGAATTAGGAGGAAGTGCAGTTTTCACACTTTCTGGTTTTGAAAATTATACATATTCTTATAAATCTTATTATAACGATGAGATGATAGAAAGAACAGTTTTATCTCCGCAGATGGGAATTGCTTTTGATTTGAACGGAACAAAAGTTACAGAGAAAATTATAGAAAAACTTTCTCAAGAATCAGAATTTGAAAAAGAAAATGGATATTATAAAATGAATCTTCGAGGAGATGCTCCACTTTATTTTGCTTACAATGAGGAGTTAATGTACATTACTTCAAGTAAAGATGGAATCGAAAAATTTGCAAATGGAGGTTATGCTGCAAATAGTTTAAAATCTTCAGAATATGCAAGTGAAATGGAAAACAATCCAGTGTATATGTATGCTAATTTAAACTTTTCGACATATCCAGAAACATTACAAAATGACTTTACAAAATACCAAAGAAAGGATGAGAAATTTGTATACGATACTTGGAATTCTTTAATGAATAGCGTAGAAATGGAGCAAAACAATACTACTTCTTCTAAGATTATTTTAAAATTAAACGATAGCGAAAACAATAGTTTGAATACGATTATTAAAACTATAGATAAAAATTACAAAAAGATGTTATCATTTTAATTTGTAAGATGCAAATCGAATTAAAAAATGTAAAACCAAAATATATGTCAGAAGCTGAGGTAAAGGCTTCTGACATTTATCTTCAGTTACGTGTCGTTTTTGAAAAAGGAAAAAAATATTTGATCAAAGCAAATTCTGGACACGGAAAAACTTCTATTCTTAATTTTATTTATGGAAATAATCTGAACTTTGAAGGAGAAATAAAATACGATACTTCTTTTGAGGGGAAAAAGGTGTTTGATTATAGAAAAAGAAATATCAGCTATGTTTTTCAAGATTTTAAATTATTCCCAGAACTGACTTTGTTTGAAAATATTCAGTTGAAAAATAAATTGACGAATTTTAAAACAGAAAAAGAAATAGAAGAACTGATAAAAAGAGTACAACTACTAGAGAAAAAAGATCAGTTAGTTAAGAATTTTTCTTTAGGACAAAGACAAAGAATTGCAATCATCAGAGCTTTGTGTCAGTCTTTTGATTTTTTACTTTTAGACGAACCTTTCAGTCATTTAGATTCAGAAAATATTGAAATTCTTACTAAAATAATTGACGAAGAACTAGAAAATAGAAATGCTAGTTTGATTATGACTTCTTTAGGGGAAGTTTCTTTTTTTAAATACAATTGTGTTTTAAATCTTTAAATATGCTATTAAAACTTCAGAAAAAAACACTGATAAAATCTCAAATAATAGGATATGCATTTACCTTATTTGTTGGGATTTCGATTTTACTTTTAATTTCACAATTATATTTTGATTTAAAACCATTATTGAACCAAGAATCAGATGTTTTTAAAAATCAATCGGCTATTATTAGTAAGAGAATTTCTCTTCTTAAAACGTTGAATAAAGATAAAATCTATTTTACAGAAGAAGAAATTTTAGATTTAAAAAATCAAGATTTTATAGAAGATGTTTCTAAGTTTAAGAATGCGGATTTTAAAGTTCAAGCATTTACAAGTGATTCTGGAGGCTTTCCGATGTTTCGAACAGATTTGTTTTTCGAGAGTATTCCAGATAAATATTTGGATGTAGATTCGGAAGAATGGAAATGGGAAGAATCAGAAGATTTTATTCCGATTATTATACCAGAAAATTATTTAAATCTCTACAATTTTGGTTTTGCAGAAAGTCAAGGTTTACCTGTTTTGTCTAAAAATACAATCTCAAATGTAGAGTTCAATCTTCAGATTTCAAATCGTTTTAAATCTAAAAATTATAAAAGTAAAATTGTAGGTTTTTCTAATAAAATTAACTCTATTTTGGTTCCAGATGCATTTCTAACTTGGGCAAACAAAGAGTTTGGAAATTCTTCGAAAAAAGAACGAACAAGTAGAGTTTTTATAGAATTTAATAAACCTTCTGATGAAGGTGTTTTAAAGTTTTTTAATGAAAATAATTATACAATAGGTAAAGATAAATTAGAGTTTAGTAAACTATTATTTTTCTTCAAAACAGCTTTGTTTTTTGTCTTTGCTGTAGCAATTATCATTATTATTTTATCGATTGCTTTTATATTTTTAAGCTTAAACTTGATTATTCAGAAAAATAAAGAAATGATTTTGAATTTGTTTAGTATTGGATATGATTACAAACAAATTGCAAAATTCTACCAACTAACAATTAGTTTAACAACTACAATCTCACTATTTCTAGCAGCCGTTACGACATTTTTTATCCGAGGATTGTATCTAGATAAAATTTCAAGCTTATTAGATTTTGATAAACAAGGAAACATTCTTTTTAGTTTTATGTTCATCATACTTGTTATTTTATTATTGATTTATAATTGGATGATTTTAAAGAAAATTAGGAGGGTTTGTGAGAAAGGGAGATAAAATAATTAACCCTAAAGAATATATAAAAAATGGAAAAAGGAGCAGTAATTTCAGATTGTGAAAAATTTAGATATCAACTTTGGAGAAAATGGGATGAAACAAAACCTTTGGTTATGTTTTTAATGTTGAATCCGAGTACTGCAGATGCAAATGCTGATGATCCTACAATAAGAAGATGTATTAATTATGCAAAAGATTGGGGATTTGGAGGTTTGTATGTCGGAAATCTTTATGCTTTTAGAACAGCATATCCTAAAGAATTAAAAGAAGCAGGTTTTCAACGAGGTGAATTTAATACTGAAAATTTACTCGAAATGAAAAATAAATGTCAAAAAGTAGTTTGTGCTTGGGGAAATGGAGAAGGAGTTCCTGAATATATTACAGAAATATTTGAAGAACTTCATTATATCGATTTAGCTAAAGATGGTACACCAAAACATCCACTTTATTTGAAAAAAGATTTAGAAATGAGTCTTTTGTAGGAGGAATTTTAAATAAAAAAGGAATTCTAGTAAAATTAGAATTCCTTTTTTAACAAATAGTTATTTTTTTTGATTTGGGTTCATTTGTTTACCTCTGTTTCCTTGTCCTTTGTCGTATTGCTTATTTGTTCCAGAAGTACCTTTGTTTGCATTTTGCTGATTTGAGTTGTTGTTATTTTGTTTATTACTCATAATATTATATTTAAAATTTTTTTCCTACTATCTTTTTTAAAGTCTATATTTCGGATTATTCAGACCTTTATTTTAATTCCAATTATAAAAACCATTTCGATTTTTAAATTTTTCTTTATTGATTTTAATTTGTAAAAGAGCTTTCTCTAGTCCAATTTCTGTGATAGGAGAACTGTATTTGTAGGAATCTTCATTATTATCATAAAGTTTACCATCAGGACTAATCATAAGATAACTACCCTTTATCAAGTCGGTCGTTTCAATGGCATTTTCAAATAGATTTATCGCTCGTTTATTATTTTTAATAAAAAAATTAAATTCTTCATGTTTTATTTTAAATTCGTTTTGAAAAGGAGAATTTTGACCATTAACTTTCAAAGCTTGAAGTATCTTCCATCTATTTGGTTGTGTTTCTATAATAAAATCTTCAAGTGATTCTTTATAATTGTAATTTGAAACTACAGTGTTTATTTTAATTTTCACATCCTTAGATTTTAAATTTTGAAATAAGTCTTTATAGAATCGTTCTGTTAAAACTGTTTTTCCACGTATAGCTCTCCCTGAATTTAAATTTGTATTATCATTAATAGAGTCAATACTGATAGCAATCCAATCGGTAAATTTTGCTATTTTTTCGAGTGATTTGGGAGTATTTAAATTTGTTCCATTTGAAACAATAGTTGTTACTAAACCAAGATTTTTAGCATATTCTAAAAGCTCAGGTAATTCTTTGATCAATGTTGGTTCACCACCAGCAAATGTTATTTTTTCAAAGTTGTTTTTTGCTATTTCTGATATTATTTTTTTTGAAAAATTAATATCATGCTTGACTTTTCCAATATCATGAAATGTTGCAAAACAAAACTTACATTTCATGTTGCAAGCTTTTGTTATATGGTAGTTTATACTAGGAATGATCGGTTTCATTTTTCTTTCTTTTTGTCAAAGGAAAGGATAAAATGAAACCGATTTTTGGATTTGTAGTGAAAAGGTGATTTTATGTAATCAATAGAAGTTTTTTTGTAATGAAAACTATTTAAAATCAGGGATTTTTTGAAAAAAGTTATCTCTATAAGAATCACCTAAATCTACAGGAATTTCTTTTTCATTAAAACAGAGAGCTATTTCATCTTTCTGAGTCATTTTTGAAGCATAATTACTATTGATAATACAACTTCTATTAACTTGCATAAAATAATCTGGTAATGAATCTAAAATTTTTTCTAGTTTTATATTTTTAGCAATTATTTTTCTTCCATCAGTTAGATGTATAGTTTTATCTCTTGGTTCTAGTTTATTTGTGTTAATATTTAAAATTTTATTTAATAGAATTTTCTCTTTATAGGCATCTTGAGTTTTTAGAATGATGAATTTTTTTTCATTATGTAATTCTTTAAGAGTTTTATTGATAACCTTTTTTAATTTAAAATCTTTAATAGGTTTAGAGATAAATCCAGTATGATTTAAATCATCAATTTCTTCTGTAATTTCTTTATTTATCTCACTTGACCCAGTTACAAAAATTATTTTTTTACCTCTTAATTCTTTAGCCACTTCAGTACCTTTTATAGGCATATCAATATCAAGAAATACGATTTTAGAATTTAAATCATCAACATTAGTTAAAAATTCATCTGGACAGGTATATGTTTTTTCAATTTTTAAAAGTTTTAATTTTTCGATTTTTTGTTTTAAGTTACCTAATGCAATTTTTTCATCATCAACTAAAACACATAATTCTTTATTATTCATGTAATTCTAATTTTAGTTCTGCGATATAACAATTTTTCTCAATTTTATTATGTAGTTCATATTTGTCAGGATATAATAATTTCAGTCGTTCTTCGAAATTATTTTTACCAACCCCTCCTTTTTCTTTGTTTGATTCTGATTTAATGGTATTTATTGCTACAAAAACAAATTCATTATCATTTAATATTTTTGTTTCAATTTGAATTTTAGCATCTTCAGAAGATAAATCTCCATGCTTAAAAATATTTTCAATAAAATTGGCTAAAATCAGAGGAGCAATTTTTAGATTTTCATTATACTCACTATCTAATAGTTCTTCGATAGTAGAAGTGATATCATAATTAATGTCAAGTCTAAGTTTATATAAATTAACATATTGATTCGCAAAATCTAATTCTTTTTCTAATAAAACATATTCATCATTAGAATCATATAGCATGTAATCAAATAATTTTGAAATACTTTTTACTGCAATCATTGTCTTATCAGCAAAATAATCAACGGTACTTAATGTGTTTTTAAAGGAATGAGAATCAACTGTTGATCTTAAATTTGTTAATTTTAAACGATTCAATTCGAATTGGAGGTTCTTTTTTCTTTCTTCGAGTTCTTTGTTTTCATCATTAAGAAATTTTAATCTTTTATCAAGACTATTTTTTTCTTCGATTAAATCTGTTTTTTCTTTTTCTAAAGAATTATTCGTTTTAGTAACTTCAAATAATCTTTTTTTAATTTTTCTATTTTTTCTTTTTAAATAAATAGAAATAATAACAAGAATTAAAATAAAGAAGACAATGAAAATTAAAATAGATAGAATAATAATTTCAGCATTTTGATCATTCATAATTTTTTGTTTTTGCGAAAATATTATTTTTTTTGTTAAAATATAAAAGAAAAACCATCTATTTGTGATGAAGTTTTAAGAGGTTTTCATGTCAGTTTTTGTCAAAAATTCCGACAAAATCCGAAACGGATTTTAGGATGGCGATTCAAGAAATAAAAACATACACTTACCAAGATAATTTTACATTACAAGTTGTGCAATTTGAAAAAGCTTGTGTGGTAGCAAAACCAACGCAGGTAGATGCATATTCGATTTATTGGATAAAAGAAGGAAAAGGAACGTATCATATTGATTTTGAAAGTTATTCTTTTGAAGGAGGAGTTTTGTTTTTTCTTTCCCCAGGACAGATTTTCAATGTAGAATCAGAAAAAATAAAAGAAGCATATCAGTTAACTTTTAATCCTGATTTTTATTGTATTCAAACACATGATGCCGAGATTGCTTGTAATGGAGTTTTGTTTAACAATATATATGAGTCTCCATTTGTAAAACCATGTGCGAAAGATGTTGTGAAATTAGATTTTATTTTAGAGAATTTAATAGAAGAATTTCAAGAATCGCATACTGCGAAATATGATATGCTTCAAGCATATTTGAAACAGTTTATTATTCTTTCCGTTCGAATCAAAAAAGAAAATCATATTTTAAAAGAAGATAATGAAACGAAACTTTTTAAAGATTTCAGTCTTTTAGTGGAACAAAATTTTAGAAAACTTCATAGTGTCACAGAATATGCAAATCGACTTGGACTTTCGCCAAAATCGATTACGAAACATTTTCAAAAAATAGGAACAGAAACTCCGAGTGATTATATAAAGAATAGAATCATCTTAGAAGCTAAACGACAACTTTTATATTCTGATTCCACCATCAAAGAAATTGCTTTCGATTTGGGATTTAATGATCCAGCTTATTTTTCAAGATTTTTTGCTAAAGCTGTTGGAAAATCTCCAGTACAGTTTAGAAAATAAAATTTAAGTCTTCTTGTTTAGGAAGACTTATTTTATTTAATAGCTATGCTTTAAAATAAAAAGTATAATTCCTCTCCTTTAAAAGGAGGGGGTAGGGGTGGTAATTATCCAATAAATCACCAAAAACTTCACAAGTCCAAACCTTAGGAACTTTTGTCCATTTTCTCACCTTCCAATCTGTCGCATCTTTGTAGTGTAAAACAAAAACAAGGAATTATGGAAAATACAAAGAGCAATAAAGAGTGTCCAAAATGCGGAACCACTCATGAAACAGGGAAAGAATGTCCAAATTGTTGGGGATACCAAGAATATGGAACAGGAACGGAAAAATAAAGAGAGTAGTTAATTTATATCACAATAATTCCTTCTTTTTCGGAAGAAGGTTTTTAATAAACAAATCAATCAATACAATTTTAAAATGAAGAATTTTTTAGCAATTTTAGTAATGGTTTTAGGTTTTACTTTTTCAGCACAAGCACAAAAAGTTAAAAAAGTAGCTTTAGAACAAACAAAAGGAGAGTTTACACAAAAGAGTTTAACACTTTCAGAAGGAACTTATGTTTTCGAAATCGAAAATGCAGGAGTAGGACATGATGTAGGTTTTGTTTTAGCACCAAAAGGTAAAACAGATGAAAAACATCATATTAAAAATGCTTACGTAACTTCTTTAGTGAAAAATAATAAAAAATCGAAGTCAAAAGAAGTAGTTTTGGCTAAAGGTGAATATGTTTATTTCTGTCCTCTAAATCCAACGCCACAATATACCCTGATTGTGAAATAGATTTTTTTTAAAACAGAGTCTTAAAGATTATTAATTATTGGAACCTCGCTTTTGCGAGGTTTTTTTGTTATTTGCAATATTGTCGAATTTAATTAAATTTGTGTCAACATAAGTTACTTCTTATCACTGAAGAAGAAATTGGAGAAGTAACGATTAATTTTTGTGAAAGCACATACTTCAGAACCTTTTTGGTTTTGGGGTATGTGCTTTTTTTTTTGGACAATATTTAAATGAAAACATTATGAAGAAACATGTTAATGGAATTTTGAAAGTGCTTGTTGCATTGTCAGTTATTGGTTGTAGTTCTGTGGTGAAAAATATAGAATCAACAAATGAAAAAGATTGTGAAAACAAAAAAGGATATTGGTATAAAGACAAATGTTGGGATTATACTTCAAAGTCAATTCCTGTGACTTATATTGATACATATGTAGCTAAAAGTCTTAAGGAGATTAAAGATTTATCCTTAAAATTTAATGGAAAAGAAATTCCGTTTGATAATCAAGAAGCAATTTTTGCAGAAGGAGAAACTGTTTTGATTTTTTCGTCCTTTAAAAATAAAGGAAAAGAAGAAATGTTGGTTTCTACTTTAAATTTTAACTCAATAGGGAAATCAAGTTTTAAAGTTCCTGTAAAATATTATGACCAAAATATTTTGCCATTATTAGAGCAAGAAAAATCTACAGAAGAAATACTATCTCATGTAATTGCTGAAGGAACTCTGAAAGGATCTACAAAAGAAGTAAATGGAAAAGCAAAAATAGATTTATCAGGAACTTTAGATGGTGGAAATATTTCGTATGATTTTTCTTATTCATTTTTAGAAGATTTAATTTCTATGGGAACTACAACTTTTGAGGTAAAAGGAGATGAAGCATATTTAAATGGAGAGCTTGGTTTGAAAACATATACTCAAATGAAAAATTTGGTAAAAGATCATCCAGAAGTAAAAACGATCGTTTTAGGAATTGTTCCAGGTTCTGTAAATGATTTAATCAATGTGCATACAGGAAGAATTTTAAGAGAAAATAAATTAAATACAAAAGCGCTTAAAAATAGTTTTATCGCCTCTGGTGGTGTGGATTTATTTCTTGCAGGAGTAAACAGAACTGTAGAAAAAGGTGCGCAAATAGGAGTGCATTCTTGGTGTTGTTATGAAGATAAAACAGCAAGAGAATTGCCTAAAGATTTTCCAGCTCATGAAAGCTTAATTGATTATTCAAATTATTGTCTTGGAAAAGAATATGGAGAGAAATTTTATTTCTACACATTAGAAGCTGCACCATTTGATAATGTGCATTTCATGACAGAAAAAGAATTAAAAGAGTATCATGTAGCAACAAAAATTATCGACTAATATTTTAGTTCATTTTTTAGTTTAACCTTCTTCAATTTTTTGGAGGAGGTTTTTTTATTTTCAAAGAATGTGGAAAGTCGTAATTATTTTCCATTTTAATAAAATAGTTTTGTAAAATTAATCAAAAGTCTTTTATCGTTTTTCTTAAAAAGAGGCTATATTAGATTACTTTTTTATAAAAACTAAAAACATGAAATTATTACACACTTCTGATTGGCATTTGGGGCACCGTTTGCACGAGCAATCGCAATTTGAAGAGCAAAAACTATTTTTAGATTGGTTGTTGAAAGAAATTGAGCAACAAGAAATAGATGTTTTATTGGTAGCAGGAGATATTTATGATACTGGAGTTCCTGCAACGCAAAGTCAGAAGTTTTATTATGATTTTTTGATTTCATTACGAAATACAAAGTGCAAAGAAGTTTTTATTATTGGAGGAAATCACGATGCGCCAGGAACACTAAATGCGCCAAAAGCTTTGTTGGAAGCATTGCAAATTCATGTGGTTGGAAAGGCAGATGAAGAAGTAGAAAATGAAGTTTTTATGGTTGAAAAAGATGCTGAAAAAGTAATTATTGCAGCAGTTCCATATTTGCGAGATCAAGATATTCGAAAAGCAGTTGCTGGAGAAACTTTTGATCAGATTGGAGATCGATATAAAAAAGCTTTGACAAATCATTATCAAAAAGTTGCCGATTATTGTGATTCTATTAATAAAGAAAATGTTCCTGTGATTGCAATGGGACATTTATTTGCGATTGGTGGAACAACTTCTGAAAGTGAGCAAAGTATTTATATTGGGAATCTTGGTGATATTGGTTCTGGTGATTTTTCTAAAACTTTTGATTATATCGCTTTAGGACATTTACATAAACCACAAAAAATTGATAAAAATGAATTTATTCGTTATTCTGGTTCGCCAAATGTTTTGAGTTTTAGTGAAGTTGGTTATGATAAAAAAGTATATGTTTTAGAGACGAATGAAAATGAAATTCAAAAAGTAGAAGATATTACAATTCCACAATTTCGAAAAGTAGTGAAAGTAAAAGGAGATGCTTTAGAATGTATTTCAAAATTGCAAAACTTGACTACAAATGAATTTGGTTTGAATCCTTGGGCTGAGGTTGTTTTAAAAGATAAAGAGCACACGAAGTTCAGTGAAATTCAAAAAGAAATTAAAGATTTTCCTGTAGAAGTTTTAAAAGTGAGTTATGAAAAAGAGCAAAATCAAGCAGGAATTGAGCAATTGATAGAAAGTTCAAAACATGTGAAAGATTTGTCTCCAATGGAAGTTTTTAAACTAAAATGTCAAGAACAGCAATTTGATTTGAAAAATAATCAAGAAGTTTTAGATGCTTTTAGCGAAGCTTTGAGTATTGCTCGTGGTGAGTAATTCAATTTTAACCCAAACTGTTTAATAAATTATTTCTCTAGCCTTTTTTAAAAAGGAAACAATAAATACCAAAAAATGAAAATCCTAAAAATTACGCTTCAAAATATAAATTCATTAAAATCTGAAAAACCGATAGAAATTGATTTTACAAAGGATCCATTTTTAGATACAGGGTTGTTTGCAATTACAGGTTCTACAGGAGCTGGGAAGACGACAATTTTAGATGCAATAACCATTGCAATGTATCATCAAGTTGCTCGTTTTCGTGGAAATTCTTCGATAAATCGTTTGGAACCTGTGGTGAGTTATGGTGCAACAGAAGCTTCTTCTATGGTGCTTTTTGAGTGTAAAAATGTGATTTATGAAGCTTTTTGGGGAATTCGTTTGGCTTCGAGTAATGGGAAACTTTTGGCAAGTCCGAAAGAGCAAGTTCGATTGAAAAATGTAACGACAGAGAAAATTATTGCAGAAAAGAAAACAGAATTTAAAAGAGAAATTGAAGAAATTACACAGTTGAATTTTGATCAGTTTTTACGTTCTGTTTTATTAGCACAAGGTGAATTTGCTGCATTTTTGTCTGCGAAAAAAAATGATAAAGCTGCTTTGTTAGAACAAATTGCAGGTGAGGAAATTTATAAACGAATTGGAGAAGCGATTAATTCTAAGTTGTATTCAGAAAGGAAGAAGTTGGAAACTTTGCAAGCGAAAATAAATAGTGATGATTTACTTTCGGAAGAGCAGCGAAATGAATTGAATTTAGAAGAAAAAGAAATTACAGTTCAGGAAGAAGTTTTACAGAAAGAATTGGAGCAAGTTGGGATTTATTTGAATTGGTTTGAAAAACAAAAATCTTTACAGAAAAAAGCTGCCGAAATTGCATTTGAAAAAGAAAATTTAAACAAAGAAAAAGAAACAAATCATACTATTTTAGATTTGTTGCAAAAAGATATTCTAGCAAATCCGTTTAAGGAAAGTTTAGAGAAAATTGGACGAAATAAAAAAGAATTTGAAGAAAGAAATACAAAATTTCGTTTGTTACTTCCGAGTTTAGAAATGCTTCAAAAAGAAGTTTCAAATTTAAAAATAGAAAAAGAAAAAACGGCTGAATTTGTTTTAAAACAAGAAGAAAAAAATAAAGAATGGCAACCAAAAATGGAGAAGGTTTTTTCTTTGGATCAAGAAATTGAAACTGGTAAAAAACAGGTTTTAGAGAAAAAAGATAAAATCGAAAAATTGCAAGAAGAATATGCTAAACACAAAGAATATTTAGAAAAACTTTCGAAGGAAATTCAGTTGAATCAAGAAAAGGAAAAAGATTTAAACGAATATATTTCGAAGTATAAATATTTGGAGGAAGTTCAGGAATTATGGAAAGATTGGAATGCGAAATTGATTTTAAGAACGACAAAGTTTGAAGAGTTTTTAGCAACAAAACTGAGCTATACTTCTAAGCAAAAAGAAATTCAAGATTTACAAGAAAAAGAAAAAACAAAACAAGAATTTCTAGAGAAAATCATCAAAGAAAAAGATGTTTTGGAGAAAGAAGTTTCGGAGTTATTGGCTTTGTTGGAAGAAAATAATTTGAAACTATTAAGAAGTCAAAAAGAAGAAAAACAAAAGCAAATAAATATCTGGGGAGAATTGCGAGTTTTCTCGGATAGATTTGTGGATTTACATCATAAAAAAACACATTTAGCAAAGGATAAAAAGAATTTAGAACCAGAAATTTTAAAATTAAAAGAAGAAAATATACGATTGGAAAAAGAGTTTTTTCAAGCAAAAAAATCTTATGAAGATCAGGAGAAAATCTTTTTATTGGAGCAAAAAATCAAAAGTTTTGAAGAAGAAAGAAAAAAACTAAAAGTTGGAGAAGCTTGTGGTTTGTGCGGTTCTTTGGAGCATCCTTTTGTAGAAAAATATGAAAATGTGCAACTTTCAGAAACAGAGAAAGAATTGCAACATCGAAAAGTGACTTTTGAAGCTTTGCAAAAAGAAAAAGAACAAAATTCTTTGCTTTTGGCTAAAAAAGAAGAGTCGCTGAAAAGTATTTTGGAGCAATTACATGTTGTGGTGAAAGAAATGGAAGGAATAATCCAAGAATCTTCAAAATTGAATTTGGAATTTTCGGTTTCAGAACATCAGAAAATTGTGAAAGAAGTAGAAAAGCGAACGGATGAGTTGGCAGATTTACAAAAGCAAATTTTGGAGTTGGAGCGATTAGAAATTTCGAAAGAAAAGAAACAAAAAGATTTTTCAGATATAAAAGAAGAATTTTCTCAAATTGATAAGGAAATTGAGAGTTTGAAAGCGCAAAAAGAAAGCGTGAATAAAAATATTCAAGAGATTTTTACGAGAAAAGAAAGACAAGAACATGAAATTCATGAAATGAATACAGACTTGCAAATTGCTTTTTCAGAATATGAGTGGAAAGTTCCAGAAATTGAGGATGCGAGTAGATTTATTGCAGAAAAAGAATCGCTTTTGAAAGAATATAGAAACACGAGTGAAGATCTTTTTAAAGTGAAAAATTTGTTGGTGAGTTTACAAAAAGAGTTTTCGTTGTTGGAAGAAAATGAGAAAAAATATACTTCTGATCAAAAGGAAAAAACGAAAGAAATTGAAGTTTTAAAACAGAAATTTGGAAAAATTAAAGAAGAAAGAATTTCGATTTTACCTTTGAATGAAACTACAGAAGTTAAGCGAAAAGAATTAGAAAATGTTTTGGAAGATTTGAAAAATTTGAAAAAACAAGCAGAAGAAAAGTTACAATCGCAAGAGAAAAATTTTCACCAAAAAACAAAAGAAAAAGAATTATTGACTTCGGAAATTGAGAATTTAAAATCTGAAATTGAAAAAGAAAATAATCAGCTTTTAAACCAAATTGAAGAAAGTGAATTTTCTAGTCTAGAAAGTTTAGAAAGAGCTGTTTTGTCCAAAGAAAAAAGAGCAGAATTTGAAAATTTACAGAAGAAACTTCGAGAAAAAGAAGTGGAAATTCAAACTTTGGAAAAAGAGCAGAAAAATACTTTGGAAGTTTTAGAAAAAGAAAAGAATTTTGAAAAAACAGAAGAAGAATTTCAGAAAGAATTGAGCGAAAATCAGAAGAAACTAAAAGAAATTCATACAAAACGAGGAGAAATAAAACAGAAATTTGAAAAACATAAAGAAGTAAAGCTTCGAAATAAAAATACCTATGATCTGATTGAATCGCAAGAAAAAGAAATGCGAAAATGGCAGAGATTGATTGATTTGCTTGGAGGTTCGAAAGATGCTTTTAATACTTATGTGCAACGATTGACTTTGCAGAATTTAATTCGGTTGGCAAATGTGCATTTAGCGAAATTGAATCCGAGATATTCTCTGAAAATGCCAGGAAAATATGGAAAAGGAGAGGAGTTGAGTTTTCAATTAATCGATCATTATCAAACAGATGAAATGCGTTTGGTGGATACTTCAAGTGGAGGAGAAAAATTCTTGATCAGTTTAGCTTTGGCTCTTGGTTTATCAGATTTGTCGAGTAAAAATGTGACAATTGGGTCGCTTTTCATCGATGAAGGATTTGGAACTTTGGATAACAATACTTTAGAAACTGTTTTGGCTACTTTAGAAACGCTGCAAGCACAAGGGAAAATGATTGGAGTGATTTCGCATGTAGAAAGTTTGAAAGAGAGAATTCCTACACAAATTCAGGTGCAAAAGAAAAGTAATGGTGTGAGTGAAGTTTCGGTTGTTGGTTAAGAAATCAAATATAAATTTTAATAAATAGGTATGAAAAAGATAATTTTAATGTTAGTCTTAATGTGTTCATTTACGGGGGTTAGTCAAATTAATTCTATGGATTATTTTTCAAATCTTGAAAATGTAAATCAAATTCAAATAGATTCTTTAGTGAAAGAAGGAATCTGTTATAATAAATATATACCGTCTAGAGTTAAAAGGAAGGTTGATTTTGGTTTTGAAGAATGGAGTTTTCGATTGTATAGTAAATTAGCTTTATATGATTATCAAGATATTATTTTATTTTCGAAAGATGGTGAAATTGTACTTGGATTATTAGGTGAGATTGATATAGATAATAAAGATAATTGTGAATATAAGGTTTTTAAAAAAGAAGCTAAACTTTTACATGAGTATATAAATAAACATAATGAATTTTATAGTGTAAGTTTGACAGAAAAAAACTTTTTAAAAGATATAACGAGAAGAATAACTATTGGAGGTAAATACACTTATGAAAAAGAAACGGAAGAAATGTTTGATTATGTTGAAACAAAAAATAGAGGAGCTTTACACAAAATGATGACTTCTTTTTCTTTTGAATTACAAACGTTAGGAGCTATTGGTATAATGGAAATAGGAGATTTAACTAAAAAAGAACAAAAACTAATTGAATATATTAGTAATCGAGAAAGTAAAATGAATAACTTGGAGGGTTGCATATTGGAACAGTTAACATTTAAAGAAATATATTCTATTTTGAAAAAATAATCAAATGAAAACAAAACTACTTTTACTATTATTAATGACTTTTTCTATTTCGTCTTTTAGTCAAATCATAAAAGATGATTCTTATTTGGATACAGATTTTGTGAAGTTCAAAACTTCTTTGATGCAAAGTGTTATTAGTAAAGACGAGGCAGGGTTTGCTAAACATTTAGCATCGAAAGTTTTAATAATGAAGGATGTTTGCGATTCTCCAAAATGCTCAAAGGATGCCGTAATTCAATATTTTTTTAGTGATGATAATAATCCTCAGAGTTCTTGGAAGAGTTTTTTTAATACATTTCGTTTCGGTTTTATGAGAGTTGAAGAAAATCCAAAAGAGTTTGCGTTTTTTGCTCCAAGTTTTAAATATAATCTTGAATCTGAAAGTAAATTGTTGATTCTTGGTGAAAATGTAAATATTAGAAAGAAACCAAGTTTAAATGCAAAGATTATAAAAAAAGCTTCCTATGAAGAGTTTGAATATAATGATGATTCTAATACCTTTTCAGAGAGCAATATAAATGTAAATGATGGTTATTTATGGCTTGAAGTTTTTCTAAAAAATGGAGAAAAAGGATATGTAGTTGCTAAACTAACATCATATTATTATGATACACAAATTAAAGTCGAGAAAATAAATGGTCAATGGAAAATTACTGAAATTATAGAGCCAATTGGTTGTTAATTGGAAATCTTTAATTTTTAAATAAATACGAATTATTGTGATTATTTAATATTTAAAATGTTAATTTTGCTTTAAAAAGCGAAAAAATGTTATTGAATAATTTAGATTTCAACACGAATGAGTTGTTGGGAATACAGATTGGAAAAAGTTTAAAAAAGCAAGAGTTAAGATTAATAGAAAGAAAACACAGATTAAGAGTTGTTCCTGAAAAATTATTTTTTGATTATTATTATTTAATTTTTGAAGAGAAAAAAAATGAAGAATTACTGCAAGATACTTCAAAATGGAATATACTTACCAAGCAACAAAGAGCAGTCTTACTTTTAGGTTTCTTTTATCAAAAAATAAAGGATTTTGATATTTGGTATTTTTGTTGCCATTTCCCAAATTTATTAGATGCACTTGAAAAAGCAATTCAATTTGTACAAACGATCAGTTTTTCATTTTGTAGCGTTCGAGAAGATTTTATAAAAAAGACTGATAAATGTCGAACAAAAGAAGATTTTCGAAATCTATATGATATTGATTTTCATGATAGAGAAATGAAGGTGTATCATAAATTTAATTCCAATTTTCAAAAGTCTAGTTACCGAAATTTCTTCATTCAAGATTTGAATAAATTCTTAAAAGAAAACTTACATAAAATAGCTAAAATTGAAGAAAGAATTCCTATATTGTAAGGACTGAAAAGAAGTTTGATTTAAATTGAAAATACTATGGAATTAGGAATTAAAGAGAAGTTTCTTTTGATGAGATTGCGAACACAAAAGAAGAATTATGTAAATACTTTTAAAGTTTTAGAAAGATCTTTATTACTTTTTGATGTTTTAGAAATGTTTCAAGACAATGAGCTTTTGATGGAAAGAAAGAAATTATCCGCTGGAAAATTTTCTTCTGATAATGCTAGAAAAAAAGTCTTCTATGAAATGGTGAAATTTTCTACAAGAAAAAGAAGTTTCAATAACTGGATGCAGCGTTTTTATTTAAAGAAAAATAAATACATAGATGAAAGCTTAAGAAGATTGGAAGCTCAAAGTATCATTAAAATAGAAAACGGAAAATTTCTTGGTGTTTTCCCTGTAAAAACCATTGTTTTATTAAAACCTAAAGTGAAAATCGATCTAGCAAATCAACTTGAAAAAGCAATTCAACAAGGACATTATCAAGATAAAAAACAAACTTTATTGTTAAGGCAATTGGATAATAATTATTTCTACTATTATGCATTTGAAAATAAAACTTGGAAAGAACGTTCTGAGCTTAAAAAACAAAACAAAAAACAATTGAAAGCGATTACGATGAATTCACACGAGAAAATTGTGAATAATTATGCTTTGCATTTGGCTTATAATGGTTATGCTTAAAATCATTTTTAAAAATGAACTCATTTAAACTTTTTAACTCAAAATTCGTTTCAAGCATGTTCATCACTGGCTTGTGAAAAATTTTAACCATAGCTAAGGCTATGCTGAAATTTTTTCTCTTCACCATTAATAAACATCAGATAAAACTCCTTGTTTTGGCAAAAAAGTTTAAACGAATTCAATAAAATAATAGCATCAAACTAGAATATTTTTAGAGTTTTCTTGAATAAAAAACAGCGAATTCCTACTTTTGCATTCACTAAAAAAGAAAGGAATTTATGAAAGTATGTATTGCCGAGAAACCAAGTGTAGCAAAAGAAATAGCAACCATTTTGGGTGCTAATACTAGAAGAGATGGATATTTTGAAGGAAACGGATATTGCGTAACTTGGACGTTCGGGCATTTATGTACTTTGTTTATGCCAGATAATTACAAGCCTCACTGGAAGTTTTGGAATTTGAATACTTTGCCAATGTTACCAGAGAAGTTTGAAATTAAAGTGATTGAAGATTCTGGTGTAGAAAAGCAATTTCAAATTGTAAAGAGTTTATTTCAGAAAGCAGAAGTTGTTATAAACTGTGGCGATGCTGGGCAAGAAGGAGAATTGATTCAGCGTTGGGTGATAAAGCATGCGGATTATCATGGGAAAGTGCAAAGACTTTGGATTTCTTCGCTAACACCTGAAGCAATTAAAGAAGGTTTTCAAAACTTGAAAGATGCGGAGGAATATGATAATTTGTATTATGCAGGAATGTCAAGGGCAATTGGAGATTGGCTTCTTGGAATGAATGCAACACGTTTGTATACATTGATTTATGGGCGTGATAAAAAAGTGCTTTCAGTAGGTCGTGTACAAACTCCAACTTTGGCGATGTTGGTAGAACGATTTAAAGAGATTCAAAATTTTGTGCCAAAACCTTATTGGGAATTACAAACTACTTATAGAAATACAATTTTCAATTGCGAAGAAGGAAAGTTTGAAAAGAAAGAAGAAGGAGAGAAGTTTTTAGAAAAAGTAAAAGATGCTCCTTTTGAAGTGACTTCTGTAACAAAGAAAAAAGGAAAAGAACATCCACAAAAACTTTTTGATTTAACAGGTTTACAGGTTTATTGTAACACAAAGTTTGGTTTTTCAGCGGATAAAACGTTGAAAATAGCTCAGAAACTTTATGAGCAGAAATTGATTACCTATCCAAGAGTTGATACTACATTTCTTCCAAATGATATTTATCCAAAATCTTCAGGGATTTTGAGTAAACTTTCTAAATATGCGAATTTTACTGAAAAAGTTTTAGGAACAAAACTTCGAAAATCTACCAAGGTTTTTAATGATAAAAAAGTTACAGATCACCACGCGATAATTCCTACAGGTTTTGAAATGGAACTTGGTTGGGATGAGCAAAGAGTTTATGATATAGTAACAAGAAGATTTATAGCTGTTTTTTATCCAGATTGTATTTTTTCTACGACAACAGTTTTAGGGAAAGTAACTTCAGTTTCGTTTAAAACTACTGGAAAAGAGATTTTAGAAAAAGGTTGGAGAGAAGTGATTTTTCTACCTAAAAAAGAAACAGAAGAAAATAAAGATTCGAAGAAAAAAACAGAAGAGGTAATCATGCCTACTTTTGAAAAAGGAGAATCAGGACCACATAAACCAGATTTTGTAGAAAAGAAAACAACAGCTCCAAAAAATTATACGGAAGCTACTCTTTTAAGGGCGATGGAAACAGCTGGAAAAAAGGTTGAAGATGAGGAATTGAAAGAGTTGATGAAAGCAAATGGAATTGGAAGACCTTCTACAAGAGCCAATATCATTGAAACACTTTTTAAAAGAAATTACATTACTAGAAATAAAAAGAATATTCTTCCTACTTCAATGGGGGTTCAATTGATTGATACTATTGAAAATCAGTTATTGAAATCTGCTGAATTAACTGGGCAATGGGAGAAAAAATTGAAGGAAATCGAACAAGGGGATCATAATGCTTCTGTTTTTATTCGTAACATGAAAGGAATGGTTTCTAATTTGGTAGACGAAGTGAGGATTTTACAATCAAAATCAAAGGGAATCACAGAGCAGCCAATTTTACAAAAACCAAAACCGAAAAAAGAAGAAAAACCAGAAATTTGTCCGAAATGTAAAAAAGGAAAAGTATTAAAAGGAAAAGAAAACTACGGCTGTAGTGAATGGAAAAATGGATGTGATTTCCGTGTGCCTTTTGTGTTTTTTGGAAAAAAGATTTCTGATACACAGTTTAAAAAACTTTTAAAAACAGGAAAAACTCAAGTTTTAAAAGGCTTTGTATTAAATGATGAAAAGTTTGACGGAATAGTCACTTTAGATGAAAATGGATTATTGAATATAGAAAAAGCTTAAGAAGATGGAGCAGAATAAAATTAATTTTAATATAGTTTTAGTTGAACCAGAAATTCCAAATAATACTGGAAATATTGGAAGGCTATGTGTTGGAAGTAAAAGTAAATTACATTTGGTTAAACCACTTGGATTTGAAATTACAGACAAAAGAGTAAAAAGAGCAGGTTTAGATTATTGGGGAGAGTTAGAACTACAATACCATGAAAATTTTGAAGCTTTTTTAAATCAAGTAGAAAATAGAGAAAGAATGTTTTTCTTTTCATCAAAAGGGGCTAAAACTTATTATGAAATAGATTTTAAACCTGGAGACTGGTTAATTTTTGGAAAAGAGTCTGTGGGGCTTGGAAAAGAGATTTTAGAGAGATTTGAATCGCAAACAACTACAATACCATTTCCTGGTAAAGTTCGCAGTTTTAATATTTCAAATGCTGTTGCGATGGCATTAGGAGAGGGGTTACGTCAGTTAAAAATAAGTATGTAAGGACTTCAAAAAAAAATAAATCTTACCTAAAGTGGGGGAAAATATTTTTAGGTAAAATTTCAGGGATTGATTCTTAGATTCTAATATCCAGTAATTGGTTCGTTTCTAACAATTCTTCCGATGTACACAATACTAATATTGTATTTCTGTGCTAATTGTTTGTAATTTAAAGAACTTCTTTTGATTTCGCTTTTTTCGTTTTCGGTAATCGTTTCATGGTTTCTTTGGTTGCTCATAATTTTTCTTTTTTTTAGTTGCTTACTTACTTAAAGTTATGAAAAATATTTTTTTCTGACACATCAAATATATGTTATTTTGCATTTATTTAATGTTTATAATAATAGTTTGTAGTCAAAATACCGGAAACTAGTGATAATTGTTCGTGGTAAATAATTAGAAAAATTTGTGTAATAAATAACAAAAAAACTCGATACTTAAAAGTACCGAGTTTTCTATAAAAAATCGTGAATTTACGATATTATTTGTCGTATAATTTATTGTATAAATTCTTAAAATGATCAAGAATTACATTACGTTTTGGTTTTAAAGTTGGAGTAAGTAATCCATTATCAATAGTCCAAACTGTAGGTGTCAATTCAATTTTCTTGATTTGTTCCCATTTTCCGAACTGATGATTCCTTTCATCGATTTCTTGGAAAATTCTTTCTTTTACTTTTGGATTATTAGCCATCTCTTCAAATGAACTTCCAACATCAAGGTCATGTCTACGAGCCCATTCTAAAACAAACTCAAAATTTGGCTGAACAATAGCTGCTGGCATTTTTTCACCTTCACCAACTACAAGAATTTGCTCGATAAAACGAGATTGTTTCATTTCATTTTCTAATAGGGCAGGAGATACATATTTTCCTCCCGAAGTTTTAAAGATTTCTTTTTTACGACCTGTAATTTTCAAGAATCCTTCTGAGTCAATTTCTCCTTTATCTCCAGTATGGAAATATCCATCTTTTAATACTTCTGCAGTTTTTTTAGGATCTTTATTATATCCAAGCATTACATTTGGACCTTTTACTAAAATCTCACCATCATCTGCAATTTTTACTTCAACATTTCTAATAGGTTTTCCTACAGTTCCGATTTTAAACATTCGATCTTTCATCATGTTTACAGCGATTACAGGAGAAGTTTCTGTTAATCCATAACCTTCCATAACTGAAAGTCCAGCAGCTGTAAAAATTCTTGCTAATCTTGGTTGAAGTGGAGCACTTCCTGAAACCATTGCGCTAATTTCACCTCCTAAAGCTTCTCGCCATTTTGAGAAAATAAGCTTATTCGCTATTTTTAATTTGTATTCATATAAAGCACCGTTTTCTTGATATGGTACCCATTTTTCTGCTACAGAAACAGCCCAAAAGAAAATTTGTCTTTTAGGAAATGGTAATTCTGCTCCTTTTGCTGTAATTGCATCGAAGATTTTTTCTAATAATCTCGGAACAACACTCATAAAGTGAGGTTTTATTTCTTTAGCATTATCTGCTATTTTATCAATAGCTTCTGCAAAATAAATAGTTGCTCCTTCGTATTGATATAGATAATGCAGCATTCTTTCAAAAATATGACAAACGGGTAAGAAACTAAGAACACGAGTTTCTCCTTCCACAAAAGGAAGTCTTGGATGGCTATCTAAAACGTTGCTAACAATATTTTTATGAGAAAGCATTACTCCTTTTGGAGTTCCAGTAGTTCCTGAAGTATAGATGATTGTTGCCAAATCATCTGCATTTACATTATCTTTTCTTTTTTCAACATCTGGTTGTAGATCTTCGTTTTGAATTCCTAATTCAATAAGTTCTGTCCAGTTTTTACAATCTTCAATCTCTTCAAAAGAATAAATACCTTCTAATGTTGGTACATTATCCTTAATTTCATTTACTTTTTCTAATAAATCATTGTCCGATAAAAAACAATATTTTACTTCTGCATGATTGAAAATGTATTCAAAATCGTGGTGAGAAATGGTAGGATAGATTGGGACATTTTGTGCTCCAGTTTGTAAAATTCCAATATCGACAATATTCCATTCTGTTCTATTTGTCGAAGATATTACAGCAATTTTATCATTTGGTTGTACTCCTAATTTAATTAAAGCTCTACTAATAGCATTCGCTTGATATATATATTCTTCCGTAGAAGTAGCACTCCATACATGATTTCTTTTCATTACCAGGGACTTAGAAAGGTTGTGCTTTTTAAGTTGGTGATATGGGAAATCAAAAATCCTAGTTATTTCATTCATGATCTATTCTGTTTTCAGACAAATGCAAAATAGAAAAATATAAATCATAAAACAAATAGAGGATTTTAAATTCTGATTTTTTTTTAAAATAAAATTAATTTTTGTGAAAGATTTTTATTATTCGTAAATTAAATCTGTATAAATCGATAAAGTAATTTTATTTACTCTTAAATTGAAGCGAATTCTAAATTTAGAATTCGCTTCATTCTTTTATGCTTCTTGTCTTGTTGCTGCAAGTACAATTTCTCTAATATTTACATTTTGTGGTTGGCTAAAAGCAAACCAAATTGAATTTGCAATTGTCTCTGGTTTTAAAACACCACCCATTTCTTTTTTCCAAGCTTCATATCCATTAATAATGTCATCTGAAGTTGTATGAGATAGTAATTCTGTTTCTACAGCTCCTGGAGCAATAATGATAATTCTTACATTATCTTTTGCAGCTTCTTCACGAGCATTTTCTGTCAACCCATGAACAGCAAATTTTGTTCCTGTATAAGCAGTATGATTCGGGAATGTTTTAATTCCTGCAATAGAACTTACATTAAAAATAGTTCCTGTTTTTCTTTCTTTCATTTTTGATAAAACAATCTGCATTCCGTTCAACATTCCAATGATATTTACATCAAACATTTTCTTCCATTCTTCTGGATTTTGAACTGCAATATCTCCAAGTAACATTAAACCTGCATTGTTAATCAAAGCTTCTACTGGACCAAAAGTATCTTCTGCTTCTGCCACAGCATTTTGAAAAGCATTATAATCTGTAACATCTACTTTACGACACATTGAATTTGGTAAATTCAACTCTTCTAATTTTTCAATTCTTCTTCCTAATAATAAAACTGGATGTCCTTTTGAAGAAAACAATCTTGCTGTTGCTGCTCCAATTCCTGAACTTGCTCCTGTAATTACGATTAATCCTTTGTTATTAGTTTCCATGATACTATTTTTTATTTATTTTAAATAACTGAAAATCAGTCTTAATTAATTTGAAAACAAAATTAAGTTACAATATTTTTAGCTCAAAATACTATTTTTGTATATCTATTATAAGTTAAAATTATGGATGAACGTTTGTTAAGATTTTTTGTTGCAGTATATGAAGAAAAGAACTTGTCAAGAGCTGCAGAAAAGTGTTTTGTTTCGCAACCGAATATTTCTAACGGAATCAAACAGTTAGAAGAAATTATAGGAAAAGAATTATTTACAAGACATAAGAGAGGTGTAGTTTTAAAAGAAAGTGCACATTATTTATATCCGATTGCAAAACGAATTCTTGGAGAACTACAATCAATTCCAACTATTTTTAAAGAAGAGAAATTTCATCAAAAAGTAGTAATAGGAATTGCAGATAGTTTGTCACAACAGTTTAAAAGTGAGTTTTTTCTAAATGTTTCCAAAAACGTTGAAAATATCGAATGGGATGTTCGTGAAATGCATCGTGATTGTGAACTGAATTTATTAGTTCGAGAATGGAAATTTGAAGCGCATCTTTTTCTTCCGATTTGGAAAGAAAATTATGTTTTATGTATTCCAAATAATCATCCTTTGGTTGAAAAAGAAGAAATTCATCTTAGTGATTTAAGTGGAGAACCTTTCATTCATTGTCCTCCTTGTGAAGCGCATCAGCAAAGTTTATCTATCTTGAATAGTTCTGGAGAAAAATGGAATACAGTTGCTAATTGTAGTACAAAAACAGAAGTTTTAAGTTTATTAATGGCTGGATTGGGAATTTCTTTTCTTCCAGATTATTTTGCTAAAAACTGGAGTGGTTTTCAGATAAAAGATTATGTTGGTCCAAAATATTATCGTGAGATTGGACTTTCTTATGCAAAAGAAAGTTTGAAAAATAATGCCGTTAAAGAAATTGTGGAATTGTATTCGAAGGAATAATTTCTACAAATTTCACATCAAAAATCCATTATTTTCTAAATATGGTTCAGGAATATCAGGATCATTAATCATTTCTTTCAAATCTGTCTCAATAGATTTTGAAATAGAAGTTATTGGAACATCATTATAAGTCCCTTCAAAAGGATTTTCAGAATAATCACCAATTTTCTCCATCAAGAAAAAAATCCATGTGATTAAACCAGAAAGGAAAGGACATAAATAAATAATCCAGTTTTGTTTATCTTCAATCGCATCAATCAATCCAAAAGGAATAAAAGCACAAAAAACATAGGTCATCCAAATAGCAACAGAAGCATATTGACGTGGAAAAGGAAAATTTTTGATTCTTTCAGATTTTCCTTGATCTGTATATAAATTACCAATCAATTTTGAAAGCTCCATATGTCTAAAATCTTCAAAATAATCTTGATCTCTAAGTTCTTGAAGCCTTATGGATTGATTTTTTAAAATCTGAGTTGCTTTGTTAGATTTTCCTTCCAATTCCAAAATTTCTTTTTGAGAAATATAACAAGAAAGCTCTTTATTTAATTTATTATTATAATCCTCACAAACAGTAGGAACATACAAGAAATTCAAGCGATTTTCTGTATGTTCCCATTGTTTACTTAATCTTAATTGATGTCTTAAAGCAGTCATCCAAGCAATATGTCTGTAAATAAGTTCTTTTCGGATTTCATCCTGATTTTTTCCTTGCACATAAGAAATTGCAAAAGCACCAAAAGTTCTACTATTATTCACAATACTTCCCCAGATTTTACGAGCTTCCCAAGTTCTGTCATAAGAACTATTATTTTTAAACCCTAAATAAAAAGCAACTGCAATTCCAATAATTGCAATTGGTCCCCAAGGTAAACTGAAATCAATATTGAAATAATGTGAAGTAAAATAAATTATAAAACCGTATAATGCTCCAATAATAAATGGCCATTTTGACCAAATTAGAGTCATCCAAAAACTATATTTTCTTCTTACATACATATTACTTGTTTTTAATGATTAATTTGTTGAGGTTGTCAGTAATAATTTTCCTTTAACTAATCCTTTTTCTAATTTTTCATGTGCTTTTTGAACATCTTCTAAAGGCATCGTTTCATAAATCGGATTTATTTTCCCTTCATCTAACCATTGGAATAATTTCTTTAATCCTTCATCTACTAATGGATAATTATTATTAAAAGTTGCATATAATTCAGAAAAAGAAATCGTTGGAGCTTTTCCGAAATATTTTACACTTTCTTCCATTAAGTTAAAATCACCTAAACCTGCTAAAAATCCAAAAATCACAATATGACCAAGTGGTGCTAATAATTCTAAATCATTTTTCACAGAATTCCCTACAACAGGATTAAATACATAATCAATGTTGTTTTTGCCAATTTCTGCAATTAATTTTTTCTTCCAATTTTCTTCAGAAGTATTGAATGCTAAATCAGCTCCAAGTTTTAAAGCGTTTTCCACTTTTTCTGCTCGTCTTTCCAAAGCAACAATTCTAAGTTTAAAGATTTTTGCAATTTGTATTAATGCAGTTCCAACTCCTCCAGAAGCAGCATAAATCATTGCTGTTTTTCCTTCTTTCACTTGCGCAACATTTTTCAACATATGATATGCCGTAAAATAATTTACAGGTAAAACAGCAGCTTTTAATAAATCTGCATTAGGATCTAAAACAACTAATTTATCTGCATCAACTACAGCAAATTCTGCATAAACTGAAGAACCAATTACACCTAGAAAAGCAACTTTATCTCCTTTTTTTAGTTTGGTATCATTTGCATCTTCAATAATTCCTGCTCCTTCTACACCAGGTATAAATGGTAAATCAGGCATCATTCCTGGAGGCATGTTTCCTTCACGTAAAATGGTATCGATAAAATTTACTGGCGCAGCTTTGATTTTTACTAAAACTTGTCCTTTTTCCAATTTTGGAGTTTCTACATCTTTATATTCCAAAACTTCTATACCTCCATTTTTTTCTATTTGAATCGCTTTCATTTTTTGCTAATTACTTTAATAAATTTAATAATTAAAATATTGAAAATCAACACTTAATTTATTGATTTGAATTTGTAAAATTAAGCTATAAAGGAGTGGTTGAATAGGAATTATCTATCTGATTCTGGTAAAAATCAACGATTTTCTCTGAATTGTTTTGGAGTGAAATTTGTTTGTTTTTTGAAATATTTCCCAAAATAAGAAGGATCTGAGAAATTCAACAAATAAGCAATTTCTGCAATATCAATAGTTGAATATTTAAGAAGATTTTTCGCTTCTAAAAGTAAACGATTAGTCAAGTGTTCTTTAATTGTTTTTCCTGTAAGAATTTTAATTTGATGATTTAAATAATTTGGAGTAAGATTTAATTTTTCAGCATAAAAATCAACATGTTTCTTTTCTATAAAATAGTTATTTACCAAATTTTTGAAATTGGAAATTAACTTTTGTCCTGAATTTTCATTATCATTAATTTGAAGTGAATTTTCTTGTATTTTTTTCGTCTTTTCTAAGAATGCTAAAACCAAATATTTTACAACTTCTAGATTGTTTTTTTCTTCTAAAATCATTGAAAAAAACTTTAAAAATTCCTTTTTTTCTTTATCATTTAAATGAAAAACATTTTGATTTAAAATATCAAAAAATGAATACTTATTTTCTATTTTTTCTACAATTGGTAATAAAAAATCTGGTTTAATAAATATCAAAAATCCTTTCATAGTTTTTCCTCGAACAAAACTAAAAATATGCTCTGGAGATTGAAAAAACAATATATTTTTCTGTTGTTCAAATTTCTTTGTATTCAATTGCATTTTTCCTTCTTGCTGATTTTCTAAAAAAATAATCGAATAAAAATCTCTTCGATGTGGAAAAACCATTTCAGAAGTAGATGGATAGGTTTCTTGATGAGAAAAAATATCAAAATTCTCAGAGATTGGTTTTCGATCAAAATTCACAAACTCATAAAGTTCTTGAAAACTAGAAATTTGTTTTATCATTGATTTAAAATTTAACATTATAAAAATAAACAACTTGTGTAATGATATCAAATATTACACAAGTTGCATCATAAAATAAGGAACAAAATATTATTAGATAAAATATTGTTTGTTATTTTCAAAAAATGACCTTGCAGAAATATATTCTTTTCCAGTCAAGTTTTTGAAATCTTCAGAATATTCAGCTGTCCAACCTTGTTTCATGATGTAATTCAATTCCATTATTGCATTTACTAACCATTCTGGCATACCGTTTCCAAGCATACTTTCTTTAGCTTTTTCTTCTGGAATATCAATGTAAGTAATCTTTCTTCCAACAATTTCACTCAAAATTTCAGCATATTCTTCATTTGTTAAAGCCAATCCGCTTAAATTAAACACTTGATTAAAATATTGATCAGAAGTTAAAGCAATTGCAGCAACTTCTGCAATATCATTTACATCTACCATTCCTAATTTTGCATTTCCATTTGGCAGATAAAATCCGTTATGCTCTTTAATTGTCTGACTATGAAAATTGATGAAATTTTGAAGGAAATTATTAGGACGAACAAAAGTGTAATTGATTCCTGACTCTCTCAACAAATCTTCACTTTTTCCAGCCCAACGAGCCATTTCAATTTGTCCATTAGAATCAGCTCCTAAAGCAGTACTTCGAACAATATGTTTTACATTATTTTTCTTTGCAGCATTTATCACTAATTGTGTGATAAATTCAGGATTTTGCATTAAAGGCGTTACTAAAAAAACACGATCTTTATCTTTTAAAGCTTCATCCAATTCTTGTTGATTTGTAAAATCAACTTTTAATGGTTTAGCACTAAGTTTTTCAATAGATTCGAAATAACTTTCATTTCGAACACCTGCAAAAATTTTCACATTTTTATCTTGAAGTTTTTCTATAACAGTTTTTCCAACATTTCCGTTTGCTCCTAATACGATGATATTTTCCATTTTGATTTTATTTAAAATTTCTAATACAAAGTTAGGCTCGTTTCTGACCAAAAAATAACCAATAATGAGGGAAGAATGACCAAAAATTAGTAAAGCTTTTTGTATTCTTTTGGCGTCATATTTACTAGCTTTTTAAAAAATCTTGTAAAATGTGTTGGCTCCTCAAAACCTAAATTATAAGCTATTTCAGAAATAGAAAATGTAGAATATTTTAATTCTTTTTTTGCTTCATGAATTATTTTTTCATTGATCAATTCTTTAGCTGTTTTTCCTTTAGATTCTTTTAAAACTTGATTTAAATAACTGGGAGAAACATTCAATTTTTCTGCATAAGAAATGGTCTGTTTATTTTTTAAATAATAATTATTCAATAAATTTTCGAATTTAAAAACCAATTCTTCTTTAAGAGTAGAAGTTTGTTTCTCTTTTATGGTTAGTTCATTCAGACCTTTAATTTTGAATAAAAATGACAGTAAATTAGATTGAAGTATTTCATAGCGATATAAATTTTCGACATAATATTCTTTATACAACTTTTCGAAATCAGCTTTCAAACTTTCTTTTGATACTGATGTTAATTGAAAAGAATTTTTGTCAGCAACATCAAAAAATGAAAAGTCTTTTTTAAAGTCTCCTTGATAAAAATTCAGAAAATCCAATTTGAAATAAAGAATAAAACCAGTAGTATTTTCACTTCTTTTCCAAGAATAAATATGATCAGGAGATAGGAAAAAAAGCGAATTTTTCAATTGATTATTTTTTTCGGAATCAATCTCTATTTCTGTTTCTTGATTTGTATTTAAAATAAGAGAAACTTGATAAAAATCCTTTTGATAAGGAAGCATTTTGAAAGCTGTATCAGAAGGGATTTTTTCAAATTTTAAAATAAAAAACTCTGGAATATTTGTTCTTTTTTGAAACCCAGTTGCTTCAAATAAATCGTTTATTTCTTTGAATCTTTTAATTTTTGTCATTTATTTCTTTACTTCTGCATCCAATTGAAGAATTTTGAAAATATCTCCATATCGAACAATTTTTAATTTTTGAAAAATCAATAGATCATATTTTTTTCCTGAATAATCCTTAGCTTTCCAATTCACATCATATGTGATATTCCAAGTTTTATCTTCGTTTTGTTTTACTTTAATATTTTTCAAATAATGTCGATTCCAAAAAATAGTTGATTCCACACCTTCATACCATTTAATAAAATCTTTTTTTGATTTAATTTCAAAATCTGGATAATTCATCTGGACATAATCGTCTAAAAATTTCAAGAAAAAACCAGTTTCTTTTTGATGATCAAATCCAGAAAACCATTGATAAACAAAAGATAAAACATCTGTTTCGCTATATTCAAATCTAGCATTCCAGTCATAATTTTTACTCAATGCATTGATTGTTTTATTTTCCTGCGAATGACAAAAATGAATTCCGATAACTAAAAAAAATATAAAACCATGAAAAATATTCATGGTTTTAAGGTTTATATTCATTTTCATATTTTCACTTTATTTACAGTATACACCAAATTGGAAATATCTCCTCCAGATTCATGAATTCTTGAATTTGTAAAATACAATTCATTTCCTTCCACACTAAACGTATCTGCCCATTTGATTTTATCTCCTTCCACCAAAACAGAAACATTTTTATCATTCAGATTCATTTGCATGATTTTATGATTTTCTAAATCTCCGAAATATAAAATTCCGTTATGAATAATCATTCCATCAGGAGCAGCTGTTTTTGCAACAAATTCAACAGAATCTTCAATTTCTTTTTCTGTTCCATGAATTATTTTATCAATAGATAAAGCATATAAACTATAATCTGTCAATGAATGATAATATAACTTTTGATTTTTCAAATCAATGGAAATTCCATCCGAATGAACGGTGTTTTCCCATTTTTTATTATTAATTGTCAGATAAGAAGCTTCTGCACTTGTAGATTTATGTTGATCTAAAATTCTTTTCGCTTTTCCAGTTCCTAAATCTAAAATCACCAAACCTGCACTTCCAGAATCTGTGAAGAAAGCTAGATTTTGTTCAGGATCAATACGAACATCATTTATATAAGAATTTTTATGAAAAACTTTTTCTGGTAAATCGTATTTTCTCAATAATTTATTGGAATTCAAATCAAAAACAAAAATCACAGGATTCCCTTGAACTCCTTTAAATTCTGGATTTCTTGTATCCACAACAAAAAGTTCATTTTTGGAAGCGACAACAGATTGTACAGCCACAAAAACAGAATCTGTAATTTGCTCACCTTCTTTCCAAGAATTCCATTTTTCATTTGGATAAGCTACAAAATCGTTTTTCCCTTTAATTTCAGCAACAGAAAATTTGATGTTTTTTCGCCATCTCGGAAAATTCACAAAAATACGATGATCAGAAACGGTAACTCCAGTTAGTTGTTGTCCTTTTATCGATGCAACTTCAACGATTTCTGGTTGTTTTTCGACTTTTTCTTTTTTCTTTTCCTCATTTTTACAACCTATCAAAGTCATTAAAATAAATAAACTAGCTACTATTTGTTTCATAATTCAATTTCTAAAAATATTTACTCTCAAAAATACTTCTTTATTCCTAAAAAAACATCTGAAATTTTCTATAAAAAATCTTTCCAAAACAATTCTCTAAAAACTACTATTTTTAATACTTTTGTCGAGATTAGAGAGATTGATTTATTAAAACACATAAACGAAATTACAATGTTTGGAGATTTATCAGGAATGATGGATAAGCTGAAAGCAGCGCAGCAAAACGTAGAAGACACTAAAAAAAGATTAGACACAGTTTTAATCGATGGTGAAGCTGGAAACGGAAAGGTAAAAGTTACAGTTACTGCAAATAGAAAAGTAAGAGATATCAAAATCGACGAGTCTTTAACGGATAACGAAGAAATCGAAGATTATTTGGTGATGGCTCTAAACGATGCTTTGACAAGAGCAAACAGCATCAACGAACAAGAGCTTGCAGCTGCAGCAAAAGACGGAATGCCAAACATTCCTGGAATGGACGGAATGTTCTAAAAATACAAAGCCAACTTCAACGAGTTGGCTTTTTTATTTAAAATATTTTCGGATTATAATTCTCCGGATTTTTCCCTTTTATGTTTCTATAAAAATCCTCAATTTCCTGCATATCTTTCTCAAAATCTCCCGAAAGTCTATAAAATTTCTTAACTCCACCTTCTTTTTTCTCAAAATCCAAATATCCCATCGCAATTGGAACATCTGCTTTTGTGGCAATATGATAAAATCCTGTTTTCCATTTTTCCACTCGTCTTCGAGTTCCTTCTGCTGGCACTAATAAAACCAAAGAATCCCTTTTTTCGAATTCCGAAACAGCAAAATCTACCAAATTGTTATTCTTAGATCTGTCCACGCCAATTGCACCTAAAGACTTGAAAAACCAACCAAAAGCGCCTTTTATATAGCTATCTTTTATAAAAAATCGAACTTTGATTCTTTCTCTGAAAAAGAAAGACATTGCGAAAACAAAATCCCAATTAGAAGTGTGTGGAGCACAAACCGCCACATATTTTTTGATTTTATAGTGTTCGTCATCAACTTTTACTTTCCAACCTCCTAATTTCAATATCAAACTTCCAATTATTCTCTTCATTTCACTCTAAAATATTAATTATTATTAGGGCATTCCCATTTTTCTTCGTTTCCAAAAAACTCAGAAAAAGGTCGGGCTTTCCGCTATATCTTTTGCTCCGTACCTCCGCAAAAGGATGCCGCTGCAATCCCTAATGCAATTCTCTGCTAAGCCTTAAATTACAAATTAAAAAACAAAAAATTAATAATCCATAAAATCATCATCAGAAAAACCAATTAAATACAATTTTTCCTTTGCACGAGTTACAGCTGTATATAACCAACGAAGATAATCAATCGATTGTCCTTCTGGTAAATACGGTTTTTCAATAAAAACATTTTTCCACTGTCCACCTTGCGATTTATGACAAGTCATTGCATAAGAAAATTTCACCTGTAAAGCATTGAAATACTCATTTTTCTTGATTTCTTGTACTTGTCTATATTTGGGTAAATGCGAAAAATCTTCAGAAACTTTTTGAAATAATTGATTCTGTTCTTCATAACTTAAAGAAGCAGCTTCTGAAGTTAAAGTATCTAATAAAATCACCGTCTCAAAAGGTCTTTGCATCGGATAATCAATCATTCGAAGTTTCACTCTCGCAAACTTATAACCGTATAATTCTTTGGTAGAATATATTTCTAAAATTTCACAAGTATCACCATTTGCAATAAATCCAACATGCGCTGAATCTTTTAACCAGAAATAATTATTTTTTACAACCATTACAAAATCTCCAACCGATACTTCATTTTCTTGCCCTCTGATTTTCAGTCGAATTTGCTGATTGTATTGATTTGCTCTTTTGTTCGATCGCACGATAAATGCTGTGTCTTCCACACCATTTTCATCATAAGAAGAATGAATCGCATTTTGAATATCATAACCATCAATCAAACGAATGACATCTGGAAATTTTTGTTGAAACTGAAAATCTTCATAACCTCCATCTTCCAAAATCGAACGAATGGAAGTTGCATTAACCAAAATCCCTGAATCTGTACCCTGACGTGTCACTTCTGTAAGTTCATGAAGACGAACATCTTTGTCAAACTCATACATCAGAATATTTTCATTCAACGCAGGACTGATTTCTAAACGAACAGGTGGAAGCTGTGCGGTATCTCCAATAAAAATCAATTTACAATTTCTACCAGCATACACATAATTAATCAAATCATCCAACAAAGAACTTTCACTTCCAGCAATCATAGAATTTGATGCATCGGCAATCATTGAAGCTTCATCTACAATAAACAAAGTATCAGTGTGTTTGTTTACTTGTAAAGCAAATTTCACACTACCGTTTTTATCTTTTCTAGGATGGTATATTTTTTTATGAATTGTAAAAGCTTCTCTTCCTGCATATCCAGAAATTACTTTTGCTGCACGCCCAGTAGGGGCAAGCAAAACCGCTTTTTTTCTAATTTTCCAAAGATTGTTTACAACGGTACTAATAATTGTAGTTTTTCCAGTACCTGCATACCCTTTTAGAAGAAAAAGAGAATTTTTGCTCTCATCAAAGATAAAATTTGCCAAACTTCCTAGTAGTTTATCCTGAGAATTCGTAGTTTCGTATGGAAACTTATCAAGAAGTAAATTATAAAATTCTGGTACAGTTTTTGCCATGTGATTTGTTAAAAATGCAAAGATACAAATTGATTTGCGGTTAAAAATTTTTCTCATTCAAAAAAATTTGTAGATTTGCCATGATTCAAAATTTTTAAAACATATAAGATAATGATTATCCCAATTGTTGGTGCAGTTATAGTAACTGTTTTATTAGCTATCGTAATAGTTAAGTTTATTCCTAAGAAATTACACCCTTTAGTTTCAATTGTTTTAATAGGGGCGGCTGTGTTTATGGGTTGGAAAATCTATACTAGTATTATGGAGCCAATCAATTTTAACATTGAAAAGAAGAAAAGATATGCGAAAGTAATTGATCAGTTAAAAGTGATTCGTGATGCAGAGAACGCATATAAGAGAGTAAATGGAAAATATATTGCAAATGCTGATTCATTAGTTCAATTTATTGATACTGCGAAGTTTGCTATTACTCAGAGTAGAGATACTGTTATTACTGTAAAAGAGAGTGGATTAGATTTAGAAAAAGAAATTAGAGTAGTTGATACAATTGGTTATGAACCTGTTATCAATTCTTTCCAAAATAGAAATTATAAAAATTTATTGGATGTTCCAGGAACAAATGTTAAATTTACTTTAGGAACAGCAATCGTTGAGAAAGTTGCAGGATTAAAAGCTCCAACTTTTGAAGCAAAAGTTAAGAAATCAGTTATTCTAGAAGGAATGAACCCGCATTTAATTCGTCAAGAAGAAGAAACAATTCAAGGAGATGAAGTAAGAGGTGAACACATTTCAGTAGGTTCGTTAGAAGAAGTAAAAGATAGCGGAAACTGGCCACCATTTTATGATGAGAACAAAAAAGGTTCAAATAACGAATAAGAAGACGGATTTTAAAAATCTTGAAAATAGTAGATTATCCATCCAAATTAGCTTGGATGGATTTTCTTTTTGTATATATGATGAAGAACTAGAGCTTTTTACAGCTCTTTTGCACTACGAGTTTGACTCGAAAGCAAAAACTCCTACAATGCATCTTGAAAATATCATGAATATTTTTAAAGAAAATGTTTTGTTGCAAAAAGCATATAAAAAGGTTCAAGTAATTCATTCAAATAATATGGCTACGTTTGTGCCTAAAGTGTTTTTCGATGAAAAATATCTGAAAAGCTATTTAAAACATACGGTTAAAGTATTTGATAATGATTTTATTGTATATGATGAAATTCTTCAATCAGAAATAGTTTCTGTTTATATTCCTTTTGTGAATGTAAATAATTTCTTATTCGATCATTTTGGTGCTTTTGAGTATACACATTCATCATCTATTTTAGTAAAAAAACTAATAGATACTTATAAAAACACGAATAAGCAATATATTTTTATTCATGTTGAAGATCATTCTTTTGAGATGGTTTTCTTAGATAATGGGAATTTTAAAATGTATAATTCTTTCCAATATAGAACGAAAGAAGATTTTATTTACTACATTTTATTTACAGCGGAACAATTATCTTTAAATCCAGAAGCGTTTGAATTAGTATTTTTAGGAGCAATTGATGAGAAATCTGACTTATATAAAATCGCTCATCAATATATTCGAAACATCAGTTTCGTAGAAAATTCACAATCAAAGTTGAAAAACTTACCAGACCATTCTTTTTACACGTTATTAAATTATTAAATAATGCGAATTATTTCAGGAAAACATAAAGGCAAGAGACTTTCTGCGCCTAAAAATTTGCCTGTTCGTCCAACAACGGATATGGCAAAAGAATCTCTTTTCAATATTTTAAACAATCATTTTTATTTTGATGCAATTTCTGTTCTAGATCTTTTTGCAGGAACAGGAAATATTAGTTTTGAGTTTGCTTCAAGAGGTACGAAACAAATTACTGCAGTAGACCAATTTTTTGGTTGTACAAAATTTATCAATGATACTTCAAGAAATTTAGATTTCCCTATTAAAACTATAAAATCAGATGTTTATAAGTTTTTAGAGAAAAATAAAATGAAATATGATGTGATTTTTGCAGATCCACCATATGATTTTGAAAAAGAACAATTTGCAAAAATAGCTTCTTTAGTTTTTGAAAATGATCTTTTAGAAGAAGAAGGATATTTGATTATCGAGCATTCAAAACATACAGATTTATCCGATTTAGAATATTATAGTTATTCTAAAAAATATGGAGGAAATTTATTTAGCTTTTTTGAGTTAGAAATAGAAGAATAAATAAAAAGTTGTGTTATTTTAGCACAACTTTTTAAGGAAAAGTGAAAAAGAAAGGTGAATCCCCAGTTTTAGCTCAGTTTTTAAATGAATACACAAAAAAATCATTCTAAAAATAGTTTTTACTCTATTTTTTTGGCATTTGTTGTCTTTGGAGTGCTGACTTATTTTTTTCCGAAAGAAAATTTTAAGTTAGAAGTTCAAAAAAATAATGTTGAAGATTTAAAAAAGAAAGACACGATTGATTATGATGCCATCATGATACGAAACGAATGTAGAGCAGATTCGATTAAAGTGATGGAAAAATTGATTGCTGATATGGCTTCTGAAGCTGAAAAGCAAGAACGAGCTAGAAGAGCTAGAAATAATAAAAATTTCTTCAATTTAGGAGATTTCTACGAAGCACTTTTAACCTTAGAACAAGACCCAGACAAAAAAGTAAACATTGCATATTTTGGAGATTCGATGACGGATGGAGATTTGATTGTTCAAGATATTCGAAAAACTCTTCAAAAAATGTTTGGAGGAAAAGGAGTTGGATATGTAAATGCTACTTCTCTTTCTGCAAAATCTCGTATGACGGTTTTACATCGTTATCCTAAAAAAGACTTCGAATTCAGAAGTTTTATTTCCAAAAAAACAGAAAAAAATGCACCTTACGGCTTAGGAGGAAATGTAAGTTGGACTAAAGTAGATAGCACACAAATTAAATTTTCTAAAAGTAAATATCAGGAAATCCCAAAACCGATATTTTATTATGGAAAAGCAAGTGAAGATACTTTAGATTTAGATCCTTACTTGACTTTTAATGAAAAGAATAAAAAATTAAATGGAAAGCGAATTTTAAATAGATTGAAGCTTTCTAAAAATGAAAATTTATCAAAAGTTGAAGTAGATTTTCATGAAACACAAAACGTTCCTTTGTACGGATTTACTTTCGAAACAAAAAATGGCGTGAGTGTTGATAACCTATCTATTCGAGGAAATTCTGGTTTACCACTTTCTACTTTAAATGCGAATGTGATGAATGCTTTTAATTCTGTTCGTCCGTATAATTTAATCATTCTTCATTATGGAGCAAATGTGATTAGTGATGATGTTACTTCATACAATTGGTACGCTTCACAGATGAAACGTGTGGTTGAACATTTGAAAGTTTGTTTTCCAGATGCAAATATTTTAGTGATTTCTAGTGCAGATTATGGTAAGAAAGAAGGAACGGAAGTTATTACGCATCCTTCTGTAGAAAAATTAATTGCTGCACAGAAAAAATATGCAAATCAGACACAAAGTAGTTTTTTCAATCTTTTCGAAGCAATGGGAGGAGAGGGAAGTATGAAAGATTTTGTTGAGAAAGAAAAACCTTGGGCAAATAAGGATTATATTCATTTTAATTATAGAGGTGCACCACATATTGCAGATTATATTTCGGAATATCTGTTGAGTGGATATAAAAAATTTAAAAAACATCATGAAAAATAAACTAAATACGATTTATAAAATAAAAAGCATTTCTTTTTTAGTAATGCTACTTTTTAGTTTCTCTACTTTTGGGCAGGTAGAGATTCCTAGTTTTATTCCACTTTCAGAAAATACGATTCAAAACGATTCTATTTTGCTTCCTTTTTTTGATAAACTAAAAGAAAAAGATAGTATTATCAGAATTGTTCATATTGGAGATTCTCATATTCAAGCGAACTTTTTTACGGATGTAACTAGAAATAATTTTCAAGATATTTTTGGAAATGCTGGTCGTGGATTTCTTTTTCCATATAAAGCAGCTAAAACAAATGGACCTCAAGACATAACGTATACAACTTATAGCGATTTTTTTGCTTTAAGAAATATTAAAAATAGATCTAAAAAAGCAACAATTGGACTAAGTGGAATTGCTTTAGAAACTACAGAAAAAGAGTTTTTTATAAAAGTTTCTTTTGATGATGAAAAAGATTTTGCAAATGAAATTCAATGGATTTCGCACACAAATAATATTGCAGTTCAAAAAGAAATAAAATACCAAAAACCAGTTCCGAAATGGAAATATCACACGGTGAAAAGTGGAAATACGCTTTCTGGAATCGGGAGAAAATATAAAGTTTCTGTTAGAAATATTAAAAAATGGAATGGATTAAAATCTAACATGATTCGTCCGAAACAAAAATTAAAAATTAAGAGTAAATCTTACCAACCTGCAAAAATATTAGGAACAACTCCTTTTGCTCAAAGTATTGAAAATGGAGTGAAAAGTAATTCTTTGATTCAAGAGTTTTATGTTACTGGAAATTCTTCCAAAGCAAAAGATAATTTTGCTCTTAATGGTTTACTTACGAGTAATGGAAATCCTGGTGTAATTTATCATAATATTGGTGTAAATGGAGCTAGGTTTGAAGATTATAACAATCGTTCGAGTTTATTTTTTGAGCAATTAAAATTATTAAAACCAGATTTAATAATTATTTCTCTTGGAACCAATGAAGCTTTCGAAACTACTTACAAATCAGAAAGGTTTGAAGAGAATTTATTAGCATTTTTGAACAATACAAAAGAGTTTACAAATTGCCAAAATATTTTATTGACAACGCCACCTTCAGCATTAATTAAAAGAAGAAAAACAAATCCTAAAATTGCTGAATTTAGAAATATCATCCTAGAAAACGCCAAAAAACAACAATATGCTTATTGGGATTTGTATCATATGACAGGGAAAGAGCGAGGGATTTTGACTTGGTCAAAGCAAGGATTGGCAGCAAAAGATAAAATACATTATAGCGCAAAAGGATACGAAATTCAAGGAGAATTATTATTTCGTGCGATTTACAACACTTTTTTGAAATATGAATAATACATTTCTTTCCATGTTACAAAATTTGACATTTGAAAATATTGGAAATTGGCTAACGTATAATCCAAAAGAACCTCTAATTTTTAGTAGTGTTTTATTTTTCGTGGTTTTTCTTTTGTTTTTCTTGGTTTATCAAGCGATTCAGAAGAAAATCAATCTACGAATTTATTATGTTACGATTTTTAGTTTATACTTTTACTATAAGTCTAGTGGAGCGTATTTTGGTTTGCTGATTTTCTCTTCTATTGTCGATTTTTATCTTGGAAAGTTAATTTATGAAACAAAAGAAAAAGCAAAACGAAAGCTGTATTTAATTATAAGTTTGGTTATTAACCTTGGTTTACTGGCTTATTTCAAATACACGAATTTCTTTATTGATAATATCAACCAGATTTTAGAAAGCAACTTTGCTTTTCAAGATATTTTCTTACCAATCGGGATTTCATTTTTTACATTCCAAACGATGAGTTATTCGATTGATTTGTATCGAAAAGAAATGAAACCAGCAGAATCTTTCTGGGATTTCTTATTTTTCGTTTCCTTTTTCCCACAATTAGTTGCAGGACCTATTGTAAGAGCAGCAGATTTTATTCCACAAATTAGAGGGAAATATTTTGTTACCAAAGAAAATTTTAATCGAGCTTTTGTATTGATTATCGGAGGTTTGTTCAAAAAAGCTGTGATTGCAGATTATATCAGTATCAATTTTGTAGATAGAGTTTTCGATAGCCCGATGTTGTATTCACCTTTCGAGAATTTAATGGCTGTTTATGGATATACCATTCAGATTTATTGCGATTTTTCAGGTTATTCTGATATGGCAATTGGTTTGGCTTTGTTACTTGGTTTTACACTTCCAGAAAACTTTAGAACTCCTTATAATTCATTCAGTATTACAGAATTTTGGCGTCGTTGGCATATTTCTCTTTCTTCTTGGCTTCGAGATTATCTTTATATTTCGATGGGAGGAAATAGAAAAGGAACGATGAGAACTTATATGAATTTATTCATGACGATGTTTTTAGGAGGACTTTGGCATGGTGCTGCTTGGAAATTTGTTTTTTGGGGAGCTGGTCACGGAATTGCTTTGATTTATGAAAAACTTTGTAAAAACTACAATTTAGTTTTACCAAAAAATAGATTTACAAAACCAATATTTTGGTTACTTACTTTCCATTTTGTTGCATTTTTATGGATTTATTTTCGAGCAGATTCTTTTAAAACTGCGCTAGATATCGTAACGAATATTACACAAATTGCAAATGATTTCTCTATTCAAAATGCTTTAGAAATTGTAGAAGGTTACAAATATGTTTTCATTCTAATTGGAATAGGATATTTCTTACATTTTATGCCAGTAAGATTTTTAGAAAAGCTTGAGAACATGCATAATTCTTTGCCTTGGTACGGAAAATCAGCTATTTTAGGTGGACTTTGTTGGTTGGTTTATGTGGTAGCTTCTTCAGAAATTCAACCTTTTATTTATTTTCAATTTTAAAAGAAATATTAGAGGTTTGACAGCTTTATGATATAGAGATATTTTGTTTTTTTCTTTTTTATTATATAATTGAGGAGATTTTTAAAATTAATATGAAAAAATATTTACTATTCATTTACATTTTAATTTTTTCATCCTGTGTAAGTGTGAAAAAATCAAAAGCAACAAAGCCTGTAACGAAACTTTCCGAAGAAAATTTATATCAAATTTTAGGAACTTATAAAAATTCTTCTCTTAATTCAATTGGTCATCTCTGGGGAATACTTAATTATAGTTCCAATAAAGAATTTAAAAATGAGAAAGATTTAGTAGTTGAAATTTATCAAGAAGAAAATCAAATTTATGCTGCTTTGAAAGATGGTGAGAATATTTTGGATACTAAGAAATTAAAAGGGAGAATTCATCAAGATTTTTATTTGTTAAATACTCAAATGAAGTTTGATACTTTTTACTTTTTGATTAATGGAGTAGGAGATTCGTCTGTGAAATTAACTTTACATAATCAAAACTTATATTGTTTAACAAAAACAGAAGGTATTGGATTTATATTGATTGTTCCTGGCTTTGCATCAGGAGGAGATTTGACAAATTATGAGTTTGAGAGAATTAAATAATTTATAAAAATCATGAAAAATTGGACAACAAAAGAATTGCTAGAAAGCATTATTGAATTCAAGTTTATGGTTCCTGATGTGAGGGAATGGAATGAAAAAATTTTGATGTATTAATCTATACAAAGTATGTAGATTATATAGATTTTTTTATGTAATTCTTAAGACTGAATAAAATGTTGACCTAATTTTTTATGTCATATTCTCAGTATTTTTCGTTTTATTAATGGATTCCTCAATAAATTGTATGACAAATGTATTACATTTGTAGTATATTTAATTTTTTATGATTATTGAATTGATAAAAATATGTAAGCATTTTTACATGAAAATATATTATCAATCAAAATTGGTTTAAAAAAATAGGATTATAAAAATAGTGTAGTTTTTAAATTTAATTATATGTTTTTAATAAAATAATTCTAAAATTATTACATATCTTTGAAGAGTAGAGTTCATAACAAATGAATCTGTAAGTTTAAAAATAGTTTTAACAAAAAACGCTGAAGCGCCAACTTCAACGTTTAATTAATTTTGTTATAAATTGTTTAGCGAACAAACTTATAGAGACAAATGTAATGAATTCATAAATTAAAACAATGCTTTTTAGCATATAAAATTTACAATTTATGAATAAATTTAAAAAGAACCAGGAAAACCAAGGTTCTAAAAGAAGAGGTTTTAAATATTACTTTACAGTTTTCTTAGGAAAAACATTTGGTTCAATTGTTTTTGATTTTTTAAAAGAAAATGTAGATGATATTTTTTAAGCATTTGTCTTCGGAAAGACATTAAAACTACAAAGCCGTTCAAATCGAACGGTTTTTTTATATGATCCTTTTACAGGTTCTGAAGGTTCGATTTAAAACCAAAACACAAAGACAACTTTAAACATTTGCTAAATCAAATTTTTGTACTTTTGCGCTCTAATACAGAATACTGATTATGCCGACTACAATTCGACTACAAGTTGCTCCGGAGGTTGCAGCAAATGAAGAACTTTTAAAGAAACATATTTCAAAGCTAGAAGACATTCCTTTAGAAGAAATCACAGCTATTGATATTGTAAAAAGATCTATAGATGCACGCCAAAGAGCAATTAAAATAAACTTAAATGTAGAAATTTATAGAAACGAAGTTTTTGAAGAAAAACAATATGAATTGCCAGATTATGAAGATGTTTCTAATAAAAGAGAAGTGATTGTAGTAGGTGCTGGTCCTGCCGGATTATTTGCCGCTTTGCGATTAATCGAAAAAGGTTTGAAACCAATCGTTTTAGAGCGAGGAAAAGATGTAAGAGCAAGAAGAAGAGATTTGGCAGCAATTACAAAGTTCCATATCGTTGATGAAGATTCAAATTACTGTTTTGGAGAAGGTGGAGCTGGAACTTATTCGGATGGAAAATTATATACGCGTTCTAAGAAAAGAGGAGATGTGCAGCGAATTCTACATTTGTTAGTTGCACATGGAGCGACACAAAAAATTATGGTAGAAGCACATCCGCATATTGGAACTAATAAATTACCAAAAATCATTCAAGAAATTCGTGAGAATATTATTCGTTTTGGTGGAGAAGTACGTTTTGAAACTCGTGTGAAAGATATTTTGATTAAAAATAACAAAGTAACAGGAGTAGAAACTCAAAATGGAGATATCATCGAATCGGATCAAGTTATTTTGGCAACAGGACATTCTGCAAGAGATATTTTTGAATTATTACACCATAAAGGAATTTTGATTGAAGCAAAACCTTTTGCACTTGGAGTTCGTGTGGAACACAGTCAGGAGTTAATTGATAAAATTCAATACAAAGCACCAAGAGGACAGTTTTTACCACCTGCACCTTATAGCATCGTAAAACAAGTTTTAGGAAGAGGAGTTTATTCTTTCTGTATGTGTCCTGGTGGAGTTATTGCGCCTTGTGCTACTGCACCTGGAGAAGTAGTAACAAATGGTTGGTCTCCTTCAAAACGTGATCGAAAAACTTCGAATTCTGGAATTGTTGTAGAACTTCGTCAAGAAGATTTTCAAAAATATAAAGAACATGGGCCATTAGCTGGAATGTATTTCCAAAAAGAAATTGAGCAAAAAGCTTGGAGTATGGGAGGAGAGACGCAAAAAGTTCCTGCGCAGCGTTTGGTAGATTTTACAAAAGGAAAAAAATCAAATTTTATCCCAGAAACTTCTTATATGCCTGGAACAACTTCAGTAGATTTAGGTGGAGTTTTACCAGAATTTGTACATAAAACATTACAAGGAGGGTTTGTAGAATTTGGAAAATCAATGCGTGGTTATATGACAAATGAAGCAGTTGTACACGCTCCAGAATCTAGAACTTCTTCTCCTGTGAGAATTCCTCGTACAAAAGAAACTTTAGAGCATCCTGTAATCAAAGGATTATTTCCTTGTGGTGAAGGAGCTGGATATGCTGGTGGAATTATTTCTGCAGCAATTGATGGAGAGAAATGTGCTGAAAAATGTGCTGAAACTTTTGGAAATTAATTTCCTACTGAAATTTTGACTTCGACTCTAATCGCTAACGATAGTTTGTAAACGTGACCACACAAATGTTTGAAAAAATGGGCACACTTTACAAAAGTGCGCCAGGTTTACAAAAGGAATGAATATTTCAAATAAAATAAATTAAGAATTATATAAAAGCATCTTAAGGGAGATGATTTCCCTTGCAAAAAATGAAAATATTAAATACAACAAAGGAAAAAATCTTAGAGAACTTAGGATTCCAAGATTTGAATGTAATGCAGAAATCTACTTTTGATGCTTCTAAAAAACATTCTAATATTTTATTATTAGCTCCAACTGGAAGTGGAAAAACGGTTGCATTCATTATGAGTGTTTTATCAAGAATCACAAGAAAGAAAGGAGTTCAAGTACTGATTATTGCTCCAACAAGAGAGTTAGTTTTACAGATTGAAAGTGTTTTGAAAAAAATGAAACTTCCTGTAAAAGTCAATGCATGTTATGGAGGTCATTCTTTTCAGCAAGAGAAAAAGAATTTCTCAACTCCTCCAACAATTTTGGTAGGAACACCTGGAAGAATTTTAGATCATATTGAAAGAAAAACGTTTGATTCGATAACGGTAGATCATTTGGTTTTTGATGAATTTGATAAATCTTTAGAGTTTGGTTTTTCAAATCAGATGGAATCAATCATGAAATATTTGCCAAATGCTAACTCGAAAATTCTTGCTTCTGCTACACAGTCTATTGAAATTCCAAGTTATATTCATTTTGACAATTATTTTACTGTAGAGTCAGAGTTTAAAACAGAAGGAACTTTAGAAATAAAACAAATAACTGTAGAAAAAGAAGAGAAACTAGAAGGTTTGTTAGATGTTTTAAATCAATTGGAAAGAGGGCAAAATGCGATTGTTTTTGCAAACCACCGTGAAGCTTGTGATCGAATCAGTGAACATTTAGATGAACATCGAGTGGTTTATGCTACTTTTCATGGAGGTTTAGAACAAGAAAAACGAGAAGCTTCTTTGACGAAATTTAGAAATGGAAGTGCACAAGTTTTAATTGCTACAGATATTGCTGCTCGTGGAATTGATATTCCAGAATTGGATTATGTGATTCATTATCAATTGGCTTTACAAGAAAGTACTTTTACACACAGAAATGGAAGAACAGCAAGGATGAAAGCTTCAGGAACGAGTATTCTGATTCGTACGTTTGGAGATTATCTTCCACCATATTTAGATGAAGAGCCAGAGACTTTTGAAATTGATCCGACAAAGCAAATTGAAAAGCCAGAATGGGTTACTTTTTATATTGGAAAAGGAAAAAAAGACAAAATCAGTAAGTTTGATTTGGTAGGTTTCTTTTTACAGTTTGATTTTATGCATAAAAATGATTTAGGTCTGATTGAAGTAAAAGATTTTTCTGCACATGTTGCTATTCGTAGATCTAGAAGTGCGCAAGTTTTTAAAGCTGTTCAGAAGAAAAAGATAAAATCGAAATCTGTGAAGATTCAATATGCAAAATAATTTAAACTAACATTATCACGAATTTCAGATTTTAAATTCCCCTCTTGAGAGAGGCTAGGGGTTTGTAAATCTTACATTTAAATTTCCTGAAAAAATCAAAAGTGATATTGTTTAACATATAAAAAATAAAATTATGCCTTTAACGAATAACGATATAATGAAAAAAATGCGAGTAGCTCATAAATTGACAAATGAGGATATTATGGCTATTTGTGCTTTGGTTGATTTTAAAGTTTCAAAGAGTGAATTAGGAGCTTTATTCCGTAAAGAAGGACATCCAAAGTATATGGAATGTGGTGATCAGATTTTAAGAAATTTCCTAAATGGTTTGGTGATTCATCTGAGAGGACCAATGCCTGAGAAGAAAAAAGATTAGTTTTTTTCAAGCTAGTTTGATAATTTTAAAACCAATAATCAAGCTTAGACTTAAAAATGAATCAAATAGAAATTCAAGGAGATAAAGTAATTTATACTTCTAACTTTCATTCTTATGATAAAGATATTAGTTGGAATTTAGATGTGAAATCAATTTCATTTATTGGTTTTGTAAACTGTATGGATGGAGATGATGATTCAGATTTTCTTGTTTTTATTGATAAAGAATTAGATAAATATTTTTTAAATATCTCAAGAAATTTAAATGGTAAAGAGAGTTTTAAACTTTTATTAGAAAAGAATTTTAATATAAAACTTGAGGATTACGATTTAATAGAACAATCAAAAAATATCATTATTTACCCAAAAGAATATTTAGGTAGAAATTTATATCAGAATTCTTTTAAAAAAAGTATGTTGAAAATCTCAGGATTTTGCCATGTAGCTGATGGAGAACTGAATGATTTTATAAAATAAAAAAAGACTGATTTCAAGAAAGAAATCAGTCTTTTTTTAATGTATTTCTTTATAAATTCGCTTGAATGAAAGTAGTCAGTTTTCCATAAACATCCATTAAATTTTCATCATTCCAATTTGAATGATCTTGTCCTTCATAAATATAATGTTCATGTAAAATATTTAGTTCTTCTAACTTCACTTTTAGGTCTATACTTTGAGAAGTTGGTACTAATTCATCATTGTCTCCATAAAATAAAATTGTAGGTGGAGCAGTATTATCTACAACATGAATTGGACTAGAATTTTTAAAATAATCAGGATTATTTTCAGGTGTATTTCCTGTAGCAAGTTCAATTAGAGAATATAAATTTTGAATAACAGAACCTTCATTATCTAAATAATTTGGATCCATAAAATTCGTTGGACCAACAACACTTGCAATTACGTGAATTTTATCATTATATGTAGAGTTAAAACCATATAGCATTGATAAATGTCCACCAGCACTAACTCCTAGTAAACCAAAATTAGAAGTAATTTGGTACTTTTCATTGTTTTCGATTAAATACTGAATCACACTATCAATATCTGCTGTCATATTATCAAAAGAGAATTCAGCTTGTGATAAATATCTATAATTTATAGAGGCTAAAGCATAATTTGGAAGCGTTTGTTGAATTTCTTCAATAAAAGGATTCATATCTGCTTTGTCTCCACCTAACCAAGTTCCTCCATGAACAAGAATCAATGTTTTTGTAGTCTCAATCGTTCTATTTGTTGGTAAGTATAAATCAAATTTTTGTCGTGAATGTTCTCCGTATGCAATGTTTTTCTTTTCATATTTCTCATTTGTATCTATAACCTCAATATCATTATTTACTGTAGAATCGTCATCAGAAGAACAGGCGAACGTAAATATTAATAATATTAAAATTGTGAAATGTTTAATTTTTTTAGATAGAACTTTCATGTAAATTTGTTTTTTGAATTAATAAGTTGTATTCATGTCTAAAATTATTAAAATTTACGAAGATAATCCCAATCCAAAGGAGATAAATAAAGTTGTAGAAGTGTTAAAACAAGGAGGATTAGTTATTTATCCAACTGATACAGTTTACGGTTTAGGTTGTGATATTACTAAAACCAAAGCTTTGGAGAAAATTGCAAAAATCAAAGGAGTGAAGCTTGAAAAAGCTAATTTCTCTTTCATTTGTAGTGATTTGAGCAATCTTTCTGATTATGTAAGGCAAATCGACACGGCAACTTATAAGGTATTAAAACGAGCTTTACCTGGTCCTTACACTTTTATTCTTCCAGGGAATAACAGTTTGCCAAAAGTATTTAAAAAGAAAAAAACAGTTGGTATTCGTATTCCAGATAATAATATTGCAAGAGAAATTGTAAGTCAATTAGGAAATCCTATTATTTCAACTTCCATTTATGATGAAGATGAATTATTGGAATATACGACAGATCCAGAATTAATTTTCGAAAAATGGCAAAATCTTGTAGATATTGTGATTGATGGAGGTTATGGAGATAATGTTGCTTCTACAGTTATTGATCTTTCAGAAGGAGAACCAGAAGTGATTCGTGAAGGAAAAGGAGAAATTGATTTTCTATAAAATTATAAAATTGAAAAAATAAAATGAAACATAAACCTTATTAAACTAAGGTTTATGTTTTTATAAAACGCTATTAAAAAGAAATCCTAAAATTACAAGACCAACTACAGCAGAGCAAATTATAATAATTCGATTTCTATCCTCTATTGCTTTTTCTTGTTTTACTTTTAGTTTAAAAGCTTCCATTTCTTCTTCCGAAAACTCATTATATTCATATTTCTCATCAGAAGAAGTTCCATAAATTTCTATGTTTTCTTTTAAAGAATTTCTTTTTCGAAGTTGTGCTTTATTTGCCTTTACAGACTTTTGCATTTCTGATGCAGGTCCAAATCCAAATCCCATATTTTTACAATTTATTTTACTTCAAATATAATTTTTAATTTGATTTCTATCAAATTTCATGTAAAATTGTGAAAATTAAAAAAAATGCCAAATACACAAAAACACCGAGGAGCAAATCCAAAAGATGCTAAACTTTTTGCTGAAAACAACTTACCGAAATTAAAAAAAGCATTAATCGATTTGAGTTATTTAGTTGGAAGAGATTATAGTCCAAAAGCTTCACTGAAATTAATTGGAGATCGATATCGTTTTTCGGACAGACAAAGACAAGCACTTTCACATTCTGCTTGTGGTGAAAATCAGTTGAAAAATCGTATTAAAAAACACATCTCAAAAGAAAATTTAAAAGGTCAAAATATCGTAATTGATGGTTATAATCAATTAATCACTTTGGAAGCAGCGCTTTCCAAAGCACCTATTTTTATTGGAATTGATGGTTGTTGTAGAGATATTGCAAGTGTACATAGTACGTATAGAAAAGTGGAAGAAACCATCACTGCCTTGGAACTTTTTGGTCAAGAATTAAAAGATTTGGGTTTAAAAAAGATTCTTTGGGTTTTTGATAAACCAGTTTCTAATAGTGGAAATTTAAAACAATTTATTGAAGAAATATCTGAAAAAAACGGTTGGAATTGGGAAGTTATTTTAGAATATAATCCTGATAAATATGTAGCTGAAAAAGAAGATTGGGTAGCTGTTTCCACAGATAGTTGGGTTTTAGAAAGAGCAGAAAAATGGTTTAATCTAAATGGATATATTATTGAGAAACATATAGAAAACCCTTGGATTGTAGATTTTAGAGAAAATTAAATAATTATAATATGAAAAGAGTATTAATGACAGCATTACTTTGCTGTTCCATTGCTATGAGCGCTCAAGAAAAAAGTGATAATATCAAAGAATATTTTGATCCTACTAAAATAGATTTAGAAGATGTTCAAGAGATTTTTGAAGATATGGGATATGTCAATTATAAATATCCTATTAAATTGAAAAAAGGAGAAATTCTAAATGTTGTTATCGAAGAGTATGAAAAGGGTAAATTGAAGTCTTCGAAAACGATGATAAATAAAGAAACTATAAATCAATTTAATAATGATGGAATAGATTATTTAAGTTATGTTACTCCAAAATTTAATAAATCAGAAACTGAAAAAACATTTACTTATAAGTTCAGAACCTTTGAAAAAGGTAATGAGAACCTAAGAATTATCCCAAGTATTCCTGGTAGTGAGGAGATTTTTAATTTTGATTTATCAAAGATTGTAAACGGTAGTTTGAATTGTGAATATTCGACTGTCGATATAATTGATGAAAAAGGATTTTTAGAAGTTAAAGAAAAAACACTTCTATTATTTTATTATGGTATTCAAGATAGAAAAAGTAATATTTTACTATGTTCTTCAGGTATAGAGAAAGAAAAATTATTAAAAAGATATGATTATTTAATTTTTGTTTACCTAGAACCTTATCAAAGATAATTTAATAAAAAATGAGTTTGAAATTTAATACTTCAAACTCATTTTTTTATAGTTTTTATTTCTAACTATTCTAACTCCAAAATTGTAAAATTTTGCTCAAGAGGTTTCATGTTTTCAAAAAGAATCGGAATCAATTCTGGTCCGAAATTCTCAATTACTTCAGACATATTTCGTTTTCTTTCTTCAAGACTCTGATTTGGGAACATTTCTCCACGAAGAACCTGAATTCTTGTAACCACATCATAAAGTTTTTTCTTTTGTGCTTTTAAAAGTCTTTTCTCAAGATTTTTTAAACCTTTCAATTGTTTAACTTTTTGTGCTTTTACAGCTCCAGTAAAAGAAGAATCTGTTTTTTCTGCTAAAACTTCAAATTCGGAGAACATTTTTTCTAAAGTTTCAATTTGATCTGAAAAATCTAAATCTGGATGCGAAAGTTCTTTTACTTTTTTATTGACCAAATCATCTTGTTTCATAAACACTTCTTCTATCGAAATATTTAAGTTTTCAAGTTTTTTATATTGTTTTTTGGTCATAATCATTCCTGAATTTCTAAGAAGTAAAATCGGGAAAGTCAATTTCTGAGATTCGAAAAATGATTTTAATTCTAACCAATAAGCCAATTCACCACCACCACCAATGTAGCAAAGATTCGGAAGAATTGTTTCTTGGAAAACTGGACGTAAAATCACATTTGGACTAAACTTTTCAGGATTTGTATTTAATTCTTCTAAAATTGCTTCTTTAGTAAAAACCAAATTAGAATTATTTATTTTGTAAAATCCGTTTTCTTCTATAATTCTTTCTCTTAAATTTTCTTCTAAATAAAAAAGATTAATTTCTCTAGGATTTACCTGAATTTTATAATTTTTCCCAAGCTCAGCGTTGGTTTCAGAAACTTTATCAAAAGCTGTGTGATTTATCAAATCTTCTTGCATTGTTTTTACAAAAAGACTTTTCAGATTTTTACGATCTCCATCTACAATCACTAAACCGTATTCTCCAAAAAGTTCATTTACCATATAACGAGTCGCATCCGCAAGTGTTTTATGGTTTAAATAAGCTTTTTCAAATAAATCTTGTAGATATTTTGCATTCCGGTTTGAAGTCATTTCTGTTTTCAATAAAGAAAAAACTTCTTCTAATCCTTTTGTATCAAATCTTCCAACAGCTCCACCATCTTTTCTATTCCAAGAAACTTTATTTCCCTTATAGAAAAAATGATTTATTTCATCAAAATCATGATCTTCTGTTGCCATCCAATACACAGGAACAAAATCATTTTCTGGATATTTTTCTTTTAATTCTTTGGTTAAATTAATTGTCGAAACAATTTTATACAAAAAATAAAGAGGACCAGTAAAAAGATTCAATTGATGCCCAGTTACAATCGTAAAAGCGTTTTCATTTAATAAAGAAGAAATATTAGATTTTGTAGTTTCTGATACTTCAAAACCTTGGTATTGTTGTGTTAAATCTTGAACTAAAACAGTTCTATTTTCAACAGGGAAGTTCTCTTTTTTTAGAGCAATCTGAGATTTAAAACCATTCAAATCAGGAAAATTCCCATAAAAAGATTTTAAAGATTCTTTTTGCTCCAAATAATCACACATCAACTTCGAAAAATATCCTGTTTTTTGGTATTTCAACTCATGTTTTCTCATCTTCACAGAAATTTATTTGATTCTTTTAAATAATGTATAAACATAAGCTCTAGAAGCTCCTCCAGGATTAATAAATGTATGATCGAAATTTTTAATCAATTCAAAATCATCTCCCAATCGCTCTGAAATCATATCTTTATCATATCTACATAAATCTAATCCACAACATTTCAAAGCTCCTTCCAGGTTAAAAGTTGCGATAATCACATATCCGTTTACTTTCACTACTTTTTTCAACAAATCAAAATAAGATTGTTTGTCTTTTTCTTCCAAAAAGAAGTGTAAAACAGCACGATCATTCCATAAATCAACTTGAGGAATAGTATTTAAAACAGTAGAATTTGTCAAATCATCTTGTAGATAAGAAACCGACTCTTTACCACATCTTTCTTTCAAAATGTCTAAAGCTTTTGCAGAAAGGTCTGTAGCAATCAGGTTAGAATATCCTTTCGAAATCAAATCGTCAATCAAAGTAGTAGTTCCAACTCCTACGTTCAGAATTCTTGCGTCTTTTGCTAAACCTGTTTCTTCTATTAGTTCAATAGTTGGTGTAGCTTCTTTTTCATACCAACCAAGTTTTTCCGTTTCTTTATCCGTATAAGCTTTGTCCCAATGCGTTGATAAGTGGTTGTCTTTTGTACAACATTCACCTGGAGTATCTTTTTTATTCATGTATTGTCTTGTATCGTTTTCTATAAAAATTGAATGGCTCAAATTACTACTTTTGACGGAATCTTTTCAGGATTCTAACATCTTTTTAACATTTCGATTCTTATTTCAAAGAATAATTAAGTTCGTATTTTTTTTCAGCATTCTCATCATTCCATAAATCACGCTTTCTTTGTAAATATGGAAAATAGTGAATTTGACTATTTCCGGAGTTTTGAATTTTCTGGATTAATTCCTCTTTTTTTCCTAAAAGATTTTCATAAGGAAAGGTTTTCCTTTTTTCTAAATAAGTAATCCAGTTTTCAAGTTCAATTTCTGAAGTAAGTTCAATTTCTACCAAACTATAATGTAATTCAATAGGTCTTCGTTCCATTGCACTCAAACGACGATAGATTTCATTGTAAGTTTTAAAATATTCGTTGTCTAAAGTTGTAGTTTTTTTATCGATAATTATCAGATCAAAAAAATGATCCTCTCCTCCCCATCTTCCTTCTTCTATTTCGTTTTTGGCAAAAGTTTTTAGTTTTAAAATAATAGGATGTTTCTTTAACCAATCATCGCTAAAGTTTTTTAAATAAAATGTTACAGATTTTGGGAACTTAAAATCTACCATATATTAAAAAAAGTTTAAAATATTTTTATCATTATATTACAAATAACGATAAATTTTTAAACTTTTCTATTGCATACCTGGAAAAGCTGTCACTTTTTCAACCTTTAAATCTTCAAAAGCATCTACAACTCTTATTTTAAAATCCTCAAAAGCCTCGACTTCTTGCCACTTTCCGCATTTATCAGGAAAAGCTTCTACAAACTCAACTTTTATATCAGGAAAAGCATCTACGTATCGAATTTTGATATCTTCGAAAGCATCTACAAATTTTACTTTTCCATAAAGTTTAATGTCTTCAAATGTGCAATCTCCTTTTTTTAGAGCAAGAATTAATTTTTCCTTTTTGCTTAAAATTTTCTTATCTGATTTTGGACTAAATGAGCTATTAAGAAAGAGTAAACCTAAACTTAATAACACAAGGCATTTATTAAACATAAACCTCATATTTTTTATTGAAAATTATTTAATTCTCCTCTTGAGAGGGGCTAGGGGTGTGTTCTAAATTAATAAAAGCTTTCAAACATAATATAATTATCATTGAAATTCTTTTAAAATAATATGTTGATTTTCATCATGAACATAACCCAAAACATATTTATTCTGATATTCAAAAACAATTACATTTTCTTTTTTCAATTTATGATTTTTGAAATAATTCCCCATTTTTTCAAGTGCTAAATTAGGCTTTTTAACATCTAATCTTTCTAAAGAATTGGAGTCAAGCATTGAAAATATCTTTTGAGATTTTCCTTCTTCATAAATAAAGAAATTACTGTAAGAATTCAATCTTCTATAACTTTTCAATTGATTTGATTCTAAATTATCACTAACAATAGGAGCGATATTACAATCTAATAAATTGAAATTAGTATCCATATCATTTGGGTTTTCATATGCAGTTTTATGAATATTAAAAACACTAAATTCTAAAAAGTACTTATTTTGAAATGGAATAACTTGAAGAGCCAAAGGACCTTTAGCATATTTTTTGAAAATTCTTGTAGGATCTACTCTTTTTTTAGTTCCATTTGAATTTGGAGCTAAACTAGTCTTTGAGAAATTTTTATCAATTTGATATTCACTTATTTTTTTATCCGTTTTCAAATCATAGGCTACAACAGTAAGATTATCTTTATCCACTACTGCTTGAAAAATAACATGATTTTGAATAAAAGAATTGGAGTTTATTTTCTCTGAAAAATCATTATTTACTCTTGGTTTTTTATACTCCTTAAAACTATTTTCGAAAGATTCTAAATCTACATTTAAAACATAAGTTCGATAATCATTCTGATCAATGGTCATGTATAAATTGGAATCGATCACATAATATTTAAAATTGCTGAAAAGACTTTTTACTGAATTTTCTTTGTCTGGATTGATTTCATCAAAAACTCCAGCTGTTCTGATCGCACTAGAAAAAGTTCCATTTTCTTCACTTTCAATAAATATATTCGAAGCATCTATCTGATGTTTTTTTGAAAATCGAGCCTTTTTAAACTCATAAAAATTTAAAATAGAAGAGTTTTTGTTTACAGAAATAAGAAAATTTTTATCGTTATAATTGACAATTTCGACAAAATATTCTTTGTTATTAAAATCTATTGGAGCATTTATTTCTTCGTGTTTTTCTGGAGAATGATTCGAAATATGGATTCCTCTTATTTTATTTAATTTTTTGTCTGTGTAAAACAAATTTAACCCGTCGCTGTCAAAATTAGCTTTCAGGAAATATTTACATTTTGAATAAGATAGAATATGAGTTTGTTGGTTAGAAAATTCTAGCTCATTTTTAAAATTTTGAACATGAACTTTTCTTTCTTGAAGTGTAATAATACTAAACTTATTTTCTGCCGTAACAGAAAAAGTTGTTTGTGAATAATTACAAGCGGATTTTTCTTTAGATTCGAATTCCTTAATTTGAGCAAATAATTTTGTATATAAAAAAATAAAAAATAGCGATAAAAGTATTTTTTTAAACATAATATATTTTTTATGCTAAAATAGTATTTATTCTGTCTTTTTCAATTTTCTTTCTTTTCTTTTTTAGTGAAAAATGAATTTGTTAACATTAGAACTTTTAACTTATAAGAAAAATTTAACTTTTTAAACAAATCGACTTTATCAGAATTATATTTTATTTGAAAAGATATAAATCTGATATTTTTAGCTATGAAATTTGAAATTGACAAACAGACACTTTCTGAATTAGAATTATTTTCACAAGGTTCCAATTCTATTTATAAATTATTTAAACAAACGAAAACCGAAAAAGGAGAATTAACTTTGTATAGTATGATGCATCAGCCATCAACAGATATTTCTTTCTTGAAGAAAAGAACTGAGACCATTCGTTTTTTTATGCAAAAAGAAATCTCTTTGAATTTTCATAATTTCGAATACATTGAACATTATCTAAAATATGATGCAGAACCAGGAAAAATTAATGCAGTTAACTATTATTTGTATCACAAATTTTTCAATAAACAGGGAGAAAGTCATATTTATTTGCTGACGATGGGATTGGAAGCGATTAAAAGTATTTTTCAGGAACTTAGTGAATTAAAACAGTATTTTTTAGAAGAAAATTTACCAGATTTTCTAAAGGAATTATTTGAAGAATTAGATTTTTTTGCTCAAAAGGAAAAGTTTCAAAAATATCTTTTTAAAAATAGAAAATGGAGTGTTCAAATATTAAGCTCTTTGGATTTTCAAATTAGAGAAAATTATAAGGCTGAATTCACCAGATTTTTACAAAAGATTTATTTGTTGGATGCTTATATTTCTATAGCCAAAGTAGCAAATGAAAAAAAGTTTGTACTTCCAGAATTTATCGAGGCGGAATCACAAGTTTTTGAAATTTCAGACTTAAAACATCCATTGATTCCAGAAGCTGTTCCAAACGATGCTGATATGAAAAATCTTGAAAATATGTGTTTTCTCACAGGACCAAATATGGCTGGAAAATCAACGTATTTAAAATCTATTGGAATTGCAATGTATCTCGCGCACATTGGTTTTCCTGTGGCCGCAAAACAGATGAAAACAAGTGTTTATAATGGAATGATGACTACCATAAATCTTTCGGATAATTTGCAACAAGGTTATAGTCATTTTTATGCTGAGGTAAAGCGTTTGAAAGAAGTTGCTTTGCAGATTAAAGAAAAAGACAAAATGTTTGTGATTTTTGACGAGCTTTTTCGTGGTACAAACGTAAAAGATGCTTACGATGCTTCATTGATGATTTTGAATGCTTTTTCAAAAATTAAATCGAGCACTTTTTATATTTCAACACATATTACAGAGATTTCAGAAGAAATAAAAGACAATCCAAATATTCTATTTTTATATATGAATTCGGAGTGGAAAGAAGAGGAGCCTTTTTATGATTATAAAGTTAAAGAAGGGATTTCACATGAAAGACTTGGTTTGTATATTGTTCAAAAAGAAAATATTGTAGAGATATTAGAAGAAAAAACTAGTTCTGTTTAGAACTAGTTTTTAATTTTATTCCGACATAAGTGGGTGATAAGAAATCGTAGTATAACAATTCTCCTTACAATTTTTATCTTTATTACATGTAACAGCTTTTTCTAAAGCGGTATCTAAATCTTTATAAACAGCCGAGTATTTTCCATTACTTGGACAATCAATAGTGAATACAGGAGCATCAAAAAAGGAAACGTCTTTAGCATAAATAAAACTAAGTTTTTTACGAGTCAATTTTTTTGTTTCAAAGTTCATATTAAAACTTTTTGAAATGTCTCCTTTTATTTTTAAAAAAACAGAAGTATTTTCTGAATCTCCAATACGTTTCATTTGTTTTAAAGATATTTTTAGATTTTGATTAAGACTTGTTTACGATTTTATTAGCGCAAAAAAATATTCTTTTTTTCTAGCTTTAAGTTGCTAAATAGAGAATGTTTGAATATGAAGAAATCATTAGAGAATTTAGTAGCTTTTTCTGATAATTTAGGAAAGTTAGAGCACAACCAAGAATTTTTAAAAGCTTTTTCAGAAGATACAGGATATTCAATACCAAATATTAAAAAAAGAGAAATTCATTCTTCCAAAGCATTTATGGATTATAAATTGGAAGAAATTCAGAAAAAAGTAGCTTCAGATAAGAAGTTTTACTTCCATAAAAATAAACACATTCACAAAGTTTTTTGTTTACTTCCAGGAAATGCTGCTTTGTATGCCTTTTGTGCAAAAGTGTTAGTTCCTGCAGTGATTTGTGATGTTTCTTTGAGTATTTCTTTTCCATCAAGACTTCGTAAATCCAAGGAGTTTTTAGTGCCGCTTTTTGAAAAATATTTACCAAATATCAAAATTTTAGAAACCAAAAGTAAATCGGAATTATTCCATCATGTGATTAATGAAACAGATATTGATACTGTTGTAGTTTTTGCTTCTGATGTTTGGATTAGTGAGTATATTGGTGAATTTATTGATACTAACAAACGTTTAATTTTCGAAGGACCAGGAAATGATCCTTGTGTGGTTTTTGAAGATTATGACAAAAAAAGTGTGAAAGATATCGTACAAGCTTGTTTGAATAATTATGGGCAATCGTGTTCTAGTTTAAAACGAGTTTATGTAAAAGAAGCTATTCATGACGAATTTGTTTATGAGTTAATTGATCAAATTGATCAACACATAAAAGAAAATCCAGATGCGAATAATTCGATTTTTTCGTCCATTGTGTTTGATAAAATAAATTACCAGATAACAGAAGCAAAAGGAAAAGGAGCGAAGGTTGTTTATGGAGATGCTGCAATTAAAGATTCAAAATTTAATCCTACGATTTTGTTAAGTCCAAATCATACAACATTGGTTTTAGAAGAAAATTTTTATCCAGTAATTCCTGTTGTGAAATTTAAAGATGAAAAACATGTAGAAACGCTAATTTTTGAATCAAATTATGGTTTAAATTGTTCTATTTTTGGAAATTATTCTGAAGATTTTTTAGAAATGATGAAAAATAATCATAAAAGTGTTTTTAAAGATTCTACGATTGTAAATCACGAAAATCATCATGAAATTACAAAACTTGGAGGTTATCGAAGATCTGGATATATTTTAGAAGATGGAATTAAAAAACATGGTTCTTTCTATCTAGAAGATTTAATTTTTAGAGATAAATAACTTTTATCCAAAAAGAAAATAAAACAAATACCAATTGTATAAAGTAACAAATCTGACCAAAGAAAACCTTGACCAAGAACTAAACTGCCAATTCTTGTTTGACGAATTTCTACAATCCATGTTGCTTTGTACAGTTGGAAAAATTCTACGAAAAAACAAAAAGCCAAACTTCCTATAAAAGCTATTTTTAAAGGTTTTTCTACTAATAAAAATCGTAATCCTAAATAAATTAATACAGCATAAAGCGCATCACCAAAATAAGAAATCACAAAAGAAGGCATAAAAGACATTCGAGAAGAAAGTCCTAGAAAAATAGTTAGAATTGCTAAAAAGAAATAGAAGATTCTTTTTTTTAAATTGATTTTCATAGCAAGAAATTGATTTTAAAAAAATCCCCTTTTGAATAAAAAAGGGGATAAGTGTATTTTAATTTTGTTGTTGTAAAGCATAAATAGCAAAAGTTCCAAGCCAGTGAGAACCTTCATAAGAATCTCCAGTCAAGTTTGGAAGCGAATAATTTATATGCTCGTTTGCCAAAGTATTTAGATGTGCAAATTTTGGTGAAGTTTTCGCAATTTGATAAAAACACCACGCACGACTAAAATTCAAACCATCTAAATGAACCAAGTGTCCATCCGTTCTATCCGTTACAATTCCTGGTTTTAAATCAAAATTTGGATTGCTTAATTCTGGTAAAAAGGCATTCACCCAAGTAAGAAATTCTTCTTTAGGTAAAATTTTCGCCATCAAATCTGCTTCTTCCAAACAAGGAGAAAGAAAATCCGTTCCACTAGGTTCCCAACCAATCGGACAATCCTGATCATTCATATAAAAATCCCTAGCTCTTTTTTCAATCACATTTTTCAAGCTTTCATTTTTGGTAGTTTTTGCATAATCATAAGCCAAACTTAAACCAAAAGCTGTATTAGAATGCGTACCAACACGAACAGGATAATTCAATTTTGGTAAAAATTCCTCATACCTTGTTGCAATGATTTCTTCTAGAGGTTTCAAATTCTCCGAAAGCTCTTTTCCTAGAGGATCATTCCAAGTTTGTAATTCTTCCGCTAACTTTAGAAGCCAAGCCCAACCATAAGTTCTTTCATAAGATTTGTTATAAGGTTTGTTGAAATAAGCTATTTCTGCTGCAATATTTTCAGGGCTAATTCTTTGTTTCAATTTTTCTCTAATTTCTTCCTGATTTTCGATGTCTGGAAAAGTTTTTAAAAGAGAAACCAAAGACCAATGCCCATGAACAGCCGAATGCCAATCAAAACAACCATAAAAAGCTGGGTGTAATTCTTTCGGACTTTGAATGTCTGCTGCACTATTTACAACCTGACTTGGTTTGTTCGGATATTCCGTTTCAATACAATGCAAAGGAAGTTCCGATAAACGAATTGCTTCTTCTAAAGTTAGTTTTGGAACTTTTACATCTTTTGGAGTTTTTTTTTCTACAATTTCTTCCGTATTATTTTTCACTTCTTTTGGTGGAGTTTGATCACAACTCAATGTTATTGCTGCAAAAACAGCTATAATTGCTATATTTTTAAGTTTCATCTTATTCAAATTTCTCGAAAAATAGTGATTTTATTTTGAACAAAAATTTCTCGAAATAAAATTTATAAGAGATTAAATCAAAACATCTATTTTCTGGACAATTTCTTTGACTTTATGATTTATAAACCGAAGTTTTTCTAAATGAGAATCAATTTTTTTTAAGGTTTCATTCATTTCGAAGACACAATTCTCACATTTCACAAAATGTTTTTCTAATACGTATTTAGTGTCATTTTGTTCTTGAACTAAAGCTTTTTTTATTTTAGCTAAACCACCGATTTCTATATCAATTTGTTCTTTCTCTGAAAATTGTAAGCAATGTTCAGAAAACCTCTTTTCAACATTTAATCTTTCAATAATTTCTTCAACTTCTTCAACTTTTTCTGTTTTTTGATTCAAAATAGCATCATAATGCTTTTCGTCTAAACAATAAGTGTTTTCATAATGAGAAATTTCATGTGCCTTTCTTTTCTCATTTAATGAAATTAGTTTTAATGATAGTTTTTTTGTTTCTCTTTTAGCTTCTTGTATTCATCCACTAATTTTTTTAAGTAAGCATCTTTTTTTGTTTTTTTCTCAAGAGATTTGATGAATTCAATTTCTTCTTCATTTCTAGGAATATTTTTAGATAAATCATTGTACAGACCTTGTTGTGCAAAAATCATGTTAGAAATTAGAAACATTGTAATTAGCAAAGTTTTTTTCATAGATGTAATTATTTAGAGTTATTTAATTTTCATGCAAATTTTAAAGAAGGGGGATTTTCTTTTTCATTTTGAGATAATTATAAAAAATAATTTTGAAGAAATGCAAGTTTTGTTTAAGAAAAGGGTTTCTTGAGAAAGATGAAAGAAAAACTAGATTTTATCTGCTTTTAAATTGATAAAATCTAGTGAAAAAATAAAATCTAATTAAAGCTTAATTTTATTTTTTTGAATTAGTTTATCTATAAGTTCAGGACTTGGATTAATTTCGATAATTTTTCCTGTATCATCAACTAAAAATTGCGAACCACCAGAACCTGTGATATTATATTTTTCCCAAATTTTGTATTGATCTTTTATTTCAGGAATAACTGCCCATGGGTAATTATGTTTTTTGACAATTGTATCATATTTATCTCTGTTTGAAATTCCTCCCATAACAGAAAACACTGCAAATCCATTATTTTTATGTTTTTCATAGACAGGTTTCATATTATTACTTTTTTCAATACAAGGGCCGCACCAAGGAGCCCATAAATCAATAAGTGTATATTGATTGTTCTTTACAATTTCCTTTAAATTTATATGTTTTCCTTCTGCATTTTCAACTGTGAGATCAATAAAACTCCCTCCTTTTATCGCTTTTAAAATTCCATTCAACATATTAGAAGAAACTTCTGTATAAGGATGATCAGGAAATTTCTTTTGGTAAAAGGAAACAGATTCCATGATTTGAATATTAGATTCAAAATATTTATTTGGAAATCGCAATATGTCAATCAAATTAGAATAACCATATAAATCAACATGTGATGTATAATATTTTCCAATTTTTAAATCAGCTTCTTTGCTTAACTTTTTGTAGTGTTTTTTAAGAGAATCAATTTTAGGTTGAATCTTATTTTTTTGAACAATATCTTTTGTTTCTGTTAATTCTATATATAAAGAATCAATTTCGTTATCAATTTTATCAAATGGCTCAAATAAAGGCTCGAAAAAAGCATTTTTGGAATATTCTTTTGGGCTAATTTTTCCTGAAATTACATGAATGTTTTTTTCTTTCGTTACGAAATTTAACCCATTGTAATTAAATTCAATACTATCTTGTTCTGTGTAAAACTTTAAGGGAACCCAATAGCCCTTTTGATGCGCTTTAGAAGAAACTAATTCATATTTTTCAATATGTTTAATAGAATCCATTTTGTAAGAAAAATTTCCGAGAGAATCGACAGGGATTTTTGCAATTAAATCATAGCGAAGATCTTTATTAGATTTTTGTAAAAGTAAAGTGTCATTTTTATAAATAGGAATATTACCAAAAACAGTACAAGTTTTCGGAATAGTATTTTCTTTTTTTTCAGCTGAATTAGAGCTACAAGCAATTATAAAAATTGAGGGAATAAAAAGTAAATATTTTTTCATATTAATTTTTTTTAGTGTGCTAATATAGAAAATTATATATATGAAATAAAAAAATCCCCTCCAAAAAGGAGAGGATTAAACGATTACAATAGTCACTTAAATTATCTACGAATTAAGCTAAAGTGTCCTTTTTTACTTATAGTTTTTCCTGTTTCATCTTTAAATTCTAAAACAAACCAATAATCTGTAGAAGGGAATTGAATTCCATCTTTAGTTCCGTCCCATCCTTCCGAATTTTCAGTTAAAACAGTAATCAATTTTCCATAACGATCCATAATCGAAATTGTAATGTTTTTCATGTTTTTAGCTCCATGTAAATGCCAGGCATCATGAATTCCATCTTCGTTTGGTGTAAAATAATTAGGAAAATCGATAAAAGTAATTTCTTTTCGAATTTCTCCACAACCGTTTACATCTTCAATGATTAAATCAAAAGTTCCATCAGGACAATTCTCAAAAATTCCTGTAGTATTCCAAGTCATTCCTTCATCAATAGAAAACTGATATTCTCCGATTCCAAGATTTGAAATATCTACAATTAAAGTATTCTCACTTTGATCTTGCAGATACCCAATTTGCTGAATTGCATCCTCAGAAATTGTTGCTAGTTCTGAAATAGAAACTTCTACAGTTTTTGTAGCAGAACATTCTAAGCTTGTAGTGTAATCAAAAGCTTCTACAATGTAAGTACCTTCTAGATTGATGTCTAAATATTCATCTTCAGTTTCAATAACAGTTCCATCAGGTAAAGTCCATTTGTAGCTATAATCTCCAGTTGAATTTTCAATATTTAAAGTATTTTCTTCCCCATTTTTACAATACACGAAGTTTTCTACTATTTCAAAATAAGGAGTTTCTTCCACGATAATTTCAAAAGAAGTAGTTTTTGCACAACTAAATTCATTCATAACAGAAACCCAAATTGTAGAATTTGTACTTTCAAAAGAATTAAAATTAGGAATAGAATTTTCTTGGTTTAAAGCATCTGATTCAGTCAAATAATAAGAAATAGTATTTGTTGTTTCAGAAGTGATTTCCGTATTTTTTTCTTCTAAATTAAAAATACCAAGTCCATCAAAACCACAAGTGAATAATGGTAAAATATCCAATGAGATTTCCGGATTTGAAGCAATTTGTAGCGTAAATTCTTTCGTGAAAATACAACCCGTTACAAGATCTTCTGCTTTTACAAAAATCTTAGTTTCTGGAGTATTTGTTACATCTATTGGATTTACAATGTTAGGAAAACCATTTTCAGCATCTGTTTCCGAAATAAAATATTTTACCTCCAAAGGATTTGGGTTTTCTTCCGAAATAAATTCAAAAGTCAAATCTTGTAGGTTTACATTTTCATAGATTCCATCTGTATTATCTTCACAAAAAGTATAAGTATCAAAATCATTGAAAATTGGAAGAGGATTTACAATTAACTCAATAGGAAGCTGAACAGAACAATCTAATTCCGCATAGGTATTTACTATAGAAGCATAAATTGTTTTTGAATTTGAAACGTAATTTTCTGTATCCGTAATAGGATTATTCAAGGCTTCAGCATCTTCTAAATTCTCATGAAAACTGATAGTTACTCCGTTTTGTTCATTCGTAATTTCTGAAATATAATTCTCAATATTAAACAAAGCAAAACCATCAAAATCATCATCACAAACTGCGATAGAAGTGAAATCATAATTCGGCTGAGGTAAAGGTTCTACAATCAGAGCAAGTGTTGTAATATCATAACATCCTGTGCTTACATTTTCTACACGAACATAAATGTTTTGCACATCTTGCGTTGTATTTAAAAATTCATTTTCAACAATTGCATCTGGAAAATCAGTTGGGTTTTCCGCACTTTCTAAAGTCAAATGATACGAAACTATAGTTCCTAATTGTCCATCCAAAATTCCTTCGTCCAAAGTTTCTAAAGAGAAGATTCCATGTCCGTCATAATCATCATCACAAATAATATATGGAGGAAGAATTGCAGCTGAAGGTTTTTGTTCAATCAAAATTTCAAAACTTGAAATGATAAAACATCCAACAGAGTTTTCTAAACGAACCCAAATAGTTTGTGTGTTAGCAATAGTGTTTAAAAATGGCGTATCTAAATCAATACTCCAGATTTTCTCTTCAGCATTTTCTTCAGATAAATACATCGTAATATCTAAATCTGGATAGGTTTCTAGAATTATTTCTTTTTGTTGGTTTAAATCTAAATATGCATATCCATCTTGATCTTCTTCGCAAATTATCACATCTTCGATTTCTACAATTTCAGGAATTTCCGAAATAACTAAAGCTAAAGGTTTGATGATAAAACAACCCGTGATTTCGTTTTCAATTCTTGTAAAAATTGTTTGTGAAACAGAAAAATAGTCCTCCGTTAACGAAATAGGAATTTCATTGTTTTCTGCATTTTGATAGGTAATATGATAAGAAATAACATAGTTTTCAACCGGACTATAAAGCTCTGTAACTTGGTTTAAATCAAAATGAGCATTTCCGTCATAATCATCATCACAAGCTTCAAATTCTTCAATGTTTTCAACTTCTGGCAAAGGATTTACAACTAAATCCAAAATCACATAAGAATAACAACCATTTTCATTTGTAACTACAGCATAAACAGCCTGAGTTCCTTGTGTAAGATTTGTATATGGCGAAAGTTTATCGATGATTTGTCCATCCAAAGAATTCTCATGATAGGTAACAGTCCCAGTGTATCCATTCAGAATTTCCGCATCTTTTTGATATAGTAAAAATTCACTTACAAATCCGTTAGAATCATCACCATCATCTGCATTATCACAGATTTCGTAAGCAGTAGGTTGTTGCAATACAGGATTTTCTTCTACAATCAAAGAAACTGGTTTTACAAATGGACATTGGTTTGGATTTTCTACACGAACCCAAATAGTTTGTGGATTTGTATCATTTACAAAATTTTCAAAGTTTGAAATCCATCCACTTGCTTGCGTATTTCCATTGATAGCAGCTTCTTCATTAAAATAATAAGTAAAATTATCGGTGTTATTTTCTTCTAAAACTGTTAAGTCAAAACTTGTATGTCCATCCGCATTTTCATCATCACAAAGGTAAATCTCATCAGAAATAGCGATTTCTGGAGAAGTTTCTACTACTAATTCTAAAGCTTCAACTGTAAAACATCCTGTAATTAAATTTTCAACTCTAGCATAAATAATTTGATTGTTTAAGTCAATATTAGAATAATTTTCTGGAGTTTGAATCACATTTAAAGGATTTGGATTTGCTTCATTTGCATCTGTAAATTCTTCAAAATAGGTAATTTCAATATCTCCAAGAGCTGTATAAATTTCTGTGTCTTTTAAAGTTAAATTGAAAGTTGTAAAACCATCATTATTAACATCACAAGAATTTAGTGGAGTAGGAGTATTGGCAGAAATAGTTTCGATGAAAAGTTGGAAACTATATCTTTTTACACATCCATTTGTAAAAATGGCTTCGGCAAAAATTTCTTGATTATTTATTCCTGTAAAGTCATTAGGAGTGTCAATTATTTGAGAAAATAAATCATCAGAATAATAAGAAATTACAGATTGGTTTGTTTCGGAAACGAATTCATTTTGTATGGTTAAATCAAAAGTTTCATTATCACAAATTGTAATATTATTTAAAGTTTCAGTAGAACCTGATTCAATAAGTAATTGCACCGAAGTTGTAGAAAAACAACCTTCAGAGTTTTCTAATTTTACATAAATCTCCTCTTGATGATTACCTTCATAATTAGTCAAATTACTAATAACATTTGTCAAGTTAATATCCTCGTAATATGAAATTGTGATATCTGGATTTGTTGTGAAATTATTATTTAAATCTGTAAGATTAAAATATCCTGTAGTATTAAAAGTGTTGCAAGTTGTCAATTCTGAAACAGGATTGAAGACAACACCATTTTTTAAATCAAACTGAATTTGCATAGAACTTTCACAACCATTCGCATCGGAACCTTTTACATACACAATTTGATTTCCAGAAACTATATAATTAGAACTGTTTGTAATTGGATTTGCAAGTGCCGCATCCGAATAATATGCAATAGTAGCAACAGGATTTATTTGTGCGTTTAAAGTAGAAAGATCAAAAGATTCTTGATTGTTTCCATCGTTATCGCAAAGCTCAAACGGTCCAACAGGATTTAGATTTAATTGAGAATTTAAGCTAAAATCAATCTGCATGGTATTTTCACAACCATTCGCATCGGAACCTTTTACGTACACAATTTGATCTCCAGAAACCGTATAATTAGAAATATTGGTAATTGGATTTGTAAGTGCAGCATCTGAATAATATTCAATAGTTGCAGCAGGATTTATTTGTGTATTTAAAGTCGAAAGATCAAAAGATTCTTGATTATTTCCATCATTATCACAAAGCTCAAACGGTCCAACAGGATTTAGATTTAATTGAGAATTTAAGCTAAAATCAATCTGCATGGTATTTTCACAACCATTCGCATCGGAACCTTTTATGTACACAATTTGATCTCCAGAAACCGTATAATTAGAAATATTGGTAATTGGATTTGTAAGTGCAGCATCTGAATAATATTCAATAGTTGCAGCAGGATTTATTTGTGTATTTAAAGTGGAAAGATCAAAAGATTCTTGATTATTTCCATCATTATCACAAAGCTCAAACGGTCCAACAGGATTTAGATTTAATTGAGAATTTAAAGAAAAATCAATTTGCATCGAATTTTCACAACCATTCGCATCGGAACCTTTTACGTACACAATTTGATCTCCAGAAACCGTATAATTAGAAATGTTTGTAATTGGATTTGACAACGCCACATCCGAATAATATTCTATAGTTGCAGCAGTGTTAATTTGTGTATTTAAAGTCGAAAGATCAAAAGATTCTTGTCCATTCCCATCATTATCACAAAGTTCAAACGGCCCAACAGGATTTAAATTTAATTGAGAATTTAAGCTGAAATCAATCTGCATGGAGTTTTCACAACCATTCGCATCCGAAGCTTTTACATACACAATTTGATTTCCAGAAACTATATAATTTGAAATATTAGTAATAGGATTTGTAAGTGCTGCATCTGAGAAATATGCAATAGTTGCAGCAGCGTTTATTTGTGTATTTAAAGAAGAAAGATCAAAAGATTCTTGATTGTTTCCATCATTATCACAAAGCTCAAATGGTCCGACAGGATTTAAATTTAACTGAGAATTTAAACTAAAATCAATTTGCATGGTATTTTCACAACCATTCGCATCCGAACCTTTGACATATACAATTTGATTTCCAGAAACCGTATAATTTGAAATATTGGTAATTGGATTCGTAAGTGCCGCATCTAAATAATATTCAATAGTTGCAGCAGGATTTATTTGTGTATTTAAAGTCGAAAGATCAAAAGATTCTTGATTATTTCCATCATTATCACAAAGTTCAAACGGTCCAACAGGATTTAGATTTAATTGAGAGTTTAAACTAAAATCAATTTGCATCGTGTTTTCACAACCATTCGCATCCGAACTTTTTACATACACAATTTGATTTCCAGAAACCGTATAATTAGAAATATTGGTAATAGGATTTGTCAAAGCTACATCTGAAAAATATTCAATAGTTGCAGTAGCATTTATTTGTGTGTTTAAAGTAGAAAGATCAAAAGATTCTTGATTATTTCCATCATTATCACAAAGTTCAAACGGTCCAACAGGATTTAGATTTAATTGAGAGTTTAAACTAAAATCAATTTGCATCGTGTTTTCACAACCATTCGCATCCGAACCTTTTACATATACAATTTGATTTCCAGAAACGATATAATTAGAAATATTAGTAATTGGATTTGTATATGCAGCATCTGAGAAATATGCAATAGTTGCAGCAGTGTTAATTTGCGTATTTAATGTCGAAAGATCAAAAGATTCTTGATTATTTCCATCATTATCACAAAGTTCAAACGGTCCAACAGGATTTAGATTTAATTGAGAGTTTAAGCTAAAATCAATCTGTGTAGTATTTTCACAACCATTCGCATCCGAACTTTTTACATACACAATTTGATTTCCAGAAACCGTATAATTAGAAATATTGGTAATAGGATTTGTCAAAGCTACATCTGAAAAATATTCAATAGTTGCAGTAGCATTTATTTGTGTGTTTAAAGTAGAAAGATCAAAAGATTCTTGATTATTTCCATCATTATCACAAAGTTCAAACGGTCCAACAGGATTTAGATTTAATTGAGAGTTTAAACTAAAATCAATTTGCATCGTGTTTTCACAACCATTCGCATCCGAACCTTTTACATATACAATTTGATTTCCAGAAACTATATAATTTGAAATATTAGTAATTGGATTCGTATATGCAGCATCAGAATAATATGCAATAGTTGCAGCAAGATTTATTTGTGCATTTAAACTCGAAAGATCAAAAGATTCTTGATTATTTCCATCATTATCACAAAGCTCAAAAGGTCCTACAGGATTAAGATTTAATTGAGAATTTAGAGAAAAATCAATCTGCATCGTGTTTTCACACCCATTTGCATCGGAACCTTTTACATAAACTGTTTGATCTCCAGAAACCGTATAATTTGAAATATTGGTAATAGGATTTGACAACGCTACATCTGAATAATATTCAATAGTTGCAGCAGCGTTTATTTGTGTATTTAACGAAGAAAGATCAAAAGATTCTTGATTATTTCCATCATTATCACAAAGTTCAAACGGTCCAACAGGATTTAGATTTAATTGAGAGTTTAGAGAAAAATCTATCTGCATGGTGTTTTCACAACTATTCGCATCCGAACCTTTGACATATACAATTTGATTTCCAGAAACTATATAATTAGAAATATTGGTAATAGTATTTGTATGTGCAGCATCTGAAAAATATTCAATAGTTGCAGAAGCGTTTATTTGCGTATTTAAAGTCGAAAGATCAAAAGATTCTTGATTGTTTCCATCATTATCACAAAGTTCAAATGGTCCAACAGAATTAAAGTTTAATTGAGAGTTTAGAGAAAAATCAATCTGCATCGTGTTTTCACAACCATTCACATCCGAACCTTTTACATATACAATTTGATTTCCAGAAACGCTATAATTTGAACTATTTGTAATAGAATTTGTCAAAGCTGCATCTGAAAAATATTCTATAGTTGCAGTAGCGTTAATTTGTGTATTTAAAGTTGAAAGATCAAAAGATTCTTGTCCATTTCCATCATTATCACAAAGTTCAAACGGTCCAACAGAATTAAAGTTTAATTGAGAGTTTAGAGAAAAATCTATCTGCATGGTGTTTTCACAACCATTCGCATCGGAACCTTTTACGTACACAATTTGATTTCCAGAAACTATATAATTAGAACTGTTTGTAATTAGATTTGTCAAAGCTGCATCTGAATAATATTCTATAGTTGCAGCAGCGTTTATTTGTGTATTTAATGAAGAAAGATCAAAAGATTCTTGATTGTTTCCATCATCATCACAAAGCTCAAACGGCCCAACAGGATTTAAGTTTAATTGAGAATTTAAAGAAAAATCAATTTGCATCGTATTTTCACACCCATTCGCATCGGAACCTTTTACATATACAATTTGATTTCCAGAAATGCTATAATTTGAACTGTTTGTAATTGGATTTGTCAAAGCTGCATCTGAAAAATATTCTATAGTTGCAGCAGCGTTTATTTGTGTGTTTAAAGTAGAAAGATCAAAAGATTCTTGATTGTTTCCATCATTATCACAAAGTTCAAATGGTCCAACAGAATTAAAGTTTAATTGAGAGTTTAGAGAAAAATCAATCTGCATCGTGTTTTCACAACCATTCACATCCGAACCTTTTACATATACAATTTGATTTCCAGAAACGCTATAATTTGAACTATTTGTAATAGAATTTGTCAAAGCTGCATCTGAAAAATATTCTATAGTTGCAGTAGCGTTAATTTGTGTA
>NZ_JADOTV010000007.1:97253-98031 GCF_015767245.1 Aureivirga sp. CE67
CTTGTCCATTTCCATCATTATCACAAAGTTCAAAAGGTCCAACAGGATTTAAATTTAACTGAGAATTTAAACTAAAATCAATCTGCATCGTATTTTCACATCCATTTGCATCCGAACCTTTTACGTACACAATTTGATTTCCAGAAACGGTATAATTTGAAATGTTTGTAATTGGATTCGTAAGTGCAGCATCTGAAAAATATGCAATGGTTGCAGCAGCATTAATTTGTGTGTTTAAAGTCGAAAGATCAAAAGATTCTTGTCCATTTCCATCATTATCACAAAGTTCAAAAGGTCCAACAGGATTTAAATTTAACTGAGAATTTAAAGAAAAATCAATCTGCATCGTATTTTCACAACCATTCACATCCGAACCTTTTACATATACAATTTGATTTCCAGAAACTATATAATTAGAACTGTTTGTAATTGGATTTGTCAAAGCTGCATCAGAGAAATATTCAATAGTTGCAGCAGCATTTATTTGCGTATTTAAAGTAGAAAGATCAAAAGATTCTTGATTATTTCCATCATTATCACAAAGTTCAAATGGTCCAACAGGATTTAAGTTTAACTGAGAATTTAAGCTAAAATCAATCTGCATCGTATTTTCACACCCATTCACATCGGAACCTTTTACATATACAATTTGATTTCCAGAAACCGTATAATTTGAAATGTTTGTAATTGGATTCGTAAGTGCAGCATCTGAATAATATTCAATAGTTGCAGTAGCATTTATTTGTGTGTTTAAAGTAGAAAGATCAAAAGATTCTTG
>NZ_JADOTV010000007.1:98131-196835 GCF_015767245.1 Aureivirga sp. CE67
ATTGTTTCCATCATTATCACAAAGTTCAAATGGTCCAACAGGATTTAGATTTAATTGAGAGTTTAGAGAAAAATCTATCTGCATGGTGTTTTCGCAACCATTCGCATCTGAACCTTTTACATATACAATTTGATTTCCAGAAACCGTATAATTTGAAATGTTTGTAATTGGATTAGTAAGTGCAGCATCTGAAAAATATTCTATAGTTGCAGCAGCATTTATTTGTGTGTTTAAAGTAGAAAGATCAAAAGATTCTTGATTGTTTCCATCATTATCACAAAGTTCAAATGGTCCAACAGGATTTAGATTTAATTGAGAGTTTAGAGAAAAATCTATCTGCATGGTGTTTTCGCAACCATTCGCATCTGAACCTTTTACATACACAATTTGATTTCCAGAAACGGTATAATTTGAAATATTAGTAATTGGATTCGTCAACGCCGCATCTGAAAAATATGCAATAGTTGCAGTTGTATTTATTTGCGTATTTAAAGTCGAAAGATCAAAAGATTCTTGATTGTTTCCATCATTATCACAAAGTTCAAAAGGTCCTACAGGATTAAGATTTAATTGAGAATTTAATGAAAAATCAATTTGCATCGTATTTTCACAACCATTCGCATCCGAACCTTTTACATATACAATTTGATTTCCAGAAACCGTATAATTAGAAATATTCGTAATAGGATTCGTATGTGCTGCATCTGAATAATATGCAATAGTTGCAGTAGCATTTATTTGCGTGTTTAAAGTCGAAAGATCAAAAGATTCTTGATTATTTCCATCATTATCACAAAGTTCAAAAGGTCCAACAGAATTTAAATTTAACTGAGAATTTAAACTGAAATCAATTTGCATTACATTTTCGCAATTATTTGCATTTATTCCTTTTACATAAACTGTTTGATTTCCAGAAACGATATAATTTGAAATGTTTGTTATTGGATTCGTAAGTGCCGTATCTGAATAATATTCAATAGTTGCAGTTGTACTTATTTGTGCATTTAAAGTAGAAAGGTCAAAAGATTCTTGATTGTTTCCATCATTATCACAAAGTTCAAAAGGCCCAACAGGATTTAAATTTGGAATATCATGAACAGCTAAAATCACAAGAAGTGTTGCATGACATCCGTATTGATTTTCAACTTTTATATATACGAGAGTGTTATTAGAAGCGACATAAGTTGTCAAATTTGGAATTTCCGAGGTCAAATTTATATCTTCATAATAAGTTAAAATGAAAGTATTAGAGTTGATATTTGTTAAATTAAAAGTTTCCACACCATCTCCATTATCATCACAAGCATGAACAGTTATATTACTATTTATCGTAGGTGGAGAAATTACATTTAAATAAAAATAAGTTGTCACTTCACAAACATATTCGTTTGTGATTTTCATATAAATAATTTGTCCATGTGTTCCAACATAAGCTGTTGGGTTTGTAATTTCATTGGTATAACCAGCATCTGTATAATATTTAATCACAGGATTTGAATCTGTAGAAATAGAATTATTTACAGTCAAATCAAAAGTTGCGGTTCCACTTCCATTTTCCTCACATTCAATCAAATTTGCTGGAGGAGAAGTCGTATTATTATCTACAACTTCAAGAGTAAGTGTGTAGATTCCCCAAAGACTTGGATTCGTTACATCATGAATTCGGATATAAATAATCGCATTTCCAGAAGTATATAAATCAGGTAATTCATTTGTTTGATTTTGAGCATCGGTAAGTGTTGGATAATAATCATAATGATAGTTTGGATTTGTTTCTACCAAAGACTGAAAAATTCCAAGATTAAAGATGTAAATTCCATCATAAGGAACATCGTCACAAATACTAAAATTAAAATCTGTAGAGTTTGCTGCAACAGGAGCTATGTTTGTATTATTATTTTCTAAATTAATTTTTGGAGCATTCAGAAAACTAGTATTTTGAGTTTTTTGAAGCTTTAATTTCGGATTTTTTGCAATTGTTTCCTTTTGAAAAACATAATCTTCAATTTGAATTTGTGCAAAAAAATCATGAAAAAATAATAAGAAAAAACATCCTATAATATATTTTGCTTTCATAAAATTTAGTGGAGGAGCTCTTTTCTGAGGATCAGAAAAGAGCTAAATTTTTAATTAATAAATAGATAATTTTTTTGTTGTAGTTTTATGGTTGGAAAGGATTTTTACATAATAAATCCCTTTACTTAAATTTGAAATATCTAAAGAGTTTGAGGTTTTAATTTTTTCTTTTAAAACAATTTTCCCAGTTTGATCATAAAGAAAAACTTCTTCTAAAATTCGATCACTTTTTAGGTAAACAATATTTTTGGCAGGATTTGGATATAAAGAAATTTGACTTTCAAAATCATTTTCATTTATGTCTAAAGTATTTGTAATATTTAAAATTTTAGTACAAGTATCTTCGTTTCCAAAACTATCTGTGATTGTAAAAGTTATCGTATGATATCCTAGTTCTAATGCTGTTTCAGCTTCTGGATTTTGAGTAATTGTGTAATTATCGCAAGCATTTAAAATAGAAATTGATTCTGTCAAATCTTCTAAAATATAAGTTCCGTTTTCAGCTAAAATTGTTTCTGTAGAACCACAAACTAATGTTGGGGAAGTTGTATCTATAATTTCGATATTAAATGAAAAACTACTTTCATTTTCGGCTAAATCTGTAAAAGTTATAGTGATTGTAGTATTTTCTGTAATTTCTGTTCCAGCTTCTATGTTTTGAGAAATCATTATTTCAGAACTACAATTGTCCGAAACATTAAAATCATTATTCGTAAAATCAGGAATTGTATAAGCACAGTTATTTTCTAAATCGATTAATTGATTTTCGATGCTATTTTCAAATATTGGTGCTTCTGTGTCTTCAATAATAACCGTTTGTGTTGTAGAAGAAATATTCCCACTTGTATCTTCAAAAGTCCAAACAACTTCATGTATTCCTGGAGTTGTAAAAGTTAAATTATCAGTATCAGGAAGTGTAATTATTAAACTTGAACAAATATCTGTAGCATATGGAATTTCTGTAATCGTATATTCACATTCTGCATAAATTACCGGAATTACTGGTGGAATTGGAGCTTCCGTGTCGGATAAAATAATTGTTTGTTCAGCAGTAGTTATGTTTCCATTAGAATCTTCAAAAGTCCAAATAACAAGATTTTCTCCACTTTGTAAAGATTGTGAATTATCCATCGTTCCTTCAATTATTCCATCACAATTATCTGTAGTTGTAGCTTGAGGAATTGAATTACACTCTACTGAAATAGTTTCTAAAACAGGCGTTTCAGGGTTTGTAGTATCTTGAATAATAATTTGCTGTGTAGCTTGTGTAGCATTTCCGTTTTCATCTTCAAAACTCCAAGTAATAGTATAATTTCCAATTTCAGAAATATTTAAATCATCAGATGTTGTTCCTGTAATTTCTCCCGCACAATTATCATTTGTTGTAGGAGCTTCAATGTTGATTGTTTCACCACATTCGAAAGAAATAGTTTCTAAAGTTGGCGTTTCCGGATTCGTAGTATCTTGAATAATAATTTGCTGTGTAGTTTGTGTCGCATTTCCATTTTCATCTTCAAAATTCCAAGCGATTGTATAATTTCCAATTTCAGAAATATTTAAATCATCAGATGTTGTTCCTGTAATTTCTCCCGCACAATTATCATTTGTTGTAGGAGCTTCAATGTTGATTGTTTCACCACATTCAAAAGTAATAGCTTCTAAAGTTGGTGTTTCCGGATTCGTAGTATCTTGAATAATAATTTGCTGTGTTGTTTGTATAGTATTTCCATTTTCATCTTCAAAACTCCAAGTAATAGTATAATTTCCAATTTCAGAAATATTTAAATCATCAGATGTTGTTCCAGTAATTTCTCCTGCACAATTATCGTTTGTTGTTGGATTTTCAATATTAATTGTTTCTCCACATTCAAAAGAAATAGCTTCTAAAACAGGCGTTTCAGGATTCGTAGTATCTTGAATAATAATTTGCTGCGTAGTTTGTGTAGTATTTCCATTTTCATCTTCAAAATTCCAAGTGATTGTATAATTTCCAATTTCCGAAATATTCAAATCATCGGATGTTGTTCCATTAATTTCTCCCGCACAATTATCGTTAGTTGTAGGAGTTTCAATATTGATTACTTCTCCACATTCAAAAGAAATAGCTTCTAAAGTTGGAGTTTCTGGATTCGTAGTATCTTGAATAATAATTTGCTGTGTAGTTTGTATAGCATTTCCATTTTCATCTTCAAAATTCCAAGTGATTGTATAATTTCCAATTTCAGAAATATTTAAATCATCAGATGTTGTTCCAGTAATTTCTCCCGTACAATTATCGTAAGTTGTAGGATTTTCAATATTAATTGTTTCTCCACATTCAAAAGAAATAGCTTCTAAAACAGGCGTTTCAGGATTCGTAGTATCTTGAATAATAATTTGCTGTGTAGCTTGTGTAGCATTTCCGTTTTCATCTTCAAAACTCCAAGTGATTGTATAATTTCCGATTTCCGAAATATTTAAATCATCAGATGTTGTTCCAGTAATTTCTCCTGTACAATTATCGTTTGTTGTTGGAGTTTCAATGTTGATTGTTTCACCACATTCGAAAGAAATAGCTTCTAAAGTTGGTGTTTCAGGGTTTACACTATCTTCTACATTTACTTGAATCTCAATTTTTTCAGAAGAGCAATCTGCAACAGTATTTTTAATCTCAAGAAAATAATTAGAATTAACTAAAATATGAGTTTCTGTAAAAGGAGTCATATCTGTTTCATTTTCATACCAAAGAACCGTTTCATTTTCAGCAAGAGTCAAAGTAACCTCTCCAATTGTAGTATTTGGACAAACAGCTAAATCAGCTGGTAAAACAGAGTTAATTTCACAATCATTTCCATCACAATCATTTTTTATTGCTTGAACAGAATTACAAGCTTCTAAGTTTTCAGAAAGCGTAATAGAACCAGTAAAGTTTTCATTATTTATAATAGGACAAATTCCAGTACAATCTTCTAAATCATCATTATCTGTAATACTAATATCAAAATCTAAACTTTGAATATTTTCCAATCCATTTAAATTCGTTAATCCATTCAAATTCCATAAAGTAAGGTGTGTTCCTACAGTTGTTAGGGATGAAAGAGCCGAAATATCAGATAAATTAGCACTTAAATAAATATAAATTCTACCAACAGAAGTTAAATTATTAACTCCATTTAAAGATACAGCATTTGTTGCGCTTAATTTTAATTCATGTGTAATAGATGTTAAAGATTCAAAACCTGTTAAATCTTGAATTAAATAGTTTTGAACAATAAATAAATTCTCCGTAATAGTTTCCAAGTTATGAAGACCATGGAAATTAAGTAAAGCATCATTATTATAAAAGTGTACATTTCCTAATTTTGTTATGTTTTCAAGAGAAGCAATACTATTTAAAGCTATATTATTTCTAACTCTCAAGTTTTTTCCTATAATCGACAGATTATGAAGTCCTATTAGATTTTCTAAAGAATTATTAGCTTCAATCTCAATACTATCTTCAATTTCCGTAAGACTTGATAGATGTTCAATAGTTTCTAAATTATCATTTCCAATAATTCTGAAATCCGATTTTACAAAAGTAATATTCTCCAAACCTTCTAAAGTTAGAAGTGCATCATTATCCCTTATATTTAAATAACCATTTGCAATGTTAAGTTGGTTTAAACCAATTAAGTTTACCAAAGCATGATTTTTATTAATATTAATGCTACCTCCAACTTCTGTAAGATTAACAAAAGAATCTAAGGAGTTTAAAATAGGATTATCAATAATACTAAAATGTTTTTTGACAGAAGTAATATTTTGAATTCCAGATAAATTTTCTAAAACTTCATTTGTCTGTATTCTCAAATCTCCATTTACAACTGTCAAACCTTCAAGACCTTCCAAAGTAGTCAAAGAACCATTTCCACTAATTTCCACATGATTATCTACATGTTGTAAATTGGAAAGTGCACTTATATTCGTCAAATTTGCATTTCCTTTAATCTTCAGATCATGAAAAGTAATATAAGTCGTTGGTGGATTTCCAATTGTTTCAACATTATTCAACCCTTCTAAATCCAACAAAGAATCATTATCTTCAATAGTCAAAGCACTTTTGATATGTACTATATTATGCAATCCATTTAAATTAGCTAAAACCGGATTTTCTCTAATATTAATTGTAGTACCTATCTCAGTTCCTATATTCGAAATTCCATCAAGATTTTCTAGAATTTGATTATCAGTAATCGCTAGACTTCCAAGGTTAGATGTCACATTAGTAAGAACATCCATATTCTGAATCAAATCATTATTATGTAATTGTAATTGACCAGTAATAGTTGTCAAGTTTTCCAATCCATGTAAAGAAGTCAAATTCGTATTTCGAATATAAATCGATCCAACTCCAGTTAAGTTTTCCAAATCTTGTAAACTCGCTAGATTCGGAGTTTTTACAATACTGATACTATAAATATAAGTCAGATTAGAAAGTCCATTTAAGTTAGTGATAGAATCACTAATAGTAGAATCATTTCCAACTCTTAAAAAATTATAAGTTAAGCTTGTACAGTTTGGATAATCAATAATAAAATTATCAATATCTTCTTGCGTTAGTAGCTCGATCGTTCCACTAGGACATTGCCCAAAAGATGTAAAATGGGTAATAACCGAAAAAAGAAAAATTAGTAGGTAGTTTTTATTCATGATACTGTTTTTGTTTCCGTAAATTGATTCAAACAAATATATTTGGATTCAAAAAGGTATTTCACCCTGTTTTTAGGGGTATTTTTTTCACAAGTTTTTTTAGTTTTTCGAAAAAAAATATCTTTGCCACTTAATACTATAAAATGAAAGAAACAATAATCATAATCGCAGGAATCCTTGGTGCTTTAGCAGTAATTCTAGGAGCATTCGGTGCACACGCGCTAAAAAAAGTAATGAATGCAGACTCGCTTCAAAGTTTTGAAGTAGGAGTGAAGTACCAAATGTATCACACCATCGTTTTACTAGTTTGCGGATTCTTTTTCCAGTTCGAAGACCCGATGGAAACCTACATCGTTTACAGTTTTATCCTTGGAATCATCCTGTTTTCAGGAAGTATTTACGGACTAACACTTTCTTCAATCAAAGGAAAAAAACTTCGTTTTCTTGGACCAATCACACCACTAGGAGGACTTTGTTTTGTAGCTGGTTGGGTAATGGTTGCAATTTATGGAGCAAATTTAGTTTAAGAAATAGATATTATTAATATTCATTTTGTTTAAAAAATTACAGATTGTCAAGTTCCCCATTTGAGAGGCAGGGCTGTCAGGTTCTCCTAATTTTTTAATTGAAAACCTGGCGCACTTTTGTAAAGTGTGCCCATTGTTTCTAGCATTTGTGTGGTCACGAGTTACGAACTCGCGCCAGCGATCGTATAAAACTTTTATTTGAAGTGTTTTATTAATAAGTTGATTTTATTCAATAAAATAATTTGGACGAAACCATTTTTCTTCGTTTCCAAAAAAAACTCAGAAAAAGGTCGGGCTTTTCGCTCCAAGTTTTGTTTTTCAAAAAAAGAAGTTCTAAAGAATCCGTGGGCTTCTAAGGTCGCCTCCGTTTCTTAAGAACTTCTAATTTTTGAAAAAAACAAAAGCTTTTCACTACAATCCCTTTCGCAGAAAAATAGTTGCTAAAAAACTATTTCGCTTTTAAAATATAAATTTGGAAAGGAGCGATTTTTTCTTCTATAATCCAACAAATGCCATCTTCAGGTTTTCCAATAGTATCATGAATTTCTAAAATTTCAAAACCTGATTCTTTTATTTGTTTAACATAATCTTCTTTTGTCCAATTGTAATTTTTGATCCATTCATGGTTTGGCATATTTTTAAGCTTAGCATAAACAGGTTCTCCAGCATTCGCTTTTTTATTCACTTCAAGATTCATAGCAAAAGAAAAAGAATCATTTTTCCATAATTCTTCAGCTGCTGCTACCAAAAACACAACACCATTTTCATTCAATAATTCTTTCAAACCTTTTAAAATTTGAATTCTCAATTCTGCAGGAGCGATGCTGTCAAAAGTGTGCATTGCCATTACTAAATCAAACTCTTTTTCACCCAAAAAACGATAATCACCATTTTCAACTTTGTAGTAAGTTCCTTCAGGATCATTAATTTTAGCCAAAGCAAGCATCTCATCAGAAATATCAATTCCTATCGTCTCAAAACCTTGCATTTTTAGATAAAGTGTCGATCTACCAGCACCACAACCAAAATCGATTGCTTTATTTCCTTTTACATATTTTTCAAACAATGAAGGTAAATCTCGAAAAGCCAAAAAATAAGTTCCAGATTTCACACTTAGTTTATCATATGCATTTGCTCTCTCTTTATTTTGCCAAGTATTCTGTTCCATGGATAAAGTATTCTAAATTGAGTATTTAAATTACTTCATTTTCCGTTTTTTTTATTCCAATATTTTCTTAATTCTTGACTTGAAAAAAAGAATTTATTATCAGAGCAAAACTTTTAAAATTATAGAAAAAATAAATACAACACCTAATGCCCAGAAGTATAGTTTTCCTACATAAAACATTTTATGATATATGGATTTATGCTTAAATTTTTCACCATAAGAATCTTTGATAATCAAATGAGTAATGAAAGCAATAATGGATAATAGGGCAAATAATACAAAGAAAAAAAACTCAATAATTCCTTCTGGAGCTCTATGTAAATAAATCATAAGTTGAAATTATTTAATATGAATAGAATAACAAAAAATGATAAAGAAAAGCAGAAAAGCCAAATAATTGATTTCAGAATTTTACTTTTATTTTGAATCAGTTTATTGTAAAATTTCCTGAATAAAAGCTTTAAAACTAAAAAAGATAAAAGAGCAGAAGCTAAACTTAGAATTAGAAATAATAAGATAGCTCCTGTAATGTCTATATATAGTGAAATCATACTTTTTCAAATAAAATTTCTCCTGTATTATTATTAAAAACCATTTGTTGTACTGTAATTCCCATTTGAATTTCTGGATTTTTCAAAATAGAAATACAATCTTCTAAATTTTCTGGATTTTTTTGATTTAATAATTCATCTGTTTTATTAAACCTTCCACAAGAAGTTTCTTGCAGTAAGTTTTGAGAAAAATTCGTGTTTTCCAACTTTTTGTAATCATTTGTAACAACAATATGATTTTTTTCTGGCTTTCGAATTTCAGCTCTTTTCGGAGTTCGTTCAATAACTATTTTTTCATCAGATTTTGTTCCAGAAAGAAGTAGTAAACAATCGCAAATAATGGTAGTGTTTTTCAAGATTTCTTCTGCTTCCGAAAAAGAATTACAATTAGTTAAAACATCTCTAAGTAGAAAAGTAATTGGCTGTGCAATTTCTGGAGAATCATTACTCAAAACAGCATTTAAAGTGATAGAAAATTGATTTGGTTTGTTTCCAGAAAGAACACCAATAAAACCAACCCAACCTACAGATTTAAAAACTGTTTTTCCATTTTTTTGAAAATCGAAAACTCTCGAGTGTTTACTTAATAAATCATTTTCTGTATGCCAGTCTAAATTTCTCGAATGAAAAATAGTTCCATTATTTTCTACTGCAAAAGCTGTACAACCAAAATAAAACTTCAAAACATCATAATATAAATTAGCGATTAAAATTTCATTTTCGGTGAATTTCGTAAAACTTGCTAAGGAAGAAATTTCTTCTAAATATTCTGTAGTAATTATCGAATTTTTATAAGAATCAATTTCATCGAATAGAAATTCTGCTTCAGAAAGATCTGCTAAATAATACTCGATTAAATCTTCAATTTCTTTTTTGTATTTTTCTAAAAATAACCATCTTTCTTTTGCTGGTAAATCTAGATTTATAATTAAATTTTCTTTTTCCATTTTTAAGCATAAATATTCATTCCAATTTGTTTCGCAATTGCTTCTTCATTTTTAAACTCTAAAACTCTTTCAATCGGAACATTTGGATTTTCTTTTTGCAAACTTTCTTGTTTCACGAAATCTGTAATACCAGTAATTGAAACAATCCATTCCTTATTGAATTTTTCTAAAATTTCTCCTTTCAACCCCAGCTGAATTGCTTTTCTTTCCAATTTTTCGCCAGTAGGAGAGTGGTCAGGATCCCATTGTAGACGAACTGTAGAGTTTTGTAATTGTTTTCGCCAATTTTCTTCTGATCCGAAAATTCGTTCATCATAACTAGATTTTACAGCTTGTAAAAGAATTTCTTCAAATCCATCTCTTTTTATTTTTACAGCTAAAATTTGTTCTTGATTTGGTTTTGTCGCCCAACCAGAACGATACATCATCCACATAAAATTTGGTTTAATCCAAGTCATTCTTGTAAATGAATAATGATTTCCTCCAAACTTTTGATTTGCTACAGCAAAGTTTGCAATTTTTTCATTGAAAGCTTGATAAACAGTAATAGTTTCCTCGTCAAACTCTCCAATTATATATTTTCCTTTTTTAGGTAATTTATTTTGTTGTTCTAAGTATTTTTCCGTTTTCATGTTTTATTTTTTTGATAATCGCAAGAACTTTTTCCAAAGCTTCCGTACTTGTTTCTCTAGCTTCATATCCTTCAGAATAATCTTTTATGAAATAAGAATATTCACTATCAGCTATATTTATATCAAGAATAGGTTGATTAAAATGACTAACTCTGTCAATTAAATGTCCAGGAATAAAAGTGGAACCAGAAGTTCCGATGATAAATAACATGGAAGAATTATCAGCAATTTCTGTGACAGTATAAATTTTATAATATTCTTCATTATAAGTTTCATCAAACCAAAGTACATGAGGTCTTAAATATTCGCCACATTTTGGACACATTAAAAGTTTTTCTTCCTCTAAAGAAATATCGCTTTCACGTGTTTTATCCTCCAATTCAGGAAAAGGATAAAGTGTATCAGAGCATTCATTTCCACAACGAGCATAATCTAAATCACCATGAACCAAATAAGTTCTTTCTGCTGAATTTCCAGCTTTTTTGTGTAAACTATCCACATTTTGAGAAACTAGAGCAAATTGATCACCAAGTAAATCTTCTATTTCTTTTAAAATAAAATGACCACGATTTGGTTCTGCTTTTCTACAAATAGTTTTACGGAATAAAAACCATTTCCAAACTTCGATTGCATTAAGATTAAACATTCGAAAAGTTCCGATTTCTGGTCCTTTGTAGTTTTTAGAACCAATTTTCCAAAAGCCTTCTTTTCCTCTAAATGTCGGAATTCTACTTTCTACACTTAAACCAGCTCCAACTAAAAATGTGATATGCTTACCAGAAAATATAGCTTTTTCAAGTTCTTTTTCAAATTTTGTCCAGTTCATTAGTTTTTTTTCGCTAAAATAAAAAAAAGAGACCACTAATTGTGATCTCTTTTGGCATTTCATAAAAAAATAATATAATTCTCTGTTTAAACCATTTTTAGAGTATCCTTAAATACTTCGGTATAACAGTTAGGGTTATCAATTATTCCTTTTTCAGAAATAACTTTTACCTTAATATTTTTATTTGCAGATTTTGCAGCAAAATCCTCTAAGATTTCAATAATATCATGATCTAGATATACTGTATTTCTTACATCTAATTCTAAAGATGTGTTTGCAGGTACTCTATCTAATTCTTTTAAAATTGCTCCTTTGTTGAAGAAAGTTACCTCTTCAGCTAAAGTCATTTTCATTACATTATCACTCACATTTTCTTCGTGTAAGAAGTGAGAGTTTTGATAAGATTTTAAAAGAACAACTAATACTCCTACAGCTAATCCTAATCCAATTCCGATTAATAAATCAGCAAAAACAATTCCTCCAACTGTTACAACGAATGGTAAAGATTGTTTCCATCCTAATTTGTACATACTAACAAATAAAGCAGGTTTTGCTAATTTATACCCAACAATTAAAAGAACGGCAGCTAATACAGATAAAGGAATTTTATTTAATAAAACAGGAATCGTTACTACAGAAATTAATAATAAAAATCCGTGTAAAATTGCAGACATTTTACTTCTACCTCCTGATTGGATGTTTGCAGAAGAACGAACAATTACCTGAGTAATAGGCAATCCTCCAATCATACCTGATAAAATATTTCCAGCTCCTTGAGCGAATAACTCTCTATTTGTAGGTGTCACATTCTTGTGTGGGTCTAATTTATCTGTTGCTTCCACACATAATAAAGTCTCTAAACTTGCAACTAATGCCATTGTAAAAGCAGTTAACCAAATTTCAGAATTCCCAATTGCAGCAAAGTTTGGTGTAACGAATAGGTTTTTGAATGCATCAAAACTATCTGGTACAGGAACTTCAACTAATTGACTACTTAAGAAGTTTAAAGAATCTGATCCTTGGCTGTATGTGAAAAATAAAATTCCGACAACAACAGCAACGATTGGCCCTTGAATGATTGTGAAGATTTTTCCTTTTTTAGACAATACCGAACTCCAAAGAAGTAAGATTGCTAAACTGACAACTCCAACAATAACAGCTCCTGTTTGGAAACTATCACCGATTGTAGCTAATTCTTCATAAGTTTTATATCCAAAAAAGATTGGTATCTGTTTTTTAAAGATGATAATACCAATACCTGTTAACATTCCTTTAATTACTGAAGAAGGGAAATAATACCCGATAACTCCAAATTTTAAGACTCCAAATAATATTTGAATAGCTCCAGCTAATACTACAGCTACAAGAAAATTTTCGAAACCTAAAGAATTGATAGCAGTAAGAACAATTACAGCAAGTCCGGCAGCTGGCCCACTTACTCCAATTTTAGATCCACTTATTGCTCCAACTAAGATTCCTCCAATAATTCCAGATATTAATCCAGAGAATAATGGCGCACCACTTGCTAAAGCAATTCCCAAACACAGAGGTAGGGCTACGAAAAACACTACAATACTTGCAGGTAAATCGCTTTTAAATGTTGAAAAGATGTCCTTCATAAATTCAATTAAAATTATTTTTCTGAGCAAATATAATAGAAAAAAAACAAAAACAATAGTAATACTATCATTAAAAAATGTAAAACTTCTATCAATAAAATCAATACTTTAACATTTTGATTGCTTTACAATTATGAATTTCTAGGAATGACTAGGTTTTGAGAAGAAAAACTTTTAAATTATTTAGAATAAATATAAATAGTTTTAACAAAAAAATAACATAAAAAATACGAGTGCATTAACAAAATTTATCGTGAAAATGAGGTTTTATGACTAAAAAAATGAAAAAATGAAGTGTTTTACGGAAAACCGTAAGTAATTATGATTCTCAATTCTCAATTTTGTTAAGGAAAGAAAAAGTAATTAAAAAGAACAAAAAAAATATGAACTTGTATTGGAGAGGTGTGATAAATCAGATTAAAAAAAGAAGTTTATCTTTTAAAAAAATGCATCTTTTTGTAAATAAAAAATGGGTTCTAGTTTCTGATGGTAAAAACAAAGAAACGCTTATTTTTAAAGAAAATGGAAAACTGATTTTATCAGAAAATGGAAGTGCAAAAATTGGTTCATGGGAATATATGCATGAATCTAAAACTTTATTAATTGATAGAGTTTCGAGTAAAATATTGTTGAATGAAGAATATTTGGATGAAGCAATTATGATTTTTAGAGAAGACAAATTTGAAGATGTTTTTTATTGTTATAAAAATGAAGAAGTTTGTATTCAACCGAAAAGTATTATAGAATATTTGGATGAAATGAGAATTCATATTTCAAATATTCGATTTATCGAATTAGAATCTGGAGAGTTTTTAGAAGTTTTAATTCGAGAAGATAAATCCAGATACAAGGTAGGAGATTTTGTGAGTTTTAATGCAAAACCTGTGAAGGATGGTTATTATAAAATCAAAGGAAAAAGATTACACCTGAAAATCAAGGATAGTAAAATTGCCAAAAAAATGAAAGAAAGAACTTATACTTCTCAGGATGGGAAACAAATCAATATTTTGCAAAAATCTTCTTGGTCTATTAAAAAAGGAGATTTTGTTTATTCTACCGAATTTGAATATATCACAGATTTAATCCAATTAACAAATCATAAATCTTTAAAGGTAATTGATGGTGAAATTGAGAAAATATATAGAGGAATTTGATTAATAATTCAATAATATAAAATTTTAAGAGCAAATTTGTTTTTTTATAGAATTAGAAATCGTTTTTTTGTAAATTAGAATTTATTTAACATCAAATTTATTAAGAGGATTATGAAATGGGAAAATGCTTTGTTAGAATATAAATTGTATTTAAAATTAGAAAGAGGTTTATCTCAAAATTCTATTGAAAGCTATGAAAACGATCTTACAAAACTTATCACTTATATAAACGATAATGAAATTGAGAAATCTCCTTTGACTATCGAAGCAGATATTATTACAACTTTTATTCATGAAATTTCGGATATTATAAATCCAAGATCGCAAGCAAGATTACTTTCGGCTTTTCGTAGTTTTTTTGAATTTTTAATTTATGAAGAATATAGATCTTCAAATCCAACAGATACAATTGATACACCAAAAATTGGTAGAAAATTACCAGATACTTTATCTATTGAAGAAATAGATTCTATTGTGGAAGCAATTGATTTGTCACATCCGCAAGGAGAGAGGAATTTTGTTATTATTGAATTACTTTATAGTTGTGGTCTTCGTGTGAGCGAGTTGATTACACTACGTCTTTCAGATTTGTTTTTCGAAGAAGGATTTATTCGTGTTGTTGGAAAAGGAGATAAGCAGCGATTTATTCCAATTAACGAAAGTACGCAACATTTAATTTTGGAATACATCAAAAATTCTCGTTCCAAAATAAAAGTAAATGATTCTTTTTCGGACACTTTATTTTTAAATAGAAGAGGGAAACAATTGACAAGAAATATGATTTTTATAATCATAAAAGAAACAGCAAAAACTGCTGGTGTTACCAAAAAAATAAGTCCACATACTTTTAGACATTCTTTTGCAACACATCTTTTAGAAGGTGGAGCAGATTTGCGTTCCATCCAACAATTACTAGGACATGAGAGTATAACTACTACAGAAATTTATATGCATTTAGATCAAAAATTCTTAAAAAATGTATTGACTAAATTTCATCCAAGAAGTACAGAAGAAGTTTAGTTTTTAGGTTTTCTTGGTTTCTGAAAATTTAAAATTATTCTCAATTTGTGTTTGTAAGTTTAAATTAATTGTAAATATTATTTAAATTTAGCAAAAATGAATTGAGAATATGAATAATATAGTAAATACGCAAGAATATATAGAGACTTATAATAAAAGTATCAACCATCCAGAAGAATTTTGGGCAGAAATCGCAGAAGATTTTCAATGGCACAAAAAATGGGATAAAGTTTTGGAATGGGATTTTCGTAAACCTGAAATAAAATGGTTTCAGGGAGGAAAATTAAATATTACAGAAAATTGCTTAGACAGACATTTAGAAAAAAGTGGTGATAAAATTGCTTTTTATTGGGAACCAAACAATCCTTTTGAAGAAAATCGAACTTTAACTTATAGAGAATTACATGAAGAGGTTTGCAAATTTGCAAATGTTCTAAAGAAAAATAATATTCAAAAAGGAGATAAAGTTTGTATTTACATGCCAATGGTTCCAGAATTGGCAATTGCGATGTTGGCGTGTGCAAGAATTGGAGCAGTGCATTCTATTGTTTTTGCAGGATTTTCTTCAGAAGCTTTAGCAACAAGAATTAATGATGCAAGTTGTAAAATGCTAATCACAGCAGATGGAACTTATAGAGGAACTAAAAAAATTGAACTAAAAGAAATTTGTGATGCTGCATTAGAAAAATGTGATTCTGTAGAAAAAATGATTGTTTATAATCGAACTTCAGAAGAAACAAATATGCAAGAAGGACGAGATCTTTGGTGGCATGAAGAAATGAAAACTAGTTCTTCAGAATGTGAAGCAGCTTCAATGGATGCTGAAGATATGTTGTTTATTCTTTATACCTCAGGTTCTACAGGAAAACCAAAAGGAATGGTTCATACAACGGCTGGGTATATGATTTATACAAATTATACATTCAAAAATGTTTTTCAATACCAACCACAAGATATTTATTGGTGTACGGCTGATATTGGTTGGATTACGGGGCATTCTTATATTGTGTATGGTCCGCTTTCAAATGGAGCAAGTTCTGTAATGTTTGAAGGAATTCCATCTTTTCCAGATTATGGAAGATTTTGGCAAATTGTTGAAAAATATAATGTGAATCATTTTTATACAGCACCAACGGCAATTCGCTCTTTAGCAAAACAACCAGTTTCTTTTATTAATAATCATGATACTTCGAGTTTAAAAGTTTTGGGAACTGTTGGAGAGCCAATTAATGAAGAAGCTTGGCATTGGTATGATGAAAATGTTGGAAAAGGAAAATGTCCGATTGTGGATACTTGGTGGCAAACAGAAACTGGAGGAATGATGATTAGTTCTCTAGCTGGAGTTACACCACAAAAACCAACGTATGCAACATTGCCTTTACCAGGAGTACAACCTGTTTTGTTGGATGATGAAGGAAAAGAAATTCATACAAATCCAGCAGAAGGGAAGTTAGCAATAAAATTTCCGTGGCCTTCGATTGCAAGAACGATTTATGGAAATCATGAGCGATATAAAAAAGTGTATTTTTCTGCCTATGATAATTATTATTTTACAGGAGATGGAGCTTATCGTGATGAAAATGGAAATTATAGAATTACAGGTAGAGTAGATGATGTAATTATTGTTTCTGGACATAATCTTGGAACAGCGCCAATTGAAAATGCCATAAATGAACATAAATTTGTTGTAGAAAGCGCAATTGTAGGTTTTCCTCATGAAATAAAAGGAACGGCGATGTATGCTTTTGTAACGCTTTATGATAAAGGAAATAAAAGTGAAGAATTAAAGAAAGAAATCAATCAGATGATTGCTGAGAAAATTGGAGCAATTGCAAAATGTGATAAAATTCAATTTGTGCGAAGTTTACCAAAGACAAGATCTGGGAAAATTATGCGTAGAATTCTGAGAAAAATTGCTTGTAATGAAATGAGTAATCTTGGAGATGTTTCTACACTTTTAAATCCAGATGTTGTGGAAGAAATTATTGAGCATAGGTTGTAAAGAATAACAAAAGAAAAAAGCTGCTAAATTATATTAGCAGCTTTAGTTTTAATATCTTTCTGTAAAATAATATTTAAGAGAAAAAGCTAAAAATCCTTCGCTAGATTCCATTAAATATGGTGTTGATAAATTTCTTGAATAATCTACATTAAAAGCCATTTTTTTATACTCAGCTTCTAGTCCAACTGTCCAAAATAAAGAATAAGGCTGCTCCGATTCTAAGCTTCCACCATAAGTTTCTTCTTCTTCAAAATATTCATATCCTTCATTAGAATCTGCTTTTTCAAATCCATGACCTAAGTTTAGTATCCCACCAGCATTTACTCTTAAAAGTAATTCATCATCTTTGTTTAAAAATACATAGTTTAATTTAAAAGGCATCATAAAAGAAAGCATTCTAAATTTAGTATCATGTGTTTTTAAGTCATCGTCATTATTATTATGATAATTATTTTCTACAGTCTTTACTGAAATTACACTTTTTTGGAATTCTAATCCTGAAGATATTTCGAAATATTCACCAATTATATAGTTTGAAGTGAAACCAACATTCCACCCAAGTCCTGGAGATGTACTACTAACATCTGTATTTAAAGTGTAAATGTTTATACCAGCTTTAACTCCAAATCTGTAATCTGCATGATTAAAAAATGCACCTCCATTGTAGAATTGTGCATTTATTGTTTGAAATGATAAGATAGTAATCAAAATTATCAATAATTTCATAGGTGTTTTTCTTTTCATTTTGATAATATTTAGTATTAATATGTAATTGTTTTAGGTTAGTTATATTCTATTGTTAAAGAAGCAAATGAAGGAAATTGAAAAATAATTATCATTTCCTTTAAAGAACTTTGCATTTGGATCAAAAAAATCTGTCGAACGTAATTCGATATTTCGATATGGATTTGAAATACTTTTTGAATAATTGAAACTAATTGCGGTCTTTTTATATTCTATTTGAAATCCTGTAGACCAAAATAAATTTACAAAACCATCGGAATCTAAAAATTTTGCTTCATATCCTCCAGGAGAAAGATTTATATCATCACTTCCTTTTCGATCATAGCCATAGAAAAATTTCAGAGTTGTTCCAAAATTGGTACTAACAATTAATTTATCATTAATATTCAATAAATTATAGTAGAATTTAAGAGGAACATCTAAATTGTCAGCTGTGAAGGTTTTATAATTATCATTAGAGTAACTGTACCCACTACTAGTTGTATTGAATGGTACATAGTTTCTTTGGTAAATAAAGGCGAATGTAAAACCAAATTTGTCGCCAATATACATGTCATCGATAAAACCAATATGAAAACCATTTCCGGTTTTTGCATCAGCGAAATTGCTACTAGTTTTATAATTATTATAACCAGCAAGAATACCAGTTCTGTATTTTTTATTTTGAGATGAAGCATTTTCGAAGCATAAAAAAGCTACAATTACAAATAAGACTCTTAGAGATTTATTATTCATTTTAATGTTATTTTATTCAATTTTTCATTGCAAATTTTTAAGATATAAGTCACATCTTATCATTATTTCATGAGTTAAGTGTTTTTGATAAAACAAAAAATAATGGGAGTTTTGATGGGAATTATTCTTAATTAATAGTCAAGCAATTTTAAATTTCGGCAAATGTATGTTATTTTGTTAAATAAATGTTAATTCAATCTTAATTTTTTTTTAAGTTAATGTAAGGAGTTCACAATTCTTTAGACCAAACTTTGGATTTTATTTAAAACCCTAAAAAATGATTAAAAGATTTGGTTTACTATTTTTCCTGATGATGAGCACCTTCGTCATAGCTCAGGAAACCACAGGAACTTTACAAGGAACCGTCAAGGACGATTTAAATTTACCTATAGAAGAAGCAACTATTTTGGTGACGGATACAGAAACAAATTTCCGTTATGGAGGAAGTTCAAATCAAAATGGTTTTTATATCATCAATAATCTTCCACCTTCTAAAAAATATAAAATAGAAGTATCTTTTATAGGATTTAAAACAATTACAATTACTGATTTTGCTATTAATTTAGGAGAAATAAGTTATCAAGATTTTGTGCTGAATGAAGATAATGTATCTCTTGGTGAAATAGAAATCAAAGTGAATAAATCGACAAATAAGAAAGGAAACGAAACTTTATTATCCGCAAAAACTTTAAAGAAAACTCCTACTATTAGTCGTTCTATTCAAGATTTAACGAAGAATTTACCAGAATCAAATCTAAATTCGTTTGCTGGAGCGAGTAATAGATTTAATAATTTAAATATCGATGGAATTGCCAATAATGACGTTGTAGGTTTTCAAGAACCTGCTAGTGGAGCCGCTGGTTCTTCTGCAAATGGAACTCCAGGAAGTTTGTCTAGATCACAGCCAATCGGTCTTGGAGCGATTAAAGAACTTTCTGTAAAAGTTGCACCCTTTGATGTAAGTATCGGTAATTTTACTGGAGCAAATATCAATTTAGTTACCAAAAACGGAACAAATGATTTTCGTTCAGAGGTTTATGGTTATGGAAATAATCAGCTTTTGGTTGGGAAATATGCAGAAGGAATCAAACAGAAAATTGAAAGTTTTTACGACGTGCAAGTTGGAGCTTCTTTTGGAGGTGCAATTAAGAAAGATAAACTTTTCTTTTTTGTGAATTTTGAACAAGCACTTTCTAACACGCCAGTTCTGAATGCGCCAGGATCTTCTTCTTCTAATATTTCTTTGGAAACTGTAGAACAAATTCATCAGAAACTGATTAACGATTACGGATATGATCCAGGAACTTACACAGATGCAAATATTAAAACAGCAAGTTCTAAATTATTTACTCGTTTGGATTATAATATCTCAGATGTTCATAAATTGACTGTTCGTAATAATTTTGTAAAAAGTTATGCTGATAATTTAGAGTGGAATGCTTCTGTTTTTAATTTTGGTAATCAAGGATATAGACATGAAAGTATTGCAAATAGTTTAGCTTTAGAATTGAAATCAAATTTCTCAAATGGAATTTCAAATGTTTTTAGTTTCGGTTATAACAAAGTAAAAGAAGATAGAAATTTTGACGGAAGAATTTTCCCACATGTGGATATTTCAGATAATTCAAATAGTATTTTTGCAGGAACTTATCGTGAAGCTTCTGTCTATGGAACAGATTTAAATACTTTCCAAGTTTCAAACAAACTTTCCGTTTTTAAAGACAATCACTCTTTTACTTTTGGAGGATTTGCACAATATAATACAGTTGATTATGGATTTCTTTCAGCATGGAATGGAAGATGGCAATATAAATCAGTAGATAATTTTTTAAATGATCAGCCTTCAAGAATTCGTGGAGTTTATCATATTTCAAATAATAATTATGACTTTGTAAGTAGTGAGCCTTCAGCAACTTTAAAGATATTTGAAGGAGCTGTTTATGCGCAAGATTATTATAGAATTACAGATCGCTTTTCTGTTTTGGCAGGAATTCGTTTAGATTTTCAATTCTTAACAGAAGATTTACCAATAAGTCAAGAAGTGAAAAATACACCTGAATTTGCACATTATAATAATAAGATTTCAAAAACACCACAGTTTAATCCTCGTTTAGGATTTAATTATTTTATTGATCAAGATCGAAAATTCAAGCTTCGTGGAGGTTCTGGGTTATTTTCTGGAAGAATTCCTTATTTATGGTTTGCTTATGCTGAATATATTTCAGGAACCGAATATTTCAATGTAGATATTCGTCCTGATGGAACACAAAAAATCGTTGAAAATCTTGGAGATTTAGCTTCACAACAACCTAATTTGACAGAAATTAATTTGATTGACAATGATTTTAAATTACCAAGAGAATGGAAAAGTAATTTGGCTTTAGAAGTAAAATTACCTTATGATTGGAATGTTTCTTTGGAAGGAACCTATTCGAAAGTTATCAATGGAATTTTCTTCCAATCAATTAATAGAAAAAACGAAAAAGCAAGATTTGAAGGAGCTGATGATAGAGAATATTTTACTTCCAAAGGAGAAGATATTAAAATCAACAAGAATTTTACAAACGTTTTCTTATTGACAAATACAGATCAAGGATATCGTTATAATTTGACTTTTGGAGTAAATAAAACTTACAGAAATTACAATGGATATTTAGGATATACCTATGGGAAAAGTAAAGATATTTCAAGTACAGTAAGAAATTCTAATGCGGCAAATTTTGAGTGGAATCAATCTATAGATGCTAATGCTCCTGAATTATCATATTCAAATTTTGATTTAAGACATAAAATAGTTTCATCACATGCGATGAATTTTAACTTAAATGAAAAAAATAATCTTTTAGTTTCTCTGTTATATACTGGAACATCTGGAAGCCCTTATTCGTTTATTTATGGAGGAGATGTAAATCAAGATGGTTCTTCAAAGAATGATTTGATTTATGTTCCTGCTTCTGCGGATGAAATTAATTTAAGAGATATCACAGATGGTTCTGGAAATATTGTTGTAAGTGCTGAGCAACAATGGGAAAATTTAGATAGATATATTTCAGGAAATGATTATTTATCAGAAAGAAGAGGGAAATATGCAGAGAGAAATGGAGCAAAAACTCCTTGGAATCATCAATTGGATATGAAATGGGAATACACAAGAAAACTGAAAAAAGGAAAAGCTTTAAGTCTTTCTTTTGATATGCTAAATGTGTTGAATTTCATTAATAATGATTGGGGAAGATTAGTTTATGTTCCTAATGTGGTGAATTCTAGTTTTAGTTTGGTAGATTTTGTTGGAATAGAAAATAACCAACCAGTTTATCAATATACGGAGAAAACACAAGATCCTTGGGTGGTAGATCAAGTAAATTCTAGATGGAAAGCACAAGTAGGTATTCGATACCAATTTTAATTTTGTAACTAATCCAATTTTATAACCATAAGAGACTGTATTTTTTGATACAGTCTTTTTTTGGTTTAAAATTTATTGGATGTAGGATGTTTTTTATGATATTTAAAAAATAAAAGTCGCTTCAATTTCTTGAAACGACTTTTAAACTATATTAAGTTTTTAAAGAATTATTATTGAATTAAAATTTTCTTTAAAGTTGAATTATTTTGAGTATTTACTTTGATATAATAAACTCCTCTTGCAAAAGTTGAAACATCAATTTGCTTTTTAGAGTTATCTTTTTGTTTAAAAATAATTTTACCAGTTAAATCTAAAATATAGATAGACTCAATTTCTTGTTTGCTTTCAATATTTAAAATATCTTTTGCTGGATTTGGGAATACTTTGATTAAAGAATTTAAATTCACCTCATCAATATCTAAATCCTCAGTTACTTTTACTAAAAACTCACAAGAATCTGTATTTCCATATTCATCTTCGATTTCTAAAGTAATAGTATGATCACCAGGTTCTAATTCTGTTCCAGGTGCAGGAGTTTGAGTGAAAGAAACTTCATCACAAGCAAAAGATACTGGAATATCTATTGTAAAATCTTCTAAAGTATAAAGTTCATTTTCTTCAACAGAAATGTTTTGTGTTTCTGGACATTCGAAATACGGAGCAACTGTGTCAATTACCTCTAGCATAAATGAGCATTCAGAAGTATTATTATAAATATCTGTAAATGTTATGATAATTTCAGTACTTTCTGTAATAATAGTTTCTGGTTCTAAGTTTTGTGTGACTGTAATTTCATCTGAACAATTATCTGCTAATCCAAAATCATATTCAGTATAATCCAAAATAGGATATTCACAACCAGATCCCATATCAATGATGATGTCTTCATAACAATTAACAAAAGTTGGAGCTTCTGTATCTTCAATAGTTACAATTTGAATTACTTCAATTTCATTATCATTTCCATCGTTAAATTTCCATACAATCTCGAAAGTTCCTTGTTCCGTAAATGTTAACTCAGAATTTGTTGTTGCTGTGATTTCTCCAGCGCAATTATCTGTTGTAATCGGAAAAGTGATCTCAGAAGGAGATAATTCACATTGAGCATTTATATCTCCTAAAGCAACAGCTTCAGGATTTGTAATATCATCAATAATTACATTTTGAATTACCTCAATTTCATTATCATTTCCATCATTGAAAATCCAAATAATCTCGAAAGTTCCTTGTTCTGTAAAGTTTAAATCAGATTCTGTAGTGGCAGTAATTACTCCTGCACAATTATCTGTTGTCGTTGGCGCAATAATATTAAACTCGTTGATCTCACATTCTGCAGTTAAATCTTCTAAAACAATAGTTTCTGGGTTTATAATATCATCGATAATTACATTTTGAATTACCTCAATTTCATTATCATTTCCATCATTGAAAATCCAAATAATCTCGAAAGTTCCTTGTTCTGTAAAGTTTAAATCAGATTCTGTAGTGGCAGTAATTACTCCCGCACAATTATCCGTTGTTGTAGGAGCAATAATATTTGCTTCATTAATTTCACAATCTGCAGTTAAATCTTCTAAAATAATAGCTTCAGGATCTGTGATATCATTAATAATTACATTTTGAATTATTTCAATTTCATTATCGTTTCCATCATTAAAGATCCAAACAATTTCGAAAGTTCCCTGTTCTGAAAAGTTTAAGTTAGATTCTGTAGTAGCAGTAATTTCTCCTGCACAATTATCTGTAGTTGTTGGCGCAATAATATTAAACTCGTTGATTTCACATTCTGCAGTTAAATTTTCTAATACAATAGCTTCTGGATCTGTGATATCATCAATAATTACATTTTGAATTACTTCAATTTCATTATCATTTCCATCATTGAAAATCCAAACAATCTCGAAAGTCCCTTGTTCTGTAAAGTTTAAATCAGATTCTGTAGTTGCAGTGATTTCTCCCGCACAATTATCTGTTGTTGTTGGCGCAATAATATTAAACTCGTTGATTTCACATTCTGCAGTTAAATCTTCTAAAACAATGGTTTCAGGATCTGTGATATCATTAATAATTACATTTTGAATTATTTCAATTTCATTATCGTTTCCATCATTAAAGATCCAAACAATTTCGAAAGTTCCCTGTTCTGAAAAGTTTAAGTTAGATTCTGTAGTAGCAGTAATTTCTCCTGCACAATTATCCGTTGTTGTAGGAGCAATAATATTTACTTCATTAATTTCACATTCTGCAGTTAAATCTTCTAAAACAATGATTTCAGGATCTGTGATATCATTAATAATTACATTTTGAATTACCTCAATTTCATTATCGTTTCCATCATTAAAGATCCAAAGAATCTCGAAACTTCCTTGTTCTGTGAAGTTTAAATCAGATTCTGTAGTAGCAGTGATTTCTCCTACACAATTATCTGTTGTTGTTGGCGCAATAATATTTGCTTCATTAATTTCACATTCTGTAGTTAAATCTTCTAAAACAATGGTTTCAGGATCTGTGATATCATTAATAATTACATTTTGAATTACTTCAATTTCATTATCGTTTCCATCATTAAATTTCCAAACAATCTCGAAAGTTCCTTGTTCTGAAAAGTTTAAGTTAGATTCTGTAGTAGCAGTAATTTCTCCTGCACAATTATCTGTTGTTATTGGCGCAATAATATTTGCTTCATTAATTTCACAATCTGCAGTTAAATCTTCTAAAACAATTACTTCAGGTTTTTCATTGTCTACAATAATGATGTTTTGAGGAACTGTTACGATATTCCCATTTCCATCATCAATAGTCCAAGTTACAACGGTTGTAGCTCCAATTTCTGTAATTGGCAATGTCGCATCATGTGTAACAATTATATTCTCTGAGCAATTATCCGAGGTAGAAGGAGTTTCTAGAGAAGTTACTTCACAATTCGCAGTAATATCCGCTAATTCATTCTGGATATATTCCGTTTCAAAAGGAATTTTATATATACCAAAATTAACAGCAGAAGCATATATAGTATTGTCTTTAAATTCTAAACTTGCTGTTTGTCCATAAGTATTATCAATTAATATAGGAGAACTTCCAGATATACTTGTTTTAAAAATACCTCCACCACTATATCTACTTAAAAATAATTCTTCACCTACAACCTTTACATCTACTACTCTTGTAAGACTATTAAAAGCACCAGGGTTATTTATAGGCAAAGTTTGTGATACATCAACTTTATAAATTTTTGAAGTCCAATAATCTGCAATGAATAAATCATTTCCATTAAAATCTATTCCCATAGGCGAACCTATACCAGTAACTACATCTGTCGCAATAGGATTTGAAATAGATGGATTTAATTTGATGACTTTGTTTAAATTATAAATACCACAATATAAGTCCTCACCATTAAAAGCTAAACCTCTTAGACTTCCAAGGTCTGAAGCTATAATTTCTGTTTGTTGAGTATTAATAGTATATTTTATAATTTCTCCTCCAGTATTGGATAAATATAATTCTCCATTTTTTTCTGTTAAACCAAATAGTTCAGAAGGAGAAGTGTAAAGTTCTTGTAAAGTTCCTGCAGGATCCGAAAGAGAAAAAGATTGTAGTTTTTTACTTGACCAATTAACAAAGTACATAGTATCTTCTACAATCATCATGTGCATAATCGAAGGAGTTTCATCTAAAATTAACTCAGGTGTTCCATATCCAGTAGTGTAAAATAAATTTTCATCAAATGTAAAAGGGTCTATATTGTCATTAATTGAAATATTCTGTATTTGTGTACTTGTATTTCCGTTTTCATCTTCAAAAGTCCAAGTAACAACAGTTGTTCCTTGAGTTGTAATAGGAAGTGTAGCATTATGACTAACAATTACATTTCCTCCACAAGAATCTGTTGCAGATGGCTCACTTAAATTAGTAACTTCACATTCTGCTGTGATTTCTGGTAAAGTTTCCAAATTAGGTATTGGTCCTTGATTATCTATAACAGTTACTGTAGTGCTACAAGTTGTAGTATTTCCTGAGCTATCTGAAGCAGTAAAAATAATCGTAGTAATTCCTTTTTCTAAAATGGATCCAGGTGTTGGGTCTTGTGTGATCGAAGGAGGGTTTGTAAAATCATCTGTTGCAATTACTAAATTTGTGTAATCAGGTATAACTCCCTGACAATTTTCATTCACAGATATGTTATCTAGAGAAGAAGGACAAGAAGTAATTTCAGGTGCTGTAGAATCTTGATTGATATTTAATTTTGAAATCTTATCTCCATCTTTTTCTGCAATATATAGGTCAATTCCATCAAAAGCCATATCAATTGGTCCACTAAGATTACTTACTACTTCTGTAGCTACTGGAGAAGATTCTGTAATGTCAATTTTTAATATTTTACCTGTTTCAAATTCTGTATAAAATAAATCATTTCCGAATATTAATAAAGAATAAGGTCTTCCATTTGTAGAAGTAATTTCAGTAAGCGTAGGATTTACGTCTGTGATAGTAGTTTTGTAAATTTTATTTTCTACAGTAGAAATATATAAATCATCACCATTGAAAGTTAGATCTAAAGGATCCGTAACAGAAATAACTTCTTGAAGAGAAGGATTTTCAATATTTGTTTTATAAATTAAATTGTCTTGCCAATCTGCAACATAAAGAACACCATCTTTTTTAGTAATTCCATGAGCATAACCAAAACCAGTAATCAAGAAACTATTTCCGTTTGTGTTTCCATCATTAATATCTTTTTTACCAATTCTATTATTTGCAGCAGAGTATAAAATATTCTCGTCAAAGATCATATCATAAACACTAGTAGAGCTATTTGCTACTTGAATGATGTTTGAAGTGTTTGAAAGATCTACTTTCGAAATATAAAGATTACTTCTAAAATATAAATCATTTCCTTTTAGAGTTATACAATATGGATTATCTAATCCAGTGATAACATCTGTGGTTTGTGCATAATTTTGTGTAAAGCTAAGGAGGAAAATCAATAGCCATAGATTTTTAAGCTTTCTCATTATTTTATTTTTTGATTGTTTAAAATAGATGTATTGAGGGGAAGAGATAGTAAATGTAATTTGTCTAATAGCGCAAATCTTATTTTGAAATGCCTATTTTTTAATAAGGTAGTGTTGCTCATATTTGATTCTAATTATAAATTTATAAAATCAAATATATAAAAGAGGAGGTTGAGTAAGAGTGATTGTTGAGGTATTTTAATTTATTATGTTAAAATGCTTTTAATAATTTATTTTTTTATTAAAACAGCTTTTTGTTTGATTGTGTAAAAGATCTTAGATGTTGAAAATATTTTTTCAAGTTTAGGTCAAGAGATTTTTAGTTTTTTCCTGAAATAAATAGTTTAAAACTAAAAAAAGGTAATGAAATTAACTTCATTACCTTTTTTCTATATTTTTTATTTAAAAGAAATAAATGGTTTTTTATAAATTATTGTTTAACCATTCCATTCTATCCATATACCATTTTTCAAGATATTTTACTTCTTCTTCATAAGTGTCAAAGAAAACATAATTTGGCCAAACATATTTTCCTAGAATATCCCATTTTTCGAAGTTTCTATCTACAGAACCTTTTAAATGATAATTAGCTTTTTCTCTTACCTTATCAAAAACATCGTTTTTATTTTGATAAAAATATGCAAATCTATTTTTTACTAAAGTCTTGAATTCTTGATTTTCAAAAAGTTTTGTGTACCACTTTGAATTTTTAACCCAAAAACCTTCTGGTTTTTCATTTCCATTATAATTAATGTTACCAAAAGCAATATCAAAATCCCAGATTGGTCCCATTTTCAATTTTTCTCCAGGAATTAAATTCATATAAACACTAGAATAAAAAATTGCATCGTTATTTTTTCCTATTTCATTAATTAAATACCAATCAATAAAAGAATCTAAATCAATAAGCCTTGAAATATCTTCTAATGTAGGATTGTCATTATTCAAAATTAAAGTTTCGAATTCTTCAATATAATTTTTAATAAAAACATATTCTTCATCTTCAATATCCAATTTTGGCTCCTTAATGTTGAAATAATAATCCGAAATAGAAGAATGAAAATAAACATCATCTGCATCTATTCTTGAAAGCTGATCTACTTCTAATAAATAACCATCATCACCAATATCAACTCTGTTTGAAGATTCTTCTACTTTCTGAACAATCTGATAGATTCCTACATATTCACCATTAAGATTTACATCTACAAATTCACTTTCAGGAGTCCAATCCAAATTACTCATATATCCTAAATTATATGCAAGCTCACTTCTTAAAAGTGATTTATCTGTATAATTTGCAAGAAAAACCCACTTTTTGTCCTTAGGCATTTCTAAAACAGATTCTTTATCGTCAAATTTAATTTGATATGGTTTCTTAGGTAAAGCCCAAGTCGTATTACCTCTTCCTCTAATTTTAATACTTTTACCTACAACTTCATCATCTATTTTAAAAGTTGCACGAATATAGTCATCTTTAGAAGTTATAGGTTCGTTATTTTCTGTTTCAATATTTACAACAGGAATATTCTCAGGTTCTACAGGAGGGTGTATTTCTTCAACATCATCTTTTTTACATGCTATAAATAAAAGAGATAGTAATATTGTTTTAAAAAAGTTTATTTTCATAATCATTCATATTTTTTAAGAGAAGCCAAAAGTAGAGAATTGAATGTACTTTTCTAAACTAAATCAAACTTTAACATTTCTGTAGGTTTTTCAGGTTTTTAAAAAATTAATAGTTTCTTTTCATTATTTAAGGAGTTTCTAATTTTAAATTTATATTTCATAAAATGATTTTTTAGATTGTTTATTTTTTTGTTAAAAATTATTAAAGTGTAATTTTTATAATCCGTTATAATTCAATCTATTAATGTGATAGTGATAAAAATCATAGTTTATCTGATTTATTTAACTGTCCTTTGGAAGTCTATAATTAACGGGAAAATGGATAGAAAAGAAACACATAATTTTTATATTCCAGTAATGGGACTTGCTTATACAATTGATTCTCCAATCAAAGTAGCTCATTACGGAATTTCATCAGTGATGTCAATTGTAGATGATGTTTTGGTGGAACAAATGAACGAACATTACGCAAAAAAATATTCTTTACCTTTTCAAAAATATAGCTCAAAAGACATTTATGCAAGAGCAAATAGAATAAAGGATTATTTAAATAATGTTCAACAAATCGTAGAAACGAAATTTGAGGATTTTAAACAAGAAATCTCAACAAATACAAAGTCTTTAAACGATTATATAGAAACACTTCCTAAGTTTTCAAATATCAAACAAAAACTAGTGGAGTTTGCAGATGAAAATTTAAATAGTGAAGGAATCAAATCTTGGTTAGATGAACATTTAAATCACGGATCGATTGATGTAAATATCATGACAAAAGTGGACAAAGCAAATTTTGATGGAAAAGAAGAACTTCCTTCAGAGTTTAATGATGGTCATTTATCTCTTAAAGGTTTTGCTGAAAGTAATCTAGAGTCATCTGTAGTTCTTTCTGCAGGTATGAATCCTAGGCTTTACAGTTACATGGAAAACTTTCAAGATTTTTACCCAGATGCTGAAGGAAATATTAAGAAAAAAATCATTTTAAAAGTAAGTGATTATCGTTCGGCAATGATTCAAGGAAAATTTTTAGCCAAAAAAGGGATTTGGGTTTCAGAATATAGAATTGAATCAGGGTTAAACTGTGGAGGACATGCTTTTGCAACAGAAGGTTTGTTATTAGGACCAATTTTACAAGAGTTTAAAGAAGGAAGAGAAGCTTTAGCAAAAGAAACACAAGAGATTGCTTTTGCAGCAATGGAGAAAAAAGAAATGGCAATTCCGGAATCTTTACCAAAAATGAAAATCACTGCACAAGGTGGAGTTGGTACAGGTGAAGAACACCAGTTCTTATTAGAAAACTATGAGTTAGACGGAATCGGATGGGGATCTCCATTTTTATTAGTTCCGGAAGCAACAACTGTAGATGATGAAACAATGGATAGACTTTCAGAAGCGAAAGAGAAAGATTTATATTTAAGTCAATCTTCGCCTCTTGGTGTTCCTTTTAATAATCTTCGTACTTCTTCAAATGAAGTTTTAAAAAGAGAAAAGTTTGAAATCAATAAGTTTGGAAGTTCTTGTCCGAAGAAATTTTTAGTTTCAAACAAAAATTATTCAGATAGACCAATTTGTACAGCTTCAAGAAAGTTTATTGAAAAAGAAATCGAATCTCTTGAGGAGGATTTATCTCCAGAACAAAGACAAAATAAAATTGAAGAAATCAATGTGAAATCTTGTCTTTGTATTGGTTTAGCTTCTGCAGCTTTAATGAAAAATGATATTCCTGTGAAAGGAGAAAAGCAAGGAATTGTGATTTGTCCTGGTCCAAATATGGCATATTTTGATGAAAAGTTTAAGTTAAAAGATATGATTCGTCATATTTATGGATACGAAAATGTAAAAGTAGATTCTAATCGTCCGCACGTTTTTGTGAAGGAACTTGGAATTTATTTAGATTATTTGAAAAATGAACTTGCTGGTGTAAAAACGGAATTTAATAGAAAGCAAATTAAGTATTTCAACGCATTCCAATCAAATCTTGAAAAAGCATTTACTTACTACCAAGATTTGAATACACAATTACAGTTATTTTCAGAAAATAGTTTGAAAGCAGCTAGTCAGAATTTTGAAGAAATAAAATATAACTTGGAAGAAAAGTTATGTGTTAGTTAGTTGATATTTAGAAAAAACATCTTTAAACTAGAGCTTACAGGTATTTTATATCTGTAAGCTTTTTTGTTTTTTATGGACAAATAAATTATAATTTTTGAATAAAATTGTCAAAATAGAAGTGAAATAGAAGTAAAGTAAAACATATTTAATCAGATTTGTCGTTTGATGTGAATTTCATATCTTCGGCAAAACAAAAAATAATAGAAATAAATGAAGAAATTAGCATTGCACTGGAGAATCCTTATCGGGATGCTTTTAGGAGTTCTTTTTGGTATTTTAATGGGACAATTTGAATGGGGAGGACAATTTATTGGAGATTGGATCAAGCCTTTTGGAACAATTTTTATCAAATTATTAAAATTAATTGCTGTACCATTAATTGTTGCTTCACTAATCAAAGGGATTTCTGATCTGAAAGATATTTCTAAATTCAGAAACATCGGATTTCGAACTATTTCTATTTATATTTTAACTACTGTAGTTGCAATTTCAATTGGACTTTTAGTAGTAAATGTTTTCAAACCAGGAGAAGGAATTTCGGAGCAAACGATTGCAAAACTTACAGAAACTTATGCAGGAAATGCTTCAATTAATACAAAAGTACAAACAGCAGCTGCACAACAAAAAGCTGGACCTTTAGACTTTATCGTAAATATGGTGCCAGACAATGCTTTGAGTGCAATGACAGCAAATGGAAGAATGTTGGAAGTTATTGTTTTCACGATTTTCTTAGGAATTTGTATGTTGTTAGTAAAACCTAGTCAAGCAAAACCATTAAAAGATTTCTTTGATTCGTTGAATGAAGTGATTTTGAAAATGGTAGATATCATCATGTTGACTTCTCCTTATGCAGTTTTTGCGCTTTTAGCAAATGTGGTAGTAACCGCAGGAGATCCAGAGATTTTACAAAAATTATTATTCTACGCTGGAGTTGTAATTTTAGGATTATTTACAATGATTATTTTCTATTGTATTCTAATTGCTGTAATTGCTAAAAAATCACCTTTCTGGTTCTTAAAACAAATTTCACCAGCACAATTATTAGCTTTTTCTACAAGCTCAAGTGCAGCAACTTTACCTGTTACAATGGAAAGAGTAGAGGAGCACATTGGAGTTGATAAAGAAGTTTCTAGTTTCGTGCTACCTGTAGGGGCTACAGTAAATATGGACGGAACAAGTTTATATCAAGCAGTAGCAGCAGTATTTATCGCACAAGCCTTAAGCTTCCCATTAGAATTTGGAGATCAATTAACGATTGTATTAACTGCATTATTAGCATCTATTGGTTCTGCAGCCGTACCAGGAGCAGGAATGGTAATGTTAGTAATTGTATTAGAATCAATTGGATTTCCAGCAGATAAATTAGCAGTTGGACTTGCATTGATTTTTGCTGTTGACAGACCTTTAGATATGCTTAGAACAACAGTAAATGTTACAGGAGATGCAACAGTTTCTATTCTTGTAGCAAAATCTGTAGGAAAACTTCATAAGAATCCGCAAGAGAAAACTTGGGATGAAAATTTAGAAGAAAATGACCTAGAAGGAAAGTTATAACCTTTTAGTTTAAATAAAATATTAAAGCTCCATAGAAATTTCTATGGAGCTTTTTTTATTTAACAAACCGAACTTGTTTGAAAAATAATTTGTAAAAATGACTCAATGATATAATTAAATATAGGTTGCTTTTTTATCTTAAGTTAAAAATTTAAGTATTGAATCTGTTTAAAAAATAATTTCCAAAAAGGGTTCAATAGTTTAATTTTAAGTAGATTTTTGATATTAAAAATACAAGTTTTGATTTTTTTTGGTTTGTTTTTTTATTTGTTGTAATGTTTAATATGTTGGAAGTTAAATTTTTACTTTTTAAATTCTTGATGTTAAGAAATAGATAAGTATTTAGTTAAAATAAGAAAATACATAGTTAAATACTTATTTTTGAATTATTAAAAATTGTAAAAATGTTTAAAAAAATTACTATTGCTGCAAGTTTATTTCTTGCTATGAATTTAAATGCTCAAGATTATACTTTTCAAGGAGCTACAACAGAAGAATATACGGACTTAGAAAATGCTATATCTATAAATGATGGCGAGATTTGGGATGATCCAACTTATGAAGTTCCGATTGGGTTTACTATCAATTTCAATGGAATGGAAACAGATAAAATTTATTTTGACGAATCTGTGGGTGCAGAAGTTAATTTAACTCCAAGTTTTGAAAATTCTATTTTGATGCTTACTTATTTGGATTTAATAGATAAAGGTGATTATAATGAAGATGGTGTTTCATTGTCTCCAATTTCATATGTTTTAGAAGGTGAAGAAGGAAGTCGTATTTTTAAATTAGAATGGAAAAATGCTGGAATTTTTGATGAAGATACTCCAGAAAGCGTTATAAATATTCAGTTATGGATTTATGAAGAAGATCAAAAAATCGAATTTCATTATGGTGAAATTGATGTGAAAAATCCTGAAACATTATTTCAAGGATATGAAACAAATGGAGATTTAGTGATGATTGGCGCTGTAAATCAAGAAGAAAATAGCGAGTATATGATTTTGTTACATGGTAATGCTTCAAATCCAGAACATACAATTTATAACCCATTACCAGATAACGAATTTCAACCTGAATCTTTTGATTCTGCAATTCCAAGTAATACGGTCTATACTTTTGTGAAAACAGATTATGGAGTAGGTGTAGAAGAAGAATTATTAGCTTCAAAATTGAATGTTTTTCCAAATCCTGTGAGAGAATCATTTACTTTAAATTTTGATAAAACTGTTTTAGAAATTGAAAAAGTAGAAATCTACAATACCTTAGGACAAAAAGTAAAAGATTTTAAGCAAGTTGAAGATAAGTATTCTGTTAGAGATTTAAATTCAGGAAATTATTTACTAAAAGTTACAACAGATAAAGGAATAAAAAATCAAAATTTGATTATTAAATAAATCATTTTTAGAAAGAATTTTGAAAAACTAGCTCATTTTGGGCTAGTTTTTTGGTTTAAATGTCATCAAGAAAAATACGAGTTTTGAAGTCTTTTCGATTAAAGGCATTTTCAACTACCTATTTTATAAAATTTATGTTATAATTTCCTAAAAAAAGTAATACATCCTATTTTATATAAAGACTTTGTGTATTTTAGCCAAAATAAAAACAATCTATTATAGAATATGCACAAGAATCTATATTTATTATTTACTTTCTTTTTTATGACATGTTTCGTTTTTTCGCAAGATGTTGAGGAAAAGGAGAATACCCAAAATGAATCTATTTTAAAAGGAAAGATTATTGATGGAATAACAAAAGCACCTTTAGTTAGAGCACACGTTTTTAACTTAAATACAGTGGTAGGTTCTGCAACAACAGAACAAGGTGATTTTGAAATTACTGCAAAAGCAAATGACACTATTTTTGTTTCCCATCTAGGATATCAGCCTATCAAACTAAAAATTACAAATGATTTATTGAAAGGAAATGAGTTAGTGATTTCGATGTTTGAAAAAACGATTCAAATTTCTGAGGTAAATATTAAAGCACATGATTTAGTAGGAGTTTTAGAAGTAGATGTGAAAAATATTCCAGAAGATAAGTACACGAGAATTCATATTAATGGTCTGAAACAAACGTATGAAGTAGGAAAACCAAGAAAGAAAACTTTTAGTTCTCCTGTAGATGCAATTTATCATCCAGTTGACTTTCTCTACAATTTATTTGGAAAAAAGCCAAAGGAGTTGAAAAAACTTAGAAAACTTAAAGATGAAGATAGTTTGAGAAAACTATTGGAAAGTAAGTTTAATAGAGATTTAATGATGGAATATTTAAACTTGAGTAAAACAGAACTAGATAATCTTTTAGATGATTGTAATTATAGTAGGTATTTCATAGAAAAAGCAAGTGATCTTCAAGTGATCGAGGCAGTTTTAGAATGTTATGAAAAACACAAAGCTGTAAAAACAGGAAGTACGCAAAAGAGATAAAAATAATTTTTCGAAAATATATTGAAAAGCCACTTTATAATTAGAGTGGCTTTTTTTGTACCCTTTTTTTAGAAAGAAATGAAGATGCTTTTACTTAACTTTGTCTTTCCATAAAATAACCAGATGAAACAAGAAAATCAGAAGCAATTTGCTGAAATACATTTTAAACATTTAGAAGTAATAATTAAAGATTCGATAAGTACGAGAGCAAAATATTTTCGATTAAAAGAAATGTTGGAAAGGATTTGTAATCAATTACTTTTTGAAGAGCCAGTAGAATTTTCAAATCTTTTTTCAAAATTGGTTTATGTTTCCAAAAAATATAAAGTTTCAGGAGATATCAGTAAGGTTCGCTATGCGATTTCACAAATTACGAATAGAAAACAGCAAGCTTCTGACGAATTATTTTCTTCACATATTAATTATTTTGCCAATTTTATTGCAGAGGTTTTCAAAGTTTCAATTCCAGATACTTTAAAAGAAATTTTACCAAAAAATGAAATAAAAAGAGAACCAAAAAGAGAAGAAACTGCTGAGTTTTTGTCTAAAATAAGAGCAGTTGTGATTGAAAAATCAAATGGATTTCTTTGGTGTGAAATTGAAAAAGAATCTGAAGAAAAAGCAATGGTGAAAGTATATCCAAATGCGATTTTTTCTACAAAAGATTTTTGGAAAGGGGCACAGGTTTATTTGGTAAATATTCGAATCGATAATGAAGGAAGTTATTTTCCAAGATTTATCATTTTAGAACCAGATTATCTTCTAGATATTTCAGCAATTGCAGAGTGTTTTCAGGATTATGGTTTTTCTGCGCTTCATTTTTTAAAATCAAAATTTGAAGAAGTTCCTAATAATAAACACATTCGTTTGGGAAATTTCGCCAATTTGATTGTGGATGAATTAATCACCGAAAATGGAACTGAAAAGCAATTTAATACTATTTTCTATAAAGATTTTACTAATTATCCTTTTGAATATACAACAAGTGAAGATATCAAAGAAAGAGAGGATTTTAAAGAATATTATGAAAGTGCAAAAAAACATTTTTCAACCATAAAAAGAGTCATTCAAGAAGATTTTAAAAAATTAGAAATTGATCGAAATCGAGTGACTTTAGAGCCTTCTTTCTTTTCAGATTTATACGGAATTCAAGGACGTTTGGATATTTTAGATTTGGAAGATGATAAAAATGCAAAAATTGTAGAGTTAAAATCAGGAAGTACGCCTTTTCCAGATGACGGTAGAACAATCAAGAGAAATCATGTGGTGCAGCTGTTTTTGTATTATCAAATAATTGGTGTTTTAAATAAATTGCGTTTCAATGAAATTTCGACCAAAATTAATGGTTATATTTTATATTCTAAATCAAATTTGAACAATATTCGCTCTGAAGAACCAACTTTGGATGTAATGCAACGAATTTTCAATCTTCGAAACGAGATTATTGTAAATGAACATAAATTGGCAAATGATGCGGAAACTTTCCCTGAAAAAATTATTAAACAAATAAATTCTAAGAATCTGATTCAGAAGAAAAATTTGAATCCAAGATTTAAAGATATTTTAATAGAGCAAATCCGAGAATTTCAGCAGCCAATAGAAAAACTTTCAGAAACGGAGAAAGCTTATTTTAATTCGTTTGTGAGTTTTATAGCAAAGGAGCAATATTTGGCCAAAATCGGAAATGCAGATATCGAATCTAATCGTGGTTTAGCTTCGGTTTGGCTGAGTTCTTTTGATGAAAAAGAAGCAAAATTTGAGATTTTATACGATTTAGAAATTGAAGAAAATAATGTAGCAAATTCAAAAAAAGAAATAGTTTTAACTAGAACAAATGCGAAGAATAAATATGCTAATTTCCGAGAAGGAGATATGTGTATTTTGTATCCTAGAAACGAAAATGAATTTGCAACAGACAGTCAAATTTTTAAATGTACTGTAAAATCAATTTCTAGTGAAAAAGTAGTTTTAGGTTTTCGATATACGCAACACAACACAAAATTCTTTGATTCTCATAAAAAATGGGCTTTAGAAAAAGACTCCATGGATAGTTCTTTCAAAAATATGTATAAAAATCTGTACATGTTATTGCATAAAAATACAGATGATACTATTCAAAAAGTGGAGAAAAGAACACAAAAGAGAAGAAAAATATTGACTTTGCTTCCGCCAGAACAAGAAAATTCGAAGGAATTTCATAAAAGTTATTTGTCTGTAGAGCAAAATAGAATTTTGAAAAAAGCGATTAATACCAATGATTATTTTTTGTTAAATGGACCTCCAGGAACAGGGAAAACTTCTATAATTATCAAAGAATTGGTCGAAGCTTTTTATAAAGAACCAAATTCTAATATTCTGTTATTGGCGTATACAAATCGTGCAGTGGATGAACTTTGTGAAACTGTAAATACTGCTCTAAGAGAAGTAGGAGAGAAGGAAAATACTTTTGTAAGAATTGGAAATGAGCTTTCGTGTCAGGAAGAGTTTAGAGGTAGTTTGCTGAAAAATATTACCGAAAAAGCTACAAAACGAGAAGAAATTGAGACTAAATTAAAAACACATCGAATTTATGTTTCTACAGTCGCTTCGATTTCTGGAAAGTTAGATTTATTTAAGTTGAAGAAATTTGATACCTTAATTATTGATGAAGCTTCACAGATTTTAGAACCTCAAATTGTTGGACTTTTACCAGAATTTGAAAGATTTATCATGATTGGAGATCATAAACAGCTGCCTGCGATTGTTTTGCAAAATGAAGAACAGTCAAAAACAAATAATTTATTGCTAGAAAAAATCGGTCTTCAAAACCGAAAAAATTCACTTTTTGAAAGATTGTATTTGTATTGTGAGAAAAATGGTTTTGATTTTGCTTATGATCAATTGACTTTTCAAGGAAGAATGCATGAAGATATAGCTGCTTTTCCAAATAAAGAATTTTATGATGGGAAATTAAATCAAGCATTTCATATTTCAACTTTAACACCAGAAGCAAAACAGAATTTACAAAGACAAGTTTTACCTCTGAACTTGAAAACAAAATCAAACTCAGAATTAGAAAAATATCTGGCAACAAAACGTATGTTGTTTTTTTCTTGTAAGAATGATTCAAATAAATCTGGAAAACAAAATGAAAAAGAAGCAGATTATGTAGTTTCTATTGTGCAAAAAATTCATGAAATCTATGCTGAAAATAATTTAGAAATAGATGCGAAAAAAACAATTGGAATTATCGCACCTTTCAGAAGTCAGCTGGCTACGATTAAACAAAAATTAGAACAAGCAAAAATTCCAAATCATCAAAATATAACTGTGGATACTGTAGAAAGATATCAGGGAAGCCAGAGAGATATAATTATTTATTCATTTACAGTGAATGAAGCGTATCAATTGAAAGCAATTGAGAATTATAACGATGATAAAACGGTCGATAGGAAGCTAAATGTGGCTCTGACGAGGGCGAAAGAACAGATGATTATGGTCGGAAATGAAACTGTAATTTGTCAAAATTCTATCTTTTCTAAATTAATTGATTTTACCAGTAAATACGGGGGTTTTGTATAATAAATTTATATAAAAAACACCATTTTTTTTATGGTTGTATTTTATAAAATTAGAGTATAAACGTTGGTCTGAGTTCAAAATTTGTTATAAGTTTGAACCATAACAAAATTGTTAAAGATAAAATGTAAATCATTGTATTTCGCATTGTTATTTAAGGTTAGAAAAAAACTATTTATTGGGTTCATAATTAATACCTCCTGCCAAAATTTATGAAAAATAAATAGTTTTTTTTAAAAGACTAAAGATGATGAAGAAGTTGATTTGAAAACAAAAAAAAGCGAATATTTTCTTTCAATTATCAAAATTGAAATAATAAAAAAATGATTGCTTTATCCTAAAATCTGGAATCTAATTATAATTACTCTAATATTAATTTTGACAGCAAACTGTGTTTTTGCGGTTTGCTGTTTTTTCTAAAAAACAAAATAATTGAATCAAAGATAATTGAATCCATTAAACGTTTCTATAATATAAAAAAAGTTGATTTTGACTTGTGAATTATTTAAACCTTAATAGATGAAAATTGGTAGTTTATATTAAAAGTTGAATAAAACAGTAAGTTGAGGTTTCAGCTTACTGTTTTTATTTTTTTGAAAAGTTAAAAAATCATAAATTGCTTTTGTGGAATAAAAATATATCGTAATATTGCGATGATAAAAACCGAAACAATTTTTTTAAAACCAATTATCGTAATATTACGATATGAAATTACAAAGGATTATGAAAACTAATATGAATGTAGAAATTAAAAACCTAATTGATTCTTTAAACACTTCAGAGGTGCCAAATGAAAGAAAAGAGATTTTACAACCTTTGGTGGAATACATTCAAGAAAAGAAAGATAAAAACGAAACAATTCGTTTGAATTTCATTTGTACACACAATTCAAGAAGAAGTCATTTGTCTCAGATTTGGGCACAAGCAATTTCTTTTTATTATGAAATCAAGAATGTATATTCTTATTCTGGAGGAACAGAAGCTACAGCTCTTTTTCCTAAAGTAGCAGAAACTTTACAGAAAAATGGATTTGAAATGATGTATTTATCTGAAGGGGAAAATCCAATTTATGCTTTTAAATATGCACAAAACGAAGCTCCAATTATTGGTTTTTCTAAAGAATATTTCAGCGAATTTAATCCAAAATCAAATTTTGCTGCAATCATGACTTGTTCACAAGCAGATGGAGGATGTCCTTTTATTGCTGGAGCAGAAAAAAGAGTTCCTATAACATATGAAGATCCAAAGTTATTTGATGGAACTGAGCAACAAGATGAAAAATATTTAGAAAGAAGTTTAGAAATAGCAACAGAGTTAAAGTTTGTTTTTTCTCAAATAAAATAAATTATCTTTAATAGGCATTATCACATTAGGTTTTGGATAAAACATATAGATTAATAAGTTCCCCTCTTGAGAGGGGCTAGGGGTGTGTTTTAAATTAGATAAGACACTCTTTTAAAATTTTATTGTAATAATGTTTAATAAAGATTTTTTTAGACATAGATTAAAATCGGTCTAAAAAAATTTAAACAAGAACATCGTAATATTGCGATAATAAAATAAATTCTCACAAAACAAATAGAAATGGGAACTAAAAAGAAACTAGGTTTTTTAGATAGCTATCTGACATTATGGATTTTTGTAGCGATGGCACTTGGAGTTGGAATTGGATTTTATTTTCCAACATTTCCAGACTTTATCAATTCCTTTAATCATGGAACAACAAACATCCCAATTGCAATAGGTTTGATTTTAATGATGTATCCACCGCTTGCAAAAGTAAATTACGCACTTTTACCAAAAGTGTTTAAAAATGTAAAAGTTCTTACAATTTCACTTTTATTAAATTGGATTATAGGACCAATTTTAATGTTTGCTTTAGCATTAATTTTCCTGCAAGATTATCCAGAGTATATGATTGGTTTGATTTTGATTGGACTAGCACGATGTATTGCAATGGTTTTAGTGTGGAATGATTTGGCAGAAGGAAGTAGTGAATATGGAGCAGGATTGGTTGCTTTGAATAGTATTTTTCAAGTGATTGGTTATAGTTTTTATGCTTGGTTATTTATCACGAAACTTCCTCCGTTATTTGGTTTTGAAGGAGCTATTGTAGATATATCTATCGGAACTATTGCAGAAAGTGTTGCAATTTATCTAGGAATTCCATTTTTATTAGGAATTTTATCAAGAGTGTTTTTAGTGAAAATAAAAGGAGAAGAATGGTATACTAAAAAATATATTCCAACAATATCTCCAATTACTTTAATTGCTTTGCTTTTTACAATTGTAATAATGTTTTCATTAAAAGGAGAATTGATTGTAGAAATTCCAATGGATATTTTAATCATCGCAGTTCCATTGTTAATCTATTTTACTGTTATGTTCTTGATTGGTTTCTTTGTGAGTAAAGTGATGAAACAACCTTATGATAAAAATGTTGCCATATCATTTACAGCAGCAGGAAATAATTTTGAACTTGCAATAGCAGTAGCAATAGCAGTTTTTGGTTTAAATTCAGGACAAGCTTTTACTGGAGTTATCGGACCTTTAGTTGAGGTTCCGGCTTTGATTCTTTTAGTACGAATTGCTTTTTGGCTGAAGAAAAAATATTATAAAAAGCCTGTATCAGCGTAAATACGTTTCGTGTTATTCATTGAAAAATATTGAACCCAAATCTCTGCATTAAATTAATAAAAGTACAGGTTTGGGTTTTTAACTGGTGTGCTACAATGTATAAAATATAGTAGCGCTTTTTATTTAAATCTTGAGAAGTTTCGGGAAGTTTAGTTTGAAAATGAATTAATATAGTATATAAGTTTGACTTAATATTTAAATAAAATTTTAAAACACAAAAAATTGATTTAATTTTGCTTTCTTTCAAAAACGATGGAATAAGGAAATGAGTTATATTTCAGAAAAAACCCTAAACGATTTAGAATTTTCAACAGTTTTAACGCAGATAGCAGAATTTGCCAACACAGATTTGGGAAAAGCGGCTGTAGTTGAAATTAAACCAATTGAAAAAGTACCTTTTCTAAAAGAGGAATTATTCAAAACAAATGAATATTTATCTTCTTTTGTGAATGAGAATAGAATTCCGAATCATGAATTTGAAGATTTGGCTAAGGAGTTTCAGTTGTTAGGAATTGAAAATAGTTATTTGGATGCTGAATCGTTTTTAAAAATTGCTACAAATACGAAGACAGTTCGAGAGCTGTTGCGTTTTTTTAGAAAATTTAAAGAATACTATCCGACTTTAGCAAAAGAAATTGATGTGATTTCTTTTGAGAAGGAAATCATTACAGAGATAGAAAAAGTAGTTACTAATTATGGAGAGATTGATGAAAAAGCTTCTCTGCAACTTAAAACAATTCGAAGAGGAATTGCAGAGGTTCGTGGGAAGATTTCGGTTTCTTTTAATAAAGTAATGAGTGGTTGTATCAACAACGGATATTTGGATGATATTCGTGAAACGGTGATTGATAATCAACGCGTGTTGGCTGTTTTAGCGATGTATCGTAAGAAAGTAAAAGGAACTTTTATGGGAAGCTCGAAATCGGGTGGAATTGCTTATATCGCGCCGCAACAAACACAACAATTAAATAGAGAGCTTCAAAATCTTTTGTTTGAAGAAAGACAAGAGATTATTAGAATTTTGAAAGAATTGACGAATGTGATTCGTCCGTTTTTAGAGATTTTAATCGAGCATCAAGAATATTTAGTAAAGTTAGATGTGGTTAGTGCAAAAGCAAAATATGCAACGATCATCAATGCTTGTATGCCAAAGATTTCGAAAGAAAAGAAAATTTATCTTCGTGATGCTTTTCATCCAGTTCTGATGTTGAATAATAAAGAAAAAGGAATTGAAACAGTTTCGCAGACTTTAGAATTGAACGAGAAACAACAGATTATTGTAATTTCTGGGCCAAATGCAGGAGGGAAGAGTATTACTTTGAAAACTATTGGTTTACTACAAGTGATGTTTCAGAGTGCAATTTTGATTCCTGTACACGAACGAAGTGAAGTTTCTATTTTTGATACGATTTTGACAGATATCGGAGATAATCAATCTATCGAATACCAACTTTCGACGTATAGTTATCGATTGAAAAATATGCGTAATTTCTTACGAAAATGTAATGATAATACCTTGTTTTTAATTGATGAGTTTGGAACAGGTTCGGATCCTGAACTTGGTGGAGCTTTGGCAGAAATTTTCTTAGAAGAATTTTATGAGAAAAATGCGTACGGAATTATTACAACGCATTATTCGAATTTAAAAGTTCTTGCAGGAGAATTGGAAAATGTTTCGAATGCAAATATGCAGTTTGATGAAAAAACTTTACAGCCGAAGTTTAAATTATTCATCGGACAAGCAGGAAGTTCTTTTACTTTTGAAGTAGCACAGAAAAATGGTATCCCTTACAGTTTGATTAATCGTGCGAAAAAACGTGTGGAGAAAAGTAAGGTTCGTTTGGATAAAACGATATCTAAATTGCAACAAGAAAGAATGAAGCTTCAGAAAACTTCTGATCATTTAGAAAAGCAAAAATCGAAAGCCATAGAGCAAACCGATAGTTTGACAGATAAGCAGCAAAAAATCCAAAGTAAACTGGAGAGCTTCCAAGAGTTGTATGACAACAACCAGAAGATGTTGAATATGGGGAGAAAGGTGAACGATATTGCAAATAAATTCTTCCAGACTAGAAACAAAAAGCACATGATTGCTGAGTTTACGAAATGGATGGCGATGGAGCAAGCAAAACATGTAGCTAAAAATCCGCCTGTACCTAAGCAAGAGAAGAAAAAAGTAAAACAAGAAAAGAAAGAACAAGAAAAGAAACTAAAAGTAGCAGAGAAGGAAGTTTTACAGAAAATTGAAGTTGTTCGAGAAGAGAAGAAAGAGCAAGCGAAAATTGAAGCCAAAAAGAAGTCTTCTTACATTTTTAAAGTAAAAGATACAGTTCGATTGATTGATAGTAGAGCTTGTGGAACGATTGAGAAGATAGAAAAAAACAAAGTAATGATCAATTATGGTATGTTTACTACTTCAGCAAAATTAGATCAGATAGAATTAGTTGTTTCTTATAAAGAGAAGAAATAAATAATACTAATTAAAATTTACTAAAGCCAGACTTATTAAGTCTGGCTTTTTTATGAAATATGGTATAACGTATAATGCTATGATTAATTGTGTAAAGTTTTAAAAAATAATTAAAATTATTATGTAATTGTCGTTTTTGTTTGTTTAAAGTTGAGATAAGTATTAAAAATTAACATAATATGTTTTTTTAATGTTAATAAATAATGAATAAATCTTAATATTGTGTTAAAAAAAGATATTCTAAATGTAAATTAGTTAAAAAATAATATTTATAATGATTATATGTGTAAAAATAATTTGAAATCGTAATTAAACTGTAAAAATATTAGTAAAATTTATAATTTACCATCAGATAAAAACTTAATAAACAAATTTAACATGAAGAAAATTACTTTACTATTTTTTTTAATGCTAACTTCCATCCTGAGTGCGCAAGTATCTATAGGAAATGGAGAAGATGTTAGTACACCACTACCTGTAAATACTTATTATGGGTATACTTATTCTCAAAGTATTTATTTAGCCTCTGAAATAAATGCTTCAGGAGATATTACAGCAATTAAATATTATGCAAAACCAGATATCACTATTACTAGTAGTAATAGTTGGGATGTTTATATAGGACATACAGATAAATCGTCTTTTGATGATAGTTTTGATTATATTACTGTAACAGAGGATTTACAAAAATTTTCTGGAGAAGTTTCAATTGATACAGATACTAATACAGTGACAGTTACTTTTACGGAAGCTTTTACTTATGATGGTACAAGTAATATCTTTGTAGCTGTTGATGAAAATTTAGCAGGATATAATGGTTCTACAGATGATTTTTATGCTTCAGAAGTTGAAGAAAACAGATCTATTTATTTTTATGATGATGCTACAAATCCAGATCCATTGACACCTCCATCAGCAGGTTTTAATAATGGAATTGTAGCAAAAGTTCCTAATATTACTTTTGAAGGAATTTCTCAAGCGTGTCCTTATCCAACAAATGTTGTTGCTGAAAATGTTACAACAAATTCTGTAGATATTTCTTGGACAACAGGTGGGGCAACTACTTGGGAAGTAATTGTACAAGATGCTTCATTAGAAGCTCCTTCAGATGATGTTATGGATTACACAACTGCTGATGCAACATCATTAAATATGACTGATTTAGAATCAGCAACTTTATATAATGTGTATGTAAGAGATGTATGTGAAGAAACTTCAAAAAGTTTATGGTCTTCAGTAGTTACTTTTCAAACTTTATGTTCTTCTGTAATAATTAATGACGAATCATCTCATGTATCTAGTTTTGAAGAAGACGAACCAAATTGTTGGGAGTATACTAATGAAGGAACCGGAAATGATTGGAGTTTTTCAACTTCAGCGTCTTATGTGTCAGATGGAGAAAGATCTTTAAGATACGGATATAATGGAACAAACGCAGCAAATGTTTGGGCTTATACTAGAGAATTAGAATTAACTGCAGGAGATGAAATTCAAGTAACTTTTGACTATAGAGTTTATAGTGCATCATATGCTGAAAAATTAAAAGTAACAATTGGAACTGAAAAAACTGTTGCTTCTCAAACTACAACTTTATGGGATAATAATGGAGGAGATGGATTAACAAATACTTCTTTTGAAGAAGGTTCAGCTATTTATACTGTTGAGACTTCAGGAACATATTATGTAGCGTTTAACTGTTATTCTGATGCTAACAAATGGGATTTATATGTAGATAATATTTCTGTTCATATTGCTCCAACTTGTTTTAAACCTTCTGATATTGTTATTGAAAATGTAACAAATAATTCAGCAGATGTTACTTGGACAACAGGAGGTGCTTCAAATTGGCAAGTTTTAGTTCAAGAGGCTTCAATGGAAGCTCCAACTTCTGAGGCTACAGGATTTGTAGATGTTGCTGATACTGCTGCAAATACTTTGACTGATTTAGAAGAAAATACAGAATATGTAGTTTACGTAAGAGATAATTGTGGGGAAGAAGATGGAGTGAGTTTTTGGCAAGTTTCTTCTTCGTTTACGACTTTATTTAACTGTCCAGCTCCAACTGGAGTAACAGTTGAAAATGTAACAAACAATTCAGCGGATATTACTTGGACAACAGGAGGATCTTCAACTTGGGAAGTAATTGTTCAAGAAGCTTCTATAGAAGCGCCAGCAGAAGATGCTACTGAATTTGAAACTGTAGATACTACAGCAGAATATGCTGCTACTGATTTAGAAGAAAATACAGAATATGTAGTTTATGTAAGAGATAATTGTGGAGAAGAGAATGGAGTTAGTTTATGGCAAAATTCTTTTTCATTTACAACTTTATTCAATTGTCCAGTTTCAACTGAAATTGTTGCAGAAAATATTACTATTTCATCAGCGGATATTTCTTGGACAACAGGAGGAGCTACTTCATGGAAAATTATCGTTCAAGAAGCTTCATTAGATGCACCAGCAGAAGATGTAGCAGATTTCGAAACTGTTGATACAGATGCAGAATATAGTGCAATGAATTTAACTGCATCTACAATTTATAGTGTTTATATTAAAGATGTTTGTGATGCTGATGCTGGAGAAAGTCTTTGGACTGAAGCTTATAACTTCCAAACAGATTGTGACTCTTATACTGTAGATATGGAAAATGCGTTTACAAGTAGTTTTGAAGATTCAGAAGTAAACTGTTGGGATTTTGTAAATGAAGGTACAGGAAATAATTGGGAGATAGTAAATGGAAACTCTTCAGAAGGAGATAAGTCTTTAAGATATCACTATTCAGGTTCAAATGCAGCAAATGCTTGGGCATATACAAGAGAATTGATGTTAACTGCTGGAGATGTTATCGAGGTTAAGTTTGACTATAAGATTTATAATGCGACTTATCCAGAAAAGATGAAAGTTACGATTGGAACTGAAAAATCTTCAGCTTCTCAGTCTAATGTTTTATGGGATAATAACGGGGCTGCAGAATTAACAAATACGGACTATGAAGAAGGAGTTGCAACGTATACTGTGATGCAGTCAGGATCTTACTTTGTAGCATTTAATTGTTATTCTGATCAAAATCAATGGGATTTATTCGTAGATGATATTTCAATTACAGTAACAGAACAAGTGGATATTTGTATTCCTTCTACAGATGTAGTAGCTTCTAATATTACTACACAATCAGCAGATATTACATGGACAACAGGAGGAGCAACTTCTTGGGAAGTAATTGTTGTTGCTTCATCTGATGTAATGCCAGAAAATGGTGAAGTTGTAGATGTAGAATCATATGCAGCTTTAAATTTAACTCCAGATACTGAGTATGCAGTTTATGTAAGAGATATTTGTGCTGAAGATAACATGAGTATTTGGACAGAGGTTTATAATTTTACAACTGCAGAAGAAACAATTATAGATTGTAATGTGCCTACAAATATAGCAGCTTCAAATATAACATCAGAATCAGCAGATATTACATGGACAACAGGAGGAGCATTTGCTTGGGAAGTAATTGTAGTAGCTTCTTCAGAGGATATGCCTGATAATGGTGTGGTTGTAAGTGAAGAGTCATATGCAGCAACAGATTTAATTGCAAATACTGAATATGCTGTTTACGTAAGAGATATGTGTGATGCAAATAATATGAGTGAATGGTCAGAAGTTTACAATTTTACAACGGCAATGATTGGAGTTTCTGAAAACACTATTGAAGGATTAAAAGTATATCCAAACCCTATTAAAGATGCAATCTTTATTTCAGCAAATGAAGAAATTTCTTCTGTTGAGGTTTACAATACTTTAGGGCAAGTTGTTTTAAGAGCTAATAATTTAGGTTCTTCATTAAAATTAGATGTTTCGACTTTATCTAATGGAACTTATACTTTAAAATTAACAACAAAATCAACTGTGGCTTCTCACAGAGTAATTAAGAAATAATTTTTGATAAGTACATTTAAGTATGTTGATTTAAGAAGCTACCTCATCTTTGAGGTAGCTTTTTTATTTTTAATCAGCAATAACTTCATATGTTTTAAAACTAGATTTCATAGGAGGTTCTTTACCTTCTTTTTTAGCTTTTTCGATATCTGCAAACCCTCGTTTATGACCTTCAATAAAAGCTTCTGAATGTGTCCAGTTTTTAAAATTATTTTCAGATTCCCAATAACTTATAACAAGAAAGTCACTTTTACCATCTGTTGGTTCTAAAACATTCATAGAAACAAAACCTGGCATTTTATCTATTTCTCTTGCTCTTGTGTCGAATAAATCACGAAAACGTTCTTTATAATCTTCATGACAAGTAATATAATTAATAGCTACAAACATATTCTTAGGATTTTGTAAGATTAAAATTAATAAAAAAACCACTTTCAAATTTGTATGAAAGTGGTTTTTAAAGTTAAATTTTTATGAAATATCTCTATTTGAATTCACTAGTGAAGTGTAATTTTACATTAGGATATTTAGTTTGTGTCATTTGGATAGTAAAAGCAGAATCTGCTAAGAATACCAATTGTCCGTGTTTATCTTTTGCTAAATAACGTTGTTTTGTACGTTTGAAATCTTTGAATTCATCACTTTTCTCATCTTCCGCTTCTACCCAACAAGCTTTGTGTACAGGTAAATTTTCATAAGTACATTTTGCACCATATTCGTGCTCTAAACGATATTGAATTACCTCATACTGAAGTGCTCCTACAGTTCCGATTACTCTTCGTCCGTTTAGTTCTAAAGTAAATAACTGTGCAACTCCTTCATCCATTAACTGATCAATACCTTTATATAATTGTTTTGATTTTAATGGATCTGCATTGTTGATATATCTAAAGTGTTCTGGTGAGAAACTAGGAATTCCTTTATAATTGATTTTTTCACCTTCCGTAAGTGTATCTCCAATTTTGAAGTTTCCAGTATCATGTAAACCAACAATATCTCCAGGGAAAGATTCTTCTACGATTTCTTTTTTCTCAGCGAAGAAAGCATTCGGGCTAGAGAATTTTAATTTTTTCCCATTTCTTACATGTAAATAAGGAGTGTTTCTTTTGAAAGTTCCAGAAACAATCTTAACGAAAGCAAGACGGTCACGGTGTTTTGGATCCATGTTTGCGTGGATTTTAAACACAAAACCAGTCATTTTTTCTTCGGTTGCTTCCACAGTTCTTTCTTCCGCTTCTTTTGGTTGAGGAACAGGTGCAATTTCAACGAAACAATCTAAAAGTTCTTTTACTCCAAAATTATTTAAAGCTGAACCGAAGAAAACAGGTTGTAAATCTCCGTTGTAATATTCTTCATTGTTGAATTCAGGATAAACCTCACTTACTAATTCCAATTCTTCTCTTAAAGTTTCAGCAGCAGTTTCTCCAACTTTTTCATCTAGTTCTGGAACGTTGATATCTGTAAACTCAACTCCTTCAGAAACTGTTTGTTTATTTTCAGAAGAGAAAACATTGATTTTTTTCTCCCAAATATTATAGATTCCTTTAAAATCATATCCCATTCCAATAGGGAAACTTAAAGGAGTTACTCTCAATCCAAGTTTTTGTTCAACTTCATCTAGAAGATCAAATGCGTCTTTACCTTCACGGTCTAATTTGTTGATGAAAACAATCATCGGGATTTTACGCATACGACAAACTTGAACTAATTTTTCCGTTTGTTCCTCAACCCCTTTTGCAACATCAATTACAACAATTACACTATCTACAGCTGTCAAAGTTCGGAAAGTATCCTCTGCGAAATCCTTGTGACCAGGTGTATCTAGAATATTAATTTTTTGTCCTTTATAATTAAATGCAAGTACAGAAGTAGCAACCGAAATTCCACGCTGACGCTCGATTTCCATGAAGTCAGAAGTAGCACCTTTTTTGATTTTATTATTCTTTACGGCACCAGCTTCTTGAATTGCTCCTCCAAACAGTAGTAATTTTTCTGTTAATGTTGTCTTTCCTGCATCAGGGTGTGAAATGATACCGAAAGTTCGTCTTTTCTTTATTTCTTCTAAAAAACTCATGGATTCTATTTTGAGCTGCAAAGATAAATTTAATTAAGGAAAGAACAAAAAGCTTTAATAAGTAGAATATACATTGTTTTATGTTTATCAATTTTATTGAGAGTACGTATAAATACTATTTAAATAATGGTAAATAAGGATTTTTTATGCATTAATAATAAAACTCAATTGTTAATTTTTTGTCACAAAAATATACTTATTATATTTGCTTTGCTAAATTATATAATGTCCTCACAATGAATAAAATTAATTGCTTTTTGATAATTTCATTATTATCCTTATTTAAATTAAATGCTCAGACAGGCCCAGGTGGTATTGGTCATATTAATAATAATACTTCTGGTTTAATAGGTTGGTATACTCCAGATGATATCTATATAAATTCTTCTGAAACTACGATTCCTAATAACAACGATGAAGTAATGTATTGGGGAGATCGAAGTTTTCAAAACAATAATCTTTTTAGACAAGCTAATTCTTCAGATACTTATATTGCTGGTAATGGGGTGTATAATACATCAGATTCTCAAAATACTTATCCTGTGGTTTCTATGGCTAATTATTCGAGAAGAATGAAATCTACAAATGGAATTCAAGCGCAAACTTTAATTGTAGTATGTAATCCTAAAGCAAATAATACTTTTGAGGGCGTTGTTGGTTTAGATGCAGATAAAGGAATACGAAGGCCATCAGGTGTTAATAATACTTGGCAATCAAATTGGCCAACAACAGGTTCTTGGACAGCAGGAGCAAATGATGATTCATGGGCAAACTCTGATACGAATAGTAGATCCTATGTAAATGGAAAATCAGGAGGTTTATTTAATAATTCTTGGCATATAGTGTATCAAGAAAGAAGTGGTTTATATCCTTCAAGTGGTTCTCGTGATTTATATCTTGGTGGATATTTTAAGTTGAGTGGACATGGAAATAGGGCTTATTCAGGAGACATTGCAGAAGTAATTGTTTTAAATCAAGGATTAGAAAATTTTCAAAGAATAATTATTGAAAATTATTTGTCTGCTAAATATGATATTCCACTTTTAGAAAATGATATTTATACGATGGATGATCCGCAACAAGGAAATTTTGATTTTCATGTTGCAGGTTTAGGTAGAGGTATGAATGTGCAAAATAAAGCAAGAGGTACGGGTATTTTAAATGTTAGGGAGCCTTCAGATCTTGGTTTGGGTGAATATTTTATTTTTGGAACAAATGAAAAAAGCCTTGATTTAAGTTTTAATTTCAGTTATGATACTAATTCAAAATTACTGAGTCAAATTTGGAGAGCAAATGAAATAGGAGAAATTGGTTTAACAACAATAAATATTAGACTTTTTGAAGCTGTAAAAAAAATTGTCAATAATTCTTCAGAGTTAAATTCAATGAGTGATTTTGATCCATGTAAGATACGATTGATTGTAAGTCCAAACGCTGATTTTTCTAATAAAACATCATATGCTTTAAACGTTATTAACGCTGATATAGCAACATTTCAAGCTAAAGATGTGCAAATTAATGATGAAGATTATTTTACGATAGAATATGTAGATCAAATTGTTTGGGATGGAGATGCCTTTTTTCATGGTGCAAGTGTAGACGAATCACCTGCTATGTCTGATGCTTGTATGGATATGTTGGTAGATTCTCAGAATGTTGATGGAATGATAGCAACTTTATCTTTTAATGGAACAGTTAAAGATTTAAATGTCAAAGCTGGAAATACTTTAGTGTTAAAAGATGGTGTGGTACTATATATTGAAAATGAATTAAAATTAGATGGAGATATTCGACTAATTGGTGATGCTCAAATCATTCAATCACATACAGGAACATCTAAAGTATCAGGTACAGGGAAATTATATCGTCAAAGAAAATCAGAACATCCTACCAAATTTACTGTGCAGTATTTATGTTCTCCAGTATCTGTAGTTGGTTCAGATTCTCATGATGTATTTGATATTCTTCATACAGGTGGAGTTTATGATGAAACTCTTTACAATGGATACCAAGGTATAACAGCTACTTCATCGCATCCAGATTATAATTATGTACAAAATCCTCATGATGCAAATACATATCCTTTACAATTGAGTGATTATTGGATGTGGAAATTTATTGATGGTGCTACTTATGAAGATTGGAAATTCGTTAGAGATCCAGGGGTGAAAGTGAAAACAGGAGAAGGTTTTTCTATCAAAGGGACAGGGAGAGACGAAACATATGTTTTTATAGGTAGTCCAAATGATGGAACTTACGTAACATCTATATCTTCAAATAATGAAAGTCTATTAGGAAATCCTTATCCTTCAGCATTTGATGCTCATAAATTTATAAACGATAATTTAAGTGCAATTAATGGAACACTTTATTTTTGGGATCATGTGAGTGCCATAAATCATGATAAAGAATATTATGATGGTGGTTTTGCTTCCTTAAACTTGATAACAGGAGTAAAAGCAAATCATATTAATACTGGAGTGGAATTAGTTGGTGGTAAGACCCCTAAACAATACTTACCAATAGGACAAGGATTTTTTGTAAAAGGATCTTCTACAGGAGGAACAATAACTTTTGATAACTCACAACGAGTTTATAAATTAGAAGGAGATAATTCGGATGAAACTATTTTATTAAGAAATTCAAATGAATTAGGAATATTAAAAGTTTCTATGGGGCATAAGTTAGAGTCTGGTAGTCTCGGTTTTAGACAAATTGCAGTTGGGTTTAAAAATGGCCTTACAACTTCTCATGAAAATGGTTTTGATAGTGAAATCATTGACATGCAACCAACAGATTTCTACTGGAACTTCGAGGGGAATGAAAAAGATTATGTGATTGCTGGAGTTTCAGAGTTTAATTTAGATCAAGAACTACCTTTGGTTGTTAAGGTTGAAAATGATGAGGTTATGGAGTTTGTTTTAGATGAAAAAATAAATATTGATGCAAAAGTTTTTATCAAAGATACAGAAACTCATATGTCTTATGAATTGACTGATCAGCGTTTTGAATATTTTTTAGAAGAAGGTGTTTATGAAAATAGATTTAAAATAGTGTTTAAACCTTCAGAAAATCTTGGTGTTGAAGAGGGTGTCGTTGAAAAATCTCAATTATATTTTTCTAATGATACGAATGAAATAATTATTAAATCAAATAAAAATATTGACAAAGTTGAACTTTATAATTTATTAGGTCAAAGAATTTTTACTAAAGAAATTTCTATGAAACAAAATAACTATAGAATTAAAGTTTCTGAAACTATCTCTGAAGGCGTTTATATCGTTAAATTAAGTTCAGAAAAAGGAGATGAATCCTTAAAAATTAAGATTTAAAATAAACATATTTGGTTTAAATAGTTTAGAACTATTCTTAAAACAGTATTTTGATAATATAATTTTATTTTTAAAATACTGTTTTTTAGTTTGTTAGGTTTTTAGGTTAAAATTAAGATAAGATATGTAAAAAAATGCTTTTTAACTTATAAGTATTAAATAAACAATAAGTTAAAGCTTAATTTTAACATTTTTATTATATTTGCCTCATATTATACAATTGAAATTTAAACCACTGTTTTTAAAACAGTTCTTTTTCTTGAAATTTATTGGTTTTTATGTAATTATTTTAAGAAAATTACGATTAATATATAAAGAATATCAATTAATACTAACTATAAAATGAAATCGTACATGAGGAAATTAATACTTTTATTGTTTCTTTTTGCTTATAATTTTTCAAATGCTCAACGCGGCCCTGGAGGAGTTGAGACTACAAATGGTAGTAGTGATTTAACTCTTTGGTTAGATGCGAATCGTTCTGTGTTTAATGATGTGAATGGAAATAATTCTTCATCTAACAATAACGAAGTTTCGCTTTGGAGAGATGTTTCAGGTAGAAATATTAAATCAAGAGCTGATGGATATTATAGACCAAAATACAAAACAAATAGCTTAAACGGTTATCCTACTTTATATTTTGATGGAAGTAATGATTTTATGACTTTCGCTGAAATATTGAATCCAAGATCAATGTTTATCGTTTATAAAGATCAATCAACAAAAAGTTGGGTGAGTCCTTTTACAAATTATAAAAATGTTCATGGTTTTGGTCATGGATATGAAAATAATACAAGGATTTTTCATAGTTCTTATACTCCTTCTCAAGTGAGGAATGGAGATAATTACGTTGCGGGAATTGATATTGGTAATGGAGGTAGTCATGCTAGACCAAATAATTATGAGTTGCATTCAAGAGTTTTTCAAAGTAATATGGAAAATTATACGAACTACAGTAATTATTGGGGAGGGCCAACATATAGCCATCATAAATATTTTGTTGGAGCAGACAGATATCATTATAGATCTATGAAAGGAAATATTGCTGAGATTATCACTTTTGATAGAGCGATTAATTTAGCAGAGAGAATTATTATTGAAAATTATCTTTCTGCAAAATATAGATTACCATTAAATTCTAATAATTTCTACAAAATGGATAATAGTGGTAATGGAAATTTTGATCATCATGTTGCAGGAATTGGAAGAGCTTCAAATGGTTCTACACATTTACAATCTAGAGGTACTGGAATTGTAGAAATAAAAAACCCAAGTAGTATTTCTTCAACTGGAAATCAAAATCAGTTTTTATTTTGGGGATCAGATACTAGAGATCTGAATACTTTAGGATTTGAACAAAACGGAGAACATAATCATATGTTAAATGCTAAATGGAGAGCTGATAAACAAGCAAATGTCGGTTCTGTTACTGTTTCTTTTGATCTTTCAGAAGTAAATTATGATTCTTATGATTGTACAGAATTTAAATTATTAGTTTCAAATACTTCAAATTTTACTTCAAATGTACAAGTTTATGATTTGACTTTAGAAAATGGAGTTTATACTGTAGATAATGTAAACTTTAATGATAAAGATTATTTCACCATAGAATATGCTTTTGAAATCAGTTGGGATGGAGCTAGTTATTATAATGGTTCAAATCCTGATTATTCACCTTCAATGGCAGATGGTTGTATGAAAATGACCGTGGATAATCAAGTAGCTTCTGGTACACATGCAACTCTTTCAGAAGATGCTACGGTAAAAGAATTAGAAATTAAAGCAGGAAATACTTTGGTTGTAGAAAATGGAGTTGCTCTTTATGTTGAAGATGAAATTAAATTAAATGGAGATATTCGTTTGATCGGAGATGCACAGATTATTCAAAAACACTCTGGAACATCTAAAGTTTCAGGGAATGGAAATTTATACCGTCAAAGAGAATCTGAACACCCAACTAAATTTACAATTCAATATTTATCTTCACCAGTGTCTGTTCCTGGATCTGATGCACATGATGTAATAGATGTAATTCATACAGGTGGTGATTATGATGAAACAACAAGTTCTTATGAAGGAGTAACTGCAGTTTCTGTTCATGTAGATTATGCTTATGATTCAAGTCCACACGGAGCAAGTGCGAGTCCATTGGTATTAAGTAATTATTGGTTTTGGAAATTTATAAATGGTTCTACGTATCATGATTGGCAATTTGTTAGAGATGAAGCAGTAAAAGTGAAAGCTGGAGAAGGTTTTTCAATTAAAGGAACAGGAAGAGATGAAACTTATGTTTTTATTGGAAGACCAAATGATGGAACTTATACAACTTCGATTTCTTCAAATAATGAAAGTTTATTAGGAAATCCATATCCATCAGCTTTAGATGCACATAAATTTATAAATGATAATGCAAGTGCAATAAACGGAACTTTATATTTATGGGACCATGTTTCTGCTACAGGACATACTTTAGAGCAATATACTGGAGGTTTTGCAACTTTAAACCTAATAACAGGTGTAAAAGCAACACATCTTTCTACTGGTGAGGAATTAGATGGAGCTAAAACACCAAAGCAATATTTACCAGTAGGACAAGGATTCTTTGTAAAAGGTTCTGCAACAGGAGGAACAATTACTTTTGATAATAGTCAAAGAATTTATAAAACAGAAAGTAGTGATGATACAACATTGTTACGTAATTCTAATAATGAATCTTCAGAATTAGGAATGCTGAAATTAAGTTTAGGTCATTTTACGGAAAATGCTGATTTAGCAATGCGTCAGATTGCAATTGGATTTAAAAATGGTCTTACAACTTCTCATGAAAATGGATTTGATAGTGAAATCATTGACATGCAACCAACAGATTTCTATTGGAATTTTGATGGAAATGAAAAGAATTATGTAATTGCTGGAGTTTCAGAATTTAATTTAGATCAAGAATTACCTTTAGTTGTTCGAGTTGAAAAAGACGGAGTTGCGCAATTTATCTTAGATGAAAAATCAAATATTGACGCAAAAGTTTTCATTAAAGATATGGAAACACAAATGTCTTATGAACTGACTGAAGAGCCTTTTGAATATATTTTAGACGAAGGAGTATATGAGAATAGATTTAGAATTATATTCAAGCCTACAGAAAATCTTGGAGTAGATGATGAATTGGAAGAAAAATCAACAATTTTCTATGCTTATGACTCAAAAGAAGTAGTGATTAAGTCAAATAAAGAATTAAAAGAAGTTCAGATTTATAATTTACTTGGTCAAAGAGTTGTTTCTTCTCCAATAAAAGAAAAAGCAACAGAATATAGAATTCCTGTTCCAAATACATTGAATACAGGAGTTTATATCGTAAATGTTTTATCAGAAAACGGAAATGAAAGTTTGAAGATAAAATTATAAGTTGATTATACATATTTATTCATAAAATTGTAAAAAGCTTTATTGTTAATTTAACAATGAAGCTTTTTTTATTTGTATAAAATTTTAATAAAAACTCCTATCTTTACAGCTTAAATTAGGTACGAAAAATGGAATTATATAAAGAAAATCAAATTAAGATTTATAACTCTTTGTCTAAGAGTAAAGAAGTTTTTACACCAATCGTGGAAGGGAATATTGGAATGTATGTTTGTGGACCAACAGTTTACAGTAATGTACACCTTGGAAACGTAAGAACTTTTATGTCTTTTGATTTAATATTTAGATATTTCAAACATTTAGGATACAAAGTTCGCTATGTAAGAAACATCACGGATGCAGGGCATTTAGAAAATGATGGAGATACTGGAGAAGATAAAATTTCTAAAAAAGCTCGTTTAGAACAATTAGAACCAATGGAAGTTGTTCAGAGATATACTTTAGATTTTCATGATATTTTAAGAAAATTCAATAATCTTCCACCGAGTATTGAGCCAACTGCAACAGGGCATATTGTTGAGCAAATTGAAATCATCAAAGAAATTTTAGAAAAAGGTTTAGCTTATGAGGTAAACGGTTCTGTGTACTTTGATGTGATGAAATATAATGAATCAGAAAACTATGGTATTCTTTCTGGAAGAAATATGGAAGATACGGTAGAAAATACAAGACAATTAGACGGACAATCGGATAAAAGAAATCCACAAGATTTTGCACTTTGGAAGAAAGCTTCACCAGAACATATCATGCGTTGGCCTTCTCCTTGGGGAGACGGATTCCCAGGATGGCACTTAGAATGTTCTGCGATGAGTACAAAATATCTTGGAGAAACTTTTGATATTCATGGAGGAGGAATGGATTTAAAATTCCCGCACCACGAATGTGAGATTGCACAATCGAAAGCTTGTAATGGTTCAGATCCAGTAAATTACTGGTTACATGCAAATATGTTGACTATGAACAGCCAAAAAATGTCAAAATCTACCGGAAATAACATTTTACCAGATGAAATTTTCACTGGAGAAAATGATATTTTGAGTAAAGCTTTTGCTCCAAATGTAGTTCGTTTCTTCATGTTACAAGCACATTATCGTTCTATTTTAGATTTTTCTAACGATGCTTTAGAAGCTGCTGAAAAAGGATATCAAAAACTTTTTGAAGCTTTAGATACTTTAGAAAAATTAGAAGCTGGAAATTCTTCAAACTTTGATGTGAAAGAATGGAGAACGAAATGTTATGATGCGATGAATGACGATTTCAATAGTCCAATTTTGATTTCTTATTTATTTGAAGCTGTAAAACAAATCAACTTGATGAAAGATGGAAATGCATCTTTAACACAAGAAGATTTTGATTTATTTAAAGCGACACTTCATGCGTTTGTTTTTGATGTTTTAGGATTGAAAAACGGAACTGCTGAAGGATCAAATGATGAAGATAAAATCGGTGGAGTAGTGGAATTGTTGATTAAACTTCGAAAAGAAGCTAGAGATAACAAAGACTGGGCTCTTTCTGACCAAATTCGAGATGAATTACTTGCTTTAGGAATTCAACTGAAAGACGGTAAAGAAGGAACTAGTTTCACAATAAATTAAATCCTTTTTTCTATTTTTTGGATAAATACTAATAAGTTAGATATTTTATGGGGTAATTTTAGTTTAATTAAAACACACCCCTAGCCCCTCTCAAGAGGGGAATTTGATAAATTGTATATTTAAAAAGGAATCAAGATAATATCTAATAGAGTTTGTGTTTTGAACGAAAATTGAAATGCAAAAGGGATTGTAGAGAAAAGCCCGTAAGGTATTTTTGTTAGTTTTTCTTAGTTGGCGGAGGCGACCAAAGGAAGCCCACGTACAGCTTAGAAAAACTTGCAAAAATAGCGCGGACTTGTAACGGAAAGCCCGACCCGTTAGGGTTTTGCCCAAATAAATTAAATTTCAAATGAAAACTTTTCAGAGAATTATTGCTTTTCCTTTTATTTTGCTAGTTCGGTTTTATCAAGTTGCAATTTCGCCTTATACGCCAGCTACTTGCAGATATTCGCCAACTTGCTCGCATTATACGGTGGAAGCTTTGCAAAAACACGGACTTTGGAAAGGAGGATATTTGGCAATTAAAAGGATTTTGAGCTGTGGACCTTGGGGTGGAAGTGGTTACGATCCGGTACCAGAATCGAAAGATTTTCATAAAAAAGAGATGAAAAAAGAGAAATAACTTTATATATTTACGAAAACGATTAAAATGACATTTTTAGCTATACAATGGGATCCTTCTTTGGGAATCAATTTAGGATTTTTTACACTTCGCTTCTACAGTTTGATGTTTGTAGTAGCATTTTCATTGGGATTATTCTTGATGAAAAAAATCTATAAAAACGATAAAATTCCTTTAGAAAAATTAGATTCACTTTTTATCTACACAGTGATTGCGACTTTATTAGGAGCAAGATTTGGACACTTTTTATTTTATGAACCACAAACGTTGATTGAAAAACCTTTGGAAGTGATTTTACCTTTCCGTTTTTCGCCAAACTTTGAGTTTACAGGATTTAGAGGACTTGCAAGTCACGGAGCTGCGATAGGAATTATTATTGCGATGTATTTGTATAGCAAACGTGTATTGCACAAACCAATGCTTTATATTTTGGACAGAGTGGTGATTCCTGTTGCTATTGGAGGTGTTTTTGTAAGAATTGGAAACTTTATGAATTCAGAGATTATCGGGAAACCTACAAATTCTGATTTTGGAGTTTATTTCGTACAAATTCCGGAAGGAACGGTGCCAAGACACCCAGCGCAGTTATATGAAGCTTTCGGATATATTATCGTTTTCATTGTATTATGGTTCACATACTGGAAGACGAACAAGAAAGAGAAGATTGGATATCTTTTCGGATTGTTTATGGTGTTATTATGGACTGTTCGTTTGATTGTAGAATTCTTCAAAGAAGCGCAAGTGGAAGGAAGATCAGAATGGGCTTTAAATACTGGGCAATGGCTTAGTATTCCGATGATTTTGGTTGGTTTCTATTTTATGTATAGAAAGTCCAAAACAGCTTTGAAATAATATTAATTAGAATAAAAATACAACTGTGATTCCTTTAAAGAATCACAGTTTTTATATATAGAGATGGGTCATTTTTTGTCCAAATTACCAATTATCATACTAGGTATTTACACGGTTACATTACCTTTTAAGTATAAATATTTTTCTAAGATAGATAAGTGTTTATATTCCTATTCTGTAGGGACATTTATTATTAATTCGATAATGATAATAGTAGGGGAGTTGACAGATAATAATCTAATTGTTACTCATTTTCAAAGTGGGTTTCAGTTTTTTATTTTGATTCTTTTAGCAAACCAATTTATTAAAAAGGAAAAAGAAAAAAAGTTTAATCTTCTTACTGTTTTAGTCGTAAATTTATCATTGATTTTATATTTTTCTTTTAATCCTGAAGATCTTCACACAATTAATCCTTATGAAATATCAATTACTTATGCTTATATAATTATCGTATTTTCTAGATTGATTTATAAATCTTATCTAGATACTTTTTTGATGCGTTACAGTTTTCTGTTTTTTTCTGTCGTAATTTATTTTACGGCAAGTTGGATCATTTTCTTTTCTTTTGACTATTTTATTAAAGCAAAGGAATACGATATTCTTATTAAAATTTTAGATGTAAATAATATAATGTATGTGCTTTTTGTATTGATTGTAGGGTTTAATATTTTAAGAGGGATACAGGAGAATCAAAAGAAAAATCTTCCTATAATTGGAGGGGTTTTACAAAAGATAAGTGAAAAAACTAAAACCAAATATTGATCAAAATGCTTTCTTCAAAACATATTCAGAAATTATATGAAGGTTATTTAAAAACTTCGATTATTGATTTTTCAAATTATCAGATTCCTTTTCAGCAGTTTTTATTAGAAAATAAAAAAACTACACAGTTTGATGCATCGCTTCATACAGAAGTGAATCGCCTTGGAAAATTGGTGGAGAGATTTGTACTACATCAACTTAAAAATGAGCAAGAAGGAGTAGAGGTTTTAGTAGAAAATATTCAGATAAATAAAGATAAAATTACCCTTGGAGAAATTGATTGTATTTTAGAAAAAGATCAAAAACCGTTTCATGTAGAAATTGCTTATAAGTTTTATTTATATGATCCTGAGAATTCTGAAAATGAAATTGAAAATTGGATTGGCCCAAATAGGAGAGATAGTTTGATTTTGAAATTGCAAAAAATGGAAGAAAAACAATTTCCTCTTTTGTATAAGGAAGAAACTAGAAAGCAATTAGAATATCTGAATATCGATTTTGAAAAATTGGAACAACAAGTAATTTTTAAAGGACAATTATATCTTCCAGCAAATCAAGAATTGGACTTGAAACTTCTTAAAAATAATAAGATAGAAGGTTATTATTATCGATTGGAAGAATTAGAAAATTATCAAGATGCGAAGTTTTATTTACCTAAAAAAATAGATTGGCTTCTAGAACCTCACACAAATGTAGCTTGGTTAAATTTTGAAGAATTCGAAGAAAAAATAAATGAATTTCACCAAGAAAAATCAGCACCACTTTGTTGGATAAAAACCAAAAACAGTGAAATTCATAAGATTTTTGCAGTTTGGTGGTAGAGGTCTATATAAAAAAAAATCAGTTTTCCGAATCCAAAACATCTCTTAATTCTTCTTCATCTATCCATTCTTTTGTATCGGGAAAAACTATTTCTTCTAACCATTTGAAAATATCTTTAGAAATTTCAGATGAAGGAAAAGGATCTGGTTCCATTTTCGAACTCCAAGTTAAATGAACAGTGATTACTATATCTCTGATTTCGTCATTTACAATTTCAAACCCAGCAAAGGTGTCATTATCCTGTCTTCTAGCAAATGGTATAATATCTTTTCCAGTTTCTAGCTTATATTCTTTGCGTAAATTATCGGAGTTCAGCGGATCTATAAAATTCCAAGGACGTAAACCTTCAAAATTATGTGCTTTTAGCCAACGATAAGCGATTGGTAGTTTCATGCTATTTTTTTTCATTTTTAATTATCCTTAAAAACCAAAAAGAATCTGTTTCAATTTCGTTTGAATAAATAGGGATCAAATTTTTATCACGAATCAAATATTTATTAGTTTGTCGATCAAAACGACTTCCAAGTTCCATATCTAAAAATATAGTATCCGAATTCTTTCGAAAATCTCCACGGTTAATAGTTGTCCATTCGATTTCTTTTGTTTTTAACATGTATTTCCCATCTGTAAGAGTCAATTTATTTCTATATGTATCCATAGCAACAAACTCAGGCTCTTTATCAAAAAGATCGTATGGAAACCAAAAAGAACTTACACCTATTATTGTTGAAATCAATAAAACACTTAAAATGATTTTTGATTCTTGTACAAGTTTTCCTTTTAATATTCTAGAGATGTTTTTAATCGACGTAAATAGAAATAATCCAACTCCTGTAAAGAAGAAGAATATTATCTTGAAACCATGTATTAATCCTCCAAAATCGCCTTCTGTTTTCAATTCAGATAATAGAATAAAAAAAAGTAAGACTACAATTGGAAAAATTGCTTTGAAAATTATTTTTAGGTTTAGCATATTTATTACAAAAACTCTCTATTTTTTTATTAAACTTGAAACTATGAAATTATAATCTCTCTTAACGGTTATATTTTTTTATTATTTTTTCTTCGTATGTTTTAATTTTCAATATTATCTCGTTTGTTGTAATAGTGTCAATCTCTACGCAATTTCTTAGTCCTCCTATTACATTTTGAACGCAATTTGAGTTTTCAAATCCTTTAGATATAATTTTATTTTCATTCTTGAGGTCATAGATAACTAATTCTTGATTTTCTTCATGTTCATTTTCTATGTAGAGTAAAACTTGCTCACTTTCATCAACATCTACCCAAGTTCCTTTTAGTAATTCTTGCCCTGAAGCTTTATTTATTAGTTGAATATAACTAGGATTTCCAGCCCCAAAAGATTGAGTAAACACAAAAGAATTCTCAAAATCTGCACCAATAAAACCTAAGCTTTTAAATAGCATTGGAAAGCTAGTTTCGTTAAGTACTTTTATTTCTTTATTACCTTTTCTCAAAGTTAAACTTTGAAGTTTTTCATTCGTTTTTTGGTCTTTATATACTTTATACTTCAAATTGTATCCACCGTTCAAAATTGTATCGTAGTCGTAAGGTTCAAAATCAAAAATGGTTTGTGCAATATCTGTAGTATCGAATTGATTCGTAGAATTATCTGCCCCACTTTTCTTTTTTTTATTTTGACAGGAAAAGAAAACAATGAAGGTTAATATTGTGAAAATCGTCTTTTTCATTTTTTCAATTATCGTTAATATAAGTTCAATAGGAATTCCTACTGTTTCTATTATATCTGTAACTATAAAATTTCTGTAAATTTTGAATTTTCATAGCAGCAGATGAGCAAATTTAAAGGAACTTGTACAAATAATCAAAAAAGCAATTTAATATGCTCAGATAAATTATATGTTTTTTACTCTTTTCTGTCTTCATAATTTACCTTCTTCCAACTTTCTTCAACCAACTCAAATGTCAATCCGTTGAAAACAAATTTACATTGGCAATTTATCAAAGTCTCATTATCAGCAAATTTGTCATAATCAAATTCTTTTTTATCATTTTCTCCACCACAATAACAATAAGATGTTAAATCATCAACGTGGTAGTCAACATTAATGGTTTTTGTATCGTGATCATAGAAGACACCGTCATTCCAATCTCTACTGTCAACGGAATATGAAAACTCTTCTTTGAATTGATTGTCTTTGAAGGAGACCAAGCAAACAAAGGTTTGAAAACAATAGGAACATCCTCTTACATATCCTGTCATTACATATTTTATTACCTCGTCTGTTGGAAGTGTGTATATGTTGTTATATCCATCCGAAGCAAAAAAATCTTGAAATTGTGTTAATTGTGCTGAATCCTGTGGAGCGAAATCTGTGTAATGCATTATGGATATTCGAGAGCGATATGTTCCTCCTGTTTTTGCGTCCATAGAGAAGTTAAAAAGTTTATTGTCGTCTGAAATTACAATGGATAGTTCGTCTGAAGTGATCAATTCTTGAATGTTAACTTTCTGAAAGTCTTGGTGTCTTACAATTTGATTTATTCGTTTTGTAATCTTTTCTTGAAAATAGAAAATCATATGATAATTCTGAATAGAATCCTTGTTTTTGGAAAGTGTAGCGTCATAGTCTGCGTCTATAAGCAGTTTTTTAATTTCCCTTTTTGAAAGTCCAAACTCTGAAATTGGGTAATATTCTTCTCCATATGCTCTCAGTTTAGAATACTGGGTTAAATACTCGTTTGTATCTTCAATTAGTTTATTAAAGTCAGCTTTCGTTTGGCTAAATGCTAAAAATGGAAGAAAAAAAAGTGTAATAAGAGTTTTCATTTTATGGCATTTTGATTTTTAAATTGTGTATGATGAGAGTCTGTGTACAAATTATACAATTTTTCTTAAAACTAATCTTTTAGTAATAAATTAATCAAATTTAGGAGTTTTTTAGTTTTGAATAATTTAAAATAAAAAAGCATATCAAAATAATATTTTAATATGCTTAGATAAATAAATATTGTATAAACTTTAAGAATGTTTTACTTGATTTTGAACTCAGTTCTTTGTTAGGTGTTTTCATCATTCCAACTTATATTGCCATTTCTAGTATCATAACTATCTGCCCATCTAATCATTTTTGAACTATATAATCCATAATTTAAATTTTCAGTAATAATATTGGTTGAAATTTGATTTATTTTAAAATTATTAATTATTTTTTCAGGTTTTAAAGCTAAATTCCATCCACCTAAATGCCCAACACTTGGATAAAAAATCCCATCATTATTTTTCAAACATATATCTGAATATACAGAAGTTACATTATAATCTTTTTTATCAACTATTTTTTTTCTAAACCAATTAGCTATAAATGCATCATGAAAAAGTATTTTTTTAAAATGTTCTTTAGAAACAGAATTTTTAATTTCGTTTACATATTTAGCATTTTCAGTTCCTAAAATATTTGGAGCTTCTCCATGTCTTCTACAAAAATCAATAAAACCAACTGCATGTACCCAAATTTCAGAATCTTGTTTTAATTCAACTTCGATTACTTGAAATTTATCACCTTTTTTAGCTCTCATCTCAGAATACATAGTTTCATAATTATTTGCAGCGTAAAAAATAGACTCACCTTTTTTATTACATCTACCGTAATTTTTTACAAAATTTCTAGGAACAGCTAATAGTTCAGAAATATTATCATATTTTTCAACATCTTTTTCTAAATATCGAGCTCTATAAAATTTAAATCCTCCTAATAATTGCGCTCTAATAGCTATTAATCCTTTTTGATTAAAATTTAATATATTTCTAATTTGTTCATCTTTTAAAGTTTTATTATATCCACTTTCTAAGGCATTATACCATTTATATCTTTTCTCTATACTTGTAGAATCTTTTTCCATTTTATTTTTTATTACGATTATACCTTATGTTTTACTATGAATAGTAAGGTATTGAAGTAAGTTACTGAATTTATCTAGTTAAATGTTTAATGTATTGATTTTTAGTGTATTTTCATAGCTAAAAGTAATAATAATCATTTTGGTGGGATATCGAGTACCCACTTTTGTTTCTTGAACTGCTGAGCTTTATTATTTATAGCTTTTGTTAGTTACTGTATTTTTCTAATAGTTCAATTTTTTTATGCGAGAACAGATTGCTCCATTATTTCTCCCAAAAAGCTTATTAAACTCTTTAATTGATTTACTTTTACAAAAGAATATTTCTAATTTCTTGTCAACTTAAGTTATCTAATATTCAAATGATTGGTTATGGATTCTTTTAATTCCATCGAAGCTATATGATTTCTCTTAACCTCTTTTTCCTTTTAAATTGTATCTCGGCTGAAGTTTTTCAAATAATCGTTCCTCAAGTTCTTTACGTCCTAAATCGACAATGATATATGACATAGTTAAGTGGTTTTCAATTCGCTCATTTAACATTTGCTCTATGTTACCTGAAAAACTCTTTTTAGACGAAGCTTTCTCATAATCAGGTTCGGTAGTATAATGAGTGTTGCCTAAATTCCGTCTTACTGAGTGATTTTTAGTATTCAATATGTCAGACATTCGTCCACGTATGCTACCTGTTTCTCCAACATAGCAAATTTCCCCATCTTCTCGGAATAAGTATACAGCTGATTCATTCGGAAATGACTTTGCCCAATTACGAGTTAAATCAATTGAGTGTCGTTCGGACTCAATCAAAAGACTTTGTTCAAGTTTAAGTAAATATTCCTCTATTTCAGTTTTGTTCATTCCGATTTAAACTTTATTCTGAGATAAAAAATTTACTAGTCCCAATTCCGAATCTTTTGTTGAAAAAGCAGGTTTTGCATATGAAGCGTATTTGGCATATTTCGCGTACTTGGCGTATTTGGCATACTTTGCATATTCAGCGTAAACAGCATAAGGACAAGTTTCTTTAGTGTAACCTACTCTAGAACCTTTCAAATCATAAATTATTCCGTTAATAAACCACCCAATATGTTTACCTCTCCATCCAAATATTTTATCATTTACTAAATAACAAACAGCGTGTCCACTCCATAAATAAATTGCATTATCATTTTCTTCTGAAATATATGCTTCAGGTTTTCCTTTTATTGTGTATAATGTGATTTCCATTGTGTTCTGTTTATAATAGCTAACATACCTATAACAGGAACTCTTGTTATTTTTTTATATCTGTAACTATAAATTATTTATTGAAAAAAAAGATTTCATAGCAGCAGACAAGCAAATATATTATAATCTAAATTTTTTAACAAATAAAAGTCGGAATATTTAAATAAACATTTAGAGGTGTTTAAGTTTTATTTTAATAAAATAAATATTGAAAAAGTAGACTTATTAATTTTATCAAATAATCCATTTTACATGAAGAAATATGCTCTTTTCTTGTTTTTATTACTCCGACAGTTGCATTTACTACTAATCCACTATGAGGAACTACTCCGACACTTTGAGGAATCACTCCGACAGTTGCATTTAAGACAAATCCACTCGAAGGAACAGAAAAGAAAGAAGAAGGAACAGCTGAGATATTTGAAGGAACGGAAAAGCAAATAGAAGGAATAGCTCCGACACTTGAAGGAACAAAGGAGTAAATAGAAGAAACAGCCCAGACACTCGAAGAAACGGAAGAGCAAATAGAAGGAATCACTCCGATATTTATAAATTAAAAAAGAACTTAAAATACAACCCAAAAGAATGAGAAATATAGAAAGTTCTTTAATAATCTAAAAACTATTTAGCCACTTTCAGCTTTGTCAAAATGATTTCTAATAAGCACCATTTAGTAAAAGCGTTTTGCAAGAGATTCAATCCAACAAAAACAGCTAGAAAAATCCATGCAGAATTTACATAATGAGATAAAAGAATGCTTATCAGAATCATGCTTCCTGCAAAGCCTCGTACAATTCTATTTTGCATAATATGAAAATTTTAATTTGATTTTTTTGAAAACCTTCCCTCGTAAAAAGGGAAGGTATCGAGCAAGTGTAATCTGATTTTCCTATAAAAATCTCTACTAAAAACTAATTGGTTGTTTCTTTTCGTCTAAAATTAATTACTGAACTATTATTTTTTTTCAACAAAAAGAAACGGGTTTTGAAATTCAAATAATACACTACACATTGAAAAATATTATATTCCTTTATCAAATATTATCACGTTTGATTTTGTATAAAAACATATAGATTGTCAAGTTCCCCTCTTGAGAGGGGCTAGGGGTGTGTTTTTGATGAAACAAAATTCCCTCATAAGATTCTAAACGTGATAATACCTATTTATAGATAGTTATGTTTAATTATTTCCTCAAAAATCGAAGATTTTCAAAAGTCTTTCATAATGAGTGTAGTATTTTAATTACGTAAAGAAATTCCGAATCCTTGTAGGAATTTTAGTAATTGAAATACGGTTTTTTGACCTTGTTGTCAAAAAAACACCTTTTATGAAAGTGTCCTTTTTTGGTTCGTTTTTTGGACAAGCAAAAAATGAACAAGAACGTGAATAGAAAACAAAAATTTTCTGTGTTATCGAAATTTGACTTAAACTAGACAATCTCACATACCTCTATCATTAACTCACTTTATGTTTACTCTTTTCCATCATATAATAAACCATAGGCACAATTAATAATGTCAAGAAAGTCGAAGCGATTGTTCCTGCCATTAATGAAATTGCTAAACCTTGGAAAATCGGATCAAAAAGAATTACAAATGCTCCAATTACTACTGTTCCAGCAGTCAATAAAATTGGCGTTGTTCGTACTGCTCCAGCTTCTATTACGGCTTGTTTTAAATTTGCTCCTTCGTTCAATCTCAAATTGATAAAGTCAATCAACAAGACGGAGTTTCGCACCATAATTCCGGCCAAAGCAATCATTCCAATCATCGAAGTTGCTGTAAAATATGCATCAAACACCCAATGTCCTAATACAATTCCAATCATAGAAAGTGGAATTGCTACCATCATCACAAGTGGCGAACGGAATTTTTGAAACCATCCTACAATTAATACATAAATGACTATAATTACTACCAAAAAGGCTGTTCCTAAATCTCGGAAAACTTCCAAAGTAATTTGCCATTCACCATCCCACTTGACAGTATAATCCTCCAAAACATCAGGTTGTTTGATGTATAATTCATCAATAGAAAAACCATGTGGAATTTTTAAATCCTGAATCGCATCACTGATTCCTAAAATCGCATATGCAGGACTTTCTAAATCTCCAGCCATATCCGCAGTTACATACACAACGGGACGCTGATTTTTTCTGTAGATATAAGGTTCTTCTGTTGCTTTTCTAATTCTAGTTACATCTGCTAAGGAAACCATATTTCCGTTTTGAGATTTCACATGTAACTGTTGAATTTTTTGTAAATAATGTTTGTCTTTTTCTTCAAAACTCAAGTTGATTGGCACATTTTCAAAAGAATGATCATCTACCAAGAAAACATTTGTTCTTGGTGTCATCGCAACATTGATCGCTTGTGCAATTTGATGTTGCGTAACACCTGAAAGCATCGCTTTTTCTTTATCAACTTCTAATATTACTTTCTCCTGTGGATGATTTACATACCAATCAATATCAACTACATTTTCTTGTTGGTGTAATAAATCTTTTACTTGATTCGCTAAATCAATTTGCGAATCATATTCTGGTCCATAAATCTCTGCAACAATTGTAGAAAGCACTGGAGGCCCAGGAGGAATTTCTACAATCTTTACATTTGCTCCATATCTATTTGCAATGTCCTGAATACTTTTTCGCATTCCTTTTGCAATATCATGACTCTGTGCTTTTCTTTCTCCTTTGTCAATCAGATTCACTTGAATATCCGCTTCATAACTATTTCTTCGCATATCATAATGACGAACCAAACCATTGAAATTAATAGGAGAAGCAGTTCCGATATAGCTTTGGTAATTTAAAACCATTGGCTGTGTTGCAATATAACTTCCAATTTCTTTCGCCACCAAAGAAGTTCTTTCTAAAGTAGAACCTTCTGGCATATCAATCACCACTTGGAATTCATTTTTATTATCAAAAGGAAGCATTTTTACAGCAACACTTTTAAAATAAAACATACTCAAACTAGCAAACAAAATCAAAGAAGTAATACCCAGCGTCATCCATCTTTTTGAAGAAGATTCTAATAACGGATTTACAAATTTGAAATACAATTTATACAATCCAGTATTTTCTAATTGAAAAGTATCTTCTTTATGTGCATCTTTTTCGTCTTTTTCTGGTAAAATATGATAAGCTAAATAAGGCGTAATCGTAATGGCAACAAATAAAGATAAAATCATTGCAATAGAAGCTCCAATTGGCATCGGACTCATATAAGGTCCCATTAATCCTGATACAAATGCCATTGGTAATACAGATGCTATTACAGTAAATGTAGCGAGAATTGTCGGATTTCCAACTTCATTGATAGAATACAGTGCAGCATCAAACAAATTCATCTTTTTCATTTTAAAATGACGATGCATATTTTCTGCAATAATAATCGAATCATCCACAACAATTCCAGTAACGAAAACCAGTGCGAAAAGTGTAATACGGTTTAATGTATAATCCAAGAAATAATAACTAAACAAAGTCAAAGCAAATGTAATTGGTACAGAAAGAAAAACTACCAATCCACCACGCCAACCCATTGCAAACATTACAATGATGGTTACCGCAACGATAGCTCCAATTAAATGCATCAACAATTCAGAAACTTTCTTAGAAGCAGTTTCTCCATAGTTTCTTGTAATTTCTAAATGCACCTCTTTAGGTAATAGAGTAGGAGCAATTTTTTCGATTTTACTTTGAGCAAAATCAGCTAAAAACATCGCATCAGCTCCTTTTTTCTTAGAAACACTAATGGTTACAGCAGGAAATTCTCCAGCAATATCTTTTTGCGAAGCTCCACCATAAGCAAAACTCACATAATTCTTTGCAGATTCTGGACCATCAATCACTTTTGCGACTTCATGAAGATAAATTGGTTTTCGGTTTTTAAATCCAATAATCAAATTCGAAATATCTTCTTTTCCTTTTAAAAAAGAACCAGCATGTATTAAAATTTCTTTATCATTTTGCAGAGATTTTCCAGAACTATTTGAAGCATTTGCAGCTTGTAATAATTGTTGAATTTCTAAAATATCAATACCACTTTTTTCCAGCTTTCCTGGATCAATTTCAATTTTAATTTCTCTAGATCTTCCTCCAATTACTTTTGTTGTCGAAATATCATTGATTTGCTCAATTTCATTCGAAAGTTCTTGTGCAATTTGCTTCAGCTGAAAATCATCATAGGATTCACTCCAAAGTGTCAATCCTAAAATTGGAACATCATCAATTGATCGAGTTTTAATCAAAGGATTTGAAACTCCCGTCGGCATTTGATCCAAATTTTTATAAACTTCATTGTATAATTTTACAATCGAACGCTCAATATCTTCTCCAACATAAAATTGAACTACCAACATTGCTTGCTCAGAAAGGGAAGTAGAATAGACATATTCCACACCTTTTATATTGGAAATAATTTTCTCCAAAGGTTTTACAACTTTCGTTTCCACTTGTTTTGGAGAAGCTCCCGGATATTGTAAAAATATATCTGCAATTGGTACTTCAATTTGCGGTTCTTCTTCTCTTGGAATCAAAAAAGAACTATAAATACCAACGCTCAAAAATGCAATCATCAATAAAAGTGTCAACTTCGAATTGATGAATGGTTTTGCTATTTTGGCTGCGATTCCTGATTTCATAAATACTATGTTTTATTGAACGGATTTAAACTTTTACACTCAAAATTCGCTTCAAGCATGTCAACAGTAAACATCAGATGAAGCTCTCGTTTTGGTTTAAAAAGTATAAATCAGTTCAGTTGAATTGGCATTCCGTCTTTTAATCTGCCTTCGTGTTTTACAATAATTTTTTCATCCTTATTCAATCCAGAAACAACTTCAATTTGATTTCCTTGTTGATTTCCAGTTTGAATCCATCTTAAAATGGCTGTATTTTGATTGCTTGGTGTGAAAACTCCAGTTAATTGTCCTCTTTTTACCAAAGCAGATATTGGAACAAAAACACCATGTGAATTTTCTGATTTCTCTAATTTTTTTCCTTCATTGTTTAAAGAAATCGTTGCATACATATCAGAAAAAAGAGAAATGTTTTCAGGATTTTCGATAACTGCTGTAAATTCATATTGACGACTTCCCATTCCTGAAGATTTATCAATCTCATCAATTTTTGCCGTAAATTTTTTCGAAATAGAAGGAATTTCAACAGAAATTTTATCTCCAATAGAAGTGGTTGCTAAAAGATTTTCTGGAAGTTGCGACTTGATTTTAAATTGCTTGTTATTTTCAATTTTAAAAATGGGTTGCATCGGTGAAATCAAATCTCCTTTTTCAATCATTTTTTGCGTTACGATTCCAGAAAAAGGCGCAACTACTTTGTTATAAGAAATGATAGTATTCAATTCTTGAATTTGTGCTTTTGTTGCTTCCAACTTTGCTTTCATCATTTCATATCCAGCTTTTACATCATCCCATTCTTTGTCTGTAACCGAATTTTGCTCATGTAATTTTTGAAAACGATTGTAATTTTTTTCTGCAACATTATATTGCGCTTGTGAAGCCTTCAAACTTGCTTTTAATTGCGAAAGTTTCGCTAATTGATCTTTATTTTCAATAGTTGCTAGTAAAGTTCCTTTTTGCACTTTATCCCCAGCTTTTACGTAGATATTTTGTACATATCCATTCATTCTTGGATGCAAAGAAACTTGTTGCTGAGGTATAATAGTTCCGCTTAAAACAAAACCATTATTAGAAAGCAATTTTGGACTTTCCACAGAAACTACAACTGGCGTAAGATTTTGTGTTTTTACCACATTTTCTTTGTCATTTCCACAACTGGCTAAAAACAAACTAGAAAATGCAATTGTATATATAGTTGATTTAATTTTCATGACTTATTTTGTTAAAAATTCTAGATAAAACTGAAGTGTTTGTAATTGATATTTTGTCTCCAAAAGTTTTAGTTTTAAAGTGCTCACCATCGATTCAGATTGTAAAACATCCGAAGCTTTTTCTAAGCCTTGCTCAAAACGATTTCTACGGATTTCAAAACTCTTTTCTGCTTGTAAAAGAGCTGTTTCATAAACCTGAACTGCATTTTTTACAATCTCAATATTATCTTTCGTTTGACTGATTTCGATAGTTGTTTTTTCTAAAGTCTCTTTCAGAATTGTCTCATTTTTCTCAATAGCTATTTTTTGTTGTTTTTGCTTAAAAATATTTTGAGAACCAGAGAATAAATTCCAAGAAAGTTTTACACCAGCGAAATAATTTTCATTATCAAATTTTCCAATATCTTCTGTATTCCATTCATAAAAACCAAAAGCAGAAAGCGAAGGAACCCAATTTAAAGTTGTTGCAGTTTTGGAAGCTTTCAGAGCTTCGATTCCTGTTTTCATCGCATTTATATCTGCTCTACTTTCTACAGAATTTTCAGAAACTGTGCTCAAAGTTGGTTGTAATTGGATTTCCGCCAAATACAAGTTTTCTTTGTCAAAACCAATCAAATGTTTCAGCATTAAAAGTTGGTGTTTTTCATGGTTTATAGATTGCTTTAACTCCAAATTCACTTGCTCACGATAAATATTAGCTTCCAAAGCATCTGCTTCTAGAATCACTCCTTGGTTTTTAAAGTTTGTAGCAAGTTGCTCGATGGCTTTTGCAACTTCTAATCTGTGCTGATTGTTTTCAATTACTTTTCTCGAAAGTAGAGCGTCGATATAAGATTTTGCAACAAAAAACTCAATGTGTTCTGCGGTTCTTTGTTCGATAAATTGCTGCATTTGCCAATTCTTTTTTGCTGCTTTTCTTTGGTAAAGATTAGAAGTGTTTAGAATGGAAATTCCAGCATTTATTTTTGTATTAAAAAGTTTTGTGTCATCTGGGTTATTCAACAAAATTGGATTAAAATCTTGTTGTGTGATTTCTTTTTTAGATAAAGTAAAACCAAAAGACTGCATTGGATTATCGGTAGAATAATATCCAGATTCTGCATTGATATGTGGTAATAAAAATGCATTCGTTTGATTATACATTGCTTTTGCTTCAGCTGTGTTTTTGGAAGCAATTTGTATTTTATGATTGTTTTGTTTTGCCATTTGTATTGCAGCATTCAGATCCAAATTTGGTTTCGGATTTTCTTGTGCAAACAAACTTTGCAAAGCAATCAAGAAGAGGAATATTACTTTTCTCATTATATTTAATTATTAATATATGAACATTTATTCATTTAATTGATTAAAAATTTTTGACTTCGTTCAGATAAAGTATGTTTTTATTTTGATTCTGTTTGGCTTCGACTTCGCTCAGCCACATGTGTTTTCGTTTTTGCGAAAGGGATTGTAGTGGAAAGCTTTTGTTTTGAAAAAAATTAGTAGTTTTTTGGAAACGGAGGCGACCTTAGAAGCCCACGGATTCCTTAAAAATACTTTTTTTGAAAAGCAAAACTTGTAACGAAAAGCCCGACCTTTTTCCTTGGTTTTTGAAACGAAGGAAAAAGGTTTCGCCCAAAATAATTAAATCAATAAAACTATATATGATAATATATTCATATGGTAATTCAAAAAAATAGCATTAATTATGCATTGTCCAGCTGTTGTAACCACCTTTTAGATCGAAAACGTTTGTAAATCCGTTTGCTTTAAGGATTTTCATTGCTTTTTGGCTACGAATTCCACCTTGGCAGTATAGTAAAATTTCTCTGTTTTTGTCGATAGAAGAGAAAGAATTGATGAAGTTTGGATTGTTCACATCAAAATTTTGTGCGTTTCCAATTTTTCCACCTTTTACTTCTCCAGTAGTTCGAACGTCCACTAAAAGAATTCCTTTTTCTTTGATTTTTTCAGCGAAATCAACGGCTGTCAATCTGCTTGGATCTGCTTTGAAAATGTTCTTTAAAAAACTCATATTTATCTTTATTTAAGCTTCCACTCCAGAGAGTGGAAGTGGAGGATTATACAATGCTGCAATTTGACATACAATCGAAAATAGAAAGGATTTTGCGGTCTGTGACTCTATAATACATGTGCATTCCTTGTTTTTCAGAGCTCAAAATTCCTTTGTCTTTCATCTTGATCAGATGATGTGAAAGTAACGATTGTTCTACGTCAAGATTAATATTTTCTAGAATCTGAGAAACCGTCAATGGTTCTTCACGTTCCAAAACTTCTAAAACTTGTAAACGAATTGGGTGTCCGATGGTTTTTAAAATCTCGGCAACTTTTAAAACTTTTTCTGGTTCTATGATTTTATCTCTATTCATGTGGTAAATATATGAACATATTTTCATATACCAAATATTTTGTTGGAAATCTTTATGTGGAATTTATATATTTGGATTAAAATTGTTGAAAAATGAATGTTAGATTAAAAAAATAAAGAGATGGAAAAGGAAAAAATACTTAATCTTTTATGGCATCTACAAAATAGAAGAAATATGTATGTTTTGGGAGATTCATATGAATCGTTGGAAAATTTTTTGATAGGATATTTTATAGGGATTAAAGAGTTTTCTAAAAAAGATTATTTAGTTGAATTTAGTGAATGGTTAAAGATTAAAGAAAATGATTCTTTTTCCGTTTTTCCAACGGGATATATCTTAAATGTACTTTCAGATGGTAATTCTGATATAGCTGAAAAAAAACTGTTTATATTACTGGAAGAATTTTTTAAAACACAATAATATTAAAATGTCAGGATTTTCAAGTACTATATTAAACATTATCACGTTTGAAATCTTTTGTGAAAGTTTTATTTATTCTAAAACACACCCCTAGCCCCTCTCAAGAAGGGAACTTGACAATCCATATATTTTATACAAAACTAAATGTGATAATATTTATTAATTAAACAAGAAAATATCAATTTTGAATCTTTAATTCTTCTCTAAATAAAAGCCTCACTTTTATAGAAGATGATTCAGTTATTTATGATGAAAAATTTTTCAAAACACAAAAAGTTATTAATGGATTTTGGTAGGAAATAATTTTGGTAAAATTTTTGATTCAAGTTTTTAAAAAAATAAAAATTATGAAACAGTTTTACTTTATTATCGCTTTACTAGGTTTAATTTCATGTCAGGACAAAAAAGAAATTATACAACAAGATGAAATTGTTGAATCGAAATTTAATTTGGAAACAGATTATTTTGATTTTAAACAAAAAATGACAGACTTAGATACATTAAAAGTCTATATTAATCATTCTGTTTGTACATATCAAGGTCATGAGAAATTATTGATTACAAAAGAAAATGATTCCATTTGTATTAATTCAAGATTTAAAGAAGTTACTTTCTCAGAAAACCCAGAATGGAAAACTATGTATACTAGAAAAGTGGCTTTAAACGATACAATTTGGAATTTTGATCAATTTTTAAAGAGACAAAATAAGTCGAATTATACTAAAAAAAGTGCAAAGATGTCTATTAGATATAAAAACCAAAGGATTGTTTTTTGTTATGATTGTGGATTAGGTAAGTCAAATATGTTTATGGGAGATTATTACAAAGAAATGCGTAAAATTTTCCCAGAAAATAAGAATAATATTTATGGTGTTGATGTGCCTTGATATTATTTCACATCTTTCAATGTAACTTCAATTTCTTGTTGTTTTCCGTCCTTTTCTACAACAAGAATAATTTTTTTGTTTTTTTTCTCTTTTTCAAGCTCATGCATTTCGTTTGGATAATAATATTTTGTTTCCGTACTACTTATAGTTTTTTCATCATCATTTTCATCTAGTAAAACAGTAAGATCATTCATTTGTTTTTTAAAATGCAATTGACTTTTATTTGAAATCACCAAATCTGTATTCTTGTTATTAGTAATTCTTCTCAGCGTTATCATTTTATTTGGATAATCTAAAATGATATGAAATTGTCGTAACATTTGACCTCCAATTCTACCATTTTTTTTGTTCATAGAATTTGAAGTGTTTTGAATAACCGTAGTTGGATGTTTTATTTTGATATCACCAATCAAAAGATGGTCGATGATGAAATTATTATTTTCATAGGAGATTTTTTTATTAAACAAATAATTGTTTTCGTTTTCATGAAGCCAAAGAGAAGAATTATTTCCTATATCAATCAAAAGACTAAGTTCGATGCTAGAATTTCGATTCATTTTATAAGATTTAATTTTTCCGACCATATAAGGTTTTTTATTCATGAAATCCAATTTGAAAGAACTACATTTTCTGCAAAATTTATATTTATAAGCTTCAGGAGTGTAGAAAGTGATTCTTTTGGAAGTGTAATTTATATCAACAATAAAATTCTTCAATAAATCATAACCAATAATTCCATCAATTTTTTCAAAAATAAGATTATCACTATTTTTATCTACAACTAAAATATTTTGATTTTCTGCAACGATGTTTCGAATTTCAATTTTATTATCTCGTGCAATAAAATTTAAATCTTTACGTTTAATATTTTGATTATCAGTTAAAAACTTAGTTTTTTTTGATTTAAAAATCGTTGTTGTATTTATGTCAGAATCTAAAAGAAAGTGAAGTTTATGACCATTTACTTTTACAGGTATAATGATCAAATTGTCAAACAATTCGAAGTTGACTTTTTGCTTTTCTTTTGGATATGACAATTCGAACTCATTCTGAGCTTGAGAAGTGTTAAATAAAACTAAAAAAACACAAGTAAGGATGATATGTAAGTAGTTGTTTCTCAATGGGTTGAAATTTGATTACAAGTTACTAAAGCTCAGGGTCTTATCATAATGATTAATAAAACTTTAACCTTGCTAAAAAGTTTTAAAAAAACTCGATTGATTTTCCCTTTTTTTTTGCAATTTTGCTTATCAATAAAAAAGTAAAATACAGATGCCAAAAATATCATTAAAGGGAACAAATATGCCAGAATCTCCGATTCGTAAATTGGTTCCTTATGCAGATCACGCAAAGAAATTAGGAAGAACAGTTTTTCACTTAAATATCGGTCAACCAGATATTAAAACTCCACAAGTTGCTTTAGATGCTATCAAGAATATTTCAATGGATATTATTTCTTATAGTAAGTCTGAAGGATCTGATGAGTACAGAAGAAAAATTGCGAATTATTATATTCAAAATGATATTCATGTAGGAGCTGAAGATATTATCGTTACAAAAGGTGGTTCTGAAGCTTTATTATTTGCTATTGGAAGTATTGCAGATCCAGGTGATGAAATCATCATTCCTGAGCCATTCTACGCAAACTACAATGGTTTCTCTGTTGCTTCTGGTGTAACTATTCGTCCTATTGTTTCTACAATTGAGAATGATTTTGCTTTACCAAAAATTGAAGAGTTTGAGAAATTAATCACTCCAAAAACAAAAGCAATCTTAATCTGTAACCCAGGAAATCCAACAGGATATTTATATTCAAAAGAAGAAATTCAAGAATTAGCAGATATCGTAAAGAAACACGATTTATTCTTAATTGCTGATGAGGTTTATAGAGAGTTTATCTATGACGAAGGTGTAAAACACTATTCTGTATTAAGCGATTTCGGATTAGATGATCACGCAATCATTATCGATTCTGTTTCTAAGCGTTATAGCATGTGTGGAGCAAGAGTTGGATGTTTAGTTTCTAAAAACAAAAACTTAATCTCTACAGCAATGAAATTTGCACAAGCTCGTTTAAGTCCACCAACTTTAGCACAAATTGCAAGTGAAGCTGCTTTAGATACGCCACAATCTTATTTTGACGAAGTAATTTCTGAGTACAAAGAAAGAAGAGATACTTTAATTTCTGAGTTAAACAAAATCGAAGGAGTGAAAGTTTCTGCACCAAAAGGAGCTTTCTATTGTATTGCTGAGCTTCCAATTGAAGATGCTGATGATTTTGCACAATGGATGTTAGAGAAGTTTGAGTTAAACAACCAAACAATCATGGTAGCTCCAGCTGCTGGATTCTATTCTACAAAAGGTTTAGGTAAAAATCAAATTCGTATTGCATACGTTTTAAAGAAAGAAGATTTAGTTACTTCTGTTTCTATTTTAAAACATGCATTAGAAGCTTACAATAAATAAAAATAACCTTGAACTTTTTAAAAAGAAGTTTAAGATTAAAATAAAAAAGGATGTTTTGGAATACTCTAAAACATCCTTTTACTTCATAGATAAATTGGACTAATTTTTGAAAAACAAATTTAGTTCCCCTCTTGAGAGGGGCTAGGGGTGTGTAAATCATCAATTCTTCAATCTTATCTGTGAAAATTAATAACAAAGACTTTAAAAAATAATTTAATGAAAATCCAACAAAATATATCTTTAAAAAACTTCAATACTTTTGGGATTGATGTAAAAGCAAAAAACTATGTTTCTGTTCAAAATTTAGAAGAATTAAAAGAAGTTCTAAGACTTTCTGATTTTTCTGAGAAATTCATTTTGAGTGGAGGAAGTAATATGCTTTTGACAAAAGATGTAGAGCAGTTGGTAGTTCATTTAAATTGTAAAGGAAAAGAAATCATTTCTAAAAATGATGAGGTAGTTTTTGTAAAAGTTGCTGCTGGAGAAAACTGGCACGACTTTGTGCTTTGGTGTATTGAAAATGATTTTGGAGGAATTGAAAATCTTTCTTTGATTCCTGGAAATGTTGGAACATGTCCAATTCAAAACATTGGAGCTTATGGTGTAGAAGTGAAAGATGTAATCACAGAAGTTGAAGCAATGCATAGTAAAACTGGAGAAATTCGAGTTTTTACGAATGAAGAATGTACTTTTGGTTATCGTAATTCTATTTTCAAAAATGAATTGAAAAATCAATTTATTATCACGAATGTAATTTTTAGACTTTCTACAAAAAATCATCAGACAAAAATTAGCTATGGTGCAATTCAGCAAAAATTAGAAAAAAATAAAACATCTGAAAATCCTACAATTAAAAATATTTCAGATGCTGTAATTGCTATTCGTCAAAGTAAATTACCAGATCCAAAAGAGATTGGAAATAGCGGAAGCTTTTTTAAAAATCCAGTGGTTTCTAGAGAGCAATTTTTAAAGATTCAAAAAGACTTTCCAACAATGCCATTTTATGAAGTTTCGGAAACAGAAACGAAAATTCCTGCTGGCTGGTTGATTGAAACTGCTGAATATAAAGGAAAGCGTTTTGGAGATGCTGGAGTGCATACAAAACAAGCTTTAGTTTTGGTGAATTATGGAAATGCTACAGGAAAAGAAATTTTCGAATTGGCACAAAAAATTCAAAAAATAGTTTTAGAAAAATTCTCTATTTCATTGGAAATGGAAGTGAATATTTATTAAGTTTTAAATAAATATTTGCAGAATTTCAAGTTCCCTTCTTGAGAGGGGCGAGGGGTGTATTTTGACTTAAACAAAATTCTATCATAAGGTTTCAACCGTGATAATGTTCATTGTTTTTTTTCTATTTTTGAGAAAAAATTAGAAAAACATGAAAAAAATAATTCTTCCTCTTTTAGTTTTAAGTTTATTTGCTTGTAACCGTGTAAAAGACAAAGCAACTTCTGCTATAAATAAAACTGGAGAAATCATTGGAGAAAGTTCTTCTGAATTGGTAAATGGAATTTCGAATGGTATTGATAAAAAGTATAAATGCACTTTTGAAATTCCTGAAAACGAAAAATTTAAAGGATTAGAGACTGGAATTTATGAGATTAAATCAAATAATTCTGGAAGAGAAAATGTGATTTCACTGTATGTTATTTTCAATGAAGATTTTAAACAAAATATTTTAATCAAAGCTTTCAACGAAGAAAACTTGGAATATGGACGAAAACAGATTGATTTGTCTGGTAAAAAAGGAGAAGCAAAATATGTGGATATTTCATTTAATGATGAGGTGAAAATTAAAACAATAAGCAATTTTACTTTTGAATAAAATATGATGAGAAAAATTGCTATTTACCTATTTGTTTTTATATGTTTTGTTTCTTGTAATAAAAAGAAAAAAGATATAGAAATAAGTGAAAAGGAGAAAATCTACCAAGAGAAATTAGAAGCTATATTTAAAGAACAAGAAGAGAAAAAAGATACTTTAAAACCTTTCAAAGAAATTCAAAATTTTCCTGAGATTAAAGATTCTTTAGCTTTTATGAAGCAATTAAGAGTTGATTTTAATTTGGATTTTGATTTGGCAAATGCTAGACCAGAAGAGCATAAAATATTGAATTATGAAAAAGTGAAACTATTTGGTTCAGACAAAGATTTTTATATCATAGAATATTATTATACAGATGTATCATCTGCTTCTTTTCCTGATAAAAAACAATATTTAATTGATGAAAAAGGAAATTTAATTGAATCTTTCTGGGCTTTGAAGTATCGATTTGTTGAAATATTTAAAGATAAACCACCCTTTCTTTTAGCAACTTATAGCACTGCAAAAGGAAATGGTTGGCATGAGATTTATCGTTTTAAAAAGGATTCAATTATAAATATCTTTAGGGGTTTAAATGGTGCTTATCTACGAACTTATGATACGCATACCGATGAATCTATTATTAAAAATGAAGAACTATCTTTTGAAATTTTAGATGAAAATAAAGATGGTTTTAATGATATCGTTTTTTCTGGAAAAGTTTTAATGATAATGGGGCTTATAGTTGAAAATGACACAATTTGGGTAGATGGTATTAATGAAGAAGAATATACAGAAGAAAATCCTTTTAAAACAATTGATGTAGAATATGTTTTCCTTTACAATCCTAAAACAGAAATGTTTGAACCAAAAGAAGCATATAAGATGAAATATTTAGATATTAATGATAATATTATTGTCTTTGATTAGTTTTTATAGAAATAACTAAGGTTTTAAACATTTTAACTCAAAAATGATTGTTATGCAAAGAAAAAAATTATTTTTGGGAAATATTTCAAATAAATTGAGATTCCAAGAAGACAGACCATGATAAAAAATATATTAAAAAAGTACTTTTTAATAACGAAAATACGTAATCGATTTAATCCATCGGTGCAAATCGCACAAAGACAACAATTTCATTATTATAGAGATTTAGCAAAGAAAAACGAACTTCCACCAATTTCTGAAACTGGATATAGAGTTTTTTCTCAGTTTGAAGAAGATGGAAAATTACTTTATTTGTTCGCAATTTTAGGAATGGAAAATAAAACATTCATCGAAATTGGTTCGGATGATGGAGTAAATAGTAATTCTGCAAATTTATATTTCAACTTTGGTTGGCATGGATTATTTATTGACGGAAATCCAAAAAGTATTGAAAGAGGAGAGCGTTTCTTTTCAAAGTATCCGCATAATTGGTTTTATAAGCCAAAATTTGTTTGTGCAAAAGTGAAAAGAGAAAATGTAAATTCTTTAATTAAAAATGCTGGGATTGAAGGAGAAATTGGATTACTTTCTATTGATATTGATGGAAATGATTATTGGGTTTGGGATGCAATTGATGTTGTACAACCAAAAGTTGTAATCATCGAAACACATGTGGAATTTGGATACAATGATATTGTAGTTCCTTACGATCCAGAATATTTTTATCCAGGAAAACACCCAATGTATCATGGTGCTTCTCCAGTTGCGATGACTAAATTGGCGAAAAGAAAAGGATATCGTCTAGTTGGAGCAAATGATTTAGGTTTCAATTTCATTTTTGTGAAAGAAGGTCTAGCAGATGATTTGATTCCTGAAGTTACTGTAGAAAGTTTATTAACGCATCCTTCAGTTTTAGATGGATTTAAAAAGTTTGAACCAGTAAAAGATTGGGAATATCAAAAAGGATAATTTTTAATAAAATAAATTAAAACTAGTTTCGAAAGAGGCTAGTTTTTTTGTTTTAAGTTTATAAATAAACTTTATCACGTTTGACTTTATTTAAATTATACAGACTGTCAAGTTCCCCTCTTGAGAGGGGCTAGGGGTGTGTTTTAAAATAATTAAAACTCTCTCATAAGATTTTACGTGATAATGTCTAATGTTAAAAAAATACACTAAAAACACCGGAAAGCTTCCTAGGAACTTATTTGCTAATAATTCGTATATTTGCACACTTAAATTTTTTACGTAAATGAAACGTGTAATTGTAGGACTTTCAGGAGGAGTAGATAGTAGTGTAACTGCTTATCTATTACAACAACAAGGATATGAAGTTATCGGACTTTTTATGAAGAATTGGCATGATGATTCTGTGACAATTTCTAATGAATGTCCATGGCTAGAAGATAGTAATGATGCAATGTTAGTTGCAGAGAAGTTAGGAATTCCATTTCAGGTTGTAGACTTGAGCGAGCAATACAAAGAACGTATTGTGGATTACATGTTTGACGAATATGAAAAGGGAAGGACTCCAAATCCGGATGTACTTTGTAATAGAGAAATTAAGTTTGATGTGTTTATGAAAATCGCATTAGACTTAGGTGCAGATTATGTTGCAACTGGTCACTATTGTAGAAAGTCGGAATTTGTAAACGAAAATGGTGAAACAATTTACCAATTAAAAGCTGGAGTAGACATAAATAAAGATCAATCTTATTTCTTATGTCAGTTGTCACAAGAGCAATTATCAAAAGCGCTTTTTCCAGTAGGAGAATTGACAAAACCAGAAGTTCGTGAGATTGCTGCAGAAGCAGATTTAATCACCGCAGAAAAGAAAGATTCACAAGGTCTTTGTTTTATTGGAAAAGTAAGATTACCAGAGTTTTTACAACAAAAATTAGCTCCAAAACAAGGAGAAATTGTTCAAATTCCAAATGATTTAGCTTTATACAATGAGCAAATGCCAGAATTTGCTAATTTGGAAGAAGAATTAGCTTTCAAAGCGAAAAAGTTTGTATATAAGAAAGAAGACGGAAAAGTTGTAGGAAAACATTCTGGAGCGCATTATTTCACAAAAGGACAAAGAAAAGGATTGGCAGTTGGAGGAACAAAAGAGCCTTTATTTGTAATTGAAACGGATGTAAATACTAATATCATTTACACAGGAGAAGGAAAAATGCACAAAGGTCTTTACAGAAATGTATTGTTTGTAGCAAATGATGAGTTACATTGGATTCGTGAGGATTTAGCTTTAAAAGCTGGAGAATCTATGGTAGTAGAAGCTAGAATTCGTTATCGTCAAGCATTAGAAAAAGCAACTTTATATAAAGTAGAATCTGGTTTATATGTAAACTTTGAAAATGCACAATCTGCAATCACAGAAGGGCAATTCGTAGCTTGGTATAAAGATGAGGAACTTTTAGGTTCTGGAGTAATTGCTTAATCTGATTTGAAAATGAAAATTTCATTAATAGGATATATGGGAAGCGGAAAGTCTACTGTCGGAAGGCTTTTAGCAGAAAAATTAAATATGAATTATTTAGATTTAGATTCTTTTATTGAAGAAAAAGAGAATTTATCTATTGATGAAATATTTGCCCAAAAAGGTGAGATTTATTTTCGTACTGTAGAAATGAAGTATGTAAAAGAAATTCTAGAATTAGAAGGAGATTACGTACTTTCTATGGGAGGAGGAACTCCTTGTTACGGAAATAATTTAGCAGAATTAAATTCAAAATCAAAAACAGTTTATTTGAGAGCTGCTATCGGAACTTTGGTAGAAAGATTGAAAAATGAACGACAAAATCGTCCGATTATCCAAAAGATAAAAGATGAAGATTTACCAGAATTTATAGCAAAACATCTTTTTGAAAGAAGAGATTTTTACGAAAAATGTCAAACTATTATTTCTGTAGATAAAAAATCTGTAGATGAAATAGTTGAAGAAATAGTATAAAAAAAGAGGTCAATTTGACCTCTTCTTTTTTATATAAAATAATTGATTCAAAATTATTCAGTTGCTTCACAGTCTAATCCGTCAATTAATGCTTGAATAGCACCATCTTCATCACCACAAATTGCTTTTTGATTTTCTAATCCAGCTTTGTATAAAAGACAGAAGTTTGAATATTGTGCATCTCCAACAGAAACTCCATCGAAAGTAGCTTTTAATTGAGCTACACTAGCAGTAACTTGATCACAAGTAAGAACTGTTTCTCCACCACAATTTCCAAGATTAGCAATCAAAACTTCTAAAGCAGCGTTATCAGCTCCACAAATTTGTAATTGTGTTTCTAGTACAGCTTTGTATTCTGCACATTTCATGTTTTTATCTTCTTCTGATGCGTTTTCATATGCATTTAAAGCCTGTAAACTATCATCTTCAGCTTCTTGACATGCATAATGACTTGAATCATCTTCCGTCTCACTACATCCAACTGCTATAAAAAGGGCAAATATAAAATACAGTAAATTAAATTTTTTCATAATGTTAGTTAATTGGTTTCCGACAAAAATAATATAATCTCATTATTATTTACGATTTTATAACATTATTATTGTATAAAATGAATTATTTTATAGAATTTTAGTTGTGAATAATATGAAATTTAACGAATACGATATTTTTATGAGATTTGTAGAAAAAGAATCAAGTCTTTAGTTTACTTAAAATGAATGATTTTATCTTCAGAGCAAGAATGCTAACAAGAAATTAATAAGAACTAAAAAATATTTGTTAAAAAACCTTCCATTTAAAAAGAAATAAAATCAATTTTTTCAGAATTTGGTTAAATTCAGGCATTCATTTTAAAATTTATCTCTTATGAGACTTAAAATTGTATTGATAACGGTTTTGTCAGCAGGATTATTTTTTTCTTGCAAAAACAAAAAAAAAGAGGTGGTAGATATTATTGAACTAGAAGAAGCTACACCTGTAAATAACACTAATCTAGAAATTCCAGAAGGCTTTGCTGCTACTGTTTTCGCAGACGATATAGGAAAAGGAAGACATATTGTTGTAAATGATAATGGCGATGTTTATATGTCGCTTCGTCAATTGCATGAAGGGAAAGGAATCGTTGCCTTAAGAGATTCTACAGGAGATGGAAAAGCGGATATGATCGAATATTTTGGCGATTCTCCAGGGACAGGATTAGGGATTCATCATGGCTACTTATATTTCAGTAACGATACTAATGTTTTTCGTTATAAATTCAAAGAAGGAGAACTTTTACCAGAATTAAATCCAGAGTTGGTGATTTCAGGTTTTCCAGAGCAAGACCAACACCAATCAAAACCGCTTTCTTTTGATGATAAAGGACATATTTTTGTAGATGTTGGAGCGCCGTCCAATGCTTGTATGGAACAAACCAGAACTCCTGGTTCGCCTGGTCAAGATCCTTGTCCAGAATTAAAATGGCATGGTGGAGTTTGGCGATTTGATGCGAATAAACTAGGGCAGACGCAACAAAAAGATGGAGTTTTGTATGCTACAGGAATCCGAAATGCAATGGCAATGGACTGGAATCATGATGTAAATGAACTTTATATTGTACAACATGGACGAGATCAATTGTATCCTTTTTTTCCAGAATATTATGATGTAAAAATGAATGCGGAACTTCCGGCAGAAGAATTTTTATTGGTAAAAGAGAATGCTAATTTCGGTTGGCCATATTGTTATTATGATGGTTTGATAGACAAAAAAGTACTTGCTCCAGAATATGGAGGAGATGGTAAAAAAATCGGGAGATGTGCAGATATGAGTGATCCGGTTATGGCTTTTCCAGCGCATTTGGCACCAAACGATTTGGTTTTTTATGATAAAGAAGCTTTCCCAGAAAAATACCAAAAAGGTGCGTTTATCGCATTCCATGGTTCTTGGAATCGTGCTCCAGAAAAGCAAGAAGGTTATTATGTAGTTTTCGTTCCGTTTAATGGCGAACTTCCTTCAGGAGATTGGGAGATTTTTGCTGATGGTTTCTCAGAAATTGGCGAAGTTTTCAGTCCGAGTGATGCAAAACACCGACCAGTAGGTGTTGCTGTCGGAAATGAAGGTTCTCTTTTTGTTTCCGATTCTGTGGATGGTACTATTTGGAAAATTTCTTATACGAAATAAACATCAATTTCCCCTCCTTGAATTGGGAGCAGGGCTGTCAAGTTCTATTTTGATTTATAGATTTTTGGTGATCGCTGACGCGAGTTTGTAACTCGTGACCACACAAATGCTAGAAACAATAGGCACACTTTACAAAAGTGCGCCAGGTTTTCAATTAAAAAAATGGGAGAATCTGACAGCTCTGCTTGAATTAGGAGGGGAAAGTAAATATTTTATAATTCTTATTATTTGGGCGAAACCATTTTTCTTCGTTTTCAAAAAAAAAATCAGAAAAAGGTCGGGCTTTACTTTCCAAGTTCTCTTTTTCAAAAAAAGTATTTCTAGGAAATACATGGGTTTCTATGGTCGCCTCCGTTTTCCAAGAACTACTAATTTTTTCAAAAGAAAAACTTTCCTCTCCAATCCCCTTCACAGAAAACTTTCAAATGATTTAAAAATTGCTTTTTAACTTCAAGGTTTTTAAATATTTAATTAATTTCAATAAAAAAATATAAAAAAGAAGGCAACCTTTTTAAAAGGCCGTCGTCTTTAGTATAAAGAAACAAAATATTGAATGGTTTGAAAATTATAAAACTAAATACTTCTGATCAAGAACTTATCGAAGCTGCTCTCAAAAATAAGAGAAGTGCACAGAAGAAAATCTTTGACAGATATGCACCGAAAATGCTTGCAGTTTGCCGAAGATATATCAGTGATTCTTATTTGGCAGAGGAAGTGATGTTGCAAAGTTTTATGAAGGTTTTTACAAATCTTGAAAACTTTGAACACAAAGGAAGCTTTGAAGGATGGATTAGAAGAATTACGGTGAATAATTGTATTTCCTATTTGAGAAAGAAAGAGAAATTGGTTTACACAGATTCATTTGTTGATTTGGAAGTGGAAGAAGAAGAAACTTTCGAAGAATTTGAAATGGAATATCTGCAAAAAATCATTGATGAATTGCCGGAAGGATATAAAACAGTTTTTATGCTTTATGCAATGGAAGATTATAAACACAAAGAAATTTCAGAAATGCTCGGAATCTCTGAAAGTACTTCCAAATCACAATTATTTAAAGCAAGAAAAACATTAAAATCAAAATTACAAACCCTAAAAACGAAATCCTATGAAACAAGATAATTTAGATGCTTTTTTCAAAAAAAGTTTCGAAAACAAGGAAGAGAAAGTTTCGGAGGAATCTTGGAAGCGTTTAGAGTTTATGCTAGATAATTCTGAGGAGAATAAAAAAAAGAAATCGAAAAAATGGTATTATTATGCTTCGGCAGCAGTTCTATTTTTAGGTATCGGTTTGTCATACTTTTTTCAGAATAATCTTAAAAATAATTCTACAGATTCTCAAGGTATTGTTTCTATAGAAACGAAAAAAGATACGGTTTTAGAAAAAGAAGAAATTCAGGAGATTTCTATTGAAAAACAAATTATAGAGAAAGAGGAGACTTTTGAAAAAATAGAAATCAAAAAGGTTGATTTAAATAAGGAAAAACCAATTTTAGAAATTGCCTTAGAACAGAAACAAACAGAAAAAGAAAATGAGATTGAACAAATAATAGAACAAAAAGAAATAAAAATTGAGAAGGAGAAAGAAAATCAAATAAAGATTGATGCTTTGGCACTTTTGGCAGAAGTAGAAAACGAGTTGGAAGAAATTGATAATAAATATGTATTGCAAAATCCAGATATTTTAAATAAAAAAATGAATAGACAAATGTTGGATTCAGTACTATTGGCAGAACTTGATATGAATTTCAAATCTACAGGAGTGAAGATTGATTCAGAAGTTCTTTTGGCGGAAATTGAAACTGAAATTGACTTTGATAATTCTGTTTTAGATCGAGGAGTTTTAGCATTGATAAAGAAAAAAATTAAAAATATAACAGTTGAAATTGTAAGTAGAAATTAATATGAAAAAATTATTAGTAATAGTATTTGTGTTCTTGGCGATGAACACTTTTGCGCAAGATCCATTTACGGAGGAAGTTCAGAAAATTGCAAATCAGATAGAGCAGGTAAAAAAAGAAGAAAAAGCGAAATTAAAAGACAAAATCAAAAGAATCAACGCACAAGCAAATGCAGGTGAAATTTCAGATGCTGTTGCTGAAGAATTAAAAATAGCAGAAGCAAAAGAACATGCTGTGATTTTGGAAGAGAAAATAGCAAAACTTAACGAGGCTTTGCAAAAAGCTATTGAGAAGAAATCTAATTTTAATTCGGAAGAAGCTTTAGCAGAAAATGAAGAGAATGAGGAAAACGAAGAGAATGAGAATACAAATAACCAAGTATCTATTAAAACGGATATAGACTCTTCTCCAAGATATCGATATTCATTATATCATTATACTAAAGATAAAAATGGTAAACAAAAAAGAGTAAATTATATTCAGCAAGATCATTTAATTATAGGAATTGGATTGAATAATTTACTTCAAGATAAAAAACTAAGTTCTTTAGAAGATTCAGATTTTAGAATTTGGGATTCTTATTTTGTAGAATTGGGATATTTAAGAGCTTGGAAACTTTCAAAGTATAAAAAGACTTTTCAAATAAGAACTGGTTTTTCTTTTACTTGGGATAAGTTGAGAATTAGCGATAATAGATATTTTGTAAGAGAAAATAATCAAACATTTTTGGATAAATATCCATACGAAACAGAGTGTGTGAAGTTTAATACTTTAAGATTTCAAATTCCAGTGTTTTTGTATTTAGAGCTGAATAAATTCCAGTTGGGATTAGGAACTTATGGATCTTTGAAAATACATGCGAAACAAAAAATAAAATACATCGGAGAAGATGGAAATAAACACAAAGATAAAGTGAAAAACGACTTTAATACTACCAATTTTACTTATGGTTTTCAAGTTGTATTAGGGATAGATACTTGGAATATTTATGCGAAATATAGTCCTTCGCCATTCTTTAAAAATTCCAATTTATCTCAAGCAGCTGCAGGAATAAGATTTGAATTATAGAAAAAAGGTTATCACAATTTGTGGTAACCTTTTTTAGTTTTTAAAAGATATTCTACTCTCTGAAAAATAAAATAAATATAACGTGTTGAATGTTAATTTTTTATGTGTTATGTGTTATAATGTGATTTGTAAATGTGAATTTTAATTATATATTTGTCAAAAATTTAATATATATAGTTGTGAATTGGTATTTAAAAGTCTTGAAAGAGTATGCAAATTTTAATGGAAGAGCAAGAAGAAAAGAATATTGGATGTTTGTCTTATTTAATTCAATAATTTCAGTCATACTTACACTAATTGGTTTTGTTGCTATTGGAAATGATATTATTGGGAATCTTTATAGTTTAGCAGTTTTATTACCTTCATTAGCAGTTGGAGTACGAAGAATGCATGACGTAGGAAAAAGCGGATGGTTTATTTTGATTCCTATTTACAATTTGATTTTATTTTGTACAGATGGAGATAGAGGAGAAAATGAGTACGGAGCAAATCCTAAAGAAGAAGAGACAATAAATTATATTTAAAGTATTTATAGAAAGAGGCTAATTTAATTAGCCTCTTTTTTTATTTGATTAAATCTATTTCTGAATCGATAGCTTTTTCTTTCCAGTTTTTCTTTAATAGCTGATAAAAACCATAACATATAGCAATTCCGAAAGGAGTCAATAATAAGCTAATTAAATTTTCATTTGTGTTATTAAATATATTTAGAGCAAAAATTTCTATTGCAATTCCTAAAATAATTCCAGTAAGAAATAAACCAATAATATAAGAGAGAACCCCTAAAATGGCGAACCCCCATTTACTTTTGTTATATTCTTCAGCAAGTTTGTAATAATATTTCCCAATCCAATAAACAAGTAATAATCCTAACATTTTTTTGTGTTTTAGTTAATTTTTTTTGTAAAAATAGGATTTATAATTTATTAAAATATTTTTTTGTAAAAAAATGAAAATGTTGCTAGGATTGTTTGATGTTGATAAATTTCAGTTTTCTACTTAATTATCAATTTACTAGTTGTTTTAAAAGTTTCCGTTTCTAAACTTAAAATATAAATTCCTTTTTCTAAATTAAGATTAAATTCATTGTATTGGTTTTTCTTACAATTAACTGTTTTTATATGTTTTCCTGTTAAATCAATTATTTTTAAAGTGGCATCTTCAGAAACTTCTCTCAAATCAATTGTAATATTTCCGTGGCTTGGATTTGGAAAAACTTTAATATTTCGTTCTGAAAATTCAGGAACAGAAAGTCCAGATTCTTCTATTTGAAGTTTTAAACCAACAGGTCTATGATCTGAAATTTTTGAATCATATTCTGAAAAACCTCCAGAAAGATAATCATCAATTCTGATTGTTCGGATTTCAGAGTTTGGATGTTCAAATTCTTCGAAAATTTCGTTTGTAATTAAAATATGATCTAAATGAGAAGGCCAGTTAGGATAAGACCAAACAGAAGCATCTTCCATTGCGATATCCATATCAGCAAATTTATAATTGGAAGTATCTTCAATAAACATTTGAAAAACATTATTTGCAGGAGCGTCCGTTAAAATATCATTCAAATCTCCAATAACAATTACTCGTTTTGAATCAAAATTGTTGTCGATATATTCTTTTAAAAGAGAACTTGCTTCGTTTCTTCTATTTTCCTCATCGTTTACATTGTTTTCATTCAAAATTCCGTCACCACAACATTTAAAATGATTATTAATCACAATGATCTCTTCTCCATTAAAAGTTAATTCCATCACCGAAGGAGATCTTGGGAAAGGTTTCCAAAAAGGCGAAGTATCATAGATTTTATAAATTGATTGAATCTCTATTGTGTTTGTATTGTAAACATAAGCAAGTCCACCAGACCACTCATCAGCAATGTGATAATCGTAATCTGGTAAATTATCAATCATTTCTTTAAAAATAACTTCATCATCTACTTCTTGAATTCCGATAACATCGACATTCAAAGCTTCTATGATTTGACTTACTGAATTTATGGTGGTAGTTCCATTTTTTGGAAACCATTCGATATTCCAGGTTACAACTTCAAAAGTTTCATCGTTACCAAAAGTGATATCGCTGAGGTTTTGAGCAAAAAGAGGTAAACTAAAAAGTATTGCTAAAATTAGGGTTATTTTGTTCTTAAACATTTTGTGAAGTACATTTCGATTGTTTTAAATATTCGATAAAAGTACTCTTTTGAATTAAATGTTACAAATAACAGGTTTTGGATTTTAATTAAATAGAATAAAGAAGATAAAAGAATAAAACTATAATTTAAGTACAGATGATCATATTATTTTTTCAAGCCTAATCTAGGGAAAAAACTCTAAACCTCAGTTATTGGAAAATTTAATTCTGATTGTAGTTCTTCTAAATCAATTATAAAGAAAGTAAAAAGCATTACTTTTTGATCTTTAAAGCTAATTCGATAGTAAGAAAGTTTAGAAAATTCTATTCCGAAAATACGTTTAAATTTAATCTGTTCTATTTTTTCGATTTCCTTTTTTTGAAATTGAAAAGTTTCATTTTTATAGATGTAAATAATATCATCTTCACGGAAAAACAGCGCTTTATTGGAATCTTCTAATAGATATTCTAGAGTAAAATAGAATCTTGGAAAACAAACAATAAGACATAAAAAAGAAAGAAGAATCATTTGGTCAAAATATCCATAAAAACGACCTATTACTAATAAAATTAAAGGAATGAAAATTTCATATGGAAAATTTTTTATTACTTTCGAAATTTTTGTTTGGTATTTATTTCCTTCTACAAGATGAAGTTTTTGATTAATCAAATATTTCCAACAGAACGAATTCCATTGATGTCTTAATCCTCCCAAATGCCAATTGATGTCAAATTTCTTCTCTTTTTGTTTCAAATAGGGTGGAAGCTGAACTTTGCAATGAAGCATAGGAGAATTATTCTTTATTGTTTCATAATAAACTTTTTCAAAAGAAGATTTTCTTATATAAAGAATTTCAATAATGGTGAACTTAGACTTGGATTTAAAAAATATAAGATCAATTTCATACAAATCATCATAGATTTTTTCCAAGCTTGGAATAATTTCCTCTAAAGAGATTGGTGTTTTTTTTAGATTCTTTACCTTCTTTTCTTTACTATTTAGAGTGGAATCATTCTTATTATATTCACTTAAAATATAAAGACAATTTTCAGAAATAGAATTCCACGCATGTTTTCTAGCTGTTTCTATTAAAGAATTACTAGCACTTTTTAGCTTATATTGAAAATTATCTTTTGTCATTAAAATATTTTAATTGTAATCATCTTTATAAAAAGGATTAATTTCAATTATAGTTTTTTCACCTTTTTCAAACCATGTGTATTCCAACAATGTCGCTGTTATATTTGTAATAAAGCTTTCTTGTACTGAATCTCCTAAAATCCTTTTATCTAAAGCGAAAACAGCTTCTAAAATCAATTTACCATTATTCGAGTAACGTTGGAGAATGTATCGGTTTTTTGTATAATCCGTTTTGATTAATTCATGATGATACTCTTCTGGAGTCCCTTTATAAGAAGAGAAAAGTAGGGAGTCTATCGAAACTTTAGAAAAATCTTTAATACTAATATTTCGATGTAAAGCAATAGAGTCTCCTGTTTCTTCTAAGTTTAAATCAATACTTAATTTACTACGTACATCATCATCTGATGAGTCTAATTGATTAAAAAATATTCTTTTTTCCTCTAAAATTTGGCAAATATAGTTTAAACAACCATTTTCAATATAATTTTCAAATTTATTTAAGGATATTAAACCCTTTGAGGAAAATTCATTTCGATTACTGATAGTGCCTAAATAACGATTGTTTTTAGCTTCATAACAGGCAAAAGTTGCTTTGAACTTACTCCATTTATAAAATGGAAAATATTTTCCGATATGCTCATTATAATTCGGTTCATTTTTTTCTCTTAGTTCAATAATTCTTTCTCCATGTCCTCTCAAAATAACAGAGCCATCTTTTAATATAAATTTATAAGTAAGATTTTCATCTCCTGCAAGTGCTCCAAAAAGTACTTCATCATATATAGTAGAATGTATTCTTGTAGAATTATAATTTTCGTAACTTATTGGACTGAAATTAAAATTATGTAGAATTATAGCAAGAAATATAAATAGTATTATTTGGTATTGTTTTTTCAATTTTTTGAGTTTAATATAATTGTTGTTAATAGTTTTTTTTAGGTTCAAATAAAAGAATTAAGCATCATAGATAAAAAAGGAAAGCAAAGGAAGAAAAGTAAATAATCAACTATTTTCATCTTTTTCCACCCGATAGCAAAACAAATGATACTTCCAATGAAAATACTTCCTAAAGTAAAGATAGAATTTTCATAAGAAGCTCCCATTGCTCCTGAATTATTAGTATGTTCAATATGATTTTGTATTCTAAGAAAATTACTAATCAAAGCGATAATTAGTAAAATAATTCTATAAAATAATAGTTCTTTCATGGAAAACGAAATACTATTTGTATTCTCCAATTACTTCAATTTTTCCAATAATATTGCTGTTAAATTCTTCTAATTCTTCTGCAGGAACCCAAAGTTCATCATGGATTTTTCCTCCAACATTTTCTACTTTAAATTTCTTTAAATATTCAGAATTCACTTCAAATTTTGTGACATAGCCAACACCATAAGCTGGAACATTCCAATCTCTTGTAATTTGAATTGCATATTCTTCGTTCATTACAGGATAAAAAATTGGCTGTTCTGGAAGTCTTGGAGGAAATCCATCATAATCCATTTCTTTGATTAAATCTAATTCTTTATCATTTACTGGACGATATAGCGAAGTCGTTTTCATGTTTAATTTTTTATAATTTTAAGACAAAGAAAAGAAATTTATTGTAAAAATTAGTTTTGAAACTTAGACTTAAAAAATAAAAAATTAGATATTATTTTTCATAACTCATCACACAAGCACTTAATTCTCCTGAAATAGAACAAAGCATCGGTGCACGAAGTTTAAAATCAGCGTATTTTTCTTGTTTGAAAGGCATAAAAATAGAATCACGATTCACACCATCTTTTCTACCTTTTTTATAAACCATAATAGTTCGGTTGTTTTTAGGAAGATTTGCGTTTTTTACAAGTTCAACAAAAGCCGCTACATCTTCAATTTGATCAATATAATAAATGATTATTTCAAAGTTTTCTGGAGTAGTTTCTATTCCTAAATCAATATCTTCAGGGAAGTTATAAGTGTTTATTTTGTTGAATTTATCAAGTTTTAATTTGTGAATTTCCATTTTTTTGATTGGTTGATTTTTGTAAAATTAATCGAATTATAGCAATAAGACAAGAACCAACGAAAGGAGTAAAGAACTATTTAGGTAGTTTTTTGTTTTAAAGCTTTGTTTTTATCTACTTTTCGAATCCAATAAGTAATGATAAAACTACCAATAATTCCAGGAATAAACCAACCGATAATTCCAGAAAAAAACTGATTTACAACAATAAAAGCTGTACTTGCAGAAATATATCCACCAATCATTTTTCCTAAATGCATTTTTAACCAACCTTTTTGAAGTCGTTCTGGATTTTGGTATAAAATTAAATCTCTTACAGAAAAAATAATTCCAAGAATTGCGAATACAGTCAACACGATATTTATGGTTTTTGTCAATAAAATAGGAAGAGAAATCATTAAAATAGCAGTAACCAACATAGTTGTAGAAATCCATTTGTCAATTTTTAAACTAAAGTTTTTTTGTTTAAAATTCAAAGCTCTTTTTCCTGAAACGACAAAATATAAACTGAAAATTCCAATAGCAAATAAAAATGTGTTTTCATGATTTGGTAAAACAGAAATCAACATGGCTGAAATACCACAAAACATCATGGAATAATAAAATATTAGTCCCGATTTTTGATGTAATTTATTTCCTTTTTTAGCAAGAATAGAAACTAAACCTGAGACTAAAGCAATTCCACCTAAAAATGCGTGGATGAATATCAAAATTTGTATTGTCTTTTCCATTTGAATCTGTTTTACAATTCAAAAATTCAATATTAAATTCAAAAAAGATATTTTAATTTACCCAATTGTTATTTTTTAATGATGAGTTGTGTAAAATAAAAAAAGCACATCTGAAAAAGAGATATGCTTTGTGGATTATTTTAAAATTCCGATTATTTCGTGATTTAAAATACTACCACCTTTTAGAAAGATAATTTCAAGAGGAAATAAAAATATTATAATTAATGGTATGAAAATAGCTAAAGGGTAGAGTATTATTTTGTGGATTTTTATGTGTTTGAACCTTTTTTTTAATTTGTGTATTCTTTTCTTTTTAATATAAATTCTTTCTACATTCTTAGAAATCAGAAAAAAAATAATTGCGATTGAAATTGCAAAGGAATATCCAGCAATTTTAAAATTCTCCTTGAAAAATGTATGATCTAAAAAAACGAGAACAGGTATAAGAATTACAGTTGTATAACATAAATATACGAAGGTTATATACTTTGTGATAAAATGTTCTGGGTTAGATAGTTTCTTTTTATAATCTTCAAAAAGTTTAGCGAAAATAAAGTTCATTTAATTGTTATTGTTTTACTTGACTAAAATTATATTTACACCAAAAAAGATTTAATTTTTTGATCAACTTCAAAATACCAAGTAGAAGTTCCCCAAGAAGAATATTCATCTCCACGAATTTCATTCCATTTTCTTTTGTAATATTTATTCATTTTTAAGCGTTTTTATTCTTATAGCTTCAGCAGTTTTATACTGATCTGTTACAATAAATTCTTTTTTAGTGAGCTTCAGAACTTCAAATTTTTCCCATTTTTCTTTAGTGTAATTAAAGATTTTCAGTTCTTTAGTTTTCGGGGCAAACTCCCATTTTCCTTTTATAGAATCTGAATTCTGATTAGTGCTCAAAACTGTTTTATCATTATAGAAGATTAGAGTTTTATAGCCTTTTTCTATTTTACCATTACTATGAATTACTTTCTCAATTTTCCAGCTACCAATGATTTTATTTTCCATTTTCATAGAAGCACAAGAGAATAATAACATCATTATTCCAATAAAAAAGGAAGTTTTTATAAATTTTTTCAAAATATATTAGTTGTTAAAATTGTTTTATTTTTAAAGTGAATCATTTTGGTTATTAATGGAGATATTAAAATTATACTAAAAGTATAGTAGCTATGAGTATAGAAATTCCATGATAAAAAAATGAATAAATCTGGAAGGATTAATAGAAAATATATGATAATACCTAAAATTTGAAATTTTGGGTTTATAGATTTTCTATTTTGAAAATTTTTTATAGATTGAATTAACATGAATAAAATAACTCCAGTGATTCCAATATTTAATAATAATCTCGTTACTGTTAATTCTTGGTAAAATGGAGTAGATAAATTTCCATTATTTCGTAACCAATAAAAAAAAGGTATTAGTAGTAATGTGATAATTTCGATAATAATAAAAAGTTTCTTTTTCATTCAATAATTAATTTAATTTCCTACTTCCAAATAACTTTTCCACATTTAGATACTATTATTTCAGTTTTTGGTTCTTTGTATGTTTCAATTAAAGTGTTTTTAAAATTTTCCCATTTTTCATCGACTTGTTCACAAGGAATTTTTGCTACAATGATTGATTTTTTTCCTAATAAAAATATGGAAGGAACTATTTTTATTCCGATTTCCTCTCCTTTTTTTATTTTACTACATGATCTTGGAAAACAATTTATTAAAATGTCTTTAGCTTGTTTGCATAATTCTTCGTTTTCAAAATCATATTTTTCGATGTTAATTCTAGAATATGTTGTTTGTCCGTAAATGTTTTTATGACTTTTTTTAGCTTTTAAACTTAGTTTTTCAATAGAACTTGATAAATTTTTAGAATCAATATTATAAAAATCTTTTGCTTTAGAATTTATAGTAAAACTATGTTTCATTTTTTTTGAAAAAGTTTTTAAGGAAATGGAATCCTTAGAGTTTTGAAAACTGAAAATAAATAAAAGAATATAATATAATGGTTTCATAGGCTGTTTCTGTTTTAATTTTTGAATTCAAATTGATAAAAGAAAAATTATTTAATTCATACTAAAATGAAAAAATAGATAAACTATAATTGCAATACAAATAAAACCAATTCTACCATTCCAGTCTTGTTCTAGAATTTCTTTAAAAGAATATTTTTTCTTTAAAAATAACCAACGAATAGACGCTCCAGTCCTTCTGATGATTCCATGGTAAACTATATTAACAATGAAATTAATGATAGCTCCTCCAACTATTTCAAGTATAAATTCTCCCATTTTTTAATTTTTTTTCAATTCATTTTTAATTTTTAAAAGCCAGTTTTTTTGCTCCTCCGTATCCGGAACTTCTAATTTTCTATATTCCCTAATACGATCAAAAATACCTTTTTCATTCATTCCTAAATTTATCATTATAGCAGCAGCTAGGAGAGAAGATCTACCAATTCCCATTCTACAATGAATAACTACTTTTTTAGATTCACGGATTTGATTTGTTAGTTCTTTTACAAGAATTATAAAATCTTTTTCATTATCAGGAATGCTAACATCTTTGATCGGAAAATTAATAAATTCTATTTGATTCTTTTCACATAATTCTTTTTCATTTTTTAGTCCAAGCTCCCATTGTTCTGATTTTTCAAGTAAAGAAACCAAACAATCAACTTCTCTAATTTTTAACCATTTTATTTCATCTTCCAACCAATCATTTCCTCTTGGTCTTGCCATTATTCCAATTTTATTTTCACCAATAAAATGGTCATTTATCCAATAAATTTCTGATATCAATTTTTTAAAATATTTTTATTTTATCTAATCAATAATGAAATCAAAATGTCTCTTAATCTTTTGATCCAATGATTTTGTATTATCTATTTCATCGAAATAGAATGGAATATCAATTTTGGTATCAAAAAAGACGATATATTTTCTATTATTGATAGAGTTTTCAGGTCTTGTTTTTATGTTTTTAATTGATTTTTCAATTTCAGAAGTAATTTCTTCTTCAGTATATTTTTCTTTTAGGAGTTTTTTTAATTCGATTTGAATATTTGAATCCTGATAATTGAAAACTTGTTCTAAAAGTTTATTTAAAGCCAAATTATTCTTACCAAGTTTCATATAAATTTCATGATACATCAAAGTGTTTTGAGCTTGTCTTTCCATTTCTCCAGTTCCACAATTTGTTAGGTATGGAAAATTATTTTCAGATTGTTCTAAAAAATCCAAAGCTTTAAGATAAGCTCCTTTTTGGTAATTAATTTCAGCCAATTTTACCAAAGCAAAATGTTTAAGCTGATTGTATTCTTTAGGATAAATAATTTTATTACAATCTTGGTTAATCAGAAAATTATAGCAGTTTTCTTTTTCTGTTTTCTCTTGAAAAATATTTTCTTGGTTTTCTAAGATAGAATGATAAATCGATTCAGCTTTATCAAATGTATTTAACTCAAAATACAAATCACCAATTTTAGATAATGCTTCTTCACATAGTTCATGATTCGGGTAATTTTCAACAAATTCTTCTAAATGTTTTATGGAGTTCTTCAAATCATTTTCACAATAAGAAATGGAAGCAGATTTGATTAATTCACAAGCAGATTTTCCGAACATAAAATTTTGAAGAAAAAAAATAAAGACAAATGATAAGATTATTTTTTTCATGATTTTAGATGAAATTTATTGGTTAAGTTATAGTTTTATAAACGTAAAAACTTTTATAAGTTGTGTATATTAAACATTATCACGATTGATTTTGTAAGGGACTTCTGAGTGTAACTCTGAAATTATGTATTCCGACAGCAATTTTCATAATTTTCTCTCTTTTTTCAAAGTATTTTATTCGAATTTTCTC
>NZ_JADOTV010000008.1 GCF_015767245.1 Aureivirga sp. CE67
TAATTTTCCTTTCAAGGTATAATATGTTATTTTTTTCGTTACATATTTTTCAAATACAGGTAATAATATTTCTATTTCTTTTGTATTTAGACTTAATAATGAATTAAATTTGCTCAAGACTTCAGAGGTTTAGGATTATTTTTTGGTAGAAACAAAACTATAACCTTTTGAAGTCTTTTTTTATCTTATACAATTTTAATCGTGATAATGTTTAGTATTTAAAATAAAAAAAACATCTATTTTCATACATTCGTTATGAAATAATACTTATTATCAAAATCTAATATGAAAAAAAATTACTTACTCTTATTTACAATACTAACTTTTGGTTACATATCAAATATTTACAGTCAACATCAAAGTGATGAAGAATTATTTCTTTTTACTGAAAATGATTTAAAAGGATACATTGATGAAACTGGTAGAGAAGCTATAAAACCTAAATTTTTGAATGCAAAAAATTTTTCAGAAGGTTTAGCTGTTGCAAATCTTGATGGATTATACGGTTTTATTGATAAAAACGGAAAATTTGTCATAGAACCAGAATTCGAAGATGCTTATAGCTTTCGTAATGGAATTGCTAAAATTTATAAATCCAATCAACTATATTTTATAGATAAAACTGGTACTATTCTTTTTGAGCATGATTTTAAAAATATCTTTTACTCAGGAGAAAAAAATGTTTTGATTACCCAATCTAAAACTAACAAATTCGGATTAATCGATTATCAAGGGAATATTAAAGTTAAGAACATTCATGATTTCATCGGTTATTTCATCGATGGTCAATCCATAGTTCGATCAAAAAAGGAAGAAGGAATAATGGATACAAATGGAAATTTTGTTTCACCTCTAGGTAAATATTTAGACATTTCATATGCAGGAGACTTTTATTCTGCTGTCTTATCTGATAATGGTAAAAACGAAGATTTTAATAAGGTCATAATAAATCAAAAAGATGAAATTATGCTTATTGAAAATCTCGATGAATGGATGTTTAATCCTTTTAATATGAATTTCAGTGAAAACTTAGCTTCAGTAATTATTTTTGAAGAAATTGATGATATTTTTTATGAAAGCATAGGTGTTGTTGATGGAAATGGAAAAATAATATTTAAAAATAATTTATGGAAAGATATTTCTGTTTTTAAAAATGGAGTCGCTTTTGTAAAGAAAAATGATTCTACATTTGATCTTATTAATAATAAAGGCGAGAAATTAAACAAAGAAAGTTTTTTAAATATTGCAAAAGATTTTTCAGATATAAATAGTCATAATTTTTTCGAAAATAAAATGGAATTTGTTTTAACAGAAAATGGTTGGGGAGCAATTGATTCAAAAGGTAATTTTGTTAAAGAGCCACGTAGATTTGATTTTATATTCAATAAAGTTAAACTAATCAAAAATTATGTACTTTTCATTCGTTATTACAATTCTAAAACAGAATTAACAGGGTTTTGGAATTTAAAAACCAATACAATAGTTCCTCCAAAATTCGACAAGTTAGATATTCATCCTGATAAAAAAATATTCCATGTTGAAGAATTTAATTCTGAGGGTTATATTAATTCTGAGGGAGAATACATTTGGAACGAAAAATTTGATAAAGGTAAAGCTCAATCATTAGGACTTTATAATATTGAAGGACAAATGAATAGTGAATATAGGTTAACTAAAAGATTATTAAATTCTTCTGAAGAAAAAATTATGAAAAAGCATAAATTATTTAAACCTAATGAAATAAACTTGTTTGTTGATACTAATGAGATTATTAGATTTAATAATAAATACAAAGGCTTAAAGCTTTATTTATCAAATGACACCGAAAATATTGAAAAATTATATTCTATTGATGATAGAATATATTTAACAATTCAAGCAAAAGACAAAAATGGTAACTGGAAAGATTTACAAAAACCTATTGAATCTACCTGTGCTAATAGCTACCTAAATATAAGAGAGCTACCTGCAAAATCTTCTTATGGATTTGTAATCCCTCTTTTCGAGGGTACTTATGAAACGGAACTTAGAGTAAGATTTAACCTCAATAAAAATAATATTTCATTATATTCTAATATTTATAAAGGTAAGGTCAACCCTTCTCAATTGAAAGGTGAAAATTTAAATTCTATCATATTTATAAAACATGAATAACATTTTATTTCTTAAAAAAAATCATCTAAAAGTACCTCAAAAGGTACTTTTTTTATACCAATTAAATTCTGATACTGAAATAATTTTGCTTCAAACAAAAAAGTATAAATTAAACCTTTAGAAAAATGAAAGAATATTGGGACGAAAAATTTAGTAATACAGAATTTGCTTATGGTGAAGAACCAAATGTTTTTATTAAAGAAAAATTACCAACTTTTAAAACAGGAAAAATCTTGTTTCCTGCAGAAGGTGAAGGAAGAAATGCAACTTATGCAGCGGAATTAGGTTGGGAAGTTTCCGCATTTGATATTAGCACAACTGGAAAAGCAAAAGCAACTTTATTAGCTAATTCAAAAAATGTGAAAATTGATTATCAAATAAATGCAATGCTGGAAGAAAAGTATAGCGAAGCTGAGTTTGATGCTATTTGTTTTTCTTATGTACATTTTGAACCTGAAATCAAAAAGAAAATGTTTGAAAGATTGGATAAATATTTAAAAAAAGATGGACATATTATTTTTGAAGCATTTAGCAAAGAACATCGAGTTTTAAGTATGGTAAATCCTGCTGCTGGAGGTCCGCCAGATGAAAAACATATGTATTCGGAAAAGGAAATTGAAGAATATTTCAAGAATTATGAAATCATAGAATTGAGAAAAGAAATCGTACATTTAGAAGAAGGATTCGGACATAACGGAAAAAGTTCAGTGATTCGATTTATTGGAAGAAAATTAAATTAGATTTTTATGAGAAAAAAAGAATTTCATCCTTTACCTATTCGAAGTTTTCAAGACAAAGAAAAAAATAAGCATTCGATTATGTTTGAAATGACTATTTTAAAACCAGAAAATGAAACTGGAATTAAAGTAGCACCTCATCGTCATGATTATTTTCATATTCTTTTTATAAAAAATGGAAAAGGAAAACACTATATAGATTTTAAGGTTTATGATATTATACCAAATTCTATATTTTTTGTTTCTCCAGGTCAAGTACATTCTCTTGAAATCAATTCGGAAGTCGAAGGTTTTGTAGTTACTTTTAATGCTGATTTTTTTCATTTAAATCAAAGCTTAAAAAAAATTACAGATTATCCTTTTTTTCATTCTATAAATAATCTTCCATACATTTATTTAACAAAACAAAATTTAAAATTAGCATCATATTTCGAAGATTTGTATGAAGAATATTCTTCTGATTCTATAAATAATGATGAAAATATTTTACGAGCGCTTTTGGAACTAATACTTCTGAAAGCTGCTCGTATTTATAATTATGATGCTTCGATTTCCACCTCTTCTCAAACTACAAAGCAACTCCGAACTTTAGAGGTTTTGATTGATAATCATTTTAAAGAATATAAACTCACGGAAGATTATGCTGAGATGTTATTTATGACTTCCAAAGCTTTAAATAATATTTGTAAAAACAATTTGAATAAAACCGTTATAAACCTTATTCATGAAAGAATAATTATTGAAGCTAAAAGGTTGTTGCTTTTTACAGATAATTCTATTTCGGAAATTGCTTACGAACTTGGTTTTCAAGAAAAGTCTTATTTCATGAGATTTTTCAAAAAACATACTTCTTTTACGGCAAAAGAGTTTCGGGAAAAGAACGAGAGATAGCTTCTAAATGAAAACTTAATTAACAATTTTTACAGACATTACTTTTTTAGTTGTAGGTAACTTTAAACAACCAAACTTTTAAAGTTATGACACTTAAAACTACTTTTTATACTATTTATTTTACTGTTTTATTCCTATTTTTTCTTTCAAACCCAATGTACTCTAATGATAAAAACAAGGGGATTTTTAGAACTTTGAAAAATGAATTTCACTCCACAAAAACAGCTAATAGTTTTACTTTAAAAGAAGATTTATTAAATAAAAAAAGTTCAAAAGTATATTTTACAGATTGTCCTCCAGAAGATATTACTCTTAGTTCTCAAGATGACATTGATAATTTTATTATTAATTATCCAAATTGTACAAATTTTGACGGAGCGATACTTATTCAAAATGATAATTCGGGAAGTATTCATAATCTAAATGGTTTGAAGAATTTGATTTCTGTTGAAGATTTGGTAATTGAGTTTATTCCGAATCTTTCCTCTCTTGAAGGTCTTGAAAATTTAGAATTTATTACTGAAGATTTAGTAATTTCATTTAATTCAAATTTAAATATTTGTAATAATATCTGCCCAGCACTTGTATTTCATACTTATGAAACTTCTTACATTGGTTTTAATGGCCCAAATTGTTCGGATATTAATAATATAAAATCCAATTGTCAGAATAATTGTCCTGTTACAGACATCGTATTTAACACCCAAAGTCAAATTGATGATTTTATTCTAAATCATCCAAATTGCGAATATTTAAATAAAAGCATAACTATTACGGAAAATATTCCTGGAAATATTACAAACCTAAATGGTTTAAAAAAAATAAAAACTATTGAAAACTTGACTATTTCTAATAATTCTAATCTTGAAAATTTAAATGGTTTAGAAAGTTTAACTCTCGTAAATGGTACTATTTCTATAACAAATAATTCCAATTTAGATCTTTGTAAAACTTTATGCAAACCATTAAATGATCAAACTTATTCTGGTTTAAGTATTTCTGGAAATAAAACTGGATGTGATTCCAAATCAGAAATCACTTCTAATTGTGATCCCGAATGCCCTCCTGGTTCTATGAATTTCACTACTCAAAGTGAACTTGATAATTTTAAAACGATGTATCCTCATTGTACAGAAATAAATGGAGATTTAAGTATCATTGAAAATTCTGATGGAGAAATTTCGGATTTAACACCTTTAGCAAATTTGAATACAATTTCTGGAAGTTTAAGAATTAATTCAAACTCTAGTTTAAACTGTTTAGAAGCTTTAGGCAATATTTTGGAAATAGGAAATGATTTTGAAATTTATAATAATACCTCTTTAAATTCTTTATATGGTTTAAATCTTGATTCTGTTGGAGGAAATTTAAGTATTCATGAAAATGAAAACCTTGATGATTGTTATCATTTATGTGAAATTATGAATACAAATAATGCTATTTCCGGATCTATTTTGATTCAAAATAATCTTGCAAATTGTGAAACAGAAACATTAATGCTTTCAAATTGTAATGAATCTTATATTGAATTACCAGCAATAATTGTAGATTGCTCCTACTCGCCTACTTACGATAATTTTCCTGAGCTCGATTTAATATGTAATTCTATCGATGCTAAAATTTTAAATGATTTCAACTTTAGTGGATATGGAACTTATACCTTAAATTGGGAATTTGTTGATGAAAATGGGGAAATATTTCTAGCTAATCAAGAAGTAACTATTCAAGATAATGAAAGCCCTACTTTTATGAATTGTATTCCAAGTCAAACAATTTTACTTGAGGAAGGTGAGGAATATGAAATTCCAGATTATACGGTTTTCAACTTTGATTTGAATGATAATTGTGCTGAAAGTATAAATATTCAACAAACTCCAGAATCTGGAACTTTTATTACAGAAACAACTCAGATTAATATAAAATTTACGGATGAAAATAATAATAGTTCTTATTGTGTTTTTAACCTAAATATTGAAGAAAAATTAGATATTTCTAAGTATGATGATATTGGTTTAAAATTATACCCTAATCCAACTACTAACAATTTAGAAATTGAAACAAAATCTCCTATCAAAAGTATTTCAATAATAGATATTAAAGGAAAAATAGTTCTACATAAAAAAGATTTTAAATCAAAAACTTTAGATCTAAATAATTTAAATAATGGTCAATATATCGTAAAGATTGAATTTGAAAACAATACTATCTCTAAAAATATTATTATTTCTAAATAGTTTTCTTGACTTCACATCAATAATTTTCATATCATGTATTTTTAGTTTTGTTCAAAATAACAAAATATAGAAACATGACTAATAAATTAAAATTCATTTTTGGAATTACGATTCTTACATTGTTCATCAATTGTGCTAAAATCGATACAAATAATTGGAATGAACAATTTGATATCAGTATTATATCTTTCAATTTAAGATTTGATACAGAAGAAGATGGAGAAAATAAATGGGATAATCGAAAGGAAGCATGTATAAAAGCACTTGAAAAAACAAAACCTTCTATTTTTGGAATTCAAGAAGGATTGTACCATCAAGTTCAATATTTAGATACAAATTTACCGAACTATAAATATGTAGGAGTCGGACGAGATGATGGATTTACAGGAGGAGAATACAGTGCGATTTTTTATGATGAAAAGAAATTTAATCTGATTGAAACTAATAATTTTTGGTTGAGTGAAACTCCAAATCAACCTTCTCTTGGTTGGGATGCTAATAATATTCGGATTGTAACTTGGGCTCATTTTAAAGATAAAACAAATCAAAAATCTATTTTTGTTTTTAACACCCATTTAGATCATATAGGGAAAATTGCAAGAAAAGAATCTGTTCTACTTTTGATGAAGAAAATTCAAGAAATAGTTCCTAAAAACGAAACTGTTTTAATTACTGGAGATTTTAACATGTTGAGCAGTAATAAAGCTTTAAAACCTCTACTTAAAAAATTCAAAGATTCTAGAAAAACTGCTGAAAAATCTGATAATAAAAAATCGTTCAACTTTTTTGGAAATTGGCTTATAAGCAGAAATATTGATTTTGTATTCTATAAAAATGCAAAAGCAATTACTTTTCAAACTATTAACGATGATTTTGGAGTTCCTTTTATTTCAGATCATTATCCTATTCTTGGAAAGTTCAAATACTAAAAAACTGTATTATTTAAACTATTTAAAAAGAGAAGTTTATACCCTACGACAATCTTTTTTAACACTTTTTCATAAATACACTTAAAAAAACAACTTTTAATCTAAAACTTCTTCCTTTGGCACATTTATTGTTAAAATATTAAGAGTTTAATTTGATAAAAATCAACAAAATGAAACGTATTTTTACTTTTATCCTAATCTTAAGTTGTATTACAACTTTTGCTCAACAAAAAGCAGATAGTTCTTTTGAAAAAAAGAAAAAAAAGTCAACAAATTCTTTCTTCAATGATTATGTTGATGAAATCAAAAACAAACCAGTCGCAATATTTGTAAATGAGATCTTTATAGGAAATGGAGAAGTTGCATCAACAATTAATTCTGATAAAATAAAATCTATAAAAATAGAAAAAGAGCCTTTTGTTGAAAATGGAATAGAATATTTTGGAAAAATGTTCGTTGAACTAAGGCGTGGTTACAAACCAAGACTGATTTCCTTAGAGAAATTAATTAAAAAGAAAGTTCCATTAGACGAAAAATCGGTGTTATACCAGATAGATGGAAAAGTAATTAGTCCAGATTATATGAATTTTCTAGTGGATGAAAATTATATTTTAAAAGTGACTAAAGAAACTGCAAAACTTTCAAAAAAAGACAATGAGATTAACATCATAAATATTATAACGAAAAATCCTGAAAACATTAAAAAGAGTAAGGAGATTCGTTTTAAAGGAACTAAACTTTAAATCTTCAAAAATGAAAATGTTGCCAAAAGAAACTTCTTGCGGCAACATTTTTTCTTTTACACCTTCACAAACTTCTCAATTTCTTCACTTTACAATAAGATAATTTCTTTCGTATTATTTTTTTCATTACATTTCTAAACTTAATTAATCTAAAAAGTTTTAGAAAAGAATGCATAATTCTCATTTTATATTTTCCTTTTTTAAAGTAAAAAACTTCCTTTCTGGTGGTTTAAACCTAACTATATTTAAAGAATTGGATTTTATAAAAAAAAGAGTTGCTTTTGAAAAACTAAAACGGACTCAAAAAGTTTCTTTGAAATATGATATAACTTCCCTCGGATTTTCGGGTAATTCTTTGAGTCGAATACCAAAAGAATTTACTCTCTAACTATGTTTACAAATTTAGCCCCTACTTATATCTCGATTGCTTTTCTCATCGCAATTCTTTTTCCAATTTTTATGATTGCCAATTTGGTAAGTAATACCAAACAAAATCATAAACGACTTTTGATTATTGGATTTTATTTTTTGTATTTAATTCTAGTTTCAATTTTGACTTTTACAGGAGTTTTTAATGTTGATTCATTTCCTCCAAGAATTATATTATTCACTACACTCCCGCTTTTACTTTTTTATTTTCTTTTTGTATTCAATACCAATTTTTATAAATCATTTTTAAAACAAGTCAAACTTTCAAAACTAATTAGAGTTCATTCTTTTAGATTAATCGGAACTTTTTTCTTGATCTTATATGCTTTTGATCAATTACCTAAAAGTTTTGCTTACCTAGCTGGTTTTGGTGATATTTTTATCGCAATTTCTAGTCTTTGGGTTGCATATTTGGTTGAAAAGAAAACAAAATCTTCTAGATTTATCGCGCTGCTTTGGAATACTTTTGGTTTTATTGATATTCTTCTAACTTCAATAACTGCAATTTATTTAACCAAATTACAAATAGAAACAGGAAGTCCAGGAGTTGCTATTTTAACAAAATTCCCTTTTAGTTTTATTCCTGCTTTTGCTCCTGCAACAATTATTTTTCTCCATATTTCTATTTATCTGAAAATTTGGAATAAAAAGTATACGATTTATTATTAAACAAAAAACAGATTAAAACCTCATCTTTAAACAATTAATAATATTACTGATTTAATTCAATAAAAATCTTTAGACAAACTAGATTTCAGAAGGATTTTTCATTTAATTTTGATCCAAATTAATTTAGTAAAAATCAAAAATGAAATTAAGAAAATTACTATTTATTGGAAGTTTAATCGGTTTTACAACCTTTGCGCAAACAGATAAATCATCAGAAATAAATTATAACACACATAAAAATAAAGTTTGTGGTTATTCGATTGATTATCCTGCAAACTGGGAAATTGTTGATGTTGACAAGCGACTTCTTTTTGTCGTAAAGGAAGGAGAAACTAATGAAAAAGATGATGTATTTAGTGAACTATACAATCTGACAGCTGCTGATAAAAAAGGTTTTACTTTAAAAGAAATAGCAAAACTGAATTTAGATCAACTTAAAAATAAGGATGTAACTATTGTTGATGGGGAGTTAAAAATTAAACAAAATAAAAATGGAATAGAATACATCGAAATTGTTACGAAACTAGAAGTTCAACAACTAAAATTTATGATGTATAATACTTTTTTTAATAGTGATTCGAAATCTTTTTGCTTAACCTTCATGACTGAAGAAGAGAAAATTACACGTTATAAGGGAATCTATGATTATGCTTTAGATAGTTTTAATTTAATTGAAATAGAATAAACCAATAGATTTAACAGTTATATTTCACAACTATTTTATTTATTTTTACGAAAAATTTAAACATAAATGCAAGAATATATTACAGTAGAGAAAGCTATAAAAAGAGGCCTATTGATTATCAATCTTCCTTTAACAATTATATTCATAATAGTTCCTACTACGGCATTTGTAATTTCTTCAGTATATGACCTTCCAAATTATATTACATTAATTTCTTTCCCATTTTCATTTATTCTAACATGGATTTATTGGAGTTTTGCAATTGTAAAATGGAAACTTTGGGCATATGAAAACGTAAGAAACACAAAAGAACTTCGAAAGAAAGCTGTAGAACAAAAATTAATTCATCCAGAAGGACATATTTTTGAAAAAACAGAAATTTGGACAAAAGCAGATAAAGAAAAATTAAAGCAATTAGAAAATAAACTTTCACGAAAAGATGTACATAAAGAAGATTATTCTGTTCCAAAGACTACAGAAATTTATTTTTCCAAGTCATACATTTATATTCAAATTATAGTTTCATTATTTATTTTAGGAGTTGCTGTGTTCCTATTTTTTAACGAAAATAAATCATCTCTAAAAGTTATTAGTTTTCTTCTATTTATTATTGGAGCTTTTACGCTTTATAAAAATTTCAAAAAAACACGTAATAACGAACCTCAAATAATTTTAAACGAAAAAGGAATAAAAATTATAGATAAAAATATTATTCCTTGGAATAATATTGATGAAATTGATATTAAACTAAAAGGTTCTAGTAAAAATTCAAAATATTATCTAGTTTTAAATGACGAAGAATATCATATCTATGAAGAAATTGATCTTAGCGAACTTGAATATACTCCTGTAAGCTTAGAAAATGTAATTAAAACTTATAGAATCAGGTTTGAAAAATTCCAAAGAAAAAACCGCTAAAATGGAATACGTATATATTTTACATCATACATACGAATTGGGAAATATTGAAAAATCGAAACTAATAGGTATTTATTCTAGCGAGCAGGAAGCTAAAAATGCTATTGAAAGACTTCGTGATAAAAATGGTTTTAAGAATAAAGTAGAAGGTTTTAATATTGAAAAATATAAAATCAATGAAGATCATTGGAAAGAAGGTTTTTCTACAATCACTTCAATTAATGTGAAGGACATTCATGGAAATTGGAAAACTGTAGAAGCAGAAGAACTTACTAATGGAAAATTTAAAATAATCGAAAAATACGAAAACTATCTTTTGGGTGAATTTAAAGATGGTTTTGTTGTAAATTGTATTGAAAAATCAGGAGAGCTTTTTGCTATTTATTCTGAAAATGAATAATATATAAATTCTTCTCTCCACTCCTTTAATTCCTACACTTCTTTTTTAGAATCATAAAAACAAAATATTTACTTTTGTCACTTACAACTCACACTTTACTTCAAACTTCTATTTCTTAAAATTTCCATTAATTCTTCATAACATATTTCAGTTCATTCACAACATAAAATATCTCATTCACATCATTTGAGGATTTTTGATTCAACGTTCAAAGTAATTTTACATCAGAAATTAAAACGTGAAATCATGGAAAATTCTCAAAACAATTCTCAAAATTCGGAAAATGGAATTAAGCAAACTGAAGTATCAAAAGGATACGAAAACATGAGCTTAATTCGTCAAAGATTAGCAAATACTATTGGAAAAACTTCAAATGTATTTATCTCGGACATAATCAAACCAAAATTCAATAATCCAAATGGAAATACTTTAAAAATTGAAGTAATCGTGGAATCTCCATTTCAAAAAGCTGGATTAGACAATATCCTTAGAAATAATTATAAGGAAGGTGTAGATCAATTGGTTATTGATGTAAAAGTTTATGATGAAAACCCATTCAATGTCCCACCAAATGATCTTTTTCAATACACAAAAATGGGATTATTCGAAAATCCTCTTGTTGTTGATATCGAAGAAAATGTTTTTTCAGATAAATCAAAAGACAAAGTTTGTGTTTACATTAAACCTGTTGTCTTACAATATTCTCTATTAAAAGAGAATTATGATTTTGTTGGTTTTAATAGTCCAATTATTTCTGCTTCAGCAACTGAAGATTTCAAAAAAGTATTGAAAGAAGAAATTTTGGTAAAAACTTTCACTTTTTAAAATATAAAATCAAGAATTAATATTTAATAATCAAAATTATGGAACAAGTTAAAATTAAACTTACCAATCAAAGAACAGGAGAAGTAAGTTATTTAGGATGGAAAGGAAGTAAAAAGTGGTTATTGAGATGTGTATCTGAAGAAGAAGCTTTAGTTTTTAGTTTAAAACCTTATAAAGATGGAGCTTCTTATTATATTTTTTATTTAGAAGAATATAAGCACAAGAAACACGGTTTACGATTAGATTATCACACTGGAGCAGGAGATGTTTTCGGAAGTCAACATGAGTCAACTGCAAATTCTTGGAAAATTGAAGACAATAAATTAGTTCCAAGAATCCATAAAGGTGGATTAGCAATGTGTCCTTCTGATGAAGATGATGATCCAAATTTATATGTTTCACTAAGACTTGAACCATTTATTGTGGAGCAAATTCCAGTTTAAAATCTGAAAAAAGCTAGAGGTAAAAAAAACCTTTAGCTTTTTTTATAAAGTAAATTCTAATCTAAACTATAATATTATGTCAAGTATTATTGAAGCAATGATTAACGCAAAAAAGTATTATGATGAAGGTATCAGTTGTACTGTTCGTATTCATAATTATACTTCTGAAAGATTAATGACCGAAAAAATTGGTCCTTCAAAAGATTTTTCAGCAGCTACTTCTCCTCCTCTTTTTATTGAAAAAGATAAATATGGAGATGGGATTTTTAATGCAAGTAAAGTTTTCAAAGGAATACTAAATTTATTTTATAGTATAAAAATCAACTCCAAAACATATGCAATTCATATTAATTATGAATGGAAAAAAATGAATGAAGGAGAAATTGAGATTAAAGTTGTAGAAGGAGATAATTTATATCCAAATAAAGAAAAATGGATTCCTCTTTTTTGTTCAGGTAACTTATCTTCTGAAGAATTACCGTTTATTATAAGATATATGGCATCTGGTAGTTTTGTTGAAATTGGTATTTTTGAAAAGTAAACATGTAAAAACAACCTAAATTAGTTTTAAATTTTATAACTATTTTAGGTTGTTTTTTAATTTATTTTGAAATATCTTTAATAAGAAAGTACTAATTATTAATATATATTTCTAAAATCATGAATAATTTAAACTCGGATAAAAAAATTATTTTCCCTCCTGGAAATAATATTGAAAGTATAGTTCCAAGCACTTCTGGAGAAATTTCATTTCAAAATAATTTTAAAGCACCTTTCCCAACTGTTGCAAATGCTAGTTTTGATGAAGAAACAAATGAAATGTCAATTAGTATTTTATTTTTCATCAATTCGACAGTTGAAAATCCTGAAATAAAAATCAATCAACATTTTTCTATTGGAACTTACGGAGAATGTAATCTTCAATTTTTTCTATATAGTAATGAAGATGAAACCAAAAGAATCATTGATTCGAAAACAGAAGATGGAGTTTATAATGCTTTTACTTTAAATTTTAAAACTTCAAACACTGAAAACTTTCCAGAAAATATTAATCTAAGTGATATTAAAACGATTCAAACTTATTTATGGAATGTGGATCCTAGAACCTCTAGAGGAACTGTAACTATTGTAGAAACTACAAAATAATTAAATCTTAATTGAAATCTTGTAAAACACAGTCTAAAACCTTTAGAATTGACTTTATTAATTCGAATATTTTTATTTCTAATTTGTTTGAATTGCTTTTCATACCCTTTAAAAAAGGATTATTTTTTTCAAATTAATAATGATTCTATTAAATCTGATTTTCATAAAACAAAAGAATTTTTTATTGAAAAACAATGGGATTCAACATTAGTTTATTCTCATAAATCCATTTTAACAAAGCACATTAATCAACAAAAATTAGATAGTTTACATTTCATGAGAGGTTATTCTTTCATGAGAAAAAAACTATTTAATGAAGCTATCCTTGAATATAATTTAGTCTCTGAAAATTTCCCTGAGTATTCTAAAATATTATTGAATTTAGGAGGAATTGCTCTTGAGCAAAATAAATATAAAAAAGCAATTTCTTATTATTTAAAATTTGAAAGCCTAGCTAAAAAACAAAACCCTAAATATTACAAGTCTGTTGAAAGTTCTTTTATTCATGATTTAGGTTTAAGTTATTTCCATTTATCAGAATTTACGAATGCTGAAAAATATCTTTTAAAAAGTCATTCCATTCAAAACCAAAAACAAGATACCTCGGTTTTAATTCGAACTTCTACTGATTTAGGAAATTTGTATTACGAGCAATACAAAGATAATTTAGCAATACCATATTTTCTTAAAGCATATAATTTAGCTAAAAACTTTCATAATTTAAATTTAAAAATGAATACTGCTCTAAACATGGCAGTTGTAGAGGAAAACAGAAAGGACTTTCAAAAAGCGATTTTTTATAGAAAAAAATTCGAGATTTGGAAAGATTCTATCAATGATCAAAACAAAGTTTGGGAAATTGCTTCGCTAGAAAAAAAACATGCTATCGCTGAAAAACAAAAAGAAATACAACTTCTAGAACTTGAAAATCAAATCAAGAATTCTGAAAAAAATAAATTGATTCTAATTTCTATTTTACTTTTAATCGTACTAACTACAATTTTAATATTTTATATTCAAAAGAGTAAAATCAATAAAATAATTTCTATTCAAAAAGAAGCTCTAAACAAATCCAACAATACTAAAGATAAATTACTTTCTGTTTTAAGTCATGATTTAAGAACTTCAGTAAACACATTACAAGAAGAAAATTCAAAACTTCTTGAAAACTTAAATGAAAAAAACTATCAAATTGTTAAGGAAATTGCCTTAAAAAATTCTGCAATTTCTTCAAGTACATATAGTCTTTTAGATAATTTACTTCACTGGATAAGCCTTCAAAATGATCAACTTTATTTTCATATTGACTCTGTAGATTTATATAGTGTTACGAAACAAATTGAATATTATTATACTCCTTTTTTTACTAATAAAAATATTTCTTTTGAAAATTTGATTCCAAAAGCTAATTTCATTTATGCTGATTTGGATTCTTTGAAAATCATATTAAGAAATTTATTAGATAATGCTCTAAAATTCACCAATACATATGGAAAAATTACAATAAAAACATACAGCTCTGAAAATGATAATTTTCAATATTTGGTTATTGAAGATTCTGGAGTTGGGATTTCAGAAGAAAAAATTGATCAATTATTAAAAGACACAAACTCACTTCAAAAAAAAGGAAATCAAAAAGGAATTGGTACAGGTTTAGGAATTCAATTATGTAAATCTATGACCAAAAAAAATCAAGGTATTTTCAAAATAGAAAGTGTAGAAAATGAAGGAACTAAAATGATTGTTGGATTTAAAAAAGTAAAAAATGGCTGAAATAAATGTATTAATTATAGAAGATTCAGAAGAACAAGCTCAAAAACTAAAAACAGTTTTAAAAAAAAATAAATACAATGTTATTGGTATCGCAAACAATCTTCAACATGCATTAAAGCTTTTCTATGAACTTTCTGTGGATATTGTAGTTATTGATGTTTATTTAGGAGAAAATCCTGATGGAATCACTTTCGCAGAAACTATCTCTATTGTACCTAATTCTATCAAACCTTTTGTTTTTCTTACAAGTTCTAAGGATAGAAGTATTTTTGAAAGAGCAAAACTCACAAAACCATTTAGTTTTTTATTGAAGCCATTTAATGAACTTGAAGTTTTGTATGCGTTAGAAATGGCTTTAGAAAAGTTTTATGAGCAGCAAAATGTTTTTCAAAGTGAAAATGAAAACACTATTATAAGTAATGAATTCTTATTCATCAAAAAGAAAAATGTTTTACATAAAGTTTCTCTAAAATCTATAATTTATATTGAAGTTGAAAATCGATATTGTAATATTATTACTGAACAAGAATCTTTTTTAATTCAAATTTCTTTAGGGAAAATGAAAGAACTTTTAGATGATAAAAAATTCTTTCAAACCCATCGTAAATTCATAGTTAATAATGACGCTATTCAAAAAATCTGCCTTCAAGACAATTTAATTTTATTAAAAAACAATCATAAAGTAATTCTAAGCGGAAAACATAAAGACATTATTAAAAAGTTTCAAATATTGAAATGAAATCTGTTTTTAGTTTTTATCTGATTTTTCGTACTTAAATATTTTCTCCCTCACATATGCACTTAAAGCAACCTCAGAATCCATAATGATTTTATTCATCTGTTTCACTTCCGCAGAATTAAAAACAAGTCTTTCCGCTGCTTTTTGACCAAGGTAGCCTAGTGTTTTCATAATTCTATTTTGTGTATAAAAATAATAGATCAGAGAAACCGTATTCAAATTATCCACATAAGCCCCATCAATATATTTTATTTCTTCATTTGTTTTAATTTCAGAAGTCAGAAAATCTATGACATTTCCTTTATTCATTTCTATTAATACCAGTTTTGCTGCTAATCTTAAATTGCTTTTTTCATGTGTTGTAAATTCAAAAAGTTCTTCTTCAGAAAATTTTTCTTTTAGAATATCCGAAATATTATTAAATCCGTCAGGAGATTTATACATTAAATGATCCTTCTCTAGTATTGCCTCCATTACTTCCTCCTTTGTCTGAGAAAAACTAAGATTAAAAATAAAAAGTAATAAAAGTGTTAGTTTAGTTTTCATGATTTTATTCTTTATTAAAAACAATTGCACTACAAATAAAACAACTAGCACTAATTAGTGCAAAACCTATTGTTCCCATGTCTAAAGACTGGCTAATGATTATATTCTTTTTACTTTCTATTGCCAAATAATCTACCATCTGATATTCTTCTATTTTACCTTCTTTATTTGCCAATATTAAAGCAATGATTGAAAAAATTATTCCTAAAAAAATGAATATTTTACTTTGAGCAGAATTTTTATTATTCATGTTAATTTATTTTTTTTACGAAAATATAAAAAAAGCCCCACTTCAAAAGAAGTGAGGCAAACAATTATTAATTAAACATCCTGATTCTCAGAATCACCCAATCATCTCTAAAATTGGATATCTTAAATATTGAAATTCAACCCAAGAACAAAGTTTCTTCCTGGATTTGGAATATTTTCTGTTTTTAATCTTGATAAATGTGGAATATATTCTTTATCAAATAAATTATTGATCGAGAAGAATACATTTACATTCCATTTTTCTTGTTTGATATTTGTTCCTAAACCAAAGTTTACCAAAGTATAATCAGAAGTTGAAGTTTCAAATTGACTTACTTTGTTTTGAGCAAAACTGTGATTTACATTCAACGAAATATAATTTTCTTCTAAAAATTTCATTGCTGGAATATCCACTTTTATCTGATTTTGCCATTTATTCGCTGGAATTAAAGCTAACCACTCATCATTTTTTCTTTGTCCTAAAACTGTTTCGTAGCTAGAATATAAGTGTAACCAATCTAACGGATGCGGATGTAAATGGAAACCTACTTCTCCTCCATAAAGTCTAGCATTATTTTGTACATATTCAAAAACTGGAGCTCCATCTAATTCTTCATTCGTTGGATCTAAATGAATATAGTCATTCACTAAATTGATAAATCCATTCGCATAAAACTCGATGTGTTTATTTCCATATTCAAAAGAAAGATCTGTCTGAATATTTTTCTCCGTTTTTAAGTTCGCATTTCCAATCTCATAACGATTTGCTCCGTGATGCACACCGTTTGAAGTCAGTTCTGCTAAGTTTGGCGCTCTAAATCCTGAAGCAACATTAACACGAATTGTAGTTTTTGGACTTAAAGCAAACTTTGCTCCAAGCGAAGCTGTAAAACTTGTAAAACTCTTATCAATTGCAGCTAATACTTCTTCTTCCTCTTCGTGTCCTTCTTCTTCTGTGTGTTCTTCATGCTCATCATGACCGTCTTCATGCTCGATATGGTGTTCTTTTGTTTTAATATTTCTAGAATCAAAACGAACCCCTGCTTGTAATGAATGTTTTCCAAGAGGAATTAAAACAGTAGAAAAAGCACCTAAATCGTTAACAGTAGCATCTGGAATTAAAATTTCAGGTCCGTAATTTTTATTTTCTTGGTTTAAACCTTGAACTCCAACAATTGCTTCAATCTTATTCTCAAAAGAATATTGGTATTTCGCCTCGTAAGTAAAAGTTCTTAAATCTAAATCTATCGCAGCAATTTCTTCTTCGTGTTCCTCATGCTCTTCGTCTTGTTCTTCTTCATGAGCGTGTCCATCATGTTCCTCATGCTCTTCGTGTCCGTGATCATGCTCTGCCTCGATTTCTTTTCTTTTGTTAATTGTATAACCTAAATTCACAAAAAGTTTTGATTTATCGAAATAGAACGTGTTTAAGGCACTAATGATATGATTATTTATCTTTTGATAAGGAGAAAACGGAGTCGTCCCTGAAGAGCTTCCTACAATCTCAGAAGGCAATCCTAAAGTAGTTTCGTTAAAGTTATAACGAATTGTACTTGAAAAATTCTCGTATGATATACCTAAACCTGTCTTAAAATCTTTTTCGTTGAATCTTGAATTTAAAACATAATCTCCCGAAGGAAGTTTATAATCGTGGTGAACATCATACGTTCCACGAGCTAAAAATTTAAAATGCTTCGTAGAAGTTTTTGCAGCTAAAGAAGAACTACTTCCTTGCGTATTTGAAAAAAGTTGTTGTTGAAAATTAAATTGTGTTTTGTTCTCTGGAGCGAATTTTTCTGGTTTTAAATATAAAACTCCTCCAAGTGCATCAGATCCGTAAAGTAAAGAAGCTGGTCCTTTGATTACCTCTACATCTGCAATACCTGCATCATTTACACCCAAACCGTGTTCTCCACCAAATTGCTGGTTTTCTAAACGAATTCCTTGTGTGTAAACAATTACTCTATTTCCACTCAATCCACGGATTACTGGTTTCCCAATTCCGTTTCCTGTAGAAATTTGTGAAACTCCAGGAAGTGCAGTAATTCCTTCAATTAAAGTTGGAGCTCCATTTTTTTGAATTTCTTGTAATCCAATTCTGTCTATTTTTAAAACATTTTCTCTTTGCAATTTCTGAAATGGTGTAGATACAATCACTTCATCAATATTAAAAATTGCTTCTTTTAAAGTCACATTTACATTGTCTCCAGCTTTTACATTTAGTGTTTGCGTTTCGTAACCTACAAAACTAATTGAAAGCGTGTGCGCTCCTGCTGGTACATTTTCGATTTCAAAAAAACCTTCAAGATTTGTTGTCGTCCCTCTTTCCAAATCTACCAAATATACGTCTGCACTCTCTACAGGATTTCCATTTTCATCGTTCACATTTCCTGTGATTTTTTCCTGTGCAAACAGTACTTGCTGAATTCCTAAAAATAGGATAATAAGATATTTCTTCATTTCTATTAATTTTAATTGAATCACCTCTAAATTTTGTCTTATAAAGAATTAAAAGCAATCACTTAAAGTTGATGAGTCGCTAAACCCTTCTTAATTTATTATTTGTTAGTTGATTATGATTCATTTTCAGTCTAAACAATCAAATTCAATAACATTCTTTAAATAATTTATTTATTATCATTTATACTCTAATTATTAATTTTAAACTTTAAATAAAATAACTTAATAAATTATCAAACAATTATTTAAAGTTAGTCATATAAACAAATTATTAGTTAGAAAATATTATTAAAATTGATATTTCATTTTATATCTTTTTATAGTTTTCTCAATATGTTTTTCTAATCAATATCGATTAAAACTCCTTCCCTATTCTTTTAAAAATTATTAATTAACCCCTGTATAAATAACTTTTTATAATCCTTAAAAATCATAGAGAAGGAATCTATTTTTATATAAACATGTTTTAAAATATTTTTTGAAAAAAAGACAATTTTCTTTCAAAATTTATTTATGTCATCGGCGGTGCTCTGGATTTCTTAGTTATGTAAAAAATTCTAAAATTTTCCTGATTGAAATAGAACTTTTGCTTGTTAAAAATGATTGCTATTTCTTCTAATTCAAAATTGAAATCAGGAAACTCTAGAAAATCTATGATTGTATGAAAAACAGAACAATCTACATCTTCATTATGGATATGTTTTATATCCTTAGCTGTGCAGACTTCATGAAGATGTTCTTTATCCAATGCATGTAAAAGCTGTATAGAACTTGGCATAAAAACCACTACAGCGAAGAATACATGAAATATTATATTGTTCTTAATTACGTTCATAAAAAAGCGCCTAAAAGCTTTTAAAATTGATTTCTTGGTTAAAATTCACATTTAGATGATTAATGGTAGGATTCTACGAAAACTTACATGTCATATACTTATTCTCACTTACAAGAATTACTTAAAACTTATTTTATAATGAAAACCTAAATGTGATGTTGTGATACATTCTTGAATTTATTTTTCTAAACTGGACGATATTTTAAATCGTTTTTGTTAAAAAATTCTGTAATTAATTACATTCCCCCGACCCCACTTTTGCAGGGAATTCTAAAACTTTTGTTAGAAAAAATAAATTGTAAAATGTAGTTCAGTTACTTTGAAGTGAATTTAAAGTAGAATTTTATGGAGAATCTTTCTCTGGCTTAGGGATTGTAGTGTAAAGCTTTTGTTTTGAAAAATATTAGAAATTCTTGGCAAACGGAAGCGACCTAAGAAGCCCACGTATTGGTTAGAAGTTCTTATTTTGAAAAGCAAAACTTGTAACGAAAAGCCCGACCCGTATGGGAAAGCTCCTAAAAAATAAAATTCTTTTGAAAATTGTGTTCAGCGAAACTGAAAAACTAAGAAATCAAAGCTGGTGGCGCTCTGGTACTTCGAAAAGTTGTAAAAGGACTTGATGCCTTTTTGTATGTTGTATAAAAAGTTGTTTGAAATTCCGAAAATGGAATGATTTCAAACGTTGGTGTTTCATCAAAGGAAGCGAAATCAATTGTCATGTGGCAAATAGCACATTCTTGCTCATCTGCGTGGATATGTTTTACTTCTTTGGCATCACAAATTTCGTGATGGTGCTCTTCTTCCAAAGCATGCACCAACTGTGTAGAAATTGGCAAAAGAACCAACGCTACCATGAAAATTGAGCCAAGTATGTTAAACAAATTTGATTTCATTTCTATCTCTTGAATAGATTGCAAATATAGGTTTTATTTAGATTCCTTCTTAATTTAAATGTTAAAAAAGTCTAAAATTTGTTAAATTTATCGTCGTTTTTTTTTAACATCCTTGTATTTTAAAGGACTTAAAAGCATAAAATGAAGTTCTTTATTTTGTTAAAATCTTAAAAAAAACTGCTAGAAATAACAGCTTTTCAAATATATATTTTTCTATATTTTAAATCTTATTTTTTTCTCATCTTTCTTTTTTGAATTTTCATATTGATAACTTCTATTAAAAGAGAGAAGAAAATAGAGAAATATAAATATCCTTTCGGAATTACACCTACATCTTTATTGAAAACCTCGGCATCTGAAAGGTGGGCTCCTTCGGCGATTAACATAAAACCTATTAATAATAAAAAAGAAAGTCCTAAAATCTGAAGTGTTGGGTGTTTACTAATAAATCTTCGAATAGGATTTGCAAATGTCATCATGATCAAAATTGAAATTACAACAGCGATTACCATTATTAAAAATGCGCCTTCTACTCCATTTGTCATCCCAACAGCTGTTAGAATAGAGTCGAAAGAAAACACTACATCAATCAAAATAATTTGAACTAAAATCTTAGATAATGTTGTTCCTTTTCGTTTTCCTCCTTCATGTTCTTCTTCCTGACCTTCCATTTTTTCATGGATTTCTTTGGTACTTTTATACAGAAGAAACATCCCTCCTAACATCATAATCAATCCTTGTCCGCTCAAATCTATCTCAAACCATCCGACATCAACAGACCAAAATGGTTTTTTGAGTTTAAATAAAAGTGAAACACCAAATATCATAATGATTCGGAACATCATTGCTAATAGCAGACCAAGATTGGTTGCTTTTCGGTGTAATCTTTCAGGTAATTTTCCTACAAGAATGGAGATAAATATAATATTATCTATTCCTAAAACTATTTCCAAAAAGGTAAGAGTTAAAAGTGCCATCCAAGTATCTGGGATGAGGAATATTTCCATGATAATCTTATTGTTTCATTTACAATCAAATAAATATAAACAATATTCAATTTAAAATCAGAAAATTAGCTTTTCTTTATTAATTTTTAAGAGTTATATAGAAGCTGAATAATCTGAAATTATCAGTCTTTTCATGAACAATTTTATTTTTCAACTTCATTTTCACTTAAAGAGTTTTTTTTACCCCATGCCATTTTTATATTTTCCTCTCATAAATTCTATAAAATACACACAAATAAGCTAATAAAACTATTTAATTTTATATAATCCGTTTAATTTAATTAAAAACTTTAAAAAAATAACAAAACAAACATATCAACTATTCACTTTAACAAATAGAAAACAAAAAAACATATCAATATTTATTCATAAAAATATATATATTTATAAAAAAATTAACAATATGAATAAAAAATACTTTTTATCCCTAGCTTTATTAGTAACAAATTTATTTTATGCTCAAAACATTGAATTCGAAGATGATTCCTTAAAAAATTATCTAATAAATCAAGACTGTGCAAAAATTGGAGATGAAAATGCAAATTTCACTCCTGTAGATTCAGATGGAGATGGTGAAATTTCTTTTGATGAAGCAAATGCTGTACATTCATTATACTTTGATTACTTTCCATCTGAAAATTTTTCTGAAATATCTTATTTTGAAAATTTAAAAAAAATAGATATTTCTTCAGTAAACTCTTTAAACTCTATAGACCTTTCTTCAAATACTTTGTTAGAAGAAATCATTTTTTTTAATATTGATAATATAATTTTTGAGAACAACTTAAATTTAAAACAAATTATTCTCTCAGGTAATGATTATTCTGAAAATGGTTTAGACTTTTCTAACCTTACACAATTAGAAACTCTTAGTGTTTCAGATTTAGGATTAAACACAATTGATTTATCTAATAATATAAACCTTAAAAATCTTTATATAGAAAATAATAATTTAGAGAATCTTGACCTTTCAAATAATATTAATCTTCAAATATTATATGCAGGAAATAATGATTTAAATTCTTTATTAATTGATAATGCAACTTCATTAAAATTACTAAAGGCTAACAATTGTAATCTAAATTCTTTAGATTTAAGTAATCTCCCAAACCTTGAAAATCTAAATGTTCAAGAAAATAATTTAAACTCTCTTGATTTTAGTAATAATCTTGAACTGAAAATTATTGATTTAAATGAAAATAATCTAACTTCACTAGATCTTTCAAATAACTTAAAACTAAATGAAGCTAATGTTAATGATAACAGTTTATCAACCATTACTCTAGCGAATCCTGAACTAAAATATCTTTTTCTTGATAGAAACAACTTAACTTCTTTAGATATATCAAACTGTAATATACTAAGAACCTTAAGTTTTAAATTAAATAATATTACGGATATAAGCTCTAGTTTTAATGCTTTTTTACTTAGACTTGACGCTGCTCAGAATCAACTAACTAATCTAGAAGTGTCTAATTTTCCAAACTTAGAAAATCTTTTAGTTAATCAAAACAATTTAAATAGTATTAATCTAGACACTTCCAATAAAATTGAACAATTAAATTTAGCGCAAAACCCAATAGAGGAAGTAAATATTGAATACTTAACAAGTATTTATTATCTTAATATTTCTAACACAAATATATCTGAGATTGATCTTTTAAATAATCTTGATTTGAAAGTCTTTAATTGTAGTAATACTAATATTAATTCTCTAGATCTTTCTACTAATAGCGAACTAGAAAATTTAATTGCAGATGATAATAATTTTGAAGAATTAGATTTAACTAACAATCATCTAATAATAAATTTATCTATTAAAAATAATGAAAGTACTATAAATAAACTTTTATTAAATGAAGTCTATTATGGTTTTCTTTTTACTTATCAAAACACTTTATTTAACTATATCTGTATTAGTAATGAATACGTATTTTATTATAAAAATTTAATTCATGAAACTCAACCTGATTGTCTAATTAATGATTTTTGTAAAGAAGACCCATTAAATTCAACAACTGTTGTTTTTGGGGATGTAAAATATAATGACAATAATGACATTTGTGATGAAAATGATAATTCTCTTCAGAATTTAAAATTTGATATTGAAAGTGCGGATTTCAATGGTAATCTTCTAGTGCCAAATAAAAATGGATATGAATTACCTTTAGAATATGGAGATTACACTATACAACCTATCATTGAGAACGCACACTTATTCTCAGTTTCACCAGAATCGGTAGATGTAACTTTTAACTATAGTAACCCTTTAGAAATTAAACAAGATTTCTGTATTACAACAATTGAAGAAGATGCTGCTTTTGATTTAACTATTATTCCTTTAACGGATGCTATTCCTGGAAAATCTACTGCTTATAAATTAATTTATCAAAATATTGGAAGTAAAACTACTTCGGGAGAATTGACTTTTAATTATAATACTTCTTTACTAGAATTTACAGATGCAATCCCTCTTGAAAACACCCATGAAAATGGAATAATTTCATGGAATTATGAAGATTTAAAACCTTTTGATTCCAGAAGTATTGTATTAAATTTTAATACTAAATATGAAGCTCCAACAGATATTACAAACGAAATAACAACGTCTATAAGCTTTAGTGATGAAACTGAGAATGAAACTGAGAATTTCAAATTAAAACAACCTATATCTACTTTACCATCGGATGGGAACAATATGATTTGTTTAGATGGTTCTGAAATTTCTAATCATCTTATCGGAGATTATTTGACTTATAAAATCAACTTTAAAAACACTACAAGTACCCCTGTAGTAAATTTAATTATTGAAAATGTTTTACTTGATTCATCTCATTTAATTGGAAGTTCTTTAAAAGTTATCGAATCTACTCATGATTATTTAATAAAAAGAGAATATGATAGCTTTCAATTTATTTTTGAAGATATTATTTTATCAAATGAGGAAGGATTTAATGAAGGTTATATTATTTTTAAAATAAAAATTGCTCCAGGAACTGAATTAGATGATGTTATCAATAATTCGGTTTCTATAAAATTTGATTATGAAGAAGAAATAATAACAAATATTGCAAAGTCAGAATTTCTTTCTACAGAAGATTTTGAAAATACTGATCTTTCAATTACGATTTTTCCAAATCCAGTGAGTGATGTTCTAAAAATCGAAGGAAAATATGGTTTAAATAACCTTAAAATATTCAATATCTTAGGAGAAAACATCAAAAATATTTCTTTTGAAAATAACTTAAGTCAAGCAGAAGTAAATGTTTCTAATATACCTTCAGGAATCTATTTCATAAAAATAGATTCGAAAAAAGGAAGTCTTTCCAAGAAAATAATTATAAAATAAAACAATAAAAACTCAAATAGCTTTTTAGTTATTTGAGTTTTTTCTTGAAATTTAATTTAAGAAAATTAATTCTTAATTTTCATTACTGTTCCTTCTTGGTTAAAATTCGAATTACCGATTTTAAATCTATACGTATAAGAATCTTTCTTTACTCCAGTAATTCTAAAATGAAAAGTTTCTTTTTCAATTGATTTCTTTGGATGTAAATATTTCGCTGTATAATTAAAATCATCTTCCCAGTGAATCACCAAAGTATCAATTACACCATTGTAGTTTTCAATTTGTAAAGAATCTTTTCTTACAAAAGTAAATTTATCATGATTTTCTCCAGCTGGAACTTCAAAAGTACCTGTTCTAAAGCGTTTACTTGTATCAGTTTTATCCGAACCACAAGAAATAGCTGTGAAAGCAATTGCCAGTATTAATAATCCTTTTTTCATGAAACCAAAAATAAGAATTCTTCTTTAACTTCGATATTTTCACAAAGGATTATTTCTTTTTTAACTTAAAATTATAATTTCAAAATCAAACAACTGGCATACATATGATTTAACACTTTATTACATCAAGTTTATTTATATCAATTGTAACTTTAAGTGATAAATTAATAAGATAATTATGAAATCAATTATTTTTTTGAGTGTAGGAAGTACTTTTGAAATTATATTATGGATTTTAGCCATCATTATAATCCTTTATGTTTTAGCAAAAAAAAAGTCGGTTTTAAATAAAGATAAAAATATTCCTTTTGATGACGCTATTGTTGAAGATGCAAATGAAGAAAATAAAAAAGAGGAAGTTGAAATTGAAAAAAACGAGGCAGAAGAAAAATCTGAAACTAAAGAATATTTAGAATCTATAAATGCTCCAAAATTGAATTTTGAACGTATTGGTAAATCTGATTCTGAAAATAAAGATGATTTGAAAGAATTAAAAGGTATTGGTCCTGTTTTAGAGAAAAAACTCAATGAAATAGGGATTACTAGCTTTTCTCAGATAGAAAATTTAAAGAAAAATGATTTACAACTTATTTCTGTTCTTATAAATTATCCTTTTCATAAAATACAAGGTAATCACTGGGCAAAGCAAGCAAAAGACATGAAAAAAGAATAAATATTTACAAATAATTTATTTTTTTTAATAATTATTTAGTAAATTTAATATTAACAAGAATTAATTATTATACAATAAAGAATAATAGTAATCTTTTCATTAAATAGTTATTTGAATTTGAATTAATTTGAAAGAGGATGTAAAATAGGTCAGTACATCCTCTTTTTTTTATGAGATTTAGTTATTTGAACCGTATTTACAACAATAGCTTCTTTTTCATCTCTTTCACGAATATATAAAAAAAATGTTTAAATAAAAACCATTTTTATAAAACTTAATATTAGACATTAAGCCTGTTCGTAACGCTCCATTTCTCTATCATAGAAAGTACTTGCTTCTTCAATTAAAGTACTAACTTGACTTGTTAATTCTTCCACATCTCCTTCTGGAATATCTTCAAACCATTCGATTTCATCATTTACTAAATTGATGATAAATCTTGGAAATTCTGTATGAATTACAAAAATTGCATCTTGATGATCTGTATTGTCTCCTAATAAAAACCTTGGTATTTCCATTTTATTTTGATTGAATTAGTTTCTTTGTTAATCTATTAAATCTTATATATAGTAAAAGTGCTGAGGCTGAAAGACCTGTCAACAATCCTACCCAAATTCCTTTTGTTCCTAAACTTGTATGCAGTCCGAAATAATAACTTACAGGAAAACCAATAAGCCAATATGCTATAAAAGTAAGAATTGTCGGTACTTTTACGTCTTGCATACCTCTTAACGAACCAATAATTACCACTTGTAAACCGTCTGAAAGTTGGAATAAAGCTGCTAAAATTAATAATCCTGAAGCAATTTGGACTACTTCAATATTTTGAGTAAAAATCCAAGGAAGCATATCTTTCATTAATGCAAATAATATTGCAAAAACAAACATTATCAAAAATATCAATAAAAAGTTTGAAAATGCAATTCTACGTAAATCTTTATATTGATGTAATCCTTTTTGGTTTCCTACACGAATAGTTGTTGCTACAGAAAGTCCAGAAGCAATCATGAAAGTTGCGGAAGCTAACTGAATTGCTATTTGATTTGCAGCTTGCGGAAATGTTCCGATTTTCCCTGCTAACCAGATAGAACCAGAAAATAAACCAACTTCAAAAAGCATTTGAAGCGAAGTTGGAAGTCCTAAACTAATGATTTTCTTATAATATATTTTGTGTAAATCTTTTCTTTTGATTCTTTCTAAAAAAGGTTTAAATTTTTTCTTACTTCTTAAAATAGCTAACATAAAGAAAAACATTACTAACCTAGAAACAAGTGTTCCGATAGCAGCTCCAACCAATTCCAGTCTTGGAAAAATCCAAACTCCATAAATTAGCATATAATTCACAATAATATTTACCACATTCGTGATCACAATAGCATACATTGCATATTTTGTCTGTGATAGCCCATCAGCGAACTGTCGTAAACTCTGAAACATCATTATGGGAATAATCGTAAAAATTACTATTGAGAAATATGGTTTTGTTAACTCAACTACTTCAGGTTGTTGATCCAATTGATCTAAGAAATTTTGAAAAATATATAAACCAATAGCTAATATAAATCCTATTAAAGTCATAAGAAGAAAAGAATGTTGAAAGATCTTTCTTCCCTTTTGAGTATTATCTTTTCCGTCAGCTTCAGCAATTAATGGAGTAATGGCAAAAGAAAAACCAATTCCTAGAGAAAGCGCAATAAAGAAAATACTATTTCCTAAAGAAGCTGCCGCTAATTCAACTGGTCCTAAACTACCAATCATTATATTATCCACAAAACTCACCATTAAATGCCCTAAAGATCCTAGCATTACAGGTAATGACAATCTTAAATTGTATGGAAATTCTTTAGTATAATTTGAGATATTCTTCAACATGATTCTATTAATTCAAAAAGCCTGCAAATGTATTCAAATTTTCTTCTTTGTTTCAGGAAAATTCATTTATATTTATGTTAAAATAAATAAGTGGTATTCTATAATTAATGAATATAGAAAAAACTTATGAAGACATGGGTTAACGAAATAAAAAAAATCTATAATAAAATAAAATATTAAAATTTCGTTTTGATTAATCCGTATCGAGTTTCTATATATTTGCAGTAAGAAAATTAAATTAATAATCATTAAAAAAATATAAAATGGCTGTATTAGTAGGTAAAAAAGCACCTCAATTTAGCGCACAAGCTGTAATTAACGGAGGAGAATTTGCATCTGATTTCACATTAGAACAATTCAAAGGAGATAAGTATGTTATCTTATTTTTCTATCCAAAAGATTTCACATTTGTTTGTCCAACAGAATTACACGCTTTCCAAGCTAAATTAGCTGAGTTCGAAGAAAGAGGTGTTGCAGTAGTAGCTGTTTCTACAGATACTGAGCAATCTCACTGGGGATGGTTACAAATGGAGAAAGCTGCAGGAGGAATCAAAGGAATTACTTACCCAATCGTTGCAGATACTAACAAAACAATCTCTAAAAACTATGACGTTTTAGCTGGAGATTATTTCTACGATGAGAACGGAGAATTACAAGCTGATGGAGAATTAATCGCTTACAGAGGATTATTCTTAATTGACAAAGAAGGAATCGTTCGTCACCAAATCGTGAACGACTTACCATTAGGAAGAAACGTTGATGAGGCTATCCGTATGGTTGATGCATTGAAATTCAACGAAGAGCACGGTGAAGCTTGTCCGGCAAACTGGAACTCTGAGAAAGAAGGATTACAAGCAACTCACGAAGGAATTGCTGATTATTTATCTAAAAACTAATAATCTAGATAATATTTAGTTAAAAACTCTCGAAGAAATTCGGGAGTTTTTGCATTTTAGACTATTTTTGAACTTTAAAAATGAAATAAAATATCATGGCTACAATTACATTAAAAGGTAATGAAATCCACACAAACGGAGAATTACCAAAAGTAGGAGAAAAAGCTCCAAATTTTGAATTAACAAAAAATGATTTATCAAAAGTTACTTTAAACGACTATAAAGGTTCTCGAGTAATTTTAAACATCTTCCCAAGTATTGACACAGGAACTTGTGCTGCTTCTGTAAGAGCTTTTAACAAACAAGCTAGCGAATTAGAAAACACTAAAGTTGTTTGTGTTTCTAGAGATTTACCATTTGCTCAAACAAGATTTTGTGGAGCTGAAGGAATCGAAAATGTAGAAACTGCATCTGATTTTGCAAACGGATCTTTTGGAAAAGATTACGGTCTAGAAATCATCGATGGGCCTTTAGCTAACTTACACTCTAGAGTTGTTATTGTTTTAAACGAAGAAGGAAACGTGTTATATACAGAGCAAGTTTCAGAAATCGTTGATGAACCTAATTATGACAATGCTTTAAAAGCTTTATAAAATACGCATATGAAAAACCCTAATGACGGATTTATAAGAGGACGTATTAGAAGTTTTAAATTTGCATTTCAAGGTGCTTGGTTGTTATTAACAACCGAGCACAGTATTATGGTACAATCTTCGCTAGGAGTTATCATGATTATTGCAGGTTTTTATTTCAATATTAGTCCCGTAGAATGGATGATTCAAATTTTAGCAATTTCAGTAGTTTTGGCTACAGAAGCTTTAAACACAGGAATTGAACGTGTAGCAGATTTCATTCACCCAGATTATCACAAAAAAATTGGAATTATTAAAGATGTTGCTGCAGGAGCTGTAACTTTTGTTGCCTTAGGAGCTTTAATCATTGGACTTATTATTTATGTCCCAAAAATTTTAAATTTAATATAAATTTTAACCAAAACTATTATTAATTTTAAAAGATACAATATATTTACCTAGAATATCCTTTATAACTATCATATTTATATTCTATAAAATTACTTAATCTAACCAAAAATTTAAAACATGAAAAAAATAGGTATTTCTATAAAAAAACTAGAAAATTTAAATAAGCCATTTCAAAACCAAGCTGTGGTTGGTTTGTTTTTAGTTTTATTTTCTTTTTTTTTAACGATATCTTTTATTTCCTATTTTTCAAACTGGGGAGAAGACCAAAGCGTGATTGGGTCTCTTACGGATAGAAGTATAGAAGTAAAAAATATGATGGGAAAAATAGGAGCTTATATTTCCTATATTTTCATCTATAAAGGATTTGGTATCGCTTCGTTTGTTTTTTCAACACTTCTTTTCCTTTCTGGTTTATACAGAATGGTGCAAGCAGATCATAAAAAACTTAGAAAAAATTGGCGTTGGGCTATGTTAGGAATGGTATGGCTTTCGCTTACTGTAAGCTTTTTCTTTCCAAAAAGTACCATAGCTTCAGGAATTATTGGTTTTGAAATTAAAGATTTTCTTCAGCATTTTTTAGGTAAAATAGGAGTTTTCTTACTTATTCTTTTTACGTTATTATCTTATTTAGCTATTCGTTTTAAAATCACTACAGAACATATTAAAAGATTCTTCTTAGCTATTTTTAATGTTTCTAAAAAACATATTGAGAAAAGAAAAGAGGAAATTGAAGTTATCAAAAAACAAAAAGCTAAAGAAGCTGAACTTAAGGCAAAAGTTCAGGCTACAGATAAGGAAAAACTTAAAAAGGAACAAAAACCTCAAACAGTACAAAAAACTACTATTAAAAAAGAGGTTCAGAAACCAGAACCAAAAGTTACATTTGAATTAAACCAAGAAACAAAACCAGAAGAACAAATATCAACAAATAAAGTAGAAAACGTAAAGCCAAAAGAAGAATCGAAATCTAATTTCACTAATTCTTTTGACAACCTTTCTCCTACAATTCAAAATTATTCTACAAATGAAGCTTCAGCTCAAGAGGATGATAGTCCGAAATTGGAAATTGAAGTTGCAGTAGAAAAAGAAGAAAAAACTGTTGAAGAAAATTTAGCAGATAGATTAGTAAATGATTTTGGTGAATTCGATCCAACTTTAGAATTAGGTAATTTCTCCTTCCCTTCTATTGATTTATTAAAAAAATATGATGAATCTATTTCTATTGATCAAGAAGAGCTGGAAGCGAACAATAATCGAATTATCGAAACTCTAAAACATTATAAAATTGGAATTGAACATATCAAAGCCACTGTTGGACCAACAGTAACTCTATATGAAATCATTCCTGAAGCTGGAGTTCGTATTTCTAAAATTAAAAACTTAGAGGATGATATTGCACTTTCTCTTTCTGCTTTAGGAATTCGTATTATTGCACCAATTCCTGGGAAAGGTACTATTGGTATTGAAGTTCCAAACAAAAAACCTTCGATTGTTTCTATGCGATCGGTTATTGCTTCTACGAAATTTCAAACATCAGAAATGGAATTACCAATTGCTCTTGGAAAATCAATTTCTAACGAAACTTTTGTAGCAGATTTGGCTAAAATGCCTCACTTATTAATGGCCGGAGCAACAGGACAAGGAAAGTCTGTTGGATTAAATGCAATCCTTACTTCCTTACTTTATAAAAAACACCCTGCGGAAGTTAAATTTGTTTTGGTAGATCCGAAAAAAGTAGAATTAACTTTATTCAACAAAATTGAAAGACATTATTTAGCAAAACTTCCAGATACAGAAGAAGCAATTATTACAGATACAACAAAAGTTATCGATACTTTAAATTCTCTTTGTATTGAAATGGATGCTCGATATGATATGCTTAAAAATGCAATGACTCGAAATATTAAAGAGTATAATGCAAAATTTAAAGCTAGAAAACTTAATCCTGAAAATGGTCATAAGTTTTTACCATATATCGTTTTAGTTATTGATGAGTTTGCAGATTTAATCATGACGGCAGGAAAAGAAGTTGAAACTCCAATTGCAAGATTGGCACAGTTAGCCAGAGCAGTAGGAATTCACTTAATTGTTGCAACACAAAGACCTTCTGTAAATGTTATTACAGGTATTATTAAAGCAAACTTCCCTGCGAGAATTGCTTTTAGAGTAACTTCTAAAATTGACTCACGTACGATTTTAGATAGTCCTGGTGCAGATCAGTTAATTGGACGAGGAGATATGTTGTATTCTGGAGGAAATGATTTGACACGTTTACAGTGTGCTTTCGTTGATACTCCAGAGGTAGAAAGAATCACAGATTTTATTGGAATGCAAAGAGCATATCCGGACGCTCATTTACTTCCAGAATATAGTTCTGAAGAGAATGGCACAAGTCTTGATATCGACATTGAAGATAGAGATAAATTATTTAAAGAAGCAGCAATTCTTATCGTTCATGCACAACAAGGATCTGCTTCACTTTTACAAAGAAAATTAAAATTAGGATACAACCGAGCAGGGAGATTAATTGATCAATTAGAAGCTGCAGGTATTGTAGGTCCGTTTGAGGGAAGTAAAGCTCGACAAGTTTTAGTCCCAGATGAAATGGCTTTAAATCAATTATTAGAAAATGAAAAGAACTAACACAAAATTTGAAATGAGAAAAGGATTATTATTGTTATTTTTTGCAATCGCAACTTTAGGATTTGGACAAAATAATGCAGAACAACTTTTAGACGAGGTTTCTAAAAAAACTGCTTCTTATAAAACAATTGAAATTGAGTTTTTATACAAACTTGATAATATGGAAGAAAACATCCATAGTCAGAAAAAAGGAAATGTTTCATTAAAAGGAGATAAGTATTTTTTAAACTTATTTGAAGTAGATTTAATGTTTGATGGAGCAAAAAAATATACAATCAACCACGAAGATGAAGAAGTAATTATTGAAACTCCAGAGGAAGATGAAGAGGGATTATTGTCTCCATCAAAAATGTTGACATTTTATAAGAAAGGATACACTTATAAAATGGATATTCAAAAAAATACTACTGGAAGAAAAATTCAATACGTAAAATTAATTCCAATTGACTCAAATGCAGAGGTTAAGTATATTTTATTAGGAATTGATGTAAAAACGAAAAATATCAATGATTTAATTGAAGTAGGAAAAAACGGAACAAATACATCAATTGTTATCACAAATATGAAAACAAACACTGTTATTTCAGATAAACTTTTTAATTTTGACCTGAAGAAATATCAAGATGATAAAAATTATTTAATATCTGAATTATAACATATATAAATTGAAAAAATTAGATCAATATATACTTAAAAGTTTTTTAACTCCTTTTTTTGCAACATTCTTAATCATCCTTTTTGTACTAATAATGCAAGCAGTTTGGTTATACTTCGATGATCTTGCAGGGAAAGGAGTTAACCTTATATTTATACTTAAATTTATTTGGTACTTATCTCTTACTTTAGTACCTATTGCAGTACCAATTGCAGTACTTTTATCTTCCATAATGGCTTTAGGAAATTTATCTGAAAATTATGAATTTGCTGCTATCAAATCTGTTGGTATTTCTTTGAAAAGAATGATGGCTCCTCTTTTAATTTTCACCTTAGCATTAAGCGCACTAAACTTTGTTTTTGCAAATAATGTCTTTCCTTATGCTTCTTTTAAACAAAGAAATTTATTAGTTAATGTAAAAAAGAAAAAACCATCTTTACTTTTAATTCCAGGAACATTTAATACAGAGATTCCTAATTTCACTATTAAATTTGATGAAAGATATGGTAAAAATGAAAACATGCTAAGAAATGTTCAAATTGCCGATCTTTCTAAAAATAGAGGAAAAATCACTGTGATTACAGCGAAGAATGGAGAAATTGTATCTAAGGAAGGAAGTAGATACATGACGATTGTTTTAAACGATGGATATTATTATACTGACGAAATTGGACATAGAACTACTTTAAAAGAAAAAAATAGACTTCCTAACTCTAGGGCAAGTTTTGAAAAATATACTGTAAACATTGATATTTCTGATTTTGGTAACGAAGGATTAGATAAAGAAAATATCAGTCAAGCAGCTGTTATGCTTCGTTTAAATCAATTAGAACCGAAAATTGATAGTCTAAAACAGGTATATGATAAAAATATTGGTTTGAAACTTAAAAACCTTTTAATTCGAACAAAAATCAACGAATTACAACCTATTAATGATTCTTTAAAAGTAAAAGGTTTGTCAGAAAATGTTCTAGAAAACTTTAATTTAGAAGGTCAATTAATTGTACTTGATAATGCTATTTCTTCAATGAAAAGAACTAACATGAATGTAAAAAGTACAACTAGTAGTTTCAAACTAGACAGAAAAAGATTAAATCAATATGATTTTGAGTTTTACCACAGAGTTGCTTTCTCATTAGCTCCACTTATTTTATTCTTTATTGGTGTACCTTTAGGTTCTATTATTAGAAAAGGAGGATTTGGAGTTCCGATGGTATTAGCAATCGTTGTCTTTGTCATTTATTTCTTCATTGACACATTTGGTAAAAACTTATCAGAAGAAAGTGCATTGCCAGCATCTTTTGCAAGTTGGCTTGCAACCATAGTTTTATTCCCTTTCGGAATGTTTTTAACATATAAAGCAACAAAAGGAATGGGAGTATTTGATATTAATAACGTAATTCAACCTATCAAAAACTTTTTCAATAAGTTAGGTTTAAAAAAGGAAAAACAACACAACAATCGATAAAATGGAAAAAAAAGCACTGAATACAATACCAGAAGCTATAGAAGACATTAGAAATGGTAAAATGGTAATTGTTGTAGATGATGAGGATAGAGAGAATGAAGGTGATTTCATCGCTGCTGCTGAAACAGTTACACCAGAAATGATCAATTTTATGGCTACTCATGGAAGAGGACTTATTTGTGCTCCGCTTGTAGAAGAAAGATGTGAGGAGTTAGAATTGAATATGATGGTAACAGATAATACTGTTCTTCACAATACACAATTTACGGTTTCAGTTGATTTAATCGGACAAGGATGTACTACTGGTATTTCTGCACACGATAGATCAAAAACAATCATGGCTTTAACTAAAGAAGAGACGAAGCCAGCAGATTTAGGAAGACCTGGGCATATTTTTCCATTAAAAGCTAAAGAAGGTGGAGTTCTAAGAAGAACTGGACATACAGAAGCTGCTGTAGATTTAGCTAGATTAGCTGGATTCAAACCAGCTGGAATCTTAGTAGAGATTCTTAATGAAGATGGAACAATGGCTCGTTTACCTCAGTTATTAAAAGTAGCTGAGAAATTTGATTTAAAAATCATTTCAATTGAAGATTTAGTTGCTTACAGAATGCAACACGATTCTTTAATTAATAAAATCGAAGATTTCGAAATTGAATCTCGTTTTGGTAACTTCAGATTAAGAGCGTATAAGCAAACAAATAATAATCAGGTTCATTTAGCTTTAAGTAAAGGTGAATGGACAAAAGATGAAGAAGTATTAGTTAGAGTAAATTCTACTTTAGTAAATAATGATATTCTTGGGACACTTACAAACAATCCTGATGAAAAACTTAAAGGAGTTTTTGATTTAATTAATAAAGAAGGAAAAGGTGTTGTAGTATTTATCAATCAAGAAAATCAATCTTTCGATTTAATCCAACGTTTAGGTTTATTCAAAAAAGCTATTGCTGAAGATAAAAATGCAAAAGCACCTAGTTTAGTTATGGATGAAAAAGACTTTGGAATTGGAGCTCAAATTTTACATGATTTAGGAATTGAGAAATTAAATGTAATTTCAAATAGTTCTCATGATAAAAAAAGAGTTGGAATGACTGGTTATGGTCTTGAAATCGTGGATTATTCTACATACTAAATAAAATCATATTTTATAGAAAAAGCCGCTAATTAGCGGCTTTTTTTCTTCTTTTATACAAAAACAAGCTTTACTTTTGTTATACAAAATCTCTTTAAAACAGAGATAAAATTCATCTAAAAATAACCAAATACTATGGATGTATTGACAAGAGACTATGTAGCTGTATTTGTTATTATTGCACTAGGAATCTTCCTTGGAAAATTCAAAATCAAAGGTGTTTCTCTAGGAACTTCAGCTGTTTTATTTGTAGCACTTATCTTCGGACATTATGGAGTTGTAGTCCCTCCTATTTTTAAAACAATCGGTTTAATCTTTTTTATTTTCACTATTGGAATCCAAGCTGGGCCTGGTTTTTTTGATTCGTTTCGTTCTGATGGTTTAAAATTGATAATTATTTCTGCAATTGTTGTAGTAGCTGGTGGAATTACTGCTGTAGTTGCTTCTTATTTCTTTAATGTCAATTTACTCTATGCCATTGGAATTTATACCGGAGCTCTAACTAGCACACCTGGTCTTGCTTCTGCTATTGATGCAACGGGCGGAGCTGTTGAAACTTCTATTGGTTATGGTGTTGTTTATCCTTTTGGTGTTTTGGGTGTAATTCTTGTAATTCGACTGATTCCAAAAATTTTTAGAATTGACGTAGAAAAAGAAGAACAAGATTATTACGAAAAAACAAATAAAAACTTTCCAAAATTAGCTGCAAAAAATTTTATCGTTTCTAATGAAAATATTTTTGATAAAAGTTTTGTTGAGCTAAAAATCAATTCGATGACTGGTGCAAATATTTCTAGAATTTTAAAAAAAGGTCAAGATGTTTTTATGCCAAATAAAGATTTAATTCTAGAAAAAGGAGATATCATCAGAGCTGTAGGTAGCAAAAAATCTTTGAAAAAAGTCGCTTTTTTAGTCGGAGAAGAAACGGATGAAGAAATTCCGACAAGTGATCGTTGTATTGTAGATTGGGTTTTGGTTACGAATAAAAAAATTGTAAATAAGTCTTTAAGTGAATTATCTCTAGGGAAAAACTATAATGCAACTGTTACAAGAATTCGTAGAGCAGGAATTGATATGACACCAAACTCAAATTCAAGACTTCGCTTTGGAGATAAATTGATGATTGTAAGTGGAACTTATAATAGAGATGCTGTAATCAAACTAATAGGAGATTCTTCTAAAAAACTTATGGAAATTGATTTCCTGCCAATTTCTATTGCAATTATTCTTGGAATTGTACTTGGAAATATTTCTGTTCCTCTTTTTGGAATTAATTTTAAATTAGGAATTACAGGTGGAGTTTTATTAATTTCTTTAATGCTTTCAAGAATAGGAAAAACTGGAAATATCATTTGGAATGTTTCTGGACATGCAAATCAACTTTTAAGGCAAATGGGGCTTTTATTTTTCCTTGCTTCCATTGGAACCTCAGCAGGAACTAATTTTATTTCAACCATAGAAAAACAAGGAATTGAATTATTTTTAATGGGAATTATGGTTACCATTATTCCGATGTTTTTAGCAGTAATTATTGGAAGATATATTCTAAAAATAAATTTCCTTTCTTTGCTAGGAGCACTTACTGGAGGTATGACAAGTACGCCTGGACTGAGCGCTATTACTTCTTTAACCAAAACAAATGCACCTCCTGTAGCTTATGCAACAGTTTATCCTTTTGCAATGGTAATTCTTATAATTTGTACGAAAATAATTGGAGCAATATTATTATTTAAATAAAAAAAGAGGCTTATAAAAAGCCTCTCATATACTTTAAAATCTACTTTGAAAGGAGTCCTCACTTCCCTTCCAGGTTCTATTTTAAAAGTTTAATCTTAATTATTTTCAAAAGGATCCGACCATTTTGGATTTGTATACATGTCCGTTCCTCCTAGTGTTTTCAAAAATGCAATTAAAGCAGCTTTATCTTCAGCTGTCAAATTTAAACCTTGATTATTTCCTCCTCCCGTCAATCTAGGATCTAAATTTGTATTTTCAGGACTTGCTGAAACCGTATTATAATGTTCAATCACTTCTTCTAAAGTAGTAAACTTTCCATTATGCATCATCGGTCCGTTCAATTCTCCATTAGCATTGAATAAATCTCTTAGAGAAGGAGATTTTGTAACAATTAGATCTAATTCTGTTTCGTCACCAATTACTCCTATAATTCCATTATTCAATGATTCTGGGTCTATATCGAACTCTGGAGCTCTATGACACCCCATACATCCTGCTCCTCCATTAGGAGGTGGTTGCAAAAATAGTAATTTTCCTTGATTTTCTTGCATAGTAAAATTAGGAAATGGTTGAAATTCTTCTTGAACTTGCGCTCTACCCTCGTCATACTTAGAATCAAAGGATTGAATACTTCTTACAAATTGCGCTAAACATTCCTGAATTCTCACTGGAGTGACATTTTCATCACCATAAACCAATTTAAAAAACTCTTGATAATAATCAATTGCTTCTAATTTTGGGAATAATTCTTCAAACGAAGGAAAACCATCTTCACCACTGAATCCCATTTCTACATGACTTTGAATTGGCAAAATCACTTGATCTTCTAGAGTATTTGCTCTTTCATCCCAAAAAAAATGAGTTTCTTCACTGAATCTTGCGTTTACTAGACGCATTGAATGTCTTTCCGTATTTCCATTCACGCCAGGACTTGCTAATAGATTATCACTAAAAGCAAACTCTTGTTTATGGCAGCTTGCACAAGCTATTGTATTGTCTTTAGATAAATTTTTATCATAAAACAAAACTCTTCCTAAAGTAGCTTTGATGTCAGTAATTTGATTAGAACCTGAATTATCTTTTGTGATGTAATTCGGAATTTGCTGATTTGCGTAATCATATAAATTGTCTAAATCAATCGTATTTCCGAAGTTTTGCTTAATTGCAGCATAGGGATCATTATTTTCTTCTTCTTGCTCTTCTTCTATCTGAATATATTCTTGTGAGTCATCATCATTACATGAAATATAAATCATAGAAAAACTCAACAAAAAAATCATAAAACTAATTTTCTTCATACGTCGTCATAAATTGGTTAGCTTGTTCTATGACTATGAAATTAGAAAAAGGTTTATTGATTCTGTATTTATTTTTTCATAATGTTTGAATTATTTTGTTAAAAAGTAGAATTAATCAACGTTTATTTTAATTATTTAATTTTCGGTATTTCAATCTAATAACAATATAAACAATCCATGATAAAATAACTAAAACTAGTAAAATCAAAATTTTCTGTTCCAATTTTTCTTGCTTCTCGAAAGTATAATCATATTCATTTTCTTCCTCTTCTAAATCTGTATTATAAACATCAAAAATATTATTTGCTTTTGTTACTTCCTGAATAAATTCAGGGATTTCAGCATTTTCTTTTATGTTTTTCAGAGGTTTTAAATATTCTAAAGTAAAAGCTGCAAAAATAGTATCCTTTGTTTCCCAAACTTCTTTATTATACTTAACCCAATCTCTTTTTATTTCTGTAACCTTAGGTGATAAAATATGAATACTATCTGTTTTCTTTATTTTTAATAAAACTTCTTTTTTCTTAAAAAATAGAGCTTCGACTTTATACCAAGATTCTGTTTCATTCAATTCTTCACACATTTTTATAGGATTTACAAATGTTTTAAAAACATTAAAAGTCCCAGAAGTATCATTTAGTTTAATATTTACATTCACTTCTTCTTTCTCTTTATCAATAGTAAATATTTGAATATTATTAGAAATACGCTGATTATAAAAAGAAAGTGAACTATCTAAAATTAGATTAAAAAAATTAATTTTTAAATCTAAATCATTTCCTTTTTGATAAATCAAATTAAATTTATTAATTATAGAACCTCTAAAGTTAATATCCAAATCAAATTTATATCTCCCGTCCTCAGGATACTCTTTTCGCATCGCAGATTTATCTAAAGGATCGAAAACAGCTGTAATTTTTAAATTATTTTCTTGCGAATTTTCTTGAGGAAATATAATTTTTGCATCTTCTGGATGAACTCTTAATCCATAATAAAACTTATCAAACTGACGATATTTAAGTCGTCCAATTGTAGGCTCTGTAAAAGGATTAAAAGTTAAAGTATCATTCTCAAAAACATATTCTATTGCGGATTCATCAAAACTTGAAGCACTTATAATCTTCTGAAATTCTTCTCTTGAGTTTTTTAAATTCCCTAATATTGGCCAAGATTTCACTCCTAAAACTTCTAACATTTTAACGGTTAAAATCGTTTTTGCTAATTTCGAACCATAAGTTAATTCTAATGTTTTATCAGCATAGTTAGAATTTACATTTGATTTTTCTAAATTATCAATATCTTTTTGGATGAAATCAAAAACTGCTTTAATTTTCTCTTCAGTTGATTGGCTATTTTTAGTTAGTTCAACAACTTTTTTCTTCAAATTCTCAGAAGGACTTTTATCAAGCTCTAAATTCACAAACTCTTTTGAAACTACCGATTCCCATGATTGATCTTGATAAAAAACAATACTTTTTCTTGATTTTTTTTGATTAATAGTTTTTGAATTATCAAAATAAGATTCTAAATAATTCATTCCTCCTTTTCGATATTTTTTTAGATTAACTGTATCTAAATTTTGTGTAATTATATCTCCTCCATTTTCTATAATTAAAAAATATTTTAAACCATTCAGATCATATGGCGTCATGAATTCTTCATGATAAAAAGAATTTTGTTTGTTTGTTCTACGTTTTTTTAATGTGTATGAAAACTCAACTACATCTCCTATTTTAAAAGAACTATTTTCAATTTTAAATGTCACAAAATCCAAAAGAACCTCTTCACCAATATTTTGTTTCAATTCATTTTTATCAAAATCGTTTATTTCTAAAATATTTAATTCTTCATCATCTCGATAAATTCTTAAAGAATGTAACTCAATTATCTCTTCATCTCGATTAATTTTAAGAAGAAACTCTTTACTTAAATCATTCTCATAATTTATATAATAATATTCTCTATAAAAAGTTTCTTTCAGAACATTATTATATTGTACTTCTTCTTGAATTTTAGGATTATTCTTAAATAAATTTTCATAAATTTTTGGCAAAGGATAATTTTTAATCCAAATAGGTTTTTCTGTTATTTTTAAATAATCTATCTTTTGTTTTTTATTTTGTGAAAAAACATTATTCGAAACAGTTATAAATATTAAAAGAAAAAGAATTGAATATATTTTTAAATGTCTAATCATAGCTGGTAATAATTCTAAATTATGAATTTTTTTTTCTGATTCTAAATATTAAAACAATAGGAATAACAATTAGTATAATTAATACGGAAATAAATAGTTTTAAATAAAACGAATCGTAGTAATATTTTTCACCTTTATATTCATAAACTTCATATTTTTTAAAAAGATGTACATTATTCAATTTTAATATTTCATCTTGAACTTTCTTTACTTCCTCGTATCTAGAAGATTCTAAACTAGATTTTAAAAAATTGGCTGTTACAAGCGAGTAAATTGTATCATTTTCTTCCCAAGTTTTATTTTTATAATCTATCCAATCTGTCTTTATTTTATGAGAATTCGCATCAAAATTATTAATCCATGGTGCCTTTTTAATTTTTAATAAAACTTCAACATTTTTATGATTCGTTAGAACAAAATACTTACCTATTTTTTCTTTTTCTTCAATATTTAAAATGGTAACAGGATGTGGTATATAATATTCATCATTATCTTGAGAATATAAATATCTACTGTCATAAACTAATTCTTTATCATGCTTTTTAGTACTTATATTAATTATCCTATCCTTTTCATTAAAATCATAAGTAACTTCATTGTAACTTTCATAAACTCTTGAAAATGCAGACATAAAATAATAACTATCATTAGGCAACCAAAAATTTGATCTATTTTGCAAGTATTGACTCTGTATAAAGTCTACCATATTCCCTTTTACCTCCATATCCATTTCATGATGAAAACGTTTTAATTCCGTACTATTTTTATCTTGAATAGTATCTTTAATAGGAATATAATTTACTGTGAGAGATAGTTCATTTTTTTGATTATCGGGAAGTTTTATCATTTTATTTTCACCAGGAATAATTCTAAGTCCATATCTATACTTATGAACTTGTCTATCTTGCAGGCTTCCATGTTGCGGAATAGTTGTAGAATCAAATAATAAAACATCATCTTCAAAAACGTACTGAATAACTTCATGATCAAATCCAACTAGTGAAGGCATATCTAATAAACGCTCATCAAATCCTCTTGAATTAACTATAACTGGCCAAGCTTCTACCCCTAGAACCTCAAGCATTTTTATAGTCAATAATGATTTTGATTTACAATCTCCTAGGTTTTGTTTTAAAGTAGCATCCGGTTTTTTCGGATCAATTAAACCATAAGCTAAATAATGAATTTCTTTTTGTGTATAATCTAATACCTTCAATATTTTTTCTTCAAGCGTTTTACTGTTTTTAGTTAGTTCTTCCACTTTCGTTTTTATTAAAGGAGAAACTGGCGTATCCAGTTGATGGTTTTTTAAATTTAAATCAACTATATCTTTCCATTCATTTCGTGTAAATAAATAAATTGTCGGAACTTCAGAATGCCAACCAACTTGATTGTAAAAAACTTTAGATTTATCTTGAGAATATTCAAATTCATGATAATTTACTCCATTTTTTTTCTGAGTTTCAATGGGAATATTTGCATTTAAAATTTTATGCTCAATTCCATTTTTTTCATTTTCAACTACTAAAGTAAAATAACTTCCTCGAAGATTTTCAATATATAAATCTTGTCTTAAAAAAAATGTATCATCAATATCAGGCTGAATACCTTTAATAGTATAAGAAATTTCAAAAATATCACCTACCTCAACTTTGTCAAACTGAATTAGTAATTTCCCATTTATATCATAAACTTCATTAGAAGCAGTAATTTCAAAATATCCTTTACTAATATTAGTTTCACCTATTAGATCTATTACTTCTCCATTTCTATATATTTTATTAGAATGCATGGTAAAAGAATAATATTCTGGATCTAACTCAAGTTCTAGTTTATTCACTGCTTTTTTACCATAAACATTTTTCACATAATAAATTAATTTATGAAACCTCTCTTTTGTAATATGGTTATATTGATATTCTTTTTGAATAAGAACTAAATCATTATCATATTCTTTTAATTCTGGAAAAGGATATTCTTTAACCCACGATGGTTTCTCAGCAAAATTTACTTTCTGTTCTAATAAATTTTGAGAAAAACAAAATATCTGAAAAAGTAAGAGTATAATACAAAGTATAAATCTTTTTTTATTTCTCATTTCTAGCATATTTTTAATTGAATTTTGAACAAAAATAAAAAACCTAATCAATTAACAATTAAATATTTCTATTTTCTAAGCAATTTTATATTCTCTTCTGTTTTTTAAGTTTTTTTAATTTCCTCCTAGCTCTAATAAAAAGTACCCACGGAACAAAAAATAGAACAACAAGGCTTGTTAATCCTAAATAAGGAAGAAATCTATTGTAAAACCAAAATCCTTTTCTTTCTGAATAATCAAACTCATATCTCAGATCTATACTATTTGCTTTTTGAATTTTATCATATACTTCCACCATTTCATCATTATTTTCTTCAATCATAGTTGGTTTTAAAAACTCCGCAGCATAAGAAGCATAAATTGTATCTTGTGATTCCCAAGTTTTCTTATGATACTTTATCCAATCATTTTCGATAATAAGTGTATCTGGTTTAAAAATATTCATCCAATCGGCTTTTTTGATTTTAAAAAAAGCTTCTCTCTTTTTAAACTTCGATTCATTATACGATTTCCAAAGATTTTCTTTATCATAGACATTGAAAATCTTCATAGGATTCGAAAATTGAGAAGTACGTCGATCTCCTTCTATTTCCTCCAACAATTCGTGTCCTGTTCGAAAATTCACTTTAGAAGTATCTTTTAGTTTAAAATTTGAATTAATTACACCATTTTCTGAATTCATTTCAAAATCAAATTGAATTTGTTTTGAAGCTAATTGTCCATAAATATTTATATATTTCTCATTTAGAAATTCTATATACTGCTTTTTTATTTTTTTTGAATCTAATTTTTCATAAACACTATTTAAATTATTAGCAATTGGGCCTTTTATTTTAAGATTTATATCATATTTAAACGCATTAAAATCATCAAAATAACCAAATTCATCAAAATTCTCAGATTTTTCAGTAGGAGCATAAATTGCTGTTAATAAAAGTTCATTTTCTATTAATTCTTTAGGTTGAATAAACTTTATAGCATTCGGTAACATTCTTAATCCTAAATTAAAATCTTTGAATTGACGATGTCTTAATTTTCCATAATTTGCAAAAGAAAATGGATCAAAAATTAATGTATCTTTTTCAAAAATATATTCAATAATTTTTCGATCAAAAACGGAAGTTGATGTAATTTTTTCAATCTCATTTTTAAATTCATTTGTTCTGATTAAAACTGGCCAAGACTTTACTCCTAAAACTTCTAACATTTTTATGGTTAAAATAGCTTTTGATTTATCATCTGCATAAGTCAAATCCAAAGCCGTATCAGCAAAATTAGAATTTGAGTAACTCGAATTTAAGTTCGAAATTTCTTTTTGTGTAAAATCCAAAACTTTGGTAATTTTAGATTCTAAACTTAATAATCCTTTGGTTAATTCATGAACTTTTTCATGAACTTTTTTGGAAGGAAACGTATCCAATTCCATTTTTTTTAGTTCTTCTAAAACTATTGTATTCCAATTATTCCGTGGATAAAAATAAATTTTTGCATCACTAGAATTTTGTTCTACTTCATCTCCAACATTTTTTTGAGAATATTTGTATTCAAAAACATTAGCCCCATTCTTTCGATATTTTTTCACTTTCTGTTTCGCATTCGAAACTGTGTAGTCTATGCTTCCTAGATCTTCAATTAAAAGTACATATTTTGTTCCTCTCAAATTTTCAACCTGTAATACATCCTCAAAATAAAAAGGTTTTGTTTTCGTATTATCTTTATTTTTTAAAACATAAGAAACTTCAATCACATCCTCAAACTTCAAATTATCAAAATGAACTTCAATGTCTGTTGTTTTTTCATATTTTTTCTCACCTAAACTTTTAGCATTGTTATATCTTTCTATATATACTTTTTCTATAAGATCTATAATTTTCCCTTTTCTATGTATACTTATGGTGCAAAAAAGTAGAGAGTCTTTTTTTTGATTGAAACTTATATTATTATAGCTAAAACGTTCAAAACCTCTTGGAGAATTTATATGATACAAATCTTTTATATATTTCTCCTTCAAAATATGATTGTTCTGAATTTCTCTTTGCATTAATGAAAAACTCCCATCATATTCCTGTTTTTTTGGTTTTGGATATTTTTTAACCCAAGATGGTGTTTTTGTAAATTGTATTTTTTGATCAATTTTATTTTGAGCGAAACTTTTATTTCCTGATAAATTCAATATCATAAATAATAATATCGAAACAGTCTTTATAATTTTTGTTATCATAGCGGATTTCAAAATAATTTAAGAATTTAATCTTTTAATTTTTTTTCGAGTTTTTATATAAAGAATGATTGGTAAAATGAATAAACCTATTATAGAAATTAGAATACTCCAAGCTATTATTTTACCACCATAATATTTCCAAAATCCCTTTCTTTCTATTTTACTTTTTTCTTTAAAAAGAAGAAGATTATTTGATTTTAAAATTTGTTCTTGAATTTCTTTTACCTCATCATATCTTGTAGAATCTAATGTTAGTTTTAAAAAATTCGTAGAAACTAAAGAATAAATAGTATCATTTTTTTCCCAAGTTTTCATTTTATAATCCATCCAATCTGTATTAATAGTCAAAGAATCCTCCTTGAATTTATTTACCCAAACAGGTCTCTTTAATTTGATTAAAACTTCTTGTTTTTTAAATTTAGAAAGATTAAAATAAACTCCAATTTCATCTTTTTTTCTAATATTCAAAAATTGAAAAGGATGTACTAGTGCAGAACCACCTTTTTTATAATCTAAATTAATCCTATTTAATGTAGTACTTTCAGCCTCAAAATTATTGTAAACAAAACTTGTATTAATCTCTCGTTCTTTTTCATGAAATAAAAAACTTGATTCAAAATCTGAAAAGTTGTACTTAAATATATTTTGATAATGTTCAATAAAATTATTACAATAGTAATTACTGAAAAAATTCTTTTTCCCATTATTATGGTTAATATGTTCAAATTGATTTACAATATTTCCTTTTATTTTAGAAGAAATTCCTAAAATAAAATTCATATGAACAAAATCATATCTATCTGGAATAGAATCTAATTCTTTTAAAGTTTTGTATGTAATTTCAATTGAAATCTCATTATCATTTACAATATCCAGTTTTGTCATTTTATTTGTTCCTGGAATAGTTCTTAGACCATACCTAAAATGATGCTCTTGCCTATCTTTTAAAGTTCCATATTGAGGGAATGTTGTAGAGTCAAAAATCAAAGTATCCTTTTCATATACATATTCTATTACTTCATGATTAAAAGTTGAGAAAGTAGGAGTATCAATAAATCGCTCATCAAATCCTTTAGAATTAACTATTATAGGCCAAGCTTTAACTCCTAAAACTTCCAACATTTTAATTGTTAAAAGTGATTTAGATTTACAATCTCCATATTCCAAATCTAAGGTTACATCTGTCTTTTTTGGCTCAATTAATCCATAATCTAAATACTCAATTCTTTTTTGAGTAAAATCTAAGATGTTTAGGATTTTTTCTTCTAAAGTTTTACTGTTCTTTGTTAGTTTTTGAACTTTATTAATCACTTTTTCAGATGGTGGAATCTCTAATTTATGATTCTTTAAATTGATTTCTACAATATCTTTCCATTGTTTATCCGCATAAAAATAAATTTTTGGAATAACAGAATGCCACAATACTTGATTATAAAAAATGGTAGACTTATTTTGAAGAAAATTATATTCATGATAATTCCATCCATTCTTTTTATATTTCTTGACTTCGATTTCCGAATTTAAAACTTTATGTTTTATTTCTTCTTTTTCATTTTCTATTATTAAGGAATAAGATTTCCCTCTTAAATCATCTAGATATAAATCTTGTTTAAATGAAAAGAAACCATGTTTATCTGGTTGATAACCTTTTACAGTATATGAGATTTCTATAAGATCTCCTGTTTTTACTTTTTCATTTATAATTGTTATTCCTCCTTCAAGATCATATTCTTTTCCAGAAACAATTTCTTCTTTAATTAATTGATTTGTTTTAGTTTTATCTGTTAATTCTATTTCTTTTCCCTCTCTATAAATTTTATAGGAATTCAAAAAAACAGACTCATATTCTGGATCATAATTAAAATAAAAACTTTTAAAATCTTTTTTCCCTTTAACATTATTTACATAATAAAACATTTTTCGATAATGTTCTTTAGTTACAGAATTATATTGGTTTTCATAATGTATTATAGGTAAATCATTATCATATTTTGTAATCTCAGGAAAAAGATATTCTTTTACCCAAGAAGGTTTTTCAGTTATACAAATATTATTCTCTTGTATATTTTGTGAAAAACCAATAAAATGAAAAAATAAAAACACTAGACATAGCAAAATCTTCGTTCTCTTTCTTTTCTCTCGCATATTTTTAATTAATTTTTCAGCAAAAATAAAAAATCCAAGCGATTTACACTTGGACTTCTTAAAAATCTATTTTTTAAAAACTAATTTTCAACGGTTTTGGAGCTCAACTCTTTTAAAGTAATGTTGCTAGAAACATCAATAGCTTGATTATTCATTACAGGAAACTCATAAACAACCTCTGATAAATCATCTAAATTCAACTTATCCATTTCAACTTTAAAAACTTGTGGAGAACCATACATACGAACATGATAAATCTTATTTTTCAAATCCGACATCGTCACCCACTGCGTAAAATCATGAACATTTCCATTTCCATAATCTCTACTAGTTCCTAAAGGAATATCTACAGTATTTAAAATATGAAACCCTAAATTTATTGCTTCTTCTTCCGATTTTTGAGGGAAAGCAAAATTAGTCATCATTGCAGCTCTTACAAAACGATCTACAGGTGTTGAGCTTCCAGGTAGACCGACAAATCCTGTTCCTTGTGCAAAAGTATGACAATCAAAATAATTCTTAACAATTGACGCATCCGAATAACCTTTATCATTTTGAGTATTACAAGGAGAAATTCCAACATAATTATTAATTACATTTGTTTGCTGCCAAGATATCAAAGGGTCATTTGTCAAAACATTTACTGGAGATAAATCTGTAATCGTAAGTTTTCCATCTGTATATTCCAATACAATATTATTTCCTTTTGCATCATGTACTGGGAAATGAAATTTCATTGCATTTGGCACTTTCTCAAAAGGATTTATTACTCTTATTCTCCCCTCTTTTGGTGCAGTATTTTTTAAAAATGAATTTTCGCTTAGCACTAATTCACTAACATCTAATTTATTTATCACATCATTACAATCCGCACAATTTGATAAAATCCAATTAGATAAATTTGGATAAAAAACAGCGTTTTCTCCATCATAATTTCCATTTTCATCTTTTGGAATTTCTTGATAAACACTTGCGGTCAAAACCATACATCCTGTAACTAAACCTTCTGTATTCATTCCATCTCCAGCAATCATTTCTCCAAAAGCATTCATTGCCATAAATCCGTACTCTCCAGTCCAAGAATAAATATTCTGTATAGATTCCATTCCTGATAATACCACGAACTCTCCATTTGATTTATTGCTTAAAGTTTCGAAAAAAGAAGCTGGAACTCTTTGATCAAATTCAAAACCTTTTGGTCTGAAATATAGTTTTGAATTTAAATTTGGACCTAATTCCATTGAACGTCCAATAATTGGTGAACCCGAGGTTGTTTTAATTGAAAAATTTGTACACATTTTTAATATTAATTTTTGATTAGTAATTAATATTAAGTTAGTTACAAATTCACAATTTCACATTAAGCCATTGTTAAACAAATTATTACAAAAAAACTATAACCTAAAAAAACTCATTTTTCAGATTATAGCTCTACTATTTTTAAGGTTTATTTTGCCTTAAACCATCTCCACTTCCTTCTGCATTTCTTGAATTTCTGCTATCAAATCCACAAACTTTTGCTTAACTGGAATTTTCATTTCAACATCTGATAATTTTTCAAGATCCAATTTATTCAAATTAACTTTAAAAACTTCTGGAGAATTATACATTCTCACATAATAATTTTTGTTTTTCGTATCACAAATAGTTCCCCACTGAGTATGATCAAAAGTTAGCGTATCTAAATAAGTTGTTCCTGCTTCATGCTCTCTACTTATTCCTTTCGGAATATCAACCGTATTGATAATATGAAAACCTAAATTCACCGCATCCTTTTCTTTCTTCACAGGTTCTGCAAAATTGATCATCATCGCTGTGCGAACAAAACGATCTACTGGTGTAGAACTTCCTGGAATTCCTTTAAATCCTGTTCCTTGACTATTTGTATAACATTTAAAGTTATTTCCTAAAGCAGCAAAATCCGAATGTCCTTCTAAATTCTGAACATTCAACGGAGAAATTCCGATATAATTATTAATCACATTTGTTTTTTGCCAAGCTATTTCAGGATCATTTGTCAAAACATAAATCGGCGCTAAATCAGTAACAATTAATTTTCCGTTCAAATATTCTAAAACAATAGAATTTCCTTTTGCATCATGTACAGGAAAGTGAAATTTCATTCCAGAAATTACTTTTTCAAAAGGATTTACAACCCTTAATTTTTCTTCTTCTGTTTCAAGAATTTCTAGATTCGATTCTTTTTCTAATCTTAATTCATCTACTTGAAGTTTATTGATTACATCATTACAATCCGCACAATTTGACAAAATCCAATTCGTCAAATTCGGATAAAAAATAACGTTTTCACCAGTTTCTTGTCCTTCTTCATTTTTTGGAATAGACTGAAATTCACTTGATCCTAAAACCATCATTCCTGTGGTTAAACCTTGCGTATTCATTCCATCTGCAGCAATCATTTCTGCAAAAGCATTCATGGCTACAAAACCATATTTTGCTTTCCAAGAATATAAATTAGGAAGATTTTCGATATCTTTTTTAAATTCTATTGCACCTCCAGTCATGAGTCTCAATTTTTTAAAAAAGGAATCTCTAATTTTTTGAGAAAAATCAAAACCTTCTGGTCTGAAATATAATTTTGAAATTAAATTAGGACCTAATTCCATAGTCCTACCAACAATTGGAGTGTTTTTTTTAGTTCTTATTGAAAATGTAGTACACATTATATGATAGCAATTAATGTTAATTTCAAACAAGAAACGAAATATTTTTTAATAAAAACCAATAAAAAAGGATTCTCTTTTTGGAGAACCCTTTATTTTATTTATTTCTTAGTCAAATTTCGCACTAAAATTATTGTGCCATTTTCCTTGAACTTTCATCACTTGCTCGATAACATCACGAACACATCCTTTTCCTCCTTTTTTCTGAGAAATATACTTCGAAACTTCTTGAATTTCTGGAGCTGCATCCTTCGGAGAAGTTGGTAATCCTACTTCTTTCATCACCCAGTAATCTGGAATATCATCTCCCATATAAAGCACTTTTTCTTTATCAATATCATAAATATCACAATATTCTTCAAATTGATCCATTTTATTATGTGCTCCAAGATATATATCGGTTACACCTAGTCCTCTCAAGCGATCACGAACTCCTTCATTTTTTCCACCTGAAATAATACATACTCTATACCCAGCATCTACAGCACTTTTTAGAGCATATCCATCTTTAATATTCATGTTTCTTACCAATTCTCCATTCGTAAAAACATTAACAATTCCATCTGTTAAAACACCATCTACATCAAAAATAAATGTATCAATTGATGGCATAATTTCTTTATAACTTTTCTCCATGTGATTCTTGAATAGCTTTTGTTAGTAAACTATATATTTCTTGTTGTTTTTCGTTCAGTAATTTTAAATGATTTGTAATAGTTGTCTTATCATTTCTTTTTGCAGGCCCTGTTTGCGCTTCTTTCGGGTGTAAAGTTTCTATTTTACTAGAAGTTTCTTGAATTAACGGAATCAAAATCTCAAAAGGAATATCATACGTTTCACAAATATCGCTTCCCATTTGGTAAATATAATTCGTAAAATTATTTACAAAAACTGCTGCAACATGTAATATTTTTCTTTGCTCAGAGTCAATTGCAAAAACAGAATTTGAAATTGCTTTCGCTAAAACTTCTAAAATTTTATAAGATACTTCTTGCTTTGCTTCCAAACAAAAAGGAATTTTAGAAAAATCGATTTCTTTATCTTTTGAAAAAGTTTGCAAAGGATAAAATACACCAATATTTTCATTTGGTAATAATCTCTCCATACTCGCACTTCCGGAAGTATGAACGACAATTCCTTTTTTAGAAACTAATTTTTGTGCAACTTCCTCAATATAATCATCACTCACAGAAATAATATAAACATCTGCATCTGCTATTTCTGCATCCGAATCGGTGATTGGAGCAAGATGCGCAAATTCGTTTAACTTTTCTTTCGTTCTATTATATAATTGGATGATTTCGATTTGCTCCACATTCTGAAACCTTCGAATCATGTGTGAAGCTACATTTCCTGCACCAAGAATAACTATTTTAATCATGTTGCGAAGATACGAAGTTTTGAATAAGGTTTTTTATTTTATAAATCTTAATTAAAGTTTCTTATTCAAGAAAAGCAGATTCTATTCTACCAAAAAATGTTTTTTTGCTCAAAAAATAAAAGCAAGTATATTTGAAAAAAATTGTTAAACTAAAAAACTAAAAATTGATGATTCTAAATGCTTTTATTGTTAGACTTACTTCTATTATAATTCCCACATCATTTCAATCTATAATCGCAAATATCGTTTTATTTGAAAAATTTGCTGACACACAAAAGAGAAACAATCTAAACCTATTATTTTTTAGTTTAATTGTGATTTTAGTAAGTATTTCTTTTAGTTTTATTTTAGGTGATTCATTCAATAGTTTAAAACAAATCGGATGGTATAGTTTTGGAATAGATATTATAAGTCTGTTCTTTTTTATCTTTTTACTAATTTATTTCATTAAAAAAATAAAGCTCCCTAAAATCATTTCTATTCTTGGAATTTTGATTTTATCTTTAAGTTTGATCATTTCTTCATTTTCTAACCTCGGACCACTTATGGGTTCTCTAATCATAGGAAATCAACAGCCTGGAAAGTCTTTCGCTTTAATTCAGATTTTATTCGGTTTTTCTTTAGGATTAATTATTCCTTTCTCTATTATTCAGTTTTTTGTTAGCAAAAAATACAAATCCTTAAGATTACAAAATTGGTGGAGAATTATTCAAATAGTTTTGGTTTCATATCTAATTTTAGCCTCTTTATTAAAAATTTTTTATTGGTTTATGGTTTTTATGATGGCGGAAAACAGCTTAAATACTTGGAATAATCTATAAAAATCTTTCAACGATGAACAATAAAAAATTAAATATCTGTCTTTTTATTTTTTTAAGCTTAACTTCCATAAGTTTCAGTCAAAATTTAGATTTTGAAAAGTTTGAAATTAATGGTTTAAAATTCTATTCGTCAAAAAAATCAATTATTGAAAAATTTGGAGAACCAACAAAAATTTTCGAGCCAAATTATGATTGTGGAGGCTTGTCAGCTCATTGGCAAAACATTCCTTTTTATTCTCTTGTTTATGAGAATTTCAATTTTATTGGAAATAAAAAAGATGGTTATCTTTTAGAAAATGTAGACTTTAATAAGCTTTTTTCCATTATAAAAATTAAATATAATAAAGTAATTCTCAATGCAGATTCTACACAAAAAGAACTCGAAAAACTTTTTAAAGTAAAACTAAAAACGAACGGAAAAACATTAATCCAAAATCAAAATGATGAAGGAATTATTGTTGAATTAAAAAAAGGAAAACTAACTTCTATCTCCTATTGGACATCTTGCTAAAAAAACAAAGTGACTCAAAAGAGATACTTGAGCCACTTCTATACTTATTAAATTAAAAAAGAGTTCTTTATTATTAACTGCTGAATTTCCATTTGAATCAGATATTCATCTGCAGTTTTGTCATTTTCTTTATTCGTCTGTTTTCTTTTTTCATTAGAAACTTTTTTACGATTCTGAATATTTTTCTTGACATTTTTCATATCATATCCGATTGATGTTTCGAATCTACGCAAGAAATAATTCAAAACAATTCTCTTTTTCTTAAACTTTACTATTTCTAAACTCTATTTTTTTATTAAAAAATCATATATTTCAGGGTTTTAAAGAAAATATAATTACGATGTCCAATGATAAAAATGATATTTTATTTGAGTTAATTCATTCGCTTACAAAGTCTGAAAAAAGACAATTTCGACTTTATGTAGGAAGATTACCTAGAAATAATTCAGCAAATTTCATCACACTTTTTGATATAATTTTAAAGTCAAAAAAGTATGATGAAGATCTTATTTTAAAGAAAACAAATATTAAAAAACAGCAACTTTCTAACACGAAAGCACATTTATACAGACAATTACTAATTAGTCTTAAATCAAATCCGAAACATCAAAATATTCCTTCACAAATCCGTGAACAGCTTGATTTTTCTAATGTTTTATACAATAAAGGTTTGTATCAACAGAGTTTAAAAATCTTAGAAAAAGCTAAAAATTTGGCTCTAAAACATCAGGAAACTAATTTGGCTTATGAAATTGTAGAATTTGAAAAAATCATCGAATCGCAATACATCACACGAAGTATGAGCAATCGTGCTGATGCTTTAGCAATTGAAGCAAAAGATCTGAGTTTGCAAAATGTTTTCAGTAGTAAACTTTCCAATTTATCGCTTCAACTTTATAGTTTTCTCCTAAAAACTGGTTATGCCAGAAACGAAAACGATCATCTTTTTGTGAAAGATTATTTTGAAAAAAGACTTCCAAATTATTATTTTCATGAATTAAATTTTAAAGAAAAACTCTTTCTACACAAAGCTTTTTTATGGTATTGTTTTATCGTGCAGGATTTTCTTGGTTCTTATAAATATGCCAAAAAATGGGTAATGCTTTTTGACGAATATCCAGAAATGAAAAAAGAACACCCTGTTTTTTATCTGAAAGGAATGAATTATTTATTGGAAGCTTTATTTTTTGTTCAAAAACAAAAACGACACAAAAAAATACTTTCAAAACTAAATAATGATATCTTAAATTATGAATTTGCTAACTCACAAAATACAGCAACACTTTCTTTTTTATATCAATTTCAGCATCAGTTTAATAGTTTTTTTCTAAAAGGAGATTTCAAAAAAGGAGTTGCTTTTATTCCTGAATTATTAGAAAATCTTGAACAACAAAAATCAAAGTTAGACGCACATCATACGATGCTTTTTTATTATAAAATTGCTTGTATGTATTTTGGTGCTGGAGATACCAAAAATTCGATTTTTTATCTGCAAAAAATTATTTCTAACAAAAAACTAAAAATGCGAGAAGATCTTTTGTGTTTTACTCGTGTACTGAATTTAGTGGCGCATTATGAAGCTGGAATTGATTATAATATTGAAAATTTGATTAAAACCACTTACAAGTTTCTTATCAAAATGAATGATTTACATCAAGTGCAAAAAAAGATGATTTTGTTCTTGAGAAATCTGAGAAATTTATATCCTCATGAACTAAAAGGAGCTTTTGTAGAACTACATAAAGAATTAAAAGAATTTGAAAATCATCCTTATGAAAAAAGATCTTTTCTATATCTAGACATTCTTTCTTGGCTGGAAAGTAAAATTTACAACAAACCTGTAGAAACTATTATTCAGGAAAAATTAAATTACAAAACAACTAAATATAATATATTTGAAAAAAATTAAAACAATGAAAAGAATATTATTTTCCATCATCTTATCTGCTAATTTATTTGTAATTGCTTGTTCTTCTAAAAATATCTTAGATGAATCTATACAAAATAGTGATAAGAATAAAATTGCTAAAGTAAAAGAAGAAGTCCTAAATCTAGATTACTCAAAAGAGAAGAAAGATTACATTATCGAAAATCTAGAATTGAGAATCAAATTTTTTGGATTTGAAAAATCAGTTTTGAACGACCATAAAGATAAAAACACCTATCGAGCTGTAATTGAATTATTAGCAAAAGATTTTGATAATGAGAAAAGTTAATCAAAAACAAAAAAAGTGATTCAAATTGAATCACTTTTTTTAAATCTTATTTTGAAAACCAGTCTAAAACTTGTTGTTTTTCGTAGTTATTTCCTTCTTTATGTTTAAACTCATTATGTGATGGGTCATACTCATAATCTTTAGCCCATTCTTTAAAGTTTTCAGCTAATTCTTTGATTGCTTTACAAACATATTGAATTTCAGCATCTGTAGTTGTTGGGTGAATTGACATACGAACCCATCCTGGTTTTTCTATCAAGCATCCTTGATTAATTTGATCTACAATCGCTGCTGAAGTTGGCGCATCTACATGTAATAAAAAGTGTCCATAAGTTCCTGCACAAGAGCAACCTCCTCTTGTTTGAATTCCATAACGATCATTCAATAATTTTACTGCAAGATTGAAATGTAAATCATCAATATAAAAAGAGAAAATTCCAAGTCTTTCTTTAATATGACCTGCTAAAATATGTAAATTAGGAATTTGCTCTAATTCATTAAATACATACGCATTGATTTCATCTTCTCTTTTTGCAATATTTTCCGTACCCATTTCATCTTTCAACTGAACTGAAAGTGCGATACGAATCGTTTGTAAAAATCCAGGCGTTCCTCCATCTTCTCTTGTTTCGATATCATCAAAATAATCGTGATCTCCCCAAGGATTAGTGAAAGTTACAGTTCCTCCTCCAGGACAATCAGGTACATTATTTGTATATAATTCTTTATTAAAAATTAATACACCAGAAGTTCCAGGACCTCCCAAAAATTTGTGTGGAGAAAAGAAAATAGCATCTAAATATGACTCGTCATCTGGATGCATATCGATTTTTACATAAGGAGCAGAGCAAGCAAAATCTACAAAACAAAGTCCACCATGTTTATGCATTACTTTTGCAACTCCATGATAATCTGTTTTAATTCCTGTTACATTTGAACAAGCTGTTATAGAAGCGATTTTATTTTTTCTGTCTTTATGTTTTTCAAGAACTTCCTCAAGTCTGTCTAAACAGATTAACCCTTTTTCATCACAAGGAATAATTTCTACATCCGAAATTGTTTCCAACCAAGTTGTTTGGTTAGAATGGTGCTCCATATGTGAGATAAAAATTACTGGTCTAATCTCATCTGGAATTTTTGTAAAATCTTTGAATTGTTCTGGAATACGTAAACCTAAAATTCTTTGAAATTTATTTACAACTCCAGTCATTCCTGTTCCAGAAGTTATTAAAGCATCATTTGCATTTGCATTTACATGTCTTTTGATGATTTCTCTTGCTTCATGATAAGCCATTGTCATCAAAGAACCAGTAATTGATGTTTCTGTATGTGTATTTGCAACAAAAGGACCGAAATCATTCAGCATCTTCTCTTCAATCTCCTTGTACAATCGTCCACTTGCTGTCCAATCCGTATAAATAATATTTTTTTCTCCGTATGGAGAGCTAAAGGTATGATCTATACCTACAATTTGATCTCTAAATTTGGTAAAATACTGTTCTAATGATTTCATTTTATAGTTGGTTTATTTAGTTGAATACTCTAAATCTTGCTCCAAATACAATGTTTTTCTCAAAGAAGAAGAAGTTTTGAGATGCTTTATCAGCAGTACTGTTTGTAGTTCTGATATTTGGCATATCGATAAATCCTCCCTTCATCTCTGTCTGAATAAAGAACCATTTGAAAAAAGTAAGGTTTAGTCCAACTTTCGCTGACAATCCATATCCTGAAATATGAAAATCATCATGTCTTTCTTTCCCCATAAGAGTAGTGTTCGTTTTTGGGTATAAAACACCAACTCCTAATCCTTCTGTTAAGTTTACTTCGAAGTTTTCTGTGTGAATTCCTAATAATTTATTGAAGTTATCAAATCTGTTTACCTCAATATTCACGTAATTTAACCCATCTGTATGTTCAAATTTCAGAAAATCTTCTGTTAACAAAATATCATCACCATTATAAACACCATCGAATCTTGAACCAATATCTATTGTTCCATCAATCTTTACAGTTTGATTTTGTGGCATCACATATTTCATGTGGTCAATACCTAAAGAAACATTCCAGTTATCATGGAAAAAATATCCAATTCTAAAGTTTGTTTGTGGTATTGTAATTCTACCTGGATGAAAATATGGATCCAAACCAAATTCTGTTGGTCTATCGTTTGCTTTTACATTTTCCAATGTAAAGTTGTAACCATTTCCTTTGAATGTAATATCTGAATTAGAATATGTACTTACATTCCAACCCCAATAAAAGAACATCTTCCCTTTATTTCCTTTTTTCTCTTGAGTTTTTGGAGCGTCTTCTTGCGAAAATGCGCCCAAACTTACAAATAATAATCCTAGGGCTAAAACTAAATTTCTCACTATTTTATATTTAAATTAAACTTTTCATATTTTTTCATTCAAAACCTTCCATATTCGATTTAATTCTATTTACATTTTTTAACAAAACATAAATTATAAATTAACATTTTAACCAAATCAAGCTTGAAAAGAGAAAATATTTTACAAATATATCAATATTAATATTGAATTATCTATTTTTTTACATTTGAATGATATTTTCGAATTTTTAAACGAATTGGCAATATTAGATTTTTAACCTGAATAAAAACATGATATTTGTTAACCTAAACCCAATAAATTATACTTTTTAAACAAAAAAATAGACCATCTTAAAAAGATAGTCTATCATTATTCTGTTTTTGAATTATTATAATTTTTAATTCCTAAAAACTATTTAACCTCGTTCAATTTATATTTTTTTGAAGAGTTCTCAATATCGATTACGTAAATTGGAGTAGTAATAGCTTGCATTGCCATTCCTGAAGGTTCTAAAATTTTATAATTAATTGTAGTTTCATCCCCTTTCTTTTCAATGCTTTTAATCTCAACATGATATCCTCCCGTATTTCTTTGCCCTAAAGCAAAAGCAAAAACTGCTTTTTTATCAAAATCAATTTTTGGAACTGGAACTCCAGGTTTTCGAGTTGAATTTAGTTTTCCATAAATATTAGCTAGATCATTTTGAGTTTTAATCTGATATACTTTTTGTTCTTTGATTAAACTAAGTTGATCATCTAAAATGACATTATAAGAAAGATTGTTTTCTACTTGTTCAGATTTTGTTTGGCTTCTTGTACTCTTACATGAAATTGTTGTAACAGTTGTAAGACCTACAGCCATCATATAGATAAAATATTTTTTCATAATTGATTATGTTTTTTTCGGTTGCGAAATTTATTAAATATACTTTTATTTAACCAAGTTTTATACCAAATAATCTATTTTGTTTTGATAAAAAAATATTAAGACTTTATTTTTTTAAGCAAAAACTTTACGATTTTTGTAACTTTAAGAGCCTGTTTAAAATTGTATCAGAATTGTTTTGTAGCTTATTAAATTGATCTTTTGAAGTTTTTTTTGAGTGCATAGCATCGCTATGAACTAAGAAAAAGACAATTAAAGAGCTTTTAAGAAGCGTAGAAAACTTTTTGATATGAATTTAAATAGGCTCTAATACTAATTATTAATTTAATCTAAACACTTATGCCAGCAGTAGAATCTGAAATGTTAGCATTAGGAACCAAAGCTCCTAATTTTCATTTATTAGATACAGTTTCAGGAAAATATCTGGGACTAAAAGATGTACAAGGAGAAAAAGGAACTTTTATATTTTTTATTTGTAATCATTGTCCATACGTGATTCATATTATCAAAAAACTAGTGGAAATTTCTAATGAATATCAGGTAAAAGGAATTTCTTTTGTCGGAATTTCTTCAAATGATGTTGTGAATTATCCAATGGATAGTCCAGATAAAATGACTGAAAACGCAAAAGAAAACGGATTTGGATTCCCTTATCTTTATGATAATACACAATTGATTGCTAAAGATTATAAAGCTGCTTGTACTCCAGATTTATTTTTCTTTGATGAAAATCTTGAATTGGTTTATCGTGGTCAGTTTGACGATTCTAGACCTGGAAACGGAATTGCAGTTACAGGAAAAGATTTAATTCACGCATTTGATGCACATTTAAACGGAAAAAAAATTGATTCAAACCAGACACCGAGTATTGGTTGTAGTATCAAATGGAAATAATAAAAAAAGTCTCTTAATTGAGACTTTTTTTAATCGATTATTGTAGGTTTCTTTTTGTAAACATAAATAAAAGTAGATCGGTTTGTATACCCTCCTTTATAATCTTTGTCCAACATTCCTATTCTGTGCAATTCTGTTTCCAAATCTAGAGACATTTGAATAGATTCTAAATCCCAAGCTTTCCAATATTTACATTCCGCTTTGTTTTTTGCTTCATGCTCTCTTTTTCTCCGTGCACTGTTATTTGTAATTCCTACATACCATCTTTTATGATTGGATACTAAAAAGGAATTTCTTCTTACCCATTTAAATATTTCTCTCTTTACTTTTCGTTTTCTTTTTGTTTTTTTTGATGAAAATTTGAACATAAATTAATTTACAATGCTTTATAAAAAGCTATTCTTACAACTTTTAATATTTATAAGAAACAAAGTTAATTAAAATTTATTTTCATTACTATATAAAGTTTTTTAACTACATTTTTTAAACTATTTATGATTTTTAAATTACACTAAACAACTTCAAGCTTATTCAACTCATTTTCAAACAAAAACAGTTTATAAAAACAAAAAAATAGCCAACAAAATGACTATTAAATTTTAAAAATAAATTCTTTACTTAGAACTCATTTAAACTTTTAAACTCAAAATTCGTTTCAAACATGTTCATTACTGGCTTGTGAAAAATTTTAACCATAGCTAAGGCTATGCTGAAAATTTTTCTCTTCACCATCAATAAACATCAGATGAAACTCCTTGTTTTGGCAAAAAAGTTTAAACGAGTTCTTAAAACAAAAAAGCAACTCAAATAAGAGTTGCTTTCTAATATCTTAAACGAAAAACTAAAAATTAGTTTGCTACATCACTAATAAATTTGATTCGCATTAATCTTAATTCTTCAAAATCATAATCTCCATCAAATTCTTCAAGAGCATCTTCAATTTTATCTGTTTCTGCTTCCATGAAGTAATCAAAAATTTCTTCTTGTTGCTCATCATCCAAAATATCATCCAAATAATAATCGATATTCAATTTTGTTCCCATATAAACGATTCGTTGCATCTCGTTTATAAGAGCATCAAATTGCAACCCTTTTGATTTTGCAATATCTTCTAAAGGAATTTTACGATCCGTATTTTGAATAATGAATAATTTTAAAGAAGAATTTTCTCCTGTACTTTTCACTACCAAATCATCTGGACGAACGATATCATTATCCTCAACATATTTTTCGATTAATTCAATGAAAGGTTTACCAAATTTCTTCGCTTTTCCATCTCCAACTCCATGTACATTTCCAAGTTCTTGAATCGTAATTGGATATTTTAAAGTCATATCTTCTAAAGAAGGATCTTGGAAAACTGCGAATGGTGGTACACCTTTTTGCTTTCCAACTTTCTTACGAAGATCTTTAAGCATTTTCATTAATTGCTCATCAACTGCTGCGCCAGAACCTTTAGAATTTGTAATAATTCCAGTATCATCTCCATCTTCATAAACATGATCTTCTGTCATCATAAAACTTTCAGGATTTTTGATATAATCCATACCAGCTTCTGTAAGTTTTATCACTCCATATTGCTCAATTTCTTTTCGGATAAAACCTGAAACTAATACTTGACGAATTAAAGCCATCCAATATTTAGCATCTTTATCTTTTCCTATCCCAAAATATGGTTGATTGATTGTTTTATGAGATTTTAATACCGCATTTTGTTGTCCAACCAAAGTATTTACAACATCTTTTGCTTTATATTTTTGGTTTGTATCACGAACTATCTCCAATAAAGTTTTCACTTCTTCTTTTGCTTCATGCTTTTTCTTTGGATTACGAACATTATCATCCATATCAGCTCCCTCACCATTCACATGATCAAATTCTTCTCCGAAATAGTGAAGTAAATATTTTCTACGTGACATCGAAGTTTCAGCAAAACCAACAACTTCTTGAAGCAATGCATGACCAATTTCTTGTTCTGCAACTGGCTTATTTGCCATGAATTTTTCTAGCTTTTCAATATCTTTATAAGAGTAAAAAGCCAAACAATGTCCTTCTCCTCCATCACGTCCAGCTCTACCAGTTTCTTGGTAATAACTTTCTAAACTCTTAGGAATATCGTGGTGAATTACAAAACGAACATCTGGTTTATCGATTCCCATTCCGAAAGCGATTGTTGCAACTACAACATCTACATCTTCCATCAGGAACATATCTTGATGTTTTACACGTGTTTTAGCATCCAAACCTGCATGATAAGGTACTGCTTTTACACCGTTTACTTGTAAAACTTGTGCTATTTCTTCTACTTTTTTTCTACTTAAACAGTAAATAACTCCTGACTTTCCATCATTTCTTTTTACGAATTTAATGATGTCTTTATTCACATCATTCGTTTTTGGACGAACTTCGTAGAAAAGATTTGCTCTATTAAATGAAGCTTTAAAAGTAATAGCATCAGACATCCCTAAAGTTTTCAGGATATCTTCTTGTACTTTTGGAGTTGCTGTTGCCGTTAATCCAATAATTGGCACATCACCAATTTTCTTGATGATACTTCTTAAATTTCTATACTCAGGTCTAAAATCGTGTCCCCACTCTGAAATACAGTGTGCTTCATCAATCGCAACGAATGAAATTTTTTGTGACTTTAAGAATTCTACATATTCTTCTTTCGTTAAAGATTCGGGGGCAACATACAGTAATTTAGTAACACCTCTTTCTACATCATGTTTTACCTGTGCAATTTCTCCTTTATTCAAAGAAGAGTTTAAAACATGAGCAATACCATTTTCTTCTGAAACACCTCTGATTGCATCTACCTGATTTTTCATCAAAGCAATCAATGGAGAAACTACAATTGCAGTTCCTTCTTGCATCAGTGCGGGTAATTGGTAACACATAGATTTACCACCCCCAGTTGGCATTATAACAAAAGTATTCTCTTTATTCAAAATACTTCTAATTACTTCTTCTTGAAGACCTTTAAATTTAGAAAAACCAAAATATTTTTTTAAAGCCTTATGTATATCAATTTCCTGTCTATTCATTACTGTTTTTAATCTAATTTTAGATACCTTTGCATCAATGAAAGAAAATATATAATTTAATTATAAACTAAAATTTTAACCTTTTGGATAACAAAAATAACATTATTGCGAATGCTAAGCAAACAATTGCTATAGAAAGCAAAGCCATTGCGAATTTAAGTAATTTTATTAACTCTGACTTCGAAAAGGCTGTTAAATTTATATACGCATCAAAGGGTAGAGTTATTGTGTCAGGTATCGGAAAAAGCGCAAACATTGCTACTAAGATAGTTGCGACTTTAAATTCGACTGGAACTCCTGCAATTTTTATGCATGCAGCAGATGCAATTCACGGTGATTTAGGAAATATACAAGAAGACGATGTAGTTATTTGCCTTTCTAAAAGTGGAAATACACCAGAAATAAAAGTTTTAATTCCTTTGATTAAAAACTACGGAAATAAAATTATTGCAATTACAGGAAATAAAGATTCTTTTTTAGGTACAAATGCTGATTTCACACTGAATACTTATGTTGAAAAAGAAGCTTGTCCAAATAATCTTGCGCCTACAACAAGTACTACAGCTCAGTTAGTTATGGGAGATGCTCTTGCAGTTTGTCTTTTAAATTTAAAAGAATTTTCTAGTCAAGATTTTGCAAAATATCATCCAGGAGGAGCTTTAGGAAAAAAATTATATTTAAGAGTTAGTGACTTAATTGCGAAGAACGAAGCTCCAAAAGTTTCTCCTGAAGATTCTATTCAAAAAGTAATTGTAGAAATTTCTCAAAAAAGACTTGGTACTACTGCTGTTATTGAAAATGATCAATTAATTGGAATCATAACAGATGGTGATATCAGAAGAATGTTAGAGAAAACTTCAGACTTTACTAATTTAACGGCTAGGGATATCATGAGTGAAAATCCTAGAACAATTGAGAAGGATGCGATGGCAATTCAAGCTTTAGAAGAGATGGAATCTAATAATATCACGCAGATTTTAGTAAAGGAAAATGAAGAATATGTAGGAGTTGTTCACTTACATGATTTAATTAAAGAGGGAATATTTTAATAATGTCAGATCAAGCTAAAAAAAACATGTCATTTCTAGATCATCTAGAAGAATTAAGATGGCATTTAATCCGTTCTACAATAGCAATTTTCATTGTTGCTACTGTAATTTTTATTTTCAGAACAGAAGTTTATGAGCAATTTTTATTTGCTCATTTACACAATGATTTTCCAACTTACACTTGGTTATGCAAATTGAGTCAATTCTTTAATATTGAAAGTGAAATGTGCAATCTGAGTTTTGGAGCAGATAGTTTACAAAGTTTAAACCCTTCGGGGCAAATCATGAATGTAATCTGGACTTCTCTAATTTTAGGATTCATTGTTTCTTTCCCATATATTCTTTGGGAAATGTGGAAATTCATTAGCCCAGGGTTACATGAAAATGAAAGAAAAAGATCAAGATTATTTATTTTTTCAGCTTCTGTACTTTTCTTTATCGGGGTATTATTTAGCTATTTTATTGTAGCACCTCTTTCAGTATATTTCTTTTATAGTTTCCAAATTACGGATTTTATTGAAAATAAATTCAGCTTCCAGTCGCATATTAGCTTAATTACAAGTACACTTCTAGGAGTTTCACTTATGTTTGAACTTCCTGTAGTTATTTATTTCTTAAGTAAAATTGGACTTGTTACTCCTGAATTTTTAAGAAAATATAGAAAAATTGCAATTGTTTTGGTATTAGTTTTATCAGCAGTGATTACACCGCCAGATATTGCAAGTCAAATTATCGTTTCAATTCCTATTTTAATTTTATATGAATTGAGTATTTATATTTCAAAAGTTGTAGTTAAAAATCAAAAATATTAAATATGGCAGATGCAGTAAAAGAATTTAATGATTATCGTCAGAAAATGAACGATAAAATTTTGAGTGAAGATAATAAAGTATTTAAAAGATTTTTTAACCTTGATACAAATGCCTTTAAAGAAGGTCATTTAGATGTAAAAACCAAAGAATTACTTGGTTTAGTTGCATCTGTAGTATTAAGATGTGATGATTGTGTAAAATATCATCTAGAATCTTGTCATAAAGAAGGTTTTTATAAAGAACAAATTATGGAAGCATTATCTATTGCTACTTTAATTGGTGGTAGTATTGTAATTCCACATCTAAGAAGAGCCTATGAATTTTGGGAGATTTTAGAAGAAAATGCAAAAAAATCAGAATAAAATTAGTTTTTCAACGTTAGCGTGAATATATGATATTAAGAGCAGACAACATAATAAAAAAATACGGAAGTCGAACTGTTGTTAAAGGAATTTCTGTAGAAGTAAGACAAGGTGAAATTATTGGTCTTTTAGGGCCTAATGGTGCTGGAAAAACAACTTCATTCTATATGATTGTTGGAATGATTGAACCAAATGATGGTCACATTTATCTTGATGATACAGAAATTACAAAATTCCCGATGTACAAAAGAGCACAGCAAGGAATTGGTTACTTAGCACAAGAAGCATCTGTATTCAGAAAATTAAGTGTGGAAGATAATATCATGTCAGTGCTTCAGTTTACTTATAAAACTAAAAAAGAACAAAAAGAAAAACTAGAAGAATTGATCAGTGAATTTAGTCTTGGTCATGTTAGAAAAAATAGAGGAGATTTATTATCTGGAGGAGAAAGAAGAAGAACCGAGATTGCAAGATGTTTGGCTTCAAATCCTAATTTTATCTTATTAGATGAGCCTTTTGCGGGTGTAGATCCAATTGCCGTAGAGGATATTCAGCATATTGTAGCCAAATTGAAAGATAAAAACATTGGAATCTTAATTACAGACCACGATGTTCAGGCGACTCTAGCAATTACAGATAAAACTTACTTAATGTTCGAAGGAGGAATCTTAAAAGAAGGAACTCCACAAGAACTTGCAGATGATGAAACTGTTCGAAAAGTTTATCTTGGAGAAAGTTTTATTTTACAAGAAAACAAATTTAAAAAATAAGAAAACAAAAGCCATTTCAAATCTGAAATGGCTTTTGTTTTTTTATCTCTTTAAGTTTTTAATATTCCCTAAATGAATATCTCTCATCGCAATAGGATTAGGAAATTTTTCTAAAAATTTGAGATCAAAATTCTTCCCATGATAAACATTTTGTTCCAACATTTCTAAGTATTCATTTTGAAGTTTTATTCGTTCTAAAATTTCTTCTTTGCTTGTAGAATAGTCTCCGTGTCCGACTATGATATAATTTAAATCTTCATTTCCAATAATCATTTCAAACAAAGACATTGATTTTTTATAATCTTCTAAATTATCATCAATTACAGGAATTTCTATGTTACTCAAATAATCTCCTGTAATTAAAACTTTAAATGATTTTAAAAGGAAAGCTCCGCTATCTATCGTATGTCCTGGAGTTAGTAATCCATTTATTTTTGAACTTTTAAAATCAAAAATTTGTTCATTTTCTTTAATCAAATTTGATGGAACAGGATATGACAGTTCGTAGTTTCTTTGAATGTAAAAACTTTGCTCAAAAGCTTCTAAATCATACAAAGCTTTCTTTATATTTCTTTTGGTTAAAAAAGCTTCTGTGGTAATTAATTCATCATAATTAAAAGCATTCACACCCACAATATGATCATAATCTGCATGTGTTATCAGGATAACTAGTTTCTTGCCACCTCTCCTCTCTTCTACTTTTTTATGAATAAAATTTATTTCTTCTGGAAGATAATTTGGATCTACTAAAAATATTGTTTCGTCTGAATCAATTAATGTTGAAGTTGTTCGATATAAACTACTTTCAAAAATGATAATATCTTTCGTTTCTAATTGTATTTTCATACATTAAAAATACAAAACTAATTTTTCTTGAAAGAAGTCTTTGCAATCACAATTGCAGCACTGATAATTACAAAATTCTTAAAAATATACTGTCCTTCTAGCGAAAGTGCATATGGAAAACGTGTGAAAACAATAGATGGAAAAAGGAAAATTGGAGTCAGTGTTCCAAGCATTTGAATATTAAGTAAAACCAGAGTTTGTTTTAAATATTTTGGTATAAACATTCCTAACCCAATAACAACTTCTAAAATAGCCAATCCGTAACGAATAGAATTTGCTGAAAACAGATGAAAAGTCAATTTATCAATTGTATTTATTGCTAAATCTTGTGCTGGACTCATTCCGTCAAAAAACTTTAAAGCTCCAAACCAAATAAAAATAAATCCAATACTATATCTTAATAATTTTGTTCCGTTTACTTTGTATAATTCTCCTAAAAATTTTGTTTTCAAATCTGTTACTGTCTTCATGTTTTATCGGGGTTAGGTTTGCAAATATATTTCTTTATTTTAAATCAATCTAAATAATAATTATTTTATTTCTTTGCAAAGTATAGAAAAAAGGATGCCAAGAATTGAAGCGATTTTTATTTTAACATTATTAAAAAGTTATAGAAATCCTTGAAAAAAGTAAACAACAACCTTAAAACTCTGGCAATAAAGAATTAAAAAACTTTTCAAAATAAATAATTTTAACATTCTTATTTTTTTGCATTTGCATGATAATTGTTTTCTGATAAAATGAAAAGTTTAACTATTTTTACGATTCGATAATTAATAAGATTTAAACCAAATAAATTAAAATGAAATTGAATAATTTTTTATTTAAAAATATAGACAACAGTGCACTTGTTGTTTTCAGAATTATTTTCGGTCTATTGATTTTCTTAGAATCTGTTGGTTCCTGTTTTACAGGTTGGATTCAAAGAACGATGATAGAGCCTAAATTCACTTTCAACTTCATTGGTTTAGATTTCTTACAGCCTCTAGATGGTTACTGGATGTATGTTTACTACTGTGTTATGGGAGTTTTCGGACTTTTTGTAATGTTGGGTTATAGATATCGTTTAGGAATAATAGCTTTCACTGTAATGTGGTCTGGAGTATATTTTATGCAAAAAGCATCTTATAACAATCACTATTTCCTATTAGTTCTTTTAAGTGCAATTATGTGTTTTTTACCAGCAAATAATTATGCTTCGTTGGATGCAAAACACGGAAGAGTCAAAAAATCTATTTCAATTCCTAATTGGGCAAAATGGATTTTAATTCTTCAAATGTGGATTGTTTACACCTATGGAGCTTTACAAAAATTATATCCAGATTGGTTAGACGGAACATTTACAGGTTTACTATTATCAGGAAAAGCTAGACAGCTACCATTTATGGCTGATTTATTAAAAGATCATTCTTTTCATTTATTTATTGCTTATTCTGGGATTTTCTATGACTTATTAATTATCCCGCTTTTACTTTGGAGAAGAACAAGAATTTATGCTTTTGGAGCTTCTTTTATTTTCCATTTATTCAATTCATTTGTGTTTCATGTAGGAATTTTCCCATATTTATCGTTAGCATTTTCGTTATTTTTCTTTGATGCAAAAACTGTTCGCAACATCTTCTTAAAGAAAAAAGAATTATATACTGAAGACACTGTTTCTGTTCCATCAAATGGCGGAATGATAAAATCTATATTTGTTACTTATTTAGTTGTTCAAGTATTACTTCCTGTGAGAAATTTAGCAATTCAAGATTCTGTTTTCTGGACAGAAGAGGGACATAGAATGAGTTGGAGAATGATGCTTAGATCAAAATCTGGTTACATAAAGTTTAAAATAAAAAATAACGATACTGGAGAAGAAACTAAAGTAAATCTTGATGATTACCTATCTAAAAAACAACGCAGAATGATTGCAACAAAACCAGATGTTATATGGCAATTTGTACAACGATTAAAAAAAGAGCATAAAGGTGAAAATATATCTATTTATGCTGACGGAAAAGTGAGCTTAAACGGTAGACCTTTCCAAAGATTGGTTAATCCTGAAATTGATTTGACAAAAGTTAAATGGAATTATTTTGGCCATGAAGATTGGCTGATGCCTTTTAAAGGTTGGGAAAAAAAAGAAAAAAGATAATTCAGTATTTTATACAAAATTTTACACTTTTTAAAATATTTAACACTTTTTTAGGAAAATGTTTTGATAAAATAAAATATTTATCTAGTTTAGTGTGCGAAATAATCAACCCCTTTAGATTTATTAAACAAGTTGTTATACTTGGTTGTTTTTTTTTAAGATTATTAATAACACATCAAAAAATAAAATAAAGATGATCTTATTAAAAACATTTAAAAGCAAAGAAAAACTAATTTGTCTTCAAAATGAAATTGAAGCTAGTGGGATTTTAACTTTAGTTAAAACCTATGATAGTTCTAATGTATATAAGTATCACTTATTTGTACAAAAGGAGAAGTATGCTCAAGCGTATAAGAAATTACAATTATTTGATTTCAAATCCACTAGTTTGAGAAATAAAAATAAAAAAATATCCATATCCAATACACTTTCAAATCTCTTTAATTTTAAATAGAAGTATAAATTCTTATGAAGAATAATTTCTTCTTGATGTGTACTATAACAATAATTGAATGTAATTATAATTATCTTTTATATTAGAATTAGATAAATTCTTATTTTTATAATGCCCCCTTTTTAAACTTTTCTTTACAAGCATTTTAAATTATATATTTATCTAAACAAAAAAGCCAGAAGTGTAAAAACTTCTGGCTTTTTATTTTATGATTAAAAACTCTAAATATTAGTTATTTTGAGCTTTAATTAAGTTTAATGCAGAACCAGCTTTAAACCACTCAATTTGTTGAGCGTTGTAAGTGTGGTTTAACATGATTGTATCTTTTGATCCATCAGCATGCTCAACTTCTAAAGTTAATTGCTTGTTTGGAGCAAAATCAACTAAATCAACAAAGTTGAAAGTATCATCTTCTTTAATTAAATCATAATCTGCTTCGTTAGCAAATGTAAGACCTAACATACCTTGTTTCTTTAAGTTAGTTTCGTGAATTCTTGCGAAAGATTTTACGATTACAGCAGCAACACCTAAGTGACGAGGCTCCATTGCAGCGTGCTCTCTTGAAGAACCCTCACCATAGTTTTGATCTCCAATTACAACTGAAGGTACTCCAGCAGCTTTATATGCTCTAGCTGTAGCAGGAACTTCCCCTAATTCTCCAGTTAACTGATTCTTAACTTTGTTTGTAGCTCCACCGAAAGCATTTACAGCTCCGATTAAACAGTTGTTAGAAATATTATCTAAGTGACCTCTAAAACGTAACCATGGTCCAGCCATAGAAATGTGGTCAGTAGTACACTTACCTTGCGCTTTAATTAATAATTTAGCTCCTGTAATATTCTCACCGTCCCAAGGTTTGAATGGAGTTAATAATTGTAAACGCTCAGAAGTTGGAGAAACACTTACTTCCACACTAGAACCATCTGCTTCTGGTGCTTGGTATCCTGGGTCTTCAACATCAAATCCTTTTGGAGGTAATTCCCATCCTGTTGGCTCGTCTAATTTTACTTCTTCTCCATTTTCGTTTAAGATAGTGTCCGTCATTGGATTGAAATCTAAACGACCAGAGATAGCAATTGCAGCTACCATTTCTGGAGACGCTACGAATGCGTGTGTATTTGGGTTTCCATCAGCTCTCTTAGAGAAGTTTCTGTTGAATGAGTGGATAATAGAGTTTTTCTCTTGCTTATCTGCTCCTTCTCTAGCCCATTGTCCAATACATGGTCCGCAAGCATTTGTAAAGATTTTAGCATTTAAATCTTCGAAAGTCTTGATGAATCCATCTCTTTCAATAGTATATCTTACTTGCTCAGAACCTGGGTTGATTCCAAACTCAGCTTTTGTCTTTAAGTTTTTCTCAACAGCTTGCTTTGCAATAGAAGCAGCTCTTGAAATATCCTCATAAGAAGAGTTTGTACAAGATCCGATTAATCCCCACTCTACAGCTAATGGCCATTCGTTATCAATAGCAACATTTTTCATTTCAGAAACTGGTGTAGCTCTATCCGGAGTAAAAGGTCCATTGATGTGTGGCTCTAAAGTATCTAAGTTGATCTCGATTACTTCATCAAAGTATTTTTCTGGTTCAGCATACACTTCATCATCTCCTGTTAAGTAAGAAGCGATTTCGTTTGCAGCATCCGCAACACCATCACGTCCAGTAGCACGTAAATAACGCTCCATAGACTCATCATATCCGAAAGTTGAAGTTGTAGCTCCTACTTCAGCTCCCATATTACAGATTGTTCCTTTTCCTGTACAAGATAAAGACTTAGCTCCTTCTCCGAAATACTCGATGATTGCTCCAGTTCCTCCTTTTACAGTCAAGATTCCTGCTACTTTTAAGATAATATCTTTAGGTGCAGTCCATCCGTTTAATTTTCCTGTTAATTTAACTCCAATTAACTTAGGGAATTTAAGCTCCCAAGGCATACCTGCCATTACATCTACAGCATCAGCTCCTCCAACACCAATAGCAACCATTCCTAATCCTCCAGCATTTACTGTGTGAGAATCCGTTCCGATCATCATTCCTCCTGGGAATGCATAGTTCTCTAATACTACTTGGTGAATAATTCCAGCTCCTGGCTTCCAGAATCCAATTCCATATTTATTTGATACAGAAGATAAAAAGTCAAAAACCTCGTGGCTTGTGTGCTTAGCATTCTCTAAATCTGTTTTAGCTCCTACTTTTGCTTGGATCAAGTGATCACAGTGAACAGTAGTTGGAACTGCAACTTTTTCTTTTCCAGCTTGCATAAACTGTAATAATGCCATCTGCGCAGTCGCATCTTGACAAGCAATTCTATCTGGCGCAAAATCTACATAGTCTGCTCCTCTTTTAAAAGCTGTTGAAGCTTTTCCATCCCAAAGGTGATTATATAATGTCTTCTCAGCAAGAGTTAATGGTCTACCTACAACCTCACGAGCAGCATCTACTCTCTCGGCCATCCTAGCATAGACACCCTTTATCATTTCAATATCAAATGCCATAATAAAAAATTGTTTTAGTTTTTCAGTTATAAGATGCGAAGGTACGAAATATTGAGGATTTTTAAAAGATTCTTAGCGAGAGGTTAATTTCCTTAGTTTATTTTTATCAAAACATTTATTAAACACACCGCATTTCACGTATTAACAAAAAAAAATGTGTTTTTTTATCAAAAACACATTTTAAAATTACGTATGCCTATAAGCTGGATTCTGTAATTAGATATAAATCTAATTTCTTATCATTTATCTAGGCTATCAATTACTCAATAGCTCCATCTGCCTACCCCTTGAAATCGGACGAACAGCCCTCAAACTTCAATGTACATGACATTGCACCGCATAGAGTTTACCTGGTTTCACTACAGCCGAACTGTACATTCTTTCTGTTGCACTGGTCCTCAACTTTCGCTGGACGGATGTTATCCGCTATGCTTGTTCTATGGTGTCCAGACTTTCCTCTTCTATAAAGAAGCGATAAGACGGCTCACATTTTTTGCAAATGTACACTTTTCTAACTAATATTTTTTCTTGAATTCGTTAATATTTCTAAAGAAATTGCTATTGTTCTATTTTTCAACTTTTAAACTAAAATCTATTTCTATTAATTTTTGACCAAATAAAATATTCCAATACAAATAAGAATAAAAACAATAATATATAAACTTAATTCAATTCTATTTTCTTTATTTGCTCTTTCTCGTATTTTTTGCTTTATAGCTTTTAATTTTTCTGGAGAAACTTTTTTATCTCTATAAGAAGAATAAATTTGCTCTTCTTTTAAAGTTAAAAGCTCTCTATTATTACCTTTAAATTTTCTTTTTTTTGAAGAACCTAATCCTCTATTTTGTTTTACTCTATTTAACATGTCCTGCATGTGTCCTCCTCCTGTCATCATAATTTTATTTTTTTAATAATTTATATTTTTTCTTTGTAGAATATAGTCCAACCCATAATAAGATTTTTTTAAATAAAACAAGTTTTTACTAGACATTTAATAAACAAAAGAAGTATTAAAAATAAATAATCTTAAATATTAACATTACACTTTTAAATACAACATCCGCGAAACATTAAATAAAAATATATTATTTTCATTTTAATCTTTTCCTTAAATTTATTGTCCAATTAACCTTAAAAAACCAAAAACGATGGAAAATCTATGGAATAAAACAGCTGAAAAATATTCTGATGATAAGGAATTAATTCAAAATATTTGGAAAAAAATTGAAGAGAATTATTCTGAAAAACAACGTCATTATCATAATTTAAAACATATAGAGTCTATGTTAAACTCGGCTATGTTTTTTAAAAATGAAATTAAAGATTTTGATGCATTTTTATTTTCGATTTTCTTCCATGATATCGTTTATGTGGTTTCAAGAAATGATAATGAGAAAAAAAGTGCAGAAATGGCCTCAGAGTATCTTAAACAGTTAAATGTTCCCGAATTAATTATAGAAAAATGTAGAGAACAAATAATAGCTACAAAATACCATGAAAATGAAAATTGTAGTGATACTTCTTATTTAATAGATCTTGATTTGGCTATTTTAGGTACTCCAGATGAAAAATATCAAGAATACGCTACTAACATTCGAAAAGAATATAGCAGATATCCAGATTTTTTATACAAAAGAGGTAGAAAAAAAATATTGAAAAATTTCTTAGAAAAAGAGAGTATTTATAAGACAAAATATTTCCAAGAAAATTATGGAGAAAAGGCGAAAGAAAATATTGAATTCGAAATGAAATCTTTTTAATTCAATATAATATAAAAACAAAAAAAGCTATTCAAAAATGAATAGCTTTTTTCATGTATTTTAAAAATATTAATTAGCTTAATACTTCTTGTACTTTATCAGCAGCTTCTTGGAACTCTACAACTGAATGTACAGCTAATCCACTAGCGTCGATTAATTCTTTTGCTTCTTTAGCATTTGTTCCTTGTAAACGAACGATTAATGGTACATTGATATCGTCTCCCATGTTCTTGTATGCATCTACAATTCCTTGAGCAACTCTATCACAACGTACGATTCCTCCGAAGATGTTTACTAAGATAGCTTTTACTTTAGGATCTTTTAAGATAATTCTGAAAGCTGTTTCTACACGTTTAGCGTCTGCAGTTCCTCCAACATCTAAGAAGTTAGCTGGATCTCCACCTGCTTGCTTAATTAAATCCATAGTTCCCATTGCTAATCCAGCTCCGTTTACCATACATCCAACGTTTCCGTCTAATGCAACATAGTTTAATCCTGCAGCGTTAGCTTCCACTTCGATTGGGTTTTCCTCACGGTAATCTCTCATTTCTGCAAGATCTTTGTGACGGTATAAAGCGTTATCATCTAAAGAAACTTTAGCATCAACAGCTAAAATTTTATTGTCTGAAGTCTTTAATACTGGGTTAATTTCAAACATTGAAGAGTCAGTACCAACATAAGCGTTATATAATGCTGTAACAAACTTTACCATCTCTTTGAAAGCAACTCCAGAAAGTCCTAGGTTAAATGCAATTTTTCTTGCTTGAAAACCTTGTAATCCTGCTAATGGGTCAATTTCTTCTGTAAAAATTAAATGAGGAGTCTCTTCTGCAACAGTTTCAATATCCATACCACCTTCAGTAGAATACATAATCATGTTTCTTCCTGTAGCACGGTTTAATAATACTCCCATGTAGTATTCTTCTGGATCAGATTCTCCTGGATAATAAACATCCTCTGCAATTAATACTTGGTTTACTAACTTCCCTTCTGCTGAAGTTTGAGGAGTTACTAAATGCATTCCAATAATTTCGTCAGAGATAGTTTCAACTTCTTGTAAGTTTTTTGCTAACTTAACTCCACCACCTTTTCCACGTCCTCCTGCGTGAACTTGAGCTTTAACAACATACCACTCTGTTCCAGTTTCTGCTGTTAATTGTTTTGCTGCTTCTACAGCTCCTTTATGGTTATCGGCAACTATTCCGCGTTGAACTCTAACGCCAAAACTGCTAAGAATTTCCTTTCCTTGATATTCGTGTAAGTTCATTACTAATTTTTGTTTAATAATCGTATGAGCAAATGTAATAATCAATTATCAGAAATGAGAAAAAAATCAGAAAAAAATTATTTTTTTATAAAGTTTAAAGAACTTAATCAATTTTAAACGCAACCTAATTAATCATTTCATTAGACTTCAATAAATTATATTATTATAATATTTTTTTCTTCAAAAAAGAATTGAATTTATTGTCAAAAACTCAAATTGAGAATTTTTAATTCATGTCTACAAAAATATCTGCATCTGATAAATTCCAATCATTTTCTAGAAGAATTTCCTTGATCATTTTTGCTTTCTTCTTTCTTAAATAAAAAACTTCTGATTTTCCGGCATAAACTCGTATAGATAAATCTGCACCGAATAAGTGGGTGTCAATTTTTACATTTCTAATCGAACGAAAAGCATGTGTTTCTTCATCATGAGAAAATAAATGCCAGTTTCGTCTTTTAACTGTTAGTAATTTTCTCTTCGTATCTACTTTTATTCTCCAAGGTCTCAATATTGCCATTGGTTGACCATTGAACAATAAAGCTATAAAAGATGATTTAGCTTCAATAATTTCTTTTTCTTTTTTCTCCATCTTATCTCATTTTTCATAAATAAATTCAAATATATTAAAAAGATAGGAGTCAAATCTTATTATTTTAACAAACATTTCTAAGCATTAATTCTAAAACATTTAGAATTTGTAACACCCGCTAAGTCTTCTCAAGAGGAAAAATTAATTATCTAAAATATTTTAGAAGTTCTTTCCGTAAAATCTAGAAATATCAAAATAGTATTTTACAGTTGCGCCATTTGGTTTCTTGTATTTTAAAACATCATAAGGTTTGCTATCTTTATAGATAATAGATTTACTTACAAATTCACAACCAGAACAAATATTATTCGCATACGTAAATTCTTGGTCTTCATTATTCACAATTACTGCTTTTCTTACAGAACTGGCATCTCTTTTGTCCTCAGAAAGTGCTTTCATACTTGAAGAACATGAAGCTAAAACTAATACAGAAGCTAAAATAGCTGTTTTAACAATTTTCATTTTTATCTTTTTTATTATTTAAAGCAAAAATAGTATTTAAAAGCAATTTGTTACTTTCAAATACTATTTTTTAGTCCTATTTTATTCTAAACTTTAAATTTTCAACTTTGTTATTTGTGAAAACATTTAAAATATAAACTCCGCTAGAAATTGTTGCTGGAATTTTTACACGAATTTCATCTTGAACCATGGTATTTGATTTTTCAAAAACTAATTGCCCCATTGTGTTATATATTTTTAAATGATCTATTTTTTCTTTTGATCTAATAACAATTTCATTCGTAGAATCAGCATAATACATCTTTATTTCAGACTTCACCTCATCATCTATATCTAGATTTTCTTTTGGTTTAAAAATAATTGAAAATCTATCTTCATATACTCCTTCATCAATAATATATTCGAAAGGTTCGTTTTCTAATTCGTAAGACATTCCTGTTTCTACATCTTTTAAAAATACTTTTGCATCTATATTATTTTTTTCATCCAAAATAAACTGATAAACTCCATTTTTCTCAGCTTTTACAGTTAGTGGAAGTTCTATATCCAAATAAAATTCTTCAACACCTGCAATAACAAACTTTTTTTCACTCTGATTAAATTTCCAATAAAAATCATTTGATTTTTCATCAATAAGTTCACTATCATAACCTAAATCTTCACCAAAAGTTAATCCTTCTTTAAATCCAACTGCTATTTGTCTTAAACCAATATTTCCATTTTCTTTAAAATGTCCAAAACTTAACTTTAATAATGAAGTTTCGTTTTCAGAATTCCTTAAAAGAGTTGATTCATTGCTAGATTCTGTTTTGAAAATTCTTTGTGAGTTATTAAAAACAATATTTCCTCCTGTAGCTGATCCCTTAACGAAAAATCCTTGCCCTACTGGAATATATCGTTTTGGTACTTTTCCACCTGTTAGATTTTCAGAACTATTATTGATATGAGTTGCTACTACTCCTCCTAATAAATTCAATGTAGCATATCCTCCTTCATAATCTGAAAGTTCATGCGAAGTTGCACTCACATGATCCCAAAAATAGATAGTTCCATTAATAGATTTTTTACTTAAATTATTATCTGGATTAGAAGTAATATCTGTATTTGCTCGAATAAAAGCATAAGCATCAATTGCAGAAGGATACGGATTTCCAAGTAAACTTTCGTTATCTGCTGAAATTATAGTCGAATATGTTCCATCATTTGGTTTTCCAACAAAAACAAACAATTCTTCTCTTCCAGTTCCTTTTATAGAAAATCCTTCCCCTGGATTCACATTAATTCCAGCATTTCGGATAAATTGCCAATCATTATAAGTCGAACCATTTATAAATTTCCAAAACCAATAATCACTTAAAGTTGGTGAAGTATCTGCATTATACGGACTTGTAGTATAAGCATAATCAGGATGTGTAGAAGTTGCCGTAATTCCCTCATAACCATTCAAAATTGAGTAATCCCCTCCTGTTTTTAAAATATTTTTCACATCATGATTATTATTAACCACATCTACAACTGGAGAACTTAAATACTGAACTGTAAACTTTGTTGGATGCTCTAAACTTCTTTGTCTATATAAAACTCCATTTCCTGAAACTTTAGAAGTTCCATCATGTTTTTGTATAATCTGTGCATCTCCTATAAGTCTAATTTCACCTTCTAAAATTAAACCTTCCTCAATATATAAAACCACTCCATCTTCAATCACTAAAATATTATCTTCTTTGACTTCTAATTCTTTTATTGTTGCATTTTCAGTAAGTGTAGCAGTCATTCCTGAGGGGCTTTGAGAATCAACCATAAACTTATAACATGAATCAGACATATTTGGAGCTCCATTTATAGCAGAACCATTTTTGAAAGAATTTCCGTTCCAAGCTATTAAATTCACAAAATAAACTTTGAAATAATCTTCATCAATAAAACTTACATTTGAAACATTAAATGATGATTCATTTTTTGTTAAATTATAAACTGTTCCTCCTGAAAAGTCACTATTCTCTGAAACCAAAAGCTTCATCTCTTGGCAAGAGCTATCAAAATCTGATAAATCTATAGTAGAAAAATCGAAACTCAAATCCACTGTTCCTACATTTCCTATTTCACTAACTCTCCATATTGAATTTAAATTAGTTTTATAATCATTTGTATCTAATTCAAGCTTTAAATCATTTATACTTTGCTTATTTGAACCCCAAAATAAAAATTCATTATTCCCTAAACTTGATGGGTTACTAACTTGTAAAATACCTGTTCCTACAGATAATGTATGATTGTCAGAATTTGAAACTCTTCCAATACCTGCAATATGATGATCAAAATTACCTTTTGATGGATTATCCATCAAATAAAAATCTTCAGAATCTAAACTATAAGCATATTTTCCTGATAAATAATTTTTAACAATGATATCTTGTGTATCATTTAAAGGAGAATCATATAATAAAATTTCTGCAATATTTCCTTTAAATAATTCTCCAATATTTTGAAGAGGTATCGATTCATTTGAAGCTAAATAACTAAAAGATACAGTATCTTCTGTATTATCATTTCGTGCATACTTAAAACGATAACTACTAGTTGTAGTTTTACTGAAAGAAATAATCGTTTTAGTATTCAATTCTGTAGTTGAGCTTGTTGCATAATAATTGGTTCCATTTGAGGTGAATGAAGGTCTTTTAATTCCAGTTAAAAACCCTTCTTTATAAAAATTTAAAGAAGTCACATCATTACTGATAATTTTTGAGATATCTCCTGAGTTATCTTCTCCTCTTAATACTACATAAATCTGTCCTTCATTAAAAGAAACATCTTGTACAGTTCTTAAAATATCATCACCATCAAACCTTAAATAAGGATAACCATTAAAGGAGTTATTTAATTTATAATTTGGCTTAAAGTCAGCATCTGGCTGAATATAATCACTTAAAAATCCACTTTTATCTCTCCAAAATTCGGCTTCTTGTTCTTGGTTAGATTCTTGATTTATTCCTAATCTATTAAAAGCATCTAACCACATTCTTAAAGAAGAAGATCCATTAATATTTCCAACTCCTCCTGGTCCTTTTCCCACAAAGGATGTTGATGATAATCTTCCTCCTAAAATAATTTCTGAACGACCATATAAAACGTCTTTTTTCAGTGTATTAATCCCAATATCTGTAAAAGAATTAGTGATTCCCCAATAGCTTATTGAATTATCTGGTTTTATATAAAGATCTATTAAAGATTGATTATTTAAAGCAGTTGCATACATGGAATAATCATATTCAATATCATAGCTAGCTCCAGAATTATTTCCAACCAAAAATACTCCATAATAATTTACATTATCTGTATAATAAGAATACATTCCATCATAGGAAGTAGGAATATCTGAAACTTTATACAAATGAACTCCTGAAAAAGAACCAGAAAAATCATCTATTTTAATATTTCCTGTTGCTGATGCTAATTGAAGTGACTGTCCTGAAAAATTAGAAGTGTATAGATATGTTGATTCATCTCCAATTGGTGCTCCAGAAGAAATTATCCCAAAAGTCCCATCATTAGAATTATAAAGTGTAGCATCATAATTTCCTGTTACATCTGGTATTATTGAAGTTCCTGTAGGTTCATCAAATTGATAATATGCTAAAAGACCTGTTTCTGAACCTTGAAGCTTTTTAGTCATATTTTCACGAATCTGTTCTTGTGTTCTTGGTACTGACCAAATTCTAAATTCATCAAATTTCAATTCATGATAATCATCTGCTGGCACACCTCTTTTAGCAAAAAAAACTTCCCTTCCTTTATAAACAGATGCTCCTCCACTTCTCTTAAAAAGTTCTACCTCAACTCCATCAATATACATTTTAGAATAGATATAAGGGCTCACATAAGAATTCCCGTCTGCATTTACATTTTCAATTGGAAGATTTGGGTCTTTATCACTTACAATAGCTATATGATGCCATTCTGAAGAAATTGTTTCTCCTTTATAATATGTTAAACCACCATTTCCTCCATTAGCACCATTATGATTTCCATTTGCAATGGTTAATTTTTCTTCATTACTCCATGAACCTGAACAACATTTATTATCCCAGATCCATTTATGTCTCCCTTGATCAGAATCAAAAGTTATCACAGGGTTCCCCCATGTATTATTAACTCCATCAACATGTGTATCAAATTTCACCCAAAACTCTATCGTGTGATATTCTCCTTTTATTCGTTCTGTTTGAATATAATCATTAACACCATCAAAACTAACTGCGTTCCGAGGTGATTGAGCATTAATTTTTAAAAAATTAAAAAAAATTAAAAAGCAAAGTAATTTAAGTAGGATTTTCGCCATAAATGTAATTTTGTGGCGAAAATATACTTTTTTAACAATTAAACAATATGCTTAACCGAAAAATAATGTACAAAAAAACACTTAACGGTTAAGTTAAGTGTTTCACTGAAATTATGTATTATTATTTTATTTTTTTAAAGGCTTTTGCACCCCTACTAAACCTACAAAAGTTTGTTGTGTCGGTGTAACTCCGTTAGCAGAAGGAACATTATATGGTGAATTACTAATTTCAACCAAACTTCCATCAGCATTTATATAGTAACCTCCAATATCTAATCCAGAATAAGCTCCTGAAACATATAAGAAACCATCTTGTGATTCAAATAAGTCTTTATTATCTAATGCTTCCTCTCCTCTTCTGAAAAAATAGTTTGGATCTAAAGATTTGTACAAAGTATTATCTGTTGCAATGTTAAATACACTCACGGTATTATTTTTAAAACTAGAAGTAAAAACTTTAGAATAATCATTACTACAAATAGCCCAACCAACATAATCACCTCCATTTCCAGTCATGATACTTTCAATTTCCAATCCTGTTGTGCTATCAATCGTTCTTAAACCTTTACTTAATTGATTACTTGTTAAATTCATACTTGTGATGTAAACATATCTATCGTTTGGTGCCCAAGCTGTTCCAACAGCACCTGCAACTCCTGAAGTTTCGTTATACATTTCATTTGTAAGCAATCCATCAGCAAAATCATAGAAATAAACTCTTGAAGGTTGTAATCTCGTAGGATCTACAGTATCTGATAATAAATCTGGAACTCCCCATGTTGTTACAGCAACCTTAGTTTCAGCAGTATTAAAGGTAACACAAGCTGGCCCACCATAATCTCCTGAATTGTATGTTACAGCAATATTATCAAAAGATAAAACTCCTGTATCAATATCAAACTTAAACATCGCTATGTTTCTTAAATCTGAATTTTGAATTGGAAAGTTTACTTCTTGTCCTTCAATATATAAAGGACTTGAATGTTGATTTGCAACAACTACCCAAATATCATTTCCACGACTAGTATATGCTATACTTACAGGGTGAATTCCTTGAGAATCAATATTATCAACTTCAGTCGTTGTTGGATCTTGGTCAATTCTCATTAACTCACCAGTATTATTATTCATTTTAAAAACAGAAATAGAACCATTAATTGGATTATCTCCTGTATTTACCACTAAAAGATAATCTCCAATAATTTTCATTCCATTTTGAGAATCAATCATTCCGTAGTCTGCAGCTCCTTTTCCTCCAGTTCCTATTGGAGATCCTGTTAATTCTTCTACTGCTCCATTTGCATATCTTCCCATACAAATTACCCCATTTCCTTCAGGAGCACTATTGGAAGTATATAAAAATCCTACATATCCTATTGGTGTTGGTGTTGGTGGTAATGGCCTAGGATTAAAATCATCGTCATCATTACACGAAGTTGTAAAAACCATCACAGCAATCATCATCAAATAAATTTTTTTTTTCATCATCTTATGGTCGTTTTTTTTCGATTTACCTAAAGTTAACCAATTTTGAATGAAGAATTTATCAGCAAATTATTTTTTAACAATTTTTATACTATTTAACATTTAGTTTAAAACTCATGTTATTCGACATAAAAATATTAGCATTAAAATTGTTTTATTATTTTGTAAAATTCATTGCTACAACTAAAAAAACATTGAGAAAATAAAGTATTCCTATAAAGCAGATTCAATTTATAAAACAAAACCCCTTCAAAAACATATCTTTACAAAATAGATTCTATTTATTAGCTTCAACCCTTATAAATACTAATGTTAAAAGAATAATACTAATCTAATATTTATAAAAATAAGCTCTGATTTTACAAAAAAACTACTTGTGTTTTATAAAAAACAAGAAATTCATAAAAAAAGAAAGCATAAAAAACGGTTATAATATATATCTTTAAAACAAATAAACGTATAACATCCAATGCTTTATGAAAAAAAAATATGTTTTAATCCTACTTTCCTTGTTTTCTTTTATTGGTTTCTCCAATAATTTAAGCAATTACACAACTTTTAACAATGACCTACAAACTTGTAATGATGATTTCACAACTGCTGTTTTCAACTTAAACCAAAATGACGCTGCTTATTCTGGTGGAAACGCAAATATTACAGTTACATATCATACAAGTATGAATGATTTGAATAATTCGATAGTGATTCCAAACACTTCTAATTATACTCCATCTTCTAATTCAGAAATTATTTATGTAAAAATATTTGATAATTTAGCTGGAACTTTCACAACAGATCAATTTAATCTTACTGTAGATGCCTTTCCAACATTCAATGATTTACAAATAGTTGAAATTACAAATGCTGATTTGACAGGAAATATCTACAATCTTCCTTCTAATTTATCAACCCTAATTAATGCAACTGAAACTATTCAATATTATTTAACTGAAAATGATCTTGATAACAATTCTAATGAAATTACGGATTTAGATTTTTCTAATGTTTCATATTATAGTAAAGTTTGGGCAAAAGTCACAGCAAATTCTTCAGGTTGTATTTCTAAAACTAGTTTTTCAATTATTCATCTTCTGAATGATCCAATAACTTTAGAAACTTGTTCTGAAACCGAGTTTGGAGACTTTGATTTAACAGAAATTGAACCTTTATTACTTTTAAACTCCACTCTCTCTGATTATACGTTTACTTATTTTTCTGACAATACTTACTCTACGCAAATAATTGATCCAACAAATTTCACAACAACTACTCCTAACACACAAATTGTGTATGTGGAAGTAAAACTTGTTGCAGATGGAAGTGTTGTTTTACAAAAAGAGTTCAATCTAAATATTCTTCCTGCTCCAGTTTTTGAAGTGAATAATGGTGATGAACTTTTGGTTTGTTTTGAAAATGGAACTAGTAATTATGAAGTTGACATTACTGAAATAAATGAAACAATCGTAAATAATACTACAAATATTATTTTTAATTATTATATCGACAACACTTATACTACAGAAATTTTAAATCCGTCTAATTTTCCAGAATCTAATTTCAATACATCTAATCAATTTTTAGTTTATGTTAAAGCTACAAATACAGATAATGGTTGTGAGTCTTTTATTGAAATTATTTTAAATTCTGCTCCAAAACCTCTTATCGACGATTTAGAATTATATATCTGTGAGAATGATTTTCCAGAATTTAACGGAGGAACAGATCATTATGAATTAGATCTTGAAGAAGAAATCAATGAAATTCTAAGTTCTAGTATCTTCCAACATACTTTTTATGATACTTTTAATGATGCTGAAAATGAAACAAATGCCTTGACAAATGGAACTTTAGAATATTTTGTAGGAGATTTTGATCCGGATCCTGATAATTTTAAAACATATTATGCCAAGACTAAAAACACTTCTACTGGTTGTGAAAAAATAATTGAAATTAAAGTTGTTTTCCAAGAATTTGAACCTTTTACATTTGGAGATTCTTTAGCAACTTGTGATGATAGTACTGTAGATGGCGTAACTTTAGTTGATTTAAATAGATTCATCAGAGAAGAAACTTCTTTAATTTTCGGTGATTCAAATACTAGCTACGAATATACTTTTCATTATACTATTGATGAAGCAAATGACTTAAATAATCTTGGTGTACCAGGAAAATATCAATTAATTTCTGATGGACAAACTGTTTATTTAAGAGTTCGAAATATAATCTCTGATTGTTATCAAGTTGTAGAATTCACAAACACAATTACCCCAATTCCTGATGAGATGCAAGATTTTGTATCACCTCAACCATTATGTTTAGATTCTCCTTTATTATTTCAAAATGATGCAACAATTTCAGTTCCTCCAAATGTTGATTATGATTGTCTATGGTCACAACCAATGCCTTCATTCTATACAATCGAAATAGATGAACCAGGGATGATTGAAATTGAAATTACACAATACCAAAATGCAGATCAGACTGGAACTCCTGAAGATGTTGATTTTATTTTATGGGGACCATTTACACATTATCAAGCTCCTGGTGGTTGTGAAACTTTAAATGTCGTGGAATGTAGCTACTCTGCTTCTGCTATTGAAACTTTTAGTTTTTATGGTGAAGAATATATGTTTTATCATTTAATGGTAACAAATTATGCTCAAAATCCGGATGCTTGGACAAATGTTTCTCAAATCAAAGGAGGAGGTAGTTCACAATGTGAAGCTGAGCAAACTATTGCTCTTTGTGAAGAAAACCTAGAATTATTGAGTTTCTCTACAGATCCTTATGAAGGTATGGATGGTGTAAATATCAAATGGTTTCAAGATGATAATGGAAATTTTATAGAAATTACAGGAGAAATTACGCACGAATTTATAGCTGATACAGAAGGAGATTATAAAGCTGAAGTTTATGATATCAACGGAAATTTAATTGATACATATTTTTTCACGGTTAGTGATTTAGACGATCTTTCTCAAGAACTAGAACTTCCAGAAGGATATTATGTTGGAATTGATAATCTAACTTACATTTGGTATTCCAAACCTCATGATACACCAACTGATACATATACATTTACCGAAATAACAGGAGCAAATACAAGTTCTATTACAGCTACAGATTCTGGAGTTTATAAATTAGAAGTATTGAATGAAGATGGAGATCAGGTTGGTGAGTTTTTGTACAATTTATATATCTATAGTAAAGCTGTATTTTCTGGTGTTACAAATCAAGGAATTTGTAATAATTCAGGATTTGGAACTTTTGATTTAGAAAATACAATTACGCAAAATTTGTTAAATGGTTTACACTCTAGTTTAGATCCAGATCTTTATGATATTTCTTTCCACGCCTCAGAAGATGGAGCTTATAACGATAAATTTGAAATTAGTGGAAACTATACCAATAATGCTGCTTTTTCTCAAGAAACAATCTGGATTCGAGTTGCTGTAAATGATGACAATAATGATCAAGTTGATTTTGATGATGATTTTGAATGTATCTCAGTGGTTCCATTTACTATTGAAGTTTTTGAAGAAATTGTAAATACAGACATTGCAGACATTTTAACTTGTGACACGAATGATGTAGGAACTAATTTTGATGGAATTGAAGAATTTGATTTGACTGCAAAAAAAGATGAAATCTTAGCAAATAATACTTATTTAAATAATCCTGATGTTTTTGAATTTGAATATTTCACAGACGCTGATTATAATTCTGGTTCAATTATTTCAAATCCTGAAAATTATCAAAATACAATTGCAAACCAACAAACTATCTACTTAAAAGTTTCGCAGCAATTTAGTCCTTGTCCTTTAGAACTATCTTTTGATATTATTGTTGAGCAAACTCCTGTCATCACAGCTATCCCAACAAATTCTGTTTGTGATGATGATCTTGATGGTCTTTTAATTTGGGACTTTACTCTTTTTGAAGATACTCTTACAGATGCTGGATTGTATACAATCGTTTATCACCAAACACAAGAATCTGCAAATGGATTGGATGATGCAATTATCACTAACTTTAATTCTTATCAAAGTGGAACTTCAACAATACATTATGTATTAACTAATCCACAAAATAATTGTGTAAATGTTGGCTCATTTGATTTAGAAGTTACTCCTTTTCCTGTTGTAGACCCAAATTATGAGTTCAAAATTTGTGATGATTTACCAATTGATAATAATTCTATTTTTGATCTAGAAGAATTTAAAGAAACTATTACACAAGGAAATACAGATTTAAGTATTGATTATTTTGAAAATTATGATCCAACTACGGAAACGTTTAGTAATCCAATTATTGATATTGTAAATTATAATTCACCAACGAAAGTAATTTTTGCAGAAGTAGCAGATATTGGCACCAATTGTTCTACAGTTACAGAAATACATTTAGAAGTAATTTCTGCACCAATTTTAAATATGAGTATTGCAGATTACGAATTATGTGATGAAGACTATGATGGATTTACATTATTCAATTTATCAATTAAAGAAACAGAGATTTTAGCTCCAACAGCAAATCCTGATCAGATAACTATTGAATATTATAATAATGAAAACGATGCAATTTTAGGCCAAGATCAAATCATTGCTCCAAATATTGTAAACTATCAAAATGCAACACAAAATGTACATCAAGTTTGGGTAAAAGCTTTTTATGGATTAAATGATTGTTTTGCATTGACAAGTTTTTATGTAATTGTTCACCCAAAACCTATAACTTATGATGTAAATACAATCCAATTATGTGATGATGGTGATGGAATTATTCCTTTTGATTTGACAAATGCTCAAACAACTTCAGAAATTTTAAACAACCAATTTGATATTAGCATATCTTATTTCACGGATTTAAATGAAGCAAATGTTGCTGTGGCTGATATGGTAAACGGAAATACAAGTTCTTTTGCTTACATTTCTACACCAGATAATTTTGAAAATACAATAACTCCTGTGCAAACAATTTATGCTGTATTGAAAAATGATATCACTGGTTGTGGAGCTGTTACACCTTTTAATATTGAAGTTTTACCTCAACCTGAGTTTCCAACAGATATTCAACTTTTAGAAGTGTGTGAGGATGAAATTAACGATGGAATTACAACTGTAATGCTTACAGATGCAGATCATTTTTATAATGAATCTACTCCTGAAATTATAGTTTCATATCACTTTACAGAAACAGATGCTATTAATGGAGATAATGATATTACTTCGCCTTATATTAATAATGCAACACCAAATAGTTTCTCAGTTTGGGTTCGTTTAGAAAATAATATCACACATTGTTACGATGTTTCAACAATGGATGTTTTAATTTTAGAATCTCCAGAAACGAACATTCCAACACCTTTAGAAGCTTGTGATTCGAATAATGACGGGTTTACAATATTTAATCTTACTCTGAAAGAAACAGAAATCACTTATGCTCTTGGAGATGTTGAAGTAACTTATTTTGAAGAACTAGATGATGCTGAAGATGAAGTTTATCAAAATTCAATTGGTAATCCTGAAGCATATCCAAATGTTGATATTAACAATCAAGTAATTTATGTTTTAGTTAAAAATGTGATTACAGGTTGTACGGATATTGTTCCTTTAGAATTAATCGTAAACCCAACGCCAACAGCAATTATTCCAGAAGCTATTGAGCTTTGTGATGACGATAATGCAGATGGATTTACAACTTTCGACCTTACTATACGTGAAGGAGAAATTGTAGCGGAAACAGGTATTTCTTTTGAATATTATTTCACAGAAGATGCTGCTCTTTCTGGAGATGTTACAAATACTACACAAGGAGTTGGATATATATTAAATCCTACAGCTTTTGTAAATGATACAAACCCACAAACAATTTGGGTAAGAGCAGAATATCCTAATACAAATTGTGCAAAAGTGGTTCCATTAGAGTTGATTGTAAATGAAAATCCAATTTTAACGCAACCTACTCCATTGGAAGCTTGTGATGATGATGTGGATGGAGATGATACAAATGGTTTTTATCAGAATTTCTTACTTTATGAAAAGGATTTTGAAATCTTAAATGGGGCAACTGGTGAAGTTGTGTATCATGAAAATGCTATCGACGGGCCTGTAATCAACAAACTTGTTCCTTATACAAATATCACTGCTGGAAGTCAAGCTGTTTATGCAGTTGTTTCTAATTCGGAAACAGGTTGTAATTCTTATGTAATTTTAGACTTAATCGTGAATCCGCTTCCAGCTGTAGAAGAATTAATCAAATTAGAAGCTTGTGATGATGATTATGATGGGCATGCTTTCTTCGATTTAAATAAAGCTACAGAAATTTTAGATCCATTTGGAGAATACACTATTTCTTATCATATTACAGAAGAAAATGCAAATTCTGGTCAAATCGAACTTGTTAGCCCATATTATTCTGTAGCATCTACAATTTGGATTAATGTAACAAATGAAGATACAGGTTGTTATATTGTACAACCATTAGAGTTAGAAGTTGACGAAATTCCAGAAATTGATCCAATTGAAGATTACGTTCTTTGTGAAGATGATACTAATAATGGTTTTGCAATTTTCTACTTAGACACAGTAAGAGATGGGATTTTAGCTTCGCAACCTGATTTAGAAATCTCTATGTATTTATCAGAACAAAATGCAGAAGACAAAGAATATCCAATTGATATTGATTCTCCATTCTTAAACACAGTTGCAAACCAACAAACTATTTGGGTTCGTGTAGAAAATGGAGCAGAATGTTTTATCATTACTAGTTTTGAATTAATTATAGAAAATATACCAAATATTGGAGATGCAAGTAATCCTTTAAGAACTTGTGATGATGATTATGATGGATATGTTTCTTTTGACTTAACACAAAAAGATACTCATTATTTAGCTGGGCAATTAGGAACAATTGTAACTTATCACACGAATCTTTATAATGCAGAAAATGATGTTGAAGATATTTTAGATTTTACAAATTTCTCAAATACAATAATTGACGCACAAGAGCTTTATGTTCGTGTTGAAAATCAAACTACAGGATGTTATGCAATTTCTACTTTAACCCTAATAGTAGAACCACTTCCTAAAGTTGAGATGAACCCTACGCCACTTGAGGCTTGTGATGATGATACGGATGGAGTAATTATTGTGAATTTAAAAGATAAAGAAGCAGAAATTTTAGATGGACAAAATCCAGCTGGAATCGTTCTAGAATATTATGAAGATGAAGAATTAACAATACTAATTGACGATGCAGATTTAATAGCTTATGCTACTAATTCTAAAACAATTTATGTAAAAGCTATAAATGATTATACAGAAGAAAAGTGTTTTGTGACAATTCCTTTAGAAATCATTGTGAATCCTCTTCCTGAATTTGTAGAATTAACAGACAGTACTTATTACTTCTGTGAAGATGACGGAGATGGAGCAATGACTATTGATGTGAATGATATGACAGATTCAATTTTAGAAGATGCTTCTTCTATGGATGTAAAATATTATTATTCAGAAACGGAAGCAGAAGCTAATTCTCAAAATTTCATTGTAAATCCTATCGATATTACTTCTACAGGAACTGTTTTATATGTTCGAATTGAAAATACAGAAACAGGTTGTGTTGCGGTTCTTATGCTGACAGTAAAAGTTGGAAGTTATCCAGAAATTGAAGCTTCTATTTCTAATTATATTGAATGTGGATTTGATGGTGTTGCAACTTTCGATTTTTCAAATGTAAATATCGCAACTTCTCCTGGAGATGTTTCGATAACTTATTATACAAGTCAAATAGATGCTGAAAATGAAGAAGGAGCTATCACTGACGCTTCAAATTACGAAAGTACTGCAACAACTATTTGGGCAAGTGTAGAAGATAATCTGACAGGTTGTACTGTAGTTACCTCTTTTGAAATCGAAGTGGAAGAAATTCCAGTTTTCGAATCAAATGCTGAAGAAATCATTTGTTTAAAAGAAATCGTAACTGCTGATAGCCCACAAATTGAAAGTATTATTAGTGTTTATAATGCAGAAGGAGATTATATTTATGAATGGACACATAATGGAACTATTTTAGCAGAAACAGAGGAGTCAATTACTATAACAGAAGAAGGAACTTATACGGTAAAAGCAATTAGCCAAACTGGAGAAAATAATTGTGAAAGTGAAATTCAAACTATTGAAGTTATTGGTTCTTACATCGCAAATCTTACAGAAAGAGATATTACTGTTTCAGGTTATGTAGAAGGATTTGGAAGTAATACAGTTGCTGTAAATACAACTGGATTAAATCTTGGAAATTATGAATTCTCAATTGACGGAGGACAAACTTGGCAAACTGCTCCAGTATTTACAGATGTCCCTGGTGGTGATTATATTTTAATGATTCGAAATGTATTGGATGGCGGATGTGAAGTTACTTCTGTTCCATTTGGTGTAATTGATTTCCCTAAATATTTCACTCCAAATAATGATGGAATTCATGATGAGTGGAAAATTTTAGGATTAGAAAGTGGAGATTATGTGAGTGTAGAAATCTATATTTATGATCGTTATGGAAAAGTAATTACAAAACTTGATCCTAAAAATGGTTGGAATGGATTAACACAAAATGGACATCCTCTTCCTTCATCAGATTATTGGTTCACTTTAGATATTGTAAAAGTTGTAGGTAGTTCAGTTGATGATACTCCAAACACAAGAAGATATACAAAGAAAGGTCACTTTAGTTTAATTAGACGATAATAAAGTTTTCATCAAAAAGAAAATCCCAACTCTCGAGTTGGGATTTTTTATATTAAATAAATTAAGAATTATTTTTCTTCTACCACACAATTAAAATGCTCTAAAGCAACTTTATAATTTTCAGGTAATTTTTCGTCTTTTGAAAACTCGATTTTACGCTTTCTTTTTGCATCTAGCCTATGTGCTGCTCTTAAAAATCTACGAACATCTTCTTTAGATTCTAATTTGATAGGCGGAACTTTTGCTGTATGTCCATTTTCATCTTTTGCTACCATTAAGAAATAAGATGAATTACAGTGTTTTACAATTCCTGTTTGGATATTTTCTGATTCTACACGAATTCCTACAACCATTGAAGTATTTCCTACATAATTTACCATAGCTTTAAGAGTTACCAACTCTCCTACTTCAATCGGATTTAAAAAATCAACCGTATTTACAGATGCTGTCACACAATATTTTCCAGAATATTTAGAAGCACAAGCAAATGCAATTTGATCCATTAAATTTAAAATATATCCTCCGTGAATTTTCCCACTGAAATTTGAATAAGATGGTAACATCAATTCTGAAATTTCAATTGCGGTATCTTTTGGCGTTTTTAAGCTCATTTATATCTTTTTAATCTTTTATTTTAATTTCCATCATAGGTTACAAAATTTCTAGGAGTTTCATAAAGTGTTACTTCTAGGTCAAATTTTGCATCCAATCTTTTTTTGATTTTATCCCAAATAACAACAACAATATTCTCTGCAGTTGGATTTAAATCTTTGAATTCTGGAACGTCTAAATTCAAATTTTTATGATCAAAAGGCTGTTCCACTTCCTCATAAATAATATCTTTTAAAATCTTCATATCAATCACATAACCAGTCAAAGGATCAATTTCACCTTTTACACTTACAATCAATTCGTAGTTATGACCGTGATAGTTTGGATTATTACAAAGACCAAATATTTCAGTATTTCTTTCTTGGCTCCAATTTTGATTATGCAATCGATGTGCGGCATTAAAATGAGCTTTTCTATGTACTGTTACTTTCATTTTTTTAACATTTTTATATCAAATTAACTGATAATCAATATTTTAACAATTAATTACAACATCCTAAATTCTTAATTACAAAATCCTTAACAAACAAAATTGTAATTTAATAATTCCATTTAAAACTCCGAAATTATGAAAGCGAATCTACATATTTTATACCTATTGTTATATATTTCTGTTGGTCTTTTTTCCTTTGATAAAAAAGAAGAATTACCCTCGTGTGAACTACCCAAAAAAATTGTAGATCAGATTAATCACTTTCATTTTAAAGAGAAAAATATTGATGATAACTTCTCCAAAACTCTAATTTCTAATTTCTTGAGAGATTTAGATTCTGATGGATTAATTTTCACACAAAAAGATGTAGATGAACTTTATAAATACGAATCTTTATTGGATAATGAAATTAAAGAAAATTCTTGTATTTTCCTTGATAAAGTAAAGGCAATTTACCAAAAAAACGTTTTAGAAACAGAAAAAATGGTTCATGAAATATTTGCTTCAGACCTTAAATTAAACAATGGAGAAACTTATACTTTTTCTACAGACGAAAAAGTTCTTTATGCAAAAGACATGGATGCTTTAAAGAAAAAATGGAATCGTCTTTTGAAATATCGCTTGCTTGTCAATTATTTTAAAATGAATACAGATGATATTTCAGACTTAGAAAATTTAAATTACGAAGAAGAAATTGCGAAAATGGTTCAGGAAACAATGCATTCAAATATTATTTGTTATTTCAATGGATTGATGAATCCTTCAAACGGTATGGATGCTTATGTTGAAAACATTTATTATACGGCAATTACCAATATGTTTGATCCAAATTCAACTTATTTTTCTTTCTCTGAAAAAGAAACTTTTGAGGGAGAATTATCTTCAGAAAAAAAGACTTTTGGTTTGGATTTGAAAGTAAATGATAATAATGAATTGATTATTCAAAAAATAAAAAATTATAGCAATGCAAGAAATTCTGCTTTAGAAAAGGGAGATAAAATTATTTCTTTAAAGTGGAACAATTCAGATGATATTATTGATATTCAATGTCCTGATGCTGGAAGAATTGAGAACATTATTGATTCAAATAAAAATCAAAATTTAAATATTATTGTTCAGAAAAAAAATAAAGAACAAATCTCCGTTTCTCTTACAAAAGTTTTAGAAAAAACCGAAGAGAATAGATTATACAGTTATGTTTTAGAAAACAATTTAAGTCCGAAAGTTGGTTACATTTCTTTTTCAAATTTTTATTCGCAAAGTAAAGGGAACAAAAAAAGTGGAATTGCTTATGATTTCAAAAAAGAATTGAAAAGATTAAAACATAATAACATCGATGGACTTATTATTGATTTACGTTTCAACGGTGGTGGTTCTATGCGAGAAGCCAGTAAAATCGTGAGTTTATTTACAAATATTGGTCCTATCGGAATTACTAAAACCAAAAAAGGTGAAGTTCAAATCATGAAAGATGTTTCTGTTGGATCTTATTTTAATAAACCAATTGTTGTTTTGGTAAATAATTATACCGCTTCGGCATCAGAGTTTTTAGCCGCAGCACTTAGAGATCATAATCGAGCAATTATTGTAGGGAATAGAACTTACGGAAAAGGTACAATGCAAGTTATTTTACCAATAAAAGAAACGGATGGAAATGATTTTGTAAAAGTTACAGTTGAGAAATTTTATAGAATTAACGGAAAATCTTTTCAGAAAAAAGGGATTTCTCCAGATATCTCTCTTCCGATGTATTTTCAAAATACAGCACATTCTGAAAGTAAAGCACCAAATGCTTTAGTAAACGATGTGATTTATAAAAAAACTTACTTCAAAAAGAAATATAATTTTCCGATGAGTCATTTGGTTTTATTGAGTAAAAGGCGAGTACATGATTCGAATAATTTTAAATTAATAGAACAAATTATTCCAGAATATGACCAGTATACAAACCAAAATACATATAATCTGAACTTTAATAAATTTAAAAATGATTATCGTGTAAAATTAAATGTGTATGATAAAATCAATGTTTTGAAAAAATATACGCAAAACTCTTATTCACCAAAGTATTCTGGAGTAAAATCAAGTAGACCACAAAGTGAAATTGTAAAAATTGAGTATAATATCAAAAAACTAAATCATGATATTTATATCGAAGAATGTTATAATATCATGAATGATTTTCTTTCGTATCAAAACAAAATCGCAGCAAAATAAAAGAAGATTATTTCTCTTTTTTAATGATTTCTGTAAGTAATTTTTTAGCTCTAAGCAGTTTTACTTTTACATTATTCAATGGCTCATTTATTGTTTCAGAGATTTCTTTGTAACTCATCTCCTGGAAATAACGCAACTGAATCATTTCTTGATAATGTGGTTTTAATTTTTTCACATAAGAAAGTAATTCTGCAAGATTTTGTTCGATAATTAAACGATCTTCAGGCGAAGGTGAACCATCTGATATTCTATAAATCTCATTTTTCTCATGCGAATTATTGATAGAAACAGTTTCTGTTTTCTTTTTTCTAGTATGATCAATAAGAATATTATGAGAAATAGAAAGTAGCCAATTTTTGAAAGCAAATTTAGAATTATAAAGCTCGATTTTGTCAAAAGCTCTAGAAAAAGTTTTGATGGTAATATCTTCTGCTTCATCTTCATTTCTAGTTTTAGAAAACTGAAAATGATAAACATCTTTCCAATAAGTATTCAGAAGTAAATTAAAAGCAGCTTGCCTTCCCTCCTTCGCTTCTTCTATTGCTTTATTTATATTTTCTGGATTCACCAATATTTAGGTTTTGATAAATAATTTCTTACTGCAACGTATAATTGTGTCGCGATTAAAATAAAATCTAAAAACGGTAATAAAAGGATCAAATCTTTTTCTTTTAACTTAAAAGCAGCACAACCTAAACTAAGATAATGAAAACTTAATCGAAAAAGAATTAAACTTCCAACTATTTCCCATTTGTATTGTTCTGAAAGCAAAACAATTGCCAAAAACCAAAAACCTACTTGAGAAATATAAAATAAAGCTAATAAAATTTTATGAAGCCATTTATAATGTTTTGCAGTACTCACATGTCTTCTTTTCTGACGAATCCAGTTTTTCATGCTGGTTTCTGGCTCAGAAACTGTAAAACTTTCTGGTGTAAAGCAAATTGCTGTATTATTTCTATTTGCAACTTCATTGATAAACAAATCATCGTCTCCTGACTTGATTTTCATATGGTTTACAAATCCATTTACATTTAAAAAAGTTTCTTCTGTGTATGACAAATTTCTTCCAACTCCCATATAAGGAATTCTGTTTTTAGCATAAGCAAAATATTGCGTTGCAGTCAAAACAGTTTCAAAACGAATTAATTTATTTAAAAAGGAATTTCGGATTCTTCTATATGCTCCATATCCTAAAACGATTGATTTTTCTTCATGATAATTAGAAAGCATTTCTGAAATCCAATTCTCAGAAATAATCTCACAATCGGCATCTGTAAATAACATATGCTCATGTGTAGCAGCTCTAATTCCTAAGGAAAGTGCATATTTTTTTGTTCCCCAAAATTGCTCATTTTCATATACATTGACAATTTTGACACTGATGTTCTTTTTCTCAAAATCCTTAGCATTTTCATCACGGAATTCTTCCATAATGTCTAAGGTTTCGTCATAAGAAGCATCGTTAATCAAAACTATCTCAAATTCTGGATAATTTTGTTTTGCTATTGAAGGTAGAAACTTTTTTAAATTTTCGGCTTCATTTTTGGCACAAACAAGTACGGAAACCGGAGGTTTGTTTGGACTCTTTTTCTTTTGGTTGGGGGTTGAAAAAGTAAATCTTCCAAAAATAAATAGATAATAAAAAAGTTGAACGATTACAATTACTATAAAAGTAATGAATAAGAATTCAAGCATTTAATCTATATAATATTGGTTTATTTATTTTCGCAGTCTTCTGGCATTTTACCGCAAAATCCACAAGGCTCTTTTGATTCATTTAAAAAAGGACTTTGACTAGCGCATGTCCCAGCAAATTTTCCATCTTTTTTAGCCCAGATTTTGATTGCAATTCCTGCAACTCCAACTCCTAATAAAACGGCTGTTATGATAAATAGTTCCATAATCCAAAGGGTTTTTGAAATGTTCTGCAAAGATACAAAATCTTAAAAACATTTAATAGTTTCTGATTTGAAATTTTCAGATTCAAAAGTCTAATTCGGATTTTCTTAAAATAAAAAAGTGATTTTGGATAAATTCTTACAATTTCACAACATTATACATTCTATAATTTTTATGAATTTTCTTAGATTTGTTTTGAATTAAAATAGTCCTTATGAAAATAAAATACAATCTTTTAGCACTTTCTACACTACTCCTTTTTGCTTGTAATAATAAATCAGAAAAAAAAGAAATCAAAGAAAACACAGCTAAAGAACAAAAGTTTGACAAAAGTAAATTCTTAACATCTTACACAAAAGATTTACCAAGAATTATAAACTCACAAAAGTTTATTATTGAAAAAAATAAAGATTCTAAAGAAGAAATTTCAGAAAAAGATTCTTTGTTTGTTGTTCATTTTTTAGACAAAAATGCTTTTAAATACGAGCAAAGTACTCCTTTAAAAGTGTATTATATTCAGGAAATCGATAGTATTTTGTCTACATTGTTTATTTTTAAAAATAGAATAGAGATTGCGAATTTTAATAAAAATAATTTTGAAAAAATAGATCACATCTCTAGTTTTAATGAAATAGTATTTTCTGATTCCTCTATTCATGCAAAAGAAGTAGATACTTCAAACGACGATAAAACTACCGAAACAACTTATAATTTAAAAGTTGGAAAAGACGGTAATTTTATCTGGAAAGGAAAAAAAGAAGAAACTTTCTTTACGGATGAATTCATGAGAAAATTAAAGCCCGTTTTTAATGAAAAAATTAAAAAAACAGAAACATTAAATCTTCCATTGAGTTTTAGAAAAGATAAAAATGATTTTGGAAAACTTTCTGCTATTTCTGGAATTACTTCTTCAGAAATTCCTCTAACCAAAAATGATAGTATCTTTTTTACTGAATTTATCAATAGTTATACATTTGATTCAGATGCACAAGGAATTTTTTATGATGTAAAAAAAGTATATGAAAATGAAAATTTCATTGGTTTCCTTGATTATTCAGATGGTTCTGGAGGTTCTGGTTTTGAGTTAATCATGATCAATAAAAATAATTTATCAATTACCGATAAAATTTCTGTTCAATATGAAACTGAAGAAGGTAATTTTTCAACTGGAAAAATTTCTGAAAATTTTGAAATTGAAATTCATGAAGAAATTATAGAAAAACTCCCTTCCGAGGAAAATGATCCTATGATTTATAAAATAATGAACAAAAAATTCGAGCTTGATGCTAAAGGTAAATTCAAAGAGACTTTTTATGAAGAATCTTTAGAAGAAAGGTTGTTGGAGTAATATGGAGAGTTTTTCTATTTTATTTTTAAAATCATTTAAAGAGTAGTCCTGTAGTTTTGAAAGAATTAATCTGTTTTTTTTTTGTTTATTATGTTTACCGGAGTTCAATCGACCTATTTTTAAAATTGTAAAAATCAAGAATTTTGAAAAAAATAGACGAAAAACTGTTTGAGCGATAGCGAGTTTGTTTCGTCTTTTTCAAATTTCGTAGATTTTTGATTTTAAAAATAAAGTCTTGATTTTTTTGATTCGTTTTTTTATCAAGAAAAAAATGAATGAAGAAACTGTCTGAAAATTACTTTTTTTTAAACAACACCTTTATATCTAATATTAAAATCTCTTTTCATTAAGAGATTTTTTTTGATTTAATTTCACTACGACACTAACTGGCGATTTAGTGAAATATCTTTGCTGTGAAGAAAAAGAAAAACAATATTTAATAACCACTGAATTTTACGATCAGTAGTTGAGGGGAAAAGAATATTGAAAAAGAAAAAGTTTAAAAACCTGTTTTAAATGTTATAGGGAGGCATTTCAGGCTATGCTCAAAAAAAGGAATCATTTGGTTCCTTTTTTTGTTTGTGATTTTTTTAACCACATTTTACATTACAAACCTTTAATTTTAATGAACTCATTTAAACTCTTTTGCCAAAACTAAGAGTTTTATCTGATGTTTATTGATGGTGAAGTGAAAAAATTTCAGCATAGCCTTAGTTATGGTTAAATTTTTTCACAAACCAGTAATGAACATGCTTGAAACGAATTTTGAGTTAAAAAGTTTAAAGGAGTTCAATATGCTAAATAAAGGTGAGACGATGAAAAATATTTTCTATACAATTTTGTTGCTAATTCCAAGTATTGTTTTAGCTCAAAAGACGGCAATTCCAGATGTAAATTTCCAGAAAAAACTAAAAGAAATTAATATCAATGTTGAAAATGGAATGATTGATAATGAAAGTGTAAAAAGTATTACAAAACTTTCATTGGCTGGTTCAGAAATTAAATCTCTACAAGGGATAGAAGCTTTTGTAAACGTAAAAGTTGTTTACTGTCATGATAATCAACTTACAGAATTAGATTTGAGCAAAAACCCAAATATTACTTTCATTGATGCGCATAATAATCAGATTTCGAAAACCAATTTTTCCAATAATGTAAAACTTTCGCAATTAGGAATTTCGAATAACAAACTAACCTCTTTAGATCTTTCAAAATTAACTGGATTGACGAAACTTTTTGTCAATAATAATGAGCTTACAGATTTGAATCTTGAGAAAAACAAAAAGCTTACAGATGTTTATGCTTTTTACAATGATCTAAAAACTGTGGAAGCAAATAATGGAAAACACTTCGATTTTTTCGATGTTTCGAACAATCCAGAACTAAAATGTATTGAGATTTTCAACATAAAATATGCAGAAGAAAATTATGTCAAAGATAATCAAGCGAATTTCAGTTTAATGTGTAGATAAATTTGACTTATTCTACAGCTATTTTTTCTTTTTTATTATTCATTTCATGGATATTTTCTAAGAATTCTTCCCATTTTGGCTTCACTAATTCGTGTTTATTTATTTGAAGAATTTCATTTTTATTAAATGTAATTTCCACATTATTCGGGAAAATATTTAAAGATGTAATTTCTTCAATTTTTCGATGTTTTCCTTTTCCTAATTCAAAAACACCTTCTTTTGTGATGTTTAAAATTCTCTTTTTTGAAATTAAAATATTTAATACTAAACAAATAAAAGCTAAACTTGATAAAATATACAGATACATATCTTGACCTGCCCAACTTAACGATATTATAAAAAGTAAAAAAGCTATGTTTAAATAATCAAAATTACTTTTTGTTAACATGACAAAATTTTTATCATCTAGACTTTTCAAATACTTTCTAAAAAGAAATAATCCACTTATGAAATAAGGAATAAAAGCCAACATCATAAACAGTGTATAATTATCATATTTGAAATAAGCTAAAGTAAAAATCACAAAAAAAGCGATATTAATCAAAGTAAAAATTGTTGTTTTTTTCATTTTTTCATAACTATTTTATTAACTCCCAAAATTTTTCTTCTGTCATATTAATTTTAATCATATCTCAATCGCAATTCTTTTACTTCATTATTTTTAAATTCATTCATTATTTCATTGATTTCTAGAAAACCATTCTCAATGTTTTCTTTTGACAAAATACTATTGTTAACAGGATAAAAACAGTTTGGATTTTCTTCTTCATACTTTAAAGATTCTGAATAATTCATACCTCTTAATTTTTCATCATCTTCATCTGTACTGAAAATTACTTTTGAAAAATAATCTTTAGCTATTTTACTTTTTTCTATAAATTCTAAAACAACATTTTGAATTTCTTCAATTTTAATCCAGTTTACATTTTTGGAATTCTCAATAGATTTTCTAGTTTCTTCATCTAGAAACTCATCAAATTCAAAATCAGCATCATCAAAATATGTATTTTGAAAAATCGAAAAATCTATTTCTAAAATCTTTTCCAATTGAACGATGACACTTTTATCATCATATCCTCCTATTTGTTCAAAAAAATAAGAAAGAACATAAGGAAATTGTTTTTCACTTTTATAATTATTGTTCGTTTCAAAAAAATAATACATTCCCATTTCTATATCAATTTTTATATTTTATTCCAAAAATAGAATCTTTTTACAAAAATATCGTAATGTTTTTAATATTAAAACAAAAAAAATGAACGACCTCAAAAAGAAATCGTTCATTTTTTTATTAAAACTAAAAAGTAATCTTACACAAATAATCGTGCATTTCACTAATAGTATTTTTTTTAAATAACTTAAAAATCAATAATCTACAAATAACACACCCCTAACCCCTCTCAAGAGGGGAATAAAAAATGCATTATTTATTCGCTAGATAAAAAGTCTCTAATTCTTTTAAATATTGTTGTTTTAAAACATTGTCTAATAAACTATATTGGAAAGAATTCTTCGCTAAATTGTATAAATCCTCTTTTGAAAGACCTAAAGCTTCTTGAATTTCCTCGTAATTTTTGTTTACTTGTCCCCCAAAATAAGCTGGATCATCGGAATTGATAGTTACGTTCATTCCTTTCTCCATCATCGTTTTTAGTGGATGATCTTTCAAGTCTTTTACAACTTGAAGCGCAGTATTTGAAAGCGGACAAACTGTAAGTGCTAAATCACGTTTTACAATTTCTTCAACTAATTTATCATCTTGCAATGAATTATTTCCGTGATCAATTCTTTTAATTCCAAGAACATCAATAGCTTCCCAAACATAGTCAGCATCTCCTTCTTCTCCTGCGTGCGCTAATGGAATATATCCTTCTTTTACAGAAGCTGCAAACACATTTTTGAACTTTGAAGGTGGATTTCCTTTCTCAGAAGAATCCAACCCGATAGCAGTAATTTTGTGTTTGAAAGGTAAAGAATCTTCCAAAGTAACAAATGCTTCTTCCTCAGAAAGATGACGAAGATAACTCATAATCAATAAAGAAGAAACTCCAAGTTTTTCACGTGCATCATCACAAGCTCTCGTAATTCCATTGATCACAGTTTTGAAAGAAACTCCACGATCTGTGTGCGTTTGTGGATCAAACATAATCTCTGTATGTCTGACATTTTGTGCTGCACATTTTTCCAAATAACTATAAGTTAAATCGTAAAAATCCTGCTCATGAATCAATACTCCAGCACCTTGATAATAAATATCTAAGAAATCTTGAAGACAATCAAATTTGTAAGCTTTTTCTAATTCTTCTACAGAATCAAAAGGAATAAACTGCCCATTTCTTTTGGCTATTTCGAACATTAAAGAAGGCTCAAAAGTTCCTTCAATATGTAAGTGCAACTCTGCTTTTGGTAGTTGCGCGATAAAAGATTTCATATTATTTGTCATATTGCAAATTTACGAATATCTCTTCATAATTTCATGACATTCAAACATATTATCACAAAGATTTCACAAATATATTTTAAACAAAAAAGCACGACTGAATCGTGCAATTTTTATAACTGAAATGACCGAAGCCAAAACCTATAATTTTAATAATTGTAAATCTCTAAATCCTTCTGCACCAAAACAACTCCAAGGGTATTCGGAAATATTTTTCCCAATTTTATCAATTTCTTTATTTCTCAAATAATCTTCATCCATCAAATAAAAAAATACAGAAAAATAATTTGCTAAATAATATCTGTCTTTAGAAGTTATGGATTCAAATCGATATTTCTTATACAAATCAATTATTTCCTCACGATACCTTTCTTTGAAAACATTTAAACTTTTTGTAAGAGAATAATTTTCTTGAATATCAAGTAATTCATCAAATATATAATCTAAATAAACCACTCTCAAAGTCTGACTTTTCGAATCTCTACACATGTGAAGAAACTTCATTTCTTCCTCATCAGATCCTAACCATTTTTCCTTCAAAATATCCCACATAAAAAAATGTGCTTGCAAATGCTGAGAATCCATAGTTTTTAATTTATTATAAAATCTCCAAGCTTGTTCTTTTTCGCTTAATCCCATACAAACTCGAATCAGTCTTGCATATGGCTCCGAATCTTCAGGCTTCGCTTGATTTGCAAAAGTCAAACATTCAAAAGCTTTTTCTAAATATTGAAAAAAACCTTGAACTTCTTCATCTGTCAATTCGTTTGCAAATTTCCCTGTTCTTTTTACCCAAGCTATTCGAGTAAACACTACTCCTACAAAAAGATTCGAATGAAAACTTTCTTGATTTTCATAAAACCATTTTTGGATAGGTTCTGAAAAATCTTCATCAAGTGCAATTTCTGTAATAAGAATAGATTTTTCCGCATTGGTTAATAGATCATAAAGCGGACCTATTTTCTCATAATTTTCTTCTAATAATAAGTTTTTTATGGTTTCTATTTCACCAATTCCAAAACCAATATTTCTATCATTCGGAATCGTAAAGCGGTAAATTATTCTTTTAATTAAGTTAATCATTGGGGTTGTTATTTTAGTCTAATCTAGATTTTACTTTTTCAAGTTTATTTTTCATTATTTTATGTAAAAACAAAATCATAAACAGATTGATTGCTGCAAGCGGAATATGTACCATCAAAAGCCATTTTGTCCAAGAATAATCCCAGATAAAATAATAAACAATCACAGAAATAATTCCTCTTACAAACCAAATTATTAGTTTTTTCTTACGAAACTCTGGTGTAAATTTTTCATCTAAAGAAGCATCTTCAAACCCTTGTTGAATTTCTTCTTTATAACTTAATTTTTGATCTTTTCCAGAATCAAAACCTTCTTCTTTCATCTATTTTTTGTTTTAAAAAGCGCAAATCTAATTTTATTTCTAAGGAATCCTATCTCTTTTTAAATTATTATGAAAAACTAAAAAAACCTGATTTTCTTTTGTATTAATTTCATTTTAAACAATTCAATTTTAACAATCTTATTCTTCCAAATTATCCGTATTTTTGCAGCCATTTTATGAAAGAAATCGTAGACAGCAATAAATCGGAAATTCTAGAAAATCTGGAATTAGAAATTTCTCTTCTTGAAAAAGAATTGGAAAAAGTTTCTTTGGAATTAAATCTATTTCAAAATGAAATTAGAGTCGCATTGATTCATGAAATTCGTCATATCAATAAATTAGAAAAGCTTTATAAAAAGCAAAAATTAGCTAAAAAAGCAAAGCGTTTAGCTCAAAAGAAAAAAGGGAAAAACTATAAAGAACCTAAAGAAAGTATTGTTTCTAAAACAAAACCTTCAAAAAAGGAAACTAAAACAGTTTCTGACAAAAATTTGAAGCAACTTTATAAAGAATCCATTGTAAAAATTCATCCGGACAAATATGCAAACGATTCTAAAGAAGTACAGGAAAAAGCTGCAAATCTTACGGTAGAATTAAATGATCTTTACCAAAAAGGAGATTTACGAGAACTAGAAAATCTATACAATCATATTTTAAGCGGAAATGCTTTTACTTCTTTTAGCGAACAAAAATCTTGTGAAAATCCTGAGGCTCTGGAGCAATATTTAAAAAACAAAAAAGAGAAAATTGAAGCGCAGCTTGCGGAAGAAAAAGATTCTCATCTGTATTTTGTTTTGAAAAATTATAAAAATCCTAGCTCTTATATTTCAGAACTTAAAATCATTTTTAAGGATAGAATTTTTAAACTAGAAAAGAGAACTCGCTACAAAAAACAAAAATAATTCTGGAGCCTGTTTAAAATTGTATCAGAATTTATTTTATAGCTTATTAAAATGCTATTTTGCCGACTTTTTTTGAGTGCATAGCATCGCTATGGACGATTAAAAAAGACAAAAAAGAGTTTTTAAGAAGCATATAATTTTTTTGATATAAATTTAAACAGGCTCCTACTATTTTTTATTATTTTCGGAAAATCAATGAGAGATAAAATTTGAAGTTTCAAGAAGAGAAATTCATCTTCATTTTTATACATTTCTTAATGAATTTTAATCCAAAACAACCAAATAAAATAATGAAAATAGAAGCAAAGAATCCTGAAGAGTATTTAGAACAATTACCAGAAGAAAGAAAAGAAGCCTTAGAAAAACTGCGTGCAGTAATTTTGAAAAACTTACCAGAAGGTTTTGAAGAAACAATGAGTTATGGAATGATCGGATATGTGGTTCCTCACTCAATTTATCCAAACGGATATCACTGTGATCCGAAATTACCGCTTCCATTTATGAGTTTTGCATCTCAGAAAAATTTTGTAGGATTTTATCATATGGGGATTTATGCAAACCCTGAACTTTTAAAATGGTTTCAAGAAGAATATCCAAAACACTGTACAAACAAATTAGATATGGGAAAAAGCTGTATCCGATTTAAAAATGTAAAGAAAATTCCATACGAACTTTTAGGTGAATTAACAGCAAAAATGACCGTTCAAGATTGGATTTCTCTTTATGAAGAAAATTTAAAAAAATAATAAACATCATTACGATTCTTTTTATAAAAAGATTTGCAAATTTTAAGTTCCCCTCTTGAGAGGGGCTAGGGGTGTGTAAACATTTTATTTCTTAAAAAAATAATATAGAAAAGTGATTTGAGAGATTCAAATCACTTTTTTCTTTTTACAAATCATCTACAAAATCTGCATAAATCTTAACAATCCCCTTATTAAACTCTTATTCAACAAAAGATTAGACTTTTTAAAATGTTAAAATTCAGAATAGTTTTTCGACAAAAACTCACAAAAAAATACATTTTGTTAGATATTTTTGAATTATTCAATTTTTTTCCTTTATTATTGCAGAAGTTAGTTTTTTATTCGTTATCAAACTAACACAGACACACTAATTAATTTTTAAATAACCCCTTTTAAATGAATACATTTACGATCAACCAACTAAATGATTTATTAGATGGTACTTTAATTGGTCACACAGATCAAGAAATCCACGGACCTGAGCAAATGGAAAAAGCAAAGGAAAATCATATTACTTTCATTGGAAATGCTAAATATGCAAATCTTTGGAAAAAATCAGATGCTTCAGTTGCCATTGTTAATGAAGGTTTAGAAGTAGAACAACTAGAAAACAAAGCATTAATTCAAGTAAAAAATGCCGATCTAGCGATGGCTAAAGTTTTGGAAATATTTGCTCCAAGACTTCCAGAGTTTTCTTCAGATATTCACCCAACTGCTGTAATTGATACTACTGCAAAAATTGGTGCTGGTTCTAAAATAGGTGCTGGTTGTTATGTAGGAAAAGATGTAATTTTAGGCGAAAACGTTACTTTATTTCCAAATGTAACCGTTTTAGATGAGTCTGAAATTGGAGATAATACAACAATTTGGTCTGGAGCAGTTATTCGTGAAAGAACAATTATGGGAAAAAACTGTATCATCCACAACAATGTAAGTATCGGAGCTGACGGATTTGGTTTCCGTCCTGATATGTCTTCTGGAGATTTAGTTAAAATTCCTCAAATCGGAAATGTAGAAATTGGTGACAATGTAGAAATTGGTGCAAATTCAACAGTGGATCGTGGAAAATTCAGTGCTACTGTTATTGGAGATGGTTGTAAAATTGACAATTTAGTACAAATTGGTCACAATTCTGTAATGGGACGTTATTGTATCATGGCTGGTCATAGTGGACTTGCCGGATCTGTTACTTTAGGTGACGGAGTAATTATCGGAGGAAGTGCTTCTATCAAAGATCACGTAACGCTTCATTCTGGTGTAACAGTTGGAGCTGGTTCTGGTGTATTAAATGATGTAGCTCCAGGAAAAACAGTACTTGGTTATCCTGCATGTGAATCAAGAGACATGCTTAAACAATGGGTAACTTTAAGAAAATTAGCTAAAAAATAGTCTATTTATATTTTTACTTTAAAAGGGCGGTAAATTAATTTTCACTGCCCTTTTTATGTTTTTTTGGAGCTTCCCTTTTCTTCGTTTCAAAAAAACTCAGAAAAGGTCGGGCTTTCCGCTATATCTTTTTTGCAAACCAACTTTATGAAGAAAAGCAAAAAAGGATGCCGCTACTATCCCTAAGCCAAGTTTAAAGCAAATCATTAAAATTCTGCTTCAATCACTTTATTCACATCCTTTACAGAAGAAATACCTCGCCAAGGAATTTTCACTTTCAAATCTTTAGTATTTTCAATTAACACCTCATTTTCTGGATCATAACTCAACTCTTCTTCAATAGCGTTTCTATTTTTTGACACAATAATATAATCTTTCAGTCCATTTTCATCTCCTGGAAAAATAAGATCAATATCTTCTCCTCCACCTACACCAGCATAAGACTCTAAAGGTTTAAACTTTATAAATGAATTCGAATCATCTAGAAAAATATAAGACGAAGAGGAATAACCACAAGCTTCTACAGAAGTATCTATAGATAAAATATTTTCAACTCCATTAATTCCGGAACCATTACTCCAAGTAAAAGTATATTCTACATTTTCAATCTGCAGGTCAATTTCATTTTCAATCACCTCATCTTTACTATTTTTTGTTCTAACTTTTACTTTAGGTGTATAAGGTTCTTTTTCATTTGGAAAATTACCTGAAAAAACAAAATAATCCTTTCCATTACTCGTAACTTTATGATCAGCAATCAATCCTGAACAAACATATCCTACTTGATAATCATATTCAACCAACACCCATGGATAAGCAACTCCATTATACGTAAAGCTTTCAGTAGAGATATCAACAATTTCCAATTTGGCTCCCATTGGAAGTGTATCTAATATTTTATTGCTTGCTTCTGTATTTGGTTCCTCTCTTAGTTTTACATTATTTCCAAACAAATAAACAAAAGAATCTTCTTTGAGATTTTTCTCATTAGAAACAACACCTCTTATATGAAAATTTTTATCCTCTTGTGCAATTACAATGTTTACACAAAAAATAATCAATACAATTAAAATCTTTTTCATTTTTTTATAATTAATGTTTTTCCCTCCCATGGATAAGAAGAGTTTTCCCATTTTACATCTCTAAAATATTCGTGTTTTTCTAGCACATTTGGATTCACTTCTGGATCAATATCTTTATAGGAATACAAAATTTTACCAGCTTGCCCATTTCTATCATTCGGAAAAGTTAATTCATCTACAAAATAATATCCTTCATCACCTCCTGACGTACATTTATAAATAGTAAAAAACTTCGAACCAGTAAAAGCAATAAAAACAGTATAATCATAATAATATTCTTCCATAGTATATTCTATAGAAATTACATTTTCTATCCCTGTCAATCCTTTATTATTATAAACATTTGGTCTAAAATTTTGCCCCTCTACTTCTATAGAGTACTCTAAATAATCTGTACTTCCTTTTTCTTTTACACGGATCAACATTTCTTTTTTAGATGACATAGAACTTGGATCTCCATGAATTTTAGAAGAAAAATAAAATTGATTATCCTTATATTCTGCAGTATAATTGGCAAAAAATGCTCCTGCAACATATCCTTTATTTCCATCAATCTCTATATAATACCAAGGAGTTTTTTCTTTACCTAAAGTCAAAAAAGAATTTGTTTTACCAATAATCTTTACTTTAGCTCCAATCGGAAGCATATCTACAACCTCACAATTTGTATTTGGTTCTTGTCTAAGTTTTACATTATCTCCAAAAAGATGTACCTCATCTCCTTTTTTAAACACACTTTTAGGTAAAAAATAATATCCATCCGAATCTTCACCTTGTGCAAAAAGAATTGCTGGAATTAATAATAATATTAAAAGTAATTTTTGTTTCATAGTCTATTCTTCTAATCTATTTTCTAATTGTTTTTCAATTTTTTCTTTTGCTTTAGCTAACTTTTCTAAATAGTTTGGCTCATCAAAATCTATTGCATAATAATATTCATATCTAGTTTCTGATTCAAAACCGTATTTCATACTTCTATCAATATAAAACTTACAGTAAGTCAAAAAACCAAACCTTGTATTTTCATCATCAGGAAAAGCATAAACTTCTTGAATTTCGATATCTTTTTCTTTTTCTATTTTACTTGAAGAAATCTTTAAAAACGTAGATCTTTTATAAAAAATATATTCTTTATAAATATTTAATTTTTCTCCTTTTTGCACTTCATAAACAATCTCAAAAACATGTTTTACATTTTCTAATCTTCGATCTCCATATTGATTTATAACTAAATTTTTATAATCCTCTTTTAAAGGAATCTCTTCTTCAATTAATTCGCTGTGTGCATTTTTAGTTCTTAAATACAATTTATCTTTAATGATGTTTACAACAAAAGAATGTCCATAAATCAAAACTTCTTTTTTTGCCAAAAAGTAAGAAACGATATACCCAATTTGATCTGTGTATTGCACTTTTATCCAAGGATACTCGACTCCGTTTATTTCATACGTCTCTGAAGTTGTTTCTAAAAATTGTAGTTCTGAACTTATTGGCATCAAAGCCAAAACTTCCGAATCTGTAGTTGGTTGTTCTCTAAGTTTTACATCATTTCCAAACAAATACACCAATTCATTTGGTTTTAATTCTTTTCTACCAATTTCTACAACCTGCTCTTGTGCATAAATCCAAAACACATTTAAACAAAGTAGAAATAGAAAAATTTTATGTTTCATTTAATTTTTATTTTAATTAATCTCTATAATTTTTTAGAGACTTCAAATAAAATAACATTTTTGATTTAAATAAAATTTTATAGATTATTTTTTAGAAAGTAAATTTTAAACAAAAAAATAGCAACCAAAAAATTGATTGCTATTTGAAATATTTTATTTAAAAAGTAATTAGTTTGCCATCATACTTTTCTTTTTCTCTACTTTAGAAGTAGTTTCTGGCTTCATTACTACACCTTTGATTTTTAATTTCACTCTAGGCTCGCTAGCATTTGAAGTAACAGTAATTGTTTTAGAGAAACCTCCAATTCTGTTTGTAGCATACTTCACTTCAATTTCCCCTACTTCACCTGGCATAACTGGTTTTTCTGGTTTCTTAGGAATTGTACATCCACAAGAAGATTTTACTTTTGAAATTATAAGAGGAGACTTTCCAGTATTTTTAAACTTGAAAACTCTTTTTCCGTCTGCTTTATGTTCAATTTTACCATAATCAATCACAGTTTCTTCAAATGTGATAATTGGGGCATTTGGATCTACAGTTTTTTCAGTAGAAGTTTGTTGTGCTTGTACACCTACGAAAGTAAGAAAAAGCACCAATAATGGTACAAATTTTTTCATGATAATAGTTTTTTATGTTGTAAAATTAATTATTTTTTTCTGCATTCAAAATTCTTTAGTTTTTTTTTAAGTTGTACATTTGCGGATATTTTAAAATAAATTTTTTATTAAAAATGAATATTGCAACAAAATACAACCCACAAGAAGTAGAAGACAAGTGGTATAGTTACTGGATGGATAACGGTTATTTTAAATCGACACCAAACGAGAAAGAAGCGTACACTATTGTAATTCCTCCACCAAACGTCACAGGAGTACTTCATATGGGGCACATGTTGAATAACACTATTCAAGATGTACTTATTCGTAGAGCTCGTCTTAGAGGTTACAATGCTTGTTGGGTTCCTGGAACTGACCATGCATCAATTGCTACGGAAGCAAAAGTTGTTGCAAAATTACGTGAAGAAGGAATTCAAAAAGATGATTTGACACGTGAGGAGTTCTTAGGACACGCTTGGGATTGGACACACAAACATGGTGGAATTATCTTAAGTCAGTTAAAAAAATTAGGAGCTTCATGTGATTGGGATCGTACGAAATTTACGATGGATCCTGATTTATCGGAATCTGTAACAAAAGTTTTCGTTGACTTATATAATAAAGGATTAATTTACCGTGGATATAGAATGGTAAACTGGGATCCGGAAGCAAAAACAACACTTTCTGATGAGGAGGTAATTTATGAAGAAAGAAATGGAAAATTCTATCATATCAATTATCAAATTGAAGGAACAGAAGAGTTTGTAACAATTGCAACAACAAGACCAGAAACAATTCTTGGAGATAGCGCAATTTGTGTAAATCCAAATGATGAAAGATATGCTTCTTTAAAAGGAAAGAAAGTAATCGTTCCGATTGCAAACAGAGCTATCCCTGTAATTGAAGATGAATATGTAGATGTGGAATTCGGAACAGGATGTTTGAAAATTACTCCTGCACATGATCCAAATGATAAAGAAATTGGAGAAAGACATAACTTAGAAGTTATTGATATTTTCAATGATGATGCAAGCTTAAACTCTCATGGTTTACACTACGAAGGAAAAGATCGTTTTGTAGTTCGTAAAGAGATTGCTAAAGAATTAGAAGAAAAAGGATTCTTAGCAAAAGTTGAAAATCACGTACATAAAGTAGGAACTTCTGAAAGAACAAAGGCTGTAATTGAGCCTAAAGTTTCTGTGCAATGGTTCTTAAAAATGGAAGATTTAGTAAAACCAGCTATCAAAGCAGTGCAAGATGGTGAGGTAAACTTAGTTCCAAATAAATTCGTAAACACTTATAATCACTGGATGAACAATGTTCGTGATTGGAATATTTCTCGTCAATTATGGTGGGGACACCAAATTCCAGCATTTTTCTATGGTGAAGGTGTAAACGATTTTGTTGTTGCGAAAACAGTTGAAGAAGCAGCAACTTTGGCTTCTGAGAAATTAGGAAAAGAAATTACAGTAGCAGATTTAAAACAAGATCCAGATGCTTTAGATACTTGGTTCTCTTCTTGGTTATGGCCAATGAGTGTTTTTGATGGTGTAAGAAATCCTGATAACGAAGAATTTAAATATTACTATCCAACGAATGATTTAGTAACGGCTCCTGAAATTTTATTCTTCTGGGTTGCTCGTATGATTATTGCTGGATATGAGTTTGGAGATGCGAAACCATTTACAAATGTATATTTAACTGGAATCGTTCGTGATAAGCAAGGACGTAAGATGTCTAAATCTTTAGGAAACTCTCCTGATCCGATTGAATTAATGAAACAATACGGAGCGGATGGAGTTCGTGTAGGAATGTTATTAAGTTCTCCTGCAGGAAACGATTTACCTTTTGATGAAGATTTATGTTCTCAAGGACAAAAATTCACAACAAAAATTTGGAATGCATTCCGTTTAGTAACAGGATGGGAAGTTTCTGAAGAAATTGAGCAACCAGAATCTGCGAAAGTAGCTATCGAGTGGTTCAAAGCGAAATTCCAAAGTGAATTAGCAATTATTGAAGATCATTATTCTAAATATAGAATTTCAGATGCTTTAATGAGCATTTATAAATTAATTTGGGATGAATTATGTGGTTGGTATTTAGAAATGGTAAAACCAGCTTACCAACAACCAATCGATGCGAAAACATATGCTGAAACAGTTGCGATTTTCGAAGATTGCTTAAAAGTATTACATCCATTCATGCCTTTCTTAACGGAAGAAGTTTGGCAACATTTCTCTGAAAGAACTGCTGAGGAAGCTTTAATTATCGCTTCTTACCCAGAATTAGACGAGAATTACAACAAAGAAATCGTTTCTGATTTTGAAGAAATTAAAGATATTATTTCTGGAGTTAGAACAATTCGTAAAGACAAAAACATCGCATTCAAAGAAGCTATCGAACTTTCTGTAATGGAAAATGAGAAAATCAACAGAGCTTTTGATGTGATTATTTCTAAACTTGGAAATATTTCTGAGATTCACACAGTTTCTGAGAAATTAGATGGAAGTTTATCTTTCCGTGTGAAAGCAAACGAATTCTTTATTCCTGTTGCTGGAGCAATCAATGTGGAAGAAGAAATTGAGAAAATCAAAGCGGAGTTGACTCGTGCGGAAGGTTTCTTAAAAGGTGTACAAAAGAAATTATCTAACGAGCGTTTCGTAAGTAATGCACCAGAACAAGTTGTTGCTTTAGAAAAGAAAAAAGAAGCAGATGCTTTAGCTAAAATCGAAACTTTAAAATCTAGTTTAGAGTCTTTGGTTGGTTAAAAAATTAGAAATTAAGCGAAATCGAAATTGGTTTTCAATAAAACATAAATTTTGATTTTCCTTTAAAATATTTAAAAAAACAGACTTCCTTTTTGGTAGTCTGTTTTTTTGTGTAAAGACATATTTGCATTGTCAAAATTAATAAAGTAGTTTAGCGTAAAAAAGATGAGAAAGAGTTTGCGCTACAATCAAAACGCTATAAATTTTAAAAAGAAACCTATTTCCATTCAAAAAATAGGGAAATTGAGATTTTGGTTTGGAATTATATCGGGAGTATTTTCAGCATTTTCTATTGCTTTATTTATAAATCATTTCAGAGAATCATATCGATACTTAACTAGTTTTTCTTCAGAATTAATCGTTTTTTCGGAACAAGAACAAAATTTCTACAATCTTTTTGTTTCAACTTTTTCAATCTCTTTAGGGTTTTCATTAACAGTCTGGATTTGGTTATATAAACCTTTTAAAGGAAGAATGAAAATTCGATTTTTCAAACAATTATCGAATAGTATAGTCTTGTATTTCTTTTGGCTTTCGCTAATGGCTTTTTTTACTATAGGATATTCTCTTGCTACTATTTATGGATTGTTTGGATTCAATATGAATCTTAATTTATCTGAAGAATTCAAATATTTATTTATTTTAATTCCAATTGTATTTTTTTATCAAAACTGGTTGATTTTAAAGCTTCAATATCGAATTATTAAATGGTTCTTTTATTCTTTACCAGTTTTCTTAATCATAACTTTAAGTGTTAATTATGTATCTTCTATCAATCCTGAAACTTTAAATAATAATTATTTCAAAAAATATGAAAATGAATATAATTATATTGATTTGGAAGTTTTAAATGCTAAAAACAATTATGGTATTTTACTTAGTGAAGAAACTATAAAAACTTTGAAAAAAAAATATTCTAATGAATCTAGGAAACAGATTCAAAAAATAAAATATTCCTTTTCAAAAAATTATAAAATTTCATTAGACACAATTCTGTTGCAAAAAATGATTATTTGTAATGTAAAGAAAAAATCAAGATATTATAACTATAATAGTTTGTATAATTGGCAATATGCTCTTCCTGACGACATTTTGAAGCAAATTGAGAATTATCCAAGAAATCAAAATGAAATTAAAGAGTTATTCAACATTTTAGAAGAACAAATATTTCTTATAAATTTTCATTTAAACAACTCTGATTCAACTGTTTTAAAAAATGAATTGGACAAACGAAGATATTTGGTTTCAAAAAATTATATTCCAGAAGTTTTAATTGAAAATCTACAATCCGTTTTAGATAGTTTGTCTAAAAATAAAAAATATCAGAACTATTATAAAGATTTATCTCCTTTAAAAACAAAACCTAATTGAACATCTTATATTTAAACAAAGAATCAATTGTAATTAACTATAAATAATTTAATATTATATTTAATAGAAATTATAATGAATATGAGTATAGATAAAGCATATAATAGTTGGGCAGAACAATATGATTCTAACCTAAATAAAACAAGAGATTTAGATCAAAAAGCTACAATTGAAACTTTAGAAAAATACAATTTCGAAAATGTTTTAGAACTAGGTTGTGGAACAGGGAAAAATACACAATGGCTATTAAATAAAGCTTCGAAAATCATTGGTTTAGATTTTTCTGATGAAATGCTTAAAAAAGCAAAAGAAAAAATTAATGATGAAAATATTATTTTTCAAAAAGCAGATTTGACCAAAAACTGGGATGTAGAAAATGGTTTTGCAGATTTAATTACCTCAAGTTTAACGCTGGAACATATCGAAGATTTAAATCACATTTTTGCGCAAGCAAATTTAAAAATGAAAGAGGAAGGAATCTTTTTTATTTCTGAGTTACATCCTTTTAAACAATATTCTGGAAGTAAAGCAAAATATGAAACAGAAGATGGAATCCAAGAATTAGAAGTTTATATTCACCACATTTCAGAATATATAGAACAAGCAAAACAAAATGGTTTTTCTTTGATTGAATTAAATGAATGGTTTGATGAAGATAACAAACAACTTCCAAGATTAATTTCATTTGTTTTTAAGAAATAAAAATCTTTAAAAATAATTTTAGAAGAAACAGACTGCTTTTTGGTAGTCTGTTTTTTGTTTAAAAAAATTATATATTAGGAGATCTTAAAAAAATAAAAATTAAACGCTATGAAAAAAATCACTTTACTCCTATTCTTTCTACTTTTTCAAATATCTTTTTCTCAAACTTATAATACAAATGAAATTATACAAAAAGCTGAATTTTATTTAAAAGAAGCTGTTGGCGAAGATTTATTCTCCTATTTTAAATTTGATGAATATTCTTATTATGAGTATCAGAAAAGAAATAAGAAAACAAAATTCAAAAAAATTAAAGCGGATAAGAAAACTAAAGATAAATTGATAAATGCAGAAGTTCGATTTGTTTTTATGCATCCTGATCTAAAAAAATATAATTTATTCAAAACTTGTTATATAGAATTGGATGAAAAATTAAATCTAAAAAAGCCTATTGATTTAAGTCGAATTCCAAAATATATTTTAAAAAATAAGTCTTCTAATTGGTTGAAAGAAACAAAAATTGATGAAATAATTCAATCTCAAAAACTAAAAAAAACTAATTCCCCAATATATAAACAAGTTATTTTTAATGAAAAAACTAATACTTTTGTTTGGGAAGTACGTAATATTCTTTTCCAAGATAAAATCAGATATGATTTTGAAATATTTTATATCGATTGTATTACAGGAGACGCTACAAAACCACAAACCCTGAGAACTTTTGTTGCCATCTGTTATTAATTTTAAAGCTCAGATTCAATTCAATTTTACTAAATAAAGAAATTTCATTTGTATACTTTATGTTAAAATACTAGTTTTAGCAAAAAATTGAAATATAACAAACACAATTAAATTAAAAATGAAAAAATTACTATTACTTTTATTTATCTTCTGTACTACAATTGGATATTCTCAAAAGCTTTATACAGCTGTACAAAAAGGAAAAGCAAAAAAAGTGAAATCTTTATTAAAAAGAGGTTCGGATGTAAACGAATACAGTCAAAATGGTTTTTTTCCATTATGGTCTGCTTGTGCTAATAACGATTCTGAAATTACCAATATTTTAATAGAAAATGGTGCGAATGTAAATCAATTAACAAAAGGTTTGGAAGCAAATATTTCTTCTCTTGCATTTTCAAGCCAACAAGGTTATTTTGACATTGTAAAAATCCTAGTAGATAATGGTGCAGATGTAAATAGTAAAGGAAGAAGAGATTTTACTCCTATTAGAATTGCTGCGCAACAAGGTCATGTTAAAATTTTAAAATACTTAGCAGAAAACGGAGCGGATATCGATTTTAGAGCAATGGATGGTGCCACTCCTCTTGAACATGCTGCCCAAAAAGGACATTTTGAGATTGTAAAATATCTTATTGAAAAAGGTGCTAATGTAAACAATCAAGATGCTGATGGAGATTTTCCTGTGGCAATGGCAGCAATTACAGGTAGCACAAAAACGGTTCAGTTATTAATTGATAACGGAGCAAATGTTAACTTGAAAAATAATGAAGGTAAAACGGCTTACGATATGGCTTTAGAAAAAGGTCAAAAAAGAATTGCTAAACTTTTAAAGAAACACATGGACTAAATTTATATAACAATTTAGATAATCATGTAAAAGAGGAATGTTTTTTAGTTAGAACATTCCTCTTTTATTTTTTAATATTTATTTTTTCAACATCAAATACCCTATCCTATTTATTTTTACAAACCTTTCTTCCCAATATATAATTTCAATCTTTTTATCCACATATTTTTTTAAAAGCTTATCTATTTTATAATTATCCTCAGAATTTATAGTTACAATCTGATTTCTAGAAGAAAACTCATTTCCTTTTAATAACAACTCAGCATCTTTGTAAAATTACCAATTTGAAATTGTATCTATTTCTGTTTTTGCTAAAATGGAATTAGATAATGTTATGAATGAGATTAAGAAAAGTAGTTTTAGGTTTGTTTTCGTAGTCAATATATTTAATTCAAAGCAATATTTCTAATAAAAATATAAAAAATCTATCAAAATTTCCTTCTAAAGCTCTTTTTTCCAATCATTCATTATTATAAATAATCAAAAGAAGAAAAAAAACAAACTCAATCAATTAGTAATAAAGACATTACACATATTAAAAACTAATGTTAATTCCCGTAAAAAAATTACGGTAATCATTAATTTATTATATATTTGAAAAAAACATATATTGTGATAACAAAATTTTCAGTTACAAATTTCAAAAGTTTTAATGAAACTTTCACATTAAATCTTGGAGAAATAAATGGATATGAATTCAATAAAGAGTGTATTAAAAACAATGTAGTTAATAATGCACTAGTTTATGGTCATAATGGAGTTGGAAAATCAAATTTAGGACTTGCTATATTTGATATAATAGTACATTTAACCGAGTATAATTCTAATGAAAATGAATATTCATATTATACAAATGCATTTAACAACTCAGATGTTGCCAGCTTTGAATATGAATTCAATATTAATTCTAAAAAAATATTATATAAATATCAAAAATCTAGTAATAAAATTATAATTTCAGAAGAGTTTTATATTGACGGGGAAATTCTTGCCAAAATTAATCGAAATGAAAGTGATTTAGCTACTTTTAACTTTAAGGGAACTGAAACTCTTAATAATAAAATATCAAATAACAAATTATCGATTTTAAAATATATAAAAAATAATTCTATCTTAGATAAAAAAGACACTTATAATGAAACATTTTTGACATTTTTTAATTTCATTGATGGAATGCTATTTTTTAGATCTTTACAAGATAATATATATCTTGGACTAGAAATTGGTATAAAAGATGTCGTTGAAGATATTATTGAAAATGGAAATTTATCAAATTTCGAAAAATTTTTAACAGAAGCAGGTATAGATTGTAAATTAAGTATAATTAAAGATTTAGATGGTAAAGATATTTTAGCAATGGACTTTAATGGTAAATCTCTTCCTTTTTTTGCAATAGCATCACAAGGTACAAAAGCTTTATCATTATTTTATTTTTGGTTTCAAAGGCTCAATGATACAGGAAAAGTTTCTTTTCTATTTATAGATGAATTTGATGCTTTTTATCATCATGAATTATCAGCTTTTTTAGTCAAAGAACTTAAAAAGACTAATGTACAATTTATACTAACGACACACAATACTTCTATTTTAACAAATGATTTATTGAGGCCTGATTGTTATTTCTTAATGAAGAAAGATTCAATAAATAACCTTTCAAGGTTAACTAGTAAAGAATTAAGAGAAGCACATAATATAGAAAAAATGTATAAAGCAGGTTCTTTTTATGAATAATATCTTATTTGTTTTTGAAGGTAAAAAACCTGAAACTTCAATATTTGAAAGTTTTAATAATTGTTTTCCTAATGAAAAATTTAATATTCATTGTGCTTACTATACAACTATTTATAACTTTTACAATAAAATATCAAAAGATGAAGATTTCGATACGTTTTCAATTTTAAAATCTCAACCTCAAAATAAAGATATTTTGAATAGTTTCAATAGAAATGATTTTGCTGAAATATATTTATTTTTTGATTATGATGGTCATACATCATCTGCTGATGATGAATTACTCATTTCTATATTAAGCTTTTTCAATGAAGAAACAGAACATGGAAAACTTTATATAAGTTATCCAATGGTTGAAGCTTTAAGACATTATTCAGATAAATTAGATTTCAAAAATTTGACAGCAAAAATATCTGAATTGACCAATTATAAAGGAAGAGCTAGTACAGAATCTGAAGATAAATATAAGCACTTTCATCAATATACAAGCGAAATTTGGTTACATTTAACTGAAGAACATCTGTCTAAATTAAATTATATAATCACAAATAACTATATATTTCCTAGTAAATATTATGAGCAAATTAAATTATTTGAAAAACAAAAAGAAAAATATATAGAGACTAATGAATCTGTTTCTGTTTTGAGCGCATTTCCTCTATTTATTTTTGACTATTTTGGAAAAAATTACAAAGAAAAACTATCATAAAAAAACAAAACCCAACCAGAAAAAATCTAGTTGGGTTTTGAAATTATATAAAGTTTAAATTATCTCTATTTTCTCTTCATCACCAATTCATAAACACAAGGAATTACAATCAGATTTAAAACCGTTGCAGAAAGTAATCCTCCAAGAATCACAACTGCCATTGGACTTTGAATTTCATTTCCAGGTTCTCCTCCTTTCATTGCTAAAGGAATCAAAGCTAAACCTGTGGTAAAAGCAGTCATCAAAATCGGATTTAAACGATCCAATGCTCCAATTTTTAATAATTCAAAACCTTGTTTTCCTTCTTTTCGTAAATCTTCATATTTAGAAATCAATAAAATTCCGTTTCTTGTTGCAATTCCAAAAAGACTAATAAATCCAATCGTTGCAGCAATACTAATTATTCCAGAAGTAAAATACACAATCAGAATTCCACCAATCAACGCTAAAGGTAAATTGATTAAAACAATAAATGAAAGCTTGATATCTTTAAACTCATAATACAACAAAAAGAAAATAATCACAATCGCAATCATAGCTGTAATTAATAGCATTTGCGATGCTTTTGCTTCACTTTCAAACTGTCCTCCATATTCCACACGATATCCTTCTGGCAATTTCACCTCAGCATTTACAATATTCTGAATATCATTTACCACACTTCGTAAATCTCGTCCTTGCACATTTGCAGCAACCACAATTTTTCGCTGCACATTTTCTCTACTTATTGTATTCGGACTACTCACAGATTCTACAGTTGCCAATTCTCGCAAAGGAACTTGTCCTCCTTCTGGCAAATGAATCCAAGTTTTTTCAATTTTCTCTTTTGTATCTCGATTTTCTTTTTGCAAACGAACTACCAAATCAAAATACTTTTGTCCTTCATAGATTTCTCCTGCTTTTTCTCCTGCCAAAGAAATATCCATTTGCTCTAAAAGTTCTTTCACAGTCATTCCATGAGCAGCCAACATTTGTCTTTTCGGAACAATTCGTAATTGTGGAACTTCAATCTGCTGATCTACGGCAACATCTGCAATTCCATCGATAGCTTTAATTTTCGTTTCTACATCTTTTCCAACTTCAAAAAGTCTTTGTAAATCTGAACCAAAAATCTTAATCGCAATATTCGCACGAGTTCCAGAAAGCATATGATCAATTCTGTGAGCAATTGGTTGTCCAAGCGTTATATTTACTCCAGGAACTACACTCAATTTTGTACGAACTTCTTCAAAAAATTCTTCTTTTGTTTTATCTTTTAAAGTAAAAGGAACATCCACTTCGGCAGCATTTACACCTTGTGCGTGTTCATCCAATTCTGCTCGTCCTGTTCTTCTTGTTACCACATCTACTTCTGGTAATTCTAATAAAAGTTGCTCAACTAATTTCCCTGTTTTATTACTTTCTTCTAAAGACATTCCAGGAATTCCAACAACACTGATTACCAAAGAACCTTCATTAAATTCTGGCAAGAAACTTCTTCCTAATTGCGATAAAAACACTAAACTTAAAACAAAAACTCCTACTGTAAATCCAATAATGATTCTCGGAATTTTCAATGTTTTTTCTAAAATAGAAGCATACCATTTTTGTAAAACTCTTTCGATTTTTGTTCCTTCTGCTTGCTTCCCTATTACTTTTTCATTTTTAAGTAAAAAAGAACATAAAACTGGTGTAACTGTTACAGCTACAATCAAAGAAGTCAGAACAGATGTGATAAATGCAATTCCAAGTGGTTGCAATAACCTTCCTTCCATTCCACTCAAGAAAAATAATGGAACAAATGAAACGATGATAATTAACGTTGCTATAATAATTGAACTACGAATTTCCATCGAAGCAATTTTCACCACTTCTAAAATTCCTAATCGTTCTTCTTTTGGTTTTTGCACATTTTCTCTTAATCGTTTAAAAACATTTTCCACATCAATAATTGCATCATCCACCAAAGCTCCAATTGCAATTGCCATTCCTCCCAAAGACATCGTATTAATTGTATATCCTAAAAGTTTTAAAACAATAATAGAAACTAGAAGTGAAATAGGAATTGCCAATAGAGAAATCACCGTTGTTCGCCAATTCATCAAGAAAATAAATAAGACTAAAACAACAAAAAATGCTCCTTCTAAAAGTGTTTGATTTAAATTATTAATTGAAGCTTCGATAAAATTTGCTTGTCTAAAAATATGACTTTGAATTTCAACATTTTCTGGAATAGTTTTCTTTAAATCTACAATTGCTTCATCCAAACTTTTTGTCAACTCTAAAGTATTCACATCTGGTTGCTTCGAAATTGTTAGAACAACAGCAGGTTTTCCATTTAAAGATCCATCTCCAATTTTATCTGAAGTTCCAATCTGAACTGTCGCAACATCTTTAATTTTAATCGCTTGCCCATTCTTATATTTAACGATACTTTCTTGTAAACTTTCCAAATTATAAGCTCGTCCACTTCCTTTGATGATATATTGATTTCCATGTTGATTAATCACACCTCCAGGAGCATTCAAGTTTGCTTCTTGTACTTTTTCTAAAAGCTCTGTAATACTAACATCATAATAATTCAATTTTTCTGGATTTGCAAAAACTTGATATTCCTTATAATCTCCTCCGATTACAATCACATTTGCAATTCCTCCAATCGATTTAATTCTTGGACTAATTGTCCAATCTGCTAAAGTTCGAAGTTCCATTGGTGACAAACTATCCGAAGTAACTCCAAGTAACATTACTTCTCCCATAATCGAAGAAATCGGTGCCATCGTTGGTGTTCCAACTCCTTCTGGTAAATTCTCACGAACCATCGGAATTCTTTCACTTACGATTTGTCTAGCACGATAAATATCCGTTCCCCAATTAAATTCTACCCAAACAATAGAAATTCCAGCAGCCGAAGACGAACGAATTCGACGAACATTTGGCGAACCATTCATTGCTGTTTCTAATTGATAAGTAACTAATTTCTCTACTTCTTCCGATTCCATTCCATGTGCTTCTGTCAAAATTGTAACTGTCGGTGCAGTCAAATCTGGAAACACATCCACGTTCATTGTACGTGTGAAATAAATTCCTGTCATACTTAAAATCACAGCGATTAAAAGGACTAGAAATCTATTTTGTAACGATATTGATAAAATTTTATTTAACATAAATCCAATCCTTTTTAGTGTGCATGTCCGTGAGCTGGTGCTTGTCCTGACATTGAAGCCATTTTCACTTGGTACGCACCTTTTGTCACTACAAATTCTTCTTTCGAAAGCCCTTCTTTAACTTCGACAAATTCTCCGTTTTGCTTTCCAATTATTACTGGTCTTCTTTCAAAAGTTTCTCCGCTCAATTGAACAATTACAGAATAATTCCCATAATCTTCTAATAAAGAATTCACAGGAACTACAATTCCTTTTGCTCCATTTCCAACAGCAATTTGTACTTCTGTAAATGCTCCTTCAGGTTTTAAAACAGCATCTTCCACTTTTGCTATTACAGAAACTATCGGATTTTCAGCATCTACTTTTTTCCCTACAGATAAAACTTCTCCATCTGTTTTCTTCAAATTCGACCAAGAATCTGTTTCTGGTTGGTACCAAATATTTTGAATCTCACTTAATTTTTCTGCATCCGAAGCACTCACTTTTGCTTCTAAAATATTTGATTGTTGACTAGAAATTGTAAACAACATCGCTCCTTCTTCTACAAAATCACCATTTCTTTGTTTTACATTTTTAATAAATCCAGAAAATGGCGCTCTGATTTGTTTTCCTTTTGAAGAAAAATTTGAAACTAAAGATTGATAAGAAGCTTTTGCTACTTCAAATTCTTTCTTCGATTTTAAAAATTCTGATTTTGCAATGATTTTCGAATTGTATAATTCTTTTTTTCTATCAAAATTTGATTTTGCTTCTTCAAAATTTGCTTTTGCTTTTGCAACATTCGAGTTTAAATTATTCGCTGAAAACTCTTTACTTTCTATCATTAAAAGTAATTGTCCTTTCTGAACTTTTGCACCTTCTACAATTTTTTCATTAGCAAAAGAAACAGTTCCACTTGCTGTTGCATTTAAAACTTTCGAATTAGAATTCGATGTTTTCCAAACTCCAGAAGTTGAAATCATTTCATAAATTTCCATTTCTCGAACAGGTTCAGTTTTAAATTCCATTTTCCAAGCTTGTTCTTTTAAAAATGAAATCGTAGCCTCATCTTCCGTAGCTGGATTTGCTTTTCTAGCAGTTTCTAAATCAGCATAAACTTCTACATCTTTAATTACAATTTTATCCGAAAATTCAGGTGTTTGAATCTCAAAAATCAAGGTCCCTTTTCCTGCTTTTTTCGGTTGTAATTTTGGAGAAAAAATTCCTGGAGAAGATGGCGCGTTCACTGTATGCTTAATCCCTGAATTTCCAGAAATAAAACTTACCGTTACTTTTCCTTCTGTAATAGGTTTGTGTTTTTTCATCGTTGTAAAATGAGCAGCAAATCGACTTGTTTTTCCAACTACTAAAACTGGAAATTCAACAAATAATTCTGATTTCTCTGTCCATTTTGTAAAATCTATTCTTGGTGTTTCTTCAAAATGTCCACCATTTGCATCATGTGCGTGTCCATGATCTTCTTGTGCTTTTGGGCTACAAGAAACTATTGCTAAAGCAATGATTATATATAAAAATCGCATTGTTTTTTTTGTTTTAATAATTATTTAAATCACAAAATGCTGGGATACCTCCCCGCCCGTTGGGCACCCCTCCTTTTTTAAAGGAGGGGAATTTAAAATTTAATTAGTGAGCTTTGTGCTCAGTTCCATCTTCATGTTTGTGCGTTTTCTCCGCTTCATGTTTGTGGTGATCTTCACCTTCTTTGTGTTCGTGAGTAGAAGTTGTGTCTTTTACTTTAAACTCTTCTTGTTCATGGTGATCTCCATGTTCGTGGCTATGTCCACCTTCTCCGTGGTCATGTCCTCCATCTCCATGATCGTGTCCGTGATCAGAGTGTTGCTCTGTTCCGTGATCATGTCCGTGACCCTCATTTTTCTTTTCTTTTTTTGGCGTACAAGCCACTGCAAAAACAACTAATCCTGCAATTAATAATTTTGTGATCTTCATAATATTTAATTTATAATTGGTATTTAAATAATTCTGCTTGAAGCAAATAAAGTTCTTTTTTCATTTCTAAAACTTTATTTATCGCTTGTTCGTAAAAATGATTTTCTTGGAAATATGTAATGAAATCAATTTCACCTAATTCATACGCTTTCAATAATAAAGAGGAAGAATTCATCGACTCTAAAGTCTCTTTATAAGCTTCGTATTTACTCAAAATTGTTTGATATGAATTGTATTTCTGTTGAAAATCAGCATACAGTTTCAAAGTAGATGCTTCCGTTTCGATTTTTGTTGATTCATAATCGATTTTCGCAGCTTTCACTTTGTTTTTATTATTCCATAGCGGAATCGAAATTCCTCCATAAAGTCCAGAATAATTATTTCCTGCAACACCTTGATAATTAAAACCAGCTGTTAGATTTGGCAAAGATTTATTCTTCGAAAGTTTATATTTCTGTAAGGCAACAGTTTCCTTTTGCGAAATTTGCTTCAACATAAAATCGTTCATTTTCTTTTGTTCCCATAATTCACTTAAAGGCGCCAAATTTACACTTTTATCAAATGCTAGAATAGAAAAATTTAATGCTTCTCCTCCATTTAAACTCTCCAAAGAAAGCTTCTGATTTTGAATTTCCGTTTGTAACTTTTCGAAATCAAATTGTTTTTGCAACCAAGCTATTTTAGCCTTGTTTTGGTCTAAAATTCCAATTTGTTCTTTTTCAAAAAGTTGTTTGGTTTGCTCATAAACTTTCTCTGCTTTTTGAATTCTTTCTTCTTCTAACTTCATCAAATTTTGTAATGAAATTAGTTTGATTAGTTCTTTTTTAGCAGAAAATAAAACTTCTTGTTTTTTTAATTCATAAACATAATCCAAACTAGTTTGCTCATTTTTAATCCATTTTTTTCTGGAAATATAAACTGTTGGAAATTCGAAAGTTTGTGAAATTTCAAACTCTGTGTAATTTCCATCTGAATGTTCTCCCCATGGTAAAAAATAAGCCCCAACTTCAGGGTTTGGAAGATTATTTTCTGATTTTAATTCTAGTTTTTTACTTTTTATATAAGTAGCAAAAGCCTTTAATTCTTTATTATTTTGTTCTATTTTTTGTAGAATATTCTCCACTTTTTCTTGTGCATTTAGCTGAGAAAAAGCAAATAAACTACAAATAATGAAAACTATATTTAGTCTCATTTTTTGAGATGATTTGGAAGAGTTTGAGTTTGTTGGGTGAATAAAAACACACCCCTAGTCCCTCTCAAGAGGGGAACTTTCAATAACAGATAAATTTAAATTAGAATACTATCTGTAAACAAATAATTTACAAACCCTTTTATTAATAAAATAATTGATTTTTTGGATAAAGAGATTTATCCGAAATGTAGAATTTAGGCAATTGTAGGTGGAGCTCTTAAAGCAATATTTTGAAAAACATAGGATTCGTAGAAAGGTTCTTCATAAAGAAAATTTCTATGTAAATCAAGTTTTTCAGCAATTGTATAATAGCCATCTGTGAAAACAAAACCAATCTCTGAAACTACTTTTTGAGTTTTAGTAATTTCTGATTTGAATTTTGAAATTGTTACATCTTCATATGTATGAACTGAATGTGCATGTCCTTCTAAATCAATCGGAAGTTTGGATTGTAACTCTGAAGTATCTTGCTTTTTTTCATCTGAAGAATGATGATGGTGTGAATGTCCATCGTGTGAATGATTATGCGTAGTTTCCGAAGAAACTAATTTGTGATGAATATGGTGAATATGCGGCAAAGCATTATGAAGAATCATAATACTAATCACACTTAAAAGTAAAAAGGCTTTTATTTTCTTTAGGTAATTCATCAAGTGCAAAGCTATGGTATTTTTTTATATTTTAGAAAAAGATTCTATTCAAAATCTTTTTTACCTTTATTTGTACTCTTAAAATAAAAAATTGTTAAATGCAAGAAGTTACTAAAATTCAAAATCTACATACATTTTTAAGTGAATATGGGTTATTTGCTACAGGAATTATAACATTAATTGTTTTTTTAATTAGAGATATCATTTCTTCAATAGTCGAAAGTATTAAAAATAAAATCAAAAAATCCAAAGAGGCAAAAAATAATAAAATACTCTTCAAAAAAATGGTTATAAAAACCTTAGATGATTTAAATAATAAAATTGTTTTTTTTCAAAAATCAAATCAATTATTTGATATCGAAAATTTAAAACCCAATTATACAGAATACAAATGTTCAACATATTCAGAACATATTCATAATTTCAATATCTCACAAATTATGAACAGTTTATCTAGTTTAAAATTAGATAACGAATTTCAGGATTTTTTAGAAATATTGGAAGAATTAAAATTTGAAAAAGAAACAAATATTATTGAAATTAATGAATCATCAACTAGATTAATAGAACTGAATTCTTTACTAAGAAAACAAATAAGCATGTGTGAGTTAGAATTTTACAAATTCATTAACACACAATTTATAAAAGAGAATTTTTCAAAAGAAACTCTATCACATATTGAAGAAATTAAAAACAAAGGGAGTTATGAAACTAGTAATGGAATTATTCATATTTCTTTTAAAAATGTTTATGATAATAATAAAAAAATGATAGGAATAATCAATAACTCAGAAGTGAGCACAAACTTGAACTGTATGAGTTTTATGATTATTCTGATGGAATATTGCGATATTTTTGATCAAAATAAAGATTTAATAAATAGTATAAAAAATTACAATAATAATCTAATAGAAAACTCAAATAAAAAAATTAAAAAACTGGAATCTATAAAATACTTTTTAAATAATTGATTTTTTTGCTACATTTACTGTAATAATTAAAAACAATTATGAAAATAACAATACCACAAAAAGATGCTACTAATGATCAGCCTTTATTAGCTTTATTCGATATTTTAGGACAAAACTGGAGTTTGAGAATCATCTGGAGTTTGAAAGATGGACCTTGTAAATTCCGTGAATTATTGTACAGGTGCGGAACCTCATCTCCTACTACTTTGAACAAAAGAATCAAAGAATTGAAGAATTTACATTTGCTAGAATTGAGCAAAGATGGCTATATTTTAACACCGCTTGGTTTGAGTTTATGTACGCAATTAAATTTATTAAAACCGTGGACAAAAGAATGGGCTAGAAAATTTCCATCATAAAAAATGAGACTGTTTAGGCAGTCTTTTCGTTTTTTTATTATTAGCTAACAGAAACTATTATTTGATTTATTAATTCCAAAATAGTAGCTTTAGCAAAAAAATAAGTAAAAATGAAAACCGAAAATTCTATTTCAAAAACAAAAAATGCGCTACTAATTCTTCCTTCTGAAAATGAAACAAACAAAGACCTTCTATTCTTAAAAGAAAACTTTTGTGGAGAAATTATTGAAAACTTAAACCAAACTAAAGAAAATCAAAAAATATATGTTTGTGGTGATTTAAAGGATTTTAATAATGAAAATAAATCTGTTTTGATTATTAAAGAACTTTCTACAAATTATGAAAATCTAGAAAATTTTGAACTTACGGATTTGGGAAAAACTCCAATTCTTTTTCATGATGCAGGAATTTTATATCGAAATTTATTCAATGATGAAGATTATTTTAAATGGGTGGAATCTGAACATGATTTTCAGGAATTGACTGAATCTATTAAAAATACAAAAGCCTTGCGTTCTGGAATCTATATGACAGATGTAAAAAAAGAAGAATCTGATGAAAATGGAGAAATCTTGCATTATCATCTTTTGAGATGTTCTAGCAATCTAACTGGGCCGACAGATAATTTTAGAAATTCAGATAGAAAAATTATAAAACGTTTAAATGATTGTGCGAAGGATGTTTTTGAAAATGACACGGATTTGAATCATGTTTTGGCGCAGATTTATAGAAATAAAGTTCAAGAGAACGGGAAGCAAGCAAAAGCAAAAATCAAAGCGCATTCGGACAAAACAAAAGATATGGACGAAAATGGTTTGATTGCTTTTTGTACTTTTTATGATAGAACTGAATTTGAGCAATTAAAACCTTCTAAAAAAGATCCGTTTGATTGGACTTACAAAAATGTCAGTGGACTTTCTAGACTTTTGTTTAAACTGAAAAAAGATATTACCGATTCTTCTTTGGTAAAGGAATTTAGTGTAACGCTTTATCCGAATTCTGCCTTTATTATTCCACTTTCTACAAATCGTTTGTACACACACGAAATTCGAACTTCGATGTTGAATGTAGATCAAATTCCTGTGAGAATGGGCTATGTAGCTCGTTGTTCGAACATGAAAGCGCAGTATAAAAATGAGAATGTTTATATTCAGGAAGGTGATGAACTTTTGAAAATGGTTGAAATGACGGAAGAAATGCGTCAAGATTTGTATAAGGATTATAAAAAAGAAAATGATACTAAGGAAAAAGTGGATTATGAAAAAATTCGTTTTAGTATGAATGTTGGAGATTATAAAAAGCCGATTTATTAGTTTTATATTTCATTAAAAATAATAAAGATGTCAAAATACAATCCAAAAATCCACAATCGTAAATCAATTCGTTTAAAAGGTTATGATTATTCAAAAGCAGGATTGTATTTCGTTACAATTTGTTGTCAAAATCGCACACATTTTTTTGGTGAAATAAAAAATGGTGAATTATTTTTAAATGATGCAGGTAAAATGATTTGTAAATGGTATTCTGCATTAGAAAACAAATTTCCAGATATCAAATGTCATGAAATGATTGTGATGCCAAATCATTTTCATTGTATTATTGAAATCACCGATTCCACCGTAGGGATTGACCAATGTGTCAATCCAAACCAATGTGTCAATCCTAATCAATGTGTCAATCCAGATGATGAACCAAATTCTGTATTGGATGAACACGCTGGTTCATCCCTACGAGTTGGTTCATCCCTACATCAAATCATACAATGGTTTAAAACCATGACGACAAATGAATATATTCGTGGTGTAAAAAATCATCATTGGAGACGATTCGATAAAAAATTATGGCAGCGAAATTATTGGGAACATATTATTCGAAATGATGAATCCTTTGATAGAATATCTAATTATATAAAAAACAATCCGGAAAATTGGGAAAAGGATAAATTGAAAATGTGAATTGAATTACAGTTTAAGTATTTCAGATACTAAAACACCTAAGGAATAATAGCAAATATAAAAGCCCTATAATTAGCATTACAGGGCTTTTATATTATTTTTTTAATCCTGCATCTTCTAGCACATCTTTGTCTAATTTTTCTTTGTAATAGTAGATCTTAATTTTATCTCCATCTCTAAAAATAATATTATCTCTTTTATAACCTCTACTTGCTAATTGATTTATTTTTTCATCAAATTTTTTAAAATCTTTGGTTCTTTCTTTTTTAAATTCTAAAGTATTTTTATTCAAAATAGATTTAAATGAATATTCCGTTAAACCTGTATATTTACAGTACGAAGGTAATATTTCAGAATTTTCTTTAAAATTTTCTAAACCAATTTCCGATAATATTCCTTTAGATTTTGTATTCGGAATTCCCCCAATTTCGATATAATAATTTTCTTGATATTCAAAAACAGAAATAGCAACTGCTCCAGATTTCATTTTTTTCAAGAATTTATCAGTCTCAGACCATGTTTTCTTTTTTTCCTTTTTTAAATATTTTATTTGTTCAAAATCGGTAACATTAAAATCTATATCTTGATTTTCTCCAACATGAAATTGTTTTAAAAGTTCTTTAGTCGAAACATCAAAAATTGAAATATACATTTCCTTTCTCGAACAGATTATTTGAAATAACAGATTATTATTAATAAAAGAGTTTGACTTATATTTTTTAGAACTTTTATAATCTTTTCCTTTTTTAAAAAACATTTTTAATTCGAAAGAAAAATCATTCAAATCGATTTCAATACACTTTGTATTCTTCTCACTAGCATCCATGACGATAAAATAAGAATCTTGATTTACATAGGTTTTATTTTTCTTAGCAGCTTCTTCTATTAAGGTGATATTGTTTGAGGAAATTTGAGCTATTTTATCATTTTTCAAGATATCATAAAGTTTATTCGAATATTTTGATTCTTTGAATTTATATTTAGATAAGTCTACCACATGTTTTCCTGTATTTTCGGTTCCTTCAAACTTATAAAAATTTAAAATCGATGATTTTTTTTCAATAAAAACTAAATAAACCGACTCTCCTTTTACTATAAAATCAACAAAATTTTGTTTTTCAAACTCTAAAGAAATTTTTATTTCTTTTGAATTTCCTGTATTCATTTCCATAGAACGAATTGTAAATCCAGATCTTGAATTATTTGAAAAATAAAAAAACATTTCACCTTTATTGAACAATCCTCCCATTAAATTTGTATGATCAAAATTTTCATAAGGAATTTTATGTTCTTTTATAAATTCATTTTCAATAGAATATTGTTTTACCCAATATGTATTTAGCTTTTCAGTGATTACATAGTAATTTTCATCTTTAACAATGGGAGAAACAAAATTTGTGGTATAACTAGCATTTTCTGTTAAACCATTTGTATCAGGCCCTGTTACTCTCATTCTTGGGGCTTCAACACCAACCCCTACTGAAACATTGACTTGTGCGGATAATTGATAAAAAGCACACATCAGTGCTATCAAAAGTACTCTTTTTAATTTCATTTTTTAATTTTTATAAACTTAGAGAAAATCTCTATATCGTTTTATTTATTCATTGCAATATTATAACATTTCTAAGTTAAAAAAATAATTTATAGTTAGAATTTATTATTCAAGTAATTTACAGCGTTAGGGATTGCAGCGGCATCCTTTTTTGCTTTTCTTCATAAAATTGGTTTAGCAAAAAAGATATAGTGGAAAGCTCGGCCTTTTTCTGAGTTTTTTTAGAAACGAAGAAAAATGGAAACGCCCAAATTTAATTAACTTTGAAGGCTATTAATTTAGATTACATTTCAGAATGAACGAAAAACCTAGACTTTCGAGATTGACTTCTATTATCACCATTTTACAATCGAAAAGGATTGTGACAGCCAGATATCTTGCAGAAAAATATGATGTAAGTATTCGAACAATTTATCGTGATATTCGAACGTTAGAACAATCTGGAATTCCGATTGTGACAGAAGAAGGTAAAGGCTATTCTCTGATGGAAGGTTATCAACTTCCACCTGTACTTTTTACAGAAAATGAGGCAAATGCTTTGATTACTGCTGAGCAATTGATTTCGCAAAATAAGGACATTTCTTTTAGTGAAAATTATAGTAGCGCAATTACGAAAATCAAGTCGGTTTTGAAATATTCTCAGAAAGGAAAAGCAGATCTGTTGGCGAATAGAATTTATTTCAATACTAATCAAAATGCAGAAAAATCTAGTAATAATTTGATGATGATTCAGTCTGCAATTACTAATTTTCAAATACTACAAATTGAGTATTTATCTTCGGATAAAAAATTGACAAAAAGAATTGTAGAACCTTTTGCAGTATATAGTATTCATGGGAATTTTTTGCTAATTGCTTTTTGTAGATTGCGAAATAATTTTAGAGCTTTTCGTATTGATTATATCCAATCCTTGTTAGCTACAAATGAAACTTTTTCTCCGCATAATATGACGATTCAAGAATATTTTGAAAATTATATAAAAAAATAATACACCCCTGACACACCCTTGTCACAAGTCCATTTTACATTTGCATTAAATCAAATTTAAACGCATATAAAATGGAAATTTTCAAAATCATTACACTTTCATTATCAGGAATTCTATTAACATTTGTTGGTCTTTCTAGATTAGTAAACCCTCTTAAAACTTATTATAAAAACTCAGGAATTTCTCTTCACAAAGACACTAATTTATTGAATGAAATTCGTGGTTTGAGCGCAGTAATGTTTCTTTCTGGGTTGTTGATTCTATTAGGAATATTTTTACCAAAATTCACTTTTACTTCTTTTATTATAGCTATACTTATTTTCATTGGTTTTGCTATTGGAAGAGTTTTTAGTATGAATTCTGATGGAAAACCGAACAAACAGATTATGCAAGGTATTTTTTCAGAAATTATTTTGGGAGGTTTGAATATTTCATATTTGATTTTAGCTATGATCTAAAATTACTACAATAAAAAAAGGTTGTACTTAATTGTACAACCTTTCATTAAAATATTTAAATTTTGATTAATAAAGAACTACTTTTTTCAGTACTGAATTATTTTTAGACTGAACTCTTACAAGATAAGTTCCTCTTGCAAGCGCAGAAACATCAATTGTGTTTTCCTCCGCTCCTTTTCGATCTAAAATTATTTTTCCTGACATATCTAAAATATAGATTTTCTGAACTTTAATATCGCTTTCAATTGTTACAATATCTTTTGCTGGATTTGGATAAATTTTGATCATATTTTCAGTGATAAACTCATCCTCTACTCTCAAGTCTGTTGTAACTTTTACCATAAACTCACAAGAATGTGTATTTCCGTAAGCATCTGTCAATTCTAATGTTACAACATGCTCTCCAATTCCTAGCTCTGTTCCTTCCTCTGGTGACTGTGTGAAAGTTACATCTTGACAATCATTTTGTGTTGGAATATCTACTGTGAAATCTTCTAAAGTATAAGAACCTCCTTCTTCAACTAAAATAGTTTGTAATTCTGGGCATGTAAAAGTTGGTGCTGTTGTATCCACTAATTCTACCATGAAACTACATTCTGACTGATTTCCTGCAGTATCCGTGAAAGTCATAATTACTTCTGTACTTTCTGTAATCAACGTTCCTACTTCTGGAGATTGAGTTATTGTAACTTCTCCTCCACAATTATCTGATAATAAGTAATCAAATGTAGTATAATCTGGAATTTCAAAATCACAAGTATCTTCTAAATCAATCACTTCGTTTTCTGGACAATTTTCTACAATTGGAGCTTCTAAGTCTTCAATAATTACATTTTGAATTACTTCAATTTCATTATCATTTCCATCATTAAAAATCCAAACAATTTCATGAGTTCCTTGTTCATTAAATTCTAACGAAGAAGTTGTTGTTGCAGTGATTTCACCAACACAATTATCTGTCGTTGTTGGGAAAGTTATATCTGTTACTGACAACTCACATTCTGCTGTTAATGTTTCTAATTCAATCATTTCTGGAGCAGTTGTATCATCAATTGTTATTACTTGAATAACATCAATACTATTTCCATTTCCATCGTCAAAATTCCAAATAATTTCATACGTTCCTTGCTCAGTATAATTTAATTCAGAATCTGTTGTAGCTGCAATTTCTCCAGCACAGTTGTCCATTGTTGTTGGAATAGGAATTTCTGCTTCAAAAATCTCACACTCTGCTGTGATATCAGCTATCTCAATAACTTCTGGATTCGTAATATCATCAATGATTACATTTTGAATCACTTCAATTTCATTATCATTTCCATCATTGAAAATCCAAACGATTTCGAACGTTCCTTGTTCTGTAAAGTTTAAGTTAGATTCCGTTGTTGCTATGATTTCTCCCGCACAATTATCAGATGTTGTTGGAATTACGATTTCTCCTTCTAAAATTTCACATTCCGATGTTAAATCTGCTAACTCGATAAGTTCTGGATTTGTGATATCATCAATGATTACATTTTGAATCACTTCGATTTCATTATCATTTCCATCATTGAAAACCCAAACAATTTCGAACGTTCCTTGTTCTGTGAAGTTTAAGTTAGATTCTGTTATTGCTGTGATTTCTCCTCCACAATTATCCATTGTTGTTGGAACTACGATTTCTTCTTCTAAAATTTCACATTCTGAAGTCAAATCTGCTAATTCAATAAGTTCTGGATTTGTAATATCATCGATAATTACATTTTGAATCACTTCGATTTCATTATCATTTCCATCATTGAAAATCCAAACGATTTCATAAGTTCCTTGTTCTGTGAAGTTCAAGTTAGATTCTGTTGTTGCAGTGATTTCTCCTGCACAGTTATCCATCGTTGTTGGAACTACGATTTCTTCTTCTAAAATTTCACATTCTGAAGTCAAATCTGCTAATTCAATAACCTCTGGATTTGTGATATCATCGATAATTACATTTTGAATCACTTCGATTTCATTATCATTTCCATCATTGAAAATCCAAACGATTTCATGAGTTCCTTGTTCTGTAAAGTTTAAGTTAGAGTCTGTTGTTGCTATGATTTCTCCTGCACAATTATCCATCGTTGTTGGAACTACGATTTCTTCTTCTAAAATTTCACATTCTGAAGTCAAATCTGCTAATTCAATAAGTTCTGGATTTATGATATCATCAATGATTACATTTTGAATCACTTCGATTTCATTATCATTTCCATCATTGAAAACCCAAACAATTTCGAACGTTCCTTGTTCTGTGAAGTTTAAGTTAGATTCTGTTGTTGCTGTGATTTCTCCGGCACAGTTATCCATCGTTGTTGGAACTACGATTTCTGCCTCTAAGATTTCACATTCTGAAGTTAAATCTGCTAACTCAATAACTTCTGGATTCGTAATATCATCAATGATTACATTTTGAATCACTTCGATTTCATTATCATTTCCATCATTAAAAATCCAAACGATTTCGAACGTTCCTTGTTCTGTGAAGTTTAAGTTAGATTCTGTTGTTGCTGTGATTTCACCCGTACAATTATCCATCGTTGTTGGTGCCACGATATCTTCTTCAAGTAACTCACATTCTGCAATTAAATTATCCAATTCAATAACTTCTAATTCTGTATTTTCATCAATAATGATATTTTGTGTTTGTGAACTTATATTTCCACTTTCATCTTCAAAAGTCCAAGTTACAACAGTTGTTTCAGTAATTGGAAATATAGCATCATTTGTAATTATAACATTAGATGAACAATTATCTGTAACTTCTGGATTTTCTATTGATGTTACTTCACATTGTGAAGTTAAATCTTGTATCTCTCCAATATTAGATATCGATTCAAAAGACATTTTATAAATGGCATTTTCGTCCTCTGAAGATAAATATAGAGTATTATTGTTGTCAGAACTTAAACTAATAAGTCCTCCAGAAAAAGAATTAATCAATGTTGAAGAAGCACTATCAACATTTGATTTATAAACAGCTCCATCATAACTACTAAAAAATACCTCATCACCTTGAACACAAACAGCAGCAGGAGAAGAAATACTAGTAAAAATATTAGGGTTTGATATAGGTTGTGGCTGTGTTATATCTACTTTATAAATATTTCCATCTCCATTATCACCAATAAATAAATAATTATCCTTAAAATCTAAACCTGTAGGCCAACTTAAACCTGTAACAACATTAGTTACCTCTGGATCTAAAACAAAAGGATTTAATTTAAAAACCCTATCCCCTTCTATATCTGCACAATACAATTCATTTTCATAAAATGCTAATCCTCTTAATGTTCCTAAACCTGTTTTTACATTTTCTATCTCTTGAGTTGCAATTGTATATTTATATATTACTCCCTGACTAGAAGATAAATACAATACTCCATTATGCTCTACTAAACCAAAATAAGTTGCTGTTCCATCATATAATTCTACCAAAGTACCTGATGGATCTGAAAGAGAATAAGAATATAAATTAGAAGAACCCCAACTAACAAAGTATGCTAAATCACCTACAATAACTTGCTCTGCAGGTACATTTAAACCGTCTAAAACCATCTCTGGCGTTCCATAATTAAATGTAGACGAAATTCCTCCTAAAACTTCTGGAGCTGTAGTATCTTCAATAATAACATTTTGTATCACTTCTACTTCATTCCCATTTCCATCATTAAAAATCCAAGTGATTTCATGAACTCCTTGTTCTGTAAAGTTTAAATTTGATTCTGTTGTAGCAGTTACTTCTTCTGTGCAGTTCATTAATACAGTAGGAGCTTCAATATCTCCTTCAAGTAATTCACATTCTGCGGTTAAATCATCCAATTCAATAGCTTCCAGAGCTGCATTTTCATCGATGATGATATTTTGCGTTTGTGAACTTATATTTCCATTTTCATCTTCAAAAGTCCATGTTACAACAGTTGTTTCTGTAATAGGGTAAGAAGCATCATTTGTAATTGTAATATTAGATGAGCAATTATCTGAAACTACTGGATTTTCTAATGAATTAATATAACAAGAAGTAATTATATCTTCTAATTCACCATTTGCAAATGTAGATTCAAAAGACACTTTATAGATTGAATCATCAGATTCTGAAGTTAAAAAAAGAGTATTATCTCTAGATGAAAAATCTAAAAGACCTTCAACAGGTAAATCCAAAATTAACTCTGCATTACCTACAGAAATATCAGATTTATAAATTTCTCCATTATAATTCCCCATAAGTATTTCATCTCCTAAAATATAAACAGAAGCAACCGTTGGAATATTTAAAAATACAGTAGGATTAGTTACAGGTAAAGATCCCGTAATATCTACTTTATGTACATTTCCATTATCATTATCAGCAATAAATAATTGACCATCTTTAATTTCAATTCCCATTGGCCATACTAATCCTGTTACAACATTTATAACATCTGGATCAGAAACAAAAGGATTTAATTTAAAAATTCTATCTTCTGTAGGATCTGCACAATACAATTCATTTTCATAAATAGCTAATCCTCTTAGGTTACCTAAATTTGTCTTAATTGTTTCTACCTCTTGTGTTGCTATTGTATATTTTTTTATCACTCCAGATGCTAAAGAAAAATACAAAATACCATTATGTTCAATTAATCCATAAATATTACTTGTTTCAGTATGTAATATTTCTAATGTTCCAGCTGGGTCTGAAACAGAAAATGAATATAAACTGTTTCCCTCCCAAGAATTAAAATAAACTTTATCATTACTAACAATTAGTTCAGTAGGAAGTTCTAAATCATTTATTATAAGTTCTGGTTCTCCAAAATTAAATGTAGTTTGAATATCTTCTCCTACTACTATTGGAGTTTCATTATCCTCAATTATTACATTTTGAACCACATCAACCTCGTTTCCAAGACTATCTTTAAAATTCCAAATAATTTCATAGGTTCCTTGTTCTGTAAAATTTAAATTAGATTCTGTTGTTGCTGTAATCTCTCCTTCACAAACATCAATTGCAACTGGAATAATAATTTCTGCTTCTAACATTTCACATTCAGCTGTTAAATCTGCTAAATCATTTATTTCAGGTGCTTGATTATCTATAACTGTTACATCAAAACTACAAGAATGTATATTTCCTAAATTATCTGTTAAAGTATAAGTCGTAGTTGTTGTACCAACTGGAAAAACTCCTCCTGAACTAACACCTGCTGTTAATTGTAAATTATCATATAAAAAGGAGATTTCATTTTCAATCAAGTTTTCATAATTTTCAATTTCAAAATCAGAAGCTGCAAACCCATGGTAAAAACTATTCTCATTATTACTAAGAATTATTGCTGCTTGATTAGCTTCAGCTTCTGTAGTGTGCCCAGCAAGAGCAGTTGAAGAAGCATCAGGCTCTAAAATATCTCCATTATCTTCACCTCCATTATCTCCAACAACAGTAAAATCTACTATTTGATTTGGGTAATTAAAAACTGGATTAGCATCTGACCAAATATAAATTGGCGTTGGTGTATTATAGGATACTGTGTTTGAAACTCCTAAAATTTGTTGTAATACTGGACTTGAATTTAAATTCCAATAATGCATAATCAATTTCCCTCCATTATCTAAATAATTTGAAATTGCTGTGATTTCATCATCATTTAAAGAACTAGAATACACTTGAAGAATTGCTATATCCCAACTATCTGATGTAAGTACTGTATCTAAATTACCATCACCTCCATAATAAGTAGCATTCACACCTAGTTCTGTAAGCTTTGCATTCAAATTATGTCCATAATCATCTTGTAAATAATTTAATACTTTTAATTCACTATAATTTATTTCATTTATAGAAGAACAATCTCCAGAAATAGTTGGTAAATCATAAGTAACAATTGCTCCACATATACTTGGATCATAATTCACTGTTACTGTTTCAGGACAAATTATCTCTGGACTAATAATTTCTGTGATTTCAATATCAATAGAACATTCTGTAAAATTACCGTTAGAATCTGTAGCAGTAAAAGTTACCGTTTGTGTCCCTAATTCTAAAATCGTTCCTGGAGTAGGGTTTTGTGTTATTATTGGTGCTATTCCAGAATCATCTGTAGCTACTACTTCTGAAGTTAAATCAGCTAAAACACCATTACAAGGCATAGATGCTGGTACATTTGCGCATTCAACTATTTCTGGATTTGTAATATCTGAAGAAATAGAATACTTAGTTACAGTATCATTTACATAAGCAGAGTAATATATATTATGGTTATCAAATGCAAATCCATATGGTGCAATAAATCCTGAAATAAAAGTAGAAACAACTGGTGTTGGATTGCTAATATCAATTTGTAAAATACCACTTACTGCTAAACCTGCATACAGTTTATTATCTCTTAAAGATAATGCACGTAATGATCCGTGTCCTGAAGTAATAATCGTATGTCCAGAAGATAGGTTTAAAAGATCTATTTTAGAAATACTACCATTTTCATCCGAAAAATACAAATCATTTCCCTGTATAGCTAAACCATATATTTCTGAAGAATGGGTGAAAATAGTAGTTAAACTTGGATTTGGATCTGAAATATCAATCTTATGGATTTTTTTCCCATTCCATTCAGAGATATACAAATCATTTCCATTTAATACTAATTCTTCTGCTAAATCAAATCCAGAGACAACTGTTGAAACAGTTAACGAAGGATCTGTAATATCAACTTTTGATACAGTAGTGTTTGTTGAGATATATAAATCATTTCCATTCAAAAGCATCCCACGAGGTGTATCCAATCCTGTAAGGATTTCTGTTGCTGAAGTTGTAGAAAGATCCGAAATATCTTTTTTATAAAGCTGTCCACCTGAAGTTGCAATATATAAATCGTTTCCATTTAAAACAATACCCGTTGGTTGAGATACACCTGTAACTACATCAACTGATTGCGCTACTATTGTTGCTAAATTGAAAAAGAGCAACAATAGGAAAAAAGTAATTTTTTTTGTCATAATTTTCCTTTTATTAATTTTTGACAAAAGTATAATTTTTTAACTTAAATATTTAATAAACAAACATTTACAAATCAATAATAAGTAAAATGCTTATTATTTTAAATTTTTAACCCTCAAATACTTTTTACAATCCGTACTTTATTTCATTTCGATTTACATTTACAAGCAACCACCTATGAGCCAATGTATTATATTAAACAAAGGTGATTTTTATGTTATTTTTCTAGTAATTATCTGCGTTAGGGATTGTAGCGGCATCCTTTTTTGCTTTTCTTCATTCCGCTACTTTAGCAAAAAAGATATAGCGGAAAGCCCGGCCTTTTTCTGAGTTTTCGAAAACGAAGAAAAATGGAAACGCCCAAATATTTTTTACCTTTGAAAGCTTGAGAATATTAATAAATTACAAATGCGATATTTTATACATTTAGGGTTTGATGGTGGAAAATTCAGTGGGTGGCAGCGACAAAAAAGTACGCAAAACACGGTGCAAGAAGTGATTGAGCAAACGCTTTCTCGTTTGTTTAAAAAGAATATTGCGGTTTACGGTTGTGGGAGAACGGATGCTGGAGTGCATGCGAGTCAGTATGTGATTCAATTTGAGGTGGAGGAAGCTCCTTCGTTTGATTTAAAATTTCGCTTGAACAAAAATTTACCGAATAGTATTGCCGTTTTTGAGATTTTCGAAGTGGAAGAAAATCAACATTGTCGTTATGATGCAGATATTCGTACGTATGATTATTTTATTCATTGGCGAAAAGATCCGGCTTTGTCTTTCTATAGTTCTTATTATGAATACGAAAATTTGGATTTTGTAGCGATGAAAAAAACTGTTGAAATTATCCGAAACACCAATGATTTTAGAGCTTTGTGTAAGCAACCTGAATTGTATGACAATACGCTTTGTATGATTACAAATTGTGATTTATTTGTGAACGAAGCACAAGGAAGATTGCGATTTACAATTTCTTCTAATCGTTTTTTGAGGAAAATGATTCGAATTTGTGTTTTTTATTTGTTGGAGGTTGGTACTGGAAAAATTTCTGTGGAGGAATTTCAGCAAATTGTTAATCTTGAAAAAGAATATAAAGTTCGCCAGGCGGCTTTTCCAAATGGTCTGTTTTTGAGTAAAATTACATATCCGTTTTTGGAATTGAAAGATGCACATAATTTAATCAAGCTTTTGAAGTTTGGTTTGGATAAATAATAATCATTTTAAATTTAGATTCTAATTAAAATATTTTGTTTAATATAAAACACACCCCTAGCCCCTCTCAAGAGGGGAACTTAATAATCTTTATTTTTCACAAAATTAAATGTGAAAATATTTAATAATAATATGAGAGTAGAAACATATAAAATTTCAGAATGGGAAGACACAGAACAAGGTGTTCTTTTAGCTGAAAACGAGGATTGGATTTTGATAAAAAACATACCTGCGGATTATCAGCTGGATGGTTTTAAAATTTTGAAAAAAGAATTTGTAGAAGAAAAAATTCATGGAGATGAAGAAAAACTGATTGAAAGAGTTTTAAAACTAAAAAAAGAAGAAGCTAAAATTCCTGAAGGTTTTGCGTTTTTGGATACCGTAGAATTCTTAAAATGGTCTGAGAAAAAATACGGTTTATTTGAATTTCAGGATGAAGATGATACAGAGTTGTTTTATGGTAGATTAAGAAATTCGAATACTGAAAAAATAAGAATTGACTCTGTAAAATCAGATGGTATAATTGATACAGAATTTGATTGTGATTTTTACATTGAAGATATTCGAGTAATCACTTTTGAAACGGATTATTTTATTTCCATTAAATTATTGATGGAAGATGAAAATCCTTTTCTGAATACTTTGAAAATTGTTTAAAATAACAAAAGCCTAATCCAAAAAAGATTAGGCTTTTTTAATATGATCTTGGGCAAAAAAAATCCCATCGTGCATAAAACACAATGAGATTTTATACTTTTAGAAAATATCTTTTATTTCTTAGCTTGTTTTTCTAGCTTCTTGTATTTACGAATTTCCATAATGTTTCCAATAATCCAATAAGGAACTGCAAACGTTAATAAGAAAATCATTAACCAAAATCCTGTTGTTAAAACAGTTAAGAAAGCTAAAAAACCTGAAAATTGAGAAAAATCCATAACTGGTAATTTTTGTTTTAATAGTATTTTCAAGCCAAAAGTACTATTTATTTTCCAACTAATGAACAATATTTTAGTTTTTTATCAATCCTCCATAAAATTAATAGTAAACTACAATTGATTTTCAAATATTTATTAGATTTTTCAATAATTTTCATTCTAAAAAACTACTTCTTCTTTGGTTTAAATTTTAAAAACTAAAATAGAAGTTTTTATATTTTTGATATCTTTTTTTGACAGTTTATATTCTGGATCAATTTTTTCAAAACCATTAGAACGAACTGCTTTTTTCAAACTTTCGATATATTCTTTTCCTTCGTTTTCTAAACAATAATTTAGGTACTCTCTAATCTCATACTTTGAAAATTCTGCATTATTAAGTTGCATTATTTCCAAAAGATAATTTAAATTTTCAATTGGTTCTTCAGCCTTTCTTAATTTTTCAAAATCAATTGGTTTTTTAGAGCCTATTATTTTCTTCAAATTATCAAAAACCTCCACAATTTCAGTTGAATCTGTTACTTTATAAGCATTAAAGTCTTCCTCAAAAGTGTATTTATCTTCTTTGTTTAAAAACGCACATAATTCTTTACTTAACAACGCTTCCTTTATTGGATTTCCTTCTTCGTATGAAAGAATTGAGAAAACAGAAACTCTTTCAAGAGTAACATTTTCGATGTCTTCAACAAATACTACACTCAAATTTTTTGTAGCATCATCGTTAGTAGATATTTCAATTTCTGGAGCAGTTTTATGTTCTTTAGAAAACCAATCTATCGCTACAGGTTTATATTCATGAATGGATAAATTTTCATCAGATTCCTGAATTCCCATTTGATTCAGAAATTTTGTTGCATTATTTTTTTGTGTTATTTTTTCCTTGCAAGAAATAAAACAACTGATTAGGATTGAAAAGCTTAGTAAATAAAGGATTTTTTTCATATGTTTTCTTTTTTTAAGGTAAATCCAATTCATCGAAATTTTCGATCTCAGATAATTGAATAATTCTATCTACATCAATATTTCTCCAAGTTTCAACAAAAGCCTTCTTATTCGGATTCTGAGGATTTATATTTTTGTTTGGGTTTTTTCGAGTTTTTTCTTTTTTCGTTAAAAAATTAATACTTGTTGAGCTTAATATCGCCGGGCCATACATACTAGTATTATCATATCCAATTAAATCAAAATCCGATTTCTTTTTATTAAACCTAAAAGTATAACTCCAACTTCCATATCTTCCATGAGAATAAAACACAAACAATTTATTTTTTTCAATATCCAAACTTAGCATAGGTGGCATATAAACTCCTCCATCTTCATTTTCAGAAAGAAAACAGGATAAATTTTCCAATACAGAAATCCATTGATTATTTTGTTGAAAAAAAACCATAATTCCTCTTTTATTTCGATTTACTAATTGCCCCCATTGATTTGCTTCCATGATTTCTGGACATGTTCTCTTAACAATAAAAACACTGTCAATTTTTCCATCTCCATTTAAATCACCACCATATTTTTCGAAAACTCTAAAGTCTACAGGAATCTGATTCGAAGGTAATATAGATTTCAATGTTTTCTTTTTCGGTTCATTTTGTTTAAAATTATTTATTTTCCCATAAGAAATTGTAGAACAAAGCAATAGCAGCACCAGATAAATTTGATTTTTCATCATTTAATTTTTTAGTTTATTATTTTATATGTTAGTTTATTTTAAAAAGTAATTTTATTTGTTATTCATTTTAAACAACTTGCTCATAGACCAATGCATTTCTTTTTCAATTATAGTATCAATCTTTAAATCAAAATCTTTCTTAGTTAAGTTTGAAGAATAAAATTCATGAGATTTAATTATAGAGTTTCTCAAAGTTTCAAGAGTTTGTTTGGCAAGTAATCTAACATCATAAATTATTTTACCGTCATTCATATTTTGGATTAAATTCTCAAATTTATAATAGGTTCCTGTAAATTCTTCCTCTGAAACAAAATAGTGTCCTTTGATGTTATAATCCTCTTCTTCCCATTTTAAATTTTCAAAGTTGATTTCTTTCTTTTTTTCAAAACAATTATTCAGTATGAAATAAAAATCGCTCTTCCAAGAAGGATCTGGATCATGCCAAAGTAATGCTCTGTCCAAAATAATTAAAATAAAATCTAAAAGTGTTTCATAATTACTTTGATCTAATAACTCTTCAAATGAAAAATCAATTTTGACATCTGAATAGCAAAATTCTTGAATCATTTTTAACTGAATTTCATCAAATTGAAAATTATCATTCTGAGAATTCCAAAGCATTAACTTTTCAGAATTATTAAAGTAAGTTGACAGATAAAATATGTTTTTCAAATTCCTTTCATAAGCCCAATCGTATAGCAAATTTTTATTTTCTTCTATATAAGAATCATCATATTTTCTTGATAACCAATTATATTTTACTTTTAATATTTTACTTGTTAATGGAACAAAATTCCAATTAAAATTACTTTTTTCAAGAACTAATTTAAAATACATAAATCTAAAAATAACCTAATTTCAAAAAATTATTTTGTATTAAAAACTTAAAATAAGTTTCTGTATACTTTTTTTTTCCATTACAATAATTTGCATAAATCAATCTAATAATTTTGGAATTCTCTGCTCTTTTTTCAAATTCTTTTTCACTACATTTTAGTGTCCATTTATAAGAAACAAATCTACGACAACGATATTTTCTTCCAAATATATATTTTTCATAAGTTATGTTGTTTTTTATAAATTTCACTTCTTGTACAAAAGATTTCAAATTATGTTTAAGTCCCCAATACTCTCTTCCATAAACTTCATAATGTTTTTTATCAAAAAAAATCTCATGCTCTTCTTCTTTTATGTCTTGATATTTTAACTTAGAATGATCTGCTGGTAAAATGAAACCATCTAAGTAAACTGATTCTCCTACTATCGGAAGTTCTCCTTGATTTGCATCAAATAAATCAAAATACTCATCTTCTATACATTCTAAAAACAAAAATAATTTCTGATTTAATTCATATTCACTCCATCTTCCTCTACAGGGAAAATCCTCATATTTTCTAACAATAATAAATTCTTTATCTGAAGTTAAATTTTCTTCAATTTTTAAAAGATATGTTGTTTCATTCATTTCAATAATTTCTCCATAAACAATCTCATCTGCTGCAAAAATTAATTGATAGAAATCTATATCTAAAACTTCTGCACTGGCTGTATTAAAACAGAAAAATATGAAAAAGAGAATATTCAAATTTTTAATTTTTCTCATTTTTTCATCAATAATTTAACTCTAAATACAACATTGGTTTCAGTGGTCTACAAATAATTATATTCGTATTATTTTTCACTTCCTTGATTCTATAACTTTTTATTTCAGATACATCTATCATCAAACTATCTGAATCTGGGACTCCATCAAGCAACGTCCACCATAAATCATCTTTTTCAACCAAACTATCATATAAAACATTCGTACTTATATATTTTGTGTCATATTTTTGGTAAATATCAATACGCTTCTTTTTTCTATTCAAAACTATTTCCTCTATTTTCTTTTTATTCAATAAATAGTTCTTCATTTCTATTTCTGTGCCATCCAAAAACACCTTAAAATTCTTAGAATTTAAAGAAATAAGTTTTTCTCTGTTATAATTCAATTTTTCTATAGCACAACTCGAAATTGTTGTCCCCAATAAAATGAAAACAATGAATATTTTACTTAATTTCCTACATCTTAAAAATTGTTTTTCGATTAAAAATCCAACCCCAAAACCTAGAATACCTCCAGGAATTATAAAAATTCCGATTCCTGAGATCAACCAAATCCACATATCCAAAAGCAAAAATTCTAAATCAAAACCATATGTAATAGTTCTATAAATTATTTCTGAAAACATGGCAATCAGCAACATCAAAAATGACATTTTCAAAAAGCCTTTAAAAACCGAAAATCTTGGTGATTTATTTTCTTCAAAAATATCTTTTCCAATGCTTCCTGTAAAAAAGTAAAATGAGCATAAATTCAACAGAATTTGAATCGAAAAATAAATTGGTTCACTTAGAAAACCACTTTTAAGCTCATGAAAAAAACGTAATGTATCTCTCGTAAAAAAGAGTAATCCTAGCAAACAAAAAACTGCTAAAATCGCAATTAAATAATTTAATATTAAAACTCTTCCCTTTGTTGAAGGATTTAATTCTTTTAATAAATCAATTTTCTTTTTCATATTCTATAGGTTCTTTTTCCGATTTTATAAAATTATTTCTATCAACAGCATAAATGACATTTTCTTGAAATAACTGTCGGATTTCTTTATGCGTCATTATATAATTATCAAAAGAATAATTAATATCATCCGTAATATCATCCATGTCAAAAATATCTTCCACAGAAAACAAATTATATTTCACGACCAAAGTATCTTTTCGAATTTCCATCACTTTGATTGTCGAATATTTTAAATTTTCTTTTCGATAATTATACACATCTCCTACTTTCGGATTTTCAATATAATTTGCATATTCATCTTTAAATTCTCCTCTTAACGTAAAGAGCATTATCAATAAAAAAACACCTATAAACAATCCTGAAAATTGCCAAATCGGACCTTTTGCTTTCGATTTCATCACGGAAAGTTCGTATTTTATTTCATCTGAAATCTTTTTATCTTTTCCTAAAAATTTAAAATTACAGAAATTGCATTTCCCTTTACCATATTTCCAAAAAGGAAAAACAGGAATCCAAAAAACATGAAAATGCCATCTTGAAATTATTAATTCTAAATACCCTTTTTCTTTGCAATTTGGACATTCTATTTCTGTCTTAATTTCCGATTTAATTTTACCAGAACCACTTCCTGTAATCATAGCTTTTTTTATTTTTTATTCTAATGCACTTTTGTAAAGTGTATTCATGTTTCAAATATAAAATAAGATTTATAATCTCGCTTTTATCAAATCTTTTATTTTTCTGAAAACAGCAACTAAAAATGAAAACCCAAAGAAAACTTGACTTAAAGCAAAAACTATAGCTCCTATTGTTATAACTATGTTTATTTCTGCCAGATCTGAAAATAATGGAAAAGAACTTTCGTAGGAATTATCAGATGTAAAAAATCCTAAAAATAAATTTGGTATTAAAATCAAAATAAACCCAATGTAAAGAGTCAATATAGATAGTAAATTCATCCACGAAGAAAAACGAAATTTCAACCTCATCATTCCCCAGTAAATAACAAGCAAACAAAGTATAAATAATGCTGAAAAAATCATTAAATAGTCATATGTGATCACAAAATAAGTATCATGAATATTGATATCTAATTTTTCTTCATTCCTAAAGATTCCTATGACTAGAAACAATAAAATTAATGGTAGTAATAGTAAATGGAGTTTGTTTTTAAATAGCTTCATTTTGGTTGGTTTGTATTTTTCCAATAAACATTATCCCTTTTAAAATTTTAAATAATACATAACACAGCCCTATAACTTGTTAATTTGTATTCAAAATCTGACGGTACAACATCTAATATTATAGTATTATTTCTCTCAACAAATTAGTGTATTCATCTTTTATTGGCAATTCAGAATTCATGATTATTTCATTTCTTATCGCAAATGTTTTCTCCTTTTTTATTGGGTTAAAACCTTCTTTGGTCACTTTTCCCATATAAAAACCAATTCCTCGTTTTTGCCAATTTGGTATATCATTATAATTGATTCCATTTTCAAACAAAAACTCATTTTTAAAAGAAGTAGAAGTTCCTAAAATTTTATCTGAAGCCTCTCTTGCCGAAAAACCTTTTTTTCTCAAAAACCAATAACAATGTGCTTCTAGAGAATTTCTCTGTGAATCTTGATGTCTCCAACGGAAATAATCAATTACTTCTTCTTTATTTGGCAACACCGAAAGTCTACAATCAAAAGCTGCTAAATCTCCCAGCAAAAGAGAAAATTTCGCACTCGTTTCACCTGCCAAAATCGAATTCAATTTTCTAGTTTTTCTACCAAATGATCCTTCATTCAAATCAAAAAGAAGCGAGATCTCATCACTTTGCGTGTATGCATAATTAATCTTAAAACCACAATTCATCAAATGTTTTGTAGTTTCTACCATCATATCTCGAAATTTCGGATCAAATGGTTTTTCAAAATCATGTGTTTTCTTGGTTAATTTTGTAAATCCTCTTCCATCAATTCTTGCTACAATATAAAATCCTAACGGAACATTATAATCATTGGCAGTTTCGTATATTCTTAATTTCTTATCTAAATCGTTAAATTTCATTTTTCCATTCTGTTATTACAAATTCATTCTCTATTATTTCTACAAAATAAAGAGCATCAAAACCTTCTTCATAATTTGGAAGTTCTAATTTTTTTCTTGTAGAAAACAAACCAACATTCGGAATTTTCTCTTTTCCTTTTCGCAACGAATTTCTTTCTAAAGCCTCTTGAATATTCGATTTAAAATAATATCCAATCACTTTATATTTATTTTCTTTTGCTAAATCTATGAAATATTTTCTTCTCTCTTTTTCAACATTTGTATTGTCTACAACAAATTGTGTATTTGTTTCAAAACAAGTTTCAAGAAACTTTTGTTGTTTATTTTTCGTATTCAGTAAATCCAAACTTATTCGGACATGAGAATTAAAAAAATTCTGTTTATAAAAAGTCGATTTTCCTGTAGCTTGTATTCCTATAAATAATATTGCTTGCATTTTTTTATTATTTTAAGCAATTCGCAGCCCGTTTTTAATTTTTCTTTCTGGAGAAATAATTGTCACTTCTTGCTTCTCTCCTACAGCTCCCAAAAGTAAACACTCGCTCATTATGTTTGCAATTTGCTTTGGAGGAAAATTCACTACAGCAACTACTTGTTTCCCTATTAAATCTTCTGGTTGGTATAATTTTGTGATTTGCGCAGAAGTTTTCTTTATTCCAAATTCTCCGAAATCCAATTCTATTTTATACGCAGGATTTCTAGCTTCTTTAAATATTTCTACTTTCAATATTGTAGCAACTCGCATTTCTACTTTCGCAAAATCTTGCCAATTTATTTCATTCATAACCTTTAATTTTTACTGGAAAGCTAAAATATACATTTACTTTTCTTCTATTAAATGTTTTCAGGATAAATTAAAAAAATTATTCTTTAATATCGTTGATTCTAGAATTTCACAAAAAAGAAGTAACTTCCCCAAAAAATAGAACATTTCAAAATGGATATCATAATCATAGAAGACGAAAAACCTGCTGCTAGAAGATTAAAGCGACTTTTAGAAGATTTCGGATTGCACACCAACACGATGTTACATTCTGTAAAAGAATCGATTGAATGGTTTCAAGCCAACAAACATCCGGATTTAATTTTCTTAGACATCCAACTTTCTGACGGACTTTCCTTTGAGATTTTTGAAGAAGTAGACATCACCAGTTCTATCATTTTCACTACTGCTTATGACGAATATGCACTGAAAGCTTTCAAACTAAACAGCATCGATTATTTATTGAAACCTATTGATGATGACGAGCTAGAAGTTGCTATCGAAAAATATAAAAAGAACAATCAAATTGCTGCAAATCCACAGATTGATTTATCGCAAATCCAGCAACTTTTAAGCAATCCGTTCGAGAAAAATTATAAAAAACGATTCACTGTAAAAGTTGGACAACACCTAAAAGTGATTCAAGTTTCAGACATCGAGTGCTTTTATTCAGAGAACAAATCGACTTATATCTACACCAACGAAAAAAGAAATTATCTGCTTGATATTCCTCTAGAACAGCTAGAAAGTCAATTGGAAGATGAAGTGTTTTTCCGTGTCAATCGTAAGTTTTTTGTCAATATCAACGCCATTAAAGACATCGTTTCCTACACCAATAGTCGTCTAAAATTGATCTTAGAAAACTACAACGAAGAAGAAATTATTGTAAGTAGAGAAAAAGTAAAAAAATTCAAAGAATGGTTGGGCTAAAAGTCACATATCTAAAATATTTCTTTTTCATTCTACTGATGAGCCTTTTTGTTTATTGTTCCAATTATGAAGAGTTCAAACCACTTACGCTTAAAAATGGAAAATATTCCACAGAAAAAGCTTCAGAAAAACTAAACAAAAACATCCAAAAGGTTTTAAATTATTACAACGTAGACTGGAAATCTGAAAATGGAAAAATCTTAATTCCCAAAAACATTTCAGAAGAACTTATTTGGAATTATACCAACAAAGCAAAAGATTCTGTCTGGCTAAAAGAACACTTGAAATAAACAAAAAACTCCTTTAGTAAAAAGAAGATTTTTTGATTTTGTTAGGGCGAAACCATTTTTCTTCGTTTTCGAAAAACTCAGAAAAAGGTCGGGCTTTTCGTTCCAAGTTTTGTTTTTCAAAAAAAGTTTTTCTAGACAATCCGTGGGCTTCCGTTGGTCGCCTCCTTTTGCCAAGAACACTAATTTTTGAAAAAACAAAAGCTTTCCACTACAATCCCTTTCGCAAGGAAAACCACAACAGTACCAGAAGTTCTCGAAGGTGCCTGAGGTTCTCGATGGCACTTGAGCGGATTTATCGGTGCCTGAGCGAAGTCGAAGGCCTCTACTCCTACCAAAACACCTATTCCTCAAAACCGCTTACAAATAAAAACAAGTGGACTTGTCATAAATGTAACCATCGGAGTCATTCCTCAAAGTGTCGGAGTGGTTCCTCATGGTGGATTTGTCATAAATGCTACTGTCGGAATCATTCCTCAAAGTGTCGGAGTAGTTCCTCATGGTGGATTTGTCATAAATGCTACTGTCGGAGTCATTCCTCAAAGTGTCGGAGTAGTTCCTCATGGTGGATTTGTCATAAATGCTACTGTCGGAGTCATTCCTCAAAGTGTCGGAGTAGTTCCTCATGGTGGATTTGTCATAAATGTAACTGTCGGAGCAATTCCTCATAGTGGAATTGTCGTTCAATTTATTACAATAATTAATAAGATATATTCATTTAAATTCTGTTTTAAAAAACCTAGACTCCATAAGCTTTTATAGCTTCGATTTAAATTATTAAATCTTAATTTGTTAAAATTTAAAGTTTCTTATATATTTGTTCGTCTGCTGCTATGAAAATTTAAAATTTACAGAAATTTTATAGTTACAGATATAATAGAAATAACAGGAATTCCTGTTGTAGTTATGTTACCCACAAGCAAAATAAAATGACGTGAATTCAGAATATTAACAATTAAAATTTAAATAAATGGCAGAAAAATTTGAAGGAGAACTTTACATAGGGGACTTGACTCCACCCCAATTGACCGACTTTGACAACTTAGATGATGAAAATGCAGGTGCTTTTGAATTAATGGAAGCAGATTCAGCAGAAGATGCTAATGTTGTCTATGACCGTGTAATTTTCAAATATAAAGACCCTACCAGTCCTCCTCATACTAGAAAAAAATGTGGAAAATGGTCAAAACCTTTACCAGGAGTGAAAATTTGTGTGGGTTGGACAATAAATTATAGATGGCTTTATAGAATTGGTCACGTAAGAGTGACTACAATATCTGGCACTAACGCTAAAAACGCCTTAGAAGAATGTTTAAAGCAATCAGCAATTGCCGCTTTAATAGCAGGTGTTGCCTCAGGTGGTAGTGCTGCGGCTGCAGCTGCGGAAATAGCACTAAAAGCCTGTTTGGCATCAAAAATAGGTGATAAGTTAATTTCTGTTTCTGTTAACATTAAGTCGACAAGAGGTAGTTGGGAATAAGAAACCGTATTGTAAATACCAGTGGGTAACACTGTATATAGCAAATAGGGCGTTTGGTGGTTTAAGAAAGTTTAGTGCTATTTACCAACACCGCCAAATCGTTGATTTGGCTTTTAAAATGAATAAGATAAAAACAAAATACAACGTTTTGGCTCAGTGCAAAATTGAAAGTTTATCGCTTTATACTGCCCTACTTGCCATATACTAAACGTTGGCAGCAAGTAAAAATAAAAACAAACAATAAAAAAGAAACTATGAATTTTGATGAAAACACAACTAAAATAATCATTGCTTTAATTGCTGTTCTTACAATAATTGTAAGTGGAGCATTAATTACAATTAAAAAAACTAAGAAAAGGACAACTAAAAATTCATTTACTAATGTTAATGTATCAGGAAATGATAGTAAAATAGTAGCTGGAGATGATAATTCAAAAAATAGATGATTCAAAAGAGAACCTTTGAAGGTGTTGAAATTAGTGGCAATAAAAGTAAAATAGTTGCTGGAGATGATAATTCACAAAATAATTTTTTTGTATCAAAAAAAGGTAAACTTTCACTTTTATTTGAATCATTAAAAGAGAAGTTTGAAGAAGATGATAAAATCACAAGAATATCAGATGATTTACAAAGATATAAAGATGGACGAGATAGAATTAGTATTGAACAAAAATTAAAAGATGCAAATAGAGAGCATTTAACTGAAGATTTTTTATGGCTTAAAGATCAATATTTTAGGAAATTAACTAAATATCAATTTTTTGAACCTGCTCAAGAAATTCATGCTTTTATTTTAGGTATTGTATATGAAAGGTTTAGAAATATAATTTATCCTTTAATACGTCAAAATGAATCTGAAAAAGTAATATTATCAGCAATGTCTGAGAAGATTACAGCTCCAATTGTAAATTTAATTCAAGAAGAGGGTTGTGATGATATAATGGGGTTATCTTCAACGGAAATTGAAGGAATGATTCATTTTTTAACAGGGCAATGCCATATAAAGTGGAAATTATGATTATTTATCACCAAGCTTTTGATTTGTATCATACAGTATACAGAATGATACAATTATTAGGTTATTTCAAAAGAGGTGACCAAATAGAAATAGATAGATTGCGTATCTGGGATTATTATATGCTTTTTCCAAATAAGCTTTCAAATTTGAAATTAAGAAGAAATGAGAAAGATATAAAGAATTTAATTAATTCTTTTATAATCAGAGCTGATAATCCTTACGAGGAAGTTATTGATGATAGGAAAATGTTTGAAAAAATAAAACCATATCAAATGACAGCTATTAAAAGTTTAGCTTCTTATGGTATAGTTAATAAAGATTATTTAACTACAAATAGAATTAATTCAATTTCTTCGGAACTTATTGAAGATTACATTAGTAAATTAGAGAAGTTGACTAACCAAGAAGAAAATACAATTAAATTACTCACATCTCATTTCTATCAAATGTCATTATATGGGGAATATGGCTTAAAAGATAGATCAAAATTATTAGAAAGTAAATATGATGCACAATAATTTATTTCTAAATAGATTAATAATCTATACAAACTCAGGAAAAATAGCATATAATGAAGAATTTCATAAAGGAATTAACATAATTCGTGGCGATAATAGTAGTGGGAAATCTACAATTACCCACTTTATATTTTATGTATTAGGTGGTGCATTTAATGATTGGGTTAAAGAAGCTAAACAGTGTTCGTATGTATTATCTGAAGTAGAATTAAATGGCGCTACAATAGTTTTAAAAAGAGAATTAAATTTTAGTGATAAAACTAAGAAAGCAAACCCACAAGAACCTTTATATATTTATTGGGGTAGTTTAGAAGAATTAAAAAATACAGAGATCGAACATGAATGGCATAAGTATGGATACCAAACATATCCAGATAAAAAGAGTTATTCAAATGTATTGTTTAATACATTGAATATTCCCATTGTTAAAGGTGATAATAATATTACCATGCATCAATTATTGAGATTAATATATGTAGATCAAGATTCTCCAACAAGCTCTTTATTTTTATACGAACAATTTGACTCATCTATGACAAGAGAAACTGTCTCTGATTTATTATTGGGAGTTTATAATCAAGATTTATACGACAGTAAACAGCGAAAAGTAGAAGTTGAAAAAGAGCTAAGCGGTATAAAGAGTGAAATTAAGGTTATTCGAAAATTCACACAAAATCTTCATGATTTAATTCCTGCTAATATTTTTACAAAAATTGAAAATAAAGAAAAAGAATTAAATAAAATTGAAACTGAATTAATAGTTTTAAAGAATAATAATAAAGCTGTTAGGTTTACAAAAAAAACAAAATTAGAATTTGAAGAACTTAATAAACAGGTTATTACTCAAAGAGAAAAGGTAAATTCAATTGAATCAAATACGAGAAATCTTCAGTTTGAAATTGAAGATTCTAAATATTTTATTGAATCATTAAGTAAAAAAATAAAAGCTATTAATAATTCAATAATAACAAGGGATTTTTTGGGTGAATTCCCTTTGGAATACTGTCCAGAATGTTTATCTGATATAAAAATGGAAGATACTTCTCTTTGTAAATTATGCAAACAAGAAGTGGATGAAAGTTATGGAATAACACAAGCAAGAAAAATAGAGCAAGAACTTAGTTTTCAGCAAAAAGAATCAATTTCTTTACTTACTAAAAAAGAAAGAAAATTAATTGATTTAAAAACATCATTTGAATCTGAGAAAATAAATTTATTTCAATTACAACAAAAGGTAAATCAATCTTTAAAAGATGTTAAATCTGTTCGTGATGAGAAGATAGATAAATTGCTGTCTGATATAGGATTTATTGAAGGTGAAATTATTCAGCTTAGAACTTTACTTGAAAATGCTGAATTATATCAAAGTCTAATTCAAAAAGAAACAGAATTAGGTGTTGAATTCGAATTTCTTAATTTTAAAATAAATTCTTTGCGCTCAGAACAAGAGAAGTTAAAATATTCTACCAATAATAAAATAGAAGAAAAAGGATTATTTCTCTTAAATAATGACTTAAGAAGACAACAAGATTTTGCAGAAGCAAAAGAATTTAATATTGATTATAGAAATAATCTTGCCTTTATTTCTGATAAAGATGCAAAGTATTCTGCTAGTTCAAATTTTTATTTAAAAACAGCAGCTAGATTTTCTATTTTTCTTGCATCTCTTGAAATTGAAAAAATGCGTTATCCTAGATTCATTTTTTGTGATAATATGGAGGATAAAGGAATAGAAAAAGAACGTGCGCAAAATTTTCAAAAAATTATAATTAAACAAGCCGAAAAAAGTAATAAAGAAAATTTTCAATTGATTTATACCACTTCTTTTATTCCAGAAGATCTAGATAATACATCTTATTGTGTAGGAGATTCATATACAGAAGATAATCCAAGTTTAAAAATAAAGTAAAACCAGCTGCCAACAAAGAACTGAGTTAAAACCCAAGTAAAATAGTCTTAAAATTCATACAATATTTATCTAAGCATATCAGAATAATATTTTGATATGCTTTTTTATTTTCAACAACTTTAAAAACCAGTATTTATCTACTTTTAAATATTTAAACCTTTTATTTGTTAAAAATTTCAGATTCATATATATTTGGACATCTGCTGCTATGAAAATTCAAAATTTACAGAAATATTATAGTTACAGAAATAATAAAAATAATAACATCTCCGAAATTTTTTAAAGAATATGATGAAAATTATTGATATAAAACAAATAAAAATATTGACACTATTTATTACATTCATACTTCTTCTTGGATGTAATCATGAATATAAAATAACTAAAAATCAAGATGATGATGAAAAATTAAATGGTTCACATATAATAAATAATGAAGAACTAAAAATATTATATGATTTAGAAGAAGAAAAAAATAATACAAATTCTAAATTTATTAGCTATCAATCGTTTCAGAGAAAAAAATACATCATAGAATTAGAAACAAACTTAAAGAATTATTCAAAAAAATTAATTTTATATGATTTGAATAAAAATATTTTAGATTCTATTGATTTGGAGAAATCATATCAAATTATATACAATAATGAAATTCTATTTCAAAATAGAAAAAGAGATGAAAAACAACTTACATATAATATTGAAAATAGTAAAATAACTACCGCCAACAAAGAACTGAGTTAAAAACCAAGTAAAACAGTCTTAAAGTTTATACAATATTTATCCAAGCATATTAGAATAATATTTTGATATGCTTTTTTGTTTTCAACAACTTTAAAACCAGTATTCATCAGCTTTTAAATATTTAAGTCTTTTATTTGTTAAAAATTTCAGATTCATATATATTTGGACATCTGCTGCTATGAAATTTAAAATATCCAGAAATATTATAGTTACAGTTATAAGAGAAATATCAGGAATTCCTGTTATGGTTATGTTGTGTTTCATTAAAAAATGACAAGAAAAGAAGCGAAAAATATTATAGTCAATCGACAATTATTCACACTCTCAAATGAATTTAAATATGAAATTTTAGAGGAATATTTTTATTATGAGAATGAAATTGATATTAGAGAAGAAATTGAGAATAATGAACTTCCAAAATTTAGTGATTACATAATTCAATTGATTGTAAATAATGAAAAGCCCGTTGAAATAAATCACGTGGAATTCGACTTAATTTATCAAGAATATTTAAGTTCCATTTTATATGGTTCGACTAATAAATATTTAATCTTCAAATTAAAAGAGGTAGCTAATGTTATTGTAGATGATTTAACAGGAAAAAAAGAACTTCTTGACCCTTGTCCTTGTTGCGATTACTTAACAATAAGTCTAGGAGAAGATGGTTTATGTGAAATTTGCCCTGTTTGCTTTTGGGAAAATTTCGGATCGGGTCCAAATGGAATGACTCTTGACCTAGCTAAAAGAAACTTTAATAAACATGGAGTAATGGATTTAAGATTCAAGAAATTTGTTGATCCAGAAGGAAATTTTAAATATGAAAAACATTAGTCACTCAATTAAACTTTTATGAAAAAGACTAACGAAATGAGATTATTTCTAATACTAATATTACTGAGTTTAAAAACTTCAATTTGTTTTGGACAAAATATCGATTCTTTAACATCAAAAGAATCAAACTTGATTTGGATACAAAAGCTTGATGAAATAAATTCAAAAGAATCTAAACTTGAATTAATAAAGAAAAAAATACGGATTGATTCAATAGTCTCTAAAGCTGATATTTCGGAAAAAATATTCATCAAAGTAAGTGAAGGTGGTAATGTAAATGATTTAATCGAAAAGGCTACAAAATGTAAAACTCTTTTCTTCTTAAAGCAAAAGAAGGTATTACATATGTTAGACTTGAATCAGTATCCGAATTATTCATTTGTATTAAAATACTTGACTATTGAAACAATTGAGTCAATTGAAATTGTTACTGGAAATAAGGCAATTTCGAATTATGGAACAATTGCACAATGCGGAGTTGTTATTTTGAATAGCAACAGAAAATTAAAAAAAGTACTTAGAAAGATTAAATAAAAACGAACGCACAACAATGACTATAAACAATTGCTATTACAGGCTTATCTTGTAAATTCTTGCAGAATTTTCAGCTTGTCGTGTACTTGCAAAAGCTCGTATTAACACACGCAACTGTTCATAGCCGAGACGTTAGATACTATTTAGGCAGACTACAACTACCAAAATGAACATACAATAATGAAAAAAAGGATTTTAAAAACTTTAGGAATGATAATCGGAATAATTTTGATTCCAGTACTAATATTTTTCGGATTCTTAGCTTTTATAAGCTGGGACAGTGAGGATTCTGTGACTTTATTCACTCAGAAGATTGAAGGAAGTGATTTGTTGCTTGTTGATTATGATATTTGGTATGGAAGAGATGGGAATACAACAGGAAATACAATTTTAAGAACGACAAAAGACTTTGATTTTAGGAAAATTGATAAAATTCCCTTTTCATATATCGAAAATATTACAAATAAGAATATTAATGGAGTAGCTTTCGTAAGACCCGAGACTAGAGATTTAAAAGAAAAAATTAGAAATAAATCTATGACTTTTGAGAATATAGATGTCAACACGACTTTTTATAACAGCTATTCTTCTTCTGGACCTTGCATGCTAAATAAATACAAATTCAATTCATTTATCGAGACTAAAGACAGTTTATTTTTTTTAGGTCTAGACAAAGTTTTTGGAAATTCAAAAACTGATAGCACAAAGATTGGATTCAAAAAAGGAAATATTAAAATAGTTTCTGATTCCATCGGTAAATTATATCGACTTGAAATTGAAGAAATGGTTTTGGTAAAAAAAGGCAATCCTCTGACTGATATTTCTGACGTTTCTAATAATGAGAACTTGGCTACAGCTTGTTTGAGAACTTACTTCATGGAACCTGATTCAATTATTTATGAGAACGAATTTTCAGATTATGGAATTTTTAAAGAAATAAAAAAAACAGTGACTAACACCAAGTAAAAGCATGTTTCGCACGCTTCTTACTCTAATACGTTATAGCCAATTACAAAATAATGAAGCAATTTAATTGTGTAATAATATTGAGTTTAATTCTATTTTCAAGTTGTAATAATTTCGAAAAAAGATTTTATAATGGTATTACAAATAAAAATTTAAATGCTTTTAAAAATGAGAAAAATGTTTTTGACCTTTCATCAATTACAAACTTTGAATGGGAGAAAGTAATTTTAATCAGAGGAAATGAAAGTGTTCCTGTGTACCAAAAAGAAATAATAGAAATTCTTAAAAATACAGAAGGATTTAAAGAAATTGAAAATTTTGAAGTGACGGAAATACCAACTTTTAAAGACCGATTTTATTTTTTAACTAATGATAAAGAAATAATTACAAAAGAAATAGAAAGTGGGATTTATAATCATGAGAATCGCTTTTTTATAGAATCCTGTTCAAAAAATAGAATCTGGCTAACTAAAAATGAATGTCAATTTGAAATAAAATCTGATTTAAATAAAAAAGATAAAGGAACAGTTATTCTTTATCCGAATTGTAAATAATAAAATAAAAAGTCTATAACAAAGAACTAAATTAAAAATTAAGTAAAACAATATTAAAGTTTATTTAAATCTTTTATTTGTTAAAAATTTCAGATTCATATATATTTGGACATCTGCTGCTATGAAAATTCAAAATTTACAGAAATATTATAGTTACAGTTATAAGAGAAATGACAGGAATTCCTGTTATGGTTATGCTTAGCAAGCATTTATACAACTAAAAGATGAAACTCAAAATACTCATTCTGACCATTATTTTTATTCCTCTTTTTCAAGAAATTCAGCAAAAAAAAGAAAAAATAATTGAACCATATAAATTAATTGAAAAAGACAGAAGTTTAAAAAGAAGAAAAGAGATCTATCGGAAAAATGAACTTCAAAAAAAAAGTTATCATGGTAAATTAGCTGAAAGAGAAAAAAAAGAATATTTCAAATTACTTAAAAAATATGGTGAAATGATAGTAACTGGCTGGGAAGTCCTAGACAAAGGCTGTAGCTGGTATTGTGGAGAAAGTAATTATAAAGTTGTTTCTTCTTCTAGTTTAAAAAGCACAAATAAATATGATTATAATGCTAAATCAGCTAATGATTTAAGTTATGAGACAGCATGGATTGAAGGGAGAAATGATAGTGGAATTGGAGAATATTTAGAATATTATTTTAAAAACGGTAGTCAGTCATTTTCTAGAGTAATTATCTCTAATGGTTATGTAAAGTCAAATAAATCATGGATAAACAATAACAGAGTCAAAAAAATAAAAATGTACATTAACAATGAGTTTTTTGCAATACTAAACTTAAAAGACACAAAAAAGGATCAAGTGTTTAATGTTGGAATTATAGAGCATGATAAAAATGAGAAAGATTTAATTTTAAAATTCGAAATTCTTGAAGTCTATAATGGGGAAAAATATAATGACACTGCAATAACAGAAATATACTTTGATGGCGACAATACACATTAAAAAAATACGACTTGCAAACACCAAGTAAAGTGAAAGATTTGCTCGCACCTTGCTCCTATACGTTGGACACAACTTAAAATAAATTAAGAAGAGATTAAAAACTTAGAAACAATTAGTTTTGAAAAAAAATGAAAAAATGAAAAAAGGACTTAAGAGTATAATATTAATTTTTGGAATATTGTTGTCTTTTAGTTTAAGTAGTGTGAGTAATTATAAATCAGTTCTTTTAAGTGATCAAAAAGAAACTTATTTAAATGAGAGTCAAATTTTAGATTATTTAATTAAAGCAGATTCTTATGAAATTAAAGAATTAAAAAATAAACCTTTTGATACTCTTCAATTTAATAAGGTTATTGCATATGATTTTGAAGGAACTCCTTGGAAATCTGTATTTAATCAAAAAAACAATAAATATTCAGATGTAATAACAAATCAAAAGAAATTAAATATAGAACAGATTTATAGGTTAGTAAACCTATTGACAAATCCAGAAACATATGGTAGTGAACAGTATGAATGTTTTAATCCTCATCAAGGAATTATTTTTTATGATAATGAAAAAGTAAAATTAGTAATTGATATTTGTTTAGATTGTAACTACTTAGTATCATCTATTAAAATTCCAACTGTAGACTGGGGTTTTAGTGATGAAGGAATAAAAAACATAATAGATTTAAGTAAAGATTTAGGTTTAAATTACGGAAATATAAAAAAATAAAACTGTGTCCAACAAAGACTAAATTGCATTAAAACGCAGCTTTGCCAAATGTTGACACCAATTTGAAAATGAACAAACTACTACTAACGACATTGCTATTTTTCTATTTAAGTCATTCCCATTGTCAGGATAAAATAGCTTCTACTGAATATCAAGGTAAATCTTATTTTATTTACCCCGAAAGTCACGATGAAAAATATATGAATTTTAATATTCTGTCATGGAAAGACAACAAAATTAGGGAAAAGTATCAGCTTAATAAAGAAGAATCTACAGATGGAAAATGGATTCAGTTTTATAAAAACCACGATTCTATTCCAGCTAAGGTTTTCGAATTGAAAAATGGTAAATTTAACGGAAAGTACAGTAAGTATTATGAAAATGGACAGATAGAATTAATCCAAAATTACCTTGATGAAAATATCACTGGCTTAAGAGTTGATTATTTTGAAAACGGAAAAATAAGAGATAGTGTGATCTATAAATTAGATACTGCAAGAAACGGTCATGTTTTTTCTAATAAAATTTATAGAAAATCATTTTATGAAAATGGTAATTTAAAAAAGATTGAAACTTATGACTCGACAGGAGTTAAAAACGGAAAGTGGACTGAATATTACGAAAACGGTCAAATAAAAATTGAAGAATATTTTACTAATACTAAAATCAATCTTGGTAATTCTGCAATTAAAAACTCTTATGGAAAAAGAACAAAAACATTAAGCTATTATTATCCTAATGGTCAATTACGTTTTGCTTTAAACTATTCAAATGATAAAATTGAGGATGGTTTATTCATTGAATATTATCCAAGTGGTAATAAAAAAATTAGCGGTAATTTAAATAACGGACTACGAAGCGGCAGTTGGACTGAATTTTATGAAAGTGGAAAAATTAAATCTTCTGGAGATTTCACCTCTGGAAATTACACTGTTTGCGGAGCATTACCTTTTACTGCATACTATGAATACAAAATTGGAAAATGGAACTATTATTATCCAAATGGAAAAATAAAAGCAAACGGAATTTACGAATACGGTTTAAAAAATATTAAGACAAATTGTGAAGGTGGTGTAAATATCAACTGTGGTGAATTGACAAATGAATGGAGTTTTTACGATAATGACGGAATCGAATATTCATTGAAAAACGCTTTAGAAAAAGGAATTATTGCAGATAAAGAAGTTTATAGAAAACGAATATATTTAATAAAATGATAATTAAAATATTCACTCTCTCTTTACTGATAATTTTGTCAAACTGTAATGCAGTTACAAAAGAGAAAGAGTCTGAAAAAGTTGAAATAACCCAAGAGTCTGAAATTGGTACTAATTCTGATTCGATAAAAATTGAACCAAGAATAATATATGTAGCTTATGGATATTATTGTGGAGAATGTGCCAATGAATGTACTAAAATGTATAAACATTATCTCATTGGAAATATGACAACATTTTGGACCGATAAAACCGATTCATATTTCAAAGATGGCGGACTAAAGTTCGAGACTAAAATGTCAAGAGAATCGGAAAAAATTAGTTTTGAATTAATAAATAAGATTCCCAAGTCAATACTTGCATCTGATCGTAATAGAAACATTTATGGATGTCCTGACTGTGATGACGGATGTGGTTTGTACTTTGAATTTCAACTTGATGTACCTAATTCAAAACCAATCAAATATGGAATGGAATATAGTTTTAATGGAGCGACTGGTGACATAAAGGAATTTGGTTAGTTGATAAAAATTACAATTGAAAAACTAGAAAAACACCGCTAACACTGTATATGAAATCATAGTCGCTTATTGGCAAGTTACACTTTATATACTAACTGTATACAACCAATAAAATGAAAAAGATAAAAGAGATTCTGAGTACAACCATTATTTTTTTAGTTTCTTATTTATCATATGGACAATTAGACTCAAATAAAAATGGATAATTTAATAGTTTATGGTGAAACCTTTTCATTCAAGGTGAAGGAACCAAACAATTGGAAAGGTGATATTAATAATGCTGTGAAGTATCATTCTAATATCGTTTTCTATAAAAACAAAAAAGAACTCAAAAATGGAGGAGCTATAATTCAGGTTTTAGATTTTACTAAACAAGATGAAAAGACCAATAAAGACTTAGAATATGACATTAGTAACTATGAAAGAGATTATGAAAAGTAAAATTATTATACTGTTAATTATATTTTTAACTCAAATTAAAATTATTGCACAAGATTTGAATCAATTAGAATTAGATAAAATCTATATTGAAGCATTAAATAGTGATTATTTTAGAAATCATTTAAAACAAGAAACAATAGAATTAAATGATAGAATTGAAAGAATTAAGAATGAATTTACAAACAACGAGTATAAATATGTGGAAAGTGAAAATATTACAAAATATGCACTTAAAAATGGTAGAAAAATAAGAATTGCAGTTATTGATCATCTTCAAATAGGAAAAGATACTATAGATATTAATTATACATATTATCACGTAAATGCTAAAAGAGGAATTTATTTTTTTAAAGGGAAAATACGTTTTAAAAGAGCATTTATCGCATTACCTTGTGGAAATGGAAAATATGTTCCAGATATAAGATTTGTTTTTAATAGGGAAAAGAAAAAATGGATTAAAGTTGAAAAAGATTTAAACACTAAATAAAAAACGATAACTAACAAAGAGCTAAATTAAAAATCAATTAAAACAATCTTAAACTTTATACAATATTTATCTAAGCATATCAGAGTACTATTTTGATATGCTTTTTTTATTTTCAACAACTTTAAAAAACAGTTTTCATCTACTTTTAAATATTTAAGTCTTTTATTTGTTAAAAATTTCAGATTCATATATATTTGGACATCTGCTGCTATGAAAATTCAAAATATATAGAAATATTATAGTTACAGTTATAAGAGAAATAACAGGAATTCCTGTTATGGTTAAATTGCGCATAATCATGAAAAACATACAGATTTTAATAATATTTCTATTCTCTATTGGAGTTTCAGCACAAAATATAACTGAAATTAATTCTGATTTGAAACTATCTGATTCACTGACTTACGAAACAGAAGTGCGAATTTATCAAGGCGGCGGAATAACAAATTACTCTTCACTTTTTAGAATGTTTCAAGACAAATCGGAGAAATGGACAGCTGAATTTTACGAGCATTACGCAAAGGTTGAGGGACAAGTGGAATTACGGGCTAAAAAACAAACTCTAAAATCGGAAAATGATATGGAATTTATTTTTCTAAACTTTATTCGGAGTCATATTTTAGACTTACCAAATTTAAGCGAAATAAAATGGAAGTTAGTAACTCGTGGAAAAGTTGAAAAAGTAAAAATGATACATCGAGGTAAAGAGATTGAGGAATATGAATTAATAAACATGCAAGTTGCGATTTTAGATGGAGAAGGATATAAAATTCAAGTCCGAGGTAGGAATAAAACAAACGAATTTGAATTTTCAAATCCCAATGGATATTTAAATCATTATCCAGAAATTGATGAACTGAATTATATGTGCGAAATTCTGAATTTAATAAGAACGGAATTTGACATTTGGAAAAAATAACTATGCACAACAACACCTAAACTGTATTAAAACGCAGCTTAGCCAAAACGTTACCTGCAATATCTATGCTGAACATATTTAAACGTAAAAAGAAAACTACTGATCATGAACCCAATGAAAAGCTTAACGGAATAATTGGTGAATATGAAGAAGATGGTTTTCCAATTGTTGTGAGATTTATTAATGAAATACCTGACAATTCAATAATTTCAAGAATGGCTTGGTTTACTGTTGTTTCATGGAAATATGACGATTCTGAAAGAAATGGAATGCCAGCAAAATCGACAAACGATAAAATGCTTAAACTAGAAGGCGCTCTTGAAACAGCATTCTGGAAAAGTGACATTTGCAAACATGCCTACAATAGAACTGGAAATGGATTAAAAGAATTCAATTACTACATTGAAAACAGAGAAGAATTTATGATTCATTTCAATAAAACGTTAGAAGGACATGAAGTATATCCGATTGAAATAAATTTTTATGAAGACCCTGAATGGGTTGAAATGCACAAAATAATTGATGATTTTAAAACAAAAAAGTAGATAACACTATATAGCAAATATGGCGTTCGGTGGCTTATCAATATTCTGAGTTACCAGAAAGAGCGCCAAATATAAAATTTGGCTTAGTGCAAGCTTGAGAGTTTTTCGCTATCAACTACCCTACTTGCCATATATTAAACGTTACCTGCAAGCTGAAAATAAATTTGATTGAAATGGAAAGGTTACATATTAAGATGAAATAAAAAAACAAACATACAATTCAATATAATGAAATTTTATAAACCACTTTTTTCAATTATTATCATAATAATACAACTGATTTTATCTATTGTGAGTTATTACAATTTTGTTGATTGGGGGAAAAATAATCCTGAATTGGACAAATTGATTAGCCGAGTTTTTCTAGGTGATAGTTTATTCTTATTTGTTTTAATAATTGGATTTTACGAAATGCAAACAAAACAGAATTGGTTTAAAGTTGTAATTCGAATATTTTTGGTGTGTATAGTTTTAGGAACTGTATTTTCAGAATTTATTCCAATTGACCAATTTTATTTTGGAGTTTATAATACAGCTTGTTTTTCAGCAATAATAGCTCTAGTTCTGATCGCATTACGATTTGGAAAATATATTTTAAATAAAATAAGAAAGAAAAATACTTTTAGGAATTAATAATGAAATATGGATATGAAGAGTTTGGTTAGATTTTTTTAATGACAGGAAAATATTACGGAATGAATTCATATAAATTTAATAAGATCGAAAAAAACTAGCTATAACAAAGAAGTGTAAATTTAACCTTCTACTGCTATGAAAATTCAAAATTTACAGAAATTTCATGGTTACAGATATAATAGGAATTCTTGTTATAGTAATGTTGTAATTTTTTACAAATGAAACTCAAATTAATAATAATAATGATGATAGGATTTTCTCTTGTTTCGTGCGATCCTGCTCAAACCATTGAAATAGAGAATAATTCAAATGATTTGTCAACTATAAAATTTTTTTTCACTGGAACTGAATATTATAAGTTCGACAATTTCGTGACAAAAGATTCATTAATAATAAATCTAGACTCAGCCGAAGCAAGAGTTTTTGATTTTGGAATTGGAACATGGGAAATTCATAATTCATTGGACTCACTAGTCAATAGGGTTGAAAGAATAGAAATTGTTACTAAAAAATCGACTGAACTTTTTGAAAGCAAGGATCAAGTCAAGTCATTCTTTTGGGACAGATTAATTGACGATAGGTATAGAGCAAGAATTATTATTAAAATAGAATAAACACATTACAACAAGGTGCAAAAATTCACTAAAATGCATTTTATACAAGACGCTAACAATAATAGGAAATGAAAAAGACAGATAAATCAATACATAATATTTCTCTCGCTTCAATAAAGAGAAGTACGATGAAACCATATGATTTTAAGTGGACAAAGTTTTATGAATCGAATTTAGATTTTCATTATGAAGGACTTTCATTAAACTTAACAGAAGATGAACTTATTATCTGTTCGACTTTAATAGATGGAGAAAACTATAGTGTTTTAACTACCCAGAAGCTTATTACTGTAGTGGAGGGAAGAGAAAGAGCTGAAAGTTTATTGGGAGCAACAGACATAGGATATGGAGATTTTAAGGAATACAAAGATATCCAAGTAAGTTTTGGATTTGTTAAACTTGAAAATGGTGATGATTTGAAATATTTCATTGAAACTGGAAAAGCATCAATGATTATGATTCATGGTGTGAGAACACTTATCAGAACTCAAAAAATGACTAACCAGAATGTGGAAAATGTGACTCGAATATGGAATCGAAAAAATAAAAACTGCTGATAAAGTGTAAATTTCAATTTTTGTCGTAGGTGCAATATAGGAATTGAAACTTACACAGGTCGTCAGACTGCACAAAAACTGAATTAATAACAATAAACAAAAGACAGAAATTCAATTCTCAGAAAGTGAAAATTGTGAGGTTTATTCGCAGACTCATGTCATATAAAATTTAACCAAATGAAAAAAATTTTAACCTACATATTAATATTTCTGACATTCAGCTGTGCTGAGAAAAAGAAAGAATCTAAATCTGACATTGAAATTGAGAAAAATGAAAAAGCCTTAATAAAAACTGATTCAACAGAATTGAAAGCTAAGCAGATTATTGAAATAGAAAAATCTGATTCTCTATTTATTGACCCAAATGATTTTAAATACTCAAACCTAAATGAATTTGATTTAAGAGGTTGGTATCATGGAAAATTCGTTGATAGTCTTAAATCATTCTCTTCAAAAGAAAAGTTAATTGCATATTTTCAAAACGAAAGACTCAAAGGAGAGAATATTTACCCTGCAAATTACCAATACTTTTCAATCCAAAAAAATGACAAATCAGAAAAAATAATTACAATTATAGAAGGAGATGAAAGTTGTTGTCAGGATTTACATTATTTGATTTACAATTCTGAAAATAAACTATTAAGTGATAATATCGTTGCCGGAACTGGTGGAGATGGAATGTGGTCATATGACCAATATGGAAAATTTGTAAATAACTCAACTTACATATTGACTCGAATTGATATGGAAGAAATTGAATTAGAAAATGGTGGAACGGAAATTCAAATAGATTCTGTAATTACAAATTATAGATTTTATAAAAACAAACCATTTAAAAAATTGACTGAAAAAAAATTTAAAAAAACACTTAAAGACAACAAGTAAAAACATTGCACAACAAAACCTAAACTACATTAAAACGCAACTTAACTAAAACGTCTTAACAGATTGAAAAATAAAACTTAAAATGGAGGAAACTGTTTTTAAATTGAAAATTGAAAAGGAACATTATGAGGGAATATATCTTCCTGTTACTGGTGAAACTCATCCTACTGAGAAAATAATCAAGAGAGACTTTAAAATTGGAATTACTCTTTTATTCTTATTAATAGTTTCATTGCCAATTTCAATATATATTGTGGATTATGGTATAACTATTTTTGTTTTAATATTATTTATAATAGCTCTAGTTAATTATATATTATCTAAAAAAAAGTTCAATTATTCGAATAAGAAAATTAATGAATGGATAAATAAACAAATAAGTTTTGAAAAAAATGAAATAGTTTTATCAGAAAATACTTTTACAATTATTCGGGGAGAAGAAGAAACTATTGAGAAATGGGAGAATATAAAAAATATAGAAATAAAAGAAAATTATTTTGAGATAGAAGGGAAACATCAATATGTAATACCTAAAAGATCATTGAATGAAAAAGATTTTGAAGATTTTAAAAACATTATAAAAGAAAAAATGAAATAATGTGCTTCAACAAAGTATAAGTTTTGCTTTCTGCAGTAGATGTAACACAGAAATCGAAACTTAAAGCCAACAATATCTGTACCTAATACAGAAATGTAAAATCAAAAATAATTACAAGAAAAAAAATCAATCTAAGTTCTATAAATAATTTTTAATTATATGAATATTATCAAAAAAGACACTATAATATTTTGTTTATTCATTTTACTATTATCTTGCCAGAATTCAATTGAAATACCAATTGAAAGAGTTGTTTTCTCAAATAATGAAAGTTTAGATTTTATAGCTGGAACAATAGCAACTGATTCTTATTATATAACTGGGCCTAAGCCAAAACTTAATACATCTTTGGTTGGTTTCAATAAAGATACACTTCAGGTTTTTAATAGTGAAAATGAATACTTAAAACGAATGAACTCCATAAAAAGAGTTATTAAAGACGAATTAAGAATAAATGATAATCATCCTTTTAACAAAGGAAAAATTGATATTGGTGATCTTTATTTTAAAAATAAAAACATAAAAGGAGTTACATTTATCTGTTCTGATTCTCTAAATAATAAACGTGTTTATTTGATACAATTGAGTAATTCGAATAGAAAAGCATTTAAAATAGATTTAATTGCTGGAAAATTTTCTAAGAAAGACACGATCACTAAGGTGGATGCTTTCAAAATAAATGACTCAATCATTGAAATAACAAAAAAAGTATCTAAAGACTCTTTTAGTTTTAAGACTATCGATACTTTAAGAATAACAACACCTAAACTCCATTAAAACGTAGTTTAGCTGAAACGTTAATGAAAACATACTAAATCCAAACAAAAACTATGAAAAAAATAATTTTATTAATTATAATATTGTGCAGTTTCATTAGCTGTGATATTTCAAAAAAAGAAAACTTTTCTCTTTCTGTTAACACTGACTTAATTCCAGAAAATGAATATGTCTATATTGAGTATTATCCAGAAAATAATTTCGACACAAAAATTGTTCTTGATTCAATAAGAATAAAAAATAATAAGCTAACGTTTGAAAAACCTTTTCCTTACTTCCCTATTTCAACTGTTATCTATTCAAAAGGATATTCTGATTCAAAAAAGTATTATGAATCAAAAAGAATATGGATTGAAAATTCAAAAATGACTTTTACTGCTAAAGACATTGACTTTAAAAGTGGTATTGTAACAGGATCAGATACTCACCAAATTTATGAAAAATTAAAAAGAGAAGACTATAAATCTGAAGAAGAATTAATTATAGAAAACCCTACTAATATTATAAGTGCATATTATCTGAACGAATATAAATATAGCTACGGAAAAGCAAAAACTTTAAAGTTATACAATCAGCTATCAGATAATGTAAAAAAATCAAAAGATGGGATTTTAATAGATAAGTATATTCAAATAAATAAATCCCCAATAGTTGGAGATAAATATATTGACTTTGAAATTCAAAATCAGTTAGGACAAAAAGTCAAATTTTCATCTATAAAAAATAAAATGATACTTTTGGAATTTTGGGCTTCATGGTGTGGAGGTTGCAGAAAATCAAATGAAAAACTAACTCAAGTGCATGCTAAATATAAATCAAAAGGGTTTGAGATTTGTGCAATATCTCTAGATTCTGATAAAAATAAATGGATTAAAGCTATTGAAATAGATAGTATTAAGAATTGGGTTAACTTATCTGATTTGAAAAGAAATAATAGTGAAATTAAAATGCTTTATGGAGTAATTGGAGTACCAGACAATTTTTTAATAGACCAAAATGGAGAAATTATAGCTCGAGATATATCTTCAGAAGAATTAGATAAACTTTTAAAAAATAAATTATAAAATCACAAACACCAAGTAAAGCACATGCTCTTCATTCACCTTACTCCTATCTTTTAATCGAAAGTTAAGAGTTATAAAATCTAAATTTGTAAAAATTTTGTTCAATGATAAAATATTTTAAAAAAAGCTGGTTATTTATATTTAGTTTAATGTTTTTAACTTCTTGTAATAATAGTGTAGATTTAAATAAGTTACCTTATAAAAATAGGAGTTTCGAAAAATTACCTGAGAAAGTTAAAAACGCTATAATTGAATATCATTTTGGGAAAAATGAAAAAGACAATATTACATATAACCTAAACAATCCTAAAGAGAAATTATACTATCGAAACTCATCAGTTGTAGGAATAAAAAAAGGCAAACAGAAAATTAGGATTAACAATAAATCATATTTTTTAAGTTGGGATGGGAATCAAAGTAAATTACCATTTATTTTATATAAAGATTCGCTTTATTTTCAATTTCAAAAAAATTTTCCAATGATAAGTAATGTTGAAGATTTAGAAGGAGTGAATTTTAAAACAATAAAGATAAATACATCTGTTAAATAAGAACTGAATTAAAAATCAACAGAAGTAATCTAATATTTAGCCATCTGCTGCTATGAAAATTCAATATTTACAGAAACTTCATAGTTAGAGATATAATAGAAATAACAGGGAATTCTTGTTATAGTAATGTTGTAGCACATATGAAAAAACTGATCCTAATATTATTAACAATTGGACTGATTTCCTCTTGTAAACCAAGAATTAAAAACAATTCAGAAACTTTGGACAAGGTTTTTGCTATGTCTGACTTTGATATTGAAATCTAGAATTGGGGATGTTTTGGCGAAAGTAAAGAGCATTTTACGGTTGAATTAAAAAATGACGGATACTTATTAGAGTCTAAAAGAACAGGAAAAAGTCATTTAGTTGCAAAAATTAAAATAGACTCTTTGAAAAGCTACTTAAAAACGAAAATTGGAAAAGATGATTACGGAGGTTGTACTTCGAGTGAATATATTAGAATTGGCTCTCTATTCAATTCTGTAGATTATGAACATAGTCATTGCAGTGGAATTGAGGCAACAATGATTAATGATTTACTAAACTATTACGAACTGATTTCGGAAAATGAAACGGAGGAATAAAATACGTGCTACAACAATGTATAAAAATAATAGTAGTTTAATCGCTAAAACCAAAGTAAGTGAATATAAAAAGGGTCTGTGTTTAAATGAAAAGTTAGTGACTAGAAATCCGCTACTATTCTTATACTAATCCGTTGTATGTAATTTAATTAAAAAAGAAAAAATGAAAGTACTGGAAAAAATTAATATTTTTTTATTCACTCTAATTCTATTGAATAGTTTTAATTCTTTTTCACAAGATGAATCCATTTACACGGCTTTTTCATAAAAATAAATTTGATTTAAAAATCTTATTCAACTCATCTTTATTATAAGCTAACTTTGTTCTTATTTGCTTAAAATTCAATTTTTCTTTTGATCTTTGTAGTAAATTA
>NZ_JADOTV010000009.1:0-136142 GCF_015767245.1 Aureivirga sp. CE67
CTTAATAATGAATTAAATTTGCTCAAGACTTCGGAGGTTTAGGATTATTTTTTGGTAGAAACAAAACTATAACCTTTTGAAGTCTTTTTTTATCTTATACAATTTTAATCGTGATAATGTTTAATATTATTTAAAATGTAAATAGAAATATAATAGACACACTTTACAAAAATTCGCCAGATTTATAATTACTTACTAAAATAATAAATTATCAAAATTGAAATTCTAAAAAAAACATAACCAGTTATCTAAAATTTTATATATTTGCATAACTAGTTAAGTAAATTAAAAATGGAAAACGACATTTTCAGAGAATTAAAGTATTTGGCATTTACTGCAAGATTAAAGCGAATCAGCGATAATATGCTTTATAATGCAAAAGATTTGTACAAAGAATTAGAATTGGATATTGATCCGAATTGGCATTTGATTTTTATGATGTTTAAAGAAAAAGACACTTTAACCATGACAGAAATTGCAGATGCTTTTCAGATTTCGCAACCTGCGGTGATTAAAATCATCAACAAAATGAAGCAAAAAGAATATTTGATTTTTACCAAAGACGCAACGGATAGTAGAAAACAATTATTACAACTTTCTGCCAAAGCAAAGGAGAATTTGCCAAAATTGGAGAAAGTGTGGGAGGCAGGACGAAAATCAATTATGGAAATTTTGGAAGGAAACGAAACTATTTTAGAGCAATTGGACGAAATAGAAAATCAGATTTCCAAAATGAATTACAAACAAAGAGTTTTAAAGAATTTACAAGATGATTAGAAAGGCAACTTTAGAAGATTTAAATGCTGTATGGAAAATATTTCATGCAGTAATTCAAACGGAAGACACACATGTTTTCTATAAAAATACACCAAAAGAAGATTTGCAAAAACATTGGTTTGCAACTTATATGCATACCTATGTTTATGAAGAAAATGGAGAAATTTTAGGTTCTTATTTTGTCAAACCAAATCAAATAGATTTAGGAAGTCATATTGCAAATGCAGGTTATATCGTGCATCCGGAAGCGCAAGGAAAAGGAATTGGGAAGAAGCTTTGTGAACATTCTTTGGCTTTGGCAAAAGAAATCGGATTTATTGCGATGCAGTTTAATATTGTAGTTAGTACAAACAAAGTTGCTGTTGCAGTTTGGAAAAAGTATGGTTTTGAAATTATCGGTACAACTCCAAAAGGATTTAAGCATCCAGAATTTGGTTTTGTGGATACTTATATTATGTATAAAAGTTTGCTAGATGATTGATAGTTTTGCCTACTTAGCAATCGCAACAGGATTATATGCCATTTCGAAAAAAAAGATGCTTTCTTTTCGTTTATGGCATATCGCCTCTTGTGTTTCCTATATTATTTATGGAATTTTAAAACCAGCAACGCCAATTTTAATTTCTGGAATTTTGTTTTCTGCAATTCATTTGTTTCAGATTTATAAGTGGAGGAGGGAGGTTTAAAGTATTAGTTTTATAATTATTCAATTTAAATATTTAAAGAAAAATAAAATAGAAAAAGTTTCGTTTCAAAAATAAAAACATGTTACGATTTTTATTTAAATTATCTTCTTATGGAGTAATTTTATTTTACATATATCTTTTTATAATTTCTCTTATTTATACGGTTTCTGTAGGGAAACTCCCATATGCTTATTATAAAATTAGTTCTGAATTTCCTTATTTAGCTGTAGATACGGGGATTATGATTTCTTACTCTCTAGTAGTATCTATTTTTTGTTTTATTTTATTGATTTTATATTTTATTCTAAAAGAAATTAAGTTTAAAAAAACTTTTAAATATCGTTATACACCTACTGTATTACTTTTTCAATTGATTTTACTTCCCATTACAATACTATGGATTTGGGGTTTTTTTTATAATTCTCCTTCTTATCAAAGACATATAGATTGTCAAGAAATTTCTCAACCATATTATGCTTCAAATATTAATGGATATTTGGTTGGTGAAGGCCCACTTTTGCGAGATTATTTTAAAGAATTACAAGAAAAAGAGCAAAATATTGAACCAAAAAATGGCTTTATTACCATAAGAATTCATCAAATGCCAGATGGGACTTTTTGTGATATGGAAACTTTTCAAATAGATGAAAATTATGAAAGAACAAAATTTAACAATGGTACATTAGTGAAGAAAGTAAAAAGAATTGTTTCAAAATTGAAGTATTGGCAAAGAGATAAAGCAGTAAAAACTTTTCATTTAATCAGATTAAAAATTCAAGATGGACAAATCACAGAAGTTTTTTAAAATTAGTTTTATAATTATTATTGGATCTATTTTAGTTTTTTATTTAGGTTTTGGATTACATAGCTTTTTGAGTTATGAAAAAAATTATAAAAATCAAAATTTCGTTTTAGCAGATGAAAAAGATAGTGAAGTCTGGAGAGAGCATTCTGTATTGTTAAATAAAGCAGGAGATTTTCGAAAAGGTTTTCTTTCTTTAAATAAAGCTGTGGAATTAAATCCGGTAGAAAATTTGGGTTACCGAGGTTGGATTCGTCTGAGAAAATTGAGAGATTATGATAAAGCTTTAATTGATTTTAATAAATTGGATAGTTTGACTCCAAATTTTGTGGATGCTCCAAATGGAGAAGATATTGATTTTTTGAGAGGAGAATGTTATTTTGGAAAGAAAAACTATGATAAAGCTAAAGAGTTTTTTCATAAAAGTATCGAAAATCAAAAAGAAGATTGGGCGGATATTCATAGTTTTATTTATTTAGGTCTTTGTGAATATTATTTAGAAAATTATGAAAAAGCAATTGATGAATTTCAAAATGTTCTACAACAAAATAAAAATGTACCAGAAGCATATTTTGGTTTAGCTAAAGTTTATTATCGATTAGGCGAAAAAGAAAAAGCTGAAGAGAATATTCATAAAGCAGAAGAAACTTTGGAATATAAAAGAGAAGACATTTATAATGAATTTTTAAATGAAATCTATTTATCTCAAATTTTGATATTGAAAAAAAAGATTGAGAAATTAAAGATCTAATTTTTCTTTAGTTCGATTTTGTAAAACGTGTTTGTTTATTTTAATTGTTGAAATTTCAAAGATAGATTAAAGTTAGTTTTTATTGAAATGTTTTTTTGGCTTAGGGATTGCAGCGGTATCCTTTTTTGCTTTTCTGGAAGGTTCTTTTTTAAACAAAATTTTCTGCAAAAAAGATATAGCGGAAAGCCCGACCCGTACTCTGAGCGAAGTGTAACGAAGTCGAAGTGTTAAGGGGAAGCTCCTAAATATTTCCTAAGAATTTTTAATGGATTTTATTGAATCTAAAACACAGTCTGTAACCTATCTAAAGAAAGGAATTTGACAATCTGTATTTTTTTATAAAAATCAAACGTGAAATCGTTTATTGTATAAAAATTTTGCCGTAAATTTTAAATAGGTTCTTAACTTTACATTGTTGTTAAGAGCAAAGAAAAATTAAAATTTTAGATTATAAAATGATAGAATTTAGTGAAGTTAAACTTGAATCCTTTTGTGTACATCAAGTAGGGAATAAATTGCGAGATGAAGATTTGAAAATTTCCAAAGAGAACAGTTCTTTTGAAGATACAGAGACAGAAAGCTATTTGTTAAAGTACTTTTTGTCTCCGTTTAAAGACAATGAGATTTACAATTTCACGCATTCTTCAGAACTAGAGATGAATGAAATCTATACGTTATCCAAAAGACTTTTTTCTTCTCCAGAGAATTTATATGATACTTCGATAGCGGTTTCTAAAAGATTGTATGAAAAATCGGTGCATCCGAAGGTAAATGAAGGAGATTTTTGTGTTTGTTATTTTAAAAACTGTCTGGTGGAAGGAGTTGTTTGCGATGCGATAGGCTTGTTTAAATCAGAAGTGAAAGATGTGTTTTTAAAGATAAATTCTTCAGAGAACCAAAGAAATGTTGCACATGAAAGAGGAATCAATATTCAGAAGCTAGACAAAGGTTGTTTGATTTTTAATTTGGAAGCGGAAAATGGTTTTAAAGTTTGTATTGTTGATACAAAATCTAGAGATTCACAATATTGGAAAGAAGATTTTTTAAAGATAAAGCCAGCCTCGGATGAATACCATACTACGAATGATTTTTTGTCTATAACGAAACAGTTTCTTACAAAACAACTTCCGAATGATTTTGAGGTGTCTAAATCGGAACAAATAGATTTGCTGAATAAATCGGTTGCTTATTTTAAAGAAAACGAATATTTTGATAAAGAAGAGTTTGAAGAAACGGTATTTGAAGATGAAAATGTAATCGAATCTTTTAGAGAATACGATACTAATTATCGAGAAGAAAATGAGTTAGAAGAAATTGCTAATTTTGAAATATCACCTTCAGCAGTTAAAAAACAATCAAGAGCATTTAAGAGAGTTTTAAAACTAGATAGTAATTTTGATATTTATATTAAAGGAGATAAAAATATGATCGAGAAAGGAGTGGATGATAGAGGGAGGAAATATTATAAAATATATTATGAAGAGGAAAATTAAAAGTGAAAAACGTCATTTTTAGAGAGTTAAAATATTTGTATAAAGAAATAGATGGAACATACAAGCACGATTTTGTAAATCGTGCTTTTTTATTCTAGTATTTATAGTGTAATATTTAACAAAGAATATTCTTATTTTGATGCTAAATTATTTAAAAACTCATACTCAAGTTCTAAAACATTTTTCTGTTTATATTTTAGACGTGTTAGTATTCCTCTCAAAGGTTGATCTAGATACATAGCATTTAAATGCTTTATGAGGTTACCATTTTGATCAAAGAAATTTTCTGTTCCTAAAGTTACTTCTAGTTTTTTTAAGAAATTTTCATCTTTTATTAAAAGTGAAATTTGATTTCTATATTTTGTAGTTTTAGAAATGAATTCAGAACCTTTTTGACTATAATCATTATTGGAAAAAAAATAATTATTTACATAAGAACTTTTATTGATCTCATCAAAATATTTTTCCTGAGAAACTGCTGATTTTACAGAGTTTTCTAATTCTGAAATTGTTTTTTCTAAGTAATTTAAATATTCTTTCGTCAATTTATCATAAGTTTTTAAACCTTTGTTATTTAAAGAATTTCCTTGGTTTAGTTTATTTTCAATTTGATTCTTCAAAATATTGTTAGTATAACTTATTTCTTCATCAAGAAGTTGATAGATATAGAAATCATTAGAATATTTAGAGCTTTCTTCTTTATTAGTATTGCATGCACAAAAAATTAGAAGTAATAGAGAGATTTTAAAAAATTTCATAACTTTTTTTTAGTTTTCTAACTCAAATAAACAAAATTATTTTCGTATTGTTCTCATATTCATTCTTTTTTTTAATAATTAAAAGGATTGTTGTATTTTGTAGTTCATTTGTTTGAGGTTTATAAGTAGAATAGGGAAAGAGAAAATTGCTAAAAACTACTTGAATTGAATTTCTACAAAATCTTTAATAATGAGATCTTCGTAGCATTTTTTGCTTTTACAATCTCCTTTGATTTCTTCCCATTCTTCTCTTGTTGGCAATAGTTTTCTATAAGATTCTAATTTTTCTGTATTCGATTTTAAAAAAGAATTTTGGAAAAGTTCTAAATATTTACATAAAATCAATGTTTTATGATATTTGTCTAATCCTGGATTTGCATTTAAAAACTTAGATAAAGTTATATGATAATGAGCATTGACTTTTTCTAAAAATTCATCTTCTTTCCAATTTTTACAAAGAAGAACAGATTTTTCCATTAAATTAAAATCATTATAATTCTGAATCATTTGTTTTAGTAATACATACTTTTTTTCAATCGATTTTTCTTGCGCATATTTCTGTTCTAAAATTTTATTAAGCCTTAATTCAGGGGGAAGAATTAGTTCTTTATTTACAGAAATATCTAGATTCTTTGAATAGACAATTGTGGAATCATTAACTCTTAATGAAAATCGCATTTTTGTTTTAAAATCTCCTGCATATTTTTCATTTTCATAAACTTGGTAAGTATAATAATCTGTTGGAATTTTTAATATTTTGATACCTGATAGACATGATGGTTTTCTTATTGGATCTTGATCAAATTTTACCCATTGCTTATTTTCATCTAAAACTTCTTTGCCAATAGAAATATTATATTGATGATCACTTATAAATGAAATAGTGTCTTTTGTTCTATTCATTAAGAAAATGATTAAATTATTATTTTTTGTAAATTTTGAACGAATGCTTACACTATCTTTTGGAAATTTTCCAGGATTTTTTGAAGGGAAAGCATTTTGTCCTTGTAAGTTTATAAATGATAAGAAGAATAAAAGAAATATTGATATGTTTTTCATAGATTTTTTTGTTAAAATTATTATTAAACCTTAATAATATTAAGTGAAGAATCTTTTAAGTTTTAAAAATGAAAAAAAACTTCATAAAATATATTTATCAATCATCACACCAATTATTACAGGAATTAGAATTGTGATTTAATAGTTTAATTTTTGAGTTATAATTTTCACAGAAGTTATTGTTTTATTTTTTTAAAATAGTACTGTGTTCTATACTTACCTCCAGCTGCCATAAGAAATATCATACCTCCTCTATTTACATAATTATCTATAATTAAATCACCATCATTTGTAAATCCAATTCTTTTTCGATCAACATCTATAATTGTGTAAAATAATGGAATTAGAATTCTTTTTTTCTTTAAAAATATTTCGAAATAGCCTTTCTTTTTTAATTCTCCTTTAAAATATTTAGTTTCCGTGCCTAAAATACTTTTGTATGTAATGCTTAAATAATTATTACTGTCAAACTCTAGAGTTATTTTTGAGATTTTAATATCATCTTCTATTTCGATATCGAACAATCTTAATAAACTACGATTAGTGTTAGACTTAGAACTATTTTGATAAGAAATTAACTCGAATGTTCCTAAATGTGGTGAGTTTATTTCTTTGAAATTTTCTTTCTTGATTTTCATTCCTGTTCCGCAAGAACAAATCAATAATAATATTAAAAAGCTTAGTACATATTTCATTTTTAATTATTTATAGCAGAAGTTAGCTAGCGCATAAACCTCAAAATTTTTGTTAAAACTATTATTTTTATATAAATAAATCAAATTTAGCAAGTTGATTTTAAAAAAATAAATAGAGAAGAAATGCTATATAGAATAAAAATCATTTACCTCAAAACACAAAAAAACCCAAACTGACAAGGAATGGGTTTTTTAAGACAATATTAAGTATTTATATACTTAAAAGAAACATGCTAAACTTTTATAATGTTATGAAATAATTTTTGGTGTAAAGACTGTAGTGCTGTTACTTTATTTTCTTCACTTACCAGAAGCGAAATGTTATTTTCACTTCCTCCGTAAGAAATCATCCTTACTGGCATTTCATTTAATAATTCAAATATTTTATTAGAACCTTTATCTTCGATAATCGATTGACCAACCAAACAAATAATACTTTGGTTCGTTTCTACTTCAATCTCTCCGTAGTTTTTAAGTTCTTTTACGATTTTATCCAATTTTGTTGTGGTATCGATAGTCAATGAAATTGCAACTTCCGAAGTTGTAATCATATCAATTGGAGTCTTGTGCTTTTCGAAAACTTCAAAAATTTTCATCAAGAAACCATAAGCCATCAACATTTTGTTTGATTTTACTTTAATTGCTGTAATTCCGTCTTTTGCAGAAATCGATTTTAAACCATAATATTTAGACTTGTTAAAAATCAAAGTTCCATTAGATTCTGGTTTAAAAGTATTCTTTAAATAAAGAGGAATTCCTTTTTTACGAATCGGCATTACTGTTTTTGGATGTAAAATTTTTGCACCAAAGTAAGCCAACTCGGCAGCTTCATCGAACGTTAAATATTCGATAGGCTGTGTATTTTCTACATATCTTGGGTCATTATTATGGAAACCATCAATATCTGTCCAAATCTGAACTTCATCCGCTTCCAATGCAGCTCCCAGAATCGTTGCAGTATAATCACTTCCTCCACGATCTAGCGTAGAGATTTTGTTATTTCTATCTATTCTTATAAAACCTTGTGTGATATAAATATCTGAAGATTCAATACGCTCGATTTCTCTATTAAATAAAGTGTTGATGATTTTTAAATTTGGATTTTCATCATTCTCTACCATCATGAAGAAACTAGCATCTAATAATTGATTAGAAATATTATTTGCTTTTAAATATCTCGAAAAAATGTATGTAGAAAGTGTTTCACCAAGTGTAATAATAATTGCTTCTCCCTCTTTTGTAAGAAATTCATCTCTGAATTTTTCGATATTGTTTAAGATAGAATCGATATAATTATCTACTTCTTCAATAATCGTTTTGTCAGAAAATAATTTTCTCGAAACAGATTGGTGTTTACTTTTAATGAATTCGATATGTGTATCAATCTTAGAATCTCCAGATTTCAACTTAGCATTGATTTTTACTAATTCATTAGTAACACCAGACATAGCAGATAAAACGATAAGAGTCTTCTTGTTTTGACTCTCTACAATTGACTTTATTTGTTGTATGCTTTCGTATGATCCAACAGAAGTTCCTCCAAATTTTAATACATTCATGATCTCTTTTCTTTAATTTCTTCGTTAAAAACAGTGCATAATTAACTAAAAGTTTTCAGTTAAAGATATTTATAAATAAAAATATATATATTTGTACATCTAGTTAAATAGTTAACACAATGAAAACAATTACAAATTACGTACATGATTTAATCAAACACCAACCATTTTTAGAAGATGCTCTGTATAGGGATATTATCAACTTCAGTTCTTTGGCAAAGGAGTTACAGCCTAAGATTGAAGAGATGATGCGAAAGCCTGTAAAGGAAGGATCTATTGTGATGGCGCTACGAAGATATCTACCAAGAAACTTAGAAATGAACAGTTCATTTAAAGGTTTTGGAGATATTGTTTTTAGGTCAAATATCACAGATTATACTTTCGTAAATTCGAATACTTTAGTAAAAAATCAAGCAAAACTTTTGACAGATATTAAAGATAATTATGGAGCATATTTTACTTATGCTAGTAATTATCAGGAGAGTAGTATCATTGTTTCTTCAACTTTAAAACCTGTAGTAGAAGAATATTTTAAAGATGAAACTTGTATCTGTATTAAAGATGATCTTTCTTCGTTATCGATTGAATTACCTAAGAAAAGTTCTGATATTATCGGACTTTATTTTTACTTATTTAAGCTTTTAGCTTATGAAGGAATTCCTGTGTTTGAAATCATTTCAACATCCAATTATTTCACAATTTTCCTTGAAAAAGAGTATGCAAACAAAGCATTTATTTTAATGAATGAAATAAAGAGTTTCTAAAAATCACTTCCACAAAAAAAAGATTTTCCCACATTTAAAAGCGCTTGCTAATCAGTAGATTATTAAGTGCTTTTTTTTTGAGTAAAAATTACGCTTTGTATAGAAATATAACGAGTTGTTATTTTTAACTTTTTTAAGTATTTTCACATCAGTTTTTAAATTGATGTAACAATTTTTAGACTTATCCGTCATATAAGCGTAATTTAAAAAATTGAATTTTTGGAAACAATACTTAAAATAAATAACCTTACCAAGAATTTTGGTAATGTAAGAGCTTTAGATAAAGTCTCTTTCACCATAGAAAAAGGAAATGTCTATGGTATATTAGGTCCAAATGGAAGTGGAAAGTCAACTACTTTAGGAATCATCTTAAATGTTGTAAACAAAACTTATGGAGATTTTCAATGGTTTGACGGAAATCTGAGTACACATGAAGCTTTGAAGAAAGTTGGTGCAATTATCGAAAGACCAAACTTTTATCCATACATGACTGCAAAACAAAATTTAGAATTGGTTTGTAAAATCAAAGGAGTGCCTACAAGTGCTATTGATTCTAAACTAGAAGCAGTAAATCTTTATGAGTGGAAAAATTATAAGTTCGCACAGTTTTCTTTGGGTATGAAGCAAAGATTAGCAATTGCTTCTGCACTTTTAAATGATCCTGAAATATTAATTTTAGATGAACCAACAAATGGATTAGATCCACAAGGAATCCATGAAATAAGAAGTATTATTAAAAAAATTGCTGAAAATGGAACTACAATCCTTTTGGCTTCGCATCTTTTAGATGAGGTTGAGAAAGTTTGTACACACGCTGTAATTATCCGAAAAGGACAGATGTTATATTCTGGAAGAGTAGATCAGATGACGGCTACTTACGGAATTATTGAAGCAAGTGCTGAAGAAATTTCTTTAGAAGAATTAGCTGTTGCATTGGAACAATCTTCGTATGTAGAATCTGCAAACGTAGATTTTGATAAAGTTGTAGCGAAATTAAACGCAAATGTAAGCGCAACAGAAATCAATAAGTTTTTAATTTCTAAGAATATTGTAGTTTCTTATTTTGAGAAGAAAATGCCAAGCTTAGAACAACAATTTTTAGAATTAACTAACAACAACTAAACTTCTTATTCATCATGTTACGACTTTTACAAATAGAATTAATAAAATTAAAATATAACAAAGCTGCAAAAGTACTTTCTATAGTTTACTTTTCATTGTTGTTATGTATTGCATTGATTGCTTCCATTAAATTTAACTTTGGAGGATTTAAATTTAGTGTAGCAGATTCTGGAATTTTCAACTTTCCATACATCTGGCATTTCAATACTTATGTTGCAGCAACATTGAAATTTTTCCTGCTTTTGGTTATCGTTTCGATGGTTTCTAATGAGTATTCCAATAAAACCTTAAAACAAAACCTTATTGATGGTTTAAGTAAAAAAGAATTTGTTTTATCAAAATTTTATACAGTTTTACTTTTTTCAGTTATTTCTACTGTTTTTGTATTTATTGTTTCTTTAATTTTAGGATTAGTATTTTCTTCTTATACGGAATTTTCAATTGTTTTCTCAGATTTAGATTTCCTTTTAGCTTATTTCATAAAACTTGTAGCATTCTTTTCTATGGGATTATTCTTCGGGATTTTAGTGAAAAGATCGGCATTTGCTATTGGAGCAATGATTTTATTTGCTATAGTAGAATGGATTATATATTTAGTATTAACTTTTGGAATAGAAATGCAAAATCCTAATGCTATTTTACAATTTTTGCCATTTAACGCAATGTCTAATTTAATTAAGCAACCTTTTACTAGAATTTCAGGAGTAGGGCAGTTAGCAAATTCTGTTGGAGAAACGTTAAAACCTAACTTTGGAGCAGCTTGGTATGAATATATTATTGTTTTAGTTTGGATTTTCTTATTCATCTTTTTATCTTTTAAATTATTGAAGAAGAGAGATCTGTAATTTAGAATAATTACCATTAACTAGTTAAAAATCAGTTAATTAGGTTTCTTCTCATTTCTTTGCTTTGTAACTTTATGTTATAAAACCCCAAAGAATATGATGAAGAAACCCCACATGTTTGTCGTATTATTGTTTTTGTGTATCCAAGTTTTTGCGCAAAAGCAATCTGCAAATTGGTATTTTGGATCTGGCGCCGGCTTAGATTTTTCAAGTGGAATACCAATACCACTTTCCAATAGTTCCTTAAGTACATCAGAAGGATGTTCTGCAATTTCCGATGAAAACGGAGATCTAATTTTTTACACAGATGGTATAAGAGTTTGGGACAAAACAGGAAACGAGATGGCCAATGGAGGTATAGCTCTAAAAGGGCATATCTCTAGTACACAATCTTCTATTGTTGTACCAAAACCCGAAGATCCGAATATTTACTATATATTCACTGTGGATCAACCTCATACAGATCCAACTACAGATGATCCTGATGGCTCAGGCTCGTTAAGCTTTAAGACTCAAAATAATGGTCTGAATTACACAGTTATTGATTTACAAATAAATGGAGGTCTAGGAGGAATAGATAATACTCAAAAGAATATCCATTTAACCACATATGACACAGGTGATTCTGATCAAGTATTTTATAAATGCTCTGAAAAAATTACAGCAATTCGTCATAATGATTGTGAGTCATTTTGGGTAGTTACGCATTTTGTAGATACTTTCTATGCTTTTCGAGTTACATCTTCAGGAGTTACATCCGCAGCCGTTACATCGGTTACAACACCATCTATAGATGTAGATGGTTATTATAAGAACGCAGTAGGCTATATGAAAATTTCTCCAGATGGTAGTAGGCTTGCTATTGCTCATTTTGGTGATGCTTCTACGCTTAATGCAGATGCAAATGGTTCTGTTTATCTCTATGATTTTGATAATGCAACTGGCACAGTGTCTAATCCGACTTTAATATCTAATGCAGATTCACCTTATGGAATTGAGTTTTCACCAGATAGTACTAAATTATATACTTCTGTAGGTAAAAATTCAGATGGAAAAGGAGGTTCTATTTTATACCAATATGATTTAGAGAATAGTAATACAGAAACAGAGTTATATCAAGATAATGTCAATAGGTTTGGTGGAGCTTTACAATTAGCTTTAGATCAAAAAATATATTATTCGATACGTAGAAGAGAAAATATAAGTGTTATTAATAATCCAAATGTTGCAGGATTAAGCAGTGGATTTTCTTTTGATGCTGTAGTTGTAGATCCTGATAATGATTCCAAACAAACAGAATTAGGGCTTCCACCATTTATTCAATCACTTTTTGGGGAAGATTTTATCGATATTATTCATCCAGCTGACAATATTTTGTCAGGAGAGATAAAAATAAATCAAGGTAGTAGCTATACTTTATATACAGATGCTGTTGCAGGTTATACCTATGAGTGGACAAAAGATGGTTCTCCTCTTGCTGAAAGTGATGAAGATTTAGTTGTAACTGAAGAAGGAGTATATCAATTAACTGTAACAAAAAATAATGGAGACTGTCCAAGTATTGGAACGGCTAGTGTTGAAGTTATTCCTTCAAATATTGCGACACAAGCTCCAACAGATTTGTTTTTATGTGATGATGGAGATGGAATTGTAAAGTTCTTTTTAAGTAATGAAAAAGACGCAGAAATATTGAACGGATTAACGCCGTCGGATTATAAAATTACTTATCATAAAACACAAGCGGATGCAGATATTGGAGGAAATGTGATAGCAGATCCTTATGATAATTCTGTAGCATATACAAATGAAACTATTTATGTTCGTGTAGAAGATGCTACGGATTCTTCTAATTTTGTTACCCATTCTTTCGAAATTGGAGTTATTGCGATTACTATAAACACAGGAGGGGTTCCTGGTCTTGCAAAATGTGATGATACTTCGGTTGGTACTGTAACAGATGATCTTGTTCTTTTTGATTTAACCGAAAATGAAACTTATATTTTAAATGGTTTAGATCCAAATGATTTTACTTTTGAATATTATACGGATAATACTTATTTTAATTTAATACCAGATCCGACACAGCATACTAACATCACTACTTCAGAAACTGTTTTTGTAAAAGTTATTAGCAATGTAAATAATTCTTGTTCAGAAAATAGTTCGTTTACAATTACTATTAATTCAACATTGACAACACCTGTTGAATTATCAGCTTGTGATGAAAACGGAGATGGAGAAGAAAAATTTAATTTAGAAGATGCAGTTGGTTTATTTGTTCCAGATCCAAATGCTGTTACTGTTAGATATTATGAATCTATGGCAGATTTAAATAGTGGAACAAATCATGTAGATCCAGCAGATTATGCAGCAAATGATGGTGATAATGTTTGGATTTTAGCTAGTGGAACTAACTGTCATGCAATTGGTACTTTGACTTTAAATATAAATTCATTACCAATAGGGGAAAATGTGACAGAATATAAACTTTGTGATGATGATGCTGACCCTAGTGATGGAATTTTAGCAACAATTGATTTTAGTAGTAAAGTTACGGAGGTTTTAGGAAGTTTAGATCCAAATGATTATGAAGTTACTTTCCATAGTTCTGCAGCGGATGCTCAAGATGATACAGGAGCTTTAAGTGATCCTTTTACAAATACTTCTACAAATGAAGTAATCCATATACGATTAGAAAATAAAAATACAGGTTGTGCTGATACAACAAAAAACTTTGATTTAACGATACATGAAAATACTTATACTTTAGATTTTTCAGATTACGAACTTTGTGATGATAATTATGATGGAATTGTAGAATTTGATTTAGAGAATTTTAAAGCAGATGAAATTGCTGGAGGAGATTCTTCAAATTTAAATATTACTTATTATCTAACACAAACAGATGCTGAAAACCAAACCAATCAGATTACGCAAAGTCCATTTGAAAATACAGTGGTTAATGAACAGACAATTTATGTTCGAGTGGAAGATAATTTGACGAATTGTGAGTTAGAAATTAATTCTTTTAAAGTAATTGTAAATCCATTACCACCATTTGGAACAATTCCTCCAGAGCTTATTCTTTGTGATAATGATGATGATGGAGATGATTCAAATGGTATTGTACAAACTTTTGATATTCATGCTTTAACTCCTGATGTTTTAGATGGATTAGATCCGAATGACTATACCGTTACTTATCACAATTCTTCTTATGAAGCAAGGAATAATTTGAATCCAATTCCTGCAGGACCGTTTGCAAATGATTCCCCATATTTTGATTCGGTTTATATTCGATTGGAAAATAATGATACAGGTTGTGCGGTTCGTCAATTGTTAGATTTAATTGTAAAACCTAATCCAGATTTTGATTTAGATGCAGAAGCTTTCTTATGTCCAGACGGAGATTTGACTTTAGCTCCAGATAATGTAAATGATCCAGATGCTACTTTTCAATGGTTTGACAAAGATGATATTTTAATTGCAAGTACTGAAACAGTAGTTGTTACTACTTTAGGAACTTATACTTTAAAAGTAAAAAATGATGCAAACTGTGTTACAACAAAAACTATCGAAGTAAAAAGTCATCCTGCAGTAGCCATAACGACAATTCCAAATATTGAAGTTTGTGATGATGATAATGATGGTTTTGCACTTTTTGATTTAGTAGCTCATTTTACAACTATTGAAGGAAATTATGCACTAGGTGAATATACAATTAAAGCTTATGAATCTATAACAGATGCACAAAGTGATTCTAATGAGATTACTGCTTCAAATTATCAGAATTCTAGTGCGAATTCAATGACGATTTTTACGAAAATTATAAATAATACAACAGGTTGTGAGAATCATGATGTTACATTTAATTTAATTGTAAATCCAATTCCTGTAATTCCTGCTGTAGTAGATTTAGAACTTTGTGATGACGATAAAGACGGATTAGTTTCAGGTTTCTTTATTCAAGATTTTGATAATCAAATTCTTTTTGGTTTAACAAATCATGATGTTACATATCATACTTCGCAAGCAGATGCTGATTCGGATTCAAATCCAATTATAAATAAAACAAACTTTACAAATACTGTTGCAAATACACAGACAATTTATATTCGTTTAGAAAATAACGATTCAGGATGTTATAGTACTTCTACTTTTGATTTAATTGTAAATCCACTTCCTACTTTTGATTTAGATACTTCAGAAACACTTTGTCCAGGCGAAACATTGATTCTTTCACCATCAGATTTATCGGATCCGAGTGCAACTTTTGAGTGGTCAGATAATTCAAATACTTTAGGAACAGATAAAGATTTAGCAGTTACCACAGCTGGAGATTATACTTTTACCATGACAGATACAAATGGATGTGTTACTTCAGAAACTGTAACAGTAACAATGCATCCGGATGTGGCAATTACAGCAATTCCAGATATTGAATTGTGTGATGATGATACAGATGGATTTTTAACTTTTGATATTCAAACGCATATTGATAATGTTGAAGGAAATTATCCTCCAGGAGATTATACGGTAAAAGCTTATCCTACACAGTCGGATATGCAAAGTGATACAAATGAGATTACGAATAATAATGCTTATCAAAATACATCTGTAAATTCTCAAATAATTTATACCCATATAACTAATAATAATACTGGTTGTACGAAAGATGATGTGACTTTTCAGATCATTGTAAATCCTTACCCAACAGTGCTAACAGTTGCAGATATAGAACTTTGTGATGATGATACTGATGGATTGGTTTCTGGGTTTAATTTACAAGATTATGATGTTGTTATTCTTGCAGGATTATCGAATCATGATGTAACATATCATACAAGTTTAGCAGATGCACAAACAGATGCAAATGCAATTACAAATGTTTCAAACTTTACCAACACAGTAGCAAATACTCAGACAATTTATATTCGTTTAGAAAATGATCCAACAGGTTGTTATAATACAGGTTCTTTTGATTTAATTGTAAATCCATTGCCAACTTTTGATATAGATTCACCTCAAAGTTTCTGTCCGGGAGAAAGTATTATTTTATCACCAACAAATATTTCTGATCCGAGTGCAACTTTCGAATGGTTTGATTCTGGTTCCAATTCAATTAGTACGAATAAAGATTTGACCGTTACTATAGCAGGAGATTATACTATTACGATTACAGATACAAATGGTTGTCAGGCTTCTGAAACTGTAACGGTAAATTCACATCCAGTAATTACTGTTACACAAATTCCAGATATTGAAGTCTGTGATGATAATAATGATGGTTTTGAGATTTTTGATCTGATTTCTCATTTAAATGGAGTAGGAGGTTCTAATTATACTATCAAAGCTTATGAATCTTTAGCAGATGCACAAGGTGATACAAATGAAATCACAAGTGCGACTTACCAAAATACAGTTGCAAATACACAAACGATTTATACAAGTATTACAGATAATAATACGGGTTGTTCGAATACAGATTTAACTTTTGATTTAATTATAAATGCTTCGCCAACTGTAATTCCATTACCAACTTTAGAGCTTTGTGATGATGATACAGATGGTTTTGTTTCTGGTTTTGATTTAACTCCTCAAATTGCTTTAGTGATTCTTCCAGGTCATAGTGTTTCTTTTCACTATTCTGAAAATGGTGCTTTAAATAATACGGATGGAGTTCCTGGCCCATTAAATAATTTTACCAACACAGTTGCAAATCAGCAAACACTTTATATTCGATTGGTAAATATCAATGAAGGCTGTATGTCGGTGTTAAATTTTGATGTTGTTGTAAATCCATTACCAACTTTTGATTTGGATTCGCCACAAAATATATGTCCAAATGGAAGCTTACTTTTAGAACCAACAAATCTTTCCGATCCAAGTGCAACTTTTGTATGGGCTGATAATTCAAATACTTTAGGAACAGATAAAGATTTATTAGTTACTGCAGCAGGAGATTATACTTTTACGATGACAGATTCAAATGGATGTTCTACATCACAAACTGTTACTGTAACGGAATTTCCTCCAATTGCGATTACTACGATTCCTAATATAGAAGTCTGTGATGATGATACGGATGGTTTCGCAGTTTTTGATATTGAAGCACATATGGATGCTGTTGAAGGAAATTATCCTCCTGGAGAATATACTGTAAAAGCATATCCAACACAGTCAGATTTGCAAAATGATACGAATGAAATCACGAATAATAGTGCTTATACAAATGCTACGGCAAATCAACAAACGATTTATACAAACATAACAAATAATACAACTGGCTGTGAAACAGAAGATGTTACTTTTGAAATTATTGTAAATCCGCTTCCAACAGTTGTTACTTTACCAAATTTAGAACTTTGTGATGATGATTATGACGGATTTGTTTCTGGGTTTAATTTACAAAGTCAAGATGCAACAATTCTTGGAAGTTTAACAGATCATGATGTGACTTATCATACAACCTTAAGTGATGCACAAAGTGATTTAAATCCAATTACAAATGTTACGAATTTCACTAATACTGTTGCAAATACTCAAACTATTTATGTCCGATTAGAAAATGATCCGACAGGTTGTTCGAATACTGGCTCTTTTGATTTAGTTGTAAATCCTTTACCAAATTTCGATTTAGATACACCACAAACACTTTGTTTTGGAGAAAGTTTAGACTTAATTCCAACAAATATTGTAGGAACAAATCTTACATACGAATGGTTTGACTCGAATTCAAATTCTATTTCAACAAATCAAAACTTAACAGTTACTACACCAGGAGATTATACGCTGACAATTTCTAATTTAAATTGTTCGGTTTCTCAGACTGTAACAGTAATAGAATCACAACCAATTCCAGTTACAATTCCAGATTTGGAAGTCTGTGATGATGATACAGATGGTTTTGCAAGTTTTGATTTAACCAATCATATTGATAATGTTTTAGGGAATTTTAACCCTGGAGAATATACAATCAAATTATATACTAACCAAAACGATGCGCAAAATGAGACGAACGAAATCACTAACAATCCGTTTACGAACCAAACAGCAAATTCGCAAACGATTTTTACTAGTATTACTAATAACGATACCAACTGTACTATTAGTTCTGTTACTTTCGATATTATAGTAAATCCACTCCCGGTAATTATTTCTGTTCCAGATCTTGAACTTTGTGATGATGATTATGATGGAATTGTTTCCACTTTTGATATTCATTCTCTATCAAGTACAATTTTAGGAAGTCTTGTAGATCATGATGTAACTTTCCACTTAACGCAGGCAGATGCACAAAATGATGTGAATCCGATTCCTGCTGGAAACTTTACAAATACTTCAAATCCACAGACAATTTATATTCGTTTAGAAAACGATCCGACAGGTTGTTCGAATGTTGGTTCGTTTAATTTGGTTGTAAATCCAAAACCAGATTTTGATGTGATTTCGCCACAACAAATTTGTCCAAATTCAACAGTAACACTTTCTGTAGATAATGTAACTTCTGCGAATCCTATTTACGAATGGTTTGATTCAAATAATAATTCTATAGGGAATTCTGCAACTGTAACTGTTTCGCAAGAGGGAGTTTATACCGTTGTGATTAGAAATGCTTTTGATTGTCAGACGGAAAAAACAATTACTGTAATTGAATCAAATCAAATTGCACTTCAAATAATTCCAGATCTTCATGCTTGTTATGATAAAAGTGATGATATGACAGATTTTGATTTACAATCTCATATTGCTACTGTTCTGACTAATTTTAATGTAAATGAGTTTACCGTTAAACTTTATGAAACACAAAATGATGCAGATAATGATACAAATGAAATAGATACTAATAATTTATACACAGTGACAGGTCAGAACCCTGTGACGATTTATACAAATATTACCAATAATAATACAGGTTGTATTGTAACAGATGTGAATTTTGAATTAATTGTAGATCCATTACCAAATATTCCACCATTAGATCCAATAATACTTTGTGATGATGATAATGATGGATTTATGGCGTTTGATATTCATGCACAAACAGCGATTATTTATCAAACTTTAGATGATAATTTCCATACAGTTTCTTATCATGAAACTCTTGCGGATGCTGAAAGTAATACCAATACACTTACAGGGAATTATACAAATACTTCCAATCCACAGACAATTTATGTTCGTGTTGAAAATACGGATACAAATTGTTTTGATACAGCAACTTTTGATTTAATAATAAATGATAGTCCATTATTTACAATTCCAAGTCCGCAAAATATTTGTCCAGGAGAATCTTTATTAATTGGACCAAATTCTGTTTTCGGAGCAGGAACTACTTTTGAATGGACAGATGGTACAAATACAGTTATTGGAAATTCGCAAATGTTAACTGTAACTGCTGCCGGAGATTATACATTGACTGTAACAAATGGTGATTCTTGTGTTGCTTCTCAGACAGTAACAATTATTATGTTAGATGCCGTTGCAATTACAACTTTACCAAATTTAGAAGCCTGTGATGATGATGCAGATGGTTTTGTAGCTTTTGATTTAACAAGTCATGTAAATGATGTTTTATCAAATTATAATAATGGAGAATATACAATTACACTTTATGAAACTGATGGAGATGCGCAGAATAATACAAATCCAATTACAGTAAATCCTTATACGAATACAACTGCAAATCAGCAGACAATTTATACAAATATTACCAATAATAATACAGGATGTTTTGTAACAGATGTAACATTTGATATTATTGTAAATCCATTGCCAATTCTTCCGAATTTAGATCCAATTGCACTTTGTGATGATGATAATGATGGATTTATGGAATTTGATATTCATTTGCAAACAGCCATTATTTTCCAAACTTTAGATGATAATTTTCATACAGTTTCTTATCACGAAAGCTTAGCAGATGCGCAGAATAATGTAAATGCAATTCCTGTTGGAAATTATACAAATACTTCTAGTCCACAAATAATTTATGTTCGTGTAGAAAACACAGATACAAATTGTTTTGATACAACAACTTTTGAAATAAATGTAAATGATAGTCCATTATTTACTTTAACTAGTCCACAAAATATTTGTCCAGGAACGACATTGAATTTAAATCCTGATGGAATTTTTGTTGGTAATACTACTTTTGAATGGACAGATGGAAATAATAATGTTTTAGCAAATACAGAAACACTTGATGTAACAGATGCTGGAGATTATACGTTGACAGTAACAAATGAAGATGGCTGTGTGTATTCGCAAACTGCAACTGTTATTATGTTAGATGAAGTGGCTATTACAACAATTCCAACTTTAGAAGTCTGTGATGATGATACAGATGGTTTTGCAGCTTTTGATTTGGTAAGTCATATTGATGGAGTTTTACAAAATTATAATCCAGGAGAATATACAATTGATTTATACCAAACTTCAGCAGATGCAGAAAATGATACAAATCCAATTACAACAAATCCGTTTACAAACACTACTGTAAATCAACAAACGATTTATACAAAAATTACCAATAATAATACAAATTGTTTTGTAACGAATGTTCGATTTGATATTGTTGTAAATCCTTTACCAGTACCAGTTTCATTGCCAGATTTAATAACCTGTGATAATGATAATGATGGAAATAATGCAAATGGAATTGTACAAGATTTTGATGTACATCAGAATACGAATTTCATTTATGCGAATTTAGATCCAAATGATTATGAAGTTTCTTACCACGAAACTTTAGCAAATGCAGAAAATGGAGCAAATCCGATTCCACCAGGAAATTATACGAATTTAACCAATCCGCAAACGATTTTTATTCGTATCGAAAATAAAAATACTTCTTGTATTGATGTTTCAGAAACATTTGAATTAATTGTAGATCCAGCGTTAACTTTTGATTTGGATGCTCTACAACAATTCTGTTCGAATGAGTCTATCACACTTTCGCCAACGAATTTAAGTGATATAAATGTAACTTTCGAATGGTTTGATTCTAATAATAACTCTTTAGCAACAACACAAGATTATACAACAACAATTCCAGGAGATTATACTTTAGTAGTTTCTAGACCAAATTGTGAAGTTTCGCAAACTGTTACAATTGAACATCATCCGGAAATTCAGATAACATCGCTTCCAGATTTATTACAATGTGATGATGATTATGACGGTTTTACAGACTTTGATTTAAAAACACATATTGTAGATTATTTAGATTCAAATTTCCCTGGAGGACAATACACGATAAATTTATTTACAAGTCAAAACGATGCGGATACTAATACGAATCCGATTGATACAAATAATTTATTTACAAACACGACAATAACCAACCAATTAATCTTCACTAATATCTTGGATAACAACACTGGATGTTCCATTACCGATATTTCGTTCAGTGTAGTTGTTCAGGAGCTACCTTCGATTCCAACGATTACGAATCTAGAGCTTTGTGATGATGATAATGATGGATTTATGAGTACGTTTGATATTCATTCAGTAACTGGAAATGATTTGGCAAGTTTTACGAATCATACGATTTCATACCATGAAACAGAAAATGATGCGCAAAATAATACAAATGCTATTCCTACTGGAAATTATACAAATACTGTAGCAGAAAATCAAACGATTTGGGTAAGAGTAGAAGATGATTCTAGTAATTGTTTTGCTTATAGTTCTTTTGAGTTATTTGTTCATAAATATGTAGAATTTGATCTTGTAGATGAAGAAACACTTTGTCCTTTCTCTTTTACAACATTGAAAGTAGAAAATGTAAGTGAACCAACAGTAACTTATGAATGGACAGATGAAAACGGAACTGTAATTGGAAATACAGATACTATAACTGTAAATCAAGAAGGAACTTTTAGTGTAACAGTTTCTAATGCGAATTGTTCAAATACGAAAGAGATTAAAGTTCGAAGATTGGCAGATTTAGAAATAACTTCCATTCCAGATTTATTAGTCTGTGATGATGATTATGACGGTTTTGCAGCATTTGATTTAGATACACATATTCAAAATGTATTATCGAATTATACTCCAAATCAATATTCGATTACATTATTTACAAGTCAAAATGATGCAGACAATGATACAAATCCGATTGATGTAAGTAGTTTATATACAAATACAACAGTAACAACGCAAACACTTTATACAAAAGTTTTAGATAATACAACTGGATGTTATAATACAGATGTTTCGTTTAATATTGTAGTACAAGAAATTCCAACTTTACCAACAATTGCAAACTTAGAACTTTGTGATGATGATAATGATGGATTCATGAGCACATTTGATATTCATTCTGTTTCTACAAATGATTTAGCAAGTTTTACAAATCATACAATTTCTTACCATGAGACAGAAAATGATGCGCAAAATAATGCTAATCCAATTCCTGTTGGAAATTATACAAATACTGTAGCAGAAAATCAAACGATTTGGGTTAGAGTAGAAGATAATGCGAATAATTGTCCGGCTTATACTTCTTTTGAATTAATTATTCATAAAGTTGTGGAGTTTGATATTGTCGGAGATGATAAATTATGTCAAGATTCTTTTGTAACTCTAAAAGCTGAAAATGTAAGTGAAACAAATGTGACTTACGAATGGTTAGACGAAACAGGAAATCCAATTGGAAATTCAGATACAGTTGATGTAACACAAATAGGAATTTATACTTTAAATATTTCTAATCAAAACTGTACAACAACTAAAACTTTTGAAGTTACAGCACATCCGTTGATTCAAATTACATCTTTACCAGATATGAATGAATGTGATGATGATTTTGATGGAATTACAGAATTTGATTTAAAAGCGCATATCAATGGATTCTTAAATGCGAATTATCCAAACGGAGAATATTCGATTGATTTATATGTGAGTCAAAATGATGCAGATAATCAAACAAATCCGATTGATACAAATAATTTATTTACAAATGGAACTGTAGATTCTCAAGTTATTTATACAAACATTACAGATACAAGTACAGGATGTTCTATTTCGAGTGTAAACTTTAATATTATTGTAGAGCAATTACCAGTTATTCCTACTTTATCGAATATCGAACAGTGTGATGATGATTTTGATGGAATTATAAGTTTCTTTAATGTGCATTCTAAAACGATTTCGGAATTAGCAAGTTTTACAAATCATACAATTTCTTATCATGAAACAGAAAATGATGCGCAAAATAATGCAAATCCAATTCCTGTAGGAGATTATACGAATACGACAATTGATTCTCAAACTATTTGGGTTAGAGTAGAAGATAATGCAAATGGATGTATGAGTTATAGCTCATTTGATTTAATTGTAAACAAAATTGTAGATTTTGATATTGTTGGAGATGATAAACTTTGTCAAGATTCTTTTGTAACGCTTTCAGCTGATAATGTTAGTGAAACAGGAGTAGCTTATACTTGGAGGTTTGAAACAGGAGCTACTTTAGGTTTTGGGGAATCAATTGATGTCACTCAAGCAGGTACATATACTTTAGCTGTAGAATATCAAAATTGTATAAACAGTAAAACTTTTGAAGTAACCAATCATCCATTGATTCAAATTACTTCTTTACCGGATATGTTTGAGTGTGATGATGATTATGATGGAATTACAGAATTTGATTTAAAAACACATATCAACGGATTCTTAAATGCAAATTATCCTAACGGAGAATATTCGATTGATTTATATGTGAGTCAAAATGATGCAGATAATCAAACGAATCCGATTGATGTAGATAATTTATTTACAAATACCATAGTAACTAACCAAACCATTTATACCAATATCTTGGATAACAGCACTGGATGTTCGACAACTGGGGTTGCATTCAGTGTAGTTGTTCAAGGAATTCCTTCATTACCAACTATTACAAATCTAGAACTTTGTGATGATGATAATGACGGATTCATGAGTACGTTTGATGTTCATTCTGTAACAACAAATGATTTAGCAAGTTTTACAAATCATTTTATTACTTACCATGAAACAGAAAATGATGCGCAAAATAATGCAAATGCAATTCCTGCTGGAGATTATACAAATACAGTAGCGGATAATCAAATAGTTTGGGTAAGAGTAGCGGATAAGGATAGTAACTGTTTTGCTTATACTTCTTTTAGTTTAATAGTAAACAATTATGTAGAATTTGATATTGTTGGAGATGATAAATTATGTCAAGATTCTTTTGTGACGCTTTCTGCGGATAATGTTAGTGAAACAAGCGTTACTTATGAGTGGAAAGATGAAAGTGGAAATCCAATTGGAAACACAGATTCTATTGATGTAACACAAATAGGAGAATATACATTGATTGTTTCGAATCAAAATTGTTCTAATTCTAAAGTGTTTACAGTAACAGCGCATCCTGAGATTCAAATTACTTCACTTCCAGACATGACAGAATGTGATGATGATTATGATGGAGTTACAGAATTTGATATGGATAGTCATATGCAAAATGTGTTGACAAATTATCCTGCAAATATGTATACAATTGAACTTTATACAAGTCAAAGTGATGCAGATAATGATACAAACTCTATGGATTTAAATAATATGTATTCGAATACATCTCCGAATTCACAAACTATTTATACAAGAGTTACCGATAATTTCACTGGATGTTATGTTACAAATATGTCATTCAATTTAAATGTAGATGCAATTCCGGTAATGCCAACTATGAGCTCGATGGAACTTTGTGATGATGATAATGATGGATTTATGAGTTCGTTTAATATTCATTCTAAAACAAATACAGAATTATCGAGTATGACAAACCATACAATTTCATATCATAAATCTGAAAATGATGCTCGAAATAATTTAGATCCAATTCCTACAGGAAATTATACTAATATTATCCCTGATACACAGACGATTTGGGTAAGAGTTGCAGATAATGACAATGGTTGTCCAGCTTATGGAACATTTGATATTATTGTAAATAATTATGTTGAGTTTGAAATGGAAGACGAATATACTTTATGTTTAAATTCGACTTTAACACTAGAACCAACAAATGTTTCAGATCTAAATGCAACATATGCTTGGTATAATGAAAGTGGAACTGTAGTAAGTACATTAAGTACTTTAGAAATTACACATCAAGGATTATTTACATTAGTTGTTTCAAATGCCAATTGTGAAAATAAGAAAACGTTCCAAGTAAATTTAGCAGATCCAATCCCGTTAACAGCTATTCCAGATATGGAAATCTGCGATGACGATAATGATGGATTTGCAGACTTTACGATTGCAAATCACGTTGGAACTTTATTACAAGAAAATAATATTACAAACCATATCGCTAATATTTATTCATCTTATCAAGATGCTTTAGATGATACAAATAGGATAACGGATACAGTTTATACAAATACAAGTCCAGATTCACAGACCTTATTTGTTGTGATCGTAGATCCAGAGACAAACTGTCCATCACCTGTAATTTCTTTTGATTTAAATGTTTATGAAACTGCAAAAGTTCCAGATTTTGATGATTTAGAAATGTGTGATGATGCTGCTGATGGAATTCAAACTTTTGATTTAAATGATCAAAATACAACCATTGCAAATGGTATAAATCTTACAACACATAATGTTACATTCCACATTTCACAAGAAGATGCTGAGAGTGGTCAAAATGCAATTTCTATTGGAACTTATCAAAATGTAACTCCAAATGAACAAGAAATATTTGTTCGTGTGGAAAGTGTTGCAACAGGCTGTGCGAATACAGAAAAATCATTTATGTTAATTGTAAATCCGCTTCCAGATTTTGAAGTAGAAACACCACAATATATTTGTGAAGGATTTGATCATTTATTAGATATTGATATTTCGAATTCAGGTAGTTTTACATACGAGTGGATGGATGAAGATGGAAATTCTTTAGGGCAAACAAAATCGATTTATATTCAAAATGCTGGAATGTATGCTGTAACGGTGATGAGTGATAAAGGTTGTGAAAGCTCAAAAATTATTGAAGTACATTCAATTGATGTTCCACAAATGACCAAAGCAGATATTACGATTGAAGGAACTACTGTAACGGTGAATGTTCAAAATCAATCGGATACCGGATTTGAGTATTCTTTAGATGATATAGATGGAGATTATCAGACAGAACCATATTTTGAAAATGTAAATGCTGGTGATCATATAGTTTATGTAAGAAATCAAAAAGGTTGTACGACGATTTCAATTCCATTCTCAATTATGGGATTCCCACAATATTTTACACCAAATAATGATGGAACACATGATTATTGGCAAGTAACAGGATTTGAGGAAAATGATTTCAAATTTAATAAAGTGACAATTTATGATAGATTTGGAAAAGTTTTATCGCAGTTTAATATAAAGAGTAAAGGTTGGGATGGAACATATCAAGGATTTGATTTACCATCTTCGGATTATTGGTATACAATTAATCTAGTTACCCAAGAAGGAGAGGAAATAAATTATAAGGGGCACTTTAGTTTAATACGACGATAATTATTTCTTTAAAACAAAAAAAAGGAACGTTTAAATACGTTCCTTTTTTTACCCCTCAAATAATAACTTTACTATTGTTATCTTGTTTTACATTGCAATAATAAGTAGTTTTTTTATTCTGAAAAAACATTTAAATCAATATACCTGAATAAGTAACAGAAAATAACTGTGAGAGCTGTTTTGAATAACCTTTTTCCGTGATTTATTTCTAATTAAAAGCAATTGTATATTATTATAACAATGAGTTTATATGTTTTATTATAATTAACATAAAAAATAAAGAAATAAAAATTTGATTTTAAAAAGAGAAGAAGTTGAGGTTTTAGATAAAACAAAAAAAAGGAACGTTTAAATGCGTTCCTTTTTTTACCCCTCAAATAATAACTTTACTATTGTTATCTTGTTTTACATTACAATGATAAGTAGTTTTTTTATTCTGAAAAAATATTTAAACCAATATACCTGAATAAGTAATAGAAAATAACTACAATAACGGATTGAAGTAACTATTTACCGTGATTTATTTTAATAATTAAGAGAGAAATTAGAAAATGATAAATATTATCACGTTTGATTTTGTATAAAGATATGCAGATTCTGAAGTTCCCCTCTTGAGAGGGGCTAGGGGTGTGTTAAAAAAATCATCTATTTTTGCTTTTTTAAAAATTAGAAAAAGAAAATCATGTTAAGTACAATTACATTTATCCTTGTTTTATTATTTATAATTTTTAGTGCCTTAATTTTTGTCAAAATCCTACGTAAAAGAAGAAAACTATCTTTGTTGCCGATATTTATTTTAGTGCTAATAGCTATTTTTATTTCTACAATTTTCAGTTCTGAAGCTTCCATTGAAATTGAACAAAAAATTAAAAATAAATCAGAAACGGAAGAAGAACTAGTAAAAGTAGGAGACATACACACCTTGGTTGGGAATTTGATATTTCATGATTATAAAGGAAAAATTAATTTTTCTGAATTAGATGAAAATGCAAACCGAAGAGATTCTATTTCAATACAAAAAGATTATATCCATGTTGCTAAAAGAATTACAAAAAATTCTTATACCGATTATATTGTTTACATGAACGATGAAGACTTGTTGAGATTTTCAAAATTTACTTTTGAAGATTTAAAAGAAAAAGAACAAGTAGTGGAACTGGTTTTAAAAGTTGAAAAATTATCTGAAAATGAATGGTTTTGTAAAAAAGTTTTAGATTTTGAATTAAAAGAAGAGAAATAACTATATTTCGAAATAATTGGAAAATGAAATAAAATCTATGAAAAAATATCTACTACTATTCCTAATTATTTTTACTTCTTGTAAAAATGAGCACAAAGAAATTCTGGAAGATTATGTTCAAGAAGATTTAAAATATATTCAAAGTAAAATTGATTATAAAATTCTTCACTTAAAAGAGAAGGAAAAAGAGCAGCCACGCGCATATTTTGAATCACATTTAAGATCTAATCTTTTTACGGAGCTAATTTCTCAGTATGAACCAAAAATTTTAAAATCTGAAAATAAAGATTCTATAAACGTATTTCTTTCGGAATTAGAAAGTAAAATAGATTCAAGTTTTAAAGAAAGTTACTATCCTCAAAAAATTAAAGAAATAAGTGAAAAATATGATTTGCTAAGAAAATTGAAAACTATTAATAGTAAGTATATTGAAAGTCGATTTGGAATAAAATGCTTTATTATTCATCAGAAATCATCCATTTCGTCTATGAGATTGACGGATTCTACTGTACTATTAAATATTACAAGTGGAAGGAAAGATTTAGAACGTCAACGAGAAAATGTATATGAATTTTACATATATGAAATATCTGATGTAAATAAGAAAAGAATAGAAGAATTAGATCAAGAAAAAAATATTTTGGATTCTTATATTATTGAAACAAAATCCGATATTTTAAATATAGATGCATTTTTAAAAATGAATGAAAATCCTGATTTTTCAACAGAAATCATTGATACCACAATTGTCGTTGGAACAAAAACATTTTTTAAATAAAAACTATGAAAAACTTTCTACTACTATTTCTAATAATTTTTACTTCGTGTAATAATGAATACAAACCTGCTTTAGATAATTATGTTCGAGAAGATCTAAATAACAAGCAATCAAATATTGATTTATATCTTGAAGCTTTAGAAGTGAAATCTAAGGAACAACCAGCTATTTACCTAGAAGATTATAAATTGGCTAATGTAATAAACAGTTTACTTTTTGAATATGAACAAAAAATACTTAATGCAAAAGATTTAGATGCTGTAAATATTTATTTGAATTCATTAAATGATAAACTTGCTTCCGAATTTAAAGAAAATCCTAAAGTAAAAAGTGAAAAATTACCTCTGAAAATAGAAAATACTCGCCAGAAATATGATTTGCTAAGACAAATGAAAATGATGAATTTTAAAATCGCTGGTTTAGAATTAAGTAATGATTTAAAGGAATTATCAAATACTTCTTATGTATTGCCAATTCGTTTAAATGATAGTCTTGTGATGTTGAATTTTTATAGCGAACTAGCTAAAAAAGATAGTGATTATGGTACTGAAAGTTTTGAAATGAAAAAACTTACAGATTTAAAAGATCAAAAAATAAAAATACTAAAAAGAGATTCTGATATTTATGAAACGTATTTTATAAAATCAAAATTAGATACATTTTATATCAATGCAGTTTTGAAATCTAATAGAAAAATCGAACGTGTTGTTTCTAAAATAGATACGACGATTGTTGTTGGAGAAAAAGTATTTTTAAAATAAAACTTATGAAAAAGTATTTACTATTATTTCTTGTAATTTTTACTTCCTGTAAAAAAGATTATAAATCTACATTAGAAACTTATGTTCGTGAAGATTTAAAGTATAAACAAGAAAAAATCGAATACCAACTAGAAAGAATTAAGCTTTATGCAAATGAAGAATATCATCAGTATTTTACAAAGGAAGTTTATGAAGAAGCTTTAGCCTTAAATAAATTGTTTTTAGATTTTGAACAGAAAATATTGGATTCGAAAAATTTAGAAACTACGAATTCACATTTAGAGTCTTTGAAAAAAGAACTTATAGAAAATTATAAAGAAAATAAATATTTAAAATTAGAAGAGTTTCCAAAAGAAATTAAGAATCATAAAGAGAAATTTGATTTACTACGAAAATTAAAATTGTTAAGTTATCAAACGGTTTATTTACATATTGGAAATCCTCTTAAGACTTCTACAGGTTCTGGAATTTTATTAGATGATTTGGCAATTCGTTTGAATGATAGTATAGTAATCGTTAATTTTTATAGCGATCATATCAAAAGAGGACATGGAGAGGATTTTGATGAAAATAGTTTAAAACTTTATCCAAATAATGAAAATGTTGAGATTTTGTATAAAGATAAAAATCCAATTTATTCTTATTTTATTAAATCAAAATCTGATACAATTGATGTGAAAATGGTTTTAAAATCAAATGATCACTCTGAATATATTTTTAAAAATGAGAATGAAAAAATAATAGTCAGAGATCCGAAAAAATTAAATGAAAATCTGAATTATAATCTTGAAACAATAAGAAATCAAGGTTTGAAAGATTTTCTGGGGAAGAAATATTAATGAAATAACAAAAAATATGCTATTAAAAGGAGCAATAGGAGATGCTTATGGAGCAGGTTTTGAATTTGCAGAAAGTTCAAAAATCCTAGAAAAAAATAAGGTAACAACATACGAAACACATCCACTTTTTCCAGAAATCTGCGGAAAATATACAGATGATACACAAATGTCAATCGCTTTAGCAGAATTGATTCTTTCTAACAAAGAATGGAATTCTCTAAATATTGCAGAAGCTTTTGTAAATACTTTCAAGAGAGATCCGAGAAGAGGATATGCAAAGCGATTTTATTCTTTTTTGTCTGAAATTAATTCTGGTCAAGAGTTTTTGGATAAAATCATTAATAAAAGTAATCGAAATGGAGCTGCAATGCGAGCTTATGTTCTTGGAGTTTTTCCATCTGAAAATGAAATTATTGAAAAATGTACAATTCAAGCTGAAGTAACTCATCAAACCGAAGAAGCGATTTTGGCTGCAAATGCTGTAGCGCTTATAAGTCACTATTTTCTTTATCAAAAAGGAAATCGAAAAGATTTGCTGGAATATTTAAATGATATTCAAAAATACAATTGGAAAGGAATGTGGAATCAGGAAGTCGGAATGAATGGAATTGAAACTTTTGAAGCGACTTTAGCTATTGTGTTAAATGATTCTTCTCTGAAAAATAAACTTCAAAAAAGTGTCACTTTTGGTGGAGATGTAGATACGGTTGCTTCGCTTTCTCTAGCACTTTCTAGTCTAGACAATTCTATCGAAAATGATTTACCACATTTTTTATATGATAATTTAGAAAATGGAGATTTTGGAAGAGATTATATAAACGAATTGGATTTAAAATTGAATGATTTTTTTGAACAAAATAGAATTAAATAATAGATATTATAACAATTCGTATAGTATAAAAATATACAGATTATCAAATTCCCCTCTCGAGAGGGGCTAGGGGTGTGTTTTTAAATTCACTCATAAGGTTTTATCATAATAAAGTGATCTAAACCAATAAAATATTTTAGTTTTTATCAATTTTAAAGAATAAGGAAAAACTACAAAAAAAGCTTCTAACCAAAAATTAGAAGCTTTTTTACAAATACACTAAAATAATTATTACTCTATGAAAATTTTCGTTTGATAAATAATGTTTTCATTATAAGCTTTGATTAAATAAATTCCTTTATCCAGATTAGAAAAATCATAGTACGAATTTTTAGAAACCGATTTTGTTTGAATCAATCTTCCGGAAAGATCTAAAAGTTCTAGCTTATCAAAAGAAATAGAACCATCAATTTTAAATTTTCCATTATTTGGATTAGGATAAATAGAGATTGATTGTAAATCATTTTCAAAAATTCCGATATTACAATTATCTAATATTTCTTGTTTAGTATCACATCCTGGAGCGTTATTATTAATAGTAACAGAACCAATATCATCTTTTAAAACTTCACAAAAAGCATCACACATAGCTAATAAAGGATTATTATTAACTTCCATAAAAGCACCGATTTCAGATAGATTATTAAATCCAGTGACATCTTCTAAACCATCGTTATAATAAATAATCAGATAACCATTAATAGATGGAATAGCATCAAAACCAGAAATATCTACCATTAAAGGATTTACAGCAATTTGAATTCCTCCTTGTACAAAGTTTAGTGTTTCAAAACCAGCAATATCAACTAAATTATTGTTCTGAAAAATCGCAATATTTTCGCCAACATTTCCAAGATTGTTAAACCCTAAAAGATCAGTCAAACCTTCGTTATCTGAAATTTCTAAAGATTCTCCAATTTCTTCCAAACTATCAAAACCTGTCAAATTATTCAGTAAAGGATTGTTTTTGATGTCAATATCTTCTGTGACAGAAATCAGATTTGAAAAACCAATAATACTTTCCAAAGACTCATTGTTGATAATTCTAATTTCTCCATCATAGTTTACTAGATTATTGAAATTTGGAATTTCTGTTAGATTACTATTTGATATAAATTGAATAAATCTACCTACGTTTTCTAAACTATTAAAACCGTCAGTTGTTGTAAGATTACTATTTTGCGTGATGTTGAAATAACCACCAATTTCGGTCAAAATATTGTTTTGAGGAAGTGCTGATAAAGCTTCATTTCCTGTAATATTTAAATCTCCGCCAATTTCTGTCAGATTATCAAATTGCTCCATAGTCTGAAGATTTTCATTGTTTTCAATTCTCAAATCTCCACCAACAGAAGTCAGAGCTTCCAATCCACTCAAATCAGAAGTTAAACCTGAAGTAGCAATTCTTAATGTTCCACCAATTTTAGTGATGTTTGCAAGTGGAGTCAAATCCGTAATTCCGCTTCCTAATAATTGGATGTTTCCTGAAATTTCGTCACAATCTTGTGGGAAATTATCCAATAAATCCTGATTGGTATAACTATAATTTGCATCTGGACAAACCTGTGCAAAAGATAGATTCAAGCTAAAAATAATAGTAAAAAATAGAAAAGTAATTTTTTGCATAATTAACTCTTTTTAAGTTTGATACATAAAAATAAAGCTTTGATAAAGGAGAAAATTCAAAAAAATGTTAATTAACTTTTAAAAATTGTAATAAATCAAAACAAATTATCGTTTATTTTAGCTTTTTTAAAATTAGGCGTGAGAATTATTTTGAGGATACATTTTTAAAACTGCATAAACATTTTCACGATTCATTTTGTATTAAGATTATCAAATTTCCCTCTTGAGAGCAGGGCTGTCAGGTTCTCCTAATTTTTTAATTAAAAACCTGGCGCACTTTTGTAAAGTGTGCCCATTGTTTCTAGCATTTGTGTGGTCACGAGTTACAAACTCGCGTCAGCAATCATCAAAATCGATAAATAAAATTAGAACTTTACAGCCCTGCCCTCTTGAGAGGAGTTAAGGATGTGTTTTAAAATAATTAAAATTCACTCTTCTGATTTTAACCAAATGTTATTAACTCTAATTTGATAAATTTGCAATTCATAAATTTAAACAGGCTCTAGATATTAGGAGCTTCCTCCACAGAATCCTTCGACTTCGTTGCACTTCGCTCAGGATCTGCAGAGTCGGGCTTTCCGCTATATCTTTTTTGCTAAAGCAATTTTATGAAGAAAAGCAAAAAAGGATGCCGCTGCAATCCCTAAGCCAGAAAATTACCAAACAAAAATGTCAAAAAACGAAACAAAAAGAAATAAAAAACCATGGCCAACCAAAGATGCGATGGCACAGATTTATGAAAAGAATCTTTGGGGAGGAGAAGTTGAATTTTATTCAGGTTCTGGTTCTCATGATCCGAAAATTGTAGAACCATATTTAAAAGTGATTTCTGAGTTTTTGAATGCTTCCGAAACTCCTTTGACAGTTTGCGATTTAGGGTGTGGAGATTTTAATGTAGGAAAACATTTGGTGAAGCACACCAAAAAATATATTGCTTCGGATATTGTTCCAGATTTGATTGAGCGAAACAAAAAAGTGTTTAAAGCGGCTAATTTAGAATTTCAATGTTTAGATATTGCAAAAGACGAATTGCCAGCTGCGGATTGTGTGATTATTCGTCAAGTTTTACAACATTTATCCAATACTGAGGTGCAAAGTGTTCTGGATAAACTTTCCAATTATAAATATGTAATTCTAACAGAGCACATCCCTGAAGGAGAATTTACTCCAAATATCGATATTATTTCTGGACAAGGAATTCGACTGAAAAAGAAAAGCGGATTAGATGTTTTAGCTCCACCATTTAATTTTAAAATAAAAGAAACAAAAGTGTTACTTTGCATAAAAGATGACTGGAAAGGAGTTATTTTGACAAAGGTTTTTGAGCTATAGATGATTGATAATTATATAGTTTTAGTATCCTGAGATTTTCAAATAAATTTTTATATTTGATGAAAATAAAAAATTGTTATATATGTCAACAACGACTCTTTGTATTATTATAGTTTTTCTTTTAGTAATGGGGATTTTATTCATAAATCAGTCAAAATTAAAAATAAGAAAGAAAGATCATTTTGCAGTAGTCAATTTACTACTTTGGATGTTTATTACTATTTCTACTATTATTCTATTTTTGAATAATTATTTTTTTATAAAGATAATTTCAGCTAGTTTTTTAGCTCTTTGTCTAATTCTTTTCTTTTTGATGGAAATTATTATTTTCAAAGAACGAAATAGAAATAACAGAGGTTTTTAATTTTTTATAAATATTGAAAATCGGAATTACATTTTAAAAATTACAAACAATATATATTCAGACACGGTTTTGGAAATCGTGTTTTTTTATTCTAAGTAGATTTTTTAATAGGAGTCGTCTTAGATAAATGTTTAAAGATTAATAATTTCCCCTCTTGAGAGGGATTAGGGGTGTGTTATGGATACAACAAAAATTTCAGAAATTGAGAATTTAAAAGGAGGAATCCTGATAGAAGAATTAGAAAATTTGATTGAAAAACAATTAAATATTTTTAATGCTAAAGGAATAACTTGGCGAGAAGGAATAGAGATACTTAATGATTTACTGTACTTAAAAGAACATGATGGTTCTGTGTTATCTGATGCTAGCTGTAAAACGATATTGAATTGGATTAGAAATAATTATGATGCTAGTTTTCTAGGAGATTTCAATGGAAGTTTTTCAGGACATGATGAAAAAGCGGATTTATATAAAGATTTTTTGTTTTTATATGATTTGATAAATAATACGACACGTTGGATTGCGCATTATGAAGAAACACCATATTATTTTAAAGAATTAGAACAAAAAGCAAAGAATGATTTTGAAAAATATAGGTTAGGACATGCAATTGAACTAATTGAATATTACATTAAGGAAAGAAAGAAACCGCCGATTCCAAAAAAAGAATTAGATAATTTAATGCTGCGAGTTGATGATTATTTTGAAAAGAATTTTAAAGAAGATGCATCTTATGAGCAATTGTGTGGGCTAAGAGAAGGTGTGATGGAATATGATTATTGTTATACGATTCCGAAAATTCTTACAAAAGATAAATATGTTTCCAGTGTAAAGAGAACAACGTGGATTGGAACAGGAAGTTTATTAGTTTCTAAAATAACAGATGATATAGAATTGACAGGATCAGCTCCAGTAGATTGGGTTCGAAAATTTGAATTGAAAATTCGTGGATTAGATGAATATTGGTATGTGGAAATTCCTTTTGATAAGAGGAAGTTATATAAGTTTACAGAAATATTTGATTTGTCAGAAGTTGAGGTTTTTGAAAAAGTAACTAACCATAAAATAATTTTAGAAGAACCAATTAATACCGATAGGTTTTTGGGTGAAACTTATTATGATATGGGTTTTTTAGACGAAAAAAGTAAAACAGAGTATTTAATAAACCCAAGTTTTATGGAAATAATTAATAAGTGTAATGCTGCTGGGATAAAGTGTAAATTGAAGATTTTGAATAAATAAACTGAAAAAGATTCTAAGAATTAAGCTACTTTTTATTGATAGTTTATTCAGTTATAAACTATATTAAATTAAAGATTTTTGTTTTGTAGATTTAAAACTATTTTTTGTTTTTTATTAATTAATATTTAATGTTTTAAAAAAGAGTTTTTTGTTTTGTTGTTTTTTTAGGAAAAGTTATATTTGGTTTTTTCAGTTTTAACTGAAACTAATTTATAAATATGATTTCTAAAAAATACTATGATTGATAAATCAATAAATGGAGGTGTTTCTGCTCAAACTGGTTTCGCTCTTCAAAGGAATACAGCTTTATACTTGTTATTGGAGTTTTATGAAGAAAAATTTAAGGATAAAAATTATTTTTTATGTTTAGAACATTATGATGATTTTTTATTTTGTTTTTTGTCAGAAAAAAATGAAATTGAATTAATTGAAGCATATCAATCAAAAAAGAAATCTCCTGATATCTGGAAACTAGATAAAGAATTGTTTAATATTTTAAAGAAATTATTAAAAACAGGAGAAGCATTAAATAAAGATGAAATCATAAAATCAAAAGATTATAGACATTTATTATTTTTTTCATCTAATCAAATAACTCAATTAAAACTTAAGAAAAATAAGGTTCCTTATAGTGTTTCAATAAAAGAAGATAACTATTTAGTTGAATATAATTATTTACCAACTCCTATAAAAGAAAGAATAATTAAAGGAATAAATGATGAATCACTAAATAAACAATTTGACTATTTACATTTTATTTGGATTGATTTAAATAGAACTGTTGATAAACAAATTAATGAATTAGTTGGGCAATTAGATAAAGTTTTTGGTGAAAAAATTAATAATCCTAGAGCAGCTGTTATGGCTTTGCTTGAAATGTTTAATGAATTAGAAGTTATATTTAATCAAGGAAATGTAGTGAAATTATTAGATAATTCTAAAAGAATTACTAGTGAACAAATTGAAAAAACTTTTAAAATTTTAACTACAAAATCCAAGTGTTTTGATTATTGGAGAAAACATGAAAGTCAAGTATCTCAAATACTTAAGGTGAAACCATATGAACGTGAGGAATTTGAATTAACTTTTAATTCTTCATTTGATTTTTTTAAAAGTATGAAACAAGTTGAGCATAGAGATATTTTAGAATTTACTAGATTAAATTATAAAAAATGTAAAAAATATAAAGAAGAAGAAATTGTTTTAGAATTAATAGAAATGTTCTATGAGAATTGTAGTTCTTTATTAGATAAAGATAAAGTTAAAGCTATTTTTTTTGCAGCTTATTTTGAAACAATTTATAAGAAAAATTAAAATATGAAAAAAACAATCAAATACATTCAATTTTTTGTCTTTTCAGAAACATCAGATAAATCTTTTTATGTTAAGTTTGAAGATGGAGTCAATATTATTTATGGAAAAAACACCTCGGGAAAAAGTACATTATTACAATCAATAAATTACACATTTGGTATTAATGATGAGTATCATAAATTGAAGGAGATTTTATCTGAGGATATTATTTTTAGATTGGATTTTGAGGTTAAAGAAGATCAAAAAAAGAAAAACTATACCATAATAAGAGATTTTGAATTTATTTATATTAAGGATAATAGTAATAATAAAATTGAAAAATTTTCTGGAATTAAAGGTAATAGCTCTGCAGAACATAAAAGGCTTAAAAAATATATTACAAAACTATTTGGGTTTGATTTATTTTTACAACAAAAAGATGAGTTTATTTTGGCTTCTATAGAAGCTATGTTTCTTCCATATTATGTTGCACAGGATTATGGGTGGGTATTAACATTAAAATCATTTCGAGGATTTGATTTTTATAAAAATTTTAAATTTGATTATTATGATTATTATTTAGGAATTCAAAAAGAATTTAATAGAGAAGAAAAAATAAAACTAGAAGCTCAAAAGAAAGATTTAGAATTTAATCTCAGTTTTTTAAAAAGAATAGAAGGTGATAGTTTTAAGGAAGCAATTTTTTATGATGATAATTTAGTGCAAAAATCAATTGATTATCTAGAAATATATAAGAACAATAAAAAACAATTGATAGAAAAGGAGAAAGAATATCTATTATTAAGTAATGAAATTAATTATTTAGACGAACATAATAAAATTTTAAGAAAAATTAATTTAGAACACTCATCACAAGAACCTTTAGTAAATGACTGTCCTACATGTAAACAATCCCTTCCTTCATCAATTGAAAAAGTATATGAATTTTATCAAAATCAAGATGATATTAATTCTCTTAAAAGCACTAATAAGAAAAAAATCAAAGAAAAAACAGGTAGATTAAATACTGTTAAAAAACAAGTTTCAGAATTAAAAGAACAAATTTCTAAAGATTATTATTTATTGTTTAACTATGATATTGATGGATTAACATTTGAAAAATGGTTAGACATAAAGGCGGACTTAAAATTAAATGGAAATATAAATGAAAAAGTACAAAAATTAAAAACTAAGGTAAATGAACTAAATTTACTATTAGATAGATATAATGAAGAGGGAAATATAGAAAAAATAAGAAATTTTAAAGGTAACAGGTTTAAAAAAATATTTATAAAATATTTAGAAGAATTAAAAGTAGAAACGTTTAATGAGGACTATTTTTTATATCGAATGAAGCTTTTTCCACAACAAGGTGTAGAATTATTAAAGACTTTATTAGCATATAATTTTGCATTTAATAAACTGATAAAAGAAACTAATTATGTTCATAGATTACCTTTTGTTTTAGATGCTATTTTTAAAGAAGATATAGATGATACAAATCGAAGTTTAATTTTGAAATTTATTGAAAAAAATAAACCTAATGATACTCAAATAATTTTTTCAATTGCTCAATCAGATGATAACTTAAGAAGAGTAGAAGATTATAATACTGATTATTTCAATAATAAAGCTAAATTAATCTGTATTAATTTAGAAGAAAAGAGAGCATTTTTGTCTAAAAACACAAATAATTATAAGGCTTTAATAGATGAAACTTTAAATATTATTTAATCCAAAAAAAGCACAGCTAAAAACTGTGCTTTTATATCAATTTATAAAATAAGTCAATCCTAAATAAAATCCAAATGCTGGAAATTATTATTCAATATTTTTGAGCTATCAACTTTCAGCCATTTATCTAAAACAGTTGCATATACTTGTCGGAAATCCAAATGATATTTAATGTCTTTATTTCCATCTAAGTTTACCAAATCTGGAGCTTCATTAAAAATTCCATTTTTGCTGAGGTTTTCAGAAATTACAAACATTGGTCCTGCAGTTCCATGATCCGTTCCACGACTTCCATTTTCAGCTAATCTTCTTCCAAACTCAGAGAAAGTAACAATCAAAGTATCTTTAAAATTATTTCCTTTTTTCAATTCTTCCACAAAAGAAAGCATCGCATCCGAATAATTTCCAAGAAGCTTTTCTTGTTGTTTTTGCTGAAAAGCATGTGTGTCAAATCCTGTTGTAGAAACATAATAAACTGAAGTGTCCAATCCAGAATTAATCAATTCTGCGGTAGTTTCTAGTTTTTGACCAATATCTGTTTTCGGAAATTCTGTTTTGCTTTCATAAGTTTTAGAAGTATTGAAAATATACTTTGCAGAAGATTTTGTTTCTACCAAAGTTTTATACAAATACCCTAAATTATCCTCGCTCAACATTTCATCCGAAGTATTTCGAAGCAAAGAATCAAAATAATGTTCTTTCGTCAATTGGTATAAAGAATTCGGATTTTTCAGTGCCAAAGCATTTTTTGCATCTCCTTTTAAAGCCAAAGAAAGTGTTGTATCAATTTCTAAAACTTCATGTGAAGATTGACAATTAGAATCCAAATAACGACCAAGCCAACCAGAATCTAAATATTTATCCGAATCACTTGCAGTGTGCCAAATATCCATCGCTCTAAAATGCGAACGATTCGGATTTGGATAACCAATATTATTCAGAATAGAAACATACCCTTTTTCAAAAAGTTTTTCCATTCCTTTCATACTCGGATGTAAACCAAGTTCGTCCGTGATTTTCAGAACTTCATTTTTACCAATTCCTAAAGTTGGTCTGTTTTTATAATATAAATCATTCTCATAAGGAATTACAGTGTTCAAGCCGTCATTTCCTCCAGAAAGCTGAATGATTACTAGTTTTTTATGTCCTTTTAAACTCGGAGAAAACTCTAATGCTTTTAAGAAATTTGGTAAAAGCATTGTCATTGAAGCAACTCCTGTAGTTTTTAAAAAATCTCTACGTTTCATTTTTTTTTCTTTTTTTAAATTCCCTTGTTTAGAGTTAAAATTGTCAAATTCTTTAATTTTTTATTAAAAATCGAAGATTTTCTTAGTCTTTCATAATGAGTGTAGTATTTTAATTACGTTAAGAAATTCCGAATCCTTGTAGGAATTTTAGTAATTAAAATACGGTTTTTTGACCTTGTTGTCAAAAAAACACCTTTTATGAAAGTGTCCTTTTTTGGTTCGTTTTTTGGACAAGCAAAAAATGAACAAGAACGTGAATAGGATTTCAAAATTCTCTGTATTAGCGAAAATTTTATTAGAATTTGATAGTCCAGCTCTTGATAATAGGGCAATGTGTTTTACAATAAGTAATGTTTACAAACTTGAGCCAGAAAATAGTATCGTTTCGTAATTAAATATTAATTAGCGAAATCAACACATTTGATATTCTGGTAAAGAAACCAAGACAGTTGCATTTTGTTTTTTATCCAAAGTCAAATCCTGACAGATTTTCTGAGCAGTTGCGCTCAATTTTGGAGTAATCAAATATTCAATTAAATCTGCTTGGGTAAAATCGGAAGTTGCTTCCATAAAACCTTCCCAGTTTGTTTCTGCTCTCAATTTTCTGTTTCCTTTTCCTCGTTTTACAGCAATATCCACGTCGTCCCCTTTTTCGTAAAAAGGAATTTCTCCATTATTCAAAAGAATTGAAGGAAGTTTTAAACGCAAAGTCAAACTAGAACTATCAATCCATTTTTTTCCGCTTGGCCAACCTGCCACGTTTGGAGGAAGAAATAAAACTTGTCCAAGCATTTTTTGGATGATGAAAGTTGCTTTTTTGTTTTTATAAGAAATAGAAAATGTTCTGTGTAATCCAGTTATAAATTCAATTGGCGATTTGATTTTAGTTCCTACATTTTCTGTAGCGTAAAACCAATCCGCATTGAACATGTATTTTAAAGTTTCTTCAATGTTATAATCAGAATTATAAAGAACATCAGCAATCGCATTGATTTCTGAAGTATTATCATAATCATTTACAAAATAACGATGTAATTTGGTTGCAATAAACTTTGCAGTTCTTTTGTCTTCCAATAAAATATCGATGATATCTGTTCCTTCAAAATTTCCAGTTTTTCCGAAGAAAGTTTTTTCTCCATAATCATGGAATTTTCTTTTTAATACAAATTCATTTTGTTTGTTATAATTCCAACCAGTAAAAGCTCTTGCAGCTTCCTGAATGTCTTTTTCGGTGTAATTATCTCGTCCAATCGTGAAAAGTTCCATTAACTCTCTTGCGAAATTCTCATTAGGATGCGATTTTCTATTTTGTTTATTATTCAAAAAATCGAGCATTGCAGGTTCTTTTGCAACTGCAATTACCAAATCACGAAAATTTCCAAGTGCATGTTTACGAATCGTATTATTTAATTTCTGAGCTCTATCCGATTTTCTCGTTCTACAAGCAAAATGTCCATGCCAAAAAAGTGTTACTTTTTCTCTCAAAAAAGCATCTGTATTTGCTAATTTTTCAATGTAAGCAAAATTCAGTTTTTGCACCGATTTGGTGATTTTCTTAATTGCTTTTCTTTTTTCTTCTTTTGGAAGCATCTGAATATTTTGAGGAATATCAAAATTCAATCGAAAAGGTTGATTGTCGGTATGCTTCACAAACAAATTATCTACAACTTCCTTACGAGAAGTATTTTTGTATTGCTTAAAATTCGAAGGAATACTTCCAAAACCAGCGCGATTGTATAAATGCTTAATTTCTATTGTTTTCATTTTTGGAGTATTTTTAGTTTAATTATTGGCAATGAATCCGTTTACAGATTTCGTGCCATAAATAGGACAGTAAAAAAATAGAAAGGTTTAAAAACAGTTTGATGTAATGTGAAGAAAAGATTCGAATTTTTTTTTGTTAGTTATTTAAATTAATATTTATTTTCCTTTTTTTGTATGAAAGAAAAATACACTTAACAAAAATAATCACATGAAAAAACATTACTTATTTGTTTTATTACTAATTGTTACTACAAAGTTTTTTGCACAAGGTCTTGAAAAAAATCAACAAGAAATGGTGAAAACTTTTATTGATTATATCGAAAATAAAGATGTAAATAAACTTAAAAAAATAGTGAGATATCCCCTTAGGAGAGCAAAACCACTTTCTGCAATTAAAAATGAATCAGAGTTTAAAAGAAAGTTTAAAGAAATTTTTGACCAAGATTTTATGAATATGATTGTAAATTCAGATATAAATAAAGATTGGTCTCAAGTTGGTTCTAATGGAATAATGTTTAAAAATGGAGCGCTTTGGCTTGGTTTGAATGGAAATTTAATTGCAGTTAATTACCAATCGAAAAAAGGAGATAAAAAAGTAGCAAAAATTTCTAAGAAAAGCAGTAGAAAAGTTCATGAAAGTTTAAAAGTGTTTAAGAAACCAATTTTAGTTATGGAAACAAAGAAGTTTAGAGTTCGTGTGGATCAACTAGAAAACGGAACTTATCGTTATGCTTCTTGGCCGCTTGATTCAAAAATGACAGATAAACCTTCTTTGGTTTTAAAAAATGGAAGATTGATTCCTGATGGGAGTGGAGGAAACCATAAATATAAATTTACTAATGTAGATTATACCTATGAGTGTTATATTAATGAATTAGGAACGAATGATTCTCCAGATGCATATTTAATGGTTTTTCGTGGAAGAAAAGAAATCTTAAGTCAAGACGCGAAAATTGTTAGTAAATAATATTTAGATAAATTTTTACAACATTTTAAATTCCCCTCTTGAGAGGGGCAAGGGGTGTGTTTTAAATTAAATAATAACAATTCAATATATAGAAACGGTATCTTTTTCAGATACTGTTTTTTTGTTTTAAGTAATTATTACGTTTGATTTTGTATAAAACGATACAGGTGTCAAGTTCCCCTCTTGAGAGGGGCTAGGGGTGTGTTTTAGATTAAATAAAATTCATTCATAAGATTTTAAACATGATAAAATCTTTTAATGCATAGAAAATGAAATTAAAAATTTACTGAAACAGAACTCAAAAATCCATGCGTTTTCAAATCATCAGTAGAAGAAATACTTTTTAGTTTTCCATTTTTTAATAATTCAACTCTAGTAGCTATTTCTAGTACATTTTTATAATCATGATCTGTGATGATAAAACCTTTTCCTTTCTTTGAAAATTCAAGGATAATTTCTTTTAATTTTTCTTTAATCAAAGGAGCTACACCACTGAAAGGTTCATCTAATAAAATAAAATTTGCATTGGTGTGCATAACCATTAAAGTTTCAAGAATTCTTCTTTCTCCAACAGATAATTCAACTGCTTTTTGGTTTAAAAAAGGTTTTACAAATTCATGATTTAAAATTTCATTTTTCATAGATTTTGAACAGAAATTCGAAATTAAATATTTGATTTTTGTGTTTTTTGGTAAAAAAGAATCTTGTGGAAGATATTTAATGTTTTTTCTTATTTCTGAAGTCTTTAATAATGTTTGATTATCAATTCTAATAAATTTATTATCCGTATTTATAGAACCAAAAATTATTTTCAATAAAGTAGATTTTCCAACACCATTTCGACCTAATATTCCAATAATTTCACCAGTATTGCAGCCAAGATAAATATTGGAAAGAATATTTCGATGATCATAAGATTTTAAAATATTTTCAATGTGTAATTTTTTCATAGCTTAAAATTTTAAATAATTTCTAAAACACAGGAAATAAAAAATCCAAAAATGAAATTATAAATTAGAAGAGATTTTTCTGTGAATCCTAGATTGTAGTAATAATACAATTGTTTTTTTCCTTTGTAATACAGAAAATAGTAGTGCAGAGCAAAAGTCAGAATTAGATATATAAAACTTGATCCATAATCACCTAAAACAAAAATAAGAGAAATAGGAAAAGCAATCAGAAAAATTTTAAGATGTACTAGAAAGGCTTTTTTAAGTAGACACATTTTTTAGGTTTTGTTTATCGTAGCAAATTTAGAAATCCTTTTTTTGAATTGAATAAAAAAGTTTCTTTTTGGAGATTTTATTTGATTTTCTTCTATATCATTTTCAAATTTTTCCAAGCCATCATTCCAAGAATCATATAGAACTTCAGCTCCAAAACCTTCAATCATTGCCTTAATAGATTCAGTTCCACCAAAAGGACAACTAAATGGATTATAATATAAATAAGAAATATTATCCTTTTTTTCAATTTCTAAAAACTCGTATTCTCCATTAATAATAGTATGTAAAATAGAATCAAAATCCCAATGAATATTTTTTTGATTAAAATGATTTAATGTTTTTTGGTCTAAATATTCTTCCCAAAACTCTAATTCACTTGGAGGTTCAACGAAAGTTTCAAAATAGATTGTTTTTTCTTCATTTACACGTTTAAGTAATTTTTCTAAAGCTTTTAGTCGAACAGAATTTTCAATCTTAAAGCTGATATAGAAATTTTCTTTCATTATTTATTTTTTTACAAATAAAAGAAAAGTAATTCTTTTTTTTGTTAATATTGCAAGAAAAACAATGAAAATATTATTTGTAATTATATTAGCAATCACAGTAATTATATTAACATTTTATATGTTTAAAATCGAAAAAACTACTAGATTAAAAATATTAATAATTCTTGTTTTCCTAATTTCTTTTTTCTCTTTTTTTAATATCTCTCACCCTATTTATAATGATAGTGAAAAAATAGAGAAATGGTTTAGTGGTGCTTTTGCGATTGTTTCATTTTATAGTTTAGTTAAAATCGAAATGGAGAGTTGGAAAAAGAAGGAATAATTACAAAAGCTTTAATTCATGAATATGGAAATGGTAAGTTAGAAATTGAACATGAAAATATTGTTCAAGTTTTAGAATCCAGAGACATTCCTTATGAATTATTTACTTCTAAAAAGTTGCATCGAAATCAACTGAAATTAAATAAAAATACTTTAGTTGTTGGTGATCATTCTGTAATGGAAACAGTTTTCAAAAGGCTGAAATTTAGTTGTCAAAACAATTCTTATCCAGAAAGTTTAAAACCTTTTTTGAAAAGAAATGTTTGGGAAAGTTCACTTACTAGATTATTTAATGAAAGTTTGGAAAAAGATATTTCAGATATATTCATTAAGCCAAAAAATAAAACAAAATTGTTTACAGGTTTTGTTTTAAATTCAAGTTTTGATTTATTTCAACTTGAAAATTATTCAAAATCTACAAAATTATATTGTTCTGAGATTGTAGATTGGCTTTCAGAATTTCGAGTTTTTGTTATAAATTCTAAAATTGTTGGAATTAAAAATTACGCTGGGAATCCTGAAATAAAATTAGATTTAAAAGAAGTAGAAAAAGCAATTAAAGTTTTTGAAAAATCAGATGAAAAAACAGCTGCTTACGGAATTGATTTTGGAGTTTTAAGTAATGGAGAAACTGCCTTAATTGAATGGAATGATGGTTTTGCACTTGGTTCTTATAATTTAGAAAAAGAGATTTATACAGATTTAATAATGACTCGTTGGAAAGAAATTTTAAGTAAAAGTACTATATGAATTTAAAATGTAAAAGATGCTTGCCTAAAGAAGGTATTGAAGTTGAAAAAATCGATGAAAATTTAAAACAACAAATTGTAACTATTACGAAAGATTCAAAAATTCTAGGTGTAAAATTTATTATGGATAATTGTGAATTTTCACACCTAGAAGCTAAGTTTTTGATTCAGCATCTAAACATTGAAAATGAAAAATGTCATAATTGTAAAACTTCAATTTCTACAGATGAATACGTAATTTGTAAAAAATGTCAAGCTTTAAATATAAATTGGCTTAATATTTAATTGTTCTTATACCTTTCTTTTACAAGTTCAAAAAGCTCTTGAAATTTTTCTTTATTAGAAATCATGATATCATAAATTACCAATTTTTGATTTGAAGTTTTCAAAATCATACTTTTAGTTTCAGCAACATCTTCCAGATAAAACTTTGTAATTTGATCAAAATCAATCGTGATTATTTTATTACTAAATTGACTTTTTGGAGCAGAAATGGATTTTTCTCCAACAATAATTTCACGTTTGGTATTTTTATTTTTTAAGATTCCTATCAATGGAAGAAAAACAAAAAGCAATGAAATTCCAGCTAAAACAAAATAGAATGTAGTGGAAGCTTCCTGAGAAAAATTAAATTTCCAAATAGAAATTGCTTTTTTATTTGTAAATCCAGCACCTAAAAGTAAAGCGCCAATGATTCCAAAAAACACTAAAGAAGAGATTGTTTTTTTGGTGTTCATTTCATATTTAAATCGTATTTCTTTCATTTTTTAAATTTCTACAGATAATGTCTTTTTAATAAATCTTGGTACAAAACCACCTTGATAAGACCCTGGAACAGGAACCAATTGATCACCAGATTGATCTACTGGATATTTCTTTTGGATTTTTACATGCCAATTCTTATCACCAAATTTTTCTTGACGAAATGCAGAAGCTTGAGTAGGATTTACCATAATATGATATCCTCCGCGAGTTTCCAGAATTTCATAATTCGCTTCTCCAATTTCTTCATTTAACCACTGCAAATCTAAGTCAATTTCTTTAGTATCTATATCAAAATCGATAAAACAAGTTCTAGATTTTGATTTTTGAATACAACTCAAAGCTTCCGCATGAACATTATAATTTCCTCTACTCATCAAATCCCAACATTTTTTACCCATCATCTCCGTAGCTTTTTTCATCGATCTTGGATTTATAGTGATATAAAGTGCAAGTGATTCTTGTGGAACATCCTCTCCATTTTTTAATTTCCAAGCTCCAACCGGAATTTCCAATTGTCTCAATCTGTTATAAAAACGATCTTTTTCTGTTACAAATCTTTTCAACTGTGTCTTATCACTCGATTGAATTAGCGTTTCACAATATTTTTTTCTTGAAAACAATGCTAAATAATATTTTTCTCCTTCTTCTAATTCTGGTAACCAATGGATGAATTTTAATAATTCTTCTTCATTTGCAATAATTTTGTAATTCATATCTTTTCGTTTTTTTAGTTATTTTTTGAGAAATGTAAAAATGCTTATAAATTTTCAAACATAACCTCTATAAAAAAGAAAAAATCCAAGAAAATTAATTCTCGGATTCTTTAGTTTTATTTTTCCCTCTTGAGAGAGGTTAGGTGTGTTTTTTTAGTAACTGATTTTAAAATAGATATTTAATACTTCTTAAACATTCGAAATTCATCATAAGACATTTTCCATTTTCCATCGACTAAATCCCATTTTTCTTGATAAATTTTACCTTCACCAATATTCAAACTCCATCTTGAAGAAATGTAAGCAGAATTTTTTGTTTTGATTTTAAAAGTTGGATTATGAAAAGTGAGATTATTTGCTCCATCTGAAATCATTTTTGACCAAAATTTTTGAATTCCTTCATTACCATCAATATTTTCAAAAGGAGTTGCATTTAAGCGAGCATCAGAAGTATAACTTTCTCTAAGAATTTCTCCTTTCCCTGAATTGAAATCTTCAATCCATTTTTTAGAATTATTGATAATAGTTTTCAAATGAAGATGATCTCCCACAGGATTTGTAGGATTTTTTTTTGGACTTTTATATTGTTCTAAAACTTGAAAATTATCATAAGTCAGAATCCATTTTCCATTGATTTTTTCCCATTTTTCTTGAAAGATAATTCCTTCACCAATATTCATACTCCAATTTGCAGAAAGAAAAGCGATATTTTTACTAGCAATTTCTACACTCACATTTGTATAAACAATATTTTTCGCTCCAGATTTTTTAACCAAAGAAGTCCAAAACTCAGAAATTTCTTCTTTTCCTTTTTTAATTCCAAAAGGTAAAGCACTCATTTCCGCATTATCTGTATAACCATCTACACAACCCTGAACATTTCCTTTATTGAAATTTCCAATCCATTCCATGCTTGCATCCAAAACTTCCAAAGCTAATTCATGATGATAAGTTGGAGGGTATTCTGAGTAATGTTGCACAATAGTAACATCTTCTTCCGTTTCTACTTTTTCTGTTTTTGGTTTACAAGAAGTAAAATTTACGAGTAAACCAAAAATGAAAATTCCAGCTAATAAATTTTTCATTTTAGTCTGATTTAGTTTATAAATAGTAGACTTGAGTCTGTTTCTCTTAAAGTTACTATAAATTTAAAATCAGAAGAAAACTCACTAGAAAGTTTAACAGGAGCTTAGTATTTTTTGATAAAATCTTTAATAATTAGTCAATAAAAATGCAATAAACACTAATATCATAGTTAGTATAAAAGGAAAAGAAATGAAAATTATAAAAATCAATTTTCTCTTTTTTTGATTTTTTTTTAAAATTAAATCTGTGATTAAACTTAAACTCATTAGAAAAGAGAATACAACTAGAATTAGGTTTAAAATTAAAGTTATCGTTCTTACATTTCGTTGAATTATATATAAAGAGGGATATTTGTTAAAAATATCCGTAAGAAAAATTATAAAAAAAGTAGAAATCCAAATAAGTAAATTTAAGATTCCATATTTCTCAGATTTAGATGAAGAACTTATTTGGTTTAAAATATTATTTTGCATAAAGGTTTTATTAGGAAATAATATATGATTTTTACACTTCAAATACTCAATATACTAACAAACAGGACTCCAATAAGCATGATTTTGTAAAAACTCTAAAAAACTAGTTTTTGTCTTATTTTTTCCTTTTGATTTAATATAAAATCGAGATGATTTTTTATCCCAACCGAAAACAAGAGAAGTAGTTTCTAGTTGATTGTACACTATATAGATTTCTTTTAATTCTTTCAGATATTTTTGCAATTCACCCAAATTATCAAACCTACTATCATCATCTCCAATTTCTTCTTGAATAATCTTTAAATCTTCTATCTGAATTTTATTGAAATTTCCAGAAACTAAATGATTTAAAGTGTTTTGATCTTTTATGCTATTTACAATTGTAGAAATTCCATGGAGATATTTTCGCTCTTTAAAATTACCATATCCATAAGAAATCAGTTGATTTCCTTCGTTTTTCAATCCAAAAGGAATTGTGAATAATTCAACTTTCATATCCGTACCATATCTTGGAATGTCTATAGAAAGATAGAAATATGGAAAAGAAACATTTTCAGAATTCACTTTAGCTCCAAAACTTTGAATTCCAAAATTTTCAGGAAAAATGCTTTTTAAATCTTTATTGGAATGAATACTTTTTTTCCAAGCACATGGTTCTTCATCCGTTTGAATAAGTGTATATTTTCCTTGAAGATTTTTAAAAGCAGCAACAGTAGAAGTACAAGAACATCCGCAAGTAGGCCAACTTCCGGAGATTTGTAAATAACCATTTTTGGCATCATCAATTTTGTTTAAATCCATGCCATAATCTTCATCACTTCCATTTTCAATCATCTTATAACAAGAATTGACACTTTCCCAAAGAAGTTTACTCAGATTGGTTTTTGATTGCGAATTGCAAAATTTTATGGAAAATAAAAATAAAATTATCAGAGTTTTTCTCATCTTTTTTTTGGCTAAAATAAAAATAATTTTGACTCTAAGGTTTAATTTTTTGAATGAATATTATCAAATTTCCCTCTTGAGAGGGGTTAGGGGTGTGTTTTAAACTAATTTAGATTTATATTTTTGATTTTAATTGTTTTAATGTTTGTTAAATTTTAAAAAATACTCTTCCAACTTTAAATATTTTATTCAAAATCCATAGGAACTTCCATTAATAAAACTTCTGAATTATTTTCTAAAAACTTAAAATCAGCGGTTTCGAAATCTGTAATTCCCATACCATCTCTTTGATTTAAAATTTGATTTTCTATTTGAACTTTTCCGCTTATCACAAAAATGTATAGACCATTCTTTTTATCTTTTAGGGAATAAGTTGTTTCAGAATCGGTTTCAAAAATTCCAAGGTGAAACCATGCGTTTTGATGAATCCAAACACCTTCGTCCTCTTTATTTGGAGAAACAATTTGTTGGAATTTATTCTTTCGATCTTCTTCTTTTAAAGTCGTTTGATCATATCTTGGAGCAACATTTTTCTTGTTTGGAAAAACCCAAATTTGTAACAATTTTAAATCTTCCTCTTTTTTATTGTTAAACTCGCTGTGGGTAATACCAGTTCCAGCACTCATCACTTGAATATCGCCACTTTTTATAACCTCAGCTTCATTACTCATATTATCTTTGTGTCGAATTTCTCCTTTTAGTGGAATAGAAATAATTTCCATATTTCGATGTGGATGTGTGTCAAATCCCATACCTCCAGAAATAATATCGTCATTCAAAACTCTAAGTGCACCAAAGTTGATTCTTTCCTGGTTGAAATAGTTTGCAAAACTAAATGTGTAGGAAGTTTTTAACCATCCATAATCTGCATTTCCTCGACTTTCTGCTTTGTGTATTATTATATTTTTTTTCATTTTATTCCTTTTTTGTTGAATGACAAAATTATTTTCTATTATGTATTTTTCCATTAATCTAGGTTAAGAAAATGATTTGAATTGATGGAATTAAAAAAATACTTACATTTAGCCATCAAAATATAAAGTATGGAAAGGAAATTAATGCAAAAATTGGTGATAGAAAAAGATATTTCAAAGGAAGAAATAGAGAAAAAAGGAAAATTTGTAGTTTTTCAGTATTGTATCTCAATTGTTTTATTATCCATGGAAAGAATCTCTCCAGCAATATATGTAGAGACTGAAGAAGATTTTTTAAAATATAAAAAGAAATATAATTTATATACGTATTTATTTGGTTGGTGGGCTGTTCCTTGGGGACCAATTAAATCTCTCCAGTTTTTGAAAAATAATAAAAAAGGAGCTTTAGATGTGACAGAAGATATTCTCTTGAATCTTACAGAAGAAGGAGTGAGGTCTAAAGAAATTGAAATGAAAATGGTTACCACACTTTTTACAAAACCAAATAAATATGATCATAAAGGTTTTGTAAAAGTATTTGAGAAATTGAAAAATGATATTTATTTAAACAAAGTCGTTGTAGGTTTATATTTAGCTCCAGAAGATAATACAGAACCTTATTTTATGATTGGAGTTTCAACAAAAAATGATCTTGAAGTACAAGCGAATAAGATAGAAACAGCTTTGTATAAAGTTTTCAGAAAAGATGCTTATTTCGAATATATAGATTTAGACGATGTGCAAAAGGAAGATTTTGGTGGTTTACTTTTAAAACAAGGAGAATTATATTTAGGTAAAAATAATTGATAAAATATATAATTTTTTTAATTTAAAATCTGGCGCACTTTTGTAAAGTGTGCCCATTGTTTCTAGTATTTATGAGGTCACGAGTTACAAACTCGCGCCAGCGATCGTAAAAATAGTTGATAAAATAAAAAAACCTCCTAATTCTTGTGAAATAGGAGGTTTTATTTATTTGAGAAACTAAAAATTAGATTTCTAATTTTTTCTTCATTTTCTTAGTCATTCCGTCTTTGTGTAATAGCACAGAAATAGTTTTCATTTTTAAATATGGAGCACTCATGTAGATGTATCCTCCATTTCCAACTCTTTGGCTATCTCCACCCCAAGAATTTTTCACTTTATAATACACATTTCCTTTTTGATCTTTTACCATACCTGTGATATGCATTAAATGATCATCTGTTGTATTAAAGTTTTCAAATTCTACTTGTCTGTTTTCTGGAGTTACGTTTAATTCAGCAACAATTTCAGTCATAGATTTCTCATTATCTCCAATGTCATGAGGTAAAGTTGCAACTCCGTGTTTTGCAGAGAAAGTTTTTTCAGAAACATCACAATCTAAAGCAATAGAATATCCGTTTTCTAAAGCATGATTGATTTCGTTTACAAATTCATCTAAAGGTAAGTTATACATACTACCGTTAGAGAAATTATCTGGAATGTTTAAAATAAAACTTTCGTAATATGGTTGATGTGTAAAAGTGGTAAGCGTAACATAGTTGTCCGCATCAATTTTCATGGCATCTCTAAAAGATTCAGGTGTATATTCTTTTCCTTCATAAGTGAATTTTTCAGGAATTTCTCCAATATATACATCTAAAACTTTATTGATAGCATCTCTCCATTTTGGACTTAATTTCTTCCCAGGATTATCAGCATATGTTTTTACCATTGCTCTTAAAACAGCAATCATTTCTGCATGATTATATGTTTTTTCTTGACCAAATAATCCAGAAAACTCTTCTTGAGGAACTAAACCATTTGCTTCAACAGAATTTAAAACATCGTGTGCTAAACCTCCTTCGCTAAACTGAGCTTTCCCTTGACGCATCACATAGTTATGCGCTTTTTGTGGGTACGTATTTCTTACAGTATACATTTCCGAGATATCTACTTTTTTTCCAGTCAATCTGAAAATTTCAGACTCTAAGAAAGAAGAAGTTGAAAAACTCCAACAAGTTCCTGTTCTTCCTTGACTTTTAACTTCTGTAGCTTCGATATCTACAACATCTTTAAATTTATATTCTTGTGCGAAAATAGAAGCAGAAGTTGCTAATAATAATCCTGCACTTAATAAGATTTTTTTCATAAATAAATGATTAAATTAATGCGTAATTGTTTTTGAAATTGAACTCGATTAAACTTTTTAGCCAAAACTAAGAGTTTTATCTGATGTTTATTAATGGTGAAGGGAAAATTTTTCAGCATAGCCTTAGCTATGGTTAAAAATTTTCGCAAGCCAGTAATGAACATGCTTGAAACGATTTTTGATTTAAAAGTTTAAATGAGTTCATTAAATGATTGATTCGATGTTTTCTGGTGGTCTACCAATAACAGCTTTCTTTTCATTTATAACAATTGGTCTCTCGATAAGTTTAGGATTTTCTACCATTGCTTTAATGATTTCTGCATCTGATAAATCTTTCCCTTTATAGTTTTCTTTCCAGATTGCTTCTCCTTTTCTTACCAAATTGATTGGTGAAATATCTAATAAAGCCAAAATATCTTTCAATTCTTGCTCAGAAGGAGGTGTATCTAAATATTTGATCGTTTCAAATTCTTTTCCAGAATTCTCTAAAATTGCTAATCCTTGACGACTTTTACTACATCTTGGATTGTGATAAATTTTAATCATTTTATGTAGTTTTATTTGATTAAACTTTGAACTCGTTTAAACATTTTTGCCAAAACAAGGAGTTTCATCTGATGTTTATTGATGGTGAAGGGAAAAATTTTCAGCATAGCCTTAGCTATGGTTGAAATTTTTCACAAGCCAGTAATGAACATGCTTGAAACGAATTTTGAGTTAAAAAGTTTAAACGAGTTCTTTTAAAAGAAACCAAATATACACATAAAAAAATAGCTTTCTAGAATTGATTTTTTCTAAAAAGCTATAATTAAAATAATGTAATATTTTTTAGTTGATTATTTTACCAACAATTTCTTGATAATCGTCTGAAATAACAGAAATTAATCCATACTTTGTTTCTCCTTTTTTGATAACAGCATTTGTTAAATCATATTCCATCATTTCTTTTTCGAATTTTCCATTAGCATTGCTAGAAGCAACCATATTTCCGACAGCAATTCCAGGTCCCACGATAAGTCCTACAGGATACGAATCTTTTTTAATTTCATTAGGTGTAGTTTTTGTAACTTCAAATTTTAAAAACGATAATAAGAAATATAGTGAATAAATAGCCGTACTTTGCTTTACCATCTTGTAGGCTTCCATATTATTTATTGTATAAAGCTTTTTTCCATTTGAATATTCTAATTCAAAATTTTTACCTAATACTAAATCTTTTCCAGAGTTGTTTTTAATTTCAATAGCTACAATTTTTACACCTTTCTTTTCTTCTTTTTTTGCATACCTTTTATCTAGTAAATTGTATTTATAACTAACGGAAACACCTTTGTCTATACTTACATTGCTGTAGTTTAGAGTTTTTGGCTTAATTAGTTCATACTTTGAGGCGCAACTTGTAAATAAGATAGAAGCTGCCAATACTAAAATAGTACTTTTGATAAGTTTCATTTAAAATCAATTTTTTATAAATAGCTTGCTAAATTAATAAAAAAGTTAAAAAGTAGTTAAGAATTTGTAAGTAAAATTAAAAAGTAGTACACACATAAAAAAATAAGCTACTCGTATGAAGGAGTAGCTTAATAAATATGATTTCAAGGGGAAAAGTAAATAATAAGGGAAAGTTACTTTAAGGTAAGAACCATATTTTGTGTCAAAAATTTACTCTTTAAGAAGTTTATATTGTTCAATTTCAGCATCTGTCATCCAGTGAATAGAATCAAAAGAGGCAGCATTTATCGTGAAATAGTAAAATGCTTCAGCCTCTTCTTGTGAAAAACCAACTGATTTGTAATATTCGATATATGGTAAATGATATTCGTGTCCTTCAGGGAAATCTGTTGCAGTAACTTCATTTCCGTTATCGTCTTCACCTCCCCAAGAATGAACACCAATTTTTGTATTTGTTCCTTTTGTTCTTTTATGCCCTGATAAGAAAAAGTCAACACCACCTGAAGCAATTAATCCATTATCATTAAGATGTGTATTGATGTTGTTTTGATAAACCGTTTTAGATAATTGAAGATTCACTTCATCATTATTTGATCCAAGAATTTCAACAATATTAATCTGATTAATCTCAGAATACTCAGCAATAAGTTTGTCAAAGTTTTTCTTAGAATTATGACCAATTTCACCATCCATAGTTATAGTGTTAGCATCTACTACCGTAAAAATTCCAAAAGTTTTAGGGTATGTTTTAGTTGTTGAATTAGTTGAATCATCATCATTTTTACATGCTGTAAATACAGTAATAAATAAAACTAAAAGGGTACTAAATAAAAATCTGTTTTTCATAAATAACTGTTTATATTAATAATTGTGTTTGATTTTCAATTACAATGATTAAGGTATATAAACAGTTGAAGTCTATAAGCAGTAGTTCCAAATCCCAATCTCTTCCTTAATGCTAGATTTAAAACTTATATTTTCTACATCCGGCTGCAAATATATAATAAATTATTAAATATTTATATAATGAGTTTTATTTTTAAAGTTTATAAGTATTTTTTATTTAAAATATTAAAGATTAAACAACGACTATAGTGTCGCTTTTTACAGTTATATAAATTTTCTTAAAAAAAGAGGAAAGAAGTATATTTTTTTGTAAAATTTTCTAAATCATATTCATATAATCATTAGAAACAATAGGCACACTTCACAAAAGTGCGCCAGGTGTGGGTAAATGAGATATTTCAATATCAACTAAATTTTACCTCTTTTTACGAACCACTTTTACAACATAAGTACAAATAACTTCTCCATCAACACGAATGTGAACATCATAAGTACCTTTAGTTTTAAATTCTCTTTTCAGTTCTACAATTCCATTTTCTTTATAAATAATTTCAGGTTTAGTTCTGATAGTATTTTTCCCTGAAACAATCATCAAATCTATTTTCTGATTTCTATTTTTCTGCTCTTGTTCCATAACAAAAGTGAGTGTATCATTTTTAGAAACTCTAATATTCATTTTTGAAGGAGAAACAGGGAATAATTTATGTTTAAAAGCCTTTTCGTATAAAAGTGGACTTTCATGAAATTTTTCTAATGCTAGATTTGATTCTGTCAAAAGCCATTTTTTTTCTAAAGGATAATGTGTCTTAGAAAAGAATCTCGGATTGGTCAAAAAATAACCATCAACATATTCAAAAATATAACGATTTACATCCAAATCCGTATAACCACTAGACCAAGTAGGATCACACAAATACCATTTATCTTTTAATAAAACCACATTCCAAGAATGATTTGGAATTTTATTTTTCTCATCTACAATTGCAGGAGTTCTACCATATCCGTTTATGATTTCACATTCAATATCAACAATATTCGCCATTCTTTTGACTAGATAGGCATAGCCAGTACAAAGCGTTTTTTTCTTTTCATAAAGTTTCTTGATCACAATCGGAACAAAGTGACTATTCCATTCTCGTAATTTTAAACTGTCATTACGAAATTTGTATCGCTTATTTCGATTTGTAGAAAAAGCTGTGTAGTCATTTTTAATATTATCACATACCCATTTGTAGATTGCTCTAAACTTCTCTACATCTGTCTCCAGAGAATTAGTTAGTTTGTAAGTTAGAATATGTAAATGTTTTAAATCTTCACCTTTATAAATTGCAGCAATGGAGTCTGCTTTTTTAAAATCAATTTCTCCAAAATCGGATTGTTGTGCATTAATTGAAAAACTATAAATGGTAAAAAGGAAAATTAATAAGTATTTTTTATGCATCTTTTTTTCTAAATAAATTTAAAAATCGTTGAAAAAGATTAGGTTTCTCTACAATGACTTCATATTCTCCTAAAGCATGTGAAGTATCTTCTAAAATGATATCAAGGATTATAATATCTTCTCTTTTATTTTTTTTAATTATAACTTCTTTTTCTTCATAGCCCATAAAGCTAAAAACAAGAATGTCATTTTCTTTTAATTTTTCAGGAAAAATAAATTTCCCATTTATGTCTGATGAAGTTCCAATGTTTGAGCCTTTAAGAAATATATCAACACCAGGAAATATTCCAGTATCATCATATGTTGTACCTGTTACAGAATATTTTTTTTCATTTTTTGTTTTTTTCTTTGGAGTTGCCTGTTTATTTTCTTCTATATAATAAGGTTTTCCTTGAGCAAAAGTTGTTCCTGAAGTAAAAAAAGAAAGAAATGATAACCCGATAATACTTGCAGCTCCAAGTAAATTATACTTTTTAGGTTTAACTTTTTTAGTTTCTGTTAGTACAAAATCAAGATCTTCTTTTCTAAATCTTCCACAAGTGTTTTTAGATGATTTATTTTGAAAAAAAGTTATAATTTCTTCTTTAGACATTTTTGTGAAATCAATGACTTCTGTTTGACAAGATTGACAAAATCCACCTTTTTCAGTTTGTGTGAAGTTTTTAAATTTTTCACTACAAGGTTGTGGAATTGAAATTTTAATCTTTTGCATTTTATTTTTCTTTTCTCTTGAAAATATTTTTTACCCTTTGAAAAAAAGAAGGTTTGGATTGGTAAACATTATTAGTCGCAACTTTACCAATAACCGCATCAATATATTCTTGCTCTAAAATAATATTTAAATTAATGGTTTCATTTTCTTCTTTTCTTTTAATCTTATATTCAAAATCACGATATCCAACAAAACTAAAAACAAGAATATCACCAGCTTTTAATTTTTCAGGGAATTCAAAATTTCCATCAAAGTCAGTTTCAGTACTAATCGTCGAATTTTTCAAAACAACAGTTGCAGAAGGCAAACCTTCATATTCATCACTTACAATTCCTTTTACAGTATATTTTGTTGTTTGTTTAACTTCTTTCTGTTTTTTCGATTCTACTTGATGAGTTTTATTCGTGTTTTTTTGTGCATAAACAGAATTTGGATTAAAAAAAGAAAGTAAAGAAAATCCAATAATACTTGCTGCTCCAGCATATTTAAATCGAGGTTTCTTTTCTAAAGGAATTATTTTTGAATTATTAGTGTCTAATTGCTCTTTTTGGAAATATCCACATACTTTTTCATTTCTGTTTTTCAAATATGATAGAATTTCTTCTTTAGACATATTTGTGAAATCAATCACTTCTGTCTGACAAGATTGACAAAATCCTCCTTTTTCTGTTGGTGTAAAATTTTTGAATTTTTCAGAACATGGATTAGGAACTGAAATAGTCTCGTTTCTGTTTTTCATAACTTAAATTTATTTTTCTTTTCGTTTAAAAATATTTTTTACTCTTTGAAAAAAAGTAGGTTTTGATTGGTAAACTTGGTCTGTTGAAGCCTCTCCAGTAATTATAAATCCATCTAATAGTTGTCCACCATCTTCCAAAACAATGTTTAATATTAGTGGATTTTCTTCTCCAGTAATTAGAACTTCTTTATCATAATACCCAACAAAACTAAAAACTAATGTATCCCCTACAGAAGCATTAATAGTAAATTTCCCATCAAAATCAGTTTCTGTTCCTCTACTTGTACCTTTAATAACAACAGATGCTCCAAGTAAAGTTTCAACTTCATCACTTACAGTCCCTTTTATAGTAAATTGTTTTGTTTGTTCTGTTTGTTTCTGAATTTCGCTTGTTTCTATTTGATGTGTTTGATTTTTGTTTTCTTGCGCTAGGGTATTATTTGGTGTTAAAAAAGAAAGTATTGAGAAGCCAAAAGCACTCGCTGCCCCATAATATTTAAATCTAGGTTGTAAAGATGTGATTTTTTGTTTTATAGGAGGTGCGCTTAATTGTGATTTTTTAAAATGGCCACAAATGGATTGCTTTGTTTTATCTTTAAAATAATCCTGAATTTCTTCTTTAGACATATTTGTGAAATCAATCACCTCTGTCTGACAAGATTGACAAAATCCACCTTTTTCTGTGGGTGTGAAATTTTCAAATTTCTCTGAACAAGGATTTGGAATTTGAATTTTGAGGTTGTTATTTTCCATATGGGTTTTTTAGTTTTCTTTTTTCTTAAATATATTTTTAATTCTCTGAAAGAAGGTAGGTTTAGATTCATAAATTTCACTCTCTGCAATAGCTCCTCCAAGTTCGATTCCACATATAAATGCATTACCAGAGTCTAAAATAATTTCTAATGAAATTACTTCTCCTGATTCTTTTCCAGTTATTGTATATTCTTTATCCCTAAATCCAACATAGCTAAAAACAAGAACATCACCAGCTTTTAATTTTTCAGGGAATTCAAAATTTCCATCAAAGTCAGTTTCTGTGCCTATCTGAGAATATTTTAAAACAATAGATGCAGAAGGTAAACTTCCATCTTCATCACTTACATTTCCTTTTACAGTATATTCTTTTATTTGATTAGTATTTTCGTGTTTTTTATCTGTTTCTACTTGATGTGTTTTATTCGTGTTTTTTTGTGCATATATAGAATTTGGATTAAGAAAAGAAAGTAAAGAAAACCCGATAACACTTGCAGCTCCTAGAAATTTGTATTTTTTAGATTCCATTTTTTTGATTTGAGAAACAGGATAATCTAAATCTTCTTTTTTAAATCTTCCACAAATACGTTGATTCAATTTATCTTTAAAATAATCTTGAATTTCTTCTTTAGACATATTTGTGAAATCAATCACTTCTGTCTGACAAGATTGACAAAATCCACCTTTTTCTGTTGATGTGAAATTTTCAAATTTTTCAGAACATGGATTTGTCATTCGGATCTTGAGGTTGTTATTTTTCATATGTTTTTTTAAGTTTTCTTTTTTTTAAATATATTTTTAATTCTCTGGAAGAAAGTAGGTTTAGATTCATAAATTTCACTCTCTGCAATAGCTCCTCCTAGATTGATTTCTTCAAATTTTGTGTTGTTGCTATTTAATGTAATTTTCAATAGTATCACTTCATCAATTTCATTTCCAGTCAATTTAATTTTTTTATCATCATATCCAACATAGCTAAAAATGAGAATATCTCCAGCTTTCAATTTTTTTGGAAATTCAAAATTTCCATCAAAGTCTGTTTCGGTACCTATCGTCGAATTTTTCAAAACAATAGTTGCAGAAGGTAAACTTCCTTCTTCATCACTAACAATACCTTTTACAGTATATTCTTTTATTTGGTTAGTATTTTCGTTTTTTTTATCGTTTTCTACTTGATGTGTTTTATTCGTATTTTCTTGTGCATAAACAGAATTTGGATTAAGAAAAGAAAGTAAAGAAAACCCGATAACACTTGCAGCTCCTAGAAATTTATATTTTTTAGATTCCATTTTTTTAATATGAGAAACAGAATAATCTAAATCTTCTTTTTTAAATCTTCCACAAATACGTTGATTCAATTTATCTTTAAAATAATCTTGAATTTCTTCTTTAGACATATTTGTAAAATCAATCACTTCTGTTTGACAAGATTGACAAAATCCACCTTTTTCTGTAGCTGTGAAATTTTCAAATTTCTCCGAACATGGATTTGCCATTCGAATCTTGAGGTTGTTATTTTTCATATGTTTTTTTAGTTTTCTTTTTTCTTAAATATGTTTTTAATTCTTTGGAAAATGGAAGGTTTGGATTGGTAAATTTGATTTGAACTAAGATCATCTAGGCATATTATTATATTATCTGCCTTCATTTCAATTTTAAAATAATTGTTTTTATTTTTCTCAGTAATTAAATATTCTTGATAATCATAACCTACATAACTAAAAATTATCGTATCTCCAACAGAAACTTTAATAGTGAATTGCCCATCAAAATCTGTTTCTGTATCAGTTGTTGTATTTTTTATTATAACGCTTGCACTTGGTAATGGTCCATCTTCATCATAAACAATTCCTTTAAGAGTAATTTCATTTTTGTTTTCTTGTGAATACCCGATATTTGATATAAAAAGAAAAGAAATGATTAATAAAAATAAATTAGATTTTTTAAGTGGTCTGAAGTTTAGTGTTTTCATGTGGATTTTTTATTTTTTTGTTAAAATATTAAAAAATTAAGATTTTACAAGAAAAATTGGTTTTTAATTAGAAAATATTAATGAAAATTTAAAAGAAATGAAGCTTAGAATTAATTATATTTCAACATAATTTAAAATAAAATCACATGAAAAAGAAAATACTTTTCTATTCTATTTTAGTTTTTTGTAGTTACAATGTTTTTTCTCAGGAAATTGAAAGATGTGCTTCAGAAGCATTTATGAATGAAAAAATGAAAAATGCTGAATATCAAAAAGAACATCAAGAAATTCAAGAATTATTTCAAGCGAATTTAATTCAGAACAAAATATCCAGAAAAACCCAAAACGAATTATATATTCCGGTTGCTGTACATTTTCCTACAGGAAGTGAAACCAACAGAGCGTGTTTGGTAGAATTAGCTCAAAAGCAAATAGAAATTTTAAATCAAGATTTTAACGGAGCAAATCAAGATATTTCAAACTGGCAAACAGTAAAAAATAATTACCCGAATTCTAATACAGGAGCTGTCAATGTAAAATTCGTTCTTGCTACTAAAAATCATCCAAATTTAGATCCAGAACTTTTAGAAAACGAACCAGCAGTAACTATTGGATATAATTTTGGTGATGGAGGAGATAATGATCTAAAATGGGCAGGATATTTAAATTTTTTAGTGAAACCAATCGGTACAGGAATTTTAGGTTATTCGCCAGTAGGAGGGAATCCGCTTAATGGTGATGCAATTGTTATGAATGTAGATGCTTTTGGTGATAATACGGTTGGTTGTGGAGAATTTACAGCTGGATTTCCATTTGATTTAGGGAGAACTGTGACTCATGAACTTGGACATCATTTTAATCTTGAACATATTTGGGGGAATGGGTGTAGCATTGATGATGGAATAGAAGATACTCCGGATGCAGCTTCGCCATCTTCAGGTTGTCCAGGAATGATTCCGGAGTGTGGAAGTATTAATATGACAATGAATTTTATGGATTATACAAATGATGCTTGTATGTATATGTTTTCGGAAGGTCAGACGGAAGTGATGCGAGCTTATATCGAATCGGTTATTTCTAATTATCACAATGATCGTTTGGATCCATATCACACAAATTCTACACAAAATAGACCAGAGGGATTTTCATTTGATATTTATCCAAATCCAAGTTTGGACTTTTTTAATATAGAAATGATTTCGAAAAGTAATACAGAAGAAATCACAATTCATCTTTATGATACAAGAGGAAGATTAGTTTACAATCGAAAATCTTCAGTGTATACAAATCATAAGATTCAGACCGATATTTTTAATAAAGGATTTTATATTATTAAAATTTTTGGAGGAGGAAATCAGTTTGTCGGTAAAATATTGATTGCTAAATGATTTACATAAAAAAGGCTATCTTAAAAATGAGATAGCCTTTATGTTTTTTGAACTTAAAATTTACATTTTTAATACTTTATAAGATTCAGTTCCTCTTTTAGAAGTAATCAAAACTTGATAAACTCCTGATCTTAGAGATTCTGTATTGATACTTCTTGTGTTATTATCAAGATTTCCTTTTAATACAATCTGACCGTCAATATTTATAATTTTAACTTCTGCATTATGGTAATTTTTATTGAAGAAAATATTTTTATTGAAAGGATTTGGGTAAATATTACCTTTTGTATTATCAATTACTTCAACATCTAATGCATTATTATCAATGTAGTTTGGAATTCCATCTTCGTCATCATCATCATCCGTATAATCTCTATTTCCATTTGTATCTTCAAACATTGTCAAAATTCCATCATTATCATCATCGGTATCAATGTGATCTGGAATTCCATCATTATCTGTGTCTAATTGCATTACAATACCACTATCAAATCCATCAGAAAAAACAAGTTCTTGATTTGTTAGAATATAATCGTTATCATCATCTGAATCTAAGAAATCTGGAATTCCATCATTGTCAGAATCATCATCAGATAAAATTCCATTACCGTTAATATCTTCATCTGAAGCTGAAAGACCATCTCCATCATTATCTGAAGTCGTACAGTCAATTGAGTTAATCATCACATTGAAAACGTTTCCATCCACATTAACAAAAAGTTCTTGTAATGGGAAAGCTATATCCATAGGGAAAGTTACAGGATTTGTATTGCTATTTGCATCCGCTAAGGAAGTATGAACAGAAAAGCTAGTATCATTTAGTTGATAAACCGAAGTAAGGTTTTCAAAATCTTCTAAAGAAATTGAAGTTGCAGAGTTTCCACATAAAAATGCTTCATAAGTACCTCCATAGAAAATAAATCTCCAAGATTCTTCTTCTAATTCTTCAATAAAGTTATTTCGACCATCTGGTGAAGTATAATTCACACCTGAATCATCTTGTATTCCAATAACAGCTCTTCCTTCATTCCAAGAAGTACAAAGGTCTTTGTTCTTTATATGTACATCAATAAAATTCATTCCTTCAAAAAGTACTATTTGAAAGGTTGTTTTTGACTGATTACAGTTTCCAGAAAAATGAGTTATATCGTCATATGTAATAATAAATTTTCGGAATGGAGCTTCTCCAAAAACAGAAGTGTATACTGCTCCTGTTGTATTTTGTGAATTATCCATATCATGATAAAGACCATAAATTGTGTTCTCAATCCCAAATGCTCCATCTAGTGAAGGCAACACATCCGTTTCATCAATTTGCCATGGACTATATCCTCCAGAACTCCATTCTCTAAATGTAACTCGACCATTTGAACCAATTGCAAGTTTATCAAACACATTTTCATAAAAAGTAAAAGAGAACGGTAAATATTTTAAATCTGAAAATAAATCATCAGAATTATACTGTACAGTGTCATCTCCAAAATATTGTGTAAAATCTAATGTTTTAACTTGGTATTGAGCGTTTAATTGAAATACAATAAATAAACAAATAAGAAGTAATTTTTTTTTCATAATAAAATTATTTTGATTTGTTTAAAAGTACCTTATTTATCTATTCAAATGGGAAAAAATCAGTGTTTATATGAAGTGTTTTTTTAGTTTTCGGAAAAACTATGAAATAAGTGTTAAATTGTAGTTGTATCTGAAATAATTGTGAGTTTTTGTAATTGATTATGTTTTGATGAATTAAGATATAAACTTTATTTATACATGTTTTTTATAAAATTCAACATGTTTTATAGTTGTTTTTTGAAAATATACAGTAAAATAGAGGAATAAGATTCTTAAAAAGAACTTTATAAAAAATTAAAAAGGCTAGCTCACTTTTAAGCTAACCTCTGTTATTATAAAATATTCAATTCTTTTAAACTTTCTCTAAGTTGCTCAGGAGATTTAAAATGAATTCCTTTCACACCAAATTTTTCAAAAGCTTTTACATTTTCTAGTTTATCATCAATGAAAACAGTTTTTTCAGCTTCGATTCCAAATCTTTCAATGGCGATTTTAAAAATTTTAGGATCAGGTTTCATCGTTTTTTCTTGTCCAGAAACTAAAATATCTTCAAAGTTTTTTAAGAAAGGAAACGTATTTTCAGCATAATCAAAATTTTCAACATTCCAGTTTGTTAGTGCGAAAAGTCTCTGTTTTGTGTTTTCTTTTAATTCTTCCAAAACCTTAACAGAACCTGGAATTGAACCATCAAACATTTCTTCCCAATGGTCATAATACATGCGGATTAATTCTTCATGCTCTGGAAATTCTGCAACTTTTAATTCTGTGGCTTCTTTCATAGTTCTCAATCCAGAATCTTGAATGCTATTCCATTCCGAAGTACAGATCTCGTTTAAAAACCAATTGATTTTTTCTTCATTTCCTTCAAAAACCTTTTCGTATAAATTTCTAGGATTCCAGTTTAATAAAACACCACCTAAATCGAAAATAACTGTGTCTATCATTTATTTTTTTATTTTAAAAAATCCCAACAAAAATACATTATTTTGTAAAAAATTAAGAGCCTGTTTAAAATTGTATCAGAATTTATTTTATAGCTTATTAAATTACTATTTTGACGGCTTTTTTGGAGTGCATAGCATCGCTATGGACGATTAAAAAAGACAAAAAAGAGCTTTTAAGAAGCACATAAATTTTTTTGATATAAATTTAAACAGGCTCTAAGTAGAATTTACCACTTTCCTAAAGGTGTTTTTAAAATATGTTTTTCCTCAAAATAAATTAACATTTTCTTGTTTAATTTCGGTTTTAATTGCTTTATTTTTAGAGATGTAATTGTTTAAATGGAAGATGATGAAGAAGGTTGTATATATAGATATGGATGGTGTTTTGGTAGATTTCGAGTATGGATACAATGAAGTGAAGAAAAAATATCCTGAAGTTCAGTATCCACAAAACAATTTAGGTTTTTGGGAAAGCCTTCCTCCAATAGAAGGAGCAATTGATGCTTTTAAAACTCTTAAAAATGATAATCGTTTTGAAGTTTATATTCTTACTTCGCCATCGGTTACAAATCCGCATTGTTATTCTGAAAAACGAATTTGGGTTGAAAATCACCTTGGTTTTCATTCGGTACATAATCTGATTATTTCTCCACATAAAGGTTTGCTTAAAGGGAATTACCTGATTGATAATGAGGTTTCAGGAAAAGGACAAGATCATTTTGAAGGAGAATTGATTCTTTTTGGTTCAGAAAAATTTAATGATTGGGACAAAGTTTTAAATTATTTCGAAAAAATATAAAAAATGGCAATCCAAGATAAACATCCAAGTGATATTGCAGAGCAAATTTCCAACATGGAAGATAAAGAGCAAATTTTAGCTTTTTTACTTTTGAAGCCTCAGCAAAAATCGGATGTTTTTTCTTATTTAGATAAAGCTACTCAAGAAAATATTATTACTTCCATTGGTAAAGATGGGTTGGCAGAAATATTGGAAAATATGGCGCCAGATGATCGTACCAAACTTTTTGAAGATTTTCCGGACAATATTATTAAAAATATCACGAATCTTTTAAGTGATGAAGAACGAAAAATTGCTTTGAGTCTGATAGGTTATCCTGAAGATGCTGTTGGGAGAATGATGACGCCTTATTATATTCAAGCAAAGAAAAGTTGGACTGTAGAAAAAACTTTAAAACACATCAAAAAAGTTGGAAGAAAAGCAGATACGCTAAATTTCGTTTATGTGGTAGATGCAAATCAAAAGTTGATTGATGATATTCCGATTGGGAAAATTCTTTTGGCAGATGAAAACACCACTTTGGGAGAGCTGGGAGATGATAGTTACATCAATTTATTTGCAAATAATTCAAAAGAAGAAGCAATTCCTGTTTTTGATAAATACGATCGAACTGTGCTACCTGTAACTACAGATTCTGGAGTTTTGGTAGGAATTGTTACTGTTGATGATATTTTAGAAGTAATTGAAGCCAGAGATACAGAAGATATTCAAAAATTCGGGGGATTAGAATCTTTAGATTTTCCGTATGCTGAAACTTCTTTGAAAAAATTAATTGGAAAAAGAGCAGGTTGGCTTATTTTACTTTTTTTGGGTGAAATGTTGACTGCTTCTGCAATGGGGTATTTTGAAGATGAAATAGCGCAAGCAGTTGTTTTAGCTCTTTTTATTCCTTTGATTATTTCCAGTGGAGGAAATTCTGGTTCGCAGGCTGCAACTCTGATTATTCGTGCAATGGCGCTACAGGAAATAAATTTAAGAAGCTGGTGGTTTGTACTTCGAAGAGAGCTTTTTTCAGGATTTATGCTCGGTGCTATTTTAGGAATTATTGGTTTTTTACGAATCTGGATTTGGCAAAAAGCAGGAATTTATGATTATGGAGCACATTGGTATTTAATCGGAATTACCATATTTGCTTCTCTAATTGGCGTAGTACTTTGGGGAACAATTGCTGGTGCAATGATTCCTTTTATTTTACGAAGTTTCAAACTAGATCCAGCAACATCTTCTGCGCCGTTTGTAGCAACTCTTGTAGATGTTACTGGATTAGTGATTTATTTTTCAATTGCAGCTGTTTTCCTAAAAGGAATATTGCTTAGTTAATTTTTTGTTTGATAAATATCTCTTTTCCTTTTCTAAATAAAAATTGTAGAAATAAAGTAAATAGGATTAATAATGAGAAAAGAACAAACTTGATAAGATCTAAAGAAGTAGTTGAATGTACTTCGGTTGACATTGTTACAACTGCATTTTTGAATGTATTTAAATATTCTTCATTTATAGAGATCAGTCCTGCAATTATTACAAAAACTCTAAAAATTGTAGACCTTCTAAGTATAGGTATTATTAAAGAACTTGAGGTAATTAACCAAAATAAGTTTAATAAAAAGATAAGATAATCAATGTTTTGATTTCGTTTATCTAGATACAAAAGTTCACCAGTTATGCCATCATCAATTATGAAATCTCCGAATTTATTAAATAAATAAAATAAGAAAAATAGAATGCCATAAATCATAAAAAGAGTACAAGCAGCACGATCTATTTTAAACAAGAATCTTTTTTTAATGAAAAATTTAAGTGTTAGAAATAAAATTGAATACAGCGCAAAACTTGAAAAAAAATACAATTCAGGTTCTGTAAGAAATATAAAGATGATATCCATAGTTAATTAATGATCAGTGGCTTTTTTTTGATTAATTTTTGAATTCCAATAGAAATAGATGTAATTGTAAGAATAGAAATTATTTGTAAGAAAAACATTATAACTATATCTGAAATAGAAAGAGAATAGCTACTTGGAAGATAATCTCTTAGGAACATTGTTTCAAAAATCATTACTAATTTTGGAACAGTCATAAGTCCAATAAAACTTACAATGATTCTTATGGTGATGTTTTGTTGTATTTTTTTAAACCAAAATAATTGAGAAAGAATTAACCAAATTACACTCGAAATGAATATATATTTTAAATAACGTATTTCATATTGATCATAAGTGAGACCATCATAATAATCCATCAAAAACGTAAGAGCAAAACTTAGAGCATAAAATATTCCGATAAAAGGAAAAATTCGACAAACTTCTCTGTCAAACGAAAGTAGTTTTTGTTCTTTTTTTAGAATTATTCTTAGTATTAAATAAAAAATGCTGTATAAAGAAAAACTATTTACCAAATAAACCTCTAAAAAATCATTAAAGAATTGAATCAAATTTTCCATATGTTATTCTAGTAAAGTGAAAGTGATATACAAAAATGTTTCTTGGTTATCATCCCATCCAGAATATTCTTGATATAAAAATGATTCTATGATTCCTGATTCGGTATTAAAAAGTAGGTCTATATTTTTGAATTTAGATTGTTTAAATTCAATAGTATTATTCGGGGCTATTTTTCTACCATTAATTTTAAATTCAGTAATGATAGATATTTTTTGTCCAAAAATTTCAATATCTGGAGATGATTCTTCTTTATATGAATATACATGTTTAAAATTAGAATGCATTTCCTTTCGAGAAATATATTTATAATGTGTTTTTGTTTTTTTAAAACTTGTAGTATAACTATGAGGGACTATATTACCTAAAAGATCTTCACTTTGAATTGTATCTGTTTTGAATCTTTCATAAGAATATTTTTGAGCATATGGATCTAAAATAGTACTAGATAATCCTGAGATATTAACAACAGAATAATCATTTTTAGCATATTTTTTAATAAATTCATATTCCTCTTTAGTAATACTTTTTCGCTTTGCCTTTTTTGCTTTTTTAAGGTTTTGTTTTAATAAATCTTCTGCCTCATCATAATTTTTAATTTTTAAACTTCTTCTTTTTTTTAAATTAAAAGTACCTTCGAAAACGATGTCTTTATATAAAATATTTTTAGCTGGATGTTTAAAATCTGATAAATGAAAACTATAATTTACTAGGGAATCTTTTATTGAATGAATAGTTAAATTTAGATGATAACTTGCTGAATCTTTATTAATCTCACGAGTTTCTTCATCTATTAAATGTGTAGTGAAATCCACTAAATACTTAAGTTTTTGTTCCGTTTCAATTTTAGGTAAAAATGAAATTTCTTTAGTGTCTTTATGAATGGTTTTTTGCCCGAAAATTAATAGGTTGAAGCAAAAAAATGAGAGGATAAATAATGTGTTTTTTAATTTCATAGTAATGCTTTAAAAATGAAACATCAAACTAGAAAATAATACTTCTAGCTTGATGTTTGAAAATGTTTTTTTAATCTTTTAATAATGTAAACGTTCTCTTTATTATTACATCAACAACTCCAGTAATAGATTGCCTAGATTGTTTGTTAAAATACTCTAGTATTCCAGTTTTTTTGTTGAATTTTAAAGTGTGTTTTCTTTGGATTGTTTGTTCTAAGGAAGTTTCTACAGGATTTTCTGATGGAACTACTTTTGCATCTTCACCAAATTCTTTTTTGATTGCTTCATCAGTTTGTTCTGAGATCATTTTTGTAAAATTGTCATTTTTTAGCATATTATTCGAAGAAGAATAAACGTAGCTTTTTTTATCTTTAATAGTTTCTCTTTTAAAAACAAATTTTGCATTAAGACCTAATAAATCCTTGTTTTCTGTTGTATCTGTTTTTGTTCTTTTAAAAGGTAATTTTTCATTATATCCATAGAATATTCTATCTGTATCTCTTAAAATTAAATTTGAAATTCTATTAGAAGTAAAGTTCTTTATGTATTCTATTTCTTCTTCTTTCGATAATTGTTGGTTATTAGCTAGCTGTGAACTAATCAATTTTTCAAAATCTTCATCATCAATTAATTCAAGATCAAATTTAGAGTTTGTAAGGGTATTTTCTCTAGAATTAAAATTATATTTCATGTTCAATTTTAAATTCTTAAATAGGTAATTTGATAATTTATCATCAAATTCAGAAACTGTAACATCATATTTTAAGATTGAATCTGATACAGATGTAACATATACATTCATTTTATATGTAATCGCAATTGTGTCTAATAGGTTATTTTCACCTGGAGCTACTTTGAATAATTCCATCAAATATTTCAATTTGTCTCCTTTTTTAAGTTTAGGAGAAAATGAAATTTCTTTTGTGTCTTTGTAGATTGTTTTTTGAGCATTTACTAACTGAAATACAGTTAATGATAAAATACATAGCAATAAAATTTTCTTTTTCATTTTGTTTAAATATTATGTTAATTGTGGCAAATGTACTAATAAAATCGTCTATTTGTGAACGAATTATTATTACTTAAAAAGTGATTTGAAATAATCATTTTCATACTTTTGAACCTTTAAAACTAATTTATATTGTTATGATTTTACAATTTACCATAAAACAGTTAGGGAAAAGGAAGCTATCTACAAATAATATTACTAGGAAAGCGTTTAGTAATAAAACAATTTTAAAAGAAAAAATTATTAAAATATGAGATATTTAACAGTTATATTAGTATTATTTTTAATTAGTTGTTCAAAAGAAAATAATGATTTTTCTACAGTTGATAAATATTATAAAGTCATAAGCCTAAAAACAATAAATGGTCAACTTATAGATTTAAATAATGATGGACAGTCAAATAGTAATTTAATAGATGAATTGACTAATTTTTCAAAAAATCCATGTGATTTAGAAGTAAAATATATAAATAATGAAAAACTATTTTCATTTTATATTCCGAAACAATATATTTTTGATGGATTTGTTGAATTTGCTCAAGATGGTTTTGGTTTAATGACAGAAGAAGAAATATTTGAAAATTTAGAAATAGATGATGAAAATTATTTTATCGATTTCAGAAAAATTGCACCAAACCAATATAAACTATTATTGTTAAAAAAATATTACGATTTTTCAAGTAATGAATTTAATGATTTTGAATTAGAAATTATTTACGAAGAAGGATTAGATATTTAAAAGAGTTTGTCAAGTCCTAAATAATCATTTCATACTTTTGAACCTTTAAAACTAATTTATATTGTTATGATTTTACAATTTACCGTAAAACAGTTAGGGAAGAGAAAGCCATATTTAGCAAAAAAAGAAATGGAGTTTCCGTTTGAAGAAAATAGAAAATATACTCTAGAAGAAATTCTTAAAACAATTGTTATTAAGCAAGTGGAAGAATTTAATGCAGAAAGAGAAGAAAAAAACTTGTTTAATTTTCTAGGAGAACAAGGAATTATGCCGAGCCAAAAAGATCAATCTTTATCCGAAGAAACTATTGAAGCGAAGTTGACTGAAGGAAAAGTCAAGTTTAACGACATCTATAATACAAAGTTAGCAAACGAAGAAAAAGCAATAGAAACGGTACTTTATGGGTTCAAAGATGGAATAATTGTTGTGTTTCATAACCAAGCTCAAATTGAAAAACTAGAAGAAGAAATTGAACTAAAAGAAAAAGACGAGTTTGTTTTTGTTCGATTAACTTTCCTTGCTGGAGGTTGGTAATTTTATTTAAAATACAAAAATGAATGAAACTAGTCTAAGTCAAAAAATAATCAATTTTAAATATTGACTTAGACTAAGTTTTTCTATCATTATTTTTAAAATTCTTATAAGTTCACTGTTTTCAGGGATTTTTTTCTCTAAATAAAATTGAATTTTTGTAAAAAGCTTTTTGTCCGACATCTTTTGGCAGTCCGACAATTTATTTTCGCAATAAATAAAAAAGACTTTTTATATAAAAAACAATTATCACAGAAAACTAATAAGACATGGAAAGAAATGAGTTGCAAAATTTTCTTCAGAAAAGACAAAGAAGAAATCATGTAAAAAAACTTCGAGAAGAATGTGAGAAAGGAATTTCGAATTTTTCAGAAGAGCAAGTTCTATTTACGCAAATTCTTGTAGATCCAGCTAAATTTGGAATAAAGGTAAAAGATCGTTATTACAATCAATTGTTTATCAATTATTATGGAAAACGATATAATGAACTTTTAAAAATTAGAGAAAAATGCGTTACAAACGATATTTTTGAAAGTGAATATTACGAAGTTTTAGAATATATTTTCGGAGAAGAATTTGCTTCTTATTTGCATGAATATTGGAAAGTGATTCCAACTTTGCCTTTTCAGTCAGGATACGCGAGAAGATCTTTCCGTGTTGCTTATAACGAAAATGAACAAATTGCAGAAGATATTTTTATTGATCAATTAAACTTTATTGTTCGTGCGATTGAGCATTTTAAATACAATCTTTCTTTAGAAGAATTCTTGAAATTTAGTTATACTTATGAGATTTCGAGTTTTACGGTTACAGAGCTATTTACAGGAGCTATTTTAGCAGGAAATAAAGATTTTGAACAATTATTGATTTCTATCGTTTTAGGCGAACATGAAACTTATAAAGTTTCACATTCTGTGATAAAAGCATTATTGGTTTCTCAGTCGGAAGAAGGAGTAGAGGCTGTGAAAAAACTTTTATTAGCTGCACAAAGACAAGAAGGTTTGCGTCAGACAATTTTAGAAACCGTAGATCAATGTCCGTTGAATGTTTTTAAAGATTTTGTGGTTTTAATCAACCGTGAAAAAATGCATCGATTTGCCTCTGTTGTAAGAGCTTTTGATACTTGGACAGGTTTGGAATTGAGTGCAGAAAATCAAAGTCAAGTAAAGAAATTCTTCCATCTTGCAGAGCATTTCTTAGAAGAAAAACAAGCAATTAAATCTGGAGTTTTTAGTAATGATTCTGCAGAAGCTTATATGGCACTTTGGGCTTTAGCTACGGAAGATGTAAATTCTTTAGAGCCTTATTTAATTGATTTGGCAAATGATGATAGAATTCAGAAAAAGTTACTTGCTTTTAAAATAGCAAATGAAACAAAACTTCGTCATTTTGCGAATCTAGTAGCAGAACCAAATTTACATTTTGATCATTTACAAATTCAGTGTGAAGCTGTTCGTGTTTATGATAATTATAAAAACACACTTTCTCTTGAGAAAAAACAAGAATATACAAATGTTCTGGTCAAATTAATTCAGGTAATTCCGAAAGAAGGAAAAGTTTTTAAATCTAAATTATTTAATTGGCAAACTTATCATATTAATTTATCGAATATCACGACATGTTTGTTGAGTGTTTTAGATTTAAAGAAACCTGAAGATTGTCGTTTGGTTTTTCCTATTTATGAAAAAGGATCTGTGGATACTCGAAGAAGTATTATGTATGCAGTTTTGGATAAATGGGGATATCGAAGAGATGGTAAAAAGAAAGCTGAAATTTTACCACATCAGCGTGAATTTGCTTTTCAACTTTTAGAAGATAAATCGATTGACTTGAAAACAGAAGGAATTGATTTCATCACAAAAACACCTATTTCTTTTGAAGAACTTCCTGTTTTTGTTGGTTTATTAAAAAGTAAATCTGCACAGCTTAAAAAGAAAGTTAGTCATCTGATTTTAGAAAAAAACTTTCAATATTCTCTTTGGTTTACGAATGAATTATTGCAACAAAAAACGGTAGAACAAAGAGTTTCTGGTTTAGATTATTTGGTAGAGCTTCAGAAACAAGAAAATATATTAGAACTTCCGATTACGCACCAGCAAGGAGTGGATACAGAGGAAGAAATTACTTATGGAGATTGGATACAAGAAACTGTAAAACTATATCAAGAAAAACCAAAATTATCAAAAAAAGAAAAGGAAACTTTAGATCTTTTGGTACAATCAGAAGAATCTACTTTGAATTTTAGTTTAGAAAATGGTTATGGTGGAATTTATTCTTTTGATCCAGTAAAAAAATACAATTCGAAGGATAAGAAAGAAGCTTTTTATGATATTATTTCAGAGCATAATATTCTTGAAAATATTGATATTACGAAAGAATTTAAATTTTCTAAATCTTATGATGAGGTTGTTAAAGATATCGAGGAATTATTGGCTTTGATGAAAGCAAATGAAACTTTTGAATATACTTATGAAAATTATAGTGGAGGAAAGGAAACGGTTTTATTTGGTTCTTATTTTCAGCAGATTAGTCGAGAAAAAAATAAAGATAATTTCTACCTAGAAAATTATCCACTTGCAGAACTTTGGGATGCCTGGTATAAAAATACAGGATTAACAACGAAAGATTTATGTTTATTGAATTTGTTAGTTCGTTATGGACGACCTTTTTCTAAAAATTTCCCACAGATTTATCAGAAGGTAGATATGTTTATGCAACCATTGAGTTATAATCGAGAGAAAGTTATTGCGGATTATTATTTAAACAATGTGATTGCACTTTTACACAAAAAATATGCTTATGAAAATCAGAAAGAATTATATAAGATTCTATATTTTTCACTGGTAAATTGTGTTCCGAAAGAAGATTTTTATACAGATCAAAAAGTAGGATATTCTTATAAAAGCTGGAAAGATACAGCGATGATTAGTCATGTGGAAGATCTTTATTTTAGATCTGAAAAAGATAGAACAGATGAAGAATTTACGCTTTTTTGGAAAGTAACTCAATGGGACAGATCCTTTTCTGAAGAACAATCGCCAGATAAATATAATTTGATGGGAATTCGTGCTTATGGAAGAGCTTTAGATTTAGGGTTAATTACAAAAGATGAATTGTATTGGGCAAGTTTTTCGCAAACAATTCTTGGGAAATTTACAGGGAAAATTCGTCGCAGATTTAGAAATGATCAGGTTTTTGAAACTGAACTTGGAAAAGCTTTAGAAGAATATCCTATCTTAAAAGAAGTGAGAGAAACTGTACTTAATCGAGTTTTAGAAATTGAGTTTGAAAGAACTGTTTCAGAAACAAGTGTGAGTAGATTGATTCCAAGTATTTCTAAGATTTATAGAATAGATTTATTATTCAAATTCATCGATAAATTAGGAAAAGAAGTTTTCAATAGAGGAGGAGTTGGATATTGGAATCGAAATCCGTCTTTGAAAGAAAATTTCTCACATTTAATAGAACATTGTTTTCCGAAAGAAGAAGATACACAGGAATTGTTTAATTCTTATGTGAAATCTTCAAAAATTTCTCAGCAAAAACTAGTGGATTTAGGAATGTTTGCTCCGCAATGGTTGCCATTTGTAGAAGCAAATTTGAAATGGGAAATGACGAGTGCAGTTTGGTGGTTACAAGCACATACGAAAGATGAGTCTTCAAAGCCTTCGGAAGAAAAAATAGCAATGTATTCGAAGATTTCTATCAATGATTTTAATAATGGAGCTGTTGATGTAGATTGGTTTAAAAAATCTTATAAAGCTTTAGGAAAGAAAAAATGGGAAATGCTTTATAAATCTGCAAAATATATTAGTCTTGGAGGACAAAAAAGAGCACAATTATATGCGGATGTAATTCTTGGGAAAACGAAAATTACAGAAGTTCGAAAAAGAGTAAAAGACAAGAGAAATCAAGATTATTTAAGGGTTTATGGTTTAGTTCCTTTGAGTAGAGCAAATCCAGAGAAAGATATGTTGACTCGTTATCAGTTTTTACAACATTTCTTGAAAGAAAGTAAACAATTTGGTTCGCAAAGACAAGCAAGTGAGAAATTGGCAACCCAAATTTCTATGGAGAATTTAGCAAGAACAGCTGGTTTCCCTGATCCGATTCGTTTGACTTGGGCAATGGAAGCAAAAGAAGCTGCACAGATTTTAGAAAATGCTGTTTTAGAATTGGATAATGTGAGAATTTCTCTAGAAATTGATGAAATTGGAAAAGCCAGTTTAAAAATTACTCGAAATGATAAAACTTTAAAATCTATTCCAGCGAAACTTCGTAAAAACAAAGAAGTTGTTGCTTTGAAAAATAATGTAAAACGACTTCAAGAACAATATAGAAGAACAAGAAAAAGTTTGGAAGAAGCTATGATTTCTGGAGATTTGTTTAAAGTTTCTGAAGTTGAAAACTTGATGCAGCATCCAGTAATTTCTCCAATTATTAAAGACTTAGTTTTCATTTCAGGAGAAAATCATGGATTCTGGAAAGATGGAAAATTAGTTTCACCAAATGCGGAAACTGTTGAGATTTCTGAAGATTTACAAATTGCACACTGTACAGATTTATATGCAACTAAACAATGGTCAGCTTATCAAAGATATTGTTTTGTAAATGAAGTTAGACAACCATTTAAGCAAATTTTCCGTGAATTATATCTTCCGACAGAAGATGAAAAAGAAGAAAATCATATTTCTAGAAGATATGCTGGACATCAGATTCAGACTAGAAAAACAATGGCTTTATTGAAAACACAAGGTTGGATTTTGGATTATGAAGAAGGATTACAAAAAGTTTTCCATAATGAAAATTTCATGGTGAATTTGATGGCTTATGCTGATTGGTATTATCCATCAGATGTAGAAAGCCCAACAATTGAAGGAATTGCTTTTTATAAAAGAAATTCTTGGTCAAAAACATTGATTTCTGATATTTCTCCAAGAGTTTTCTCTGAAATTATGAGAGATATTGATTTAGTGGTTTCGGTTGCACATGTTGGAGAAGTGGATCCAGAAACGAGTCAATCTTCTATTGAGTTACGAGCTTCCATTGCTAGAGAAACGGCAATGTTGTTTAAATTAGATAATGTGACTTTCAAAGAAAAACATATTATTATCAAAGGAAAACATCAAGAATATTCTCTGCATCTAGGAAGTGGAATCACACATAAAATTGCAGGAAGCACGATGCATATTCTACCAGTTCATTCACAACACAGAGGAAAAATATTTTTACCATTCGTAGATGATGATCCAAAAACTGCTGAGATTATTTCTAAAATGTTATTGCTAGCGAAAGACGATAAAATTCAAGATCCGACAATCATTCGTCAGATTATGGAACATTGATTTTTTTAATTATATTTTGTGAAAACCGTGGAAATTAATTTTTTCACGGTTTTTTGTTTGTAAAAAAATTACACCGACATGATTTGGTTGTAGATAATTTTATATTTGTTGAAATTTGTAAAATGAGTGAAAGTTTGTATAAAACATCAAAATACAATTCTAAAAAAGTAGATAAAATAATTAGAGAAAAATATTCAGCTTCTTTTTTAAATAATACGAAATGGTATAAATTAATTGATGCTTTAACCTTGAAATTTGATGAGATTTATATTCAATATAAGTTGATTTATAATGAGGAAGTAGAAGGTTATTTATTTTCAGATGTAGATTGTCCACCTTATTTTTTAGAACCAATAGAATATAAAGAAGTAGAATGGATTGAATTTCCTAAAGAATATGAAGACTGGAGAAATTTAGACAATCTTAAAGCAGGGAAGAAACAGTTTTCTCAAAACATAGAAGATATAAAATCTGAAATTGAGAAAATAGGTCAGTTTGTTCTTGAAGATTATGAAAATAAAATTCGTTTATATGCGTACAGAAAATAAATTATTTTTTGTCTTTTGAATAAATTACTTTTCTAAATAAATTTGTAAAAGGCATATGAAGGTTTTTCCAAAAAGTATCGTAATTTTTATCATCTCCAAGACCAATTCCGAATTTTATTTTTCGCTTTACAGATTTTGAACGAACTAAAGTTCCAAACATCCAATCCCAAATTGCTAGTTTAGACCCCATGTTTTTATCAAAATGCTCTGGATTCTGACTATGGTGAATTTGATGCTGAAAAGGACTAATTAAAATATATTCTAAGAAATTAAAATAAGTAAGTTTTACATGAGAGTGACGAAGATTTGCTCCCCAAGACAAGAAAATAAAACTTAAAACATTCACTCCATAAAAAGTTACTTTTTCAATCTGATGATTGGACATAAAATCAAAAAGACCTGTTACAAATCCCACAATGATGATGTTTTTTGCATTGTTGATTAATAATTCAATTGGATGTAATCGATATTGTGTAAAAGGATTTAGCGAAGTAGCAGAATGATGGATTTTGTGAAATTCCCATAAAAAAGGAATTTTATGCATCAAATAATGAATGAAAAAAGAAAAGAAATCATTCAGAATGGTCAGAGTGATTGTGTAATAAATTAAAGTTTCTGTAACGGAAAGTTTCACCGCATCATAACCAAATTTGTGCAATAAAAATTCATTTACATAATATGCGATATATAAACTTAAAATAAGAAAAGGACCAATCAATAAAACTTTTACAAAACTGTTGAAAAAGATAATTTTATAATCAATTTTGGCAGATTTTCCGAACCAAACTTTTTTATGAAAAAGAAATTTGAAGAAGTTTTTGTGTGTTTTTGTTTGTATGAAAACATAGAGTGCTAACAAAATAGTTGTAGCTAAATACAAAAAATGAACTCTCTTTGAAGGATCAATGAAATTTTTAAAAGGTAATTTTAAAGCTTCATTTATGGTATCTATGATTTCGTGAAAACTCATATTTTCGTATTTTAATTCTCTGCAAAAATATTTAATTATTTAAGTTTGAGCAAACTATTTAGAGGTATTCTAAATAAAATTTTGCACTTTAAATTAAAAATCTAATTTTGCAAAATTAAACACATAATTTTATGAATATAGATTTATTATTTTCATTTTTGACAGCATCCATTTTGCTTACAATTATGCCAGGACCAGATATTATTTATGTTTTGATCCAGAGTATCTCGAATGGTAAGAAGTATGCGATTTCTACAGCTGCAGGTTTGGTTTCTGGGATTATAGTACACACAACTTTAATTGCATTTGGAGTTTCTGCTTTAATCAAAGAATCTGAAATTATTTATACAATTATTAAATTCTTTGGAGTTTTCTACCTTTTGTATTTGGCTTATAAAACCTATAGAGCAAGTGCTGTTATTGATTTGAATGTAAAAACAAATAATAATACTTCTTTACTGAAATTATTTAGACAAGGATTTATCATGAATGTTTTAAATCCCAAAGTAACGATTTTCTTTTTAGCTCTTTTTCCAAGTTTTATTGATGATTCTTTAGGAAATGTAACAGTACAGATTTATGTTTTAGGATTAGTTTTTATGTTACAAGCTTTTATTATTTTTTCAAGTATGGCAGTTTTGGCAGATAAACTAACTTCTTTTTTACGTGAAAATGATAAGTTTCAAATTATTTTGAAATGGTTACAAATAATAGTTTTAGTCGGAATTTCCGTATTTATTATTTATACTGATTTATAAGAACCTGTTTAAATTTAAATCAAAAAGTTTTATACACTTCTTAAAAGCTCTTTTTTATCTTTTTTTTCATCCATAGCAATACTATGAATTCTAAAAAAGCTTTCAAAATAGTATTTTAATAAGCTATAAAACAATTCTGATACAATTTTAAATAGGTTCAAAAAAAAGGCTACAAAACGTAGCCTTTTTTATCTTTAATTTTATTATAATTCAATCTATTCTTAAGCGATAGTAACTGTTTCTTTCTTTTGAGTGAAACATAAGATTCCTCCAATTAAGAATAATGCTCCAACTAATAAAGAAAGTAAGTTTCCTACAAATACTGAAGACATTGCCATTAATGCAGCAAGAATCATTAGTGCACCAGCTACTGTTGGTTTTGGTTTCCCCATAATTCCACCAACTAATCCCAAAATTGCAGCAATAATTCCAACCCATAAAATAATACTTCCAGTTGTAGAAGCTGCTTCACTGATTCCAGATTCATTAATACTATTAAGAGCATTTACGACATCTTCTTCAGTTGCATTTTCATTAAGTTCTCCCATTTTTTCTAAGTTTGCAGCACCTAAACCTCCTGCTACAGTTCCACAAACTCCAGCACATAATGCTGATGGAATTCCAATTACTCCTCCAATGATCCCTAAAATCATAGGTGCTGATGATGTACCTTTTTCTGTCATATATATTAAGTTTTTTGTTAAAAAATGTATTGCAATTTAAATAAAAAAAATCTAAAAAACTGATACTATATTATCAATATCATGTTAAATTTAGTTAATATAAATGTTTATTTTCAGTATATTGTGATTAATACGAATTAATGTTTAAATGTTAATAAATGGTAAATTATATTAACCGTTTAAATGTTAACTTGTTAAATGAGTATAAAAATTTAATGATTTTAGGTAATAAAATAACTAGTAAATGAATTGTATTAAGAACTTAAATTATTTTTTTTAAAAGGAAGCTTTTTCAAATAAACATTATTGCTATATTTGATTTTTCATTAAAAAAATAAGAAAATTATGAAACTTCTTGAAAATAAGACAGTTTTAATAACTGGAGCTACACGAGGAATCGGAAAAGGAATCGCTCAAAAATTTGCAGAGCAAGGAGCTAATGTTGTTTTTACATATAGTTCTTCTGTAGATGCAGCGAACGCTTTAGAAAATGAATTAAATGCATTAGGAATTAAAGCTAAAGGTTACCAATCAAATGCTGCAGATTTTCAAGCTGCTCAAGATTTAGTAGCTGAGGTTGTTAAGGATTTCGGAACTGTTGATGTATTAATCAACAATGCAGGAATTACGAAAGACAACTTATTGATGCGTATTTCAGAAGAAGATTTTGATAAAGTAATGAATGTAAACTTAAAGTCAGTTTTCAACTTAACAAAAGCAGTAATTCGCCCAATGATGAAGCAACGTAAAGGTTCTATCATCAACATGAGTTCTGTAGTTGGAGTACAAGGAAACGCTGGACAATCTAACTATGCTGCTTCTAAAGCTGGAATGTTAGGATTTACAAAATCAGTTGCTTTAGAGTTAGGATCTAGAAATATCCGTTGTAATGCAATTGCACCAGGATTTATTGAAACAGAAATGACTGCAAAACTTCCAGAAGAAACTGTGGAAGGATGGAGAAAAGAAATTCCTTTAAAGCGTGGAGGAAGCCCTGAAGATATTGCAAATGCTTGTTTATTCTTAGCTTCAGACATGAGTTCTTATATTACAGGACAAACTTTAAACGTAGATGGTGGTATGATTACTGCTTAATCTGGTTTAAAATAAATCATTTAAAAACTGACTTGAAATTTTCGAGTCAGTTTTTTTGTGTTCTTATTTCATTACAACATAAAAAATTCTATTTTTACAACTTATGAAAATTTGAATTATTCATGTTTGACACAACTACTATTTTCTATCTTATTTTAGCTTTTGTTTTAGCGATTGCAGTATCATATTTATTCTATTTTTTTGGAGAAAAGAAAAAAGAAAAAAGTATTTACTTCTTATTTGGTTTAAGAACTTTAAGTATTTTCTTGATTTTACTTCTTTTTATAAATCCAGTTATCACTCGAAAGACTTACGAAACCATAAAACCAAAACTTGCAGTTTTATTAGATAATTCGTCTTCTGTAGTTTCTGTTGAACATAATGAGAAGTCTATCAGAGATTTATTTAAAATAATTGAAAGTAACAAGGAGATTGAAGAAAAATTTGATGTAGATTTTTATCAATTTTCAGAAGATATTTCTGTTTTAGATTCCTTGAATTTTGATGGAAAACAAACAGATATTTCAAAAGCTCTACAAAAAGTAGAAAGAGTTTATAAGAATGAAAAAGCGCCAATGCTTTTACTTTCGGATGGAAATAGTACAAAAGGAAATGATTTTGCATATTTTCAAGGAAAACAACAAGTGTATCCAGTGATTTTAGGTGATACAATTTCTTATTCTGATTTAAAAATTAATCAAGTAAATGTCAATCGTTATGCTGCTTTGGATAATAATTTTCCAGTAGAGATTTTTACAAATTACGAAGGAAATCAACCTATAAAGGCAAAACTATTAGTAAAAGAAGGAAACAGCACCGTTTTTTCTCAAGATGTGAATTTTGATGCGAATAAAACTTCAGAAACGATTAATTTCTATTTAAAAGCAAATAAAAAAGGTTTTCATAAATATAGAGCTTCTTTGGTTTCTTCTGATTTAAATGAAAAAAACACACAGAATAATCATGTGAATTTTGTGGTTGAAGTAGTGGAGGAGCAGTCAAAGATTTTGATTCTTTCAGATTTCGTACATCCAGATGTTGGAATGTTCAAGAAAATTGTAGCAAATGATAAAAAACAGTCTGTTGTTTTTGAAAATATTAAAGATTATAAAGGAAATTTAGCTGAAAATGATTTGGTGATTTTATACCAACCAACAAGAAGTTTTTCAAAGGTTTTTCAGCAATTAAAAAATACAAATCAAAACTATTTTGTTATAACAGGAGCTAGTACAGATTGGAATTTCTTAAATAATGCGCAAGATAATTTTGAGAAAAAATCTGGAAACCTGACGGAGAATTTTACGCCAAGTTTTAATTCTGGATTTATGCCTTTTATTACAGAAGATATTGGTTTTTCTGATTTTGCTCCCGTAAAAGGAAAATTAGGGAAAGTTTCGATTCAAGTTCCTACAGATGTTTTGCTATATCAGCAAGTGGAAGGAATTGAAACAGAAGAGCCACTTTTAGCAACAATGAATCCGAATAATGAGCAAAAAATTGGAATTCTTTTTGGAGAAGATATTTGGCGTTGGAGAATGCAATCCTTTTTAAATGAGCAATCTTTTTCGGATTTTGATATGCTTTTTAGTAAGCTTTTCCAATATTTAAGTTCAACTAAAAAACTAGATCGTTTGAAAATAGATTATAATCAAAATATGCTTTCTAGCGAAGAAAATAAAATTTTTGCTTCTTATTTTGATTCTAATTTTAATTTTGATTCAAGAGCGAAAATTTGGTTAGATATTAAAAATTCAGAAACGAATAAAACATACAAATTACCTTTTAGTTCTAAGGAAAATTATAATGAAGTTTCTTTAGAAGAAATTCCAGCAGGTAAATATTCTTTTAATATTTCTGTAGAAAATGAAAAAGAAAAGAAACAAGGATTTTTTGAAATTATAGATTTTGATGTAGAGAAACAATTAGTTTCAGCAAATACAGAGAAATTAAATCAATTAGCTTCTAATACTGGTGGAAAAACAATTTACCCAAACCAATTGAATTCTCTTCTAAAAGATTTGGTAAAAGATCAGAAAATAACACAAACACAAAAAGAAATTATCACGCAAGAAAACTTGATTTCATGGGAATGGCTTCTTGGTTTATTAGTTTTTCTTTTGAGTTTAGAATGGTTTATCAGAAAGTATTTAGGGAAGATTTAATTTTATAACACAATGAATTTATTAAGAAGATTTAATGGTCCAGTAAGATTTGCTATTGGAATATTATTAATTGGAATCGTTTTCAAAGTAAATCACTTATCTGGAGGAAATTTAATAATATCCATTTCATTTGGTTTGATTCTATTGTTTTATGCAATCAAAGTATTTAAACAGAAATATAGAAGAACTTTAGATTTCATTAAATTGATTCTAATTGGTTTTTGGTGTATTCAAGGAATATTGAGTATAAATCACTTTTTATATTCAAGTTTTTTTAGATACGGATTTTGGATTTCTTTGCTAGTTTGGGGAGTTTTTGAAGTGTTTATCGATTCGGAAAATACTCAAAGTAGAGCGAGAAGTTAATTTTAAACAAGTTCTTAGAATAAATTCTATTCTAAATCGAAAAGGCTCTTAGATGTTTTATATATTTGGGAAAAAATAAAAACCTTGAATATTTTACCTAAGAATAGTAGTCAATTTAAGAGAAATATTTTCTCCATGCTAAAAGGCTCTACGTTTGCACAAATAATAAATGTGCTAGGAGCTCTTTATTTAGCAAAGGAATATGAAGAATCTATTTATGGAGAATTCGGAATTTTCATTTCGACTTTGAGTATATTATCTATTCTTTTTACTTTAAATCTGGATAATGTTTTAGTTCTTTCTAAAAATAAAGACGCTGCAAACAAAACTTTAGTGAAGATTATTACGTTAGCATTTATTTTTACTGCAGTTTTTGTTGGAATTATAGCTGTGCTTTCTTCTTTTTTTGAAGTAATTTCAGATATTTCTACTTTGCTTTATCTTTCCGTTCTCGGATGTTTGGTTTTTACGATAAAATCAAATTGTGAATATTATTTCACTTTCGCCAAAAAATTTAAAATTATAGCAAATGCAAAAATTGTTTATTCTTTTCTGACAGTTTTAATTCAGTTTTTGTTTTTTAAATTAGAAATAGAGCAGGGACTTATATTCGGTTTTTTAATTGCTACATTTGTAATTTTAGTAATCTATTCTTTTAGTTTAGAAAAAAAATATTTTGTCAAAAAAGAAAGTTATAGGGGGATTAAGAATTTTTATAAAGAGTATAGAAATCTAATTCGTTTTGGTTTACCTTCAAATCTAATAAATGCTTTTGCAAATCATATTTTAACGATTTTGATTGGAATATTTTTTTCAAAATCAGCAGCAGGTGTTTATTCGATAGCTCTAAAGATTTTAAATATTCCTCTAATGGTAATTTCGTCTTCAATAACACAAGTTTATTACCAAAAAGCTGTTGAATATTATGAGAAAATTCCACAAGAATTATATTCTTTTTCTAAAAAAATAATTAGAAATAATGTGTTAGTTATGCTAGTAATTATTATTATAACTAATACAATTGGTGAATATCTTTTAGAATTGTTTTTTGGCAAGTCTTATGAAGATTTAGGGATTTATTTAGCTGTAGTTTCTGTTTTAATTCTAGGTAGAATATGTTTCAATCCAATTAGTAGTTTATTAGTGATTTTTGATAAATTAAAACTTGGACTTTTATTTAATACTACACTATTAATTCTAAATTTGGTTGGAATCTATATTGGTTTTCTATTTCAAGATTTAGTTTATGGAATAACAATTCTTTCTATTTTTGGAAGTATTCTTTACATTCTAATAACTTTATATTTTTTAAAATTAATGAAGCAATTGACCTATGCATAAAGATAAAGTGAGTTTCAAACAAAAAATAGATTATTTAATTTTCGGGAAAATATTAACTATCGCCTATCCAAAATTTATAAGACCAAAATACGGATATTGCTCATATTTTCGTTTTTTTTTAAACTTTTTCATTCCACAAAAATTGTTACGAATTAATGCGAAAGTGAAATGGCCAGTACACTATACTTCGAAAGTTGTTTGTCCAGAAAATATTACAAAAGGAATAATGTGTGACCCAGGAGATAATCATGGAAATTACATTCAAGCTAGTAATGGTATTGAGTTTGGAAGTAATATCGAGTTTGGTCCTGGAGTGAAAATCATTTCTTCAAACCATGATTTAGAAGATTTTACTATTCATGTAGAAGGAAAACCTATCAAAATCGGAAACTTTGTTTGGATTGGAGCAAATACTGTGATTTTACCTGAAGTTGAAATAGGAGATAATGTTATTATTGGTGCAGGATCTGTTGTTACAAAATCAATTCCATCGAATTCTGTAGCTGTAGGAAATCCATGTAAAGTAATTCGTGAAAAAGCTCCTTATAAGAAAGATATTTCAAATGTTGTTTTTAATCAAAAATCCTATTTGAAATAAATAAAGAATTATTTTCCTAAGATAAAACTAAAGAGATTTTTAAACGGAACTTTTTTTTTCTCAACCAAAAGCCAGAAAACACTATAACTTGCAACAACTAAACAAGTGATATAAATACAGATTTTTAAGATAGAATCAAACTGAACTTTCGCAATAGCAAAAGTCATAATACTTGAGAAAATCATGATTCCTCCACCTAAAATGGAAGAAGTAATTCCTTTATGACCTGAAGATTTTTTGTCACCTTCTAAAGCATTAATTGCTTTTGCATTACAAATAGGACTTACAAAACCACAAGAAACTCCATAAAGAATCATTGCGCCAAGAACGATATAGAAATTGTAGATTCCTAATAAATAGAAAATGAAAGTCAGTAAAGCACTTGAAAATGCTACTATAAAACCAAGTTCTAAGATTCGATCTGAATTCATATGTTCTATTAATCTTTTAGAAAATAAAGAACCAAAAGCATAGGAACCACCAACAACAATCAGAAGGTAACTGTAAGTGTTTTCGGTAAATTGAAATTGATTAATAAAAATATAAGGAGAAATGGTATAAAAAGTAATCAAACCACTAAGAATAAAACTATAAGTCAAAAAATAACCCATAAAAGTTCGATGTCTAAAAATTTGCGACATGATGTGTAAAATCTTTTTAAAAGTCAGAGATTTATTTGGGTTTTTATGTGTTTCTTTAAGCTGAAAAAAAGAACTATAAAGCAAGAGAATACCGATAATTGTTAGAACCACATAAACGGTTTGCCAAGATGCTAAATAAAGAATTTCTCCTCCAATAATAGGGGAAATAGCTGGAGCAAGAGCAACGATTGCAACAATATTTGAAATAGTTCTATGAAGTGCTTTGTCTTTTAAAGAATCAGCGATAATTGCTCGAGAAAGAACTGTGGCAAAACCAGCTCCGAAACCTTCGATAAATCTTGAAATCGTAAAAAACTCAATGGAATGTGCGAGAGAAGTTAATAAACTTCCTATTACAGAAATAGTAATTGCAGTAATTATAACGAATCTTCTTCCGTATTTTTCGGATAAAGCTCCCCAAATTATTTGAGAAAAACCAAATCCTAATAAAAGAACTGTAATCGAAAATTTCACTAATTCTTCGCTTGTTCCAAAATAGTCTTTGAGAGAAGGGTAAGCTGGAAGTCCGATATTTATGGTCAGATATCCGTATAAGGAAATGGAAATTGCAAATAAATTGATAAATCTGTGTGAGTTCTTTTTTTGCATCCTGGTGTATTTGGTTCACTTAAAGTTAAATATAAATTAGATGCTTTACCGTTAAAGGATTGTTTATGTTTAAAAGCTATTTTACTTTTATAGGGTTTACGATTAATCGTTGGATAAGAAGATAGTAAAGAGAAAAACTCACTAATATAATACCTGAGATATAGAAGCTTAGTTTAAACATATCATCAAAAAGAATATTGGTAATAGAAAACGAAAGTAAACTAGATAAAATCATATTTCCACCACCTAAAATGGAAGAAGTAATTCCTTTATTTCCTCGTTCATTACTTTTTTTATCTAGAGCCAATATAGCTTTTGTATTGCAAATCGGACTAATGATCCCGCAACTTACTGCATAAATATTCATTGTAATTAATACGACATAAAAATCAAATAACCCTAAAAAAGAAAAAAGAAATGCAAAAGCTACACTAGAAAATGCAAGCGAATATCCAATTTGTAAAACTTTATTGGGATTAATAATTTTTGCTAATTTTCTTGATAAAAAAGAACCAAAAGCATAAAAAGCTCCGATCACAAGTAGAAGGTAACTATAAGAGTTTTCATTAAAATCAAATTGTTCGATAAAAATATAAGGGGAGATGGTGTAAAAAGTAATAAGTCCGCTAAATAAAATGCTATAAGGTAAGAAATAACCCATAAATTTTCGATGCTGAAAAGCTTCTTTTATAACAATTAAACAAGCTTTTAAATTTAAATTTCTATCTGCTGATTTATGTGTTTCTTTTAACTGGATTACAGAGCTGATTAATAGTATTCCTCCTACAATTGCTAAAACAACATAAATCATTCTCCAAGAAGTTATATGCAATATTTCACCTCCAATAATCGGAGAAATAGCTGGAGCAAAAGCAACGATTGCAACTAATTGTGACATGATTTTGTGTAATCTTTTTTCACTAGATGAATCTGCTATAATCGACCGAGATAAAACAGATGCATAACCTGCTCCAAAACCTTCAATAAACCTGGCGATTGTAAAAAATAAAATGGATTCGGAAATAGAAGTCAAAATACTCCCGAAAATAGCTACAACAGTGGCAACAATAACAATAGAACGTCTACCAAATTTCTCCGATAAAGTTCCCCAAATAAATTGTGAAAAACCAAAACCTAAAAGAAGAATCGTAATCGAGAGTTTTACAAAAGATTTGGAAGTATCGAAATAAGTTGTCAGAGAAGGGTAGGCAGGTAGCCCAATGTTTATGGATAAATATCCGTATAAACAAATACTAACTGCAAAAATACTTATGAATTTATGAGAGTTCTTCTTTGGCATCCTGATTTTGTTCTTTTCAATAAAGTTAGCTATAAATCAGATGTTTTTTCGTTAAAGGATTGTTTATGTTTTATAAAAAAAGAAGAGAATTTTGTTATTAAACTTTATCACGTTTGAATTTATTTAAATTATATAGATTGTTAAGTTCCCTTCTTGAGAGCAGGGTTATCAGGTTCTCCTAATTTTTTAATTAAAACCTGGCGCACTTTTATAAAGTGTGCCCATTATTTCTAACATTTATGTGGTCACGTTTACAAACTCGCACCATCGATCATCAAAATTCGATAAATCAAACTAGAGCCTGACAGTCCTACTTTATGAGAGAAGTTGGGGTGTGTTTTAAAACAATTAAAATTCTCTCATAAGATTTTAAACGTGATAATTTATATTACAAATTTTGATTTTGTATGAGGATTAGGAAATTGATTCTTCAATTTTAATTACTGTTAAAAATATTAGAATATTGTAAAATTAGGTATTTATACTCTAAAAAGAATTCTGTTATCATCTGATATTTGTAATGTAATCAAAAACAAATTATTCGATTGAGTGGCTGCTATCCGTTTTTATTACAAAGGCAAAATCCGAAAAGCCTATTTTAAATAGAGTAGGAATTTAAGTTTATTATGTTATGAGTGATATTAAAAAGCAATTATCAGAATTAGGTTGTAGTTTACCTGTATCTGCTACAACAGAAATGAAAGCTAGTATTAAATTAGTAGAAATGTATGGGAAAGTTCGAATTATATGGGATATTGATAGTAGATATCCTATTCAAAATGCCGTTGCGCAAGTTTCTCAATCAGGAAATACAAATTATATTAATCATTTGATTACATCTCATCAAGGATATTTTGATACAGAATATACTTGGGGAAGAGGGTATTATGGGAATATTTATGGATGGAATAAAAATTTTATTCATATTTTAAGTACTGCTGTAACTTCATAAAAATACAATCATAAAAAAAGAGAAGTACATACTTCTCTTTTTTTATTTATCAAAAATATATTTTAGTAGGTAGTTAAAAGTTTTTAAAACTGCCACCCGAAATTGATACCAAATCTCCCTGTAAAATCACGTTTATCCTCATCGTCTGCAAAACCAAGGTTACGACCTAATGCACCATTTATATCAATAAGAAATCCAGAATTACTTACCCATTTCCATCCTATACCTACACCAATAGCTGTTTCAAAATAGCTTTCTGTTTTTGTCTCCCTATAATTATTAAAGTAGAAATCGTATTCATTTTCATAGGTATATAATTTTAAAAAACCTTCACCATAGAAACCTTTTGCTCCAAAATCTTCTTTTGAAAAAAAGTACTGACGATAAAAAGGTGAAAACGAAAATTTTTCCATAATTTCTGTTCCGTTTTCATTATCAAAATTAATATTTACATCTGCACCAATACTACTATATTTATTTAGTGTATACTCATATCTTGGATTAAACGCAGGGAATACAAGTCCAGCAATTACATCTAAACTAAGACCATGTCTTTTTGCATTAGAGAATTTTGTCATTCGTTTTTGGCTATCTGTCTCTTCAGATTCTGTAGAGGTTTGCGCATTAGCCATAACTCCTGTGACTAATAAAATAAAGAATAAATACTTTTTCATAATTATAAAAATTTAATTTTTAATTAATTTCATTTTCAAAAAGAGGATACAGAATGCAACCTTATTTTGAATTAATAAAAATAAAGCTACAATATTAACATAAATAAATTAAATAGTTAAGTTATTTAATTGTTAAGTATAGAAATATGTAAAAATGTAAGATTTTGTTTAGATATTTAGAAAGTGTTTCAGGGTGTAAAAAGTTTGAAACTGATTTTAAAATAAAAACTAACCTATTTTTTAGGTTAGTTTTTTGAATTTTAGTTCATCTAATATGTTAACTACATATTATTTCTTAAAGCTTTTTATTTATCGATATTTATTTTTTCAAAAGAAATTACTCTAGCTCCAAAATATTTACCAATATCTTTTTTATAATGATGGTATTCCATCATCAATTTAATTTTATCAGGATTTTCAACTTTTCCTTTAAAGTCATAACCTCCATTATTGTTTAATTTCAAAATCGAATCTTTTTTACCAGTATGGAATTTTACTATAGATTTTTCGTTGTATCCAACAAATACAAATTCCCCGCTGTATTCACTTCCAACTTTTTCTATAGAGTCTTTATTTACAATTAATCTAATAGAAGCATTATCAAAAATATATTTTGTGTTTAAAGTATCAATAATTGTTTTTAAGGAGTCTCTTTCTTTTTCTAATTTTTTTATTATTTCAAGATTATTTCTATCAGAATTACAGCTCAATAATAGGATAGAAGCTAGTAATAATATGATTTCTTTATTTTTCATTAATTATATGTTTAAATAGGTGTATTAATTCATTTTCAATTGTTATTCTGTTTGGTTCAAAATCTTTTTCATTTTTATTCAATTTTTTCTTTAACTAAGATTTATAACTGAAACCTCAATTTTGGCTAAAACTACTATTTTAATAGAAGTAAATCAAATGTAGGGGAGTTTTTGAATGAAATTTGTTTATTTCGAATTTTAGGCTAATAAAACAAAGAATTTTTCACAGTCTGAATTTTTTTTAAACTGTGTTTAAATGTTGTTGTGGCTAGTTTTTTCATTGTTTCTTTCTATGTTTTTCAATCTCTTGAATCTCTTTTTCGATTTCTAAGGTTGCTCTTGAACAGGTATTTGTCCAATAAATATTTTTTCCTTTTGGAAACGGCCAATCATTATATTTCTGCCCAAAATAGGTTTCACTTTTACTATAAACAACATAATTTCTCCCAATTTTAAAATGTACTCCGCAATCTCCATTGCCAAGTCCAGTATATATTACTATTGTATCTGTCGTTGTATTCCCTTTGTATTTGGAAGTCAATAGCAATTCATATTTAGCAATAACCGTTTCGTAAAGTGGTCCTTTTGCAATTATATTATCATTAGCGAACATTTTAATTGCGGTTGAATCAACAAGTGTTATTAATTCTTTAGAAATTATCTTTCCTACCAACACAGCATCTGAATTTTTTATTTCTTTTTTAAATGTTCTTTTTCCAATACAAGTACAAGCATAGATTCCAGTATTTATTAGAAAAAAAACTAAGATAAATAATAGGTAAGTCTGTTTTTTCATTTTTAAATTGTAAATATTCTGAAATTTATTTAAAAACAAAAACTAACCTAAAATATAGGTTAGTTTTTGTTTGAAATTTTTTTCTTTTGAATATTTTGTATTTAGGCCTTAAGTTGCATATATCTGCATAAATTATATAAGATTCCTTTAAGAAAAATACTCTATGTAAGTCAAAGTTCTTGATTCTTCATTTGTCTATCTTAAATATTAAGTGTCTTACAGTGAGTATTTAAAAATTTAACTTTGATAAAGAGTCAAAGCTAAATTTTGCATATAAACCAAAACTTAATCGATTATACCAATTTTCATATTTAGGTTCTACTTTTTGTCTTTCGATATTTTGATCAATATCAGGGAGTTCAAGATATATTCCTCCTAAAAATTTTCCACCTGTTTTAAAGAAAGAACTTGCTAAACCTAAATCTGTATGAGAGGCATATAAATAATCATTGTTTGATTCTTTAACTCTAAGGTAAGTGTCGATAATAATAAGGAATGATTTATTTATTGATATATAATTTAATGCATCAATTTCAATTTTGTTTAGATAAATTATTCCATAATCACCAGAATAAGCTGATTTTTTACCCTTTGTAGTAAAAGTAGTATTATTTGAAGATATAACAGATTCATATTCATATTCATTTAAAGCTAAAAGTGAAGAATTATTTGTTTTTTGATAAGAATATTTTGCTCCAAAAATCCAATTTCCGCCAACTCTTAAATTGTAACCTAATCCTAAAGTAGATCCATTAAACTTAACTTCATTAAAGCTTTTTCCTAAATCATTAATGTTCCAAGATGAAAAAGTATTAAACTTCTCATTGCTTAAGCCACCATGTGTGTAAAAAACATGTTTCATATATGCCTTATTGCTTAGAATGTTCTTTACACTTGAATTTAAGATTTCATTTTTTTTAGAGAATTGTTTAAGTTTTTTATAATAATCTGTTTTTTTTATTAGATCTCTGTATTTGATAGAGTATTTCAACTCAATAGGATCTGTTGATTTTTTTATTTTTTTAGACAATAAGTCGAATAAACCAGTACATATATTTGTATTACTATCAATTTTATTTTTAATTTCATCAAGAATTATTGGAGACTCTTTTTGTTCTAACACTATTTTTTTATCTTTTTTTATCTCCTCGAGAATTATAGTTCTATATTTGCTTTCGAAATTTTCGTTAATTTGTTTATATTCATTAGAAAGTTCTGTTCTTTGCTTGTTAATCTTATCTCCCATTTTTTTAACGTTAGATATTTGGAAACCAAACGTAATATTAAGATTCGATGAAGGTGTTAAATCTGATGATTTAATTATAGAACCAATCCCTTCTTTGTTTTTAGTTGTAAAATCAACCCCCCATATTAACCCAGATGAAGATAATTTAGAGTTTAGAAAATTATTAGAATTAAAAGAAATTTCGCTTTTATCAATATCAATTCCAATATTAGTATTATTAAATAAAATTGTGTTATTACCTTCTGAATTCTTAACTATTTGCGCTTGTAAAATAGTATTCTGTCCAATTAATAAGATTAAGAGTATAATTTTTTTCATTGTTCTTTTTTATGGGGCTGTATATTCTAGTTTGTAATTTCCTATTCCTTGATAATTAGCCAAAATTGGTTCGTTATTAATTTTGTTGTTATTTACGAAAACATTCATTTTAATAATAATACCTTCAGGAGAATGAATTATACCAAATATAGTAAGTGCACCAGAGGTGTTAATATTATCATTTTGTATAATAATTTTACCATCAAAAATGGATTTGTTTTCTTGAAGAGAATTATTAAAATAAAAGTTTCCGACTTCGTCAATAATACTTGTTGGTAATTCAATTTCACATTTAACTTTTGCCATATTCTAGTAGTTTTTTATTAGATGATACATAATAATAACAATGAGTTTTGTTATTTTATTAAGTTAATTAATGATGTTCTTCAAAAATAACAAAATAATGATATTTAATATAGTATTTATGTTAATAAAATATGAATAATTGATATTTCGTTTGTACTGATTTTAAATGGGGAAATAAAATTAATTATGATGGTTTAAGCAATTAATACAAATAAACTAAATCTCGATTTGGTGCTAAATCAACATCAATAGTTTTTTTTGAATTTTAATGATTTGATTGTAGTTAATTATTTTTGTTTTTAGAGTAAATAGTTGCAGATAATGTTATTGCTCCTAGAAATGGAGCAGAAAGTAAACCAATTAGTATTGTAGAGTCAACTTCTATATTTATTTTTTTTATTATCAAAATAGAAGTTGCTACAAAAATTATAATTAGTAATATTAGCCAACTTATAAACATTATTAAAATATTTGAACTTGTAAAGAGATTTGCAAAGAAATTTAAAATAGATTTAATATTTGATTTTTTGGTCCTTTCAATTTCATTCAAATCTTCATAATTACTTAATAAATTAAGCTCTTTTACAATTTCTTTTAGATATGTAAATCTTTGCTCTTTTAATTCTATTTCCTGAAAATTTTTAAGATTTGGTTTGATAAAGCTGAATTCATATAGTGTTAAAATATCAACAAAAGGAACTACTTTTTCAAGTTCAGCTTTTTGAGTAATTCGATTCTTTATTTTTAAATTAATTGATTCAAATGCATCAATTAATTCATTAGTCTCCTTGCTAAATTCAATCCAATTATATTTTTTTAAAAGTAGATTTCTTAATTCATAAATAGCAATTTTGGTTGTTTGATCTTTATTATTACTATAAAATGGAGTTAAAACAAGATCAGAATTGACTATATTAAAATATTTAGAAATATTTTCTAGATGGGAAACATTTTCGTTAATCAAAAAACTTTTAATTTCTTTTCTAAGAATATATGCGTAACAAAATTGTAAATGTGAAATTTTGATAGCCTTTTTATGTTCTTTGATATTCCAGTATCTAAATATAGTAAATGTAATTACAAATATTAGAATTGAAAGTATTGAACCTAATGCCCATTGAATCCAAAAAGAATATTCCTCATTTTCAAAAATTACATTGTTTTTTATTTTTAAAAAAAGCCATAAAAGATAATTATCTATACTTGCAGGTAAAAATGGTAAAATGTTAAATATTAGAAATCCAGTAGAGAGAATAAAGAAGAAAGTAGAAATTTGTATTTTCCAAGTGTTTTTTAATCTATAATTGAAAGAATCTTCTACTGAATTATAATAATCTGATATAACGCCTTCAAGTAATTTTTTATCTTGCATATTTAATTAATTTTAAAGCTTCATATAAAGCAAGAACATTTATTGCTTTTACTCCAGCTATGGAATTTTGTTAAAAAAGTAATAGTCATAGAATATTTTTTCAAATATAAAGAATATTAAATTATTAACAATAATTAAGTTAATTATGTGAAAATTATTAATTAAAAAAATTATTCCCCAAAAACTCCATCCAAAACCTTCAACAAATCCTCTGCAGAAAGAAATTGATCGTATTGAAAAATGATTTCATATTTGTCGTTTAAAATACAAAGGGTAGGATAAGAAGTTTTCCCGTTTACAGTTCCTAGTTGTTCTGCCAATTCATGAATACCAGTTTTTCTTCCAGTAGGTTTGAATTTAAAAGTATGTCCAACAAATTGAATATCTCTTTTTTCTTCAGCATTAAAATCTATAAACCAAAAATGATCATTCAGTTTTTGTGCAACTTTTTTATTTTTAAAAGTAGTTTGTTTCATCGATTGGCAATATTTACACCAATCGGTATGTATAAAAACAACAATATTTCGTGGATTTGTTTTTTGTAAACTATCCACTTGCTCAAACGTAGAAATCTTTGTTTGAGAAAAAGCTAATAGTGGCAGTAAAGAAACCACTATCAGCATTATTATTTTTTGGAATGATTGCATCCTTAAATTTAATCTAAAGTATAACGGAATCCTAAAAATCCTCTAATTCCTTGATTTGGTGCAAAAACATAAGATGGATCAAAAGTCAAAGCATTCGGATTATCAGGAGTTGGAACTACTTGTCCATCCGTATCAAAAACAACATTTTCATCAAAAGGATCAAAAGCACGAGCAATACTATTTGAAGGAGGCGTGTAGTTCAATAAATTCTTCACACCACCATAAAGTTGGAAATGCTCGCCAAAGTTTTTCGTCACCTGAATATTTTGTATACTCCACCAAGGCGAATAATCTGGTCTGTCATCCAATTCTCCTAAAACTGGCAAACGCATTGGTCCGTATAAATTTCCTGTATAATCAATCGTTAAACCTAAAGATTTAATCGTATATCCTGCGCTCCAAACTCCTTGGAATCTTTCGGTTAATAATTGTCTGTATTTTCTTCCATCTTCTTCCACAGTTACATCCATCAAGGTTCCTCCAGCATTGATTTTTAAACCATTTTTAAAATCAACATCTACATTTAGAGAAACTCCTTGAGAAACCGAAGAACCATCTAAATTGCTATAAATAATCTTGTTCGGGTCTGTTTCATAATCTGGTAAAATCTGGTTTGAAAAATAGGTATAAAAAGCACTAGCATCCAATCCGATGAAAATTCCACCTTCTAAATAAATCTTTTTTACGAAATTAATATTTCCGTTCCATGAAGTTTCTGGTAATAATTCATCTTCAAAAACCACATCTCTCGCTCCTGTAAGCGCAGCATGATCTTCTGTAAACACATTTGCCACACGATATCCATTTCCAACACTTAGACGTAATACATTTCGATTGTTTTTTGAAGACCATTTATAGTTAATTCTTGGCGTCAGAATTCCACCATGCAAACTGTTATAATCATATCGCATTCCTAACAACAAAGTATTTTGAGGATTCAATTCAATTTCATCTTGTATAAAAGCTCCTGGTAAATGCGTGATTGCAGGATTATTTTCTAAATCATCTCCTTTTGCGGTTGCTGGTGTATTATCATCATAATAAGTATAACGATAAGCAACTCCAGTTAAAATATCATGTTTTCCAAGTACTTTATTCCAAGTCAATTGCCCAAAACCAATATATTGATCTGCTAAATATTTTGTATCACCATATACCGAGTTTTGGTTATGCCCGTTGGCACTAAATTGAAAATTAATCAATTCTTCAGTTGGTAATTGGTAAATTCCAAAAGTTTCCCAACGGCTCGTATAAATACTTTCTCCATAAACCTCGTCACCACCACGATATTTTGGTTCCCAGTTCATTTCTCCTCCCCATCGGTCTTCATAAACATAACGTCCAGCAATAGTAAATACTCGATTGTCTTTTCTTTGAAAACTGAATTTGTTGAAAATTGAAATACGATCTTGAAGCGTCACATCTGTAAAGCCATCGTTATTATTGTCAATCGGATTGCTGTAATTGAAATAATTTACTCCTAAAAGTCCATCAACTTTTTTACCTAAACTATATCTTACACCAACATCTGCATTTACTTCTCCCCAAGTTGTAGCAAAAACATCTGTAGAAACCAAAGGAGCAGCGCTAGGTTTTTTTGTGATAATATTAATCAGACCACCAACAGCCTCCGAACCATAAAGCGTAGAAGCAGGACCTTTTACGATTTCCACACGCTCGATAAGCGATTGCGGAATTCCCGTAAGACCATAAACCGTTGATAATCCACTTACAATTGGCATTCCGTCAATCAGAACCATTGTGTAAGGACCTTCCAAACCATTGATGTGAATATCTCCAGTATTACAAACATTACAATTTAATTGCGGACGAACACCATTTACATTTTGTAAAGATTCGAAAATCGAAGGAGTAGGGTTTGCTTTAAAGAATTTTGCGGTATAAACTTCCACAGGGACTGGACTTGCCAATTTGGAAACTTCTTTCATGGTTCCAGAAACTACAACTTCATCAAGTTGAGAGCTGTCTTCTACTAATTGGAAGTTTACCGTTAATTTTTCATTGTTATTAAAAGTGATTGTTTTTTTAAGCGTTTTATATCCGATTGAAGATACTACAACCGTAAAAGTTCCAGAAGGAACATTGTTCAATTCGAACTTTCCTTGGTCATCAGCTGAGGTTCCAAGTCGAGTTCCTTTTAAATAAATACTTGCAAAATCAACAGGTTTGTTATTGGAAGTTATTGTTCCTGAAAGCGAATTTTGTGCATGAACGCTTATAGAAACAAACATAAGTAGTACAATTCCAATCCATTTAGATTTTATAGTAAAGTTAGTTAGCATTATAGTAATTTTAATGTTTGGTTGGCAAATATATAAAGTTAGATGACTCTAACAAAATAAACGAAAACTTTTTTCTATTTTTGTGAAAACTGATTTTTTAAATGGTATCATCAACAGTAGAAAACTACTTAAAAGCCCTATATAGATTGGCAAATGAAAATGCTGAGGTAAACATCTCAGAATTGAGTGCGGAGTTAGAAGTATCTAAACCAACGGTTAATGCAATGGTGAAAACTTTGCAACAACACGGATGGATAATCTATACAAAATATAAACCTTTGAAACTTACGGAAGAAGGAAGGAAAGCTGCTGCATTGATTTTGAGAAAGCACCGATTAACAGAAATGTTTTTGGTAGAAAAAATGGGATTTGGTTGGGAAGAAGTTCATGAAATTGCCGAACAAGTGGAGCATATAAAAGCACCGGCTTTGTTTGATCGAATGGACGAGTTGATGGATTATCCGAAAGTAGATCCGCACGGCTCTCCGATACCAGATAAAGATGGAAATATCATTCAGAAAAATTATAAAAAACTAAGTGAACACGAAGTAGGAGAGGAAGTAATGTTGATTGCTTTGAATCATTCTTCGAAAGAATTTTTGGAGTTTTTAGATAGTAGAAATATTTCTTTAAACACAAAAATTACGATAAAATCTGTAGAGATTTTTGATAATAGTATGGTGGTTAGTTATGAAAATCATCCTTCAGAGACTTTGAGTCAAAAGGTTTGTGAACGATTGTTAGTGGAAAAGGTTTGAAAATGAATATAAAAGATATAAATTGGAATTGTAGATAAACTAATCCATAAATCATAGAAAGTAAAAAATACATTTCATCATTTTTCTGTTCTATCATAAATTAAATGTCCATTTTTGAATTCAAAAAAGACATATGAGCTATTAATATTAGTTATAACAAGATGATTTCTCTTTTTTAACTTCGCAAAGAAATGAACGAACGGTATTTTAAATTTTCCTTTATCTATTTCTAATGGAAAAATTTTCACATATCTTAATTCTTTATTATTTTTCTTAAATAATTTACTATCTCCTAAACTGAATTTTTGAATTCGATATCCATTTACAGAATCAGGTATTCTGTATAAATAATCTTCATCTTCTACAAAAATTGTTTTAGGCTGTTTTTCGTTCACGACTTTGTTGTAATTTGATTCAACTAGAACAATATATTTTTTAATTGAAGTCAAATACAAAGAATCCGTTTCTGTTAATTTTAAACTTGTAGAATTTTGATTTTGTCCAAATGAACAGATTGAAATGAATATTAATAAGTGTAGGAATCTTTTCATTGTTTTTTTATATTTTTTTGAGTTATACAGTTTCGATTATTTTTTTAATCATTTGTTTTTCATGTAGTTTCTTGATATTTATCTATAATAGAGAGTATATATTATTTATTGCTCATGAGCATTTTTCACACTAGATTATAATCTTTTTTTATTTCATTCATCAAATCATTATAAGAATAGTTTGTATTTGCTTGAATTACTTTTTCAATTCTGTTCGGTTCGATATTTTTGAATAAAAGAACTTCATAGTCTTCAAAAACAAATTCCATAAAATCAGAATTGTCAAAAAAAACTTTTTTTGCTTTTTTAGGATTCGCTTTAATTAGTTTTAGAGCTGCTTCCATTGTTTTTTTATTATCTGAACGATAAACACCATCCTTATCTAAAAAACTAAAATCATCTACTGTATTTCCTATTCTCCAAATTATCGTTTCTGCATAATTACGCTTTAGTTCTTTTAAATTATTAAATATAGGCTTTGGATTATTAGATAATATTTCATTCAGATTATATCTTTTTTGGGAGATTACTTTAAAGTCGTCATCATATTCTGTATCTGAATCAATACACCAATGATTGTGAACTAAAGGGAAATCTTCTGTTTCTAATTCAAAAATAATTCCAACATATTCTTTATCATTTAGTAAAAAGTCAAGCCACCAACGATTTAAGTTTTTAAATGGTGTAAGAATGGAACATGAAATCCAAGTGTCGGATATTAAAATTCCATTTTCTAAAATTTGATTTTTATTTTCTTTTGGTGTCCAATGTATTACTTTCATAGTTTTGGTTTAGGGGTATTTTGAAAAGAGTTTATAGATTTTTACCTATTACTTTATAGATAATATTTGACATAATTACAACAAGAATTCCTGTTATTCCTACAACTTAAATTATTTTAGTAAAAATGAATTTCATAGCAGTAAGTTGTCAAATATAGAAGAATCTTTAAATATTAACAAAAAACAAATTAAATTTGAATAAAAATCAATGTTATGCTTTCAAAAACAGAACAAAAATTATTAGAACTAGATCAAGCGTTTAAAGAATTTCAAAAAGAAAATAAAGAAAACTCTTTAGAAGAATTTTTAGCTTTAGATATAAAACAAAGAAAATCTGGATTGTTGGATTTGAAATTGTATTTAAAAAAATATCATAAAATCGAGTCTAAAGAAGCTTCACGGTTATTGGCTAAGATTTCTATGAAAGATATGTTTTTTGATGAAGAATAGATAAAAATGCTATTTTTGAGAAAATATAAAAAGAATTATGAAAAAGATAGTAATAATATTTATGCTGATTTTATTTTCAAGTTGTAAAGATGAAATCAGAAAATTAGAAGTAAGTTATTCTGAGTCTTTTTATCCCGATCTTTATATTGAAATAAATAAGAATAAGATTATTTATAAAAAAGATGAACATTATTATCATTATGAAAATAAGAAAAAGAAGTACGTTTTAGATTCTACGCAAATATTTTTTGAAAAAGTATTTCTGATAGAACCCGAAAAAATAAATTCTTTGTTTGAGAAAATTCCTTTAGAATATAATCACATTGAAGATAAAAATGGTTTAGATGGAGGAGTTTTAGGTTTTAAAATATGTAAAGGAAAAGATACAATTTCAGAATTTCATTGGGAATTGGAAAGAACGAAAGAATCAGAAAATCATTTTAAAGTTTTTGATGTTATTTCCGATTTTACTTTTGAGAATATAGAAGATTATGAAGTGAAAAATTATCTTTCATTTTTGGAAAGAAATTCAACATTGAGATATGAAAAAATAAATAATTCTTCTGAATTTGAAGAATATAAGTTTTATGTAATTACTAAGGATAAAGTAAAAGAATTTTTAGAATTTATTTCAAAATTAGATAGATCAAAACCAACTTTTATTTTTCTAGAAAATATAAGTTTTGAAGATAATTTCGATTTTTTATTAATCAATTCATTTCAGAAAAATGTTTTCTATATTTCGGACTTAAATTTAAATAAGGAAAAAGAAAACTTTCTATTTGAGAAAACACTCTTATCTAAATTTGAAAGTAAAAGAGATTCTCTAAAAAATATTAAAACTTCCAATTTGTCAGATGAGAAAAGAAGAATTTTTTTTGATAAGAAAATTGAGGTAGATCGAAAACTAAATCATTTAAAAAGATTTAAAGAAAAATATGAAAAGAACAAACAAATTTATGATGCTTTTGTAAATGAAGAATATTCGATTTTCTTTAAAACAAAAGAGGAAGCTTTAAAATATATAAAAATAAAAAAATGATCAATTTAATAGATAAACTAGAAACAGTAGAAAGTTATTTTTCACCAAAAGTTGTGGGAGAGGTGAATAATCAATATATAAAAGTTGCAAAGATTTTAGGAGAAGATATTCCTTGGCATAATCATGAAAATGAAGATGAATCTTTTTTTATTTTAGAAGGAGAACTTTTGATGGAAATAGAAAATGAAAAACCTTTTGTGATGCGAAAAGGAGATTTGTATGTAGTAAAAAAAGAAGTGAATCATAGAGTTTCTTCAAAGAAAGAATGTAAGATTATGTTGATAGAATCGAAAACTACCGAACATACTGGAAAAGTGAAAACGGCAATTACAAAATCTCTAGAAGATCAGTTATAAAATTAAATTATAGGGTTTTATAGTTTTTGTTAAATTTGCGATGAAAGAAAAAGTTTATACAAAAAAATGACCGAAGAAATTACTTTTACAAATCTTCAAGTGCATCTTGAACAATTAATAGAATCTCTCGAAAATCAGAATTTAATTCGCTTTGAAACTATTAAATCAGAAGAATTGGTAGCACAAATGAATAAATCGGATTTCTATCTTACACTTCATGATGTAGAATATTTCAGACCCATATGTTTGAATAATAAAATGGTCGAATTTTATGGTTTTAGTAATAACTGGCTTACACATTTCGATCATTTTTATTATTTAAAAACGATTCATACTTCTACATATAGCGCACTTATAGAATCTATTTCTTTTTTCCGAAAAGACAATTCGAAGTATTTAAATTTGAAATATAAATTGCTTCATAAAAATGTAGAATGGAAAAACATGATAGGAACTACAAGAACTATTTTGCGGAAAAAAAATGGAAAACCAAAATATGCACTTTCTCTTTTAGCAATGCCAGAAAATGTAGTTTTTGAAACAGATATTTTTGAGAAAATTAAAAAACTAACTAAACGAGAAAAACAGGTGATTGAATTGCTTTGTTCTGGTTTTTCACAAAAAGATATTTCCGAAAAACTTTTTATTTCTGAGCATACTGTAAACACACATGTAAAGAATATTTATAAAAAATTAAGCATCAAAAAGATTTCGGAATTATTTAATATTGTTGAGAAATACACGATTTAATAGATTTTACTACTTTTCAAAATTCCCCTCTCGAGAGGGGTTAAAGGGTGTGTTTTTATCAAAATATTTGAATAAAACACTCAAAACCACACATGACACAATAAAAAAATGAAATTACAATTAAGAAAAATTTACTGGGGACAATTATTATTACACTTACTATTATTATTAATTCTTTATACGATTAATTTTGAAATAGATCCACCATTAACAAAAGGAAGGTTTATTTCCGCTGGATTAATTATTTTTTCTTTTGGTATCATTGTTTTAAACCTTATCCTAAACTCATTTATTTTTCTTTACAAAAATGAATCAAAACGACTTTGGTTTTTTTATGTTCCATTTCTACTTTGGCTAGGTCTTTTAACCTTGAATTTGTATATGAAATCTCATATTTTTTTAGATCTTTTTAAGGGGATTTTACCAATTTACAAGGTTGATGATTTAATCTATATTTTACTTTTTATAGAACCAGTTGTATTCCATTATTATTTAAAAAAGAAATATTTCAACTAAAATAATTTATTTAAAATATTGATAATCAATATAAATTGTTGTTAGATGTACTTTTTTTATCATAGTACATTGTTATACTATGTATTTTATTATATATTTGTCTCATGAACGAAGAATTTATAAATAAATGGAAATCGCAAGTGAAAAAGGGAACATTATCCTTTATTGTATTAAATGTTTTAAAAGGAAATGAATATTATGGTTATGAATTAATAGAAAATATCAAGCAAAAAACGGCTATTGAAATTGCAGAAGGAACTATTTATCCGCTGATGAATCGTTTGAAAAAAGAAAAATTGGTAGACTCAAAATGGGTGGAGCAAGAAACAGGAATTCCTAGAAAATATTATGTTTTGACGGAAATAGGAGAAGAGACATTGAAGAGTATGCAAAAATATTGGGATGAATTAGAAGGGTTAATTAAAAAAATTAAGAAGTAAGATGCAATCGATAAAATTTGAAGAAAAAAGAACCACTCAGCTTTATGAAAAGTATTTAAAAGAGTTGAAAAAGGTTGTAAAAAAGCTGAATGAAGAAGATAGAAATGAAATTTTAAATGAAGTTAACTCACATATTTTTGAAGCTTATCACAGGAGAAAAGAAGAAAATGAATATGATTTTTTAAACTTGATTTTGCAAAAGTTAGGGAAACCAGAGGAGATTTTTAGAAATTATGTTTCAGATAATATTTCGGAAGAAAAAAGTGAAGAAACAGATACTATTACAAAAAAGGTGTCGAATAAAATGACGATTTATTTTCTGAATTTTATTGTTTCTCTTATTTATGTTTCCTCGATTCTTTTGATAATTACTAGTTACTATAAAATTCAACATCCAGATCAGACAGGATTGTTTGTAGAAAATGGAGAGTTTAGAGCAATTGGAATTCACACTGGAGGAGGTCCTGAGGTTAAAGAAGTTTTAGGAAATGGACTTTATTTTCTGACAGCTCTTTTCATTCTAGTTTCCTTTGTATTACTGAGATTTAAAACAAAATTAATAAGAAAACAAAAATAAATTTTAACTTAAAAATAAAAATTATGCTTAGAAGAATAACATTATTATTGGTGCTTTTGGTCGTACAAAATAGTATAGCGCAACAGATAATTACACCAGAAAAAAAACAAAAACTAGATGAGTATTTAGCGTATATTTCTAAAGAAAATCAAGGAATTGGAGAAATTTCGATTACAGAAAACGGTAAAGAAATTTATGGTAAAAGTTTTGGTTATGAAAACTTGGAAGAAAAAGTAGAAAATCCAGAATCTTTACGTTATCAAATGGGATCGATTTCTAAATCGTTCACAGCAGTTTTACTAGCGATGCTGGAAGAAGAAGGAAAATTGAGCTATGATGAAAAACTAGAAAATTATTTCCCGAAAATTAAAAATTCAGAGAAAATTACAATTCGTCAAATGATGAATCACACAAGTGGACTGAACAATTTTGCCATGCAATATGGGGATTCTACTTGGTTGATGAAAAAAGAAAAAAAGAAAAATATTTTAAAAAGAATTCAGGGAGAAGAAATACTTTTTGAACCAAGAGAAGGTTTTGAATATTCGAATTCGGCATATTATCTTTTGGCAAAAATTGTGGAGAAAAAATACAAAAAATCATATCATAAAGTTTTAAATGAAAAAATCCTAAAACCATTAAAATTAAAAGAAACGCAATCTTATGTTTTTCACAAGAAAACAAAAATGGATCATGTAGCGCAAGGTTATATTTTGAATGATGGAAAATGGGAAGTTGTGGAAGATTTTTATTTTCCAAACATTGTAGGAGTAGGTGATATCGTATCTACAACCGAGGAATTGAATGAATTTTTTCGAGCTTTATTTCAAGGAGAATTAATCAAAAAAGAATCTTTAGATAAAATGTTGGCAGAAGGAAAAGCTCCTTTTGGTTTAGGATTGATGCAAGTTTTTTATGAGAAAGTGGTTTCTCATGGACATGGAGGAGATACTATCGGAACGCATTCTGTTGCTGTGTATCATCCAGAAGAAGATTTAGGTTTGTCTGTTGTTTTAAATGGTTATGAATATGCAAGAAACCCTTTGTTAATCGGAATTTTAGATATTATTTTTAATGACAAATTAGTATTGCCAGATTTTTCTAAATTTAAAATTGAGGATCTAACGCCGTATTTAGGAAAGTATAAAAGTGAGGATTTGCCTTTCAAAGTTGAAATTTATGAAAAAGATGGAGAAATAATGGCACAAGCCGAAGGTCAAGGAGCGTTTCCAATTACTCCAAAAAATGAAACAAAATTTGAATTTATCCCAGCTGGTGTTGAAATGGTATTTGATTTAGAGAAAAAGACTTTTGTTTTACATCAAGGAGGAGGAAAGTTTACTTTTCAAAAAGAAGAATAGAAGAGTTTGTAATAAACATAAAAAGCAGTATTTTGATTTTCAGGATGCTGCTTTTTTTATTCCCCTCTTGAGAGGTTTTAGGGGTGTTTAATTCGTATTTCACTGATATTTAACTTGTTAAATAGAGGTTGATTATGTGTAAATATTTTTAATTTTTGATGTATAAATTGAAAATAAATAGTCTGTGATATCTTTTAAAAATCATTATAAAAGATTGATTTACTTTTTAAATTAAACGGATTTTCTATATTTGGTGAAAATTAATTATAATTAAAAAATATGAAGATTGCTAAAATTTTAAGTACAGTAGTTTTATTTCTTACAATTCATACTGTTAAGGCTGAAGAAGCTGTAAAATCATTGTATAATGTTTCGAAATCGGAAGTGGTTGCAGAAATTTCAAAAATGTGGAATTCAGAAAACGTGAAAATTAAGGAAGAAAAACATAAATATAATGGTAAAACAAGATATGTAATCTTAATTCAATTCAAAGATTTAAGTTTAGGAAAAAAGTTAGATAAGGATTTAGTCCAAAAAACAAAAGATTTTCTTCATGTAAATGTGGATGATTACTCTAAAAAATTAAAAGGAATTAAGATTCAGCACAACTTTAGAAAAGAAAATAAAAAGAAGAAATTTGATACTAATTATTTATACTATAAAATAGATAAAGGTCCAAGATCAAAAGATTGTGTGGAGGAACCAAATGAAAAAGTTGCTAAAAAATGTTTACAGAAATTTATTCATACACATTTGGTTTCAAATTTTGATGTTGGAAGTTCTGGGCTAGATTATGGGACTTATAAAATCATTACAAAGTTTACTATTTCAAAAGATGGAACCATTAAAGATATTGATACGGGAAGATCAAACGAAATATTAAATGCAGAAATGCAAAGAGTTTTGTCTACTCTAAAAATAGAAGAACCAGGTTTTGATAACGGTGAATATGTCAATGTAAAATATGCAATTCCTTTAACATTGAATTTGGAATAAGAAACGATTAATAAAAAACAGAATTTAGTATGGTTTCTAAATTCTGTTTTTTTATTCTGCTTTAAATCTTATTTAAACTCCTCCAAACGATCTTTCAAAGCTTTAATTTCATCACGGAATTTTGCAGCTTGGATAAAGTCTAAGTTTTTCGCAGCAGTTTCCATTCCTTTTTGAGCTTCTCGAATTCGTTTTTCAAGACCTGGTTTTGTTACATATTCTTCACCTGATTCTGCAGCAATTTCGTAGTTTTTAATTTCTTGATATTCTTTATGATTATCCACTAAACTAGTATCAATTGCTTTTTCAATTTGTTTTGGAACAATATTATTTTTCACATTATAAGCAATCTGTTTTTCACGTCTACGATTAGTTTCATCAATAGTTTTTTGCATACTATTTGTGATTTTATCCGCATACATAATTGCTAAACCATTTACATTTCTCGCAGCACGACCAATAGTTTGTGTCAACGAACGATGCGAACGAAGGAAACCTTCTTTGTCTGCATCCAGAATTGCAACTAAAGAAACTTCAGGTAAATCCAATCCTTCTCTTAAAAGGTTTACTCCAATCAAAACATCAAATAAACCTTTACGAAGATCTTGCATGATTTCTACACGCTCCAAAGTGTCCACATCCGAATGAATATAACGACAACGAATTTGTATTTTCGTTAGATATTTCGCTAATTCTTCCGCCATTCTTTTTGTTAGCGTTGTAACAAGCGTTCTTTCGTCTTTTTCAACTCTAGTCTGAATTTCTTCCATCAAATCATCAATCTGATTCAAACTCGGACGAACTTCAATAATTGGATCTAAAAGCCCAGTAGGACGAATTACTTGTTCTACATAAATTCCTTCAGTTTTTTCCAATTCATAATCCGCAGGTGTTGCTGTCACATAAACCACTTGATTTTGAATCATCTCAAATTCATCGAATTTCAACGGTCTATTGTCCATCGCAGAAGGTAAACGGAAACCATGTTCTACTAAGTTTTCTTTTCTCGATCTATCTCCGCCGTACATTGCATGAACTTGTGGAACTGTAACGTGCGATTCATCAATAACCATCAAATAATCATCAGGGAAATAATCTAACAAGCAGAAAGGTCGAGTTCCTTCAGGTCTTCCATCCAGATATCTTGAGTAATTCTCAATTCCGCCACAATAACCAAGCTCACGAATCATTTCTAAATCAAATTCCGTTCTTTCTTTTAAACGCTTTGCTTCTAAATGTCTTCCGATTTCATGGAAATAATCAACTTGTTTTACCAAATCTTCTTGTATTGCATGAATTGCATTTTGTAAAACATCAGGAGAAGTCACGAAAAGATTTGCAGGATAAATAGTTAAATGCTCAAAAGTTTCAATCACACTATTATTTATCACATCAAAACTTTCTATTTCTTCAATTTCATCTCCAAAGAAATGAATACGATATGCATGTTCACCATAAGAAGGGAAAATAGTTATTGTATCTCCTTTTACTTTAAAAGATCCACTTTTCAATTCTGTTTCTGTTCTCGAATATAAACTCGTAACCAAACTATGTAAAAAACGAGTTCGAGCAATTTCTTGTCCAACTTCAATTTCAATTACATTTTTCTTAAACTCAATCGGGTTTCCAATACCATATAAACAAGAAACGGAAGCAACCACAATTACATCGCGTCTACCAGAAAGTAGAGAAGAAGAAGCACTGATACGAAGCTTTTCGATTTCATCATTGATAGATAAATCTTTTTCAATATAAGTATTGGTTGTAGGAATAAATGCTTCTGGCTGGTAATAATCATAATAAGAAACAAAATATTCTACAGCATTATCAGGGAAAAATTGTTTAAACTCAGAATAAAGCTGTGCAGCTAATGTTTTATTATGTGCCAAAATCAAAGTAGGACGTTCTACCTTTTGGATTACATTCGCAACCGTGAAAGTTTTACCCGAACCAGTAACACCTAATAAAGTTTGATACTTTTCTCCATTTTCTATCCCATTTACTAATTGTTTAATGGCTTGTGGCTGATCACCAGTCGGTTGAAAGTTAGATTTGATTTTAAATTTCATTTTTTTAACGTAAAAGTGCTGTTATGTTAAGTATGTTTTAACATTTCGAAAGGATTATTAACAATTCCTCAATAGTTTGATAATAGTCTATTGAGGATTTCTTTTCATGCTAAATATACTTTTGACTACAAAATTAACCAAAAATAAAACATAAATAATGAAGAATTTTATCTTAATGCTTTTCGCATTTTGTTTTTCTCTATTAACTTTCGCAAATGATGGGAAAGGAGTAATCAGAGGAATCGTTTTGGATGAAAACAAAAATCCATTGCCAGGAGCAGCTGTTATGGTTGAAGAACTAGGAATCGGAACGATGACAGATGTAAATGGAAATTATCTTTTTTTAAATGTGAAAGAAGGAGAATATACTGTAAAAGTTCAGTATTTGGGGTATCAAGATAAAGAAGAAAAAATTACGCTAGAAAATAATCAGACAAAAGAATTAGATTTTCAATTAGTTCCAGCATTAAATAGTTTAGATGAGGTAATTCTTGCAAGTGCAAGTGCAAAAGGACAAGCGAAAGCGTTAAACCAACAAAAGACAAATTTAAATATAACAAATATCGTTTCTGCAGATCAGACAGAGAAGTTTCCAGATGAAAATATTGGAGATGCAATCAAGAGAATTCCAGGGATTGCTGTACAAAATGATCAAGGAGAAGCAAGAGATATCATTATTAGAGGTTTGGCTCCACAGTTAAATTCTATTACTTTAAATGGAGACAGAATTCCGTCTGCTGAAGGAGATAATCGTAGAGTTCAGTTAGATTTAATTCCTGCAGACATGATCCAAACAATCGAAGTAAACAAAGCATTAACGCCAGATATGGAAGCAGATGCGATTGGAGGTTCGGTGAACTTAGTTACGAAAAGAGCTCCAAATAAATTTAGGGCTTCGGCGGTTGCTGGTTTAGGTCAAAATAATCGTGGAGGAAAAAATATAATCAATACTTCAGCTTTAGTTGCAGGAAGAGTTTTCGATAATAAATTAGGAATTGTTTTAAATGGAGTTTATTTCTCAAATGATTATGGGTCGGATAATGTAGAGTTTGAATGGGATCGTGAAGATGAAGGTTCAACACCATTTATCAAAGAACAAGAAATCAGAAAATATGATGTAAAAAGAGTTCGTCAGTCTATGGCTTTAAACTTAGATTATAAATTCTCAAACAATCATACGATTTATATCAACTCAATTTATAACCAAAGAAATGATTTTGAAAATCGTTTTAAGTTTAAAATTGGAGAAGAAGAGGAAGATGAAGATTCTGGAGAGCTTTTTAGAAAAGTAAAAAGACAAACAAAAGGAGGAGTTGGAGATAATGATTATAGAAGATTGGAAGATCAAAGATTGATGAAAGCTGCAATCGGAGGAGAGCATTTATTTTTCTCAAGCTTAGAATTTGATTGGAAAGCTGCTATTTCAGAAGCAAAAGAAGAAAGACCAAATGAGCGATACATTACTTATGAGTCGGAGCAAGATGCTAGTACTTTTAATGTGAATTATAGCAGAAATAAATTCCCAATTATTACAGGAACAGAAGCAAACAATCCTGATGAATTTGAATTAGATGAAATTTCTGAAGAATTTAAAAATACAAAAGAAACAAATACAGATTTCATGGCTAATTTCAGATTGCCTTTAATCACAGAAGGAGCTTATGAAAATAAATTGAAATTTGGATATAAATACAAGAAAAAGGAAAAAATGAGAGATAATGTTTTCTACGAATATTCTCCGATTGATGCGGAAGAAGGATTGTTAGAAAATATGGGAGGAGTTCCTTTATCAAACGAATCGAACAAAGATTTTTATCCTGGTTCAGAATACCAAGTAGGTAATTTTACAAATACAGAATTTTTAGGAAATTTAGATTTATATGATGAATCAAAATTTGAAAGAGAATTTGTAATTGATGAGTTTTTACCAGAAAATTATAAAGCAAACGAACAAGTAAATGCTGCATATGCAATGTTGACTCAGAATTTTGGAAAGAAATTACAAGTGCTTTTTGGAGTGAGAGTTGAAGCTACAAAAGTAGATTATGAAGGATATAGTGTAGATGTAGAAGAAGCAGAGTCTATCGAAGATGCAACAATTTTAAGCGCAGAAAAATCGTACACGAATGTGATGCCAAACTTACAATTTAGATATTCTTTAAATCCAAATACGATTTTACGTTTAGCTTTTACAAATAGTTTAGCAAGACCAGATTATTATGATTTAGTTCCTTATCAAAATATCAATTCAGATGATTTAGAAATTATTGAAGGAAATCCAAATCTTGAAGCAACAGAAGCAATGAATTTTGACTTTATGGCGGAGCATTATTTCAAATCTGTTGGAGTAATTAGTGGAGGAGCGTTCTTTAAAAGTTTAGATAATTGGAAATATACATACACAAAAGATGATGTAAGTGTTCAAGGATTTGACGGAGAATTATTTGAATACTACCAACAAAGAAATGGAGATAAAGCAAAAGTTTATGGTTTTGAATTTGCAATTCAACGTCAATTAAATTTTTTACCAAGTTTCTTAAAGAATTTACATGTGTATGCGAATTATACTTATACTGAAACAGAAGCTGATGGAGTAGAAGGAAGAGATGAAAAATTACCTTTAGAAGGAGCTGCGAGAAATATGTTCAACGGATCTTTATCTTACGAAACGAAAAAACTTTCTTTAAGAGTTTCGACAAATCTGACGGGAAGTTATATTGACGAATATGGAGATGATACTTTTGAAGATGCTTATTATGATCAGCAATTATTCTTGGATGTAAATGGTTCTTATGTTTTCAATAAAAAATGGAGAGTTTTTGTTGCAGCAAGAAACTTAACAAACCAACCTTTAAGATATTATCAAGGAATCAAGTCTCAAACAAAACAAGCAGAATATTACGGAATTAACTGGACTGCTGGGTTAAAATTTGAATTTTAATTAAAAACATGTGATGCATATTTCTTTTGAAAATGGATAAGAGATATGTGTTATTATGTTCAATAGAAAAGTCATAATTATTTTTAGATAGAAGATTAGCGGGGTTGAAAAATCCATTGTTTTTTAGTGTTGTTGGTTCTATTTAGCTCCGTCTTGTTTTCTATAAAATTAATTTTGATAAAGTTTAAAAGAGAACTCATTTAAACTTTTTAACTCAAAATTCGTTTCAAGCATGTTCATTATTGACTTGTAAAAATTTTTAACCATAGCTAAGGCTATGCTGAAAATTTTTCCTTCATCATTAATAAACATCAGATGAAACTCCTAGTTTTGGCAAAAAAGTATAAACGAATTCAGAAAAAATTGCGATGAAAAAAATATTTAAAAGAATGAAATAACATGTTGAAAAGATTAATTTTTATTGCACTGATTGGAGCAGTGGGATGTAAAGCTCCAAAACAAATTGAACAAACAAATATGGAAACAAAACCATTTGTAAGTATTGAAGCATCTGCAGAAACGATGCCGGTACATTCAGAGGAAGATGCGGCAGATGATCCTTGTATTTGGGTGAATCCTAAAAACGAAATGGAATCTACAATTATCGGAACCGATAAAAAACACGGATTATTTGTGTATGATATTAACGGAAAAGAATTATTTCGTTATCCAGTTGGGAGAGTGAATAATGTAGATATTCGTTATAATTTTCCATTTCAAAATAAAAAAGTAGCTATCGTAGCTGCATCTAATAGAAGTTTTAATGGAATTACAGTAATGATTGTAAACCCTGAAACACGTGAATTAAAAGAAGTTGGTTCTAAAGATTTGGTTTCAAATTTAAAAGAAGTTTACGGTTTTTGTTTATATCAAAATCCTACTTCAGAGAAGACTTACGCTTTTATCGTTAGTAAAAAAGGAAAAATAGAGCAATGGGAGCTTTTTGAAAAAGGAAATGAAATTTCTGGAAAAATCATGAGAACAATTTCTGTAGGAAGTCAATGTGAAGGAATGGTTGCAGATGATTATTATGGAATTTTATATGTAGGAGAAGAAGAAAAAGCACTTTGGAAATATCCAGCTGAGCCAACTAATACGGAAGAAAGAGTACGAATTATTCGTGTGAAAGACACAAATATGAAAGCAGATTTCGAAGGGGTAACACTTTATGATTCAGGTGATGGTAAAGGTTATGTTATTTTATCTTCTCAAGGAAATAATTCATATGCGATTTTTGACAGAATTTCGAATCAATATCTAGGGAGTTTTATGCTGAAAGATGGAGCAAAAGTAGACGGAACAAACGACACAGACGGAATAGATGTTTCAAGTCACGCATTTGGTACTTTATATCCAAAAGGTTTTATGGTAATTCAGGATGGAACAAATATTGAAAATGGAAAAGCAACAATTCAAAATTTTAAAATCGTGAATTGGGAAACCATTGAAAAAGCTTTAGATCTAAAGAATAAATAATTTTTTTAGTAATAAATAGTTAAGTGTTTTGTATTAGAATCCTTGGAGTTGTAATGGCTTCAGGGATTTTTTAGTTTAATTTTTTAGATATATGGAAAATAAAAAAAGGAGCTTTTAAGCTCCTTTTTTAAAGTTAAAAAATATAATATTTTCTTATTTTCCAAAGAAAAATTTTCCTTCTTGATTTTTATCTCTTGAAGCTTCAGCAGTAATAGATTCAGAAAAACCATCATAATCTACAATATGTCTTCCTCCATTATTTGGAATATAAACTCCTTCAGGATTTCCATTATTATCAATCATTAATAATGCATACTCTAAATTTTCAATTCCATCTTCTGCTATTGTACCAGAAAGAACCATAGCTGATTCAGCTGGCGTACTTCCAATTTGAGAAGTAAGTTTTAAATAAACTGTGAAATCATTTCCATTTCCAGAAATAAATGTACCAGTCCCAAAATCTACTTGACTACCACCAGTATGTTCCCCTTCAAAATCAATAGTCAAATCTCCAGTATTTTGATTACTTACGGTGAATTCATAATCTAAAAAGACATTTCCAACATAATCTGTAGGAATATTACTACTTTCTAAAACCAACGGAGAACAATAATACGCTCCTTCGATGTTTGGAGGAGTATCTCCTGTATTGATTGGGAAATCAAATGAATTTAAAACATTTACAATGTCTTGGTTGTAAAAATTCTCAACAGAGTCGATTGAACCATTAAATGGACCAGTGTACTGATCTTCATCATCGTCCTTACAAGATGTAAAAACTAATACAAAGGCTAATAAAGCCAAGCTAGCAACTTTTGATAAAAAGTTCTTTTTCATTTTAATTTGTGTTAAATTGTAATATGCGGCAAATATATGTTAAAAAAGGATATCTTATATAATTAAATTATTAAAAAAATAATTTATTATTATTCTATTTAAAAGGGGGCAACTTCAAAAACATGGTCGTCATAAGATTTAAAAGAGATAGAATCTTCATTTTTCTCATAAGAGATGCCAAGTTTTTCTAGTTTTAAAAGAAGTTGTTCCGTATTTCCTTTAAAGTTTATTGTTTGTAACCCTTCTTTTTCTTTATGTTTTAAATCAAAAGAAGAGTCTAATTCACTTTCCCAATAATATTGAATTTCCACAAAAAGATGATTTTGCTGATACATCCATTCTCTATTTTCAATCACATCAATATCTGAACTTGGAGCTTCTAAATTTTTATTTCCTAAAAAATAAAGCGTAAAACCATTTCCTCGATCTACATACATTCGTACAAAAAGTTTCATGTCAAATAAATTTTCATAAAGTTGAATAGTTTTTACAGGATCTTTAGTTCTTATCGTCAATAAGCCTAAAATAGGAGGTTCTTTCAAGAAAAATTGATTGTCTTCTTCTGTTGGTTTTGTATTCTCTTTAAAGCTAGTTTGGATAAACTCAATTTGGTGATTTTCTATATCTTGCGTATGTGATAAATAACCAATTTTTCCAAATTGAAAAGGTTCGCCAATTGGATAATCCATTTTTTGTAATTGCTCATAAACTCGAATAATATCTTTTACAAACAGACTATATTTCCAATAATTATCAATAGAATTTTGTTGGTAATTTATGTCTTTATTTTTCTCATCAAATTTTAATTGAATAACAAAAGAATTATTAGGAAAACTCAAATCATAGAAAATTATATTTTCCTTTTTTTCTTCTTTTAAAAGTTGCATTCCTAAAATTTCCGTGTAGAATTGGATCGTTTTTTCAGGATTTTTTATTTGTAATGTAAAACCAGTAAGTGTCATTTTTTGAATTTATTTTGAATAATAAAAATACAAAACCTCTTTATAATTATTCTTCAAGAATTTGTATTTTAAACAAAAAATAAAAATGACAAAAAACGAAATCAAAGGAATCAGTTTTTCATTTCTAACAGCGATATTAATAGGAGTAGAGTTAATAGTTGTAAAACTAGGTTTAGACAAAATAGATGTTTTAACCGTTATTTGGATTCAATATTCTATTGCGATGATTGGTTTTTTATTGATGACAAAAGGATTTAATTTTGATAAACAAAGGCTTAAAAAGAATTATAAAATGATTCTTATTTCAAGTCTTGCGCAACTTGGAAATATTGTTTTTTTATATCATGCTATTTCTGAATTGTTTCCAGATTTCGTTGCAATGATGGAGCTTTCCGGAGATTTATTTGTAATTGCTGGTGGAATTTTATTTCTACGAGAGAGTGTCGCAAAAACGCAAAAATATGGTTTTGTTCTCGTTCTTATTGGAATTATACTTTATTTCAATCAAACTTTTTCACAAGTAGATTCGAAGCATTTTAATTTTGGAATGCTAAATTTAATTTTAGCAGAACTTTGTTGGGCAGTTTATGCTTTAACTCAAAAAGTATTAGTGAAAAAAGAGATTCCACCTTGTAATTTGAATCTTTTTACTTTTCTGTGTACTTCTATTTTTCTTCTTCCTTTTGTGAAATTTGGTCATATTTCATCTTTCGATTCTAGAATTTGGATTCTGATTTCTATCGCTGTGATTGCAACACTTTATACTTATACACTTTTCATTCAAGCTTTCAAATATATAGATGCTGGGAAGGTGAGTGTGATTCTTGCTATATCTCCTTTTCTAACCGTGTTGTTAATTTATATTTATAATTTTTTCGGAGAAACACCAATTCAATTGGTAGAGCTAAATAGCTTAGAAGTTTTAGGAGGTATTTTACTTTTTTCAGGTGCAGTTTTAAGCAGTTGGACTCCCAAAACTTCTAAAGTTTAGAGTTTATTAAAAAAAAATACTAAACATGCTGATCAATTAAAATTTGATTTCCATCCGGATCCGTAAGCGTGATATGAGCTGGACCACTTGTAGTTTCATCAGCTTCAGAATCAAGTTTGATATTGTTTTTCTTTAAGTTTTTCTGAATTTCTCTAACATCTTCAAAAGAATCTAAAGTATTTCCACTTTCATCAAAACCGGGATTAAATGTTATAATATTTTTGTCAAACATTCCTTGAAATAAACCGATGATTGCATTATTATTTTTTAGTATTAAATAATTCATTTCTTCACTTCCTCCGATAGTAGAGAAACCTAATTTTTCATAAAACTCTTTTGATTTTTGTAAATCTTTTACAGTTAAGCTGATTGAAAACGCTCCTAATTTCATATTTTTTAATTTGGTTAATTGTTAGTTTTCATAGAAAACGATTCTCAAATATAATTGAAATCAAAACTATTAAAAAAGGAATCTAAAGATTTTTAGACTGCTTTTTAAAATTAAATATTTTACTTTGTAGATAGAAAAATAAAGATTTATGAAGCAGGTTTATTATTATAGTGATATTAACGATTTTTTGATAAATATAAATGTACCAACAACTAAATATTCGGATTTTTATATTGTAAAGTTTGAAGACAAAATTCCTAACCCAGATTATGATACACCACATTCTCATAATTATTTTGAAATTTCATTTTCTTATGGATATGACGCAATCGTTTCTGTAGATGATAAATCAGAAAATGTAAAAGATTTTAATTTGACATTTGTATCTCCAAGACAAATTGCAGATTGGCAGCTAAATTCAATCATAGAAGAAAAAGATAAATGTAGTTTTATGATTTTATTCAAACCTGAATTTTTACCTTTTGCTACAGATGTTTTTAATATTTACGATAATTTTCCTTTTTATAATCGAAATACAAAAGCTAGCTATAAACTTTCTGTGGAATTTAGAAATGAGATTGAAGCACAAATGCGAAAAATCTATGAAGAATATCAAGAAGAAAAGGAAGATTCTGTGGAGTTTTTAAAGTCATTTTTGAATATTTTACTTTTTACAATTAAAAGAGAAATAAAGAATCCAGAGAAAATTCGTTATATACAATCTAGAGCCGAAGAAATTACTTTTAAATTTGAAAATTTGGTAAAAAACACTAAAAAGAAAAATAGAAAAATAGCTTTTTATGCAGAGCAATTAAACTTGAGTGTAGTTTATCTTTCCGAATGTGTGAAAAAAGTAACTGGAAAAACTACAAAACAAATTATTGACGACTATGTTATTCTAGAAGCAAAATCTTTATTGAAACAATCCAATGCTACAATTGCTGAAATTGCTTTTGAATTAGGTTTTGAAGAGAGTTCGAATTTTACAAAATATTTTAAAAATCTTACAGGTGTAAATCCAAAGGCTTTCAAAGAAAAAAAGAATTAATCAAAAATCATTTAACCTAAATTTCTACTATTTTAACCTAAAAAAGGATTATCTTCTTATAGTGAATTCTATCTAATTTTGAATTTTAAACAAAAGATTATGAAGCAGATTTTTCCAGATATTTGGCAAGGAGGAAATGGAAGACAATTTGGAACACTTAGTATCAAAGCTTATTTTTTAAGAACTCCAGAGGGAAACATCCTTTTTTACAATACAAAACTCGAAGATGATTTTAAAGAGATTGAAAAACTAGGAGGAATTGATTTTCAATTTTTAAGTCATTGTCACGAAGTAGATGAATCTTTAAGTGAAAACAAAAAACGATTTTCATTAAAATTGGCAGGGCATCCTAATTTAAAAAGATATCTTTCAGGAATTACAGAATTAGATATTTCTTTTGATTCTAAAGAAAATATTTCAACTATTGGAAATGTTCTTGTTATTCCAACTCCTGGTCATACCGATTCCAGTTTGTGTTATTATTACCAATCTTCGTCAGGTAAAAATCATCTGTTTTTAGCAGATACTTTATATAGCGATAATGGAAATTACAGAACATTAGTTGTAAAACAAGATGGAGGAAACAAAGAAGAATTGAAGAATAGTTTGGAGAAAATCAAAAACTTAAACGTTGATGTGGTTTATCCAAGTGTTGCAGTAGGAGTGGAGAGTGATTATTTTGAAGTTATACAAAAGCAATGGGAAGCATTAATGAATAAACTTATTGACAAACTGTAAAATTAAAAACATAGTATTTTACTTTTAAATCATAGAAAAGTATATTAAAACTATGTTTGATTGTTGGTAATTTTGAATTATTAATTTTAAAACTAAAAGAAATGGAAAATTCAAAAAAAATAATACCAGCATATTTTATAGGAAGTTCATTTATGCCAGAAGGTCACGGATCTTTAATGCCATATGGAGAAGCAGCCCATGCAATAATTGAACGAGAAGGAGGAGAGTTGATTATAGCTGGACATACGGACCAAAATTTAATTCATTTTGAAGGAGAGTGGAAAAAAGATGCTCGTTTAACAGTATTTAAATTTCCATCTATGGAGCATTTAATGCGTTTTTGGAATTCACCAGAATATCAAGCGATAAAACATTTAAGAACAGATGTGATTCCACCGAATTTTACATTTGCTACGGAAGGTTATGATCCTTCTCTTTTTTCATATGAACAATAAAAAAGAAGGCTGTCTAAAATATTAGACAGCCTTTTTTTATTTTAAATATCGATTATTTAGAAACTAGTTTTTTCTATGCTTTTTTGTTCTATTTTAATAAATATTAAATTAGAAAGAAGAAGTAAAGTTCCGATAGAGACAGAAACATCAGCCATGTTGAAAATACCTGTGTGTAAACTTCCAAATTGGATATACATAAAATCTGTAACGGAATTGTATAACACACGATCATAAATATTTCCAAATCCACCACCGATTATAAAAGAAATTCCGATTAAGTTTAGTTTTGAAATTTTGTTGTCACTTATAATGTAAACAAACATTAAGAGTAAAACTACAATAGGAAAAATTTGTAAAAATATTATTTTAGGTATAGGACTCAAATCTTTTCCAATGCTAAGTGCTGCTCCAGTATTTTCAACTTTTGTAAGAATAAAATGATCACTAAAAACATGGATTGTTTCATTATTTAAAATTTCAGCTCTGGCTTTTTCTTTAGTAAATTGATCGCAACTTACATTACATAAGATTACAATAAAAGAAATAATTATTTTTACCTTTCTACTCATCATCACACATTTTTGATCCTTCTATTAAAAATATCATTTATATCTAATAAAGTCAATTTTTATTTTGATAATATTTAGATTATACAAGGTGTGAAGATTGTTTTTATCAGTGAGTTAATAATTGACGATTTAAATCTACAAAGACACAACATCCAAATATTTTGAATTGATTTTGAAAAATGGAGTATTTATACTCTAAAAAATATTCCAACTTCTATAGAAATTTGTAATGTAATCAAAAGCAAAATAAATATTAAACGTAGCTACTATCGATTTTTGATTTCAAAGGCGGTATCTGAAAAGCCTATATTGAAAAGAGTAAGAAATTTAAAAATGTGTAAAAATGAAAAATTCTATTCAAGAGGTAATTCCTCAAGTAAATCAGACAGTTGGAAGTTCTAATAAAAATAGACCATGGGGGAAATTTGGTTGTATTGGAACAGGATATGGGAAAATAATTGCAAATTTTTATCCAGATGGTGAATCAAACTCTTATACTGTTGTTGTTCCTGAAAATTTAGAAAAATTTGTTCTTGTAGCTTTAGAAAAAAAGTTGACCGTTTTAGCATCATTTGAAGGTGGAATTAAAGCGTATGCAACTATTTCTGATTTGATAATTTACAATTAAAATAAATTTGATTTGTAAGATTAAAAAAGAGAAGGTAAAACTTCTCTTTTTTATATTTCATTCTGTCAAAAAATCTTTCCTCTTTTCAATACTCATATTTTTTTAAAAACACAAAATCGGTCTTTCTTTAACAGAATAAAGGTTCTATTAAATATTTGTATTCTTATAGATTGGAATATTTTATTCATTAATTTTATAAAAAGTTTCTTTGTATATCTGATACCAATTATATTTTTTTCCATCGCCATCATATTCATCTATTTTATAAAAACTTAAACCTATTTTTTCAAGAACTTTCCAAGAACCTATATTTTCTGGCATTGCAATACCTATAATTCTTTTAAGATTAAGATTTTTAAACCCATATTCTAATATTTTTTCTGAAACTTCAGAGGCAATTCCCATTCCCCAATATTTTGGAAGAAATCTATACCCAATATCTGTTTCATTTATTTCAGGAAGAAATTTAAGACCTGCAAAACCAATTATTTTATTATCAGGTTTATAGATAACAGCCCATCTGCCATAACCATATTTTTCATAATCTTTCAACCAAATCTGTTCAATAATTTCTTGAGCTCTTTTTGTTGTTTTAATTATTTCATCACCTGTGTATTTATGAATTTCATCATTGGAATTAAATTCATAAACTGCTTCAACATCTTCTTTTGAAAATTCTCTAAGAATTAATCTTTTTGTTTCTATTATTGGTTTCATGGTAATGGAATTAAATAAGTTTGTTCTGTTTTTTTAATAAACAATTATTAAAGAGATAACGGAAGGTGGTATTTTACTTTCACAGGAATATTATCTCTTTTACCTGGAATCCAGTCAGGCATATTATGAAAAAGTTGTAAAATATGTTTCTTTAAAGGTTCATTTATATTTTCGTTAATCTTTGGTTCTATTACCTTTCCATCTTTATCTATGAAAAATTCAACCACTACACGAAGATTTTTATTTGGGAGTTTTTTTGGATCAATATTATTTGAAATATATTCAAATAATTTTTGACGTCCACCAAAATATTCTGGGTTTACAGTATGTGGGTAATAAGGAACTACGTTTCCATTGATGTCAAAACACTTTCCTTCTATAAATTTTCCATTTTTATAAATATCTTTTCTTTTGATACTTTCATCTTCCCAAAAAGAAATCATTTCACCATGGTATTTCCCTTTTTTATAAGTATAGATTACTTCTTTTTTACCAGTTTCTTCATTCCAAAAAGTACTTCTTCCATCACTTAAAGTTTTTTTTCCTTTTTTGATAAAGTTTTTCTCAAAAATAATATTCCAATTTAGATCGTATAATTGTTTAGATATAACTTTTTTTTCCTTTTTCTCAATTAAATAATATGAAATGTTTTCTGGAAGTTTAGTTGGTTCACGGTCTTTGTCAAGGTAAAGAGTGTCTTGAGAAAAAGATTTAATAGATAATAAGATTAATACAAAAAATAAAAGTTTTGTGATTTTTTCTTTTTTCATTTTTAAGTTTTTATTGATTTTAGGTGTGCAATATTAAAATAATAGGAATAAATAAAAAGGAAAATCAATTAGAATTTTGAAAAGATAAATTATTCCATAAAAAATTAATATACAATTTATAGTATTTCAATAAATTCATAATTTTGATTTTTAATAATTTATTTAAAATATACTATGAAAAAGTTTCTTATCGGAACAGGAATCGTATTAGTTTCCTTGTATTTAATTGTTTGCGTTTTACTATATTTTTTTCAAGAGAAAATAATCTTTATTCCAACAAAACTTTCTAAAAATCATCAATACCAATTTTTAAATAATTACGAAGAAATTTTTGTAGAAGTAGGAGATGGGGTAGCTCTGAATGGACTTTTGTTTAAAGTAGAAAATCCAAAAGGAGTTATTTTTTATATGCACGGAAATGCTGGAAATCTTGATTCTTGGGGTAATGTAGCACCAGTTTATAATGAATTGAATTATGATGTTTTTGTTTATGATTATCGAGGTTATGGAAAAAGTGATGGAAAGATTCTAAATCAAGAACAAATATTTGCTGATAACCAAAAAGCGTATGATTTTATTAAAAATAAATACGAAGAAAATCAAATAACAATTTTAGGGTATTCTATCGGAACAGGAATGGCTTCTAAACTGGCTTCAGAAAATAATCCAAAACAACTGATTCTTCAAGCTCCATATTATAATTTACCTGATATTATGAAGCAAAACTTTTCTTTTATTCCAACAAGTATTCTAAAATATAAACTGGATTCTAATGAATATTTAAAAAAATATAAAAATCCAATTACCATTTTTCACGGTACTGAAGATAAAATAATTTATTACGGTTCATCAGAAAAATTAAAACAAAATCATTCGCAAATAAATTTAATTCCAATTGAAAATTTTGGTCATAATGGAATGACTTTTAATGAAAAGTATTTAAGAGAGATTCAAAAAGTTTTATAAAAAAAAGACTACTCAAAACGAGTAGTCTTTAAAGTAAAGATTAATTAAACAGATTATTTGATGATAAGCTTTTTAGTCAAATTTCTCGCACCATCGTTTACTTGAATTAAATACACTCCTGTTTTCAATTCTTTCACGTTGATTGGTCTATTTGACACATCACCAGCCTTTACAATCTGACCGAATAAATTCGTGATTGTATATTTTGTATTTCCTCTTTCTCCAGAGTAAATAGTGATTTCTCCTGTTGTAACTGGGTTTGGATACACTTCTAATGTAAAGTTTGGAGCCTCATTTCCGATAGTTGTAAATGACACATTATCCGCCATAACACCAACAGAAGCAGAACTTCCAATATTTACAGAATAATCTTCCACTTCTCCGTAGTTAAATGAACCACAAGAAGAAACCGTTCCAGTTCCGTATTGCATTACTACTCGCATTCTTGTTTTTCCAAGAGTTGCCGTTGTAGGAATATTTACTGTTTCTGTTAAGTTTGCTGCACTTGAAGAAGATCCAGACGAAACTAATTCATTGCTTTCAAAGTTTCCATCTTGATCATAATCAATCCAAACTCTCCAGTTTTCTGTATAACTTTGTCCTGAGAATCCTGCACTTACTGTTAATACATAAGATCCACCTCTTCCAACATTTGCTGTTTGACTTGTAAAATCTCCGTACCCGTTATTACTTGCAGAACTATTTGAAATTCCAGCAAAAGAAACATAATCAATCCATTCATAACTTGAATTGTTTCCACTAGCATCACAATAAGTAACTTGGTTTGATAAAGTTGTTACTGAAACAGAATTACTATATCCAGAAATATTATTTGCTGCATCTTTTGCTTTTACTCTAAAAGTATAAGTAGTGCTTGGCGTCAAATCTGTAATATTTGCTGAAGTACCTGTTGTCGAACCAATTTTATTTGTACCAATATAAATATCATAACCTGTAACTTCTACATTATCTGTAGCGGAATTCCATGATAATTGTGTTGTTGTTTTAGTTGTGTTTGAAGCGGCTAAATTCGTTGGAGCAGTAGGAGCTTGATTATCTACAGAACCTCCAATGTTGATTGTATAATCTTCAACTTCACCATAAGTAAACGTTTCACAAGCAGAAGAAACTTTATTATACTGCATAGAAACTCGCATTCTAGTTTGTCCTGAAGTTGCTGAAGCTGGAATTGAGAAAGTTCCGCTTACAGAAGTATCTTTCGACGGATCTTTTGACCAAACTAATTCTCCTGCATCTTCAAAATCTAAATCTTGGTTGAAATCAATCCAAACTGCATAACCTTCATCATAAGGAGTTCCTGTCCAACCTGGAGTAACTGTAATTGTATATGATTGTCCTTTGCTCACATTTGTTGACATCGAAGTAAAGTTTCCATAACCTCCGTTCGATCCACTAGTATTATTGATAGAACCTAGTTGTACTTTATTAATGTATTCATCACTAACATTTGTTCCTTTAGAATCACAATAACTTGGTGTTCCATCATCATAAGTATCTCCGATTCCTACAGCATAAAAAGCATTTGTAGTAGCAATTACTTCTATCGAATTCGCTCCATATAAATCTTCTGCCGATTTAATTCCATAAGTTCTAGCATCAGCATAATCAGCATTTGAAGTTAGATAAACACTTTCTAAACGATAAGCGATTTTTGCAGCTTTTTCAATAGAAATTCCAGTTACATTATAAGAATTTCCAATATCATTAGTTCCAGATTTTCCTTCTGTAAGAATGTAAAACCAGTGATTTAAAACTCCACTGTTCGTATGAACTCCACAATAATCATTGTTTAAAGTTGGTGTTCCACAGTTTACATTTTTCCAATAAGTTCCACCATAAGTATCAGGTTGTCCTTTTGCTTTCGGATTGCTCATCGAACGAAGTGCAATAGAACCAGATCTTCTATCAATTTCTTCACCCAATAACCATTTGTCTTTATCCGAATCTGTTGCTCCAGAATAAGCCTCAACAGCAGCTCCCCAAATATCCGAGAAACCTTCATTCATTGCACCAGATTCTCTTTGATAAACTAACTGGGCTGTATAATCACAAACTGCATGACCAATTTCATGAGCAGCAATATCTACACTTGTTAAAATATCGAAATATCCGTTTCCTTCGTTTCCGTTAGAACTTCCATCTCCATAAGACATCACAGAACCATTCCAGAAAGCATTGTCATAATTTGTAGAAACATGCACATAATTTCTTATTTGCGCACCATTTCCGTCAAAGCTATCACGGTTATGGATATCATTAAAATAATCATAGGTTTTCATTGTTCCCCAGTGTGCATCCAAGGCTCCATCATCTTTTCCGGAAGCATGCTCTGAAGTTGTCCAATTATTGTTATTATCAGTGAATTGATTATAATCATTTACATAAGGATACGAATTTCCGACAGGAGCAATATTTTTCGCATCTCTTGTATAAATTTTTCTTCCATAATCATTTAAAGTATAACTTCCTCCACTTGAAGCAGTTTCTATTGTTTGTGTTCCGCTATATCTAGTTTGAGCTGTACCAGAAGCAACTGCCATTGGAGCAGCATGTGGTTTTGCAATAGGACCATAGTTTGGTGTCATCGAAACTTCATGATCATGATCTTCTCCTGTATGCCCGAAACCAGCGGCATGTTTAATGATGGCGTTGTAGAATAAAATTTTTCCAGTTTGCGCATCCACATAAACATCTCCACGACTTAATGGACTTGTAGCATAAATGTCAAACTTATAAGCTAGCTTCACATTGCTCTCAACATTCTTTCCTCGGTCAATTGAATCATAATTTGGAATAATCACTAATTCACCTTCTGGTTTCGTATAATTATCCATTTCTTTAGCACTTTCTGGGTAATCCCATAAGTACTTATCTGCTCCAATATGATTTAGAGCTTGATTAAAAGCTTGTTCAGGGGAAAGAGAAGGAGTAGTGTTTAGATTTTGAATTCTATATATTTCTCCATTGATAGAGTTTAACTTACCATTTTTATAATGTGCTAAATAAGTTGCAAATTCTACCTTGATTCCTTTATAATATTGCTGATATTTTTCATGAATAAATCCAGCATTATCACTAAAGTTTTTAATTTTTACAAACGAATCTTCTTGTTTTAGATTTAAATATTGTGTAAAAGTTGATTGTATATTTTTTTGACTAAAAGTCGTTTTTTCCGTGAAATTTATAAATTTTGGTGTCCCAAAAGCGTCAGTGTGTTGGTTTTTTACTCCATTTCCTTGTTGTGCAGACATGGACAATGAGAATGCACAAAATAGAGAAAATACCAACGGGTTTACATAGTTTTTCTTCATGTGTTTTGTTTTTAAATTTGAATGTTAAACAATCGTCTATCTGCATTTTTCTAAAGTAAATTTCATTTTCAGCTGAACAGTCTTTCAATTATTTCATGAATTTTTGGGTCCCTAATCGATTAATTCAATAATAATTTGATTGAAAAGAAAAATACTTCTTCAAAACATAGATTTTAATAAAGCAAAATAGTGCTGTATAGTTGTGTTATACGTTTTATTAAAATCAAATCATCCTTCTCTTTTTCAAGAAAATTCAGATAGAACATGGAAAGTTTTTTCTAAAACTTTCAAAAACATTTTGATTGAACAAACAATAAACAAAAAGGTCTTTTACCCTTTTTCATCTTTGCATTAAACTATGGGGTTGATTTTAAAATTTAATAAAAATTGTATGTATTTATTAATTATATCAATCTAATAGTTACTTTAGATTGATGTTTTAAAAACTTTTGTAAAAGTATATTATAAATTTTATAATTAACTGTTTTTTAACATTTGTATTTTATTTTTATTGAAAAAATGACAAATCAAAGAATTTGTTGAAAATTATTTTTTAAAATTAGCGTAAAAATGACAATAATTAAAAATCTGAAAATCAATTTTTAAGATTATGTTAAGCAGAAATTATAATTTTAATATTTAATTAAGGATAATAAGAACTTTTTTTCTATCAAAAAGTGTAACTTATTTAAGGTTATAATTTTTTTTGTAAAAAAACCTACATAATGAAAATCATAAATCAAGACAATTGGAAAAGAAAAGAATATTTTGATTTTTTCAAAGGCACAACAAACCCACGAATAGGAGTGACTGTAGAGATGGATATTACGAATGGATATCAATTTTGTAAAGATCATAAAAAATCTTTGCACCATTTTTATCATTATAATGCGCACAAAGCAATGCATTCTGTAGAAGAATTGACTTATAGAATAAAAGGAGAGGATGTGGTTGTGTATGATGAATTGGATATCGTAACAGTTTTACTTCATGAAAACAAGACTTTTAAGCTTGCAAGATGTGAGTTTTCAGAAGAGTTTGAAACGTTTTCAAACAATGCGAATAAACAATTTGATAAAGCTTTAAAACAAAAAACGATGGGAATGGAAGTTTTGACCCCAAATCACGATTATGTTTTGTATTCTACAGTACCAAAACTAAAATTCATAGGTTTAAGGTTTTCTCTTTTTGATCCGCAAGTTACTTTTCCGAAAGTTGCTTTTGGAAAGTTTTATAAAGATGGAAATAAAGTTCTAATGCCTTTTCACATTGAAGTTCATCATGGTTTGGCAGATGGATATCATGTTGGAGTTTATTTAGAAAATTATCAGAAAATGTTGGATCAAACTACTTTTTAAATGTCTTTTTCAGAGTTTTTAGTAAAAATACAAGAGAAACTATTTAGCCCAGGAAGAATAAAGAAAACAGAAATTGATTCCTATTATCAAGAGATTTCTTCTTTTACAAAATCAATTAATAAAAATGAAGCTAAAGAAATTGATTTAATAGCACACGGAGCTGGCTCTTGGAGATATTATCCGATGGGAATAAATAAAAAAGGAAAAGTTTATGGAAATGGTTTTCGGTTTAAAAAAAATGCTGCCAAGAATATTAATGATTTGATAGATGCAACTTTGGCAATAAACAAAGAAGTTTCATTTGAAATGGATATACAATATCCGCCAGAAAAACATCCGATAAGAAAAGAGTTTCCAGAAGATCATGGTTTTATTATTCATGATATCCCAAATTGGAAAAAACTACATATTCGTTCTAAAACTTTAGATTTTTTCAAAAAGAATACGGTGAAAAAGGTTTTAAAACATTTTACTAAAAATAATTACCATCAGACAAGTAAGCTTTTTTTTGAAATTAAGGTGACAGAAAAATGTTATGGAATAAAGAGAGCAACTTGTGAAATTGTTTGCGAAGATTTAGCCAAAGGTTTAATTCCATTTGCAGAAAAATATAAAAGAGATTCTGGAGAAAATTGGATGCAAATCGTTTCTTTTTCACCACGAGCTCTTCGATTGTTTCGAGAACATTTGCCAGATAATTTAAAGGATAAATTTAATTATTGTCTGATTGTTGGTTTCACAGGAGGATATATAAAATCAAAGTTGGCGCAAATCAAAGGTTTTGTTCCTGCGTTTGATGAAACAATTAAAAGTAAAATTCTTGAAATGGATTGGTTGGATTGTCTTTGGTTTTCAATTCAAGGAATAACCGATTTTAAAGAACAATTTGAAGCTTTAAATAATAGGAGAATTGCTGAAAATATGAAAGAATTAGAGTTTAGTTTTTCTACTTACCAATATAAAAAAGAGAAACTCAAGAAAATGCTTAAAAGTCAAGCGAAATATCCATTTAATTTTCAAAGTTTTTTAATTGATATAGATGATAAGTAAAAAGAGTTGAGGAATTAAAACTTCAACTCTTTTTGTGGAAATTTATTTTTTAATTTTAAACATTTATTCCTTGATACATTCCTCTTGTTTTTTGAGATTGTAATCTGTTTTCTTCTAATTGAAATAAATAATCTAATTTTTTCTTTGATTCTATAATCAGTTTATCTTGTGGAATTTTTTCTTGTTCAAAATCTGTATGAATGAAATAAGGTTGTTCATATTCTATTGCATCTCCATTTTTAATTCCAACATAAGCATACATCCAACCTTTGTCGGCAAAAATATGAGGCTCATCACTACGAAATTTGTAAACTTGAATCACGGTTTCTTCATTGATTTCAGTTTCCTCAATAAATTCGATATAGTCTGGAAAACTATCAAAATCGTCATTTAAATTTAACCAATTTGCAAGATATGACTCAGATAGGTTTTTATTTGAAAGTTTTTCAGTAGGGTATAAACTTAGTTTGTCAAATAAACGCAAAACTTCAAATAACAATTTTCTTGTTCTTATATTTTTTTCATATTTCAGCAAATGTTTTGGATCTGGACTTTCATTTTTTTTCAATTTTGTATAAACTTTTCGGATGTCGTCAAATTTATATTCTTCATCAGAAAGCCTTTTTCTTCGAAAAAATCCATTTACAATCTTTATTTTGAAAATAAAAAAAGCGGAAAGAACAATTATTCCAATTACTAATTGAACCATTTCCATATTACTTCCTTGATCTAGCATATTTATTGTTTATTTAGTTTTTTTATTAATTCTTCTTCGTTTAAAAGCTTTTTTCTAGCTTCAGATAATTCCAATTTATTAGGTGTGAAGTCTATATATTCTTTTGATTCAATCCATTTTATTTCTTCAATGATCATTTCTTTTTTTAATTCAGACGATTTTTGAGTACTATTATTCTTAAGAAATTCCAAAATTGATTTTTCTGTTTCAGATCTTTTCACAACAATTTCTTCATTTAGATAGATTCTTCCAGGGATTTTATTTAATTCCTCATAATAATCTTTTAAAACATGTTGTTGAAATGTAATATTTATATCCTCATATTTAGAATGCTCAAGAAGTATAGTTATGGAGCCTCCGTCCATCCAAGCAAATAGTTCTTTGAAATTATATTCTTCTAAGTTTAAATACATTTTTAATTTGTTACTATTTTTTTACTCAAAAAAAGCCTTTGGATATTCTACAGTTCCAGAAACATTTTGCAAACCATTTTTAACTAATTCTATAACCATTACGTTTTCTTTTGGAACGTCAAAAGGTAATTTGATTCCGAAACTGTCTGCTTGCTTATAGCCAAATCTTGGATAATAATCAGCATGTCCAAGAAGAATCACAGAAGTATGCCCTAGGTTTTTAGCAATTTCATGTGCTTTTTCAATTAATTTACCTCCAATACCTTTTCCTTGAAATTCAGGAAGAACTGAAACAGGAGCAAGTGCAAGAGAATCGAATTTTTTAGTAGCGTTTTTGATTTTTATTTTTGTCAAAAGAATATGTCCAACAATTTGAGAATCCATTTCAGCAACCAAAGATAATTCAGGAATAAAAGCATCACAGTTTCGTAGTCTTTCTACTAAAAAATGTTCTTTATGATCACTATATTCTTCATTCTCGAAAGCTTTTTCAATTAATTCAAAAACCTCCTTATAATCTTTTTGCTTTTCTTTTCTGATAATCATTTTATTTCAAGATTTAATTATTTAGAAATTCTATTTTTCTTTTTAAAACCTATAAAAATACACAAACTTCCCGCTAAAAATAAACAAATTTGAATCATTAAATTTAACGAAGAATTAAAAGTAACATGTATTCCAGGAACAACTGAAGAAACAAAACTAAATGAAACTGTAAAAGAGAAAATAAAGATTATTAGTAAAAGGGTTCCAAAACTAATAAGAGTATTTAGTAAAATGTTTCTTTTCATGAATTTTTTGTTTGAAAATTTTTGCAAAAATAAGAGAAATTTTAAATCTATTTATTCCACGTCAAAATAAACAAAACACAAAATTATTCTCTTATAGTTTGTAAAATCATTCCTTCTTTTAAAGAATTTTTTCCCCTAGCTTTACCAAAACTACTATTTTCAGTTAAAGAATCAATTGTTACTATATGTTTTTTATTTTTATCAATAAACTTAAGAAAGTAGTTGACATTAGAAGATTTCCCTTTGTCCAATTCTATCAAATAATAACTTTCATAATTAGGATTTATTATCTTTTTGATACTAATTATCTTTGCTTGTAAAGGCTGATTAAATATATGATTTCGATATTTTTCAGGAAGTAAATTTTTATCAAAATCTATAGCTGTTTTTAAGGTGTCAAGAGTTCTAGTCAGATATCTTCCATGATTTTTTGGTTCATAGCCATTGTTATAATAATTTATAAAATTCTCTAAATCGTTTTCAACTTCAAAAAACAAATTATTATTAAAACTTTGTTCAGAAAGCGCATAACTTGTATTGTTCCATTCCATAAGATGATATTTTGTTTTAAATTTTAGAGAATCATCAATTTGAGTCACTTTTTTTATAATTGGGTTATTACGTCTAGGATATGGTAAAGATTCTATATGTGCAGAGTCAGGTTTTAAAAGCAATTGATTTCCGTTAATTAGATAGGAGCCATAGAATTTTTTATATTCACCTCCACCTGTACAACCATACCAATACTCAACAAATTGAAAAGTATTATTTGAGTATAAATCTAAATTTAATTCATTATTAAAACCTTTATAATTATAAGAGGTAGTATCGATTCTTTCAATTGATTTCTTTGGTTTTATTTTTGTTTCTGAGCAAGAAAAAAGTAAAATTAAAAGTGGTAATAAGTAAATGTTTTTCATATTTTTTTGTGTAAAAATTTACAATCCTTAAAATCAAACATCATACCTATTTTATTTCTTTTTATTTTTTTAAAAAAAGTAGGGTAAATCTATATGATATTGTTTTATGTGTAAATAGTTGATTACAAATAAACAATATAGATGATATGAGAAAAATTACTACGCTACTAATTTTTACACCTCTTCTTGCTTTTTCGCAATGGAGTTTGTACCAACCAAAAGAGAATTTGAAGAAAATTGGAATTAATGATTCTAATACGATTTTTGCAATCGATAATTTCAATAATCCAATTATCTATTCGCATACAGAATCAAATTTTGTTTTCGAAGAATTACAAACCGATCAGCAAAGTTCTTCTTTCATTGAAGATATCGAATTTGTCAATGGAAATGTAGCTTACACGGCTGGAGGAACTTATTTTGGAACTACGAAAAATATTATTTATAAAACAATTGACGGAGGAGCAAACTGGGAAATTATTTTTTCAGAGCCATTAAATGGAGAAGCAGAAGGAATAACGTTCGGCTCTTATAATTTTGTGGAGATTGATTTTTTAAATGAAAATGTTGGGATTTTTAGAGGAGATTATGATAATTTTATTGTGAAAACTACAGATGGAGGTCAAACTTTAGAAGAAATTCCAATTGATTTTGCAGGAAATTTAAATAATATTAAAGCGATCAAAATTATTGGTGAAAATACATTTTTAGTTTCTAGAGCTGAGGTTATACAAGAAAGTTATATTTATCAAGAAATTCGTAAAACAACTGATAACGGAGAAACCTGGTCAATTGTTTATAATAGAAATAATTTCTTTCCTACGGAACCAATAGAATTAAATGCAACAATTAATCAATTTCAATTTATAGACGAAAATATCGGTTTTGCTGTTGGGCAAAATGGTTTATTTCTAAAAACAACGGACGGAGGAACTACTTGGGAAGAAAATGATTTGCCTCCAGAAACAAATATTACTTCAGTTTATTTTGTAGATGAAAATGTTGGGTTTATCAATAATAATGAAGGGATTTATAAAACTACAGATGGTGGAGAAACTTGGGAAGAAGAAACACTTTCACATCCTTCAAAAGTGAAGCAAATTATCGTTACAGAAAATAATGAAGCTTTTGCTCTAGCTGAAAATGGAATTCATAAAACATCCAATGTGGTGCTTTCTGTAGAAGAAAACGAACTAGCTTCTAAAATTACTGTGTTCCCAAATCCATCTTCTGATTTTATAAATATTTCTACAAATCAAAATATTTCAAATATTCAAGTTTTTACAAACGATGGAAGGTTGGTTAAAGAAATTTCTAAGAATGAAAATAATATTGATATTAAGAATCTTGAAACAGGAATCTATTTTATAAAACTAAACATAAACCAAAAAACAATATTTAAGAAGTTTACAAAACAGTAATGTGAAAAAAATCTTTTCTCTATAAGTTTTTCTAATTAAGTAGTCTAGAAACTTAAAACATCTAGATTATAATTTATCATTTAAAACCTAAAAATATAAAAGAATCCTAATCTTTTATATATATGCGGGGCGAAAAAGTAGCATGGTTGATTCTATGCTACTTTTAATATTTAAAATAAGTTGAAAAAATTAAGCTTTATTAATTCTCTTTAAAATATTCATCTAAATAATCCAAATTATAAGTCATAGGTTTTTTTATACCGTCAGAAATTAGAATATACCAATGCATATCTGTTTTCTTTGTATCCATATATAAAGTATCTTGATTTTGCATCACAAAACGAACGAATCTTTTGTCAGTAAAATAATACTTTTTGTTTAATGAATCCAATAATTGATAAGCATTCGAACGATAAAAGTTTACATCATCCGCAATAATATAGAAATCTTCTCCTATTTCTTTTTTAAATTCATCAATTTCTTTAGAATTAGGAGATTTAAAAATAAATTTTTGTTGGTCTGCCAAATACAGATTAGTAGTGTCTACTTCATTGAAAGGGATAAAAATGTTTATTTCTTTTGATTTTTCTACCTCAAAAGTCTTGATAGTATCTTTTTTTATTTCAATTTTTTCTCTTGAAGCAGTCTTTCTTTTTTCTTTTTTTTCCGAATTACAGCTTAAAGCTAAAAAGCCGATACACATTAAAATTGTAAATTTTTTCATAGGATATTGTTTGAGATTTCAAATATAAAAAGACCTTTGAAATAACAAAGGCCTTTTATAATATTCTATTGTAAACAAATTGTATTTTTTAAACTTATCCTTTTACAGATTTTGAAGTTTTAGCTGGTTTTGCCGGTTTAGAAACCTTAATACTTTTCGGAGCCTTCGGAGATTTTGGTGCCTTTGGACTCAAGGGAGATTTTGGAGATTTCGGCGTCAAAGGTGTTCTTGGCGTCAACGGTGTTTTAGGAGTTTCTGGACTCAGTGGAGCGTTCTGACTTCTTTTAATTTCAGGATATTTTGGTGGAGGAGGTGGGAAGTTCGGAAATGGTTCTGCATTTCTTTTTTGTTTATCTGTCATCAAATTATATAAATAATGTAAACGATCCATATCCTTTTTTTGAATTCTCATTTCTGAAAGATTCATTTCATTATAATGCTTTGCTAACTTATTATATTCTTTGATTTGCTTTTTTGTAGCACCTTCTTGATCTACGATTTCTTGTACATTTTCTTCTCCCAATCTTACTTCTTCTACAGAGCTAAAACTCATAACTAAAGTTGCTGTAAGTGGAAGAACTAAGAAGTTTCTTAACCATTTTTTTCTGTTGGATGTTGTTGTTTTCATAACTATAAAACGTTTTTTAATAAGTGAATAATTAATAGAATTTGCCAAATTTGGCGTTGTTGTATTTGTTGAAAAAGACAATAATAATTCCTGATAATATTTTGTGTCTGTTCCTTTAGAAAGAACAGCTTCATCTGCTAAAAATTCATGATTTAATTTGATGTTATTTTTGATAAAATAAATCAACGGATGAAACCAAAATACAATCTGTAAAATTTCGATAAACAAAATATCTAAACTATGTTTTTGCTTAGCGTGTGCTTGTTCATGAAGTAAAACTTCTTCTGGAATTTTATTTGTTTCATTATCTTTTTTATTTAGAAAAATATATTTGAAAAAAGTATGTGGAATAACCTTTTCTTTCAGTAAAATATTGGTGTAAGAACCATTATTTTCTTTCCTATTTCTTTTGATTTTTAAAAGAATAGAAAGCAGGTTTTTACCAAAACGAAAACTAAAAATTATTACTCCAAGAAAATAAAGACTCCATAAAGAAATCGTTATAATTTCCCAATGTGAAATGGATGTATTTTCCATAATATTTGTAGAAACCGCAATAGGAGTGAAGCTATCCGAAGTTTCTATATATTTTGTGAAAGTAATCAGCGGAATACCAAATGAAAGTAATAAACTTCCAATCAAGTAAAATCGCTTGAAAATGTGCATATTTTCCTTTTCGAGAAACAATTTATAGAATCCAAAAAAAGCTAATAAACATGCACTTGCCTTTAAAATATAAACCCCAATCATATCATTTCTTTTTAATTTCTGAATCGATAATCTTTCGTAAATCTTCTAATTCTGATTTGGATAAATCCGTTTCTTTTGTGAAAAAAGAAGCGAATTGGGTGGCGCTATTGTTAAAAAAGTTCTTGATTAGACCGTTTACTTGTTTAGAAAAATAGTCTTTTTTTTCTACCAATGGAAAATACTCTCTAGATCTTCCAACTTGCTTATAATCAATTACACCTTTTCCTTGCATTCTTTTCAATAAAGTTGCAATCGTTGTCTTTGCAGGTTTTGGCTCGTCATAAGCATCGATCAAATCTTTCATGATTGCTTTTTCAAGTTCCCACAAATGATTCATTAATTCTTCTTCGGCTTTAGATAATTTCATAGTTTAAATATTTTGTTCTACAAATATAGAATAAAATATTTTAATTCTACAAGTGTAGAATTAAAAAAATGTGAAAATTTTTATTTTGAATAAAGATTTATAGATTGTCAAGTTCTAATTTGAGAAAGGAGAGGAGTGTATTTTTATAAAAGTTTTACTAAAGAATTATACAATAAGTTTTATAGATATTTTTAGTTGTATCTTTGCTGCAATATAATTTACGATAAACAATTTTTAATGCCTTTTAAAAAATTAAACCCAGAAATACAGGAGAAGTTAGAATATTTAGAAATTACGACTCCGACTTCATTACAAACGAAAAGTATTCCTGCTATAAAAAGTGGTGCAAACGTCTATTGTTTAGGACCAGAAGGAAGTGGAAAAACAACAACACTTATACTTACAACATTACATAAACTTAAGTTTAAACCTGTAGGTAGCAGCCCAAGAGCATTAGTTCTTGTTGAAAATAATGAAAAAGCATTAGAAGTATACAATGAATTTTTTAAATATACGCAATACAAAGACATTCGTGTATATTTAGCAGATGAAAAAACACATATTGACACGCAGAAATCAGAGATTTTTGAAGGAGTAGACATCTTAGTTTCTACACTTCCAAGAATGAGTAAGTTGATGCGATCAAACGGAATTAGTATGTCTCAACTATCTGTTATGAGTATTGATGATGCCGAATTCTTGAAAAACAATGAATCATACAGCACATTATTATGGATTACTCAAAGTATAAATAAATGTCAATTTGTTTTATATGCTAAAGAAATGACTCCGATTTTAAAAAAATTAGAATCTTATTTTATGGAATATTCTAGAGTTATTTCAGAATAAGATTTTTATAAAATATATTTTTCCTTTTGAAAGGGAAATCAATTAAAAAAGCAATTTCACTTCTAAAGTAAAATTGCTTTTTTTAGTTTGTATTTTTACTAATATGATTTTGTAAATAGAGGTTATTTAGGCTTTTTGTATTTCTTTCTTTAAGTATAATGAAATTGCTTCATCCGTTTCTTCAATTTCATTTCCATTATCTAAATCCATGCAGCCGGCTCCACCCGTTGCGTAAGATATTAACCCAATTAACTTTGATTTTAGTTTTTCCTTAGTTTTAGTCCAACATTCAAAAGTAAGATCTCCAAAATAGACACCTAATTCAAAATCTGTTGAACTTAAATCATACTCATCATTTTTCCAATTGACATAATTAACATCAAAAGAATCTAAAATTTGCTCTAACAGAAATTCTAGTTCTTCAGTATCATATTCTAATCTAGTCTCTAACCTTTTCATATTATGATTTGGGTATAAAATAACGGAAGGTTCTGAAAATAAATAAATCTCTTCTTCATTATAAAAATGATAGTATACATCTACAGCTTTTATTTCTGTGTTTTCAACTTTATTATAAGATTCAAATTTATTTAAATGAATATTTTCAAAAAAAGACATTAAATCATTTTTGAAGCTATCTATGATTAATGTTTTGAAAAGATAATCTCTAATGTCCCAAAACTCCCAATAACCTAAATCTTCCAAGCCTAGATCTTCAACTTCATTCTTAATTTCCTTAAACCTAGTTTTCGTAATAGGTAAAGTGATTGTTTGTTCTTGATTTTTAAGGTTTTTATATTTGAAATACATTTATGTTTGAAATTAGTTTTTTAGTTAATAGATGCTATTATGAGAATTTAAAGCCTGTATAAATTTTATTATAAATCTATACAGGCTTTAAGATATTTTACTTAGTCAGTATTATTTTTAGTCAATTTTATTTTATAGTTATCTTCATAATTGACTGTTTCCCATTAGCAGTACTAACCTTTAGGAGATATAAACCTGTTGGTTGTTCTAAATGTAATTTAACTAACGAAGTATTTTGATAATTTTTATTCAGAAGTTGTTGTCCCATTAGAGAATATAAAGAAACGTTTAAATTTTTCTGTATTTGTTCAGAATAAATTGTAAGGTCTCCTGATGTTGGGTTAGGGTAAACTTTGAAATTAATTTTATTAGAATTTTGTGCTATTCCAAGTGTCGAAATTGTTGTGCAAGAAGATATCTCTGTACAACCATTTTGAGTAATTTCTACAGCATAACTTCCATTAGTTGTTGCTGTGTAAGAACTATTTGTTGCACCAGAAATAGGGCTCATATCATTGTTACAATCTAACCATTGGTATGTAGCATCAGAAGTATTGGCAGTAATAGTTGAATTATCTAATGTAACTGAAGTGTCGATTTTTGTAATAGTAATTTCTACACTAGAACTATTCATACAATTTCCATTAGTTGTGTATGTGATAGAGTAGGTACCAGGCGTACTTTCAGAAAGATCAATAGCACCAGTGTCCGTATCTAAAGCTAATCCTGTAGAACTAGAAAATGTTCCTCCAGTTAAGCCAGAAATAGTTGGAGATGGATCTGCATCTTCAGAACAATAATTAGAAGTATCGTACGCAAATGTAGCATCATCTAATTCGTTAATAGTAATTTCAACACTAGAACTATTTGTACAATTTCCATTAGTTGTGTATGTGATAGAGTAGGTACCAGGCGTACTTTCAGAAAGATCAATAGCACCAGTGTCCGTATCTAAAGCTAATCCTGTAGAACTAGAAAATGTTCCTCCAGTTAAACCAGAAATTGTTGGTGATGGATCTGCATCTTCAACACAAAAACTAGAAGTATCGTACGCAAATGTAGCATCATCTAAT
>NZ_JADOTV010000009.1:136238-159743 GCF_015767245.1 Aureivirga sp. CE67
TCGTTAATAGTAATTTCAACACTAGAACTATTTGTACAATTTCCATTAGTTGTGTATGTGATAGAGTAGGTACCAGGCGTACTTTCAGAAAGATCAATAGCACCAGTATCTGTATCTAAAGCTATTCCTGTAGTACTAGAAAATGTTCCTCCAGTTAAACCAGAAATTGTTGGTGATGGATCTGCATCTTCAACACAAAAACTAGAAGTATTGTAAGCAAATGTAGCATCATCTAATTCGTTAATAGTAACTTCTACACTAGAACTATTTGTACAATTTCCATTAGTTGTGTATGTGATAGAGTAGGTACCAGATGTACTTTCAGAAAGATCAATAGCACCAGTGTCCGTATCTAAAGCTAATCCTGTAGAACTAGAGAATGTTCCTCCAGTTAAACCAGAAATAGTTGGTGATGGATCTGCATCTTCAGCACAAAAACTAGAAGTATTGTAAGCAAATGAAGCATCGTCTATTTGTGATGTAGTTATTGTAATAGTTTCACAAGAACTTGGTGTCGTACAACCTCCTTCACCTCTTATATAATAAATAGTCGAAGTTTCTGTCGGTGTTACTGTTATGCTCGAATCAGTAGTTGTTCCTACAAGCGTTTCTCCACAAGAACCAGTATAAATGTGCCAAGCTGTAGCATCATTTAGGTTACCTGAAATAGTTAGAGTTACACTATCTCCAGTACAAATTGCACTTGAGTTAGCTGTTATCGTTGGTACATCAGGTTCTATACAAAGTGGTGCACATATTATAGAAGGTGAATATTGAGAAGGACTAATGTCAAAGGCTGTTGAATCATTAAATTCCCAATTTAAATGATTATTTATTTCACCCCTAATAAATGTAGATGTTCCACTAAGAGTTCCAGTATATTTAGCATTGTTCATTTCAGTTCCAACAACAGGGAAAAGAGAAATACAGTCAGTTGCATTTGTTAAACCAGTAGGTAGTTCAGAGTGAGCAGCACTTAATGGTGCTAATGAAGCAGAATTCCAAAAAGTATTTGGATCTAATGAGTTAGGTGTACCAGCTCCGTCATCTCCATGAATTCCTGAAATAAAATTTATTGCTGTAGTCGGTCTAGAAGTAGCTGCTTGATATACTAATACTTGGTCTCCATCTTCTAAAGACCAGTCAGATCCTGAAGAAAGCGTAGCTGTTCCTCCATTAGTAACAGAGAAATTATTTGGAGAAGATTCATTAAACATGATAACACTACCACAAGATAACCCTTCAGCTGGTACAGTATAAGTAATGTGTCCTTCGTCTGTTCCTGTCCATGTATTATTAAGATTATCCCATCCTTCTTCTGTAAAATAAATAACTTCATTTCCTGGGATATCTGCCAACACGATAAATGTGAAATTATCATTTGTTGAATTGCTTGAATCTGTATTGTAACCAATAAATGCAATGTCTCCTGCAACTAAATTTTTCGCATTTGATGGGAGTGTAACTTCTGTTGAAACAGTGTTTGTTATTATTGGTAGATTGAAATCAAAATAAATACTTGCGTCACCACTCATGATATCTCCTATTTCAATATCTGATTTTGGTTTTATTTTATATGCTATGTAGCCATGACTATTTGGTTCATCTGCAGCTTCATGTGGTAAGTATATATTATCGAAAATATACTCCATTTCATTTCCATTCTTTATTTCTACTTTAAAATCATGACTAGCACTTGTTATTTTTAAAGTACTCCAATCTAAATTTGGATGTAAGTTTTCCTTTATGGATACATTAATTGCACTTGCAGATCCTGTATTTTGAAATCTAATAATGTAATCTAAATAGTTGTCTACTTCGCTAACATCAATTGAACTTCCTTGTAATACTTGTTTGTCATTTGGATCATATGCATTCACTACAATTTGATCTAATTGGTAAGTATTATCATTTGGAGTATAATCATTTTCTTCTGGCTGAACTGTAGCTGTAAAACTTAAGATGTCATCTCCATTTACTGTTGGAGGTGTAAAAGTTTGCATTACAATATCAATTTCATGTTTTTCAAAAGGAACAAGACTTCCTATCTGAAAATCGATACTATTTGCGGTAATGTTTGTTTCTGCAGGAGTTGCTGAAACAAAGGATTGCATTGTATCATCAAAAGTTAAATTAGCCGTAATATCATCAATAGATTCTGTTCCAATATTTTCAATAATTAATTTATAATCCGCCTCAAATCCTGGTCTAGCTTCCTCAATTGGTAATAGTAAAATATTTAAGTCATTTACTTGTTGGTTTGCAGTAAGACAGAAATTAATTTCCTCACTTGAAGAATCGCTAAATGTTACTTCTGCTGATGGTGGATCGACTGTGAAATACGATGGTAAATTGTTTACAGATACAGTTAAAGATGTATTACTTACAGAGATATCATAGTTTCCATCTTTTATTAAATTTGAGTAGCTTATATCATTATTACTTGCGTTTATAAAAATAGAACTAAGGTCAATATCTTCTGTATCACAACCATTAGCATTTTGATCATAAGATACAGTTCCAAATACATTATTACACTCCTCTGATAATGTATGAGTGATTACCCAACCGTAATCATTGATTAAAGAATCTACAACATCTTGATTGCAATATTCAACATTAAGAGCTCCTAAGGTTACTGATTCTAATTCTAGATTTAAAAATTGAGATAAAAGCGCATCATAATTTTGAATATCTAGACCTGAACGATCTAAAAAAACGCTTAAATATAAGCCATCATTAAATTGCCAACTAGATAGATCTTGATTAAATGCGAATGTATTTTTAAACATTGAATTCATATAAGTAGCATTTGAAATGTTCCAAGTGCTTATATCTTGATTAAAAGCACGTGCATTATAAAACATCCCTGTAAAATGGGTTACATTTGATGTATCCCAATTATCTAATGGTTGATTAAATAATTTTGCATAATCAAACATATGGGTCATTTTCTTTACTTGGGATACATTCCAATTATTTAAAGGCTGATTAAATGCAAATGCACGTTCAAACATTCGTTCCATATAGATTGTGCTTGATACATTCCAATTATTCAATGGCTGATTAAATTCAGATGCTTCATTAAACATATCTGACATATTGATAACATTTGATGTATCCCAATTATCTAGTGGTTGATTAAATGAAGATGCTTCATTAAATAAACTTAACATATGTGTCACATTAGAAACATCCCAGTTATTTAATGGTTGGTTAAATGAGGTAGCTTCTTTAAATGTTAAATTTAAATATTTTAAGCTAGATGTATTCCAGTTGTTTATGGACTGATTAAATGAAGAGGCTCCTTTAAATAAATGTCCCATTTGTTCCACATTAGATACATCCCAGTTATCAAGTGGTTGGTTAAAGGAACTTGCTCCTTCAAATAAACTATACAAAGCAGTTACATTGGATACATCCCAGTTATTTATAGAACCATTAAAACTAATAGCATTCATAAATAAATAACTCAAATTATCTACATTTGAAACATCCCAGTTATCAAGTGGTTGATTAAATGAATTTGCTTCTTCAAACATGTGACCTAAATGAATAAGGCTACTAGTATTCCAGTTATTTAGAGGTTGATTAAAATCTGTTGCTCCTTTAAACATACTTATTGTAGAAGTAACTGATGAAACATCCCAGTTATCAAGTGGTTGGTTGAAATTTTTTGCATTTGAAAAAACTCCTCCCATTGTAATAACACTCGATACATCCCAATTATTAAGTGGTTGATTAAAACTTATAGCATAATTAAATAAATTATTCATATCTTCTACATTTGAAACATCCCAATCATTTAAAGGTTGGTTAAATGAAGCCGCCTCCTCAAATAGAGAAGTTAAAGAAGTTAAATTAGAAACATCCCAATCATTTATAGCTCCATTAAAACTAGAAGCATGATGAAACATACTACTGATATTTTCTAAATTCGAAATATCCCAATCACTTATTTCTCCATTAAAACTGGTTGCATAATAAAACATTTTACTCATGTCAACTACATTTGAAACATCCCAATTATTTAATGACTGATTAAAATCTATTGCTTCATAAAACGCTCTTCTCATAGAAGTTACATTTGAGACGTCCCAATTATTAATTGGTTGATTAAATGCCTCTGCTTCATAGAATATTTCAGTTATATTATTAAGATTACTAGTGACCCAGTTGTTTAAAGGTTGATTAAAACTTGTAGCACGATAAAACATACTATCCATATCTTCTACATTCGAGACATCCCAATTATTAAGTGGTTGATTAAATGAATATGCTCTCTTAAACATCTCTTTCATTGTGGTTATGTTTGATACATCCCAATGATCTATAGATTGATTAATACTACTTGCACCACGAAACATCGCTTTTAAACTTGTAACTTCTGTTAAATCAGGCGCATCTGAAGCATTAATAACTAAATTACTACAACCTGAAAAAGCGTCTTCCATTGATTTCCATTGTATATCTCCCCATTGTTCTACACTTTTTATTTTTAGTCTATTGGTAGAAGATGTATTAGAGACTAAAATCCTTGGAAAATCTCCAGTGATGCTAACTGAATAAATCCCTGCTTGCGCATAAGTATGATCGACTTGATCAGTAACATTTGTTAAAATTGTTCCGTCACCAAAATCTATGGTGTAATTATAAATATCTGAAGCATAAGAAGATGTTTTAATACGTATATCTAAACTTCCATCTTGAACTTCCCAAGTAGTAATAAAAGGTTCTTGTGCATGGATAGCTGTAGTTACCCATAGAAAAAATAAAAAAAAGATACTTTTTTTCATAATGTGCATTTTTATTTAACGTTTATTTGAAAGAAAAAACGATTTAAGAATTAATCGTTTTTTATGAATTTTTTTCAAATATATGTAATTATATTGTTATTTAAAGTTGTTATGCATTGTAATTTGTAATTTTGTTTTAGAGTGTAATTAATTTAAGTTCATCCAGCAGGTATGATAAATATGTTTACACACTTTATGGTTTGTAGATTTGATAAGGATTTTTGAAAAGTATTTATAATGCGAAAAGAAATCAAAATTTACATAATTAGATATTATCATGTTTAATTTAGTATAAAGTTATGAAGATTGACAAATTCCCCTCTCGAGAGGGGCTAGGGGTGTGTTTTTAATTAAACAAAATTCTCTTATAAGATTTTAAACCTGATGATGTTTATTCTTCTCTCATCAAATCAATAAACCGAATCACTTGACATCTTGTGTGATTTAAGTCTAATTTTTTAGATTTAATAATTTCTAATTTTAACTTTTTTATAGATTTCAATAATTCACCTTCAGGGTAAAACTCATGTAGAATAAAATCCATAAGCCAACAGATGAAATTTAGAATTTCCTCCATTTGATGATTTGTATCTATTTTTTTTATGTTTGAAATAAGTTTTTGAATTAATTGGTCAAATGCTGCTTGGTCTTTTTCATTAAATAACCCTAAATAAGTAAATGGTAATAGTTCTTTATTGTTGCTAAATTTATATTCTGCTTTATCAATGATAGCATTCATTTGCATAAAATAAGATTCTTTTACCGATGTATGATATTGAAGCGTTTTATTATAAAACTTAGTATGCCATTTTTCATATTCATTATAAGTTTTATTTTTAATATGAACATCCTCTTCAAATTTTAAGATAAATTCTTTAACAGTCATTTTTATAGTTTTAAGTTTTAGTGTAATTTATTCTAGTATTTTAATTATATAACGAATAGGTTAACATATTTGAAAAATACTTTTTAAGTAAATATTTTCACGTCTAATTTAGTATAAAGTTATGAAGATTGACAAGTTCCCCTCTTGAGAGAGGCTAGGTGTGTGTTTTAAATTAAACAAAATTCTCTTATAAGATTTCAAATGTGTTAATGCTTATTCTTCTTCAGAAATTCTAATTCCATTTTTATAAAAATCTTTTTCTTCCCAATTTTCAAAAACATGATTACTTTGACTTGGATATAAACGTTTTTTTAAAGCCTCAAAATCAAATTTTAAATCAAATTCAGAGTTGTTTATTTTAGTTATTAAAGCTATTGCTGGATAAATTTTTAAATTGGAATAAGCAATTAATTTATGATGTCCATCTAAAATAAAATATTCTGAAATCCAATCTGCTTCAGAAGTTTTTGATATAAAATCAGAAGAAAAGATAATAGCAAAAGGTCTTTTTCCTTTTTTAATTTCTTCTTCAAAATATTTTACTCGATCCCAATTTATATTTGATTTTGGTTCTGTAGCTATAAAACAAATTGAATTCAAATCATAATAATTATAAGTATAACTATCGATTCTTAGATTTTTATCTGGTTTAAAGTTTTCATCTTTTTCTATTGCAAATTCTATATAAAATGATTTCAAGTGTTTTTTTTCGAAATTATCAAAAGAGGTTCTATAATAAAAGAATTGTCTATTTTCAGAATTACAAAAACTTAAAGAATATTCACCATTTTCAAAAAGGGACAAAATAGGTTCTAATAATTCAAAAAGAGAATCTTTATCATTTGTAAAATCCTTGTTTAAATTCATTTGTATTTTATTCCTAACAGTTTCTCTAAAATTATTTTTATCAGGAAAAATACATAAATATTTAGCCAAAGACCCTGCACAATCATACCAAGAAAAAGAAAGTGGAGCTTTATAACTAAAATAACTTCCAATATCACTCATTCCAATGGATATTAGACTTAAACCTTTTGTAATTTTAAATTTCATAGTTATTTTTTAACAATTTTATTTTTAATATTTTTCGAAAATAAAAAAGACCAATGATTACACAAAGGTCTTTCATTAATTTATTCCCAATCTACTTCCTCTCCCTACGCTTCATACTTCCTTTAATCGCTTCTTCTTCCCAAGGTTTTTCTGGCCAAAAATGTTTTTTATAGCGCATTCTTAAATCTTTTCGAACCTCAAAATAAGCATTATCCCAAAAACTTTTAATATCTGAAGTAATCTGTACAATTTTAAAACCTGGAGAAAGTAAATGCATTAAAACATTTATTTTTCCATTGTTTACAGTAGGAGTTTCTTTCATTCCAAAACATTCTTGCAAACGTACTGCTAAAACAGGTTCACTACCATTTGCTTGATATTTTATTTTGATAAACGAACCACTCGGAACTTCAATTCTACTTGGAGTCAGTGTTTTTAATTTCGATTGCAATTCTGGTTCTAAACTATATTCTAAAACCTCTTTCAGATTAATTTTCTTTAAATCTTCTGGTTTATTAATATCTCTCAAATACGGAGCTAACCATTCTCCATTTGTTTCCAATAAAGTTTTCGTATGCACATCTGGAAAACCAGCTTCTGGATTCCATTTTCTTAAAGATAAAACCTTATTTTGCCATTGCTCCACATCTTCATTCCAATCCAATAAATGTGCTCCTTCTTTTTTAATCGCATTTGTAATTGCTTCTAATACCAAATCTTCATCCGCATCTGCAATTGGCGTACTTTTCAAAACAATACTTCCAATTCGTAAATCTTCCGTAGCGATTAATCCTCCTTTTTTCGTATTCCAAGTAATGATTTCTTTGGTTTTAACTAAAGGCATTAAATCTCTCGGATTTAAAGGAGAAGCCATAAATATTTTCCCAACACCATGTCGGTCGTTTACATGTGCAATTGCCAACCAAGATTCATGTGCCAAATCATCACGATGTCCTGCGGTTGCAGACTTTCCATTCGCCATTTGAAATTGTGCATTATTTCCAGGTCTAGCACAAGCAATTCTTTCTGGATAAGCATAAGCTAATAAAATTCCAGTTTCATAATCATCAAATGTAGAATTATCAACAGGAATGTTCAGCATGTTTCGATATTGTGCTGCAATTTTCTCAATACGAACCAAACGTTTTCCTCCAATCTTTTCGCTTCTAAATCGTCTCAAAGCTTCAATTCTCAGATTGATATTTATCCCAACTTCTGCCGAAAGCGGATCTCTTTCTTCCAAAAGAGGAGCGATGTCGGTTGCCAAAGCAAGCTGTTTGTTTTCTTTTGCTTTAATCAACATATGCGCAATACGAGGATGCGTCGGCAAACGATGTAATTCTTTTCCATGCTCCGTAATTTTATTCTGTTCCAAAGCTTCCAATTCATGTAGAAGTTCCGAAGCTTGTGCAATATGTCCTTTTGGTGGAGGTGTAACCCAAGATAAATCTTCGGCATTTACAATTCCCCACTGTGCCATGTCCAAAACTAAAGAAGTCAAATCAGCATCTTCAATTTCTGGTCTTCTTTGTTCATCCAATCTAGATTGTGTTGCAATAGACCACATTCGATAACAAGTTCCAGCACTCAGTCTTCCCGCTCTTCCCGCTCGCTGATCTGCTGAATCTTTTGCAATTTGAATGGTCTCCAAACGTGATAATCCTGTATTTGGATTAAATTTTGCTGTTCGCTCAAAACCAGAATCGATTACTACTTTTACTCCTTGAATAGTCAAACTTGTTTCTGCAATATTGGTTGCTAAAACTACTTTTCGTTTACCGTTTTTATTAGGAACAATTGCAGAGAATTGTTGCTTTGCAGGAAGCTGACCATACAAAGGATGAATCATGATATCTTTCAAACTTTGTTTTAAAATATCTTCACATTTTCTGATTTCTCCTTGTCCTGGAAGAAAAACCAAAATATCTCCTTCATGATTTTTTATAACATCTTTAATCACTTTGGAAGTAAGTTCTGGTAAAAGTCGCATATCACTTTCTCCTGTATAGTGAATTTCCACAGGATATTGTCGACCTTTACTTTCCACAATAGGAGAGTTCAACATCTTCGAAAGTTCTGGCATATCCATCGTTGCAGACATTACCAAAACTCTTAAATCGTCTCTCAAAATTGCTTGTGATTCTCTACAAAGCGCCATCGCAACATCCGCATGAATACTTCGCTCATGAAATTCATCAAAAATGACCAATCCTACATTTTCCAAAGCATTATCTTCATGAATCATTCTAGTTAAGATTCCTTCCGTCAATACTTCAATTTTAGTATTTGGTCCAACTTTACTTTCAAATCGAATTCGATATCCAACAGTTTCTCCAGCTTTTTCTCCCAATAAATCCGCCATACGATTTGCAATCGTTTTCGCAGCCAATCTTCTTGGTTCCAACATCAATATTTTCTTGCCTTCCAACCAAGGTTCGTTTAATAAAGCTAAAGGCAATAAAGTACTTTTTCCAGCCCCAGGAGGTGCTTTCACAATTAAAGTATTGGATTCCTGTAATTTCTGCTGAATCTCAGGAATTACGTCTTTTACAGGTAAATCTATATTTTGGTATTCGAATTTCAAATTTGTCTGTTTTATAAATAAAATAAAATTCCCCTCTTTTAAAAGGTTAAAGATATACTCTCTTCACTCCCAATAATCAGTTCCCCTCTTGAGAGGGGCTAGGGGTGTGTTAATTATCACACGGTGGCTGAGGTACTCGAAGCCACATCACTTTCGGCAGGACTCCCAATCCGGTGGCTGAGCGAAGCCGAAGCCCAATCATTTTCCGTTCTCAAAGAAAGCCCGATTTCGAGAGCCTCAATCTCCGAATTATCACACGGTGGCTGAGCGAAGCCGAAGCCCACTACGAACTACAAGAAAGCATTGAACAACCAGGTTTTACTCTTGCCCATTCTGGACGTTTTGCAAACCATTTTTCTGCACTTTTTTGAGTGTCATAAGGTTTTTTTAGAAGTTCTGCTAATTCGTTTATGATGCTATAATCTCCTTTATCTGCTGCTTCGATAGCCAATTGAGCCATATAGTTTCGCAACACATATTTAGGATTTACAGCATCCATTTTTTCTTTTCGTTCTTTGTCTGTTAAAGTCTCTTTTTCTAATCGGTTTAAATACATACCAAACCAATCTTTCCAAGCTGTTAGAATTTCTCCTTTAAGTTCCTCTGGTTTATAAAAAGCATCTTTAAAAGGCGCTAAAAATTCCCCAGAAGTATCTTCTTCCATGTTTTTATTTTTAGAAATGTCACTCAAATGTCTAAAGAAAATAGTCATATCAGTTTCTGTCAGTTCTAAGACATTTTCTAATTGTTGGATTAAGGCAAAATCATTTTCTAGTGTTTTTTCTAGACCCAATTTTGCATTCATCATCTCTATATATTTATCAAAATACTGTTCTTGATAAGCATTTAATATTTCTTCTAAAGGTGCAGCATCTTCAATAAGTGGATATAAAGCATTTGCCAATTTTACCAAATTCCAAAGCGTAATCTGAGCCTGATCTCCAAACTGATAACGTTTATGTTCTGCATCTGTAGTGTTTGGTGTCCAGCCTCTCTCAAAAGGTTCTAACCAACCATAAGGACCATAATCAATTGTCAATCCAAGAATCGACATATTATCTGTGTTCATCACACCATGTACAAAACCAACGCGTTGCCAATGAATCACCATGTCCAAGGTTTTCGCACTCACTTCTTTTAATAATTGAATATAACCTTCCTTATCACAAGTAAGTTGCGGATAAAACTCTTGAATGGTATAATCCACCAATTTCTTCAAAGTTTCTGTTTCTCCTCTTGAAGCGAAAATCTCATAACTCCCAAATCGTAAAAAAGAAGGAGCTACACGACATACAATTGCACCTTTTTCATAAGCTGCATTGCCGTTGTAGAACATATCTCGCATAACTTCGTCACCAGAAAGTGCCAAAGACAAAGCTCTTGTAGTCGGTACACCTAAATGAAACATTGCTTCACTACACAAATACTCTCGAATAGAAGATCTCAACACAGCAAGACCATCTGCGGTTCTCGAATATGGTGTTGCTCCAGCACCTTTCAATTGTAATGTCCAGCGTTTGTTTTTGTGTTCTACTTCTGCCAAATTGATTGCTCTTCCGTCTCCTAATTGTCCAGCCCAATGTCCAAACTGATGTCCTCCATAGCACATTGCATAAGGTTTTGAATCTGGGATAAGTGCATTTCCTGTAAATATATTCAAGAATTCTTCTGACTGGGTTTCTTCCTCCGAAATTCCTAATAATTCGGCAACTTCTTTAGAATGATGTAATAGGAGTGGAGCTTTCGTTTTAGTTGGTTCCACAAAAGAATAACAAGCCTGACGCACTTGTCGTCTGGTATTTTCTACAATCGGATCGCTTGGTAATACGTCCGTAAAAGTATTGTTGATCTGAAACTTCATTTTTGGAGTTTTGGTTCTTCGCAAAAATAAGGATTTCCGTAGAAAGTAAAGTGTGAAATAAAATTCCCTTTTGAAAGCTATTTTTTCATAATAAATTGATCTGAAAATCTAATTGATATATTTTTTCTTGAAAAGTTGAAAGTTGTTTTAATAATAGTTTGAAGTTAGGAGAGTCTCCATAAATCATTTGTTCTTGCATTGTTTTATAATCTTTTTCCCAAGCTTCTAGTATAACTGGTGGTGGTAAAAAAGAGAGTGTTTTTGGTTGATGTAAATTGTAATCAATACCGCTTATTTTTGTAAAACGTTTTCTATGATTAACAATAGTTTCATATAAGTTCTTATTTTGAATTGCATTCATAGCATGAGGAGTATGAATAATTTGGTAAATATCATATAAATGTCTACTCAAGCGATCTACTCTAATTTTTTCTTTTGGTTTTTGAAATTCTTCATGTAATAAAAAGATTTTTTCTAAAAAAGTTCTTTCAGGTAATACTGAAGGTATTTTAATCGCTTCTTGTGTGAATTCTTTATTATGAAAAACGTCATCCACTAATGATAAAATAGCTGTTTTATCAAAAGGCTCTTGTAAAGATCGACAACCAATTTCAATTTGAACACGAGGTCGAATATATCCGGGAGATTTAACGATAGAAGGGTAGTAAACTCCAATTATAACAGGATCTTGATCACTAGAAGTTATAGTTTCTAATTCTAATTTTACATCGGTTAATCCATTTGAATTGAAAAGATTTTTTAGTTCTTCAAGTAAGTTTGATGTGATATAATGATTAGCAGCTTTTCTTAACTTAGTAATTTGTTTTTTACCCAAATCTCCTGAAAAACCAAAAAATGTTCTATCCACAGCTAAATCAATATCTTCAGAGAATCGTTCAATTAAACCCCAAGATTTACTTAAAGAAGTTCCACCTTTAAAAACTAAATGATTTCCAATTTCTGTTTGAAATAATAGTGTTAATGTTTGTACAACCCACCAATCTTTTTCAATAGCATACGCTGGTAAATTGTGTTGCACACTAACATTTTGGTAAATACGTTTTTTACTATTTTCAGGGATATTATAAAATCTATTCATCTACTGCTTTTTTAAAAATCTTTTTTATCCATTGTGGAGCCAAACTCATATCGTGTTTTAATATTTTAGAGTTCTCTTTTTTCAATAAAGATATGAATTGTTTTTCTTCATCTTCAGTAACTTGTTTTTTTCCTATTTCTTTTAAAGCTTGTATGACCAATCCACTAATAGCTCCTTTTGCTAATAAATTTTTTGGAGTAGTATTTTTTAATTTAATTGTTCTTTTCCCAATTTTAATTACTCTCGCTGCACCATCAGTCAAAAAAACCAAGTTTAGTGGAATTTGTGTACTTAATCCAAGGGCATGAAGTGAATAAGTTCCTGTTGGAATTAATTTTATCTTATCTCTTCTAGCAATTGCTTTTACAACCTCTTCTGCTGTAGGCATCACTTCTCCAATAAATTCATCTACTATTGGGCGTACATATATTCCATGAGCTACAGATTTGATAATTTCTTTTTCTTTTAACCTTTGTAATGCTTTTCGAATAGCTTCATCAGATCCAAATGATTGGAAATCATTTGGGAAAAATAAACTTCCTTTTGGCTTTGCTTTAATGCTCTTTTCTATTTTATCTTCTACACTTTGCATATTTGACTATTAAAGTTGTCACAAATTTAATGAGAATTTGTGACAAATATGTCACAAATATTTATGAAATATGTGACGAAAACAATAAAGGGTTTAGTGTTTGTTTTAAAATTATGAAGTTTTTTACTCTTGGTTACCAAAAGAATAACAAGCCTGACGCACTTGTCGTCTGGTATTTTCTACAATCGGATCGCTTGGTAATGCGTCCGTAAAAGTATTGTTGATCTGAAACTTCATTTTTGGAGTTTTGGTTCTTCGCAAAAATAAGGATTTCTAAGTAGAATTATAGTTCTAAAGTAACCTCTAGACTATTATTCATAATTTTAGAAAAAATTGATTATTAAACATTATCAAGTTTGATTTTGTATAAAGATATACAAGTTGTCAATTTCCCCTCTTGAGAGGGGCTAGGGGTGTGTTTTGGATGAAACAAAATTCCCTTATAAGATTTTAAACGTGATAATGTCCATTAAAAGAAAGGGATATTTGGAGCTTCCCTTTTTCCTTCCGCTTCGTTAACACTTCACTCCAGAAAAAAGGTCGGGCTATCCGCACTCGCTTTTTTTGGCAGAAAAGCCAAAAAAGAGCTCAGACAATTGCTCCTATCCCTAAGCCAAAAAAATAATGGAATTAGTGGTTTATTTGAATTCCCACTGAAATTCATTCATTATAAATTTTTCAAGGAAGGTGAATTTAGTTTCTTTTTCATTGCTATATGGGAATTTAGTATAGAAATAGAATTGGTTATATTTTCCATTCTTTTTTTGCTCCACTACATATAAAGAGAAAGGTTGATGATGAGTGAATTTGAAATTTTCTTGGGATTTATATTGAAAAAGGTTTAAAGAATCCATTGTTTTAAAAAAATTTGCAACACCATTCAAAGGTTTTTTTCGTTCTTGATTGAAAAACTTTCTCTTTCCTTTTTTTGTTAATCCTATTTCAACCAGTTCAGATTGTTCATTAAAAATACTATCATTTGATACCGTAATTATTCGATCTATTGAAGAACCATTGTTTACCCAAATTCGAATTATATTATTTGATTCACTGCTCTGAATAGGAAAGAGTCTTTCTCCAGAATATCCTAAATTCCTAAATGGCATAACGTATTCTTTCCCTGACGAACAAGAACAAAAAATGATTATTAATATTAAAAGAAGTTTTTTCATAGTTTTATTTTTAATGTTATTTAATATAGAAATTTTCAAAAAAGCTAAATATATAAATAAAATACTTTTAAATTAGAATAAAATTATTATTGTAATTATTGATTTTATTATCCGTTTTTATCACCATCATATATTAATACAATTGGATTATTTATGATTTTTTATTGAAAAATAGAACCTTACTTATATAGAAATTTTATAATATTAAGAATCTGTATGAAGAGAAACATTAAAACTTACAGGTTCAAAATTGAAATTATTATCAATAGTTGGGTTTTTAAGAATGTTAAGCTTTGGAGATTTACTCATACAATCAGATACTAGATATATAAAATAATTTTCTTTAATTTTTTTTGCTGCATTTATTTCATTTATAGTCATTATAAAGTTTTTAAAAACTTTACCTGTTGTAGATTTTACTTCAATAGCGATTAATTCACTATTGTTATTATAGAAAGAAATATCATAACCAGGTGTTTCACCAATATTAGCATGCCATTTGAGAGTTTTTTTTTCATTTGATGTCAAGTTTTTTTTAAGATAATTTAATACATGATTCTCACCTTTATCACCAATTGACTTCAAATTTATATTGTAATTACCTGTGTTTATTTTTGATTCAGATATTTTTTTTATTCCTTTGGGATAGGGTTTTAAAATATTTTCCTCAACTAAATTTAAACAATCTTCATCAGTAAAGTAATTGTTTTCAGCAAGAGAAATTATTTTGTGATATACTTCTTTAGATGTCGATCGCACTCCATCTCTCCAATAATTTGATTTTTTATTTTGGGGAATTATCTCAATATATGAACCGTTTTCAACTTTAAAACTAACAGCTTTTGTAAAAGGAATATAATTTATAATTTCAGCAAAATAGTTCTTTTCATTGTTACCATCTTTCCATATGTTTCCTATTTCACCAAAACCAAAATAATGAGGGTCTTTTGAAAGTCTTGATTTTAAATAAGAATTATCTTTAATTCTACCTTTGTAATAAATGATTTTTGTACCAGGTTGAAGATGTTTTAAATATTTTTTTGGAAAATGATATATACTTCCTGTTTCATCATTCCATTGTGATATGTCGTTTTCAGTTATTATTGTAAAAGCCATTGTTTTTGATTAAGTAGCCTATTTGTTTTTTTGATAAAATTACTATTTTAACATAAAAAAAATAGTTTTTAAAGCTTTTTGATTATAAAAATTAGAAAAAAGTAGTTTTATTATTTACGATGATTGATATGAGTTATGAGAGCTGTGTTTTAAAGTGTTGAAAATCATTGTTTTAAAATGTAAATGTAACGAGGGGAAGCGGAAATGTAAAGGAGAAAAACGGGAATGTAATGTGGAAAAACGGAATTGTAACGTGGAAAAATAGAAATGTAACGTAGAAAAACAGAAATGTAACGTAGAAAAACGGAAATGTAACGAGGAAAAATGGAAATGTAAAGGGGAAAAACAGAAATGTAAAGGGGAAAAATGGAAATGTAATGAGGGAAAACGGAAATGTAACGGGGAAAAATGGAAATGTAATGAGGAAAAATGGAAATGTAATGGAGAAAAACGGAAATGTAATGAGGTAAAACAGAAATGTAATGAAGGAAAATGGGAATGTAACGGGATTCGGTTCCCTTCAGTTGCTTGTTATAATTAACACACCCCTAACCCCTCTCAAGAGGGGAACTTGATATGGTGTTACGGTTATGTGTTGTATATTAGGGTGATAGTTTATTGGTTTAGAAGAGAGTTTTTATCTTGATTTATAATATTTATATAAAACTCTAAAACAACCCAACATTTTCACGGTAATTATCTCCGATAGGAATTTCAAATTTTCCGATTTCGATATCATTTTTTGTATAAGCCGTGATTTTTTCTTTATTGATAATATACGAACGATGAATTCTTATAAAGCGTTGATCTAGATTTTTTTCAAAAGAAGAAATACTAAACTTCGTCAGATGCGTTTCTGTGTTCGTATGAATTTTAATATAATCTTTCAGACTTTCTACATATAAAATCGTGTCCAAAAACACTTTTACATGCTTTCTGTCTTTTCGGATATAAATAAAATCGGTTTTCGTTTCCGTTTTTGTTTCCAAAACAGGAATAGGAACAAGCTCTCTTTTTATTTTTCTAAACTTTTCAATTCCTCTAAAGAATCGCTGAAAAGTAATCGGTTTCAAAATATAATCTACAGCATTCAAATCAAAACCTTCTACGGCATAATCTCTATAAGCAGTCGTGAAAATTGCTTCGGGTTTGTTCAATAAATTCTTGAAGAATTCCGTACCTTTCAAAACAGGCATTTCGATATCCAAAAACAATAAATCAATGGTGTTTTCTTGCAATATTCTACTTGCCTCAATAGCGCTCGCACAAGAAGCTATCAATTCAAAATCATCTAATTGCGACAAATGTGTTTCTAATAATTCTCTTGCCAAAGCTTCATCGTCAATAATCAAACATTTATATTTCATTTCTCACACAATTTTAATTCTACTCTAAAATTCTCTTTATTTTCTTCAATTTCTAAATTATAATCCTCTTGATACAATAATTCTAATTGCTTTTTTACATTTGAAATTCCGATACTTTTCTTCTCAGAAGCTACTTTATTTTTCGCAACAGAATTTTCAATAGTAAAATAAACACAATCGTCTTTTACAGAAATATTAATACGAATAAAAGCTTTGTTTAATTCCTGCGAAACTCCGTGTTTAAAAGCATTTTCAATAAAAGTTAGCAAAATCAAAGGAGCTATTTTTATTTCTTTTTCTACATTTTGCACAAACTCGATAGAGACACGCTCGCCATATCGAACTTTCTCCAAAGCCAGATAATTTTCAATCAATTCCAACTCTTTAGAAAGCCAAACATATTTATCATTACAACCATAAAGCATATAATCCAAAATCTCGGAAAGTTTCGCGATAACTTCTGGTGCCTGATCGGATTTTTTGATTGTCAGCGCATATAAATTATTCAAAGTATTAAACAAAAAATGTGGATTTAATTGCTGTTTCAATGTGTTTAGCTCTGTAGTTTTCTTCTGCTCATTGATTTGTAATAATTTTTGCTGGTCTTTATAAAATTTGTAGATAACCAAAAGAACTGTCGGCATCATAAATTTGATAGATTTTCCAATGAATATACGCCAACTCGTTACATTATTTAAAAAGTTTTTTAAAGATTCATACTTTTCTGTTTTTCCCTCAAGTCTCTCCAATTTTGGTTGAAAATAAAACTCATGAATGAAAATAAAAAGTGCAAAAACCAAGAAAATTGCCATCAATGAACCTAGAATAAACTTTAGATTCTTTTTTGGAGCCAAATATTTTGGAATCAGAAAAAGTAGAAAAGTATATGCAGCGACAATTTCTACAAAAATTATAATAATTCGTGATTCGATTAATTCAGGATATCCGCTGAAATATTTTAGGTCTGAAGTAAGGAAAAAATACAGAAATATTACAATCCAAAACATGATATGTTTCACCACTGGAATATTAAAAAAGCTTCCTATTTTTTTTAGTTGATTCATAAGTCCGCTAAATTACAATTTTAAACCAAACCTCGAAGAATAGTAGATAAAATGCAACTTACTGTAGTTCTACAACTTCTTTTCGTAGACAAAATTCCTTTTCTAAGAAAACCAACTTTCCATACTTCAATAAAGCTGTTTTGTCTACTTTTTTATTTAGCAGTGTGCTGAAATAATAGTTTTGTCGATGTGATGAAGATGGGGCTTCGACTCCGCTCAGCCACCGTGCCAAACCTCGGAGATTGAGCGGAGCCGAAATCGGATTCTCATTGAAGCAAAAAACAAATTCCCCTCTCGAGAGGGGCTAGGGGTGTGTAAACACATAAAGATAAATAAGTGACAAGTTAAAAATACACACCAGAAAAGCTGTCGAATTCAAGAAAGGGGCTTCGACTCCGCTCAGCCACCGTAACTAAGAATAACAAAAACGAAAATAATAACCATAGAAATACTAAAAGATGAAAAAGATTATGCTGTTGTTTCTTCCAGTTCTGCTGTTTTGTAAAGCACAAGCACAGACAGGAAATATAAATTATAGAGAAGCAGAAATAAAATTGGATGGAAAATTGAATGAAGAAATATGGAAGACATTGCCTGCTGAAAATGATTTCTTTAATTACATTCCGAATAATGGAGATAAAGCAGAAAATAATACAGAAGTAAAATTATTTCATAACGGAAAAAATCTTTATATCAGTGCTGTATATGAAGATCCGATGGAAGAAGTGAGAATTGGTTCTTTGAAGCGAGATGATATCAATAATTCGGGAGGAAGAAGTGATTCTTTTGCACTTTTGATCGATACTTATAACCAACAACAATCAGGATATTTTTTTATTGTAAATATGGGAGATGCCTTGATTGATGCTTTAGTTTCAAGAAGAGGAGGAGGATTTCGAATTAATACAAGTTGGAACACAGTTTGGAATGCGAGAACTTCTACAAAAGGAAAACTGAAAATTTATGAAATCGAAATTCCACTAAAAGCACTTGCTTATGAAGAAGGAAATTCGACTTGGGGAATGTTATTTCATACACGAAATATAAAACTAAACGAATGGACAACAAATACACCAATTAATAGAAATTTTAGACAATTTGATTTGAATCAATCCAAAGCTTATAAGGTAGAGAATTTGAGTAAAAGTAAAGCTTCAAAATTTGCAATTACGCCATCATTAACTGCAAATCATCAAGAAGATTTGGAAGAAAATACAAAAGAAACGAAACTTAAACCAAGTGTGGATGTACAATATAATGTGACTTCTTCTTTAAAATTAGATGCAACGATAAATCCAGATTTTTCACAAGTAGAAGTAGATAGACAAGTAACGAATTTAAGTCGATTTTCATTGTTTTTTCCAGAGCGAAGAAATTTCTTTCTAGAAAACAGTGATTTGTTTAATAACTTAGGAGTTGGAAATGTAAATCCTTTTTATTCAAGACGAATAGGAGCAGAAGCAGATATGTTATTTGGTTTAAAATTATCAGGAAATGTTTCTAAAAATACACGATTAGGAGTTTTAAATGCTTCGACTAAAAAAGAAGAAGATATTCCAGCGCAGAATTATGGAGTTTTGGTCTTGCAACAACAACTTTCAAGTAATTTCACTGCAACAGGATTTTTAGTAAACCGACAAGAAACGGATGGATTTACATTTTTAGATAATTACAATCGAGTAGGAGGGGTGAATCTGAATTATAATTCAAAAAATAACAAATGGATTGGTTTGGCAAATGCAGCACATAGTTTTACAAATGATATTTCAGGACAAAATAACTTTTATAATCTAGCAATTTGGAATAATAATTTGAAAATGAATTGGCGAGCTTCTATCAAAAAAGTGGAGAAAAACTATATTACGGATGTTGGTTTTGTTCCTCGTTTGTATAATTATGATGCAATAACTGAAGAAACTATTAGAGAAGGTTATACGCAGGCAATTGGAAGATTTAGTCTTCGTCGCTTCCCGAAAGATTCTAAAATTATAGATAGTCATCGATATTTCAATATTTATAATAGTACTTATTGGGATGATCAAGGAGTTCTTTCGCAGTCTTCAACAAACATAAATAATGATGTGGTTTTTAAAAATATGTCATCGCTTTATGGAGGAATAAGTCATAATTATATCAATTTAAAATATGCTTTTGATCCTCTAGGAAATGGGAATTATATACTTCCAGAAACTTACCAGTTTACTAGACTTACGATCGGATATGATTCTGCGGATAGAAGTAAGTTTCAATATGGAGGAGAATTTAGAATAGGAGGTTATTATAATGGAAGTAGAACAAGATTTAATGTAAATGCACAATATAGATTGCTTCCTTTAGCAAGATTTCAAATGCTTTATGAACAAAATGATATTGATTTAAAAGAATTAGGGAGAGAAACATTTCATTTAGCAAGATTTATCAGTGAAATATTCTTCACAAATCGACTGAATTGGACAACGTATGTGCAGTACAATACACAGTTTGATAATTTCAATATCAACAGTCGATTACAGTGGGAATACAAGCCTTTGTCTTATGTGTATCTAGTGATTTCAGATGATTATAACGAAAGTCTTCACAGAAAAAATTGGGGAATTGCTTTTAAATTGAATTATAGGATTGATGTGTGAAATAAGAAAATAAATAAGTTTCAAGTATAATTAATTTGTAAAAGCATCTCGAATATTTTGAGATGCTTTTTTATTTTGGGCGAATCCCTTTTTCTTCTAAAAAAAAGAAGAAAAAGGGTCGAGCTTTTCGTTTCAAGTTTTCTTCTTCCAAAAAAGTTTTTCTAACAAATACGTGGGCTTCTAAGGTCGCCTCCGTTTTGAAAGAAAAACTAATTTTTGCAAAAACAAAAGCTTTTTACTACAATCTCTTTCGCAGAATTTCTACTAGATAGTTGAGTTTTCTCAAAAAAAAGACCTTTGAGATTTCAATGGTTCTTTAGAGTTGTTTATAATGGGTTTACATAAGATAGACTTGAAATAGTTTAAAATAGATTGTGAAAATCATAAAGAAAATCTATTGATCAAATCTTAAATAATCTATGGATTTTAATTCATAAGTAGTATTTATTTTGTAGTCCATATAAACTGATGATTTACTTGTCTTTATTAGATTCTAATAAAATCATATTATAGTTAGATATATTTGAAATAAATTTTGAATTAAATCGACGCTCCAAATCAGGAATATTTGGTAATAAAACATTAATAAAATGTAATTTATTATCAGTACTAGACTCAGTATCAATACTATATCCTTTGTTTTTCATTTCCGATGTTAATATGTTAAAATTATCAGAATCTCCTTTTAATGTTAAATAGATTTGTTTAATATCTTCTTTCTTCAGAATAGAAGGTCTATAATTTTTAACTTCTTCAATTACATCATTAGCTATTTTTTTCTTAAGATATTGATTTGAATATTCTAAAAATTGAAATGGTTTATAAAAATGAATATTTTTTCCAGTTGCAGTATGAAATTCTTTTATTAATTCTGGTCTAGGAGCTATAGTTTTTCCTTGATGTTCAAACCACCAATCTTCTTTTCTGTCATCTAATACAAACAAAACATTAATATTTGATTCTTTAGCTTTTCCAATTATTTCTTTCCAAAGAATTAAATCACCATATCTTTCATTTTCAGGTTTTTTAATATCACAATAACCTGGAGGGATTTTAGTTTTATAGCGTTTTTCTCCTTCTTTTTGAAGTTTTAATAATTCGTCTGGAATAAAAGGCTGACCAACTTTGTCTTTAAATGCTATATTAACTTTATCTAATATCGAATCTGTTTTAAGGTTAAAATCATATGTTTCTTTTTTCTTTTTGATCTCTAAATTTAAATCAATTTTTATTTCAACTATTTTAGTAGTCAACGATTCAGAAAAGAAAGGATTTCTATTTCTATTTTCAATTTCATTAATTAGTTCATGTATCTTCTTTTCGAAATCAGAATAACTTTTTTTTTGATCACTAATAACAGCTATTCGATTTCTATTAAATTCAAGTCCAACTTGATAGGGTAACCATACCCTTTCATTTAATTCTGAAATTATCTGAAGAAAATTATCTGAAGTATTAGTAGAATACCTATATAAATTTAATAATACATTAGTATCAAAAACAATAATAGAATTATGCCAAATCTGTTTTAATAATTCCCCATCAATTGGTTGATATTCTTGAAATGTGTTTTTCATAGTTTTATTATTGATATTTCTTCCAAAATGATTTGATTTTTCTCTCGAATGATTCTTTACTTTTAACAAAATTCATTAATTGAAATAATGCATGTAGGTCTTCTCTAATTGAAATCTTATTCTTTTCTATTGATTGAATAGATATTTTAGAAACAAAAAACCAAAGAGCATAAAAACTTTGCTGAGTTCTTCTACCTGATGTAGATACATTACATATCTTCTCAAAGTTTTTATTCAAAACATCAATTCTATTAACTGAATCATCTTCAACAATTGATTTAACCTTATATATGAATACTTCACTTAAGTCATTACATGCTTTGATTAAATTTTCTTTATTTTTAACATCTTCAAGAATTTTTGTAACATCAGTTTTTGATTTTAATCTAAAATTGATTTTCTCTCCAATTTTATAATATTCTAATGGTTTGAAATCTAATGAATCACAGTTGTCTTGGTAGTATTGTAAATAAGTAAAAGCAGTGTATATATTTTCATTTTCCATTCTTTTATTATTTTTCCTAAAATAAAACCAATTAATATTATCAGACATTGTAGATTTTATAGATTCTATAATGTCTTTATCTATATATGAATTCCACATTTCAAATGTGTTTTCTTTAATAGGATAAGGCTTACTATTTAAACGTAAAAAAAGGTCTATTGGTTCAAAATCTTTATTATACCTACTATTAATTTCAATAATCCAAAGGTCAAAATTATTTATTTTCTTAACCTGTTCTGATGTCAATTTATCAACATTACATCCATGTAAATCATTTAAAATCCCATTATTTAAACTTAATGAATATCCGTGTTTATTTGATTTTTGTTTATTACCTTTTTCATCTAGATATTCTTTTTTCAAGAAACCTAATATAGATAAAAGTCTTTGTTGGCCATCTAATACCTCAGAAACACCATCTTTTCTTTTATATACAAAAATAGGAGGTAATTTTATTCCAAGCAGAATACTTTCAATTATTGCAGATGATTTATTTCTATTTTTAACTTCTTCTCTCTGATAGGGAGGACGTATTAAAAATCGTTGACGCTCCATCTGTCTACATATATCAACAATTGTAATTGATGATGGTTCAGGTTTATTAATACGTAAATCATCAAAACTTGTTTCCTTTTGTTCAGGATTTTTTACATTTTTATTTAATTTATTTTCTTTTTTAAATTCTGAAGTTGTTATTAAATAATCATCAAATGATATATTTAGTTTTTTTGCAAAATAATCACCCAAAACTGTATATCTTTTCTGAAGTTCTTTTGCAAAGGAACTTCTATCCATTTTAAAAGAATCCTTATTTTTGTTAACAAAAATAACTAAATCAGCAATGAATTTTTCATTTATTATTTCAAGTGAATTGTTGTTTTCTTCAATAATTGATAATGCCCAAAATATACATTCAGAAATAAGTCTATTATAGAATAAGTTTTTTGTTGTAGATTTAGTTTTTATTTTCTTTAGGATATTTATTTTTTGAATCAGTTTATTATAAATATTTTCAATGTTCCCTTCATCTACCTGTGAAGACAATATTTCATAATATTTAGAGATAACTATATCTTTCTTTATTAAACATTATCACGATTAAAATTGTATAAGATAAAAAAAGACTTCAAAAGGTTATAGTTTTGTTTCTACCAAAAAATAATCCTAAACCTCCGAAGTCTTGAGCAAATTTAATTCATTATT